>NZ_AP018268.1:0-1177925 GCF_002368435.1 Kalymmatonema gypsitolerans NIES-4073
AAGTTTTTTTTAAACTACCCAAAACTGCTCGCTGGCACGGGTTTAGGCAAAAATGGGAGATGCACTCAAGAGTGATGAAGGAAGGGTAGTTGTGAATTTTCAGTCAGTTATAGCTGTATTGCAGAAATTCTGGAGCGATCGCGGTTGCCTCATTGCCCAACCGTACGATATTGAAAAGGGAGCAGGCACTAAAAATCCCCATACTTTTTTAAGAGCGTTGGGACCAGAACCGTGGGCTGTCGCTTATGTTGAGCCTTGTCGCCGTCCTACAGATGGACGTTACGGTGAAAACCCCAATCGCTTCCAACACTATTACCAGTTTCAAGTCCTGATTAAGCCTTCACCAGATAATATTCAAGAGATTTATCTGGATTCCTTGAGGGCTTTAGGAATTCGTCCTGAGGATCACGATATCCGGTTTGTAGAAGACAATTGGGAAGATGCAACGGTAGGAGCTTGGGGTACTGGGTGGGAAGTCTGGTTAGATGGGATGGAAATTACTCAATTTACCTACTTCCAACAATGTGGTGGAGTCGATTGTCGTCCTGTGTCGATTGAAATGACTTATGGCTTGGAGAGACTGACAATGTATCTCCAGGGAGTAGAAGCAATGACCAAAATTCACTGGACGGACGATATTACATATGGTGATGTTCACCTGCAAGGCGAAATTGAGCAGTGTGTTTACAACTTTGAAGCTTCAAATCCTGAGATGCTGCTTACATTATTTAACATGTACGAGCAGGAAGCGCAGCAATTGAGTGAACGAGGACTGGTGTTACCTAGCCTCGATTACGTGTTGAAATGTTCGCACACCTTCAATTTACTGGATGCCAGAGGAGTCATTTCTGTTACAGAGAGAAGCCGATATATTGCAAGAATTCGACATTTAGCGCGTAAGGTCGCGCAATTATATGTAGAACAACGAGAAAAGCTGGGTTTTCCGTTGTTGAAAGCGGCTAGTTGATTGCATAATCTTTGTAAAACTGCCTCACCCTTTTGGGTGAGGTTACACAAAGAAAGCCGACTTTCCTAAGCTTTTGTTTTAATTTATGCAAGAAA
This sequence comes from Kalymmatonema gypsitolerans NIES-4073, assembly GCF_002368435.1. Taxonomy (GTDB): domain Bacteria; phylum Cyanobacteriota; class Cyanobacteriia; order Cyanobacteriales; family Nostocaceae; genus Kalymmatonema; species Kalymmatonema gypsitolerans. Next base: position 1,063 of record NZ_AP018268.1, read on the forward strand.
TTGCTAAATTAGATGTTGCAAAAAAGTCAAGGTTTTTGAGAATGGTCAATCTCAGCCAAGTTTTGGAACCTATTGCAGCGTGGTTTCGCTCTCTGGGAATCCCTCATCCTATCGTGCATTGGGGACATCCCGTAATGATGGGTATTGTCGTTTTTGTGATGGGTAGCTTTGTTGGATTGGCGGGTTGGAGAGGGCGACTTGTTGAAGATAAAGAAGCTGCAATGAAAAGTCGGAGTGACCATCGCAAATTAGCGCCGTGGATGTTTTTATTCATGGCGCTTGGTTACACAGGCGGATTGTTGGCATTAGTCATGCATCATCAGCCAATTCTGGAAAGCCCCCACTTTTGGACTGGCTCGATTGTGCTGTTACTGTTATTTATTAATGGTGCAATTTCTTTAAGTGGATTTGCAGGTAATAAACCCTCATTACGCATATTGCATGCTTATTTGGGTAGCACAGCACTTTGTCTGCTGTTTGTACACGCCGCATTGGGTTTGAAATTGGGTATGAGTTTTTGATAGACCTATTGCCAAAATCTTGATACGTCGGCAGACTGGAAGTCTGGGGCTATACAAATGAAGCTTGTCTACTCAGGATAAACACATAAAGTACGCCTGGACAGACCAAGCCTGTATAATCACAACTTCTGTTTGCCGGGTGTTTGTTGCAAAAACTCTAATGATTCAGGCAAGTGGTGTCATAATCTGTCTTGGCTACATTCTGGGGTTGCTGTTTACAGCAGTTCCGTGGGGTGGCTTTTGGGTGTTGGCTTTGGGCGTACTAGGAGGGATCTTTTTTGGAAGACAACGCCCAAATATACGGAAACCTCCACAAAACAAGGACAATTCCCAAACGCAGACTAAGACAGCGCCACACTTACCGCAAACCACTCCTCACGCGAGAGTGTGGCTGATTGCTGGGGTAGTGGGGTTGTTGGCTAGCTTGTACTTTCAATCGCGAGTTCCCACAGCAGAAGCAAACGATATTAGTAAATTCGTTCCGTCAGAAAATGGCAACAATCAAGAACAACTTTTTATTGTTCGCGGTGAGGTGCTTAGTACACCCCGCATGACTCGTTCTGGGCGTGGACAATTGTGGTTACAAGCAACTCAGCTAGATGAGGTAAGAAATGACAGTGGTTCAGCAGGTACAACTAAAGGAGTGACTGGAAAGTTATATGTCACTGTACCTTTACTTCAAGGCACTGGGTTACACACCAGTCAACAAATTGGTATCACTGGCGTTCTGTACAAACCAAAACCACCATCAAATCCTGGTGCTTTCGATTTTCAAAAATTTCTTCAACAAGAAGGTGCTTTTGCTGGTCTGAGTGGACGCCAAGTTAATATTCTGGATGAAGGGGATGAATGGGGATGGTGGAAAGTTCGCCAACGAATTGTGCGATCGCAGGTTCGTTGGTTGGGTATCCCAGAAGGTCCGCTTTTGAGTGCTATGGTTTTGGGTAGTAAAGTTGTTGATTTACCCTATGATACGCGAGACCGTTTTGTGCAGGTGGGACTGGCTCATGCTTTGGCAGCGTCAGGGTTTCAAACGTCATTAATTTTGGGTGTCATACTGGGTTTAACATCAAAGGCGAAAAAAGCAACCCAAATTACACTTGGCAGCATAGCTCTCATTCTGTTCTTAATTCTAACAGGTTTGCAACCATCGGTACTTAGAGCCGTGGTTATGGGATTTGCGGCACTTATTGGATTAGGATTAAGACGCAAAGTCAAACAGTTGGGATCACTACTGGTTGCAGCAGTCCTGTTATTGCTATTTAATCCTTTATGGATTTGGGATTTAGGATTTCAACTCAGTTTCTTGGCAACGCTGGGGTTAATTGTCACAGCATCCCCGATCATAAAACGTTTGGAATGGTTGCCACCAATAATTGCATCTTCAATTGCAGTTCCCCTAGCCGCTGCAATTTGGACATTACCCCTATTATTGAATGTCTTTAGTGTGGTAGCACTTTACACTCTGCCAGTCAATATCCTTTCCAGTCCATTGATTTCTGTCATCAGTATCGGTGGAATGGTAAGCGCCTTGGCAAGTTTAGTTTTGCCTGACGCAGGAAGCACTTTGGCTAATTTGTTGTATCATCCAATTCATTGGCTGCTACAGTTGGTGAAATTTTTTGCGGGCTTACCAGGAAGTACAGTTGCTGTTGGTAGCATATCCAGTGGTCAGATGCTGGCAATATATACATTAATTATCTTGGCATGGGTGGTGCGTTGGTGGCAAAAGCGGTGGTGGTTTGCTGGTATGGTTGCCTTGGGTTTGGTATTCATCCCAGTTTGGCATTCTGCAAACACCCTGTTTCGGATAACAGTGCTAGCATCTGGCGAGGAACCAGTTTTAGTGATTCAAGACCAAGGAAAGGTCACACTCATTAATAGTGGGGATGAAGGGACAGGACGCTTCACTATACTGCCATTTTTACAACAGCAGGGTGTGAATAAGATAGATTGGGCAATTGCTTCTAATTTCCATCGCAATGGCAATAGTGCGTGGGTGGAGGTATTACAACGTTTGCCAATTGGAGTTTTCTATGACTATTCTCCCACGTTAGAAAATTATATGACCAGTCAAGTCATTCAAAAGGAAGTGCAAAAGGGTAAGGGAATTTACCAACCGTTGTCAGTCGGTCAAACTGTCAGTACTGGTTCGATGGTCGCGCAATTAATCAACAACCAATTGCCCATCTTACAGTTGCAAATTTTAGGGCAAAATTGGCTGTTAGTGGGTGAACTGGAAACAACTCAACTGCGTCAGCTAGTGAGAACTGGAGGTTTACCTCGTACGCAAGTCTTGTGGTGTCCTGGTCAGTCTTTAAAAGAATTAATTCCTGGCTTACAACCACAAGTGGCGATCGCCACAAGCACTAAGATTGACCAAAAAACGCTGTCTGAATTGACCTTAAGTCAGACAAAACTATTTTTTACAGGCAGAGACGGCGCTATCCAGTGGACACCCAACCGACAGTTTGAGACATTTATCCAGGCAACAGAAAATAAAACATCTATTTTCTAAAAATCGGCAATTCGTGATATATTCCTTATTATAGGAATATCATGCCTTTGGAGAGGTGGCAGAGTGGTTGAATGCGGCGCACTCGAAATGCGTTTTAGGGCAACCTAACGGGGGTTCGAATCCCCCCTTCTCCGTTTCACAGCAATGAGTTTCACAGCAATGAGTTTCACAGCAATGAATTGACTTGCGCTTTTCTGCTTCGTGCAGCTTGCGCTGTTTCAGGGTTTGAAATTACTTTACAATGCAATTTCTGCCAAATCTTTCAAGCCTAGTTCGCCAGGATGACAACCTAGTACACTATGGCGTAAATAGAGCAACCCTTCGGGTTCACCAGTCGCCTAGGTCGGGAAACCCTCCTGCAGGGCTGGATCACCATTTAAAATCCCCAAAAAGCCGATTCCATAATACTTTTGACTTTTGACTTTTGACTTTTGACTTTTGACTTCCGCCTTACGGTACTAGGCTTAGAATTGCCTGTTAAAGTCTATTTTCACTTAACCATTTGAAATCAGCGGTCAATGGGCGGTACTGGACTCGAACCAGTGACATCCTGCTTGTAAGGCAGGCGCTCTACCAACTGAGCTAACTGCCCGCTGTCGTACACAATAACTAATATTAGCACATAAATTCTGAGAACGCGATAGTATTTTTGAAAAATTTTTTCTTTGGTCAATCCCAATCTCTTCTATGCTATCCTGCATTGAATTTAGTGCTTACTGAGTCGCAATGGCTTGTACATTTTAAATCAGCGAATCATAAAATTGCTTATGCCCTCTGGTCGGACTCACGATCGCATTACTTTATGGGCTTTGCCGTTCGTAACTGGTGTTACTTTCTGGCAAACCAAGAGCGGTAACTTGACTTTGTTGGTTGTCGGTGGTTTTCTGTTCGGAGGGCTGATGTTTGGTCCTGACTTGGACATTTACTCCCGCCACTACCAACGCTGGGGTTTCTTGCGCTATATTTGGCTACCTTATCAAAAAAGTCTACGCCATCGTTCTTTTTTATCTCATGGACCAGTCATCGGCACGACGCTACGTGTCCTTTATCTAGGTAGCTTGATAGCGATCGCGGCAATTTTCCCTTTATTTGTTGTCCAGAAGCTGTGGAATGTGGAGTTCAATTGGCAGACTGCAAGCGGAACTGTTACATCCACGCTCACTCATTACAGTATAGAATTTCTTGCCCTACTTATAGGGCTGGAACTTGGTGCTATGAGCCATTCTCTCAGCGACTGGGGTGGATCGGCGTACAAGCGTTTCCAAAAGCAGGGAGTTCGTGGATTGCTGCCGCCGCGTGCGAAAATGAAGAAACGTAAAGCGACGAGTCGCGGTAGTAGTAGGGGTAAAGTAAAAGCTAGAAATAGCCGCACAAAGTCATAAATATGTTGTGGGGTAAGCGTTTTGCTTGCCAATTACAAAAGAGTATTTTGAACCGCACCAGGACGCACCAGGACGCAGAGTTTTTATTAATTATGGAAACTAATCAAACCCAGAAGAACGCTGAGACTTTGGCGGCGTTACAAGAATTAATTGATATAGTGGCAAAGTTGCGCTCTCCTGATGGGGGTTGTCCTTGGGATTTGGCGCAAACTCCCCAAACGCTGACACCATATGTGATAGAAGAAGCTTATGAAGTAGTACACGCTATTAATAGTGGGGATAAAGACGCTATTGCTGAAGAACTGGGCGATTTACTCTTACAAGTTGTCCTACAATCACAAATCGCTGGCGAATACGAACAATTTTCCTTGAAGGAAGTGGCTGAAGGGATTTCCCAAAAGCTGATTCGCCGTCATCCTCATGTCTTTGGTGATGTGTCGGTGCAAAGCGTTGATGAGGTGCGGCAAAACTGGGAACAAATTAAAGCTGCGGAAAAAGGAGAACCATCCGCGGAGAGTCAAACACTCAGTCACAAGCTAGGTGGCTATACACGTAAGCTTCCCCCATTGATAGCGACGATGAAGATTTCGCAAAAGGCGGCGGCTGTTGGATTTGAGTGGGAAAATATTGATGGGGTGTGGGACAAGTTTAATGAGGAATTGACGGAATTCAAACAGGCTTTGGAACACGAAACACCAGAACGACAACAAGCTGAGTTAGGTGATTTGCTGTTTTCTGTTCTCCAGCTTGCGCGTTGGAATAATCTTGATCCGGAAGCAGCTTTGCAGGGAACAAATCAGCGGTTTGTTCAGCGTTTGGAAAAAATGGAGGCTTTTGCTGAGCGTCCTCTTTCTGATTACACTTTAGAGGAATTAGAAACGCTGTGGCAACAAGCTAAGGCTCAACTTGCACAAGAGTAGAAAAACCCGGTTTCTTAAAGAAATCGGGTTTGGTGTTTCTACTACCTTCTCATTGTCTCCACGTGGCTTTAGTGATTAATTTTGCTGAACTCAAACCAAGTGCGATCGCCAACAACGCCATCTTGTGGCAAACCGACACGCTTTTGGAAAGCTTTCACTGCGGTTTCTGTGCGGACACCAAAGTCGCCATCAGCACTACCACTATAGTCTTTGGTAGTTAGCAAGATTTTTTGAATAGTAACAACTAAATCGCCTTTGCTACCTTTTTTCAGAATTGGCATATCGACTGGTCCACCCTTGTAAAGTGCCCGCCAAGTCTTATCCGCAACAATACCATCTTCTTTTAAGAATACACGGTGTTGGAAGGCTTTGACAGCTTTTGTTGTTGCTGGACCAAAAATCCCATCAATAGCACCTGTGTAAAGTTCGTATTTCTTTAACAAATTTTGTAATTCTTTAACTGCTTCTCCTGTGGAACCTTCTCTTAGTTCGGGTTTGCCAAGTTGAGCTTCGGTAGATGGTTGAGTAAATGTCATTGTTTTTCTCCCTGAATTTCATTTGCGTTCGATAGTTCCAAAATAAGCTTGATTATGTAGCTCAAACTTCACCCGAATCGAGTAGTTTTTATGACCCAGTTGGGTGAACCAAGTGGAGGATGCGGAGGTGGGGAGAATAACTAATAGATTTGTTGCACGAATATTTAGCAGCCCACCCTAACCCTCCCCACAAGCGAGGAGGGAATTAAACCTTCCCTCCGCTTGCGGGGGGATTGAGGGGGTTTTAGGGATTAGTGCAAGAGGTCTAGTGTTGATAGGATTGGGGAAAGGCATAGATAAACGTGATTTTTGAGCATGACTATTTCTGGTGAGGATTTATCAAACCTAATTGCAGTTGCTAAAAAAACCCGACTGGCTGCACTCAAGCTGGCGGTTCTCTCAACTGACGCGAAAAATCAAGCTATTGAAGCGATCGCCCAAGCTTTAGAAGCTGCAAAAGACGAAATTTTACAAGCAAATGTTGCTGATTGTGAAAGAGCGACTACAGAAGGAATTGCTAAACCACTTTATAAGCGTTTGCAGTTAGATGAACATAAGTTAAGAGACACTATTACTGGTGTTAGAGATGTCGGGAAACTCCCTGATCCAGTCGGTGCTGTACAGATTCACCGTGAACTTGATACAGGTTTAATCCTGAAGCGCGTCACTTGTCCTTTAGGCGTTTTGGGTGTCATTTTTGAAGCACGTCCAGAAGCCGCAATTCAAATTGTTTCTCTTGCTATCAAGTCGGGAAATGGCATTATCCTCAAAGGTGGTAAGGAAGCGACTCGTTCTTGTGAAGCCATAGTTAAGGCGATTAAACAAGGATTATCTCAAACTGCTGTTAATCCAGATGCGGTGCAGTTATTAACAACACGAGAAGAAATTTTAGAACTTTTGAAATTAGATAAGTATGTAGATTTAATTATTCCTAGGGGTTCTAACTCGTTTGTCCGGTTTGTGCAGGAAAATACCCGTATACCTGTATTAGGTCACGCTGATGGAATTTGTCATCTTTATGTAGACAAAGCCGCAGATATTGAGAAAGCCATCGCCATTACAGTTGATGCCAAAACGGGCTATCCTGCTGCTTGCAATGCAATTGAAACTTTGCTCGTTCACACGAGCATCGCTGAAGAATTTTTACCAAAAATTGCTGAGACTTTGCAAAAACTCAATGTGGAATTAAGAGGGGATGAACACAGCCGTGAGATTTTGTCAAGTATTGCAGCCGCAATAGAAGAAGACTGGGAGACAGAATACTCTGATTTGATTTTGTCGATTAAAGTTGTGGATTCATTGCAGGATGCGATCGCCCACATTAACGATTATGGCTCTAAACACACCGATGCCATTGTCACTGAAGATGCAGAAGCTGCTGAAACTTTCCTGGCGCTGGTGAATGCAGCCGGAGTTTACCACAACTGTTCTACCCGATTTGCTGATGGCTTCCGCTATGGTTTTGGTGCAGAAGTCGGAATTAGTACTCAACAAATGCCTCCTCGTGGTCCCGTTGGCTTAGAAGGTTTGGTAACATACAAATATCAGATGAGTGGCAATGGTCATATTGTGGCTACTTACACAGGTGCAGATGCCAAGCCCTTTATCCATAGGGATTTATAGTCAATTGATTGAAATTTTGACTTTGGTTTGTAGTTACGTTTGTGTAACTACAAGCTAGCTATAAGCTATTGCCAAGATATTGTTGTTATATTTTTTCACTACAAATCTATAAGCTTGGGTATTGCCACCCGACAATATCTATTTATTTAGTGTGCATTTACCTTAAACTTACAAAAGTCAAATTTATGAGAATGAAACCACAGATGCACAGAGATTAACACAGATAAATTATCTGTGTGCATCTGTGTTAATCTGTGGTTATAAATCTTCCTTAATCATACTTTCTTTTGTAAGAATTTTTTTTCATTTATAAAAGATGATTTGATGTTCAATGATTTGGACTGATTCCAATGATAAATAGTTATAAATATTTTAATTAGCAATTAATGAAGGAATTTTTTGAAAGCGGTATATAAATTTACGACATTAGATAATGACAGGGATAAAACCTTTCTGTAAATATTCTAAGTAACTGCTTCAAACAGAGCTTTTTCCTAATATATAAGGCAATGAAAGACGAGGAAAAGACAAAAGAGCAGTTGATTGAAGAGTTAGCTGCACTGCGCCAACACCTTTCTCAGTTAGAACAATTAGCATCTCTTCAGCCTGTTGCTGAAGAGGCGCTACGACAGCAATACGAACGGGAGCGACGCCAACAAAAAGAGCAGGCGCTCAATCGGGTGATTCAAAGTATCCGTAATTCTCTAGACTTAGAAACAATTTTTTCCACAGCAGTTTATGAGATTACTCAGCTTGTACCAGCTGATCGAGTTGAAATTGTGCAATATCTACCCGAACGGCAACTGTGGCTGAATGTCGCTGATTATCATCAAATTCCAGATTTACCAAGTGCTTTGGGACTGGAAATTCCCGATGTTGACAATGAAATTGCCGCCCGGCTCAAGCGATTGGAAGTTGTTCAAATCGAAGATGCTAGTGCTTGTTCAGATGAAATCAACCGTAACTTTGCCCAAACTTATCAGGGAGCATGGTTGCTGGTTCCAGTGCATTTTGGCTCTACTCTTTGGGGTAGTCTTAGCCTGATCAGAAATAACCACTCTTTTTCTTGGCAACAGGAGGAAGTGGAATTAACTTGTGCAGTGGCTGATCAACTGGCGATCGCCATTCAGCAATCTACGCTCTTGTTACAATTACAAACCGAACTTGCGGAACGTAAGCAGGTAGAAGCTGCTTTGCAAGAAAAGCAGTATCTTATTGAGCGGATTGTTGAAACAAGTCCGGATCTGATATACGTCTACGACTTAGTTGAACAGCGCAACATCTATGTAAACCGACAAGCTGTTGAGATTTTAGGCTATACGTCGCAACAAATTGAAGCCATGAGAGAGGCAGTATTGCCTAATCTTGTTCATCCACATGATATGCCACGAGTTACGGAATACCATAAACGCTTTGAAAGTGTGAAAGAGGGTGAAGTTCTCGAACTAGAGTACCGAATGAGAGATGGTCATGGCGAGTGGCGTTGGCTGCGTAGTCGAGATACTGTTTTTTCCAAAAATGCCAATGGCTTGCCGGTGCAGGTTTTGGGTATAGCTATTGATATTACTGAGCGCAAGCAGGCAGAAGCAGCAATTTACTTTCAGGCGCATCTGCTATCAACGGTGGAACAGGCAGTGATTGCCACTAATTTGGACGGGGAAATTATATACTGGAATCGCTTTGCGGAAATACTCTACGGCTGGTCAGCGGTGGAAGTCATAGGTCAAAATATTTTGGAAGTCGTTCCTGCTGAGACTTCACAAGAGCAAGCCGCCCAGATTATGTCGCAGCTACAGCGCGGTGAAAGTTGGTCTGGTGAATTTCTCGTTCGCCGTCGAGACGGCACCTTGTTCCCAATCTTAATCACTGATTCGCCTATACACGATGACAAAGGGGAATTAGTCGGCATTGTTGGCATTTCTATTGACATCACTGTACGCAAGAATGCGATCGCCGCGCTCCAAGAAAGTGAAGAACGATTTCGCACTATGGCAGACACAGCCCCAGTCATGATATGGATGGCTGGTATTGACCAATTTTGTCATTATTTGAACAAGGGCTGGTTGGAATTTACTGGACGCAGACTGGAACAAGAAATAGGTGACGGATGGACAGAACTTGTTCATCCTGACGATTTAGAGTTTTGCTTGGAAACCTACACAACTGCATTTGATGCTCGCCGCAGTTTCACTATGGAATATCGCCTCAAGCGTTTTGATGGTGAGTATCGTTGGCTCTTAGATACAGGTACCCCAAGATTTCATTCAGATGGTAGTTTTGCGGGTTACATTGGTTCCTGCATGGATATCACAGAGCAAAAGCTGACGCTTGAAGCACTGCAAGACAGCGAAGCGCGACTGAGGTTAACTCTGGAAGCCGCCCGCATGGTGACTTGGGACTGGAACATCACAACCAATAATGTTGTGGATTATAACCCAATGGAACCGCTCTGTGGTCTTGCCTTAGGCTCCCATGACCACACATTGGAAGCTTTTCTCGATGCTGTTTATCCTGAAGATCGCGATCGCGTCCTTGCTGCCATTACAGATGCTATTGAAAATAGGACAGATTATGAAGCCGAATTTCGATTAGTATCACCAGATGGTGCGCTGCATTGGATAGGAAATAAAGGGCAAGTCTATTATGACGAAACTGGTAGAGCAGTCCGTATGATTGGTGTCGCAATGGATATCACCGAGCGCAAACGAGCGGAACAGAAAATCCGCGAACAAGCGGCTTGGCTTGATGTCGCGACAGATGCCATTGTAGTTAGAGATTTAGAAAACAAAATTGTCTTTTGGAACAGAAGCGCTGAGCGTCTTTACGGTTGGAAAGTACAAGAAGCTCTGGGCAAGGATGCCAACGAGCTGTTGTTCAAGGAAACTTCGTCGCAGGTAGAAGAGGCTCTGCATCAAGTTCACCTTACAGGCGAATGGTATGGTGAGTTGCATAAAGTGATGAAAGATGGCAAGGAAATCATCGTCGAAAGTCGTTGGACACTAGTACGCGATGAACGCGGGAACCCAAAATCAATTCTCGCCGTTGACACCGATATCACCCAAAAGAAACAACTTGAAGCACAGTTTCTTCGCGCTCAGCGACTGGAAAGCCTCGGCACACTTGCGAGCGGTATTGCCCACGACCTCAATAATATACTGGCTCCGATGCTCATGTCTGCTCAACTTTTGCGGATGAGAATTTCTGATGAGCAAAACCAGCTGCTGCTTGAGACATTAGAAACAAACGCTCAACGTGGTGCGACTTTGGTTAAGCAAGTGCTATCGTTTGCACGCGGTGTCGAAGGTAGGCGCACGATTTTACAACTACGGCATTTGATATTGGAAATTGAGCAGTTTGCCAAACAGACATTTCCCAAATCTATCGAATTTTGCACTGACATAGCACCAAATCTTTGGACTGTTTCTGGAGATGGGACACAACTGCATCAGGTGCTCATAAATTTGGTTATTAACGCTCGCGATGCGATGCCAAATGGTGGTGTTTTGAGTATTTCAGCCGAAAATTTCTTGATTGACGAAAACTATGCCCGGATGAATCTTGATGCAACTGTTGGACCCCACATTGTGATCACCGTCAGGGATACTGGAATTGGTATGTCTCGTGAAATATTGGATAGAATTTTTGAGCCTTTCTTTACAACCAAAGAGGTCGCAAAAGGTTCAGGGCTCGGTCTTTCAACAGTGCTTGGCATTATGAAAAGCCACAGGGGTTTTATCAGTGTTTCTAGCACTGTTGGTAAAGGAACAGAATTTCAGGTCTTTTTAAAAGCAGTTTTAGAGAACGAAACACCGCCAGCAGAAACTTTGAAATTACCTGCGGGAAATGGAGAATTGATTTTGGTGGTGGATGATGAGGCGGAAATTCAAGAAATTACCAAAATCACGCTCTCAAGCTACAACTATAAAGTGTTGACAGCTTGTGATGGCATTGAGGCACTTGCATTGTACGCTCAACATCGGGAAGAAATCAAAGTCGTGTTTGTGGATATGATGATGCCAGTCATGGATGGTTTAACCACGATCCGTGCTTTGCTAAAAATGAATCCATGTGTCAAGATTATGGCTGCTAGTGGGCTTTCAGACAACAAGCAACGGACGGAAGCCCTTGGCGTTGAAACATTTTTGCCAAAGCCCTACACGGTTAAGCAATTGTTACAAGCATTACACAAATTTCTAAACTAATGCTTTGAGCAACGCTTGTAGTTTGAGTTGAACTTCTGCAAGTTCTTTGTCGGGATCGGAACCAGCAACGATACCAACACCTGCGTAAAGTCTGGCGCGATCGCCATCTATGAGTGCTGAACGAATTCCCACAATAAACTCACAGTTTCCCTCCAAGTCTACCCAACCTAATGGCGCAGCGTATAAACCCCTTTCAAAGCTTTCGTAACCACGAATTTCGCGACAAGCAATTTCTTGGGAAGTACCTGCAACTGCTGGTGTAGGATGTAGCTGGGCGACTATCTTTAAGGGATGGACATGAGCAGGAACTCGGGCGCTGATAGGTGTCCACAAGTGCTGGATGTTAGATAATTGTCGCAAGCGAGGTGCTAAAACTTGAGGTGATAAACCCAGTTGAGACAGACGTTGAGTGATAAAATCAATTACCAACGAATGTTCGTGTCTTTCTTTCATGCTATTGAGCAAAGAACTGGCATTAGCAGCATCTTCAGCAGGTGTTTTACCCCGTGGTGCAGAACCAGCCAAAGCATCAGTCATTAACTGTTTTTCCTGAATACTAATTAAGCGTTCCGGACTTGCGCCTATAAAATTATGTCCCTTACCGTTTCCTATAGAAAACACATAACAGTTAGGATGCAGTTGTCGCAGGTTATTTAAGGATTGAATTAAGTTAAAATCAGCATTTGACTTAACATCAAGTGCATCTGCCAAAACAATTTTATTTAAATGATTAGACTGAATTTTTTCCAACGCTGACAACACTGAAAGTTTAAACTTTTCTGGATTTGCAACTGATTGTTTGCTGAATTTTGGCAAAGAATAATCAAGAGTTTGTGACTCATATCCTATGGAATTGATTATTTCAATCTTGCGCCAGAAAATTTGCAGAATTCTTTGAATATTTACGTCAGCATTGATAATTGTATTTAAAACTAATACGCAACACTCATTTTTAACAGCCACTTGCCAACGCGGCAGAAAAATGGTAGCGGCTGGAAATGGATAGTCTGCTTGGGTATTTTGATCAAAAAAACTAAAACTACATAAAAATTGAGTTCCAGAGAAAGCTTGCTTTGTCCTAGAAAAGCAAACTATATTTTTTACACATTCTTTGATAAACTCTTCTGATTGAGCGAAACGCTCTTTCCCGACAATTTCTAATTTGGCGACAGCATCAACAGCAGCAAGCGCTTCTTTTTTTCCTCTATTCTCCCAATAAAAATTAATTTTATTTGGTTGTGCCAGCCGCTCAAGGACAACTAAAGGGTCAACCCAGTCAATCTCCAGGGAAAGACTTGCAATTTGTGTGACATTATTCTTGATGCAATTTTGCTGAACAGCTAAAAGAAAGCGGCATAGTTCCTTATTATATACAAAAAAGTCAGCGTTACATGGAGAAACTGTCATGATCTAGAAAGAGTAAATTTTTCTAAAGTTAACTTCCAAAAGAGTGATAATTCGTGGTCGTATTTCTACAGGTAACACAAAACAGTCGCCTTGTAACCAGCATAGTGGCTCTGCCAGATTGTGGTTTGGCAAAAACCTGATTGCAGTGCCAAGTTTATGCTGTCATTTGAGAGTGAGAAAGACCATAACCAGGTTAAGTGCGTTAATGCACCTGACTAATGCTTCACTCTTACAGAGAAAGCGGCTTTTTTGAATGTGTTGTCTGTATATGGTGTATTTACAAACCATAAGAACTTTTGCTGAAAAAGTTGTTGGCAATTTCATTACTCACGACTGATGACTACAAAGCTGATTTCTTATCCCAATACTAAGTTATGGATGGCGGCAATAAAACCGCCAATGTACAGCGTTGCTCTTATGCCCATCTGGGTAGGAACGGCGATCGCATTCGCGGAAACTAAGGTGTTTCATGGAGCAGTTTTTTCTACTTTCTCAGTCGCTGCAATTTTTATCCTGGCTTGGGAAAATCTCAGTAATGATGTCTTTGATTCAGAAACAGGGATTGACAAAAATAAACACCATTCTTTGGTGAATTTAACAGGCAATAAGCTATTAATATTTTGGCTGGGAAATTTATTTTTAGGTCTGGGTTTGCTGGGAATACTAGCAATAGCTTGGTGGCAACAAGACTTAACCGTAATCGGAATAATCTTGCTTTGTTGTGCTTTGGGCTACACTTACCAAGGACCTCCCTTTCGTCTAGGGTACCAGGGTTTAGGGGAAATCATTTGCTTTTTTGCCTTTGGTCCCTTAGCTATAGGAGCAGCATACTACAGTCAAACTGCTACCTGGTCAATGATGAGTCTCGCAGCTTCGGTGATTGTTGGAATTGCTACAAGCTTAATTTTGTTTTGTTCGCACTTTCACCAAGTTGAGGATGACATAGCAGCAGGAAAACGTTCGCCAATTGTCCGGATAGGAACACAAAAAGCGGCTCAGTTGTTAACTTGGTTTACTGGTAGCATTTATGCCCTAACTTTGCTGTTTGTGGTTTGTGGAATTTTTCCCGTGTGGACTTTACTAAGTTTTGCGAGTTTACCCTTTGCCCTAAAGTTATGTAGGCATGTTCAGCAAAATCATAACCACCCGGAAAAAGTGAGTAACTGTAAATTCATTGCCGTATCAGTGCATTTTTGGAGTTGCTTACTGTTCGGTTTAGGATTTTTGCTTGCAGGCTTTTGATGCAGTATCGATTTGAGTTTCGTCCTTATCAGCAGAGATTTCTCAAACCGCTGACTACAAGTCACGGAAGCTGGGATGTTCGCGAAGGTATTATCCTGCGTCTCACCGATGAAACAGGAAAAATCGGCTGGGGGGAAATTGCGCCCATCAGCTGGTTTGGTTCGGAAACCTTAGAACAAGCTCTAGAATTTTGCCACGAGCTTCCAGAGGAAATCACAGAAGAGACGATTTTCTCTATTCCTGACGAGTTACCCGCGTGTCAATTTGGGTTTGAGTCCGCTTGGGAAACGAACCGCCAAGACGCCAAGAACGCCAAGTTTTTTTGCTACAGTGGTTTGTTACCAGCTAGAGAAGCGGCGCTAGAGGCGTACGAGAAGCTGTGGAACGAGGGATACCGCACTTTTAAATGGAAAATTGGTGTCTATCCCATTGCCAAAGAACTAGAAATTTTTGAATTACTCACTCAAACTTTACCAGCCTCAGCAAAGCTGCGATTAGACGCTAATGGTGGATTGAGCTATGAAGAAGCTAATTTATGGCTGCGGACTTGCGACAATATTAAGGCAGATGATGAATTATCGCTACAAATTGAATTTATTGAACAGCCTTTGTCTGTGGCTCAATTCGAGGCGATGTTGGAGTTAAGTCATGACTATAAGACGGCGATCGCCCTAGATGAGTCTGTCGCCACACTTAACCAACTAGCCAGATGCTTCAAACAAGGTTGGCGAGGAATTTTTGTAATTAAGCCTGGGATAGTCGGTTCACCATCTCGCCTGCGTCAGTTTTGTCAGCAGCATAAAATTGATGCTGTCTTTTCATCCGTTTTTGAAACCGCAATTGGTAGACAAGCAGCGCTCCAGCTAGCCGCTGAATTATCTCAGGGTAACAGAGCAGTAGGTTTTGGTGTCAACCATTGGTTTGCCCAAGAAGAAACTTTGCCAGAAGCTTTATGGAAAAAACTCTAGAAAATATTCTGCAGCAAACATTTTACCAGCCTCTACCTAAAGACTGGTTAATTTGTGATGATAGCGATTTATTTGCCCAGTTAAGCGAACAACTGTATTTAGAATTAACGCAGTTTTCATATTATCGAGGCACACCACTGAAAATTCTCCTAGCTGAACGCGATCCAGTGCGGTTTTTAGCAGGGTTTCTCGCCGCTTGTGCTGCTCGTTGTCCGGTTTTTCTTTGCAATCCCGATTGGGGAAAACAAGAATGGCAACAGGTTTTTGATTTAGTCAACCCAGATTTAATTTGGGGACTAGGGACAAGAAATTGGGGACAAAACAATTCAAAATACCCTGCGGGAAGCCCTTCGGGTATGCCTGCGGCACGGCAAAGCCGAACGCAGTCGCCTACGAAGGGAAACCCTCCTGCAGCGCTGTCTCACCGCCCAAGGGGTGTCTACAAAATTCAAAATTCAAAAATCTCATCTCCCTACCTCCCCACCTCCTCATCTCCTGACTCAGCATTTATCATGATTCCCACTGGTGGTTCATCGGGAAAGATGAAGTTTGCCATTCATACCTGGGAAACTTTAATGGCATCCGTAAAAGGATTTACAGAACATTTTTCGCTCAATCAAGTTAATTCCTTTTGTGTATTACCGCTTTATCATGTCAGCGGTTTAATGCAATTTATGCGCTCCTTCACGACTGGTGGAAGACTCATTCTTCAGCTATTTAAAGACTTAGAATCTGGTCAAATAAAAAATCAGATAAGCACTATTGAACCATCAAATTTTTGTATTTCTTTAGTACCAACACAGTTACAGCGTCTTCTACAAAATTCAGAATTAACTGAGTGGTTATCCCAATTTCAAACCGTACTTTTGGGAGGTGCGCCAGCTTGGAACGAACTTTTAGAAAAAGCAAGATATTATAACATTCGGTTAGCTCCCACCTATGGGATGACTGAAACTGCCTCACAAATTGCCACCCTCAAACCCGATGATTTTCTTAATAGTAAAGATAGCTGTACTCAACTCCTTCCCCATGCCTCTGTAAAAATTTGCAATGAGCAAGGCGAGGAATTGAATTCAAATCAAATAGGAAATATCACAATTTATTCTCAATCTCTAGCTTTAGGCTATTATCCTAATACTTGGGATAATCAGGAATATTTGCGAGTAGATGATTTGGGCTTTTTAGATAACCAAGGTTATTTACATATCGTTGGACGTAACAGCGAAAAAATCATTACAGGCGGGGAAAATGTCTATCCAATCGAAATTGAATCAACCATTAGAGCAACACAAATGGTAGCAGATGTCTGTGTCATCGGCATACCAGATAAACTTTGGGGACAAGCAGTCACAGCAATTTACATTCCGAAAAACTCGAATACTTCTGATTTAGAAATCCGAAATCTCCTAAAAGAGAAACTCAGCAAATTTAAAATTCCCAAACATTGGATTCCTGTACAAACCTTACCTCGCAATTCCCAAGGCAAAATCAATCGCCAACAGCTACAGCAAATAGCAACAAATTTTCTTCAAAACTCTCTTTAATAACCTCTCCTCTTCTTGGCGTTCTTGGCGTCTAAAGCCCTGAGCGCAAAGCGCTCCCTTCGGGTACAGGCATGCGCCTGAGTGCAGAGCGCTCCCTTCGGGTACGGCGTAGGGCGGTTCGTTTCCTAAGTTTTTCAAATAGCCTCTCTTGACTTTCTTCTCTCTACGCTCTCTGCGCCTCGGCGGTTCGCCTCCAACCATTCCGTCACTTCTTCTGGCAACTCTCTTTTAGTTCTGCTATTTGTCTCAATACAAACGTGTCGAGTCACAGCTTTAGCAGCCATCACCTCACCAACTATGACTTCATAAGCCACTTCAAACCTATCAACACTAAGCTGTTGTGGCATTAATCTAATAACGCAATTGTCCCCACAATACAGCGGACGGAAAAAATCCACACTAGTATGAACAATCGGAAAAGCCACAGATGGATTGGTGAAAAAATCTTTGAGGTTAATGCCAGATACAACTAGAGACTCTTCATAAGCTTCATGACAAATAGCCAAGATATTAGCAAAGTAAACGACTCCAGCAGCATCAGTATCTTGAAACCGAACGGTGCGATTATAAGTAAAGGGCATTTTGAAAAATTCAAAATTCAAAAATATATAGCAGACTATTTGTCGGCTATAGTAAATAATTTTACCGCAACCATTGGTTTTATCAATTTAGTTCGTAGTAAATATCCTCAGAGTAAGGATTGAGGTAGGGACGCTGTAAATCAATGCCGAACCGAGTAAAATGTAGCTCAATTGCCCTCATTCGCTCGTGCGTTGAATTGTTACCTTGTTGCCAAACTTCCAACAAAGCATTAGCCACAATTTGACAGCGGTTCATTCCAAAACTTTCCTGTGCTGCAAATTTTTGGCTGACTTCTTCAGCTAAACTCAGCCCAGGTGCCAAAAATTTGGTAAATAAGGGGATTTCTTTGTGAAAATGCGATTGATGCTCAGCATAGACAGCCTGAAGGACTTTTCGCACTGCTGGATAGTCTTCGCGTTCAAAGGACAGCACTCCTGAGTCGTAGCGTCCATAGGCTAATGGATTATGTAAAACCTGAAAATTAAAAGGAATTGCAGCAGCGTTCAGTTGCTGTGTGAGGCGGTTCATGAGGGCGATCGCACCAAATGGAGTGACATTAAAGTAAATTCGCCCTGCGCCCAAATGAGCATCTGGCTGAAGGTGCAAATCCTGTCCGATATTACTCACCGCTACGTAAAAACCGTTTTCCAGTCGGTTTTTAGGCATCCAGATATTAATATACTCTCCTACTTTGGCGGTCTGCGTTGATGGTTCTAGGTTGCTATTGTACTCAACATACAATGTCAAACCGCCTTTGGTAACTGCAATACTACCATCTGGTTCCCGTCGCAACACCTGCCAACCAGGATCAAAGTAACCTATACCGTGATTGCTGGTATGTAATTGCTCGTAAAATTGCCAATCAATCTCCAAAATCGAATGGCTCTCTAGGTTTTTGTATGCTAAGTTATGACTCGCATCACCATCAAGTGACAATGTAGTTTGTAGCGATCCATTGTAGTAAATTCCGTGAAGGAAATTTCGCAAAAGTAGAGCAAGATACTTGTGTTGTAATGCTGGCGAATTTTTCCGAAATCGCTCTGCTATTTTGGCTGGTAGAGCAAAGGGTTGATATTTAGGGTGGCGAATGCAAAAGTTAGATTCAATTTGGATATTGCTAGCAATATCTAATAGAAAATTTAACAGCGGTTTGGTAGAAGACTCTAGCATTATTGGAGCTTATTAAATGAGAGTTCAGGGTAGAGAGCAAAGCAAGCGTATAGCGTTTTCTAGCCTGCTGAAGTACACATTTCTCTCTGTTTATCTGTGTTCATCTGTTCGTATTAACAACCACGTAAACGAGTTTTGTCGTAATAAAGGCGAAGCAAGTTATTTTCTGTTTCTGGCTGAGAGAATTGAGCGAAGTTGACAAAATGTTTTATAATTTCTGACTCTGCAATCCCGAAAACAGTCAGCACAGACTCTTGCGGTTTGGTGAGTAAACTTTTAGCAACTTGGAGCATACAAATACTTGAGTTATCAAAGTATTTGTGATGCTTAATTTTTGACTCAATTTGATGAATCAGAACTAAACCCGCAAACTGAATAACTCGTTGAACAAAGTCACCATGATACTCAAGAATCATTGGGAAAGAATCAAGATAAGCCAGAGTTAGGGCTATTATTGAGGGTTGGAGAACTTCCAATGGTACCGCTGCTAGAAGCAAAGATTCTTCTAACTCGATGGTGGGATCTACCACTAGACTTTCTAACCAAATTTTCAAATAGCTTGCTACTAAAGTTCCCAAATCAAAAGCAGGATCTCCCCAAGCACAAGCTTCCCAGTCAATGAGTCGTACAAGGCAATTATCTAATTGATCCCACCTTGAATGGACTAAAATATTTTCCAATTTTAAATCATTATGAGTTAAGCAGCAGGGATTCCATCCGTATGCTAATTCTGCAATTGCTGCTTCCAAACTTTCATAATGTTGATAAAGAACGTAAAATTTCAGTGCATCTGTAGGAACATTCCCAAAAATCTCAGAGCCAATTGACCCTATTCCTTGCGCTGGATTATAAAATTGATAGCGAAACTGTCCCTGAGGAGCAGTTGCCATAAAATCACGATATTCTCGGCGATTAAAAGTAGCACGATGCAGCGCTCCCAAGCTGGTGCCAATAGCACTTGCAATTGCTTTGGGAAAGGACAAATCTTTTTGATAAAAACTTGCTACTTCAAAATATTCCTTTAGGTAATTGCGAACAATAATAGATTTTTCTTCATCAAAGTGTACTAATAAAGATGCGATCGCAGGAATATTTTTTAAAACTGGAAACTGCTGAAGCAATTGGTGAAACAGCCATTCATTGAAAAACTCATGGGAGTTGGCATCATTATTAATGTATCGTTCCTGTTTAACCAGCAGCTTGTGATTTGCCGTCAAATTCACAAGTAAATTGCAATTTTTCATGCTACTTAGCGGTAATTCAGAATCGGCATATACGCCTTCTTCTGAGCTACACAGACCTACTTTATGCAGATACTGGATAACATTATGAGAAGACAGTGAAAGTACCATGTATTATTTCCTATAGCGTACAATTGCTTGGATAATCCGCTATTTCAGTATTGGCTTTGCTTCAACACTATTCAGTAGATAGCAATAAGCATGCGAGTATCAATAACGATTGACACAATCTACTAATATCCGATTTTTATAAAATGAACCTGCCAAAATGGCAATGCTACCTTTACTATTGCTTGAAATTTTGCGTCAGCGTTCAGCCAAATCTTTCAAATGTCTGTGCCTACATAGTTAAGTCTATAAATAAACTTTTGTAAATTCGCATTTTGATGTCAATAATGGCTGATAACTTTTGGATCATAAATATACATTAACAAACCTATCTCCCTCCTTTAGATGACATCCTAAAGTACATGACATCTGAGTTGACTTCCGGATCTTACCAATGATTTTGTTACGCTGCAATCTTGCTTTTTAGAATGACTAGTAGCTGAAATTGTTACAGCAACGCTATTGCGAAGCTTACATTTTTGTAAACTATGAAATGACTTCAGAGAACTCACTGATTGTGCTTTTAAACTAGGCATTTTTTCACTGAAAATAAAATTATATTTTCTGTAGTTTATGCAACATTTTTTGAAAAATTCCAAAAATGCTAATCAACAAAAATTTTTACCTCTTCTTAAACTCAAAAACATATTTTAATAAACAGAACAACTAATGTTTTTACTTCTTCTTAAACTGAGAAACATATTTTAATAAACTCTGAAAATAGGAAAAAACACTTAACAACAAATATTGCTAAGGTAGGGTGTTACTCTACGCGTAAGCATTGCTGTTTGAAAGAAGGCACAACTCTAGGAGCGTGTACGTAAACGTGACGCACTACGTTGTGCCTCCTCCGGAGGAGCTTGCGCTAACGCCACAGGCGTTAGCGCAGGCATAGGACATAGGAGATACCCGTAAGCGCAAAGCGCACACTGAGCGCAATCATGCGCACGCACTCGCGTTCGTGTTGGCGCAGCCTGTCCTCCGGACTTACGCGTAGCGTCTTTGCTACTGAGAAGGGGTCTCCCGACCTATCTGCCGTTCGGCGTGCAGCTTCCAGTCTCCAGGATAAATAGAGGTTGTAGATGCGGATTTGGTGTGACAAAATCAACTTTGAGATAATATAAATGTACTAATTGAACAACCTCGATCAGGGAGAGTGGAGCAGGGAGAGTGCAGCTATGTCAAAAACCGAGAATGGTTATGACGAGTAAGCTTATGTTACCTCAGTACCGCCTGCTGAGTTACCATCGTCGCTAGTGCGACCACACCTAAAACAGTCATGAATCCCGCAGGCATAAATTTGCGTGTTTTAACCAGTCGAAATCCAAAAACAACTATCAAAACAGCAGTGATCACCACTGCTAACGTCAAACCCCAAGTTTGTCCTTGGAGATGGACAAAAGCAGCAATCATCAGTAGTAAACCACTGATGATACCACTAATAAGAGAAACTTTGCTATTCGCTTTACGGTAGCCAATGATGCCACCGATAATAGCTAAGATGCCATAGGCAAGGGCTGCAACAATACCTAAAGTCATTGTTAAAACCTATGTAGATTTTGATTTTGCTGCAAGCATCGGCAGACAATTTACCATAGCTATTTAGCTACATCACCATGATTGATTGATGGATAATAGAGCAATCGCAAAGGTCCAATATCTCCAGCGCCAAGCAGCGTCCCTCTTACTCTACCAATCCGTCCTCCAAGGCGAAGTGGGGATTGCATATCTTGACCTGTTACAAGCAATACGTTACACTGATGCGGACGCGCAGAGCTGTCTCCAGGCATACGGCAATTACTTCAAGTGCTTAGCTGCCAGACATCAAAACTGGGAGGAGTATCTGATGACTCAAATTCTGAGAGCAGATAATCCTTTTACTCAGCTAGCTCAACAGCAAGAATTTGAGAATTTACCTCCTGCACTAGTAGCAGCAGTTCAGCATGATTTACAAGCGTTGCAAAATCTTTATGAGTGCAGCAGCGCTGCTTTGAGTCAGTGGGTGCAAGCCGTAGCTTATCTACCCGTTTCACCAGTTGTGTGGTACGTAGAGCAGGATAGAGTAGCAGGAATTCACGAATTACCGCTCCTAGAGAAACTACAACAGTTAGAAAATTGGGCTGATGCTGTGAAAGAATTGGCAGCTTATTATCGCCAATTTGGTACAGGTTTATTTGCAGAGTATAAGGCTTTGCGTTGGCAAGCTGGGCAATTTATCGGAATACGCTATCCTGATTCAGTTGAGTTGAGTCAACTCGTGGGTTACGAGTCGCAAAAACAAGCTTTGTTGAAAAACACAGAGTTTTTATTATCTGGACAGGTGGCGCTACACGTCTTACTTTACGGAAGTCGCGGTTCCGGAAAATCTTCTTTGGTAAAAGCCTTGTTGAAGGAGTATGGCGATTGCAACTTACGCGTACTGGAAGTGGCAAAATCTGAATTGAAAGACTTACCAAAAATTGTGGAGCAGTTACGCGGTGTCCCACAGAAATTTATCATCTTTGTCGATGACCTGTCTTTTGAAGAAGATGACGATGCTTTTAAAGCACTCAAAGTGGTTTTGGAAGGTAATTTAACCGCACGACCGCAAAACGTTGTTGTATATGCTACTTCCAACCGCCGCCACTTGATTCGAGAGTTTTTTGCCGATAGACCATCGCCCAAGGACAACGAAGAAATTCATGCATGGGATACTATGCAAGAGAAACTTTCTTTTAGCGATCGCTTTGGGTTGACCTTAACTTTTGAAGGAGCTGATCAGAAAATTTACTTACAAATTATCCGGCATCTTGCGGCACAAGCTGGAATTGATATCAGTCAGGAAGATTTGGAACGCCAAGCTTTACAGTGGGCGACTCGCCATAATGGTCGTTCTGGAAGAACAGCAAGACAATTTGTTGATTTCTTGAAAGCAGATTTGACACTATCGAGTTTAACCCACCCTCCAGCGAACACAGAATTATGAAATAGATAAATTTCATTTTTAATTTTTAATTTTTCTTTATTGTTGTACGAAAATGATGACACCGATAGCTTTCACGCGCAACAGTGTGAGGCTTAGTAATTTAGAAAATGCTTAGGTTGACGACTTGACTATGTTAAAGACAAGCAATATGCAATCAGCAACGGTGAGCAATCGACTTATTATAGGTATAGTTGCCTTTGGAGTGAGTTTTGGTCTTAGTCTCGTCCTTAGCTGGAATTTTAGCAATGCCCTTCTCACAGGTGTAATCACTGTACCTGCGACATATCTATCAGCATTATTTGTAGATAAAAGAAGAAGAAATCATGAAATGCTCATTTTAGATTCCCTACAAAGGCGAATTAGAGACCTTGAGGGATTAAAGTCGCGCTTTGTCGCAGAAATGAATCAAATTGAAGCACATAACGCCTCATTGTATGCGGAGTCAAGCAAACTGCAAAATCAAGTCTTAGAACGACGTAATCAAAGAGATAGTCTTAATAGAGAGCTAAGCACCTACGTTATAGAAAAAAAACAGTTAGAAGCACAAATAAACTATTTACAAAATGAGCTTCATGCATTAGATAAATCAAAAGTAGAACTCAATAATTCCTTCTCTGCCCTAACAGCAGAAAAACGCCGTTTAGAATTGAACCATAATGTTTCGCGTGCTGAAATCACTCAACTGCAAACTCAAATCAGTGAACTTCAGCAGCAAAAACAAGAATTAGAAAGTAACTTAACTCTACTCAACAGATTAAAGCCTCAATTAGAAGAAAAATTACACGAGTTACGAGTCCAAATACAAGAGTTAGAAGCTCAGGAAAACCAGCAAAAGCAATTTCTTTTAGATAAAAGAGTTGAGAAAGAACTTATAGAATCAAGCCTGAATTCCTTACAAACCCAACTTGCACAACAACAAACTCAACTACAACAGTTACAAGGGCAAGTCTCAGTCTTGCAAGAGGAGCGCGATGAGTTGCAAAGCCAAGTTTGGGAACTGCTTCATCAAATGGAAACCCTGACTACTCAGGAAGAATTGAATGAAAACGAACAGGAAGATAGCGAAGAGTTCTTTCCTTTCTCTGAATTAATAGAATCCTTAGAAACAATAGAAACTGGAACTCAGTTAGAAAAATTTTCTGAAGAATGGGCTGATTTTATCGAACAGCTACCCGCTTATACAATTCAGGTATTAAAAGCTATTGTAGAGCAGAATAACCCTAATATCACTATTAAAAAGATTGCTGAAGAAAATATTACAATGCCAAATTTACTGATTGATTTTATTAATGAATGTGCTAATGATACTATTGGTGAATTAATAATTAATCCAAATTCAGAAACGCCAGAAATTTATCAAGAACATATGACAAATGTAAAAAAAATTCTTGCAATGTACGAAGGCAAAATGGCTGGGCAAACCTCATCAAATTAAATCTTTATATTATATTTTTCTTCCCAACTTCAGCCTGGGAAAGCTTTCACGGCTCTACCTTTGGTAAATTACAGGAAGCAGCAGCCTACTGAATGCCTTCCCACGCCTTTCGTAGGAATGAGAAAAATGAGGTGCAGTAATCTAAATGACAAAGCTCAAAATCTCGAAAAAAGTATCAACTGCTTTGATAAATTCTCTTGGTGCAGGAGTAGTACCCAGAGTGGGGCTGGAACACATAGCAGTAGGACGCGAACAAGAACTCAAAAGCCTATTGCAAAATCTTGATGATATAGCAGAAGGGATAGCAGCGTTTCGCTTCGTCATTGGCAATTACGGTTCCGGCAAAAGTTTCATGCTCCAACTGCTTCGCAACCGTGCTATGGAACAAGGTTTTGTTGTAGCTGATGCTGATTTATGCTGGGAACGCCGACTCGCAGGAAGCAACAACGAAGGGTTGGCAACATATCGAGAATTAATGAGTCACCTCGCCACAAAAACTCGTCCAGATGGTGGTGCGTTGGTTTCCATCTTGGAAGGATGGATTAATAAAATCCAACAAGAAGTCGCCAAAGAAACTGGAATGCGTCCCAATGACGAAGGTTTTGATGACAAAGTTGAAGAAAAAATTAGGGAAGTTGTTCAGTATATTGAGGATTTAGTTCACGGATTTGATTTTGGTACCGTCATTGTTGCCTATTGGCGTGGTTATCGCTTGGATAATGATGATTTAAAAAATGCCGCACTACGATGGCTGCGGGGCGAATTTACAACCAAGATTGAGGCAAAAGCCGCCTTAGGAGTGCGTGTCATCATTGATGATGAAAGTTGGTATGACTACATCAAACTCATAGCTAAGTTTGTTGGTGAAATTGGTTATAAAGGTCTTTTAATTCTGCTTGATGAAGCAGCACATTTATACCAGATATCTCCTACAGTGACGCGAGAAAAAAATTATAACAGACTCTTGGGGATGTTCAACGATACCATGCAGTGTAAAGCAGAGCATCTTGGCATTTTTATTGGTGGTACTCTAAGATTTTTAGAAGACCCAAATCGTGGGCTTTTTGCAGATGCTGCTTGGCGAAGGCGGACAAAAGAAAGTCGTTTTGTGACTCAAGCGGGTGTGCAGGAATATATGGCACCAGTGATGCGGCTTAACACACTAACAGAAGAAGAAATCCTCGCGCTTTTGCAAAGATTAACAGAAATTCATGCAATTAACTTTGGTTACGAAAAGACTTTAAAAACCCGTGAATTGAAAGATTTTGTCCAAGAAATTGTTAACCGCTTAGGTGCAGAAGCTTTGCTGACTCCAGGTGAAATTGTGCGCGATTTTCTGAGTGTGTTGAATATTCTTTATCAAAATCCAAAGATTTCTTTTGGTGAACTCATTCATGGTGCTAATTTTAAACCTACCGTTTTGGGTAAAAATACAGATGCAGATGAGGATGATGTTGCGGAATTTAGTTTATAAAAAACCATAGAAGACATAGACTTAGAGGGTGCGTTAAGCTAATCCTCTTAAGGTGTAAGTACAAGATGACCAATGCTGCATTTTCCAGACTCGCCCCTTTTATTCAAGAATATATTTACAATCACAATTGGACTGAATTAAGAGCAGTTCAAATCGAAGCTTGTAAAGTTATTTTTGACACTGATGCTCATTTGCTAGTTGCTGCTGGGACTGCTTCAGGGAAAACAGAAGCAGCTTTTTTACCAGTTTTGACTTTATTACATGAAAATCCTTCTAATACAATTGGCGCACTTTATATTGGTCCTATTAAAGCTTTAATTAATGACCAATTTGAACGTCTGAATGATTTGTTGAGAGAGGCGGATATCCCAGTTTGTCATTGGCACGGTGATGTTAGCCAAAGTCATAAAATGAAGCTTCTTAAGAATCCTCAGGGGATTTTACAAATTACGCCGGAATCTTTAGAAAGTTTGTTAATTAATAAACATCATGAGTTAGTGCGTTTGTTTGGTGATTTGCGGTTTGTCATCATTGATGAAATTCACGCTTTTATGGGTTCGGAACGGGGTTGTCAGATTCTTTGTCAATTGGCACGGTTGGCAAGGGTGACGCAAAGACAACCTAGAAGAATTGGTTTATCGGCGACTCTCGGTGATTACTCATTGGCTGAGGAGTGGTTGCGTTCTGGGACTGATAAGTTGGTGATAACTCCAAAGATTGAGGGAGGGAAGCGTCAAATTAGACTTGCTGTGGAGCATTTTTATGTTTCTGAAACGAACCGCCAAAGCGCTAAGGACGCAGAGAGAGGAAAAGAGGAGAGAGAAGGAGGTATAAGTGCATATGATAGATATATTTTTAATCTAAGTAAGTCTCGTAAGTGTCTTATTTTTGCTAATAATAAATCGCAAACGGAATCTGTTATTGCTTGTTTGCGTCAAGTTGCTGGTGTTGAGGGGTATCCAGATATTTATCATGTGCATCATGGCAGTATCTCTGCCTCTTTGCGTCAAGCGGCTGAAGCTGCTATGCGTGAACTCAATCATCCAGCGGTGACTGCTGCTACGTTGACTTTGGAATTGGGTATAGATATTGGTTATTTGGAGCGAGTTATTCAGTTAGAATCGCCTTTTTCTGTTGCTAGCTTTTTACAGCGCTTAGGACGTACTGGAAGAAGAGGTGAAGCGGCTGATATGCGGTTTCTTTGTGTTGAGGAGGAGGTATCTCCTGAAGCATCGTTACCGGAACAAATTCCTTGGCAACTTTTGCAATGTATTGCGATTATTCAACTTTATTTGGAGGAGCGTTGGATTGAACCGATAAAGCCTTTAAAATATCCTTTGAGTTTGCTTTATCATCAGACGATGAGCATTTTAGTAGCAACAGGGGAACTTTCACCTGCTGCCCTTGCTAAACAGGTTTTAAGTCTGCCAACTTTTGCTGCTATTTCTCAAGAAGATTTTAAGTTTTTGCTACGTTATTTAATTGATATTGACCATATTTACCTAACCGAGCAAGGTAAGTTAATTATTGGTTTTGCAGGGGAAAAAGTGGTAGGAAGATTTCAGTTTTATGCTGTCTTTCCTGATAATCAGGAGTATGTTGTTAAGCAAGGAACGACAGAAATTGGCAGTATTGTTACGCCGTCTCCTGTGGGGCATTCATTTGCATTGGCAGGGAAAACTTGGGAAGTTGTAGATGTTGATTTTAAAAGAAAGGTTATTTTGGTGAAGCAGGTAGACGGTAAAGCTAGTATTTATTGGCGGGGTGGTAGTGGCATCATTCATACAAGAATTTTGCAACGAATGCGACAAGCCCTGTTTGAGGATGTAGACTATAGTTACTTACAAAATAATGCTTTAAAGCGTTTGCAATCAGTTCGTGAATTAGCAAGAGATGCTGGACTAGATAAACGTAATATTTTGCAGTTAGAAAAAGGTAAGTGCTGGATATTTCCTTGGATGGGTACTGTCGCTTACCGTACTTTAGAAAGGTTGCTTAACCGCTTTTGCCGCGAATCTTTGGAAATTAGCGGGATCAGTGGCGATAATCCTTATTTTTTGACTATTAAATTACCTCCAAAAAAAGCCGAATATCTTTACTCTGAAATTCTTTCTTTATGTGAACAAAGAATAAAAAATGAAGATTTACTCAATGATGCTGAAGCACCACAACTTGAAAAGTATGATGAATTTATTCCTTACCCACTTTTACGCAAAGCTTTTGCTAGCAATCATTTAGATATGTCGGAACTAAGGCAGCAAGTCGCTTTGTGGTAAAGTTATAATACTTAACATTTATACTTAAACTTTATTTGCGGGTTCGCGCGAAATTTTTAATAGAAATTTAAGTTTATTAAACCAGTGTTGTAAAAGCTAAGAAGAATGAAAATAGAACCACCGATAGACACAGATGGGCACAGATAAATAACTAGGTTAATCTGTCTGTACCTATGCTTTTAAAGTTCAATCCACGCTTTTCATTACTCAAATGGGCTAGTCTATAAGTCAATACGGTTCAGATAACACCAGAACCCTTATCACCAACACAATGTAGAGACGCGCCATGGCGCGTCTCTACACAGGTGATTTTTTACACATCAACCTTAACTGAACCGTATTGGTCTATAAGTAAGCGACTTGACAAGCTACAGTCAAAAGAAATACAAAAGTAATATCACTTTTTAATCTAAGGATTGCCTTTGTTGCCTGTCATTGAGTAAAAACGTCATTTTGGGCTGATAGCTGTTTCCCAAATAGCCCAAATTGGTATGAGTTCGCACCCCGCTTCTGGTGCGAGCAATTTTTCTATTGATTTACAACCTCAAAGACATGTCAACAAAGGAATCTTACATGCAATTCAAGCCTCTTTTTACAGGCAAGTTAGTTCGTCTGGCTGCACCTCAACCTGAGGACAACAAATATTTTGCTAAATGGTCTGAGAATGACGAGTATCTGCGGGTTGCGGATAATGATCCAGCGCAACCTATAACTCCTGAAGGCTGGACACAATTTGAAACAAGTGTTCTCAACTCACCAAACAGCTTCCACTTCCGTCTGCGAACTTTGGCTGACGATACCTTAATTGGCGGCGTTGGCTTGTTTCAAATCCAATGGATGCATCAGGTTGGGTCGTTGGGTATTGCGATCGGCGATCCCGCATACTGGGGTAAAGGCTATGGTACAGATGCTTTGCAACTTATTCTTGGATATGCTTTCCGAGAGTTAAACCTTTACCGAGTAGGATCATCTACGATCGCCTACAATATCCGTTCGATCAAGGCACATGAAAAAGTAGGGTTCCGCCAGGAGGGTGTCCAACGTAGCTTTATTCAGCGTGAGGCACAGCGCTTTGACCTAATTCTATATGGTCTTCTGCGCCCAGAATGGGAAAAATTACACACACAATAACTGTCAGTAGTTCAAAAGCACACAAACCCGCTTTCTCCAAGAAACCGGGTTTGTGATAGCTTAATGACTAGTTAGAATGACTATTTAGCACCATACTCGAACACTACGCTACGAGTAAAGTCAATGCGTTGCTCAAAATCCAAGCCTTTGATTTTATTCACAAAGTCCTTTGTTTCAGCGGGCAAGTCATAGTCAGAAGGTACTTGAATAACAGTACCGTCTTCCATAGCTCGTGCCAATCTTAACCACAGATCCAGTTTAGCGCTAGAGCTTACAGCTTTATAGGCGTGGCTAATCTCACTATCTGCACCAGCAACGATATCACGCTGTGCTTGAAGCTGTTGTTCTTTGGGTAGTGCTACGATTGTGTCATACAAAGCTGCAGCGCTGTCTTGTGCAGAAGTCTGATTTGCTGGTGTCAGTTGATCTTTGATGTCTAAATAGCCGAACCACAGGAAGGCTAGCTGTGTATCAGCATCAAAGCGGCGAAACTGTTCTACTAATTCTTTTGTTTTTGAGTCGCTAGTGAAAGTCATAAAAATCTCCGATTGCTTACTAAACACGCAGTTGCCTAGGTTACTTACATCGCTTACCAGCAACTGCTTTACATCACTTAATAAACATTTAATAAGTTAAGAACTGCATATTAACCCTGCTACAGACATAAAAGGCGATCGCTGCTAAAGACAGATGCACATAACACATTTTCAGTTATGGATGTGTTCACTGTTACATAAAATAGAAATGTTTTTTTAATTTTTATTTAAAAAAGCAATTCTGTTTAGATAAAATAATTTACATATTCATATATTCATCACGTAAGACGTTGCAATGCAACGTCTGTACTTACTAATCTCTGAGAATTCCGATACCAGCTTTTCTTTCTATATAATCTGCCAAGCTGATAAAATCATCACGTGGATGGCACCTTCCACCAATCAAGTCAAATGCTAATCGGCTGGATGGATTTTCTGGATTTTCTAGAATATGTATTCCCCAGTAATAAAGTTGTTCACTAGTGCGAATACAAACTTCTGTTGGATCTATACAATGAAACTTCTCATCTGTTTTAATAATGTCTTGATACGTCTCGAAATAAACCTTTCTTAAAAGACTTAATTTTTGAACCCCGGGATTTTTGAAGTTATTAACTAAGACAAACAAGTGAGCATTTTTGTTGATGAGACGTATTTCTGTCACAGTATCTCGAATCACTTTTCCATGCTTGTTTATCCCTAGTGGATTTAAGGTTGTTGGGATGATACAATAGTGAAATTTTTCAACTAAATTTCTTGGATTGCGTTCAATCGCAGGTGAACAATCGCAAATAACTATTTTACAATCACGAGCAGAATCTTCATGCCAATCGCTGCCATCAAACACTTCAATTGTGGTTCCCATTCCTCTAGGATTAGGAACAAAAACACCGTCTCCCACTAGCTTTTGCAAATTTTGTTCTGGATCTAAATCTACAAGTGCTACATTGAATCCTTGTAGTGCAAATGCTCCTGCTAAATGCCCTGCTATAGTCGTTTTCCCTACTCCGCCTTTACAGGTAAAAATGCCAAAATAAATCTTTTCTGGTTGAGTTGAGTTGTGGTGATTAACTTTATCTTCGTAATCAGCGCTATCGATTCCAAGAAGCTTATTCTCCTTAGCAATTCCACAGCGAATTTTCGTATCTTTACCCCAAGACCTAATTAAAGCGAGTGTCGGTCCGCTGAAACCTTTTGTTGTTATAAATAAGCCAAAATTAAATTTTTTTCCCTCATCAGAATCTAAAAAATTGGCAAATTTTAAAAGCTGTGGTGCTGCTACATTGTTTCTGAGCCACTTGAGATGAA
The DNA here is from genome assembly GCF_002368435.1 of Kalymmatonema gypsitolerans NIES-4073. Lineage (GTDB taxonomy): Bacteria > Cyanobacteriota > Cyanobacteriia > Cyanobacteriales > Nostocaceae > Kalymmatonema > Kalymmatonema gypsitolerans. The sequence continues at coordinate 32,152 of NZ_AP018268.1, forward strand.
CTGCGCCAACTAAGTTTCCTTTTTTAACAACTAAATCGTAGGCAGGCTCATTTGATTTGGCAGTTATCACTGTCCAACCTGCCCTATGGAGAAGTGTTGCTACGTGCTGTTCAAAATGGCTGTAGTCTTTTATGTAAGCAAGCTCCATAGATTTGGTTTGGAGATACAGTATAGCTTATAGTAGCGTAAATTACTTTGTGATTGAGACGGGATTTAGTTTAACATTCACAAAAACTTTCATAAATTTTTCAAAAAGTCGTCCAGAATTCTATACTCATTCAGAGATGATTTGTTAAGCTGTTAGACGCTGGTAGGAGGAGTAATGTCAGCGCAATGCACTGGTTGTTATCTGGACCTCTAAGCGTCGAGAAGTTGACGGTTAATATTGCAGGGTTGCCAGCATCGTTACAAAATACGAAGCTGGTACATATGTCAGACCTGCATTATGACGGTAAGCGGCTGTCAGAAAAAATGTTGGAACAAGCGATCGCACTCAGCAACGAAGCTGAACCTGATTTGGTTCTATTAACAGGCGACTATGTGACTGACGATCCATCACCAATTCATCAGCTGGTGCTACGACTCAAACACCTGGAAAGTCGCGCTGGGGTTTATGCCGTACTTGGCAATCATGATCTACATTACAGCCGTTCAAAAGCAGAAGTGACAGCTGCACTTGATAGTATCGATATTAAAGTTCTTTGGAATGAAATAGCCTATCCTTTAGGAAAAGAATTACCACTCGTCGGGCTAGCTGACTACTGGTCACGGGAATTTAAACCTAAAGATGTGATGAATCAGCTAGACGGTGCTACACCGTGCATCGTACTATCCCACAACCCAGATACTGCTGAGATATTGCAAAAATGGCGAGTAGATTTGCAACTCTCTGGTCATACCCACGGCGGTCAAATTGTACTCCCAGGAATTGGTCCTGTGGTGATGTACTACAAGCAGGCGGTTCGCAAACTTCCCAGAAAACTGCGGCGATGGATACCATTTTTGCGAGCAGACTGTTCTAAAGTCGTGAAACATTGGGAATGGGCGCAGGGTTTCCATAAGGTGGGGACGAACCAACTCTACATTAATCGTGGGTTGGGAACCTATGCACCAGGACGTTTGTTTTGCCCACCGGAAGTGACTGTGATTACTCTAAGTGGCGATTAACGATTAAACCGCCGAAAGCTACGATGGAATCTATCAGGGGCTTTCGGCGGTTTATTTGGTTGAGACGATTTAGAAGAGTTAAAAATCAGAGGAAAGTAACTAGACTAAGGTGGACAACTTTCGCAACCAGTCTATTCACAATTGTGTGTTCTTTATTCCAGCTAGGCAGGCATTTTTGTTGATACGTTCAAAAACCTCCAGAACTCATCACTCAACTTAGGCGAAAACACATTATACAAAACACAACAACTGAGAAATGATTGCGAATCGATTAGAGCGGGAGGCACAGGCTCTAATACTTAAGATGTTAGATGAATTTCTAACTTTTGGGTGCCTATATTTAAAGTAGCATTGCCCACTGGATGGAGGTCTAGAAATTTACCAATTTTTATAACGGTTCATCCGTCTTAACATTTTCCAAAATTTCTTATAAATATAATCTTGTTTTACATTCTTAAGTAGACAGGGTTAAGTAGACAGGCGGAAATAAATCGAGCTATGTTAAGAAATGTAAAAGCCTCTAAAACCCGCACACTCTTACCAATGACTAATGACTGCCTTAACAAGTAAACTTTATTTGTACCGACCGACTTACTGGAGAAGTCGATTTGCCAATGTTTGAGTTGATAAGAAGAGCAAACTGTAGCTCTTTTATGCCAGCCTCAATTGCAAGGCAATAACATGACACTATTATCACCATTGCCACCAACTGCTAGCGTTTTACCATCTGGGCTGAAAGCTAAGCAATAAATAGGCTGTTCAATCTCTGTGAAAGTACGGATTTCCTGTCCTGTATCTACCTGCCAAAGTTTTACTGTCTTGTCTTTGCTGCCACTTGCGATCTGGTTGCCATCTGGGCTAAAGGTAATAGAAGACACATCATCTGAGTGTCCCGTCAGAGTACGGAGTTCTTGACCGCTTGACAGTTCCCAAATCTTAATTGTCTTGTCTGTACTACCACTTGCGATCTGCTTTCCATCTGGATGGAAAGCAATAGAATGAATTCCTCCCAATTCCTGAGAATGACTTTTAAGAGTCAAAAATTTATTTTCAGCCAGATACCAAACTTTGATAGTTTTATCCTTCCTAGCAGCACCACTCGCTAAAATCTTGCCATCTGGACTGAAAGCAACGCATAAAACTTCGTCACAATGTCCGTGGAGTGTAGATGTTTCTTTATATGTATCTATAGACCAAAGCTTTATGGTCTTATCTTTACTACCACTGGCTAAAGTTTTTCCATCTGGGCTAAACGCAACAGAATAAACCTTTTCTTTATGTCCTGTGAAGGTACAGATTTCCTTCCCTATAGAGATATCCAACAAGCGAATGGTTTTGTCGTCACTTCCACTCGCCAAAATCTTGCCATCAGGGCTAAATGCTAGGGAATTGACTGCTTCAGTACAGGAAAACCCCCCGGTTTCCTTGAGGATGCGGGGTTCGTTAACCAAATGCCATATTTTGATCGTTTTGTCATCACAACCACTGGCTAATATTTGCCCGTTGGGACTAAAGGCGACGGAAGTCACTTTATGTGAAAGTTGTTTAACAGTGTTTTCAATTGTTAAATTCTCTGTTGTTGGCGCTAATGTGGGTGGCGTTACAATGGGTGCCAATACTTCATTTGTTGTGTTATTTACCTGATTCGAGCTTTGTATTAGCGTAACTGGGGATAAGGGTGGAGAAAAATTTGTGCGTTGCTTCTTTTGGGCGATGGGTGCTGGTGATTTAGTCGTTGGTTGACCTGGGTGAGGGCTGAAACCTTCTGGTTTTTTCTTTTTTTCGGGTACATTTTGGTCGGGTACATTTTGGTATTGCTGCTTGATTTGAGATAATTCTTGTAGTTCCGTCTGAATGACGGCGATCGCATACTGGAATTCCTGTATCTGCTTTTGAGTATTTGTAGTCAATTGTTGTGTGAGGGCGTCGAGTTGAGTCAGGTGTTGTCTCATCCCATCGACATTTAGTTCGTTCACAGTTCGCTGCAATGCTTGTATATGGTGCTGAGTGTATTGATTTAATTGCTGTGTAAACGAGTCTAGTTGAGAAAGACGCTGATAAAGCGGATCAATCTGCTGTTGGGTGGTTGTACTCAACTGTTGCGTGAGGGTGTCGAGTTGAGTCAGGCGTTGTCTGAGGGATCCAGTATTTTGTTCTTGCTGAGTTTGCTGTAATGCTTGTATCTGCTGCTGAGTTGATTGACTCACCTGTTGTGTCAACGCATCAAGTTGTGCAAGGCGTTCATAAAGTGGGTCAATCTGCTGTTGAGTTGCTGTACTTAACTGTTGCGTCAGGTTATCAAGTTCAATCAGGCGTAGTTTCAAGGTATCAATGTTTTGTTCTTGCTGAGTTTGCTGTAATCCCTGTATCTGTTGTTGAATTTTTATAGTGATCTCTAGCAAAGACCCATAAAGTTGTTCAAATTGCTCTGTAAAAACATTAAAGTCTTGCTCCTGGTTGTTTCGTAATTCCTCAAACTGCTGTTGGGTTGTGGTACTGAGTTTTTGAGTGAAAGTATCAAAGTTTGCAAGCCGCTGTCGGAGTGGGTCAATCAGTAGGTCAAGTTTGGCAATTGTTGCTTGTTGTTGCTGAGTCGTCAAATACTTTAACCTTTCCCGATTCGCGGCGTTCAAACAAACTGTAACAGTCAGGGGAGCAGCTGCATAAATCATCTGTTGAGTGACAGCCGCTGTGACTAATCCTAGTGCAGACAGAGAGAGGGAGGCGTATTCGCTAACTTCTAGCCAGTGGAATTTGGTCATAATAGGGAGATTGCTGTGCTTGGTCCTCGAATCAAAAAACAACTTGAGTGCGTAACGCGGTTTCACAAGCCTATCCTCATCTTCTTCCAATAAATTTCTCGAATCTGTGCTTATCCTGTCCCATGTCAATGGAACATGACAAAAACAAGTGCATCAATGGGTAGAGATTTCACCGCCAGCGCCGATTGAACCCGAAAAAGGACTTTACCCACCGCAAAAATCTTTCTAAAAGGATTTTCAGCTTTGATCTTCCTCGGGTTCTCGTGGAGTGTCTTGATGATGGCGATGCAGAATGAGCCTGTTTATTTTTTAACTTCCCTTCCATCTGTGCAGCTTTATTTAAATCAGCGGTGGCTCGATATTCATATCCAAGTAGGGAGCAGATAAAGCCACGGTATTTGTACGCTTCGATGTAGTCAGGATTGAGGCGAATGGCATGAGTAAAGTCTGTAAGTGCTTCCTGGTATCTTCCTAATTTTGCATTCTCTGTTCCCGAGTTGTAGAAAAGTTCGGCGTTGGAGCGATTCGCATAAATTTTTGTTTCTTTTGTTTGACTAGGCTGATGTGCAGAACTTGGCAAATCAGATTTAAGCTTGTTGTAAGCTTCGTTGATTTGTTTAATTTTTTGTTCTGCTTCCTGTTTCTTCTGCGGATGAGAAAACCGATCAGGATGCCAAATCTTAACTAGCTTACGATAGGCTCGCTTAACCTCTGTTGGCGATGCACCGGGTTTCAGTCCCAGAATAGAGTAGGCATCATTTATGTTAAGGCGATCGCTCATACAGAGGAATTTTGCACCACGGTAAATCTATGTTAACCATTCCCACAAACCCTGATCATTCAACCCAAACACCCCACAGCGGTTACCACTGGGACGGTAGTAGTCGTCGCTTCTTTGAAGGTTGGTACTACCGCGTCACTTTGCCCGCAGAAGGTGAAACTTTTGCCTTTATGTATTCTATTGAAGACCCCATTGGCGGTAAACCCCACAGTGGTGGTGCAGCACAAATCCTCGGTCCCAACGATGAGTATCTGTGGCGGACTTTTCCGGATGTGAGCACATTTTGGGCGAGTCGTGACGTTTTGAGCTTGGGTCATTGGGGTAAAACAAATCTACAGATTCAACCTCTGTACCTACCACCACCCGAGTTTGAACACCATGTGCAAGAAGGCTATCAAGCAACAGCTACCCTGAATCAGGGGTCAATTCACGACCCTGCGACTGGGTGCTACTGTCGTTGGCACTATGAAATCCATCCTATCTACGGATGGGGTGATAAAGGAAGTATTCAACAATCAACAGCAGGTTGGCTGTCATTTTTGCAAATTTTTGAACCCGGATGGCAAATTTTGATGGCGCATGGCTTGGCTTCCGGTTGGATTGACTGGAATGGCAAACGTTACGAATTTACTAACGCCCCAGCTTACAGCGAGAAAAATTGGGGAGGCGCTTTTCCCCAAAAATGGTTTTGGATGAACTGCAATAGCTTTGAAGGCGAAGATGACCTCGCCCTGACCGCTGGTGGCGGACGGCGCGGTGTTTTATGGTGGATGGAATCTGTCGCAATGATTGGCATACACCATCAAGGCAAGTTCTATGAATTTGTACCCTGGAATTCCCAAGTACACTGGGATATACAGCCTTGGGGTAGATGGCAAATGAAAGCGCGAAATTTGCAGTACGAGGTCGAGGTAACAGGAACTACCAATTTACCCGGGACTCCTCTACGTGCGCCAACACCCAAAGGTTTGATATTTTGCTGTCGTGACACTATGCAGGGAGAGTTAAATATAGAACTGCGAGAATTAGGTATTGGAAAAAGAAAAATTATCCTGAAAGCACGTACTTTTCTGTGTGGATTAGAAATAGGCGGCGGACCCTGGGACAATTCTTGGCAGTCGCGCTAAAACTGCTATTATCAAAAATAGTAGTTATTTGGGGCTGTAGCTCAGCAGGATAGAGCGAGCGCCTCCTAAGCGCTAGGTCGCCGGTTCGAATCTGGCCAGTCCCGTTGTCTGATACATTCGATAAACTAGTCAAAAAACCTTTGTATCTGCTCCAGTTGCGGAAACAATTGTGCTTTGAATCTAGAAATGTTTCTTAATTTATAGGCACAGTTAGGCACAGTTGATACCAAATCTGCGTCTGTTACCTCCACCAGATCCGGTTGCAAGTTGCGGCTTGTCAAAAAAAGACCGCATCAGCAGTCTTTAGGGGAGGTATCTACACCAGATTTGGTATAGACACATGCAACTAAAAAGTATAGTCAAATACAAATGTAGCTATACTTTTCAGAACTCTGATAATCTAGATTATTATTCTTCTGGCGATCAAATTCTGTTCAAGCAACCGAAGTGATAGACCCTTGAAAAAGACAGGATTTAAAGGTATTTCTTCTCGGTTTATGTTCCTAGCCCTACCACTGATGATGTTGTGGGGTTATAAGGAAATTCAAAGCCAATTTGTCGAGCCCCAAGCAATATTAGTCTTGGGTGGTTCGACATCTAAATTAGAGCGAGAGAAGTTTACAGCAGATTTTGCCCGCAAACACCCGAATTTACCCATTTGGATTTCTGGGGGTAGCCCGCCGAGGGTAACCAAAAAGGTGTTTGCTAAATTTGGGGTTGATCCAAGACGGTTGCGCCTAGATTACAGAGCAAACAATACTGTGGAAAACTTCACCACAACAGTCGATGATTTAAAAAAAAGTGGCATAAAGAGTGTATATTTAGTAACTTCTGATTACCATATGCGCCGCGCCAGAGTGATCGGTGAGATTGTTTTAAGTAGTCGAGGGATTGATTTTAAACCTGTAGCAGTTCCTTCTGAAAATTCTCCTGAACCCATTGAAAAATCTATCCGTGATGGAGTCAGAGCTATAGTTTGGGTAGCAACTGGTTATGGTGGTGCTCACGAATTTTACAACAAGCAGTGAAGGAATGTTACTTTGCTTCAAAGGCAAAGCTACAGCAGAATTCAGAATTCAGGAGTCAGAATTCAGAAGTAAAACAGGCTTTATACCTAACTTTGAGACTTAGTTGGTGTATAGCAGGGGACGCTTGGACTGGGGACGCTTGGACTGGGGACTGGGTGAAAAGTCTTTTTGTGTCTAGGTTTTATCATCTGTTGATGTCCTAACTACCTTGGCTGTTGCTATACTTCGCCAAGTTGAAATTTGGTGTCTTTTCAATCAATACGGTTCAGTTAGTGGTGTTTAGTTTTGTTAAGATCCCCCAACCCCCTTAAAAAGGGGGCTTAGTTCCCTCCTTTTTAAGGAGGGCTAGGGAGGATCAATCCTTAACTGAACTGTATTGTCTTTTCAATAGATTATTTGGTTTTTTCAAAGGTTCTCATGAATTAAAAAACTCTATAAAGAAACCCGGTTTTAAGAAACTGGGTTTCTTTGTTGCCATCATTCTATATTTTGTTAAGCAGCAGCTTTTTCTTGTACAAGTACATAAGGCTGGATAATCAGAGTGTTAAACCGCTTTGCATGCTGAGTGTTCCACTCTCCCACTTGTGCCGTTGAGGGTTTGGTAATCAGTGCCTCATCTATCCATGTTTGCACTTTCAAGGTATTATCGCTAGCGATCGCCACCCCTACATCAACTAAATCCAGTTCTACTGCCACTAAAATCACGGCATCTCGTTGTACATGGGGAATTAACCATTCCCACTCCGCCTCATCCAGATTTTCTGTTAATTGCACTCTTAAATCTGTATTACTCATCAGTCATAAGTCAGTAGTCATTACTTACTATTTTAAACAAACTTAATATAAACCAATACGGTTCGGATAAGACTTCTCCCCTCCAACCCTCCTTACTCAATTTCTGATTTCATTTCATCAATTTCAAACAAAGAAACAATTACCCCAGCAATAGGAATAGAAATAAAAATTCCTAATAACCCTGCGACTCTAGCCCCAACAAGCAAAGCAAAGAATACAACAACAGGATTAAGATTGAGAGCACCTTGCATAATCCGAGGTGAAATCAAGTTGTCTTGTATTTGTTGAAGTATGATACAAGCTACCAAAACTTTTAGCCCCATCCAAACGCTTTGTGATAACACAATTAGAGTAATGAGACCAACTCCTAAAGTGGCTCCTATCCCGGGAATTATGTCAAGAATTCCAACTAAAACTGATAATATCAATGCAAAAGGTACTTTGAGTACCAAGAAAACAATGAAAGTCGAAGATGTCAGAAACAAGGTTAATATCAATTGACCCTGAAAAAAACCTAAAAAGATGCGCTTAGTTATTTTTGTAAATCTATTTCGTCGTCGTTCTGGTACTATTTTTATAACAAAATGCCAAAGCTTTTCGCCATCTAGTAACATAAAAAAAGCAACGACTGCAATCAAGATAAAAGTCGCAAAGTTAGTGAGAAAGCTTTGAAAAATATTTAAACTGTTAACAAGTAGGGATATAGCTTGATTTCGCAATTGCTCTTCGAGCGCACTTAAATCTATTTGTAAATTACGGTTACGAAAAATTTCCTCTACTCGCTCTATAAACGGTATTAAAGAATTTAAAAATGCAGTAACACTGTCAATTAATTGTTGTCCCTGAGATAACACTGTTAACCCTACAGTAATTGTCAGACCACCAAGAATGACAATGCTTAACAAAAAAACTACGACAACCGCTATACCATGAGGCAAAAAACGCCGTAACCATTGTACGGGATAGCTCAACAAAAAAGCTAGAATAGTAGCAAATGTGAAAATAACGATAACTGATTGAAAGTAATCTAGAAGTAGTACAATTGCCCAGCCAGAAGCAACTAAAAGCAAAAAACGAACTAACGCCAGATTATTCAGGCGATTCCAGAAATTGTTGGCATCCAAACCGCTCATATACTGTTTAGGAAGTATGCTTTAAAAAGAGCCTAATTATGATTAATTGCGTCCAGCAGCGTGGAACAAGCATAAGTTTGAACTTAAGATTTTAGATTAGGGGTTTGTGGTCTTTTTCCCCGGTGGTGGACGTAAAAAATCTACTGATTTTCAGATAATTATTAGCAATTATCTAAGCCCATTAGCGATTTAACATCTAAAATCCAAAATCGCATGGTTTTAAATTGACACAAAATGAGCGGCTCTTGCCACTTCCTTTAAGCATATTTTCCGGCTTTTCCAAATTATCTTCCCAAATCGTGGAGCGCGTTAATCACTGCTGCACACTTTTGCGTGACCGCCTCCAATTCGTGTTTATCAGTGGAACTGGGAGCATCAATCAAATCGCCAATTCGCACTGTTACTGGAACTGGACGAGGAGTTATCGAACCTTTTTGCTCGATCGCCTGGGTTCCCCACAAACACACGGGCAAAATTGGGGCTTTTGCTTTAGCTGCGAGCAGCGCTGCACCCCGTTTAGGGTCTGTAATGCGTCCATCTGGCGTGCGAGTCCCTTGCAAAAAAATACCTACAGCCCATCCATCATCAAGGTACTTCAATGCCGCACGGATAGCAGTGCGATCGCTACTACCCCGATTTACCGGATAAGCACCGTACAACTGAATTGCTTTACTGAAAATCGGGATTTTAAACAGTTCTTCCTTTGCCATATATGCCACTGGACGGCGTACGGAATTAGAAACAATGGGTGGGTCATAGTTACTCGCATGATTGCTGACTATAACCAGTGGTCCGGTTGGAGGGACATTTTCGGCACCATAGATCATTCCTTGAAAGTAATTGTGGAACATGGGACTGACCACCGACCACTTCAAGGCGTGGTAGAGTAACAGACTGGCAAACGGTTCGCGGCTTTGAGACATAGGGGATAGGGGATAGGGGATAGGGGATAGGGGATAGGGGATAGGGGATAGTGGATATTGGTCAACAACTATCAACTAACAAATGTACAGACGCACTGAATGAAAGCGTCTCTACAACTAACAACTACCAACTACCAGCTATCAACGCTCCAACTAACTAAATTGCCAAATCAGCTAAACTGCGGATATTTTCTAAAATTAAGTCAGGGCAAGTACGTTTCATTAAACCAGTTAGCACGTTACCAGGACCAATTTCTACCACTCGCTCGATGCCAATTTCTGGTAGTGCTAGTGAAGTTTCTCGCCACCTCACTCCCCCAGTCATTTGTTGTATCAAGCGCTGTTTCAAAACAGTCGCATCAACAGTGGGAACTGGTTCTACGTTTGATAATACTGGTACAAAAGCTTGTTGGAATTTGACAGATTCTAAAATATTTTGGAATTCAGCAGCAGCAGCAGCCATTAAGGGTGAGTGAAATGCTCCAGAAACATTCAAGGGCTTAGCACGCTTTGCCTTGACTTGGGACATCACGGCTTCTACTGCTGGGGGTGTACCTGATATGACCACTTGAGCTGGACTGTTATCGTTTGCCAGCACCACGTCGGGAGTTTCGGCAATCACTTTTTCCAACTGTTCGCGATCAAAATTCATTAAAGCCGCCATCATCCCGCCAACTGCGGCGTTGTCCATAAGTTCGGCACGACGTTTCACCAAGCGCAACCCAGCTGACCACTCGAACACGCCAGCCACGTACAGAGCGACGTATTCTCCTAAACTGTGACCTGCAACTAAATTTGGTTGTTCTTTTTCTCGTAAAATATCAGCAAGAATGCTTTCTACAACGTATAAACAAGGCTGTGTATACAGAGTGTGCGATAACTTTTCGGCATTCTGACAGATTTCAATCACAGACCAGCCTAATATGTCCTCGGCTTCGGCAAATTTGTCTTTCGCGGATGGGACATCTAATAAGTCTATTCCCATTCCCTGGGACTGCGAACCTTGTCCAGGAAACACCCATGCAGTTTTAGTCATTGGTCAACCCCTTCGGGGAATTCAAAATTCAAAATTCAAAATTCAAAATTGAAGACCCCACGGATAAATCCGGGGGCTTGAATAATTAGCTTGTGCATTTTTTCTTCTCCATGAATAAATTCAGGGGCTCGTATCCTTTTCTTTTTCGGTCATTAGTTTTGAGAAGTGGGGATCAGCTACTAGAAAATAACGATTGGGTATGAAAAAACCTAGTTCCCAATCGCCAGTTAAGAGTCGCCAATCCCTATCTTCCCCATTGGAAGATTGCTGCACCCCAAGTCAGTCCAGCACCAAAACCAGAGGTGGCAATGATGTCACCCGGTTTGATTTTGTCTTGCCGCACTGCTTCATCTAAGGCAAGGGGAATCGACGCGGCAGAGGTGTTGCCGTAGTTGGCAAGATTACTAATAACTTTTTGTTCTGGAATGTTCAGGCGCTCTCGCACAGCGTCGAGAATACGCTGATTTGCTTGATGCAAGAGTAGCCAATCTATTTGGTCAACACTTAGATTAGCGCGGAACAAAGCTTTGTCAATAACTTCTGGCACTTTCTGTACAGCAAAGCGGTACACTTCTTTGCCGTTCATAGTGATGGCTTGGAAGTTGCCTTTACCAACGTTGACGCCTTGGGTAAGTTCTTTGGCTTCAGGTGTGTAGGCAAGGTTAAGGCAGTTGTTCTGAGTTCCGTCGCTTCTGAGTTCAAATCCCAGCAAGCAATCTTTCTCATTCGCCTGTATAACGACAGCCCCAGCACCATCACCGAACAATACACAAGTACCTCGGTCTTGCCAATCTACCCAACGAGACAGGATATCGGCTCCAATCAGGAGTACGTTCTGATAAACGCCAGTCCTGATATATTGGGCAGCTGTAACCAGTCCAAACACAAAGCCAGAGCAGGCTGCTGTTAAGTCAAAGGCTACCGCTTTGGTGGCTCCTAATTGAGCCTGGATTTTACAAGCAGTGCCAAACAAGTCATCAGGAGTAGAGGTTGCTAGTAGAATCAAATCCAAGTCTTGTGGGTTGATTCCAGCCGCCGCTATCGCCTGCCGACTAGCAGTAGTGGCAAGCTCAGCTAAGGTTTCACTTGAAGAAGCCAACCGCCGTTGACGAATTCCTGTTCTTGTGGTAATCCAATCATCTGATGTTTCAACCAGTTCTGTGAGTGACTGGTTATCCAGGAAAGTTGCTGGTACTGCTGACCCACTTCCTGTCATTGCTATTCCTAAATTTTGCACTCTGGCATCTCCAAAGCTATCAGCATAGTTGTCCTTAGTCCTTAGTCCTTAGTCTTTAGTCCTTAGTCTGGAGTTATTCCAATTGACTAATGACAAATGACTAATGACTAGTGACTGCTGCTAACCACTCTCGTGCTGAATGCTTTGATATTGTGACTGAATTCTGTCCAGCACTTGGTTATCTACAGCTTCTTTTGCCATGCGAATTGCATTAAAAATTGAAGGTGCTTGAGAGCTCCCGTGGCTGATAATGCAAATTCCGTCAACGCCTAAAAGTAAAGCACCTCCATGTTCTGCATGGTCCATACGCTGCTTAATTCGCTTCAGGTTTGGTTTTAAAATTGCTGTACCAATTTGACCGTGCAATCCTTGGGGTAACTCTTCTCGCACAATCTGCAGCATGACTTCCCCGACCGCTTCGGCAAATTTTAACAACACGTTGCCCATAAACCCATCACAGACAATCACATCAAAGTGACCGGAAAGGACATCACGCCCTTCAGCATTGCCAATAAAAGTAATTCGGGAATTTTCACGCAGCAGTTGGTGAGCACGAACAGCTGCGTCATTGCCTTTGCTGTCTTCTTCACCGATATTCAACAAACCTACTAATGGTTTTGGAATACCCAGGACATACTGACTGTAAACCGACCCCATAACCGCAAACTGCTCTAAAAATTTAGGACGGCAGTCTACGTTTGCGCCGACATCAAGTATTAGCACTGGCTTACTCGCTACCATCGTGGGAAATACCGCACCAATTGCTGGACGGTCAATTCCTGATAGTCGTCCCAACCGGAGCAAAGCTGCTGCCATTGCTGCCCCAGAGTGACCGGCAGAAACCACAGCATCTGCCTGCTTTTGTTTTACCAGATCCATTGCTACGTTGATTGAAGCCTTCGGTTTGCGTCTGATGCCGCTTAAAGGCTCCTCATCCATTGCGATCGCATCCTGGGCAGGAACGATCTCCACCTGCGCCATATTTATTTTTGGCGGCAGTTTGCTTTCTATTTGTTGGGGATCGCCCACTAATAATACTTTCACACCCAATTCTTCTCGTGCCCGCAGTGCGCCAGCAACGATTTCACTGGGTGCATGATCCCCTCCCATTGCGTCAATTGCTATCCGTACGCAAGTCGATCCCATTGCTCAGAGCTTCTAGAAACCTTACAAATTTTACCAGATGCCTCCGCTGAAAGTCGTAGATGTTCTGATGAAGGCAAAAAAATCAAGTATAAAGTGTGAAACATGAAGTATAAAGTTTTCGTCCTTTATCCTTTGTCCTTTACCCTTTCTTTCATCCTTTCAAAGAGAGGCTCTGCCAAGCCCAACATAGCATGAATTCCCTGTATAACTGAGGAGTAAAATCACGGCACGGAAGATAAAATTTAGTAGCTTTCAGGTGATATAGCATTTTTTGGTACAAAAAGCACATGGCTGCTTAAAATCAAAAAAATAGCCTGATTGAAGCCCTTATCTCAGGAAGATGTTGGATAGACAAAACGCTCGTTCATTCAAGGCTGAATTGAGAAGGATGAAATAAACGCAAAAGAGTGTATTCTCCTACAAGACAGCTTGCCGTCTTGGTAGGAGCAAGTCCGAAAAAGCAGAAAAATGAAGTAAGAGGTATAAAATTTTCATTTTTCATCCTGCTGCTTCATTCTTTGTTCCCTCCTTTCATATCATCCATTCTTTTTGGAACTCTACGTTCCTTCTCTTCATACAGTAGAATCACTCTTCCCCTAAAGTTTCTCTTTGTACTTTCAGCGGAAAGAGTCTCAGTGTATATTTTAGGAGAAAATGTAGATTGGAATCTAGGTAACAACAGACTGCAAGCCCAGAAATAGATACCCTGACATTAAGTATTAGATTGACTAACAGTCTGAGATGAAAAGCCTTATTTTCAGATATTTTGAAGTGAAAGTTATGCTTTCTACAAAAACTTCATTATCCGCCCCACTTTCACAAGGCAAAATCACCAGTTATCATGACTCAATGCTTAGCGGCATGAAACACTTACATAATAATACAGTAAACAAAGTAGCACATTCTACAGAGGAATGAAGCATGCTGGAATTGTTTGGTTCAGGTTTAATTTCTTTTTGGCTCGAAATGGCTGGGGTACAAGTTAAGCCGATAAATCCTTTGGATCTATTGGCTTGGCAAGGTAGCCCTGGCTTGGTTGTTACCGCCGATCCAAATCCAGCTGGGGCTACTACAGTGCTGGAATATCTCAAGGGGCTGCAAACATTGAAATTAGTGGCAGCAAATCAAACCGAGAGCCAGGGAATTTGGATACAATCAGGACCTATGCTTATGGGTAATCACCAAGGTACGGTTCCTCTGCCGGCTGCTTCGTTAACCAAAATAGCCACCTCATTGGTTGCTTTAAACAATTTTGGACCAGATCACCAATTTCAAACTTTGGTGAGTGCGACAGGACCATTGCAAAATGGGGTATTACAAGGCGATTTGGTGATTACTGGTGGCGGCGATCCGTTGTTTGTCTGGGAGGAAGCGATCGCCCTTGGTAATAGTCTCAACAAAATGGGTATTAAGCGGATCACAGGAAATTTGGTCATTACTGGCAATTTTGCGATGAATTTCCAACGTAATCCACTGCTAGCAGGTCAGTTGCTCAAACAAGCATTGAATTCTGGCACTTGGCCTCGTGGAGTCGCTTTCCAGCACTCGCTGATGCCAAAAGGAACTCCCAAGCCTCAAGTTGTCATTGCTTCTGGAGTGAAAGTAGAAGCTCAAGCAAATCCCCAATCTACCTTGCTGCTGCGTCACTACTCGCTCCCCTTGAAGCAAATCATCAAGGAGATGAACGTTTTCAGCAACAATGAAATGGCTCAAATGCTGGCAGAGGCTGTAGGGGGAGCGCCGATAGTACAATCAACAGCAGCAGCGCTTGCAAGGGTACCGCAATCAGAAATTCAGTTAATCAACGGTTCAGGACTAGGACAGGAAAATCGCATTTCCCCCAGAGCAGCTTGTGCTATGTTAATGGCAATTCAACACGAAGCACTCACTCATCAGTTGAGTTTGGCTGACTTATTTCCCGTCTCAGGATTCGACAATCGGGGAACAATGCATTCCAGACACCTACCTATTGCCACTGTCATGAAAACTGGAACTCTGCGCGATGTCAGTGCTTTGGCTGGTGTGATGCCCACACGCGATCGCGGTTTGGTCTGGTTTGCTATTATTAACCGTGGTACGAATGTTTCAGCTTTCCGTACAGGGCAAGACCAATTCTTACAACGTCTTTCGCAACGACTACAAGTTGCTTCAAGTGTCCCTGCTACCCTTGCTCCCCACATAAGCGTCAACACATTACCCCAATTAGGGGCAGCCAATCGTAATGAGATGTTATATGGTGGTTAGTCATGTGTCCTTTGTCCTTTGTCCTTGGTTTTGACAAATGACAAACGACAAATGACTATTGCCTTTTCCCTTCTTGGGGAATAATCTCTGTCACCACTTTATTGCCAGAACTACCACCAGTGACGACAATAGTTTCTGCTTGTAGATTACCAGAGGCTTTTTCACCCGTAAAAGCGAATGCAGGATCTACTTGGCGGTAAAGCACATTGCCTTGAGCCTCAACCAATTGATTGTCAAGATACCAAGTTAGGGTATTAGACTTGAGAGACTGGCGACGCTGGCCAACACCGTAAACGTTACCTGTTAAATAAACAGTTTTTTGTGGTATCTTCATTTCACCTTGATTAGCAGTCACGAGCAAATTTTCAGCGCGATGGAATACCCGCACAGGAGAATTTGTGGTGACTGTTTCTGTGTTTAGATTCCAAGTCATAGAATTACTAGCAACTTGCACTGGTGGGTCTAGTAATTCTATCTGGGCATTTTTCTTAACTGTAGCAATCTTTGTTTTCAAGTTGACTTCAGCAGCGTCTCCTCGACCTCGATTAGTAATTTGGTTATTTTTATAGTGATCCATTTGCACAGGGCGATCGCCGATCAATTTTTCCTCTTTGATTTGCCAAATCAAATGCTCTGTTCGCATTTGTAATTGCGGATCCAAGGAGTTTGCCACCACTCCTCCAGAAAATTCTACGCGTTCAGAACGGGTTGTCACTCGTGCTTCTTGGGCGATCGCTTGTAATTGTTTGTGGGTTCCGTTAAGCTGGTTGCGAACAATCAGCAAATCTTCTTTGGGTCGCCATTCCAATTCATTACCCTGCAACACAACACCATTGCGAGGGTCTGTAGCAATTATCTTTCCTTTAAGAAAAAGTTGCTTACCATCTTGTGCTATGTCTGCCGTTTGAGCTTGTACTTGATAAACAACTTTGCCATCTTGGTAAAGTTCCCCATATGGAGTTTCCGCTTCACCAATTTGTTTTTCTTTGGTGTATTTCGCCTTTTTTGCTCTGACTTTCCATACAGGTCGTCCAACTTCATCTGCTTGCTCTAAGGTGACATCAGAGAAAGTCAAATTGCTTTCTTTTTCTGGTGGTGATGGAGTCTCAGAAGGTGGTTTGGTCGCTACCCGAGATTGGCTTTCGCCACAAGCAATAAGTCCTATGACCAGGAAAGAAGATAGAAGAGGGAATAAAGAAGAAAGAACAAGAAAAATTTTTCTGTCTTCACTCTTCGTTCTTCTTGTTTTGCTTTTTTGCTGCAGCATTACTCTTGGATTTCTAGATGACCATCACTTTCCCTAGGGTCTTCCAAAAAACCCATACTGGATAATGGTCGATAAGGATAGCTTTGGCGAGGGGTTTTTTGAATATCGTCTTTTATCGCTTCTAAATCAATATAGCGATCGCTAACATTGATCAAACTGTCGCTCGTCATTGAGCGCAAGCTCACCACTTCTACCCTTACACCACGATAGCTCACAGAATTGACTGCATAAGCCAGATCTCCATCCCCACTTACTAACACTGCTGTATCATAGGAATCTACTAAAGCCATCATATCGACGGCAATTTCTACATCTAAGTTGGCTTTTTTGGAGCCATCGGGCAACTGTACCAAATCCTTAGCAATGACTCGATATCCATTGCGCCGCATCCACAACAGAAAACCCTGCTGTTTTTCATTTGTGCGGTCTACTCCAGTGTAAAAGAAGGCTCGCAGCAGTCTAGAGCCTGCTGTTAATCTACACAGCAGCTTTGTGTAATCAATTTCAATTCCTAGTTGCAGCGCTGCATAAAATAAATTTGAGCCATCAATAAATATGGCAACACGACCCCGATTTTCTAAAACTTGCTCTGGCGTAAATATCGAGTCGTTTTCCAGATTATTCAACATTGTTGTCATACCTCTTTTATCAAATGTAATAATTGATACTTAATTGTCTACTTTTAGATGCAAGGTTAGAGCCGCTTATGATAATCTTTCAGGACAAATAAATTTAGTCCCGATAAATCCAGACAAAATCAGTAATTGAAATTTGAAACAACTAATTGTTTTTAGGAGGTTCTATTCGCTTAAAGATTGGTCGAGGTTCACCCAGTTGTTGTTGATTGGTTAGTACCCCCCATGTGCCATGAATGGCAAAAGGAGCGGCTATGGCAGTTTTTATTTGTTCATTAAAATTTATTCCGTAGCCCAATTGCTGGTAAATATCGCTACTAATATCCGGAATCAACGGAGACAGGAGATAACCTGCTTGTCTTACTGATTCAAGAACTGCATACAGCACTTGTTCTACTGCTTGTTGCTGTCCTTGTTTATACAATTCCCAAGGAGCTTGGTCATCAATAAACTTATTGCTGGCTTGCACCAGTGAGAGGATAGCCTCGCAAGCTTGATTGAAAGCTAGCGTTTTATAAGCATTTTCCACCTGTTCCCCAAGATGTAAACCAATGGCTTTCAACGGATTGTCAATAGGAATATCTTCATTTGTGATTGGCGGCACATTTCCAGCACAGTATTTCTTCACCATGTTTAGAGTGCGATTTAACAAATTACCTAAATCATTTGCCAAATCTGCATTTAGAACATTAATGAATCTACTTTCATTAAAGTCTCCATCCTTGCCAAATTCGATTTCCTTAAGAAAGTAATAACGAACAGCATCACTACCATAGCGCTCGACCAAAGCTACGGGATCAAGGGTATTACCCAGAGTTTTGCCCATTTTCTGACCATCTTTGGTTAAAAAACCATGCCCAAAGACTCGCCCTGGCAATGGCAAGCCAGCTGACATCAGCATTGCGGGCCAGTACACTGCGTGGAAGCGCAGGATATCCTTACCAATAAGGTGCAGGTTTATGGGCCACCATTTAGATAAGGCATTTTCTAACGTTGGTTCTTCGTCCGGTTCTAACAATGCGGTGACATAACCTAAAAGCGCATCAAACCAAACATAAATCGTGTGCTTGGGATCGGTTGGTACTGGAAAACCCCAATCTAGATTCACCCGGGAAATAGAAAAGTCCTGCAACCCTTGATTGACAAAGTTGAGGACTTCATTTCGACGACTTTCTGGTTGGATAAAATCCGGTTGAAACTCGTAAAGTGCTTGCAGTTTCTCTTGATATTTGGATAAACGAAAGAAATAGTTCTGCTCGTCTCGCCACTCAACTTCTTTGTTTGTGTGGATAGGACAGCGCTTTCCCTCTAACAAATCCCGTTCTTCTTTGAATTCTTCACAGGAGACGCAGTACCAGCCTTTTTGTTGTCCCTGGTAGATGTCCCCACCTTCCCAGACTCGCTGGAAGAATTCTTTGACGAGCGCCTCATGACGAGGAGATGTGGTGCGACTAAAGCGATCATATTGAATGTTCAGCAACTGCCACAAAGAAACGAAACTAGGCACAATCTCATCACAATATTCTTGTGGCGATCGCCCTTTACTTTCGGCTGCTCGTTGAATTTTTAGCCCATGCTCATCTGTTCCCGTAATCAGCAGTACTCGACGCCCTAATAGTCTATGAAACCGCGCCACCACATCCGCTGCTATCGTCGGGTAAGCACTGCCGATGTGGGGTAAGTCGTTTACATAATATAGCGGTGTTGTGAGTGCAAATGTCTTTTCTGTTTTATTCACTTGATTCATGGAGAATAAAAAACGACTTGTAAAAAATGTTTTCTATCTTACTTTTTTGGTAAAACCACGTCATTATATAACATAAATTTCATATTTTCAAGTCATGCTTTCATATTAGCAAATTTCTCTGGTTTAAGTTTGTTTGATGATAGGTATAAATTCAGTTAATCTCTATAAAAAACACAGGAAAGCCTTGTTAATATCCACAAAAAATTTGTCATTACATTTCAGATTATTAAAGGATAAACCTGTTCTGCACAATGGGTTTTAACGATTTTGTTGCAAGAGACATTTCTACCTTAAGACAGTCGTCCTTATTAGTAAAGAAATGTAAAAATTTCATCAAGTTTAGCTGCGAAATTTTCGGAAAATTTATATTGAAAAGACATGAGTGTAAGTAGCCCCCTTGAGATTTCTCGCTGGTTACTGGCGGCGCTATCAACCAAAATATTTCGTTATTACGAGGATCGCATTCCCCAAGATGCCAGTGTGTTAGTAGTGAGCAATCATCGCAGCTTTATGGATGCACCAATTTTAATGGCGGCGCTATCAAATCCGATTCGCTTTGCTTGCCATCACTACATGGGGCAAGTCCCAATAATGCGGGAGATTGTCACCGGACAATTAGGCTGTTTTCCCCTAGAGGAGGCAAACCAACAGCGGCAGCAAAGCTTTTTTCAGCAGTCACAACTCCTGTTGCAGTCAAAGCAAATAGTAGGAGTTTTTCCGGAAGGCACAAAACCGATGGTGGAATTTACCCAGCCCAACCGGGTGGGCGAATTTCAACGAGGTTTTGCTCACTTGGCATTGCGAGCGCAAGTGCAGGATTTAGCAATTTTGCCAATTGCAATAGCGTCCCTTGAAGAAGTTAACACATCTGCCGTACCTTTGAGGGTATTAAGTTTGTTTGACCCTTCAGAACCTTTATTTAATCAACCAGGTTGGCATCCGTTAGTCACATATCGTCGTGTCGCCGTATTGATTGGTCGCCCATATTGGATTAAGCCTCTACAAAAAGAAAAATACCAAGGGAAAAAAGCAAAAACTGTGGTGACGGAATTGACAAATCATTGTCACTCTGAAATTGCAAAGTTACTACATGAAGGTTGCTACTAACAACCTTTGTCATTAGCCCGATGTGCTTTGTCCTTAGTCAGCGAATAACTATTGACAAATAACAAATGACTAATGACTGTTGACTAATGACTAATGACTAATGACTGTTGACTCATGACTATTCCAAAAGTTGAGCTAAAACCGTGTTTCCTCACACCTAAAAGACTCCAGCCAGAGTTTCCGCTGTTTGTATATTTGCCAGGGATGGATGGAACAGGTCAACTGTTGCGATCGCAAACTGCTGGATTAGAAGCCGGCTTTGATGTGCGTTGTTTAGCAATACCAAGGGAAGACTTCACCAGTTGGGATGTGCTGGCTAATAACGTATTGGACTTAATCCATGCAGAATTAGAAAAAACGAAACAGCGTCCGGTTTACCTCTGTGGAGAATCCTTTGGGGGTTGTTTGGCTCAGAAAGTGGCGATCAAAGCACCGCAGCTTTTTAAGCGCATCCTTCTTATCAACTCAGCCAGCGCCTTTAATCTTCGCCCTTTGTTAACTTGGACTTCTCAATTGACTTACTTAGTCCCATCCAACCTTTATGACATCGGCGCATTAGGTTTATTGCCATTTTTGGCAGCTTTGGCACGCATTTCCAAGAGCGATAGGCACGAACTCCTGAAAACCATGCGCACCGTACCACCACAAACTGTCCTCTGGCGAATCTCTTTACTAAGGGAGTTTAGTGTTGAAGAGGAACAGTTACAGCGCCTCACTCAACCCGTTTTGGTGATTGCCGGTGCCAACGACCGACTTTTACCTTCTCTGGATGAAGCAAGACGTTTAGTCAATATCTTGCCTAACGCCAAAATGGTGGTACTACCACAAAGCGGACACGCTTGCTTATTAGAAACAGATACGAATCTTTATGAAATTATGAAAGCAAACAATTTTTTAGAAAGTAGCGCCCAAACAGTTGAAGCGGTGGGGTAATAGTAAAGGGCGCGACGGCGCATTCCTACGAGAAATCGCCCTCAGACTAGAATGGGGCTATAGAAACAAAGCCTACCTTTCCTGTCAGATGTGACCTCTCCTACACTAAATCAAAGATTATAGTGTAGGCTTCTCAATCTCGCGATTAAGCCTTCCTGGTTATTTCCGCGTGCAGGTATTTCACCACTTACCTAGAACAGCCAGACTACGTCTCGCTTCGCTATCATGACTTATTCCCCGGCAGACCGATTGCCCAGGCAGTTTCCCTTCCGCACAGCCCATGCGTACATGGCTACCAAGTTTTCGCTCTTGAAGCCTTAGACCCTACATACTGTGAAGTTTTTACCCAGCCACAGAAGCTACGACCTATAGCAAATTCTGGCTGGAACGCCCTAACTTCAGTTGTCAAGGTACAGACTAGTTTATGCCGTTTGCGCTGTTCACCACGCTACCAAGGCGTGTCCGTTTGAGTCAAGGCAACCGTTAGTTATCCGGTATATGAATGCTATCATTTCTGCCAAGAATCATCAAGAAACATTCGGGTTATATTTGTTAATTTTAGGGATATTGAATCCCGTAAAATTAACCTGGAGGAGTCCATGTATCCCACATCAAATTAAATTATGGTGTGGGTCTTATAGCTCCCCCAGACCCCCTCAAAAAGATAAAAAAATGGGCGTTGCTGATTTGAACTATGAATCCAAGTGTAGAGACGTACCATGGTACGTCTCTACAATAAATAGGTCGTAAAATCAAAGATGTATGACTCCATACTACGTACGAGGAATAGGTTGTCCTTGTTTAAATCCCCGCGCATTTATTTATGGGGATGTCCAAGCTGATTTCCTAGCTGCACTACTGAGTTCTTCTTAATTTCATATACTGTCGCATGGAAGTTCAACTGTAAAAGTCGTACCCAGTCCTTTGCCTGCGCTAGCTACGCGAATAGTCCCACCATGCATTTCTACCAGATGGCGCACAATAGCCAAACCCAATCCCATACCACCGTATGACCTTGTCATTGTGCTATCAGCTTGGCGAAAGCACTCGAAGACGAATGGTAGAAATTCAGGGTTGATACCAATGCCTGTATCTGTCACCGTAATTCTGGCATAGGATGCTAAGGAATTTTCTCCCCTGCTCAAGAGCTCAACAGCTCCCCTGTTCAAGAGCTGTTGAGCTCCCTCATCTGCCTCATCTGCCTCGATTCTTTGGAGATCCACTTCTACCCTTCCCCCCTGCGGTGTGAACTTCATGGCATTAAATAGCAGATTCAAGATGATTTGCTGCAAGCGCTTGGGATCGGCTAAGACTCTGCCTACCCTTGGATCTAAGTTTGAGTGAAGTTGAATTTGCTTGGTATCAGCAGCTAAACGGACATGATCAATTGCTGCTTCGATGATAGGGGCAAGTGCAATTGAAACAAGCTTGATCTGCAACTTGCCTGTAATAATTTGGGAAATATCCAGAAGATTCTCGACTAGCTGTATTTGTATCCGGGTGCTATGCTCGATTTTCTCTATAGCGCGTGCGGTCGTGGCTGGATTTAAAGAGCCATTTTGTAGTGTTTGTACCCAACCCAAGATAGCACTGAGGGGCGATCGCAACTCGTGTGAGACTACGGCTAAAAACTCATCTTTGGTGCGGTTTGCCTGAGTCAATTCCGCAGTTTGTTGCCGCAAAGCTTTTTCCAATTGCTTGGTAGGGGTCAGGTCAAGAACAAAGCAGATACAAGAATTTACAGAACCTTCTAATAAAGCCATCCCAATGAGAATCGGGACGCGGCTGCCATCTTTGCATATAAACTCTTTTTCATAAGGGTTGCAACTGCCAGATTTTTTCACCTGTGCGATCGCCTGCTTATCCAAGCTCAGATATCCTCTAGGAGTCATATCTATCCATTGCAGCTTGCCAGCACGTAAATCTTCTTTTGTGTAACCCACCATCAAAAGAAAAGCATCGTTAGCTTCTGTGATGTTGCCAAGAAAATCCATGACTGTGCTGCCAAAGATGTTGGACTCAACCAAACGCCTAAACCGAGCTTCGCTTTGCCGCAAAGCCTTTTCTGTCTGCTTGTGCTCTGTAATATCTAAAAAGTAAACCGATAGACCATCTGGAGACGGATAGAGGCGAACAGCGAACCACTTGTTGAATATTGGGAAAAACTCTTCATAGGTGACACTCACCTGCTGTTCTACTGCTTGATGAAACAGCGTATATGATTGGGAATTTCTTGTATCACAGAATACATCCCACACCCTCAAACCAGTTAGCTCCCTAGCACTTTTTCCTAGAAGTTTTTCTGCCTGAGAATTCACATAAGTGTAACGCCATTGAGTGTCTATAGTGACAAAAGCATCAGTAATACTTTCGAGAATACTCGTCATTCGTGCGCGTGCTACTTCAGCCTCTTTCCTTGCTTGTTGTTCGCGCGCTAAAAGGTCGATGCGTTCCAACTCTAAGAGTTTGCGTTCGCTGATATCACGTAATAGCCAGCGTACAGCAATCAGGTTTCCAGAGCGATCGCGCACAGCTGCCATCGTTATGGCAACCTCAATAAGCTCACATTTACGGGGTTTTACGCGTACTTCCCACTCTTGTAATTTCTCTTTGCCATGGAGCTCGCTGAGATGATAACGAAAACTTTGCTGTTCTGCAACGGGAATAAAGCTGACTAGCAGCTTGCCTACCAACAAATGCTGCGAAACGTTCAAGAGGATAGCAGCCGTGCGGTTAGCTTCTTGGATCGCTCCATTCTTATCTGTGACTAAATAGCCATCGGGTGCAAACTCAAACAATTCTTGGTAACGGTAACGTTCTGCTTCCACCAACCTTTGAGCATTTTCCAACGAATCATTCTGCTGGCGTAGTTGCTCTTCGGCTACCATCAGTTCTTCTAAAGCGATGTGTAGCTCTTCCAACGCTTTGCTCAGAAGTTTCTCTGGGGCTGCCGATTTCTGAGTATACTCAAGCAGTCCAGCCAATTGTGAGCGCCATACCTTGATCTCCAAAGAAAACTCGTTGACATTCATGAATCGGTGGTTACTGACAAAGCAAGTGAGATATGGCTCAAAACAAGAACTAGTATATCTTTAACAATTGCATAACTAAGCGGGTTTCGGCACTCTTTTTTTGATTTATTATAAAAATCCTTAACGATTCATAAAACCTCACAATATTTAACACGGCGAAAGTTTTTGACTCTTGATTGTAAAGTGTTGACAGCCCTAACGAATACTTTACAAGAGCCAACACCGACTTTTGTCGTAGCTTTAATGAACGTTTATTAGACTAATGGTTGGATAAACCACGAAAGATATTCGACAAATTGTGCTTACAGAGAGAGGAAAAAGCAATGGCACCAAAGCTACAAACAAAATAGAAAGATGTTTGCTACGTGGCTGAAAAATGAAAACCGAACCCCAACAACAAACAGTGAATTCACCCGCTTCGGCATCACAACAAGCCGATAATCGGTTGCCGAAGCCTCCGCAAAAAGATAGAGAATCTTTTTTAAAATCCTTCTTGGAAGCTGGAAAAGGCGTAGCAGAAAAAGTCGTTGGGGTCAAAGAAGCAGCGACAAAACAAACAAACCAGCTGATTTCCCAAGGGACTCAAACAGCTGGAAAGGTCGTCAATCGTTTGAGTGAGATCTGGCTGCTCCGAAAACTATCTGGAGTCTTAAATCTGAATTGGCTTCTTGGTTCTGTTGATAACGTCAATTTGGACAAAGCGGAAGCAGCAGCCAAAAAGCTTAAGGAAAAATATCCCAAGGAATCTCCTAGCCAGCTTGCCCACCGCATCATGGTTGAGAAAGCAACAAAGGCAGGCGGTATTGGATTGGCAACTAGTATTTTACCTGGATTCGCGGCGGCTTTATTGGCAATTGATTTAGCAGCTACCACAGAGTTACAGTCAGAAATGGTTTATCAAATTGCAGCTGTCTACGGATTGGATTTAAAAGACCCTTCCCGTAAGGGAGAAGTGTTAGGGATTTTTGGTTTGGCGTTGGGTGGCGGTCGTGTTTTGAAAGCAACAGGTTTAGGTTTGCTGCGAAATATACCTTTTGCTGGTGCAGTGATTGGTGCTAGTTCTAATGCAACGATGATTTATTCACTGGGCTATGCAGCTTGTCGATTTTATGAAGCGAAGCTAGATGAATCAAAGTCGCTCACTTCTCAAGAGACACTGACAGAGTTAAAACAACAGAGCGAAAATTATCTGAAAAAAGCCATTGCTCAAGAAGCGTTAATGGATCAAATTTTGGTTCACATGATCCTTGCCACTTATCCAGAAAAAACATGGCAAGATATTTTGCCAGAGTTGCAAGCTTTGAATCTCAGTTCTACCTCCTTGGAAGCAATATCTCAAAACATTAAATCGCCTCAACCTTTGGATACACTTCTCAATCAACTCAACCGTGATTTTGCCGTACCCTTGTTGGCTCAGTGTTACAGAATTGCCCAAATTAACGGTGAGACTACACCAGTTGAACAAAATATCATTCAAGCAATAGCTACGAAATTTGACCTTGATGTTAATTCTATTCAATCCACTGTGAATGTAAATACATCTACAGGCATTAGAAATAACAAGTAACTTTTTGTTGTTCCTTTGCTCTGGTCATAGATGACAATAGATGACATTCAATCAATAAACCCGGTTTCTTTGGAAAACCGGGTTTGTTGTTAATAATTAGTGACAAAAATTTAAATATCTGTCTTAAGGTAAATCCATAAACATTGCCATCAGTCGTAAGGTGGATTTTAGAAACACTTTCAGAGTATTTCATTTGGCAAAGCAATGTAGGAAACTATGTCCTGCAACTATCATATCAAAGAACAGATCAAAGAACAGAAGTTTGAACTTGGGGTGAAGGTTTATGCTTAACTTCACCACCAGAACTGTTGCACACTTGCAGCGTGTCTTTGTTATTTTCGTCAGTTGTGTCGTATTGATTGGCTGGATATTTGATATAGCTCTACTTAAGAGCATGATGCCAGGACTTGTCACGATGAAAGTTAATACTGCGATCGCTTTCTTGCTGTCTGGGCTGTCACTTTGGCTTTTGTCAAGCCAGAACACCGGGGTAACTTCTTCATCCTCTCCATCCTCCTCACTCCTTATTGCCCAAGGATGCGCGATTGCCTGCGGCAGTGCGCTTTGCGCAATCGCAGTCGTAATTATTGGGTTAATCACATTATGTCAATACCTATTTGGGTGGAATTTAGGGATTGACGAACTGCTGTTCCGTGGCTCGCTAGAAGCTGTAGAAACATCTGACCTAGGTTGGATGGAGGCAAATACCGCCGTGAATTTTCTGCTATCAGGTGTGGCGCTATGGCTGTTAGGGCAGAAGAGTCACCGCAGTTATTGGCTGGCTCAGGCTTTGGGCTTGATTGCCGCTTTGATTTCTTTGCAAGCATTTGTTGGCTATGCCTACGGGGTGAAAAATTTTGACCAGATCGGCGTTTATACTACCTCAATGGCGTTACACACAGCACTGGCGTTTGGGGTGCTTTGTGTGGGAGTGTTGTACACCCATCCTGATCGCGGCTTCATGCAAACAATTACGACTGAACTGAACGGCGGCGTGATTGGGCAAAGCCCAGTGCCGCAAGCGGCAATCGCCCGTCAGGTGATACCAACTGCGATTGCGCTTCCCCTAATTCTGGGCTGGTTGATTCTTCTAGGGCAAAGGGCAAAACAATACGACATTGAGTTTAGCATATCGCTGCTCGTGGTGTCGCTGGTTGTAATGTTTTTGGCGCTGATTTGGCGTAATGCTGAGTTTATTAACCGCGTGGATGGGGAACGCAAACAGATATTGCAGAAGCTAAAGCAACAAGCTGCGACGCTGCAAGAGCAAGCTGAACTGTTGGAACTGACGTATGAAGCAATCTTTGTCCGTGATGCCCAAAATGTCATTACCAAGTGGAACCAAAGCGCAGAAGAAATGTATGGCTACTCAAAAGCAGAAGCCATAGGACAGGTCAGCCATAAACTCCTGCAAACCCAATTACCAGAAGGTGGTGTTGAAAACCTCGACACAGGCTTGCAGGAAACAGGGCGCTGGGAGGGCGAACTGATTCACACCCGCAAAGACGGGGCGCAAATTGTGGTAGAAAGCCGTCAGGTTGCGATTCATAATTCTCAGGGTGAACTTGTTGGGTTTTTGGAAGTAAACCGCGATATTACTGGACGCAAACAAGTAGAAGCCGCACTACGCCAAAGTGAAGAACGCTATCGGTTGCTTGCCGAAAACGTTCCTCAGATGATTTGGATTACACGTCCCGATGGCTTTGTAGAATACTTCAATCAGCGCTGGCTAGAGTACACTGGACTTAGACTTGAAGAAACTTTGGTGTGGAATTGGCAGCAGGTGGTTCATCCCGACGACTTGCCAAGAGCCGTAGAAAAATGGACAACCGGGCTTAGGACAGGAAACGGAGTTGAGGTACAGTACCGTCTCAAACGAGTTGATGGCGTTTACCGTTGGCATATAGTACAAGCTTTACCATTACGTGACGAAGGCGGCACAATTGTCAAGTGGTTTGGCACCTGCACAGATATTGATGACCAAAAACGGACAGAAGAAGCATTGCGTCAAAGCGAAGCGCGGCTGCGGCTATTTGTAGACTCAGATATCATTGGAATTCAGTATGGCGATGTGTACGGGGGATTGAGTGAAGTCAACGATGCCTACTTGCATATTCTTGGCTATAGCCGCAAAGATTTTTTAGACGGTGGAGTGCGCTGGACTGATATAACGCCACCAGAGTATCTGCCGTTCGATAAAGCGGCGATTGCCGAGGCAAAAGTCAAGAAAGTCTATCCTCCTTATGAAAAAGAATATATCCGCAAAGATGGCACTCGTGTTCCCGTGTTAGTTGGGTTTGCCTTAGCTGGGGAGAAACAGGAAGAGGCGATCGCCTTCATTTTGGACATCAGCGAACGCAAGCGAGCAGAAGCAGAACGCGATCGCTTCTTTACGCTATCGGCTGATATGCTTTGCATTGCTGGGTTTGATGGCTACTTCAAGCGATTAAATCCAGCGTGTGAAAAAATTCTCGGCTGTACTCAGGCAGAATTGCTAACCACACCATTTATTGAGTTTGTCCATCCAGAAGACCGGGCAAAAACCTTAAAAGAAGTAGAGAAGCTGACAACGGGAGCCATTACCGTCAATTTCGAGAACCGCTACTGCTGCAAAGATGGTTCCTACAAATGGCTAGTTTGGAATTCTGTTCCTGATGTTGAGTTAAAGTTAGTGTATGCGGTTGCTCATGATATTACTGACCGCAAACAGATAGAGCAGATGCTGCAAGAGCAGGCAGATGCTCTGCGAATTAGTACAGAACGTCTGGATTTGGTTATCCAGGGAGCCAAACTTGGTTTATGGTACTGCAACTTACCACTGGACAAGCTGATTTGGAATGACCAGTGCAAAGCACATTTTGGTCTACCACCCGATGCCGAAGTCACTATCGATTTATTTTATCAACTGCTGCATTGTGATGACCGGGAACCCACACGGCAGGCAATTCAAGCCTCTATTGAGCAAGCTGGTGGCTATGACATTGACTACCGCACAGTTGCCCCAGATGGACAAGTACGCTGGATTCGGGCGATTGGGCGCACCTTTTGTGATGCGGCTGGCATACCGAAGCGCTTTGACGGCATTACTATCGACATTAGCGAGCGCAAACGAGCCGAAGCCGCCCTTATGGAAAGCGAGCAGCGCTTTCGCCATGTCACAGATACTGCTCCGATGATGGTTTGGATGTCTGGTACAGATAAACTCTGTACCTACTTCAATAAACCTTGGTTAGATTTTACCGGACGCACGATGGAGCAGGAATTCGGTGATGGTTGGGCGCAACGTATCCATCCTGATGATATGGTGCGTTGTCTGGAAACATATACTCATGCATTTGATGCCCGGCAAGAATTCCGAATGGAGTACCGCGTGCAACGCTTTGATGGAGAATATCGTTGGCTTTTAGATATTGGTGTGCCCCGGTTCACCCCGGCAGGTGAGTTTCTTGGTTACATCGGCTCTTGTATTGATATTGAAGAGCGTAAGCAAGCCGAGGCTCAAATTCGCCAAATTAACGAAACTTTGGAAGAACGGGTCAAACAGCGCACAGCTCAACTAGAAGCTGCCAACAGAGAACTAGAATCCTTCTCCTACTCAGTTTCCCATGACTTGCGGGCACCGCTGCGGCATATTACAGGATTTGTAGACTTGCTGCAAAAACGCCTAGGGTCAACAGGACTGGATGACACCAGCCAGCGTTACGTGAACATCATCACCGAAGCCACCAAACAAGCGGGTAAATTAATCGATGATTTGTTAACCTTCTCCCGTGTTGGGCGCTCTGAAATGCGTCATACCACGACTGACATGAATCTACTGGTACAAGAAGTGCAACGCGATCTCATATCAGAAAATAAAAACCGCGAAGTTTCCTGGCAAATAGAATCCTTGCCTCAAGTATATGGTGATCCCTCAATGTTGCGGCTGGTTCTGCGTAATCTGCTGGAAAACGCTGTTAAGTATAGCAAAACCCGCTCCATAACAGAAATTACTGTAGGCAGTACCAGCAGTGAGCAAGAAGTGGTATTCTTCGTGCGAGATAACGGCATTGGTTTCGATATGAAATACGCTCACAAATTATTTGGCGTTTTTCAACGGTTGCACAGCGATCCACAGTTTGAAGGCACGGGTGTAGGATTGGCAAATGTCCAACGCATTATTCACCGTCATGGTGGACGCGTCTGGGCAGAAGGTGAAATAGATAATGGAGCGACGTTTTATTTTTCGCTACCAAGGGGGTCTGGAGTGAGAAGTGGAGAGTAGAGAGTATACGATGGAATTAAAGCGCATTCTCCTAGTTGAAGACAGCATTAACGATGTTGAGTTAATCCTGACTTCACTGGCAGAAAACCATTTGGGCAATGAAGTCGTTGTCGTTCGTGACGGCGAAGAAGCATTGGATTACCTGTATCGTCGAGGTTTGTATCGTTTGCGCCGCGAGGGTCATCCCGTTGTGGTGCTGCTGGATCTTAAATTGCCAAAAGTTGATGGCATAGAAGTCCTGACGCAACTCAAAGCTGACCTACAATTGAGAGTCGTGCCGGTGGTCGTATTGACCTCTTCCCGTGAGGAGCAAGATCTGGCTCGGTGTTACGAACTAGGCGTCAACGGCTATGTGGTTAAGCCTATCGATTTTCATGAATTTGTTGAAGTCATTAAAGGACTTGGCTTATTTTGGGCAATAATTAATGAACCGCCTCCCGGTTCCATCCCTCCGGCACGCAGTACTCAAGGAGTAGCAGGAATATAGCAATGTCAGGTCTAAGGATTCTCTTGCTCGAAGATAGTTTGCTGGATGCAGAACTGATCCACGCCCTGCTCAACGAAGGCGGTATTGCCTGCGAACAGGTACACGTGAAGACGCAAGCTGAATTCCAAACGGCATTGGAGCAAGATGGCTTTGACTTAATTCTTTCAGATTACTCCTTACCTGGATTTGATGGTATTACGGCTCTTGAGATGGCGCAGCATTACTGCCCAGATATTCCCTTCATTTTTGTCACCGCAACAATGGGCGAGGAAGTCGCCATTGAAACCCTTAAAAAGGGGGCAACTGATTATGTTCTCAAGCAACGGTTAGAGCGTTTAGTTCCTTCACTACGCCGTGCGCTGCGCGAGGCTGAATATCAACGCGCCTGCAAAATTGCCGAAACAGAACTGTACCGCCGCGAGCAGGAATTTAGAGCTTTAGCGGAAAATTCACCCGACGTGATTGCCCGCATTGATACTAAACTCCGCTACTGCTACGTAAATCCGGCAACAGAACTAGCAACCGGCATACCACTAGAAAAGTGGATTGGCAAAACCGTTGCCGAAATGGGGTATCCAGAGGAACTTGCTACTTGGCAAGAAAAATTGCGCCAAGTGTTTGCCACAGGAATTGGGTGCTGGATGGAGTTTGATTTTACCGGCTCAAAAGGACGCATTTACTACCAAACACGTATCGTGCCGGAATATACACAAAATGGGACGCTCCAATCATTACTGACGATTGGTCGTGACGTGACAAATTATAAGCTGGCAGAGCAGGCATTACAGATAAATGAAGCTCAGTTACGGCAACAAAAAGAAGAATTGGAGCAGGCAAACCGGATTAAAGACGAGTTTCTGGCAGTCCTTTCCCATGAATTGCGATCGCCACTCAATGCCATTTTGGGCTGGGCAAAAATACTACGCAGCCGCACCTTAGATCCAACAAGCTTAAGTCGTGCTTTGGAAACAATTGAGCGCAACGCCAAGTTACAAACACAACTTATTGAAGATTTGCTAGATGTATCTCGCATAATAAGTGGTAAGTTGACTCTGCGTCCTTACCCAACAAATTTGATTCCAGCAATTGAAGCCGCAATTGACACAATGCGTCTAGCAGCTCAAGCCAAATCAATCGATTTGCAATTTACAATTTTAAATTCTGGATTAGCAACCGAAGACAAAATCACAGGCGCACAAAGAGAATTCTCTTTACCTCCCCAATCCACAATCCAAAAGCCAAAATTCCTTGTTCTAGGCGATCCCAACCGATTACAGCAAATTGTTTGGAATCTCCTGTCTAATGCTATCAAGTTTACTCCACATGGAGGACTGGTAGAAGTGAATCTCGAATGGGTAGATGAGGGAGCTCTTGAGCAGGGGAGCAGGGGAGAAAATGTCTTTGCATCCTATGCCAAAATTACTGTAAAAGACACAGGTATGGGTATAAAGCCCGACTTTATCCCTTACGTGTTTGACTCCTTTCGTCAAGCAGATGGTTCTACCACTCGTAAACACGGCGGTTTGGGATTGGGTTTGGCAATTGTACGTCACCTGGTAGAACTGCATGGTGGAACTGTCAGCGCACAGAGTTCAGGAGAAAAACAAGGAGCAACATTTACGGTGCAATTGCCACTCCTTGAGAACAAAGATAAGCAAAGGGGAAAAGGAAAAGATGGGGGGAAAAATTCTTTTCCCTCATTATCTGCTCAGTTCAACACCCCATCATCTCCGTTAGAAGGAGTGCGCGTCTTGGTGGTAGATGATGACGCTGACTCACGAGATTTTTTGATATTCGCTTTGCAAGATTTTGGAGCGATCGCCACTGCTGTCACCTCTGCTTCCTCAGCATTAGAAATTCTAACGACATTCCAACCAGATGTCCTGATTAGCGATATTGGTATGCCAGAACAAGATGGCTACAGCTTGATTCGGCAAATTAGGGCATTGCCACGCGAACAGGGAGGAGACATTCCGGCGATCGCCCTGACGGCATATGCTGGAGACAGGGATCGTACGCTCGCGCTTGCAGCAGGTTTCCAAAGACATCTCTCTAAGCCTGTGATGCCAGATCACCTAGCAAATGTAGTCGCAGAATTAGTCAAGACTCATTAGTCATTAGTCATTAGTCATTAATCATTACTCATTACTCATTAGTCATTAATCATTAGTTATTCTCTCCTATGCTCGCTTCGCTCTCTACCCCATCTTTCCAGTTAGCATAAAGCGCCTATTTTGCGCAATACTGGTACAAGAAGTTTTACACAGAATACAGGAAATGGACATTCGTGCGACTGATACTCCCCTATTAGAATGGACGGGGGATGGTTTAGTAATTGGATTATTTGAAGATGCAGTAGAGTTAACTGGCGAACTTGCAACTTTAGATGAAAAGTTGGCTGGTAGTATAAAAGAACTCATTACCGAAGAGGAATTTAAGGGCAAACAAGGCAGCAGTGTTTTCACCCGAGTAGGTGCTAATAGCCCAGTTCGTAAAATTATACTAGTAGGTTTAGGGAAACCCGAAGCTTTAAAATTAGACGGCTTGCGCAGAGCCGCAGCTACCGCAGCCAGGTTAGCTAAAAAGCAAAAGAGCAAAACTTTGGGGATTAGCTTGCCAATTTGGAACAACGATCCAACACAAACCGCGCAAGCGATCGCCGAAGGAGTTCAATTAGCACTATACCAGGATAATCGCTTTAAATCTGAACCAGAGGATAAAGGACCACAAGTCGAAACAGTCGATTTACTGGGATTGGCTGGACAGGAAGCAGCTATTACCCGTGGCAATCAAATTGCCGCTGGTGTATTTTTAGCACGGCAGTTGGTTGCAGCTCCCGCTAACTCTCTAACACCAATTACAATGGCGGAAACTGCTCAACAAATCGCCTCGGATCACGGTTTGCAAATAGAAATCCTAGAACAGGAAGACTGTGAAAAACTAGGCATGGGAGCTTTTTTGGGAGTAGCAAAAGCTTCTGAACTACCACCTAAGTTTATTCACTTAACTTATAAGCCAGAAGGGACACCAAAACGTAAGCTAGCGATTGTCGGCAAAGGTTTAACCTTCGACTCTGGTGGACTTAACATTAAAGGAGCAGGTAGCGGCATTGAAACCATGAAAATTGACATGGGTGGTGCTGCCGCAACTTTAGGAGCTGCTAAAGCGATTGGTCAACTCAAACCAGATGTCGAAGTTCACTTCATCTCCGCTGTCACAGAGAATATGATCAGCGGTCGTGCCATGCACCCAGGCGACATTTTGACAGCTTCCAACGGCAAAACTATTGAAGTCAATAATACCGATGCAGAAGGACGTTTGACTCTAGCAGATGCCTTGGTATTTACTGAGAAGCTAGGAGTCGATGCAATTATTGATTTAGCGACTCTTACGGGTGCTTGTGTCATTGCCTTAGGAGATGACATTGCTGGTTTGTTCTCTCCTGATGATGCTTTAGCTAAGCAGGTAGAAAAAGCGGCTGAAGCCTCAGGGGAAAAGTTTTGGCGCTTGCCAATGGAAGAAAAATACTTTGAAGGGCTGAAATCTGGCATTGCCGACATGAAGAATACTGGACCACGTCCCGGCGGTTCAATTACTGCGGCTTTATTCCTCAAGCAATTCGTCAAAGAAACTCCTTGGGCGCACTTAGACATTGCAGGTCCAGTTTGGACAGAAAAAGAAAATGGCTACAACGGTTCTGGTGCGACTGGTTTTGGCGTTCGTACTCTCGTAAATTGGGTGCTAAGCGATAGCTGATGCAGTGCTTGGGAGATCAGGGGAATGGGGGAGATGAGGGAGACTCAAATTTTGAATTTTGAATACGTGAATTTTGAATTGATTTCCCCTGCTCCCCTAGTCCCCTGCTCTCCTACTTCCTCTCCGGATGCGCCTTTTCCTCGGGCGAAGGAGTACCCATGTGGTTAATCACTTTGATCAGCTGGTACAATCGCCCTAAATCTCTTTGATTAAAGTATAAAATCAGGCGGGGTAGCGCAAAAGTTTCATCTTGCGCTTCTTGTGGTAAAGCCTGACTTTTTTCAATTTGTCCTGTAACCAGAATGTCGCTGAAATCAGTGTTAAGTTGTTCGACCTCAGCATCTGATAAATCTGATTTAAGACGAATGACTAGGCGATCGCCCACGTAGCGGCAGGAGTGATAGACTTGGTAAAAACTGGTAATCGCTTTGCAAGCGACATCCAGGTTATCCGTCACCGTGTAAAGGCTGGGATCATCTGGACTTACCAGACCTTTTTGCACCAGTTGCTTTTCGATGTATTCGCTCCAAGACCGCCAGTAATCACCTCCAGGGTGGTCGATTAAAACCAAAGGTATCGGACCAAACTTACCTGTCTGGCTCAAGGTCATGCACTCAAAAGCTTCGTCTTGCGTCCCAAAACCACCTGGGAACAAGGCTATAGCATCGCTTTCTTTTAGGAGAAACAGCTTGCGGGTGAAGAAATACTTGAAGTTAATGAGCTTCGGATCTCCCTGCATAACCGGGTTTGCCTCTTGCTCAAAAGGCAGTTGAATATTCAAACCAAAAGAATTTTCTCGTCCAGCACCTTCGTTACCCGCTTGCATAATTCCGCCACCACCACCTGTCATCACCATAAATCCCAATCGACAGACATAGCGAGCAAATTCGTACGCCATGCGGTATTCTGGTGTTTCTGGCGATAGACGAGCAGAACCAAAAATTGTGACTTTGCGAACGTGTCGATAAGCATAAAACAGCTGGAAACCGAGTTCCATGTCTGCTAAAGCAGTGGACAATATCTTCCAATCGAGACGTTCAATTTCTTCACTCTTCTGAGCCAGACGCACTATCGTCGCTAGCGCCTGGATGATATATTGCTGATGCTTTGACGTAGGTAAGTGTTCAAATAATTTAGCGATATCGGTTTGGAGAGACTCTAATGTGTCAAACGACGCTTTGGAGGTCATGAGAACTGCTGCCAAAATGGCATTACATTTTATCTAAATTTCATGTGGAATTTCTAAACCGCTACGCAAAGTCCAAAGTCCAGAGTTTTAGGGCTTACGCAAGAACTCTCTGAAACTCTTATTTCTATGCGAAGACAGCGCACGCTGCGCCTATGCCTGCGGCACGCTGCGCGAACACGAAGTGTGCGCTTTGCGCTTACGTGTCCTTTGCGTACGAGTGCGGTTCGTTGTGGCACGTCAGTTGACTGGTGGTTCGGCAAACCCTCATTCGCCCTTCAGCACCCTGCCCATAGCTCGCTCCGCTTCGGAGCTAACGCGCTTCACGTAGTCTGCGTAAAACGCTTACAGTACTGGGATCACCAGTCACCTGTGACGGGAAATCCTTTGCAGATACTGGCGGGAGCAACGCACTGCCTCCTCTTGACTTTTAACGACTTCTTCACAAGATAAAGTACCTTTGGTTCAACACAAACCAAAGAACTGGTAATCGTTGCTGTCGCCAACTTGTCTTGATCAGAGCAAATGGTTCGATATCGGATTCTATTTGCAACGGACGCAGCGATCTACGTCTGTTGGCAATTGGGTAACAAACAGCCTCTAATCGGCATCGCCATACCAATGCCAGCAGTTGCAATTCCCAACTTAACCCACTTTGTCTCACTGCTGCAAGCCAAGGAATGTCTATTGGACTGCTTTAGTTAATTGTTGTGTACTCGATCACCCTCGCGCTCGCGCCAAAGGCGCAAGCTGCGCGCAGCGTCTGGGCTCTTGAGAAGGGGTTGACGCGATAGGACTTATGCAGCCGTTGGGTGTATTAACAAAGTGTAACGTAACTTCACCTTATGATGCCTTACGTAGCACTTTCGACTTTTATACATAATCAGAGATTAGTACAGAGGCTGAAAACTCACCCTACGGTAATTTAATGTTTACTTTACAAATAATCGCCCACAACAAAAAACTCTCTCAGCTACGATCGCCTAAGCGCTACTAAACATATGCTGAATCACAAAAGCTACAAATCTATAGAGAGGCGATTGCCGCCTCTCCATTCTTTACGAATCTTTACTTTCAAAGAGCAAACCGAAGACTGTTTAGCAGTTTTCAAGCGATTGTGTTCAAATATATTTCTCTACAGTGGTAGCTAGTGTAGTTTTCGGTACGGCACCCACCACCATATCAACTTTTTGCCCACCCTTAAAAATCATCAATGTAGGAATGCTGCGAATGCCGTACTGGCTAGCAACATTCGGGTTTTCATCGGTGTTGACTTTAACTACTTTGAGTTGGCTTCCGAACTGCCCGGCAATTTCATCGACAACAGGGGCAACCATCCGGCAAGGTCCGCACCAGGGTGCCCAAAAGTCAACTAAAACAGGAATCTCGCTATCTAGTACTTCCTGTTTAAAGGTAGAGTCTGTAACTTGTGCCGCTGCTGACATGCGTAAAAACCTTTGCCTATTATTATGTTGGAGTTTGCTGAAAATTCTACCATAGCAAAAACCACTGCTTGCCAGTCAGACACATACTTTTGCATATGGCTTTTGCATATGGCGTTTGAACTTATTCAAAAGAACTATTTATTAAGGAACCGCCCGAACAGTAGCCGGGCGGAGTGTGGTGTGAGGAGTGAACGGAAACATGCGTCTCCGCTATCTCTATTTTAGGCGACATATGGGATTTTTCCAGTAATAGTTTGAGAGTCTGGAAAAATTTATTTAATAATTCGATGTGCAGCATTGAGTATCGGGCATGGAGAAGTGCGCCGACTGAGGCGCAACAGATGAAAGCGTCTCTACATTTGTTGGTCGTTGGTTATCATACAGTACTACTAACCACTAACTCCTAACGAGTACCGAGTCGCTTTATTTACCCATACCTAATTGTTGTGCTTTTTGGTAGACTTTACCTTCGGTTAACAAAGAAGGAGCAATCACAACTTCTACTTGCTGCATTTCTTTGATGTTTTTAGCTCCTAGAGTTCCCATGCTCGTCTTCAAGGCTCCTAAAAGATTATGAGTCCCATCATCGAGTTGTGCTGGTCCTGTAAGGATTTGCTCTAGGGTGCCAGTGGTGGCGACACGAATGCGCGTGCCACGAGGCAAGACGGGGCTAGGAGTCGCCATTCCCCAATGGTATCCTCTTCCTGGAGCTTCGGCGGCTCTGGCAAAAGGAGAGCCTATCATCACACCATCCGCACCGCAGGCAATGCACTTGCAAATGTCACCGCCAGTGATTAAACCCCCATCAGCAATGACTGGCACATATTTACCAGTTTCCTGATAGTAATCATCGCGTGCAGCAGCACAGTCGGCGATCGCTGTTGCTTGTGGTAAACCGACACCCAGCACACCACGAGAGGTACACGCTGCACCAGGACCAATTCCCACCAGTACTGCTGCTGCCCCTGCTTTAATTAAATTCAGGGTGACTTCATAAGTGACGCAGTTTCCTAAAATCACAGGGATCGGCATTTCTTGGCAAAATTGAGCCAAGTCAAGTGGCACGACAGACTCTGGTGACAGATGTGCAGTAGAAACTACAGTTGCTTGCACAAAAAATAAATCTGCACCTGCTTTTGCCACGACTGAACCAAATTTGCTTGCCCCTACGGGAGTTGCACTCACTGCTGCAATGCCGCCTTGTTGTTTTATTTCCCCAATCCGTTGTTCAATTAATTCCGGTTTAATCGGTTCAGCATAAAGTTCTTGCATCAGAGGAACAAATTCTTCTTTCCCCACTGAGGCAATCTGGTCTAAAATAGGCTCTGGGTCGGCGTAGCGAGTGTAAATCCCTTCTAAGTTCAAAACGCCCAATGCTCCTAAGCGCGACAGAAGCACAGCCATGCGGACATCAACTACGCCATCCATTGCACTGGCAATAATCGGAATTTCGCGCTCAATATTGCCAATGCGCCATCTGGTATCAGCCAAACTTGGATCTAGTGTTCTGTTTCCAGGGACGAGTGCAATTTCATCTATTCCGTATGCCCTGCGAGCCGTTTTTCCCCGCCCAATTTGAATGTCCACGCTTTTGTACCCCAATCTGTTCTAGCTAGGGTATCAAAATTATGAGGGTATTTGCAGAGGTTTTGTAAAAGAGACTGGGGATTGGGGATTAGGGATTAGGGATTGGGGATTGGGGATTGGGTAAGGGAGCCTCAAAATTATGTCCGGGGCAATAAAGACCTAGACATATTTTGGGGCAATACATATGCGCTCAATTGTGACTCCTGACTTCTTGTACTGGCAAGACAAAGAAATTATTTAATGATTACGGGAAATTTCACCTTAGCGGGTGAGCAGCTTAGGCGATAGTGTTGTTACCATAATTTCATATTTCATTCAGGTTAGATGTTTTTTAAGCCTTGATCCAATCTGAAACTTTAGAACTACTTGAATGGTCTCGCCTCTGCCAGCATTTGTCCACCTTTGCGGCAACTAAGCTGGGGACTATTGCTGCACGCCATCTAAAAATTCCGGCCTCGCCAGTCGAAAGTGAGCAGTTGTTAGCGCAAACAAAGGAAATCTACGAACTGGAAAACCGCCTAGGTCCAGGGCTGTCGTTTGACGGAATTCAAGATATTGGCGATTCTTTAGAACGTGCAGAACTGCAAGGAATTTTGGCAGGAGATGAACTGTTAGCGATCGCCACCACTCTCGCTGGCGCAAGAAACCTACGCCGTGTGATCGATAACCACCCAGATTTGACGGTATTGAATGATTTGGTTGCCGATTTACGGACTTATCCAGAATTAGAGCAAGAAATTCACAGATGTATAGATGAAAGAGGGCAGGTGAGCGATCGCGCCAGCCAAAAACTCGGTGAAATTCGCACTTCTGTTCGGCAAGTACGCACTCAAATCACCCAAAAACTGCAAAATATTTTACAGGTAAAAGCGAATGCAGTTCAAGAACAAATAATTACACAAAGAAGCGATCGCTATGTTATTCCCGTGAAAGCGCCCCAAAAAGACGCTGTACCGGGCATTGTCCACGATACTTCCACGAGCGGCGCAACATTGTACGTGGAACCGAATTCCATAGTTCCTTTGGGAAACCAATTGCGGCAGTTGGTCAAAAGAGAGGAAGCAGAAGAAGAAGCGATTCGCCGTACTTTAACTCAGCAAGTTGGTGCTGTCAAGCCGGATTTAGAAAGGTTGTTAGCAATTGTCACAACCTTGGATTTGGCATTGGCAAAAGCGCGTTATAGTTTCTGGCTCAAAGCAAATCCCCCCCGCTTGATTCACCGTGAGGAAAACGAAACCATTACCTTGCGGCAGTTGCGTCATCCGCTTTTAGAGTGGCAGCATCACCATGAACAAGGATCTGCAGTGGTTCCCGTTGATTTGCTGATTGCGCCGCACATTCGGGTAGTTACAATTACCGGTCCAAACACTGGTGGTAAAACTGTAACTTTGAAAACTCTGGGTTTGGCAGTATTGATGGCAAAAGTAGGCTTATTTGTGCCTGCTCGTGAACCCGTAGAATTGCCTTGGTTTGACAAGGTGCTGGCAGATATAGGCGATGAACAGTCGCTACAGCAAAACTTATCCACCTTTTCTGGTCATATTCGACGCATTAGTCGGATTTTGGCAGCAATAGATGAGGTAGGAGATGAAACAGATGAGGGAGATGAGGGAGATGAAGGAGATGAGGAGGATAAGACTTCCTCATCCCTCCCCTCGTCTTTAATCCTGCTCGACGAAGTGGGCGCAGGAACAGACCCCGCTGAAGGAAGTGCTTTGGCAATATCGCTACTACAATATCTAGCAAACCATGCCCTGTTGACAATTGCGACCACTCACTTTGGTGAACTAAAAGCACTGAAATACGAAGATGAGCGGTTTGAAAATGCCTCTGTAGAATTTGATGAAAGTACCCTTTCACCGACTTACCGTCTACTATGGGGAATTCCTGGACGTTCCAACGCTCTGACAATTGCCCGTCGCTTGGGTTTGAAACCAGAAGTTGTGGAACAGGCGAAAACGCAACTGGGAGGAGCAACAGACGAAGTTAATCAGGTGATTGCTGGGTTGGAAGCACAACGCCGCAGTCAGGAAACGAAAGCAGCACAAGCACAAGATTTGTTACAGCAAGCTGAGCGTTTATACAAAGAAGTATCCGCAAAAGCCACAGGATTAGAGGAAAGGGAACGTGCTTTGCGTGCCTCGCAAGAGGTGGCAGTGCAGCAGGCAATAACTCAAGCAAAAGGTGAGATAGCTCAAGTGATTCGCCGTTTGCAGCAAGGTAAGCCAACAGCACAAGACGCCCAACAAGCAAGCAATGCTTTGAAACAAATAGAAGAAAAATTTATACCAAAAGCACCACCAAAACCGAAAGTGGGATTTGTTCCCAAAGTGGGCGATCGCATCCGTATACCCAAGCTAGGGCAAACAGCGGAAGTGTTAACTGCTCCTGATTCTGATGGTGAGTTAACAGTCCGCTTTGGGATCATGAAGATGACGGTGAAGGTACAAGACGTAGAATCTTTAGATGGTCAAAAAGCTGAACCAGTTGTAAAGGAACCCAAGAATAGAGGAGCAGACGAGGCTAGGAGCAGAGGAGAGTCAAAAATCACAACCTTGACAGAAACTCCTGCAATTCGCACATCTAAAAATACGGTAGATTTGCGTGGGCGTAGGGTGTCTGATGCCGAAATAACTTTGGACAAGGCAATCTCGGAAGCAACAGGACCAATATGGATTATTCACGGACATGGCACGGGTAAGCTGCGGCATGGAGTTCACGCCTTCTTGCAGCACCACCCGAGAGTCAGCCGTTACGAAGCAGCCGAACAAGCCGATGGCGGTACTGGTGTGACGGTTGCTTATGTTGAATAGTATTGAAAAACTCTGATTCTCCAACTAAGAATCCGGGTTTTTCTTGTGGCAATGAGTATAAGTGAAATAAGCTGTGACGCATGAAAATTGCATCATGACTGCTGAGGGACGTGCTTTGTCATTAGTCATTTCTAATTACAGATGACTAATGACAAATAAATGTCTTAACAAAAAAATAAGCAAATTCTACGTATGTTAGCTTAATCACTAGTAAACAATTGCGCTACTATAAATAGCGATCGGCTACTAGTAAAAATCTGTATACCGATGTGTATTTTTAATAAAAAATAAAAATCAGCCATATGTGTTCGGCAGACAAAACACAATTAATAAAGCTTATACTTTTTTCAAAATAGCTTTTCGTCATAGAGTTAAGACAAAGACCTCTGCTGTTCACCAAAATGATAGAAGCTGTAGCTCCTGGCTTCGGCTAATAGTGATTGGAAACCAATCTTCAGCCTTGAGAGTCTGGTTTCAAAATGGGTAACAGCAACAGCCCCTACCAGCCTGATCACCTATGCTAAAAGTTATGCACTCTGCCGCGAATTCACCCGCTCCAAGTTCTCAGTGGGAGGATTTAATTAACCTCCCAGCCCCGAATTCAGTTCAATGGGACAATATCAAAACCCAGTTGGACTTGGTGCTGTTGGCGTTAGAAACTTTAACTGGCATTGGCTCCGAGGCAATGCTACAAGCGGCAGTCAATCTCAATTTAGAGTCGAGAGTGCCGGATCGCGTGGCATTATGGCGACTGCGCCAGTCGAATCCGCTGCGTAAAGGTCAAGGAGGACGAAAAAAACTAGATGTGGAGGAAGCTAGGGCGCTTGTTCTCATTACTTGCTATCTTGCCAAACAGCACCAAGAATTGATTCGCCGTGCTGTTGGTCTGTTGGAACAAATGGCGGAAGACAACCGCGAACCTCATCAGGCTGCTTTACTTGGAGATTATATTGATGCTTTCTGCAACACTTACCAAGAGCGGATGGAGGAAGACGCGACAATTTCCACTGATGAACTTACCCACCTGGCACTGAAAATGCTTATAGATTTACTTTTTTACAGTGGACCTGGTGGGCACCGCCGTCTGTGGCTAGCACTGATTGACCGTTCCATCAAATTCTAGATTTGAGATTTGTGAGATTTTAGATTTCCCAATCAAAAACCAAAAATCAAAAATCAAAAATCAAAAATATCCTGCTCGCAGTTCCTGCCATGCCTGTATCAAATTCTGTGATCCGTCGGTATACACCGCCCACTTGCACGCTAGAAGTCTTGGCGCAGAGTTCAGCTTTGTCTCAGTGGATGGGTAAATCTGTCCTGAAGCAGCTAGAGTTTGAGCTTCGCTTTGATGATCCGCGATTGCCAGAGGAAAAGAGAATCGCAATTAAAGGCGACAGCGACCAGCTAGAGGCTTTGTGTGCAGTAGTGACAAACTACGTCCAAGAGTTCCTGCAAATGTCTCCTGAAAGCTTTTGGGCAAATTTCTCCAGAACACATGACGCAAGCTTCATATCTGATGAGCCTGAAGAAAGAAATTTTAACAACTCCTCTTTACTAGAAACTCAAGCGATAAACTCCTTTACCCACAGACCAGTTGCAGATATACACATAAAACCTAGCACTCACTTAACTCACAACCTTTTTCTTGGTTCTCTGGCAAACCCGGCATCTGGTCCTGTCATTGAGCTGAGTCTGCTACAATTATTCGACTTAGCAACTGCTCTAGATGAATATTCTGCTGATGTCATGGCGCTACCAAATCTCACTCCTCGTAGAACGAGGAGTCGGATACCGACTTGGGCACCGGTTGCAGCAGTTTTGGTGGTAGCTGTGGGTTTAGCACCGTTGACTTGGCAGTATGCTAACCAAAACAGACAAAAGCAGACAGCCAAAAAACCAACGGCACAACAGAACATTGCTTTAGAATCCTCACCACAGAACCAACCCTCATCAGGACTACCTACATTCGCTCCCCCTGATAGTTTGCCTTCGCAGTCGTTACCACCCCTTGGTTCTCCCTTACAAGTACCTAACTCTACTGCTTCTCCACCAGCGATCGCTCAAACATTGCCTAGTGTGCCTGGGACGCCTCAAATACCTGCGACATCTACACTTCCTTCCGCATCCCAAACATCTCCTAGCCTAGGTAATGTCCCCACAGCACCTTTACCATCTTTAGGAACCACGCTGAATATACCTGGAACACCAAAAGCTCCAACCCTGTCAACGTCTCCACTCAACACAGAACCAAAGCCAAAAATTGCTATTCAATCCCAACCAAGGCAAAACAGTACGGCATTAACATCAATTCCAAAGAGTCGCACTTCTTCTGCATTAGAGCAACAGAATTCAATACCAAGCAATTTGCCCAGCACAGGTAACATATCTCCCGATATCTCAAACGCCCCCCCACCACTAGCCACCTTACCCAATCCCAGTAGTGGTGCTAGCCGTGAGCCATCTTTCTCGCAACCAGGCACCTCTGAACCAAGTGCTACTGATACATTAATCACCAGGCTGCGGGAAGCCCGTAGAAATAGAGGCAATCTCCCTACAGAAGTGGCTACAACTAGTAGTGACACGTTGTTTGATACGGCTCAAGTCGCACAAGCTAGAGAAAAATTGAAAAAAGGTTGGCAACCGCCTTCTGGATTGAGCCAAAGCATTGAGTACAGTTTAGTCGTGGCTGTTGACGGCTCAATTGAGCAAATTTTACCTTTAGGAAAAGCTGCCAGAGATTTCGTTGACCGCACAGGGATGCCTCTGATTGGTGAACCTTTTGTTTCTCCTAATAAAAATGGACAATCTGTAAAAATTCGAGCTGTTTTTAGTCCCGATGGCAAGGTGCAGACTTTCCCTGAGAAAGAATAGTTGAGCCAACTCATCCATACCACTTATGCCACCAGACAGTGCCTGAGTTTAATCATTAAAAATAGGAGGACTGGTTTGACCAGTCCTCCTACATGAGGTGAAACTAACTTTAATAACGAGATTTTTTACGGGTTAGTTTTTGCCTTTTCCGTCGCCGTTGGGCAGCTACAACTGCCCCTTCCACTGGATATCCAATTAAGGGAATGACCTGATATTTCCGTTCTTCTTCTAACTTTTTCAATTTGGTGTAATCAACCCAGTGGATGCAATCAACAGGACAAGTGTCAATTGCTTCTTGAATAACCTCTTCTGGGTCGCCGTCTTGACGAATCACACGCGATCGCCCGTAATCTGGTTCAATATAAAATGTGTTACGGGCAACATGGGCACAGTGCAAGCAGCCGATACAGGTAACTTCGTCCACATAAACACCCTTTTGCCGCAAAACACCACCCAATTCCGGCTCAAAACCAGAACGTTCTGGCGCGTCTCGTAAAAAACCGCCCAATTCTGGTTCAAAACCTGAGCGGTTGTCTTCC
The DNA here is from genome assembly GCF_002368435.1 of Kalymmatonema gypsitolerans NIES-4073. Classification (GTDB taxonomy): domain Bacteria; phylum Cyanobacteriota; class Cyanobacteriia; order Cyanobacteriales; family Nostocaceae; genus Kalymmatonema; species Kalymmatonema gypsitolerans. The sequence goes on from NZ_AP018268.1 coordinate 76,767, forward strand.
TCTTGTTCCGGCGACGGCAAAAAATCAGACATTACGCACTCCAGCGCTGTACTAATAGGCGGATAGAACCATCTTCATTTTTTTGTTGTTCAGCAACTTGAAATCCAGCACGAGCAGTTTCTTTGACTACTGTTTGGTATGCATAGCGTTGTGTGACGCGGCGCAAGAAACCTTCAACTGATACGTCTTGCTGCCAGTACTGTAAGTCAGCAACCAGTTCGTATTCTTTGCCAGTCCATCTAAAGCCGATATCATAACCATTTTCCTGCTCAATGGTAACTTCGGCATTATGGGTTTGACCGCGATAACCACGGACTTCCCGTGGACCTTGCTTCCAGTCTATACCCAATTCTGTCAGTGCATCTTTCAAGGAATCAATGTTACGGATTTGGGTCTTGATTTGGCTAAAGTGTGACATGGTGGTTCTAAATCAATGTAACTAAACTAGTTTGAAAACTTACCAATCGCTGTAGCTGGTTTGCGTATTTACCACACCAGATTGCTGCACCTTGGTAGCAAAGTATTCTGAAGTTGACTCCTGAGTTAGTACTTGTCCTAGCTGTGCCTCTATCGCTGCTGTAACTTCAGCGCAGGACGCACCCACAATGCCAGTGACTTTTTCTTGTACCCGACCGTCTGGATAAATTACGAACTCTAAAGTCTCCATGCTTTTTGCTAACCAAAATCCTAGGCTTGGACAGTATTGCTGTAGCGACTTGCTACAAAAGTAGCCATGTGAGACAGCGTTTTCTCTTAGCTACAAATTTGCCATTTGTTAACTAATGTTCCATCTCTCAAAATATATATCTCATAAAGTTAACAAAAATTATTATTTGTATAGGGCACTACTTCTGATATTTGTTAGTTTCTCTTAACCTTATCAATTTAGTCAAGCTAAAAGTTAGACTGAGAATTGAAGAGAGATAACGGCTAAAAAGCTGCATAAGCAGTAGTAAGAGCGTGACGAATGGTCAATATTGTCAAAAAAATTGTTATTATAATTGAAAATAAGCTATTTCATATCTTGCACCTTACTTGCCTGCAGGAACCAAAGCCTATGACTTGTCAAACAAAGTTTGCCTCGGCAGAGTGTAGAACTCTAATTTTTATGAGTCTACCACCAGCCGTAGGGAACCACATAGAGTTGTGAGTATGGGGAAAAGCTAGCCCGCCACTGGAATTGAAAATTCAAAATTAAAGTTAAAAATTAGTTTTGAATGATGGATTTGGAATTAAAGCTGTATAGCTACGTAAATTTAGTTTAACGAGCCGGATCAATCTTGTCGGTGGCGATCGCCCTAAGTATTGGTGCGAGTAAAAACAAATCCGAACTCACAACTGAGCATTACTGACTCCTAAACGGTAGGATAAGCTGTTATTTAACTGTACAAAGTTGACCATGAACGCAGAGCAAGTGACAGGTTCTACTCATCTCCCCAAAGCGATGCGCGTAGGAGTACTGGGCTTTGGTGGACTGGGGCAAGCTGCTGCCAAAGTACTCGCCCCAAAACGTGAAATGATTTTAGTGGCAGCGGCAGACAAGCAAGGCTATATCTACGCCGCTGATGGTTTAAATGCTCAAGAATGTATTACAACTTACCAATCTCAAGGTTCAGTGGGTTATTTAGAACCGTTGGGGACTTTAACCAATCGCAGTATTGAGGATTTAATCGAAAAATCTCATCCTGTTGATGGCTATTTTCTGGCTTTACCCAACCTACCGAATAATTTCATTTCCTCTGTCGCTCAGCAGTTTATCAAATCTGGATGGCGTGGGGTATTGGTAGATGCAATTAAGCGCACCAGCGCCGTGGAACAACTGCTGGCGATGAAAGAAGAACTGCAAGCAGCAGGAATTACCTACATGACAGGATGTGGGGCAACACCAGGACTGTTAACAGCAGCAGCAGCCTTAGCAGCACAAAGCTACGCCGAAATTCACCGAGTGGAAATTACTTTTGGAGTGGGAATTGCTAATTGGGAAGCTTACCGCGCCACCATCCGCGAAGATATTGCCCATATGCCAGGGTATACCGTGGAAACTGCTAGGGCAATGACGGATGAGGAAGTAGAAGCACTTCTGGATAAAACCAATGGCGTGCTGACGTTAGAGAATATGGAACACGCCGATGATGTGATGCTAGAGTTGGCGGGAATTGTGGGACGCGATCGCGTCACTGTTGGTGGCATAGTTGATACCCGTAATTCCAAAAAGCCCATCAGCACCAACGTTAAAATTACTGGTCGTACCTTTGAAGGTAAAATTTCTACCCATACCTTTACTTTAGGTGATGAAACCAGCATGGCAGCCAACGTCTGTGGTCCTGCCTTTGGCTATCTCAAAGCTGGTATTGCATTGCACCAGCGCGGTATTTACGGTTTATTCACCGCTGCTGAAATCATGCCCCAATTTGTCAAGTAGCTATTAGCTACCCGCTTGAGTATTCAACAAAGTTGCGGCAAGAAATCCCCATCCGTTGGGTTGGGGATTAGGGATTAGGGATTAGGGATTAGGGATTAGGGATTAGGGATTAGGGATTAGGGATTAGGGATTAGGGATTAGGGTAAGGTGCGAGTATTGTCCTGTCCCCTGTCCCCAATCGCCAGTCCCCTGTCCCCCTTAATTATTTATCTTTTGTAGGCTGGGTTGAGGAACAAAACCCAGCTTATTTATTGCCTTTCACACGTTACAGCCACAAATTCTAACGTCCGGTTGTAATAAATAAATATTGTACATTATCATATTTTTGATAATTATTATTAGTGAATAAATAAAAATTTAAGCCGTAGAAAAAATAGAAATTTTTATTAACAATAATATCCCTTATAGGGGGATTGTTCGGTATCAAAAAACCTGCGTTTAATAATGATGTAATAACTCAATTAAGGAAATTGAGATGCTTATCCGCAATTTGAAAAAATTGCTCTTGGCGGGTGCAATTCTACCATTGCTTTTGCAACCAGCTTCAGCACACGTTGTCTGGTTTGATTATCAAAATGGAGAATACAATCTATTGTATGGTCATCCAGAAGAAGGACCACTACCTTATTCTCCGGCGAAACTTAAGGAAGCCACAGCATATGATGCAACAAGACAGATAGTGCCATTTACTATCAATCAGAAACAAGATGGACTTTCTCTGACTCCTGACGGCGAAATAGCAGCGTTAACTGCATTTTTTGATAATGGCTATTATGCCAGAATATCCGAAAATCAATCTCGCAATATTTCAGAAGCAGAAATTAGCCAATACCAAAATGTAAGTCATAATCTGAAGTACACCAAAGCTCTTTATGATTGGTCTGACACTCTAGCGCAACCCTTCAACCAGCCGCTGGAAATTATACCTTTGGAAAATCCCTTTGCAGTTCAGGAAGGAGACAACCTGGAAGTTCAAGTATACTATCAAGGACAACCACTTTCAGATGTGACAGTAGAATACTTGGGTGAAGAAGTCTCTAAAGATAACAACGGCAACTTTTCCATCCCCATTGGTGTTGGAGGGTTGCAACAAATTGAAACCAGCTACTCGTTTTTGTCAGATGGAAATGTGAGAATTTCTTACGAAAGTAGCTTTACAGCCCAAAAAATCTCTGTTTTTGAACCATCGGCATTACTTGGTCTTGGTGTAGTTGGATTGCTGGCATTACGTAAGAAAAAGAATTTAACTTAACAGTTGAATTGAAATAAAGAATTTAGCTTAACACCCAATTTGTCATTTTGAATTTTGGATGATTTTTGTGCAAGCCCTAAGTAAGCCAACTTTATTCATCAGCTTATTAGCCTGTTTTTGTCTGACATTTTCTCTTATTGAAGTGAGGGCAGAAACACCAGAAGAGTGGGTAACATTAGGGCAACGAGTTCACGGCGGGTTTGGAACTTATATTGCCTTGGGCATCCGTATTGGATTAGATGCCAAGCAAAAGCTGAAAGCACAAGCACGAGATTTAGACGTAACTTATCAAGACGGTCCAAACTCACCTTGTCCTTGCATCGTTGATGGCATTATGATTGCGACAGTTGCCACACCTGGGCAAAATTCGCTCCGTGTTCTGCCAAGTAAAACCAATGCGGGTTTGTTTGGAGTTGTCGTTATTAAGCACAAAAAGACAGGGGAATCTCTTCGCTATACAATACCCAATTCTGCTAGAGTGCTGTTGGATGGTTGGAACAAGGACAAAAAGGGACGAGAGCGCTATGATGCTGTCATGAACGCTCCCCAAGAATCTCTTTTTCAAGTAGAGGAATTACCTGAAAAATATTCAATAATGGGTCTTTTGTTGCCTCAGACTATGGCTGCATCTGGTTCTAATACAATTCAGTTAAAAGAGCCATCAAAGTCGTTGGGGTCTATGTCAAGAGGAAATAAAAAAATTTCCTGATTTGTGAGCAATCCCTCATGATAAAGCTTAATTGCCTTCTTCAAGGTACAAAATTTGATTGGAACCCATCTGCCGTTGGAGAAAAAGTAGACAACAACTCGGGTTGCTGTGTACTCTTCCAATGGGAGTGGAATTTGCCAGGGTGAGAACACAAGATAAAACTTATTGATTATGTACTAATGGTTGGCGGTTGCACAAAGTTATTGCAACAGTCGCAAGTAAGACTTTTTATGGTTTATCTCAACTGTCTTGGAGCTGATCCTGACGATTGTCGCACAACGAGTTTTGTCTGAAGAACCTTAGCAAGAAGCAGTTCAGCTGCGATCCCCCCTTTGTGAATGAGCGGTTGCTGGATTGTCATTTGAGCTGCATCACTCTCTAGGGTAGGCACGATCTGTTAATCTGAATCGATTCAGAAATCCGATCATCTAAGAATTTCTCATGAGAACTTTCCAACAGGGGCGCTGGATTGGGGTGGCGATCGCATTTTACGCCTTTATCGCCATTGGCATTGCGGAGGGAGGTCTGGGAGTACTGCTGCCGTCAATTGTGTCCACTTATCACCTCACCCCTGCAACCGTTACGCTCTTATTTATTAGCCAAATCACAGGCTATGTCGTCGCAGCATTAACTAGTAGCCTGATTAGCAGCCGATTAGGACTTGCCCGAATGCTGTTGTTTGCCTCTGTCACACTTACCAGTGCGCTGTTGACCTACGCGCTCGCTCCTTACTGGTTTGTCATGGTTGCCGGTGGAACACTGCTGGGTCTTGGAATCGGACTCATTGATGCTGGTATTAACACTTACATTGTTAACGATCAACGTAATGCCCATCTGATTGGTGTGTTGCATGCCTTCTATGGAATTGGTGCATTACTTGGACCTACTTTTGCCACCACGCTTCTTTTGCTAGGACTTAGCTGGCGGCTCATCTACCTGGTGTTTGCTGGAGTTGTAGGACTGCTGGTTGTAGGAGTTCTTTGGACTGTTGTATATCACTACAGTCCAATGACCGTGCGAGTGAAAGCATCCGATACCAATGCTTGGGCAAACCTACGTTCAGCCCTTAGAAGACCCGTAGTCCTTCTAACAGGGCTGTTGCTGCTAGTCTACGTGGGTACGGAAGCATCTTTAGGCAACTGGGCTTACACAGTTCAGCATATTGGTCGTGGCACACCGGAGGTAGTTGCAGGTTACAGCGTCAGTGCTTACTGGCTAGGGTTGACAATTGGGCGCTTCAGCCTTGGGTTCTTCATGCAACGACTTGGTGCAGTTCGCACACTTGATATTTCCCTGGCATTGCTAGTAGGCGGTTTAGTGATGTGGTGGTTATTACCAAATCAATTGTTGAGCTTGCCTTGGATTGGTTTTGCCTTGGCAGCCATCTTTCCGGCAACAATCTGGTTAGTGCCACAGCGCGTACCCACTTCGCTTGTGCCAGCAACAATTGGGTTTGTCACGAGCGTTGCCAGTTTGGGTGCAGCCACTATACCAACTGCAGCTGGCTGGGTGGCGGCTCGTGCTGGTTTAGAAAGTATTCCAGCGCTGATGATACCAATAGCAGTTGTTATGGCTGCCCTGCATCGGTGGTTGGTGCGGCATACTTTGGAATCCGGAAAAACGTGATTCCGCAATGTATTTATTAAATGTATTTCTTATAAGGTTATCTTCACGACGGCTTTATGAAAGTTTTACAATTTTTTACCCATTAGGACTGACCAATAAATAATATTAAGAAAAGTGTTCATTTACGTTTTGTTAATTACTCTTTTTTAACCGTATACCAGTAATCAGCATTCCAATTATCCATTACTACAAAGACACAGAACATAGATCATTATGAATAGACGCAAAATTTTTAGCCAATTATCTAGCTTAGATCAATCAGTACTTCCAGGAGATTTTATCCTAGTCATTCTTAGCATCTTAGTGGTGCTAGTAGCTACGCTCTCTCCCTTTAATTTCTCCTTTCCAGATACTTTTTCACTACCAGAACTTGTTGCCAGTTTTGACAACTCGAGTTTTTTTAAAGACCAGGTAAACAATATTTTGTTGTTTGCGCCTTTAGGTTTCGGTTTTGCCAGTCTCTTACAGAGAATAAGGATGAAACCGACAATTCAATTTTTAGCAGTTATACTTGTGAGTGCAGGCTTATCATTCACAGTTGAAGCATTGCAAGTGTTTCTGCCTTCAAGAACACCTACTCCTGCCGATATTTTTAACAATACGATAGGTGGATTGGTAGGTTTAATCTGCTTTTATGTATGGAACTCACAAAGCTTTATATATACATTAATACATAGAGAAAATAGTAGAGCTAGCAACTCTATCAAAAAATTAACATTATTTTTTCTTGGATACATACTTATATCATTTCTGATTTCAATAGCCTGGCAACATACCACTAATTTGAGCAATTGGTCTTTGAACTATCCACTTTTGATAGGTAATGAGCAAACAGGTGATAGACCTTGGCAGGGATATGTTTCAGAAGTTTCTATTGCTGATAGAGCAATTTCTAAAAATGAAGTTTCACAAGTATTTAATCAGCAAAATCAATCGAAGACTATCGGGAAGTCTTTGCTAGCTTCCTATGACTTAACTGGTAAAGGAAGTTATCAAGATCGTACTGGTCAACTTCCCGAACTACTATCAATAGGACAGTCACCAGACAAAGATGAAAAAGGTGTTGCTTTGAGTTCTAACCATTGGTTAAAAACAAGAGAGCCTGTGACCTTCTTAAGTGAAAGGATACGTGAAACTTCTCAGTTTACAATAATCACTACCGTTGCTACTGCTGATACAGATCAGATTGGACCTGCACGCATAATCTCACTTTCAAGTGATTCTCTTCATCGCAATTTTACACTAGGACAGCAAGGATCTGACCTAGATTTGCGAATACGAACACCAATGACTGGAGCAAACGGGGCAGACACAAAATTAAGTATTTCTGGTATTTTTGCTGATACTAACCCCCACCAGATAGTCATCACTTATTCTGGGGCGACTATCCAAGTTTACGTAGATAAATCACAAAATGCCTATTCTTTGAATCTGCTGGAATTGGTTCCCAAAGACCAGAAAATTTTTTACTATGCACTCACTTTTATCCCTCTAGGGCTTTGCTTAGCGCTTTTAACAACCCTCGCCAAAAGAAAGTTAAGTTTTAACAGGTTATTGCTTGCTAGCGGAATATTATTACCTTCCCTGATACTAGAAAGTATTTTGGTAAATGATAGCGGCAAAAGTCTCAGCCTGAAAAGCCTGTTACTTGGTATATTATTTACAGCCGGGACGACACTAATTTTGAGATGGCGGGCTTCGATGGTGCTGAGAAAAGCAGCCCTAAACAGGTTATAAAGTCGAGTTTAAAGATGTCTGATTGTTGGGCGCACTGCGCGATTGCGCAAAGCGCAGTGCCCCTTGGGCAATCGCCCAACACAAACAATAGACTTCCTGCATTCATTCCACAAAAAAGAATAATTAACCACAGATGGACACAGATGGAATCAAAGAGATGGAATCTTGTCTAATGATATTTATGGACTTTCTGAAGAGAAAATTTCCGTTGTGTTCTCCTCTACCAGCGATTCCGGTGTTTGAATTATAAATGGCAAATTAGCGCCCATAAGACCTCGTTTGATGCGTTCCGGTGTTTCACCGAAAACCACAAACAGAGGATGTATCGTATTAGTTCCCTCACTTAATATATGTGTATATCGTGGAGGCATAAGCCACTCATAGTCCTTGTCTAGCCAAACCTGTGTTTGTCGCCAACGTCCCAAAAAGTCAGAAAAATCTTCATGGGGACGATGAATAAAAATGAGAATTTCGGGTGATGTTTTGATTTTCCACTCTGGATCACACATCAAAATTGCCAAATCACAGGGTAAGCGAGTTGCTTCTGCTGCTGTAGTGACGTTACCACGAAGACGGGCTATTGGAAGTGGAATAGTGATCACGCTTTCATCTGGACGACGCAAACTAGGAATCATTTCCAGGTATGGACGATGCTGCTTCAACAGAGCGATCGCGCTTAGGGAATTGCTGTACTCTGCTAAGCAAGCTTCGTAATGCGATTTTTGCACAGGCATAGATAAAAAAATTCAAAATTCAAAATTCAAAATTATCCGATTGATATAGTCTTTAGAAAACTTAGAAAGTATGAATTATGAAATTTTTTCTGATTCATCATTCATAATTTTTCTTTGGCTATCCCAAGGTATCGAAGACCTTGAACATAGGCAGGTACATCGAGAGTAAAATTGTACCTACCATCCCCCCCAAAACCACAATCATTACTGGTTCCAAAATGCTGGTTAGTGCTTTGACTGTCTGTTCGACTTCATCTTCATAAAAATCGGCAATTTTCATCAACATACTATCTAATTCACCAGTTTCCTCGCCGATACTAATCATCTGAATTGCCATAGAAGGAAAAACTTTTTCTTTTTGCAAGGCAAGGCTAATCATACCTCCTTGTTGAATTTCTGCACGCGCTGCATCAATAGCGTTGGCAATCACCTGATTTCCTGATGTTTCCCGCACAATTTCTAAGCAAGTGAGAATTGGCACACCTGAACGAGTTAAAGAACCAAACGTCCGGCTAAAACGGGCAACTGATGATTTTTGGATTAAGTCACCAAACAAGGGCATATTTAGATAAAGGCGGTCTATAGTTTCACGTCCAGTTGCTGTTTTGTAGTACTGTCTATAAGCAATTCCTGCTGCAATCACAATACCAATGACAAGCAACAGCCGCCAACTTCTCAAAATTTCACTTATCCATAACATAAACTGCGTTAGAGGAGGCAATGTAGTTCCTAATTCTTTAAAAATATTTGCAAAAATCGGGATGAGAAAAACGGTCATCCCGATAAAAATGGCAACTGCCAAAAATCCTACAACAACTGGATAAGCCAGCGCTGATTTAATTTGATTTTGTAATCGAGCAACATCTTCTAACAACTTGGCTAAACGATTTAGTACTTCGTCCAAAACACCACCAACTTCGCCAGCTTCAACCATACTGACATACAAATTATCAAAGCAATCAGGATATTTCCGCATTGCTTCAGAAAGATTAATTCCACTTTGGACATCAGCACTAATGCCCAAAAGAGCTTGTTTCAGTTTAGGGTTGCTACACTGCTCAGATAACACACCCAAACTTCTGACAATTGCCACTCCCGCATTTACCAAAGCAGCAAATTGACGAGAAAAAACGGCTTTATCCTTCACTGAAACGTTCGTAAATTTGGTTTTAATTTGTTTGAAATTAAAGCGTTGAGGTTGTTTTTTCAGGTCTTGGACTACGTAACCTCGCTGTCTAAGATTAATACGGGCTTGAGCCAAGGAATCTGCCCTAATTTTTTCTATTTTCGATTTCCCTTGCAAGTCCCTAACACGGGCAAGAAATGTTGGCATGGTCTAAAAAATGAAAAGAGCGCATTAGTCATTAAATCTCTTGCAAAAGTCAATTTTATGAAAATTAAACCACAGATGGACACAGATGGACACAGATAATTTATCTGCGTGCATCTGTCTGGTGGTTATAAATATCCAACAATCATACTTTTACAATAAGTCTACTCAGATTCTTTAAGTCAAATCTGAATATTAAAAAGTATTTTTTATAGTTATATGCGTTTTGAATTGAACTTTTTAATGTGGTTTCACAGCGAGTCCTGGTCTTGCGCCTGCTGGTTGTGCACCACCGATCATACGCTGAATTTCATCCGCCCTAGAAGTTTTAGACATCGCCGCTTCCAAGGAGATAACTCCTGCTTTATATAAATCTGCTAATACCTTTTCTAAAGTTTGCATCCCGAATTTTCCGCCAGTCTGGATAGCGGAATAAATTTGAGATGTTTTTCCTTCACGAATCAAGTTAGAAATAGCCGGAGTCACAACCATAATTTCTTGAGCCATCACTCGACCAAACTCTTCTGGTTTGGGATTTTTTCTCGGAACCAAAGTTTGGCTCAAGACTGCTACCAGTGAATTAGATAACTGCACTCGCACTTGAGTTTGTTTTTCTGGGGGGAAAACGTCGATGATTCTGTCTACAGTCTGTGCTGCTGAACTGGTGTGCAAAGTACCAAACACTAAGTGTCCTGTTTCCGCTGCAGAAATAGCCAACGAAATTGTTTCTAAATCGCGCATTTCCCCTACCATAATAATATCTGGGTCTTCCCGCAGCGCTGCTTTAAGAGCATTAGCAAAGCTTTTTGTGTCCTCACCAAGTTGCCTTTGGTGGATGACACTTTTAATAGGTTCGTAAACAAATTCAATCGGGTCTTCTACTGTTAAAATATGCTCTGCGCGGGTGCGGTTAATTAAGTCAATCATTGCGGCTAGGGTTGTTGTTTTACCAGAACCCGTGGGACCTGTCACCAAAATTAATCCCCTTGGTTTTTCTGACATTTCCCGCACAACATCTGGCAAACCTAATTTTTCAAAGTTAGGAATTTTAGAACTTAATGCCCGTAAACATGCGGCGTAAGTACCACGTTCTTTGTAAACATTGACCCGAAAACGAGCTAATCCTTTGACGCCATAAGAACAATCTAGCTCCCAGTTCTCCTCTAAGGTTTGACGCTGAGAGTTGTTAAGCATACTAAAAATTAGGCTTTGGCATTGATCTGCTGATAACGGTTGGTCGCCAATGGGTGTAAGTTTACCACTCAGGCGGAAGTAGGGAGGCAAACCTACGGATAAGTGCAGATCCGAACCGCCCATTTCAATCAACTGCTTCATTAAATCTTCAATTATCATTTCCATCTTTGTGGTTCCTGTTTGAAAATTCCTTTTGCAAATTCATTTGTCCTTAGTTAAGTACAGAATTTCACAAGTTCCTGGCGTTTTACTACACGAATCCAGACTGGGTCTCTGCGTACCTTTGCGTTTACCTCAGCGCTCCTCTGCGTTTAAAAACGTTACGAATTAATGAAATGCTCTACTAAGGACAAATGACTAATCTTGAAATCGTGGTGTCATGCAGTAAGGACAATCTAGCCATTCGGGTTGCAGCCCAGCTTGACAAGTTCGGCACGTCAGACTGCTCTTGCGTTTGGCTTTTAACTCTGCTTCCAAACCTGTATCGCTGAACGTTACCCGTTCTACTTCTTCTAAGGTGGTGTCGCCTTGGCGCACTAAATCCAAGCTGTAAGCCAGCAAGGTTTTCATCCCTTCTTCCACCGCCACTTCTTTGATGCGTTCTGTTGGTGCATTTTCGGTGATGAGCGCTTGCAGGTTTTCCGTGACTCGCATGACTTCATAAACACCACAACGTCCTCTGTAGCCAACGCCATTACATTCTGGGCAAAGCTGATTGTTTGCCTTGGCTTCTTGAATTTGCTCTGAAATGAGGGTGTTAGCTTTGTAAAAAGTGACACCTGCTTCTTGAGAAGCTGATAGACCGTAGCGAGCGAGTTCCTCTAAAGTGGGAGTGTAGGGAATGCGACAATTGGAACAGACACGCCGTACTAGACGCTGTGCCAACACGCCAATTAGAGAACTGGAAATCATGAAAGACTCAATGCCCATTTCTCCCAAACGGGCGATCGCCCCTGGAGCATCATTAGTATGTAACGTTGTTAAAACCAAGTGACCAGTCAATGCTGCCTCAATCGCTGTTTTTGCCGTTTCCTTGTCTCGCGTCTCACCTACCAAAAGCACATCGGGATCTTGCCGCAAAAAAGCTCGCAAAGTTGTTGCAAAATCTAGCCCTTTTTCCCGAATTACCTGCACTTGCGTAATTCCAGGTAAGCTGTACTCAATTGGGTCTTCAACCGTACAAATGTTGATGCCTGGAGAGTTCCGTTCTGACAAAGCCGAATACAGCGTTGTTGTTTTACCAGAACCTGTCGGTCCGGTTACTAGAATTAGACCAAAGGGACGGCTAACCATCTCTTGGACAATTTGCAAAGTTTCTGGATCAGTAATTAACTTATCTAATCCGAGTTGGGTTGCAGAATTATCCAAAATCCGCAGTGCTACCTTTTCACCGTAGCGACTGGGCAAGGTACTGACGCGGAAGTCCACCTTGCGTCCCTCAAACACTCGTCTAATGCGTCCGTCTTGAGGGATACGGCGTTCAGCAATATCTAAGTTAGCAATAATTTTGAAACGAGCTGTCACAGCAGGAATGATTTTTTTGGGCAGGGGGTCGAAAGCCTGACGCAGCACACCATCCTTACGAAAGCGAATGCGTAAGTTGTCTTCCTGCGGTTCTACATGAATATCAGAAGCCCTCTCATGCAGTCCTCTGGCAAGGATTCTGTTAACTAAATTGATCACGGGAGCATCTTGGGCACCCTTCATCGCTGCACCCAAGTCAGTGTCCTTATCTTCAGGCGCATCATCTAAATTAAGATTTTCAATATTTTCTAAATCTTGGTTGATGTCTGTAGACTTTTCCTGTTCTAAGTTCTTTTGTTTAACAGTCAGTTCATCTAAATATTGGTTAATGAGTTGCTGGTAATCTTCTTGGGTAATGACCATCCGCTGCAATGCCCATCCCTGTGGGCGCAAAATGCGGTTCAAATCATCGCAAGCGTCTAGGTTATCCGGATCTACCATCGCCACCAAAACAGAGGGCGGGTTTTGGTCTTCATTCTTAGCAAGTGGTACCAAGTGATAGCGACGACAGATATCCACCGGAATGAGAGTATCAATCAGTTGACCAATTTTTGTTTTGCCAACTTGCCTAACTTCCAAATCGAGGGACTCAACACCGTAGAGTATTTTGAGTTCAAATAACTGCTGCTTTTTGTGTAGCCTATATAACTCTGGCGAGAGCTGGCGTCCTGAAATTGATTCCAGCACTTGTGTCAAAGGTCTGCCAGACTTGCGGCTTTCAATCAACGCCTGTCTCATTTGTTCGCTATTGACAAAGCCAGATTGCACCAGCTTGTTGCCGAAGGGCGAAAACTCTATTCTTGTAGTAAGAGCAGTACTACGTCTTTGTGATGACGATTGAGTCATATATGAGCAATTCGTTGCAGAAACCTCTGATTAGAGTATTCCCAAACTGGCAGTTAGAATTGACACTATACTCAGTTAAATTAAGACAAAAGTTTTTTAAGTCGTTTAGAAATGCAACTCCTTGATTGACTAGTCGGTGATATTTCCTAACAACTCCCTAGGTGACATCACTACAATTCCTGCACTCGCAAATCCAGATGCATCACGAGTTACAATTGCATCTACCCCATGTGCTATTCCACAAGCACACTGCACCGCATCCTCAAAATCTTGAAAATTCAACGTGATCGCTTGTTCCAAAACACCTCGATCAACCGCGCAAATATGTAAATCCATCAGAATTTGTGCAATTGCATCTTCAGCCACTATCGCACCTGCGGCTTTTCGGACAATGTAATAGATGTTGGTAATCGTTGTTGCTGCGATAAACCCTTTAACCTCACCAGCATCAATTTTCTCAAACAGCCTTGCTGCATCCTCCAAAAAAGGCTCCCGCTCTTGTAAGAAATCAAGAACGACATTCGTATCAATCAAAACTCTCATTACTGGTACTTCTCAGTAAGATAAGTGATATAGTCTGCTGCAATGTCTTTATCACCTGATATCCCTGAGCCTTTGGCAATACCTCGTAATCTGGACAAATTCCCTTTCTTGAGTGCTGGGTTAGTTTCTTGTTGCAGAGACTCCAGCAGAGTCTGCACCAATTGCCAGCGATCGCGAATTGGTAATTGCAATGCCTGTTGCTGCAATTCTCGCAATGTCATCAGTATTCTCCTGCCTGAAGTTACCCCACCTCAATTGTAAGTCGATGCTTTATGTCTTTAGGCATGAACGCTAGGCTAGTTATTCGCCGAATTAGTTAACTACCTGTTTAGCTAATCTTTTTGGGTAATGTGAAAAGCAGAGACGTATGAAAGCTGAATACTACCTCCAAAGTCCTGCGCTATCTTTTGCCTTAACCCTTCAAATAAAGAATTCTTGCTTGATGGATCGAGTTCTAAATATGGCGAGTAAGTGTTCAAAAGCGTCAGATAATCATCAATGGTGTAAGTGACTTCAGATATAACCTGTCCGGATACCAAGTTTTTGAATTGTCCAGAGTCGATAACAATCTGCCCTAACCCTGTCAATATCTCTTCCTGAGTTTCTCTGTCTTCATATCGGGCAAGCGATGGAGCATACATTTGGTAGACTTCAGATAAAGTTTGGTAAACTTCATACCGAGGCTGAAGGTTCATGTTCCACAACAATATTAGGTAGCCATTTTCTTCTAAGGCATCTGCTGCTTTTGGATATCCAACTTCTGGCGGTATCCAATGAAAAGAACTCGCTGCTAAGACAGCATAAAATTTGCCAGCCTCTAGCGTCCATTCTTCAAATGAGGTATTGTGAATCTCGACATTGGGATACGGTTCACAATTTTGTTGGGCGAACTGGCAAAAATCTGGGTTAGGTTCTAAGCAAACCATTGAGCAGCCTAATGGAGCGATCGCTACCGTTGCAGTTCCAGGACCACACCCCACTTCCAAAATTTTCGAGTCACAAGAGAGTTGGGCTGCTTGGACAACCCGAGCAATTAGATTCTTGGGATAGCGAGGTCTTGCTTTGTTATAAGCCTCTGCTGCGGGAGAATACCAATGTTTTCTTTGTTGCAGATCTTTGCTGGAGTAGTTGATTATTGTTTGTCTCAAGTCTTTCATAAGAAAAATGGCGCGGTGGAAAAATGTTTGGATTGATACTTTAGTACACGTATTCATGGAAGCGGGAATTGAGCGTTCTGAAGCACAGCAAAGAGCCGAAGATGGTATGCTTGCAAATTCAAGGTTCTCTGATACTAGCTCGGAGTTTAGATAATACTGTACCCTTTGAGCGTGTCTTGGAGCGCCTGCCAAAGGAACTTTTGCTTGCCTCAGGGTAAGTCAAGAAAATAATTTATTATAAAAAAACACGTAACACGTACGAAAATACCCTTAAATTCCTGTAGAGACTTCACACTTGCTTTATCTGGCAAAAAACAATAACCTGTCAGATAAAGCAAGCGTCCGCTCTTTGCAGCTCCTTTACCTTACGGAAAGCCGCCCTAGGAGCGTATACGCTAACGCACTCAGCATTTGTCAAAATAGATGACGGTGACCAAATAAAGGCTAAAGGATGAAGAATGAAGGATGAAATATTCCGTACTTCACTTCATACTTCTTACAATCCTACGGGAAGCCGTCCTCCGGGCGTCTACACTCTTTTGCCTTGAGTTCATAACTTGATACTTTAGGTGACCGCTTTTTGTAGCTGAATTTAAGAGCTGCAAAATATGGGGATAACTGCCCAATATAGCATCTGGGAAGAGTGCAAAATGATAGACGAGCAACAGCAAAACAATACAAACCAGCCATTAGGTGAACAAACCGAGGAAAAGCAAGCAATGACTAGCGACTCTACAGCCGAAATAAATGCCAACGCAACCCAAAGCGAGGTGACTGATCAAGTGTCAACTCAAGCCAATGTCTCTGGAGATACAGCTACGCAGAGCCAAGATAGTGGTGTTGCTGCAACTGAGGCTGCTGGTAATGAGTCCACAGCTAAAGAACCAGCAGTCAATCAACAAATTGAGTCCCTAAAAGCGCAGGTAGAAGAACGTAGCACTCAATATTTGCGGATTGTGGCTGATTTTGAGAATTACCGCAAACGAAATCAAAAAGAGAAAGAAGACTTGGAACAGCAGGTGAAGCGGAACACAATTACTGAATTACTGCCAATCGTCGATAATTTTGAACGGGCAAGGTCGCAAATCAAACCCCAAAATGATGGGGAAATGACCATTCATAAGAGCTACCAAGGCGTTTACAAGCTATTAGTTGATAGCTTAAAGCGCTTGGGTGTATCACCGATGCGTCCTGAAGGTCAGCCCTTTGATCCGAACCTACACGAAGCAGTATTGCGCGAACCTACGGATGAATATCCTGAAGGAACAGTGTTAGAAGAATTAGTACGCGGATATTACTTGGGCGATCGCGTGCTGCGCCATGCAATGGTGAAGGTGGCTGCTCCAAAGGAAGATGCACCCTCTTCTGAAGAAACTCAGTCGAGTCCAGCTAACAGTTAAGCTGTAGTCGCTCGCCTTACTGACCAAAAGTGCCTGGCAAACTTGGGCGAGCATCGCATATCTAACCACAAACAAAAATAGTCCGCGAAACATCACGCCCGAAGTTGAGCAGCCTTGACCGGTGTTTGTGTACTGCTAACACCGGATGGCGCTTAAAACTTCAAGGAAAAAGCACTCAGTAAAAATACCGATAAAAATACCGATATTTATGGGAAAAGTTATTGGGATCGACTTAGGCACTACCAACAGTTGTGTCGCGGTTCTCGAAGGTGGTCAACCGATTGTCATTGCTAATTCAGAAGGCGGACGAACAACTCCTAGTATTGTGGGATTTGCTAAGGGCAGTGAACGCTTAATCGGTCAACTGGCAAAGCGTCAAGCTGTCACGAACGCCGAAAACACAATTTTCAGTATCAAGCGATTTATCGGTCGTCGCTGGGATGACACCGCAGTTGAACGTGATCGTGTACCTTACACCTGTGTCAAAGGTCGAGACGATACTGTTGATGTCGAGATTCGTGGATATCACTACACACCACAAGAAATTTCCGCCATGATCCTACAAAAGCTAAAACAGGATGCGGAAAACTTCTTGGGTGAACCTGTGACTCAGGTAGTGATCACAGTACCAGCATATTTTACAGATGGTCAAAGACAAGCGACTAAAGACGCTGGCACTATTGCCGGACTAGAAGTTTTAAGGATTATCAATGAACCAACTGCAGCAGCTTTAGCCTTTGGGTTGGAAAAGCAAGAGCAAGAGCAGATCGTTCTGGTATTTGACTTGGGAGGCGGTACTTTCGATGTCTCCATCCTACAACTTGGGGATGGAGTGTTTGAAGTCAAGGCGACTGGTGGCAACAACCACCTAGGTGGGGACGATTTTGATAACTGTATCGTACGCTGGATGATGGAACGTTTCCAGCAGGAACAGAAAGTTGACCTGTCTCAGGACAAAATGGCTTTGCAACGCTTGCGGGAAGCAGCGGAAAAAGCAAAAATTGAACTTTCCAGTATGCTCAGTACTTCAATTAACTTGCCTTTCATTACCGCTGATGAAACCGGTCCCAAGCATCTGGAGATGGAACTCAGCCGCGCCAAATTTGAAGAGTTAACGGCAGATCTGGTGGAAGCCACCATTGAACCGATGACTCAAGCGCTGAAAGACGCGGAACTCAAACCACAAGATATCGACCGGATTATTTTGGTGGGCGGTTCCACTCGCATTCCTGCGGTGCAAAATGCCTTGATCAAATTTTTTAATGGCAAAACTCCAGATCGCTCTGTCAGCCCCGATGAAGCAGTGGCACTAGGCGCAGCTATCCAAGCTGGGGTGCTGGGTGGTGAAGTTGATAATTTGCTTTTGTTAGATGTCACGCCCTTGTCTTTAGGTATTGAAACTTTGGGAGAAGTGTTCACCAAAATTATCGAACGTAACACCACAATTCCAACCAGTAAGTCCCAAGTCTTTTCCACAGCAGTCGATGGGCAAAACTCAGTGGAAATTCACGTCCTTCAAGGTGAACGGGCAATGGCACGAGACAACAAGAGTTTGGGTAAATTTCTTCTCGCGGGAATTCCGCCGACTCCTCGTGGTGTACCGCAAATTGAAGTCTCTTTTGAAATTGATGTCAATGGCATTCTCAAAGTTTCAGCACAAGATAAAGGCACTCTTCGAGAACAAAGTATTCGGATTACCAATACAGGTGGCTTGAGTGTTAATGAAGTCGAAAGAATGCGGCAACAAGCCGAAATGTTTGCCGAACAAGACAAAAGACGCATACAACTCGTTGAACTCAAAAACCAGGCTGATAATCTGTTATACAGTTACGAATCGACATTAAAGAACAATGGCAACTTGATTAGCGACCAGATGAGAGCCTTGGCAAATGAAAAAATGACACAGCTACAAGCAGCAATGACAGATGAAGCTATCTCCATAGCAGAATTTAAGCAACGCTTGGATGACTTCCAGCAAAGTTTGTTTGCCATTGGCTCCCAGGTGTATAACCGTGTTAATAGCCACGATGAAATGACTGAAGCTTCAGAGACTTTATTGACCTCAGAACCAGCCGCGCTAGTGAATGGAACGCTAACACCACAATTTAACTTTGATTTTGATGACGAAAATACTACGCAGGCTGATTATGAAGTGATAGACTAAGGAAATTATGAATTATGAATTATAAATTCTCAAAAGGTAATTCTTGATTTAGCACTGAGCATCATAATATCACTCGTAATAACACTGAATTGTCTAGCCGGAGGTTTATACTTCCGGCTAAATAATGTTACAGTACAAATGCAATTTCATGATGTCTGTGGGGTTTTCCACACTTTTTTGTGCGGGTAGCCTATCTGTAAAATGAGCGGAGTTTTTGCCATCTACATAGCACAATTGTAAAAGATGCTTTTGTCGTCTACCACGAGGGAAGTACCTGTTGCAGTTATCAGTGCTGATCAATCAGTGCTGATGCGCAAGTAAAAATTTTTCTGGTTTCAATTTAGTCTTTGATTTCAAAACTAATTCCAGATTTTTTTACTGGGCAACGCCACTCGCCTGCCACTTTGTAGAACGGCCAGAAGTGCAATGCTCCTCGCTGTGAGAGCGGGAAACCCTCTCTGAAGCTGCTTTGAATCTACAACTGCAGGCAACCAAAGCAGAGGAAAATATCCTCAGTATTCAGATTTGAAGACTGTGATGGTGATTTTTCTAAAGGGTAAAAGGTAAAATAATTTAGTATTAATAAAACTTAACCATTGCCTTCTGCCTTCTGCCTTGACAAACTTCTGAGCTCACTTTGCACAAGACGCGCGTAGCGCGGCTTTTCGTTAGAGTGGAGCTAACGCGCTTCGGCAACAAGCCGCTGCTGCCCTTGTTCTCTGTGCATAGCCGCTTTCTACCTTTTAACTTTCACCTTTGCTATATGGCTCGCGATTATTATGAAATTCTAGGTGTCTCTCGTGACGCCGACAAAGAAGAAATCAAACACGCCTACCGCCGCTTAGCCCGGAAGTATCACCCAGACGTGAACAAAGAACCGGGAGCTGAAGAGCGCTTTAAAGAAATAAACCGTGCTTATGAAGTGCTTAGCGAACCGGAAGTTCGCGCTCGTTATGACCGCTTTGGTGAAGCTGCTGTAAATGGTGGAGCTGGTGTAGGCTACCAAGATATCGGCGACATGGGTGGCTTCGCTGATATTTTTGAAAGCATTTTCAGCGGTTTTGCTGGCGGTATGGGTGGTGGGACAACGCAAAGGCGGCGTAGTGGACCAGTGCGGGGCGATGATCTCCGGCTAGACCTAAAGCTAGACTTTCGCGAAGCAGTATTTGGCGGTGAAAAAGAAATTCGCATTTCTCATTTAGAGACTTGTGAAATCTGTAGCGGATCTGGAGCAAAACCAGGTACTCGCCCCCGCACTTGTTCGACTTGTACTGGAACAGGTCAAGTACGCCGCGTCACTAGAACACCCTTTGGGAGCTTTACCCAAGTTTCGACTTGTCCCACCTGTAATGCTACGGGAATGGTGATAGAAGACAAATGTGATACTTGTGACGGTAAGGGTGCAAAACAAGTCACGAAGAAACTGAAAATTTCCATTCCACCCGGGGTGGACAACGGCACACGCTTGCGAATCTCCTCAGAAGGTGATGCGGGTCAACGCAGTGGTCCTCCAGGAGATTTGTACGTTTACTTATTTGTGAATGAGGATGAGGAATTCCATCGGGATGGCATCAACATTCTCTCAGAAATCAAAATTAGCTACCTGCAAGCGATTTTAGGCTGCCGATTGGAGGTAAATACGGTAGATGGACCAGAGGAATTGTTAATTCCACCTGGAACTCAGCCAAATACTGTAATGAAAATGGAAAATCGTGGTGTACCACGCTTGGGTAATCCTGTCAGCCGTGGCGATCACATGATTACTGTGTTAATTGATATCCCCAGCAAGTTAACAACTGAGGAACGTGAACTACTGGAGAAGCTCGCTAAAATTAAAGGAGATCGCACAGGTAAAGGTGGTCTAGAAGGATTTTTGGGAAACTTTTTTCACCAACGATGAGTCTATCTGCCCTCTCAACTCCTAATGCTCAACTCGATTTGCGCGGCACCCCTTGCCCGATAAACTTTGTACGGACAAAACTCCGTTTGGAGCAAATGAAACCGGGAGAGTTACTAGAAGTCTGGCTAGATCCTGGGGAGCCGATTGAGCAGGTTCCTGATAGTCTGACAATGGCAGGCTATCAGGTGGAGCAAATCACAGATTGCGTTGGTTATTTTTCCTTGCTAGTCCGCCGTCCCGATAGTGCCTCATGAGAGGGGAAGGATTAGAAGCCACTAAGCAGTTAATAGGCACGGTCTTAGCCGTGCAAGCTAATTTTTATCGAGTACAACTGGATGTAGGGGAGCACAGAGAAGTCCGATCGGAGGAAGCCTCCGCTCGGAACTTCGGAGGGAGCGTAGGAGCAGAGGAGATAAAACCTCCAAATTCCCCCCTGCCCCTTATCCTGCTGTGCACCCGCAGAAGCCGATTGAAAAAGATCGGGCAACAAGTTATGGTGGGCGATCGCGTGGTTGTGGAAGAACCAGATTGGGCTGGCGGACGGGGAGCGATCGCTGAAGTCTTACCGCGTAACAGTCAATTGGATCGTCCGGCGATCGCCAACGTGAACCAAATTCTGTTAGTTTTTGCCGTTGCAGATCCGCCTTTGGAACCATACCAACTCAGCCGATTTTTGGTAAAGGCTGAGTCTACCGATATAGATGTAATTTTATGCCTGAATAAGTGCGATTTAATCTCAAAAGAACAGCAGGCAGAAATTTATCAGCAGTTGGGAAATTGGGGCTACCAACCAATATTTATTAGTGTTGGTCAAGGTATAAATGTTGACGAAGTAGCAGACAAGCTCAAAGATAAGATCACGGTGATTGCTGGACCTTCCGGGGTTGGCAAGTCCAGCCTCATCAATGGACTGATTCCCAATGCTAATTTACGAGTCGGAGAGATTTCTGGCAAACTAGCAAGGGGTCGGCACACCACTCGTCACGTAGAATTATTTGAATTACCTACCGGGGGTTTACTCGCAGATACTCCGGGATTTAACCAACCTGACCTTGATTCTCCTCCAGAAGAATTAGCAAGTTATTTTCCAGAAGCAAGGCAGAGATTAGCGGTTGGTAGCTGTCGTTTTAGTGATTGTTCACACCGAGACGAACCGGAGTGTATCGTTCGCGGAGAATGGGAACGATATCAACATTACTTAGATTTCTTGAGAGAAGCGATTGAGCGCCAGACTCACCAGAACCAGCAATCAGATCCTGAATCCACTCTCAAAGTGAAAAGCAAAGGTAAGGGACAAACTCAGTACGAACCGAAGCTGGAATCTAAAAAATATCGCCGTAGTTCCCGCAGGACGCAGTTGCAGGAGTTGCAACACTTGTATCAAGAGAGTGAAGAATCATAGCCGATGTTGTGTTAATGGGGGCAATGTCTCTTAACCACCATAAAGTCTTAAAATAATCTTAAATCTACCAAATCCCCAACCTTCAATTAATAGGTAACACCCCGGAACTATTTATTATGGCTATCGGCTACGTTGCGCTTGTACTCCACGCACACCTGCCCTTCGTTCGTCACCCAGAAAGTGACTATGTGCTGGAAGAAGAATGGCTTTATGAAGCCATCACCGAAACTTACATTCCCTTGCTACGAGTCTTTGAAGGCTTAAAGCGAGACGGCGTTGACTTTAAAATCACGATGAGTATGACACCACCTCTTGTGTCGATGCTCCGTGATCCTTTGCTGCAAGAACGCTACGACGCCCACTTAGCCAAGCTAGAAGAACTTATACAACTAGAACTCGAACATAATGCGCACAATGGTCATATCAAGTATTTAGCCGAGCATTACGCCAGTGAGTTTAAGGCGATACGAGAAGTTTGGGAAAGCTACAAAGGGGACTTAGTAACAGCTTTTAAGCAGTTTCAAGATACTAATAATGTAGAAATTATCACCTGCGGTGCCACCCACGGCTACCTACCGCTGATGAAAATGTACCCGCAAGCTGTGTGGGCACAAATTAAGGTAGCGTGCGAACACTACGAGGAAACTTTTGGACAGCCACCCAGAGGTATTTGGCTGCCAGAATGCGCCTACTACGAAGGTGTAGATCGAATGTTAGCCGATGCAGGGTTGCGCTACTTCCTCACTGATGGACATGGCATTCTTTATGCCCGTCCTCGTCCGCGATTTGGCAGCTATGCCCCAATTTTTACAGAAAGTGGTGTCGCTGTCTTTGGTCGAGATCATGAATCTTCTCAGCAAGTGTGGTCTTCTGAGGTAGGCTATCCTGGTGCGCCGGAATACCGGGAATTTTATAAAGACTTGGGCTGGGAAGCTGAATATGAATACATCAAGCCCTACATCATGCCCAACGGTCAGCGGAAAAATACGGGCATTAAGTATCACAAAATTACTGGACGCGGTTTAGGGTTAGGAGATAAGGCGCTCTACGACCCCTACTGGGCAAGGGAAAAAACTGCGGAACACGCTGCTAATTTTATGTATAATAGAGAACAGCAAGCTGGGCATCTCTATGGTATAATGCATCGTCCGCCGATTATTGTTTCTCCCTACGATGCAGAGTTATTTGGACATTGGTGGTACGAGGGTCCCTGGTTCATCGATTACCTGTTCCGCAAGTCCTGGTTTGACCAAAAGACCTATGCAATGACCCACTTGGCGGATTATTTGCGGGCTGAACCAACTCAGCAAGTCTGCCGTCCTTCGCAATCGAGTTGGGGTTATAAAGGATTCCACGAGTATTGGTTGAACGAAACAAATGCGTGGATTTACCCACATTTGCACAAAGCTGCAGAACGGATGATTGAAATATCAAACCGGGAACCAGCAGATGAGTTGGAATGGAAAGCACTCAACCAAGCAGCACGGGAATTGTTGTTAGCGCAATCTTCCGACTGGGCATTTATTATGCGGACGGGAACGATGGTACCTTATGCTGTCAGAAGGACGCGATCGCACCTCATGCGTTTCAACAAGCTTTACGAAGACGTTAAAATCGGCAAAATCGATAGTGGTTGGCTAGAAAAAGTTGAGTTGATGGACAATATTTTCCCTAATATCAACTACCGAGTGTATCGTCCGTTGTAATTATAGGGGTTTTGACTTAGCTCAAATACGCCAAGAACCTCACCCCACTGGCACCGAGAGGAGTTGCGGGTGAGGTGCTTTGGTATTATAGGGTATCTGGGTCAATGTTCAATTCTCTAAGTTTAGCGGCTAAGCGTTGCGCTTTCTCTTCAGCAGCTTGTCGTGCTGCTGCTTCTTCCTCATAGCTTAGCAGTGTTTGACCTGTCGCTGGGTCGTAGAAGCGCATTTCTCCTGATTGAATTCGCAATTCTAAACCCAAGACTTCACTGGATAACGATACTGTACCATCTGGCAAAGTACTGGTAGGGACTGGGAAATAGTTTCCATTGACTAAGCGCAAACCTTGGAGTTGGGGAGTGAGATAATCTCCTGTAGGGTCATATTGATAATATTCGCAAACTCCCAAAAAGGCGTAAATTCCTTTTTTTGCACCTTGGTCTTTTGTACGAGTTGCTTTTGAGGTAATCTCTAGAACAAAATCAGGTGTTTTATTATTTTCTTCCCAAGTTTTATAAGAGCGGCGCTGGCGGTTTTCCACTCCAAACACCACAAATATATCTGGTGCTACAACTGATTCTGGATTACCCTGTTCGTAGTAAATAAATAAATTGCCAGCAACATATACATCAGAACGGTTTTGGAAATATAGCCGTAGCGCGTTTCTTGCATAAGTTAAGTAACTGCACTGGATATCTCCTTCAGCCATTGGCTTACCGTCCTCATCTGGGTACTCAATTGGAGTAATAGGAAAATACTCTACTGCGGCTGTCATTGGCAATCCCTCAACTCATTAGCAGCTTAGGTTATATAGTATCGCTCAGAATCCTGTCGCCATGACTGGGAGGCTGGGAAATCACGAGGAATTTTAAATCCTTTATCCGAGAAAAATATCTGATCGTCACTGGTTCCAAAAGCAGCCAGATTAAGAGAAGAGGAATTAATTTGATAAGGCGGAAAACCGTAACATTGGGCAAGTTTAATAAAATTAAGTATGGACGATATTCGAGAACTAATCGCTATCCAACAAGAACTACCTTATGAGTGAAAAAATCCAGACCGAAAAAGACTTTCTTACCGCAAGCACTAGTATCAAAACAAATCAAGAAACAGAAAACGAAAAAGTTCTATGTTCTCATTGTCAGCGCACCGCTACGAACGGTATTAAATGTAAAGGGATTTGTGTGGCTGACAATGACTATTAAGGTATGAAGTTTAAACACTTGTCTCAAAGTCCCACTTTTTGAGGTGAAACTAAGCCACATCCTGCCACGGACATATTTTTACGATTATGGCTGTTTTCAGTTATTACCTAAGAAGAATTTACATAGGTTTTCGCTCACTATGCCATACCAAAAATAAGTATAAATACGGAGATCGCTCAACTTAAAACCCAAGTCCAATATGAATATGCTTTGCCGCTCTAATCTCAGCATAATGGTGGTTGATAAGAGAGAAATCTGAATGTTGTAATGGGAATCGTAGTTTTTGTAAGTTAATAATTTTAGCTGATTGTTGCAATTTAAAGTGATGAAAAATACATTATTCGATAAAATCTTCCGTGACAGCGATGGCAAAATTGTTTTAGCTCAGATGCCAAACTTACCGCTTATTGTTTGGATAACAGCTAGTTTGCTCAAATTAGTTTTTACAACAGGCGTTGTGAATACAGGGTTAGAGGCACTTGCTTTTGGCTCTTTATTTACTTGGGCGTGGCTAGAATTATTTCAAGGCGTTAATTATTTTCGTAGAGCGCTAGGTCTTGGTGTGCTTATTGGTGTTATGGCGTCAAGAACTGTGGGTCTTGATGTACTTGGCTCTTTCGCTCTTTGATTCGAGGGGCGATCGCTCAGTCCCAGATGAAGGTGTGCGATTGCTATAAAGCGCATAACAAGGGCGATCGGCTTTCCCGCCAAGAAGCTGCGATTGCGATTCGGGGCAGTGGCGGAGCCAATCGCCCTTTGGGCGGCTCCAGAGGAGCATCGCCACGCTCATTCTCTGTCATAAAGGTGCCACGCAAAGCGGTTTTGTACCGCAAAAAAAAACAGGCATTTTGCCTGTCTTATAACTAAATAATTTGGCTCGTTAATTAGAAATTCATTTCTGCAGCTTGGACTTTTTCAACCTGCTTCTTCTTGAGAACAAGCATAACTTGAGCCAACATCACAAGTGCGACAAATGCAATCAACCATTGAACTCTGCTGGCATCTTGTAGCACGATTTCCCCATCATCTTGACCGAATCCACCGACGTTTGGATTATTGGTCAAAGGGTCATCTTTTTTGACTGCTTGCCCTTCGGAAACAATCAATTCTGGTCCAACGGGAATGGTATCAACGACTGTATCCCCAGATTCTGGCTGGATGCTGACTTGATACTTGACGTTACCGTCTTCATCTTCTGTTTTGGCGATTTTGCTAACCGTACCAGTAGCAGAAGCAGCATATACTGCGTTGTTGCTCTTTTCGCCTGTTGGGTAAATTTGTCCGCGTCCCCGGTTAGCACCTAGGTGAACAGCATACTTACCAAACTGGATGTTCTTGTCCGTTGCGGGGTTGGGAGAAAGAACGGGGAAGACGATTTCCTGATATTGTTCACCAGGTAGTGGTCCGATGATAACGACGTTTTCTTTCTCTTCGCTGTAGGGTTGGTAGAACAAACCTTCGACTTCTTCTTTCCACTCCTCAGGAATGCGTTCTTCCGGAGCAATTTTGAAGCCTTCTGGTAGCATCAGCACAGCACCAACGTTTAAGCCGGTTTTGGAACCATCGGCACCCACCTGCTGCAAGCTGGTATCGTAGGGAATTTTGACCACGGCTTTAAATACCGTGTCAGGTAGAACAGACTGGGGAATTTCTACTTCGGCTGGCTTTGCTGCTAGGTGACAGTTGGCACACACAATCCGCCCTGTCGGTTCGCGAGGGGTTTCGGGGTAGGTTTGCTGTGCCCAAAAGGGATATGCTGAAGCCGCTTGAGGAAAGGCGAAATCGCTGGTGAAGAAAAATGTCACTGTAGCGATCGCTATAAGCAATGTTTTTACAACTGCTCTAGCACTGCGAGCTATACTCGCCGTTTGACAAACATTTCTCATCTCTATAAGGACAACTTGGACAACGTTCTCTGATATTAGTTATTAGTCATGCCTGATGTGTCATTAGTCAAGAGTCAAATTTCGACTCCAGACTCGGTCCTATGCACTTTAGTCCTGATTAAGCCCACCAAGGTGCTTCCCCAGTGCGGAAGTCGGTTTCACTCCATTGAGTTAGAAGAATTTTGTCTTCTTCTACTTTTGCATGACTCAAAGCCAAAGATAGCGGTGCTGGACCTCGGACAACTTTACCAGTAGCGTCGTACTGTGAACCATGACAGGGACACTTAAACTTGTTCTCTGCTGCATTCCAAGGAACAACACAACCTAAGTGGGTGCAAACAGCGTTAATACCGTAATCAGTAATCGCCTCTTTGCTATCTACCACAATATAGGTAGGGTCTCCCTTGAGTCCTTGAACCAGAACGCGATCGCCTACATTATGGCTTTCTAAAAACTTGCTAACGCTGACATTGTTGCCCAACTCGTCCTTTGCTGTTGTACCACCACCAGCACCACCAGTTGCTGGTGGAATAAAATACTTGACAACGGGATACAATGCTCCCAGTGCCACTCCGGTTACAGTTCCAAAAGTCAGAAGATTCATGAATTGACGACGCCCCATATCGGGAACGTCCATTGATTCAGAAAATTGCGCCATAACCTACGCGTTCTTTGTGTATTTTGTTAACAGATTTTACAAGAGTTTCTCATGAAAAAACTCTTGTCTGAGCCAAAATGATAATACCTACAAGGATGCGAGAATGCTCTATGCAAAGATATTTCTAGCATCTTTCTTAGTAGGATTACATTTCTTTATAGTCCTATCATACTTGAGTAATGGAACTTAACATCATAACTAAATGTAAAAATATCTGAGAAAAGCTATGACGGGACAGGAATTGCACCAACTATTGATTGAGAAGTGGGGACGCTCTTATGACGTCCAGTTGCGTCGGACACAGGGTAAAATATTCTTACAAGTTATGTGGAAATATTTAGAGCAAGCTTCCTTTCCATTAAGTGAGGCAGATTACCAAGAGCATCTCGATAGTATTGCCAATTATCTCAGTGGCTTGGGTTGTGAGACACAGGTGAAAAAGTATATTAGAGAAACACGAGAACGCCCACGACTTGGTAAAGCTGTGAGCATTTCCTTAGATTTGGGTGAACGCGCTGCGGAATGGTTGATTGAGTAGTTGAAAGTATGAACCGCATGAGACGGGTGTAGACGCCTTAGACATTCAGCGGCGTGCTGTTAGGGCGAACGAAGCCCTTGTTGAAGGGTAGGCTAGGGCGCTAAGAAAAGAATAGAAAGAAAATTGTTATAGAATTCTTTTACCTAGAGGTACGTCTCTATCTGGCTGAATTAACACCACTTCACCATCGTCTAGTACTACGCCTAAGACAAGAACTTCAGACATAAAATCAGCGATTTGACGGGGTGGAAAGTTTGTGACAGCTAATATTAACCTGTGTGTTAAATCTTGTTTTTGATATAGTTTGGTAATTTGAGCGCTAGATTTTTTGATACCCAAATCACCAAAGTCTATCCAAAGTTTGTATGCTGGTTTGCGCGCTTCGGGAAAATCTTCTAATTTGATGATTTTACCAACACGAATTTCTACTTTTTCAAAGTCTTCATAGGAAATTAGTGTCATTTTCCTATTAGCTTAACTAGACCAATACCACCAAAGTAAAGCCCCAGCACAGCTCCTGCTAAAAGACTTTGGGTGAAGGGGTCAGTTGAAGGTGTGAGAATTGCTCCTAAAATCACTGCTCCCAAAATGACGTAGCGCCAACCAGAAAGCATTAGTTTAGAAGAAACAATCCCTAAAGCACCAAGTAGCACTTGGATGATGGGGATTTGAAATGCTAATCCAGTACTAAAGAGCAGCAACAAGACAAATTCAAAATACTTGTCAATCGACCACAGTTGCTCGACTACGTCTGCACCATAGCTGATAAAGAATTTTAGAGCAGCTGGTATCAACAAAAGGTAGGCAAATGCGATCCCCCCGGCGAACAGAACACTTGACCCCAAAACCACAGGTCCCAGTAAGCGGCGTTCGCGCCGAGTCAGTCCAGGGAGGACAAACTGGATAATTTGCAATAGCACAAAAGGGCTAGATAACACTAACCCGCTGTAGCCTGCGACTTTGAGGGAGACAAAGAAATATTCTCCCGGAGCCAGTTGCAGAAACTTTACTCCCTGTGCTGGCACTTCTAGCAGCTGAACAATCGGCTTAACCGCTAAGAAGCAGCCGATAACACCTACTGCTACAGCAATTAACGAGTAAAAAATTCGCTGTCGCAACTCCTCTAGGTGATCGAAAATTGACATTTCGATTTCACCAGGCAATTCATCAAGAGGATCTATAGGATCTATTTCTGGTTTTGAGTCGCCTTGTACTTCAACGTCAATACTAGGAGGAGTTGTTGTGTCTATGTCTTGTGAAGATGTCATGAGTTAGCTAGAGAGCATCACCTTTTAACCATTGTACTGGGAAGCAGGTGGATGTAGAGACGCTTTCATCTCTAGCGCCTCTGCACTCTTTAACATCACTGAAGCGGTAGTTGTGGGTGTTCAGCCGAATATTTTGATACTATTTGGGAAATTTCCGGGTTGTAAAGTCTCAGGTAATTCCAGTAGTTACCAAACACCTGACGCACGTAATTTTTGGTTTCATCAAAGGGAATTGATTCTACAAATTCATCTGGATCTTCCTTAGGCAGAATTGGCAACCACTTGTTAACGTTACCAGGACCAGCATTGTAACTGGCAATTGCAAGCAGGGAGTTATTGCCATACTGCTGATGAGTGTGATCCAAATACCAAGTTCCCAGCATGATGTTGTTGTTGGGGTTTTGTAAATCAATTTTTTTGGTATCGAACTTAATTTGTGGGGCAATCCATTTAGCTGTATCTGGCATAACCTGCATTAAACCAGTCGCACCAGCTGTAGAACGAACTTTTGTCTCAAACCGGGACTCCTGACGTATAAGGGCAGTAACGAGCAAGGGGTTGAGCTGACGTTTTTCAGACCACTGCTCAATTTCCTTAAGATAGGGGAAGGGATAACGCGCCTGCCAGTAAGTGATTTGTTTGCTTAAAGCTTGATATTCAGCTTGTTCTTGCGGCGTTTCTCGGTCTTCCAATTTGGAAATTTGATCAATTCCCTTGATATTTTCTCCTTTTGCCAGCTGCATCAAACCATCGGTAAATTCCTCTGCGACTGTTGGCTGCATTTTGTTCTGAAATTCCGTCTGCCATTGCAACCAAGCATCGCGGTCTTGACCGAGTAGGTACAATTCCTTAAAAGTTTCCGAACCCGCCGTTGGTAACGGACGCTGGATTGGGACGACCTGTGGGTTCATCTTACGCACTGTGTTGAAATTGCCAACATTTAGTCCCAAGGTTGCCGCTGCTCGCCACGAATAATAAGAGTAGGGAAAATTGCTGATTGTATACTCAAAAGCTTGTTTTGCCTCTTGGTTTTTCCCTAGTTTGCTTGCCCATTTTGCAACCCAAAAGCTAGCTCTGGGAGCCAAAATACTGTTGGGGTTATTTTTGGGAATCGGTTCTGCCCATTGCCATGCACCTTTATAATCTTTTGCCTTCGCTTTTTGTTGTGCCATTTTCCAGCGATACTCTGCGGCTTCCTCAGAGTTGCCATACTTGGTAAGAAGGAGCTTCAGAGCTTCAGAGGCTGCTTTTTGATCTTGAGTTTGAAGAATTTTGATTTTTTCTACCAGCGCTGTACCTGCTTTGTCGGGAAATTTACTAATAACCTGGTCAAGATAGGGCAGGGCGTCTTTACGTACTGTTGCCATTTCTGCTAAACGCATCAAAGCAGTGCCACTTTCTTTTGCATCCGGAAACGTTTTCACCAGTTGTTGATACATGACAACGGCTTCTGCTCGTTGTCCGCCTACTTGCAATCCCCGTGCAACGCGGTAATAGTTTTGGGGTGTGCGCGTCGCTTTGCCATATGCTGTCGCCGCTTTACCAAATTCACTATTTTCCCAGTAAGCTGTACCAATGATTTGCCATTCTTCAGGTTTTAGGGTGGAGTTGTTCGCCAGCTGATTTAATACAGGAACAATTCCTAGTTGGTCATAGGCGTATTTAGCCAAGACTAACTGTAATTGCGGCTGATTAGGATTTTCCTGCAATCGCTTACGGATAATTTCCCAAGTTAGGGGATGGGAAGGAAATTCCGCGATCGCTTTGTCCTGATACTCTGGTAGGGCAATCAGATACAAAGCTTTCGCTGCTGCTGCTTGTTTGGGGTACTCTTTCACCACTTTCTGCCTAAGATCCGAGGCTTTGCCTTCTTCTCCTAGGAGTTCTTCTGCTTGCGCTTGCCTAAGCAACACATAAGGCGCAAGGAGTGGGTAATCTTTCTCTAGTCCTTTTAGTAACTCAAGTGCAGCTTTAGCTTGCTTCCTTTCAATTAAGTCACTTGCTAAAAGATAACGAGCGCGATTTCGATCTGCTGATTTTGCCCCCTCCTTGAGCGCTTCTAATTTTGCAGCACGTTCTTGTGGAGATTGTGACACCAAGGCAAAAACGGGTGATTTAGCTTTGCTTTCTTCCGAAAGCTGTTCCGGCTGAATCTTCCGTGGTTTAAGCCATTGTCCTACTGATTTTCCTATTTCGGGAGCTGACACGATTGCCCCAGCTAAAAAGGCACACAGTCCTGCACCCGCAATTAGAGAAATATGCTTTGTCTGTAGCTTCTTCAGCATCGATTCCCGCTGCAAATTTCACATGAATTTCTTGCCACTTTAGCATTACTAGTGGTCAACGTCGTCAGTTTTAACTTTTGTATTTTTAATGTTGGGGATCGATGAGATGTCAATCTCAAATCCGAACTTATCATTGACACTTTGTTAAGTTAGATAATCTTTGTCATATCTCATAAAACAAAGACATATTACTCCAAGTATCAAATCCATCTTTATCAAGATAAACACTGAATTAAATTGTATTGCTGTATTTTATTTAACAAATATATAATCTAAAAAATAGAGGATAATTTTAGGAATTAAACACTTTTTATAGAAATACTAGTACAAAAAAATACAATTATTTTGTCAACAATGCTGTTAATAGTTAAGTCTTTAGATGAACCTTTATTTGCATCTTTATCCCCCTAATGGAGGATGCCAGCAAGATATAAGTATCAATATCAATATATTCTTTCACCATAGTATTTTAGAAACTTTGGTGAGCGATCGCGCCAGCCATAATTTTTGGCTTTGTTTCGTCTAAATACAAATGACTAAAACAGTCGAAAGTACCGAGTATTGAGTCCATAGTAGAATAAAAAAAATTGGAAAAAGTTAATTTGAACTCATTACTCAGGACTCAGCACTGAATTAGTTTTGCTCACAATTTACTGCTGTGCTAATTTCGGAACCCGCCCCTTCAAACCGATCATCAGCTTCAAAGAAAATATTTTGACCACAGGTACTCGACGCATGATCCATAACCCGAGGCGGCGAACTACCACAACTGGCAAAATATTATTAGAAAACATTCGGTCTAACAAATCAGTGAAACCTAAAATTGTCAAGTTCTCCCGCTTACGCCAGCGTTCGTAACGTTTGAGGATTTGAATGTTACCAATATCTTCACCTTTGGCGTGGGCTTCTTGCAGTACTTGCGCCAAAGCCGCAACATCCCGGATGCCTAAATTTAAACCTTGTCCGCCCACAGGATGGCAATTGTGCGCTGCATCACCAACTAAAGCGAGTCGGTGAAGAACATAGCGATCGCTTTGCATGAGTTGGACTTGAAAAATAAAGCGATCGCCCAATAATTCTAACTTGCCCATCTGATTGCCATAACGCGCTTGTAATTCTGCTAAAAATTGCTCATCATCCAAGGCGCACAAAGCTTTTGCTTCTTCATGAGGGGCAGTCCAGACAATCCGGCAACGGTTTCCTGGCAAAGGTAAAATCGCAAACGGACCACTTGACTGGAATTTTTCGTATGCTGTGTTATTGTGCGATTTTTCTGGTTTAACAAAGGCAACAATACAAGACTGCCAATATTTCCAGCCACGGGTTTTAATTCCAGCTGCTTGACGGATAGGAGAACGCGAACCATCTGCGGCTACTACTAATTTACTGCGAACCGTCTGCATCTGGTCTGCAAATTTGATATCTATCGTCACCATATCCTGTTGATACTGGATATTTACCACTTGGGCAGGACATAGATATGTGACATGAGAACAATCTTTGACAAACTCCTGCAAGGGATATAACAGTGCTTGGTGTTCCGCCACGTAACCTAAATCTTGTGTGTTTATATCCCCGGTTTCCCATTCCACCACAGTGGGATAATCAGCATCTGAAAGACGCACACGGCGGTAAGCCTCGATGTTGGGCAATATTTTGTCCCAAATTCCAATTCCTTGGTAAATCAGCGCCGAAAGCATATGCACTGCGTAAGCCTGCCCTTTGGCGACTGCTGCTGATTCTACTTTTGCCTCCACCAGCAGTACACTTAACCCAGAATCTTTCAATGCAGAGGCTAGAGTTAAGCCAACTATCCCACCGCCGACGATAACCAAATCATAATCATATCCCCGCTGATGTGTTGATGTTTGGGGAGCGTTAAAGGTTTGAGTAAGCTGCGCTTGCGCCATTGTTAAGATAAATTACAGCGTTTTCATTCTTATTTTGGCGTAAGCAGGCGTTGGAGAGCAAGTTTCAAGCGCGTTGCATGCAAATGAAAACCGCTATAAACAAAAAACCTCGCTGTTGATAACAGCGAGGCAAAATTTGAAGAGCATGAGGATATATACTTTTGACCGAAATGCTTTTCTGCTTCAGTCCTAGACTAACTATTGCTTATTTAGGTGAAGAAGTTGGGGCAGTAGGTGTGGACTCAG
The DNA here is from genome assembly GCF_002368435.1 of Kalymmatonema gypsitolerans NIES-4073. Lineage (GTDB taxonomy): Bacteria > Cyanobacteriota > Cyanobacteriia > Cyanobacteriales > Nostocaceae > Kalymmatonema > Kalymmatonema gypsitolerans. The sequence continues at coordinate 110,406 of NZ_AP018268.1, forward strand.
TGGTAGGTGTTGTAGATGTACCGCTTGTAGATGTTGTAGGTGTACTACCTGTAGATGTCTTGGCACTAGAATTGCTGGAGGGACGACGGGAAGTCTTTTTTCCGGTGGTAGGAGTACCAGATTTCTTCTTTTTACTGGTGGAAGGTTTGGTAGTAGTATTACCAGGTTTGGTCATACCACCAGATGTAGTTGTACCAGATGTAGTTGCACCAGGTGTCGTTGTGGCGGGAGAAGGCGTTTGTGCATGCACAGCAGGTGCAGTTAGGGCTACAGGAGCAGCAACAACAACAGACAGAAGTAAAGCTTTTGCGATCTTGAGCATTTGAAACTTTTATCATTCAAGAATCAACAATTCAAGTATCTCAACAAGATGTGTCATTGCCGTGTTATTGATGTGGAGTTTTTGTGTAAATTTCTGCCTTTATTTTTGCTCAAAAATTTGGTCTAGGCGACGATTTGCCAACTAGAAAATAGAAAAAACCCCGTTGGAGCTTGAGGAACGCTACGGGGCGAAATTGTGTTATTTATCTCAACGAAGAGTAACAACAATTAAAGTTTTTGCAGGGCTACTAAAAATTGTATAGGTTAATAGTAACTATTTCTTCACATTGCTTTTAGTATGGGAGGCTTTGTGCTTGCCATGATGATTTTTGTGATGAGTTTTAGTGGCTTTAGTACCAGCAGCAGGCATGGCAGCAACAGTTGTGGTCTTCGCAGGAGTAGCAGTTTTGGCTTGGACAGAGGGTGCGCTCAGGGCTACAGGAGCAGCAAATACCAGAGCTACGAGTACAGCTTTAGCGAAGTTGTTCATTTGAGAATTTTCATTTGAAAATCAACAATCTAACTATCTCAGAAAGTTGTGTCAGCCTCATGTTATTGATGTGGAGTTTCTGTGTAGATTTTTGCCCTGTTGATATTTCAAACGCCCAAGCCATGTTTACAGCCAATAGTTGCAAGCTGACAGCATTTTTTCATTCCAGAAATTACAAATTACATCTCCCAAGCTTTGCGCTTGTCAGTACCTAATTTGTTCTACTTCCACGGCTTTTGAGAATTCTAAAATCAATTGATTTCCTTGCTCAAGCCATCACAGCCATCAGTTGTTCTGACATATCAAAATTTGCCGTAACATTTTGTACATCATCTAAACCTTCTAGGGTATCTATGAGTTTGAGAAGCGATCGCGCCTGATCTGGATCACTCACTTCTACACTATTACTAGGAATCCAGCGCAATTCCGCATCAGTCACCTTAAAGCCCTTTTCTTTCAGGGTTTGGCTGAGGTTCTCTAAATCAGCTACTTCGGTAAACACCTCAGCGGTTTGCTCCTCAGTCATCTCATAAGACTCGGCACCACCTTCGAGAGATGCTTCTAAAAGCTGTTCTTCATCATCAACTCCCTCAACAGTACAAACGCCATTTTGGGAAAACATCCAGCCGACACAACCTGTTTCACCGAGATTACCACCGTTTTTACTGAAGGCAACACGTAAGTCAGCAGCAGTACGATTGCGATTATCTGTTAGGGCTTCAACAAGGATAGCAACTCCTCCAGGACCGTAACCTTCGTAACGAATAGCTTCTAAACTAGACGCACCGCCTGAGAGTGTACCTGCACCTTTGGCGATCGCCCTTTCTATATTCTCATTAGGAAGACCCGCCGCCTTTGCTTTTTCAATTGCCGTACGAAGTTGAAAATTTCCTGTTGGATCTGGAACGCCACTTCTCGCCGCCACAATAATCGCACGGGACCACTGGGTAAAAGTCTTACCCTTTTTTGCATCCACTACCGCTTTTTGGCGCTTAATATTTGCCCATTTACTATGTCCTGCCATATTCGGAAATTAATAATGCTATCTACTCACCAGATACGATATAGCTAGATTCTAGCTTTTGCATACTCATCCTTAAGTTTCCCAAAAAATGGGAACTTAATGTTAAACCACTTGACAACGCACTCATGAAATTCATTAAAATTCCTACTTACCCTTTCCTTAGAGCAAGGTTATTGATTTTACTCATAGTGGGCATCTTGATTTTGACTGGATGTCAAGCTTTACCAGAAGGCGAGAAAACAGATCAAGTGATTCATGTGACTTTATGGCAGGGGGTAAATCCGCCGCCAAATCGGGATGTGTTGCAAAAGCTGGTAGACCGATTTAATCAAACGCACCCAAATATCCAGGTGGAGTCCCTTTATGTGGGACAACCAGATCAGCAAATGCCAAAGATTTTATCAGCGGTGGTAGGAAATGCACCACCAGATTTGTTGTGGTATAACCCAACCATTGGCGGTCAACTCGTGGAATTGAATGCCCTGATACCTATAGATGAAATGTTAGCAAACTCACCAGTCAAAGCAGAAATTGACCCTGCTTTGTTTGAGTCAATGGAATACAAGGGGAAAATTTGGTCGGTGCCGTTTGCGACGAATAATGTTGGTATTTACTACCGACCGAGTTTGTTTCAAGCAGCAGGAATTACTGAATTACCCCGCACTTGGGAAGAGTTGCGTCAAGTTGCTAAAAAATTGACTCGTGATACAAATGGTGACGGGAGTATAGACCAACACGGCATCTTTCTGCCTTTAGGAAAGGGAGAATTTTCGGTATTTATCTGGTTACCGTTTATGTGGAGTGGCGGCGGTGAGTTGGTTAGTGGTGACGTACTGCAAGCAGCAGCAGTCCAATTAAAAGATAATAAAGGTGCTACTGCCGCTTTGCAATTGTGGCGCGATTTGATTACTGATGGTTCAGTGATTTTATCTGGACCAGAACGAGGTTATGAAACAGATAATTTCATTGCTGGTAAGGTAGCAATGCAAATAACAGGTCCTTGGACGCTAGGATATTTGCAACAAGATATTCCCAATGGAGATTTTGCTGTTTTTCCGATTCCCGTTGGTGAACGTCCTGCTACTAGCACTGGTGGTGAAAATCTGTTCCTGTTTAAAACGACTCCCCAAAGGGAAAAAGCAGCATTTGCTTTTGCAGAATATGTTTTAAGTGAAGAATTTCAGACAGAATGGGCGTTGGGAACTGGATATTTACCTGCGAACATGAAGTCGCGTCAAAATCCGAAATATCTGGCATATGTTGAGAAACAACCAGCAGTGAAGGTGTTTTTGGATCAGGCAAAATATGGGCGCAGTCGTCCTATTTTTCCGGGTTATAATCGGGTTTCAGAAAATATCGGACGGGCGTTGGAATCTGTGATGTTGGGGAAAAGTGAGCCTCAAGAAGCGCTCAAACAATCTCAGCAGCGCTTGGATTTGATTTTTAAATAGATAGGCGATAGCTTTTTTGTTGGAACCGCAGATAAACGCAGCATTGGTATCAACTTAAGGTGAAAACCCGTATAGAACAAGCTTTTAGAGATTGCCTCGTTCCCAGCCTCAGGCAGGGAATGCCTACTGGGAGGCTCTCTCTGCCTGCCTTACTTGAGGCAGAGCCGCCCCCACCGCATTTCCAGGTGGAACCTGGAAACGAGATTTAACGAGATTAAAGACAGGGTTTTAGCTTAAGTTGACACCAATGTGCCGTGCGCCTACAAAAAACCTGTATTTCACCCAAGTGAATACTAAATAAGCAACTGGAGTTTTATCTTGTGAGAATTGTTAACAATAACGCATCTACCGAAAGGCTGAACCAAGACCCATTAGGGCACAAACTCGTCTGGATCATGGCGATCACAAGTGGGGCAGCGGCTGCTAATCTATACTACAACCAACCCCTACTGGCGGTGATTGCCCAAAGCTTACAGGCTCCTAATCATGCCACTGGGTGGATTCCTATAGTGACGCAAATTGGTTACGCCTTGGGAATTTTTCTCCTCGTTCCGCTGGGCGACTTGATGGAAAAGCGGAGATTGGTTCTGACGATGCTGGTGTTAACATCTGTGGCGTTGGGGGCGGCGGCGGTGTCACTCAACCTTGCTTGGTTGTTGGTTGCGAGTTTGGCGATCGGCATCACGACTATTACCCCACAGCTGATCGTTCCTTTTGCAGCACAACTGGCAAAACCGCAGCAGCGAGGAAGAGTTGTTGGCACAGTGATGAGTGGGCTGTTGATCGGAATTCTTTTAGCTAGGACAGTCAGTGGCTTTGTGGGAGCTAATTTCGGCTGGCGGGAGATGTATTGGCTGGCGAGTGGGTTGATGATTGTTCTGGCTGTTGTCTTGTCTCGGATGCTACCAAAAAGCCAACCATCGCTGCGTGTTTCCTACCCTCAGCTGATTGGATCTTTGTTCAAGTTGATAAGGCAGCACCCTATCTTGCGTGAAGCTTCCCTTGCAGGGGCAATGTCCTTTGGTGCCTTTAGCGCTTTTTGGAGTACTTTGGTATTCTTTTTGGCACAGCCACCCTACCATTACGGCAGTGAAGTGACGGGATTATTTGGGCTGGTGGGTGTGGTGGGAGCGGCGGCGGCTCCTATTGTGGGTAAGATAGCAGATAAGAGAAATCCCAAGCTGACTGTAGGGTTAGGTCTTGTGATTACAAGCTTATCGTTTCTGATTTTCTGGGTGTTTGGTTATCACGTTCTGGGGTTGATTGCTGGGGTTATCCTTTTGGACTTGGGTGTGCAAACCACAATGGTTTCTAACCAAGCGAGAATTTACAGTTTACCTTCAGAGTTTCACAGCCGTTTGAATGCACTTTATATTACCTTTTATTTTCTTGGTGGAGCGTTGGGTTCGTTCCTTGGTGTTTATGGCTGGAGTCACTGGCAGTGGCATGGAGTGTGTGCAATGGCTTTAATTATGCTAGGAGTGGCTTTTACTACGTTTATTAAGCGGCGTCAGCGTTGAGGCTATGTTTTATCGCCACGTAAGGGACTTCCGAATTGAAGAAGAAGTCAGAATTCTGAATTCTGACTTCTTCTTGACTTGTTGGAAATCCCTTAATACTTGTTCATATCAAGTCCGGTTAAATACTTATCATGACTCTAAGAACCCCACCCCGGTAAAGCTGCGCTTCACCTCCCCTCCCCGCAAGCGGGGAGGCAGGGTGGTTTCATACAAAGAAAGAAAAAACCTTTTGGATTTGATTGGCTAAAGCACGTTGAGCTTGAGGGATAGTGCGAAAACCAAGAAATCTGGCAAGAGTGATGAAAAAATTATGTAATATTGCCCAGTTAACTGGTGCATTGCCACCTCGTCGTAGTGGAAAGTCTGAAGGGAAAGGTCACATCGCGAACCCAATGGAGCCGGTTTTCAATTCCCCAATGTTTCTGGGTGTCGGTTAGAGCATCTTGAGCCGACATGATCTGACTACAAATATAGAACTGACGCTCTTGAAATGATTGACCATCACGAATACCAGAACGTTCAACTTGGACAAAGGTTTTAAGTCCAGCCCATTGACTTTGTAATTTTTCTGGAGCGGCGAATACCTGACAACAACGCTTGACCGAGCGATCGTGAGTATCATCTTCTGTTGTAGTACTGCTCAAAGGTTCCTGTTTGTGTGACTGAGTTTGAGCCATTTTGTAGAGCGTCGGTTGATTTTCTTTTAATCCAATCATGTAGTCGTTGCCACCATTAATAATCAGCGATACTGTTTTTTTTGGCAATGCAAAGCATCAAGAGTGAACATCACTTGTTGAGCACAAAATTCGGATATTAATTGCTGTGCGATCGCCATCTCACTAATTTTTTTGTTCGACATTGGTTGCATCCTGAGTACAATGCCCCGCCCGTGACTATAAACTGATACTGTACTGATAAAGTTTTGGTAGGACTGACTGTAATCTGTTACTGTGCAGCGAATACCTTTACCATCAATTGCCAATCTTTCTCCTGGCATCGGTGGCACAAGAACTGATGCCCAATTATTGAATAAGTCGGTGAATGGCTGAAAATCTAATGTTTTCAGTACTCGTCGGAACGTTGAGTAGGATGGAAACTTGATTGTCTCATCTAGGCTTAACAGTTCAATCAAGCCTTGTCTGTGTACTCTGGTAAAATCTTCCAATGGTCGGTAGCCCCAATACCCTGTCATTGCTCCCAATAAGATCAACAATAATACCAACCAGAAGTCATGTCTTCGTCCCCGAATATGTCGATAGTCTGGGATTTGCTGCAATTGTTCGATGAGATTCATACTTTTTATTTATCAATTTTTCTCCACCCTCTACAAATTATTATTATTTTTCTTTCTTTGTATGAAACCACCCTGCTCCCCGCAAGCGGGGAGGGGAGGTGAAGCGCAGCTTTACCGGGGTGGGGTTATTCAGGTAATAATAAGTATTTAACCAGACTTGATATAACACAGATACACATGGATAATTTATCTGTCCCTTCGCTTCGCTCGAGGGCAAGGTTAATCTGTGTCGATCTGTGGTTATAAATATTAATTAATCATACTTTTATAAAAAGTCCTAATGAGTCCTAAAGTTTATGCTCCCAATGTCCATTTATTTGCCTTTGTTCTGCAAAAAAACGCTCATGGTGATGATGTAGAAGAAAAGGATAAAGATTGGCTTTGGCAAACTTGTGATGAAATCATCAGCAAAATACTGCATAAAAATTTAAACTTGATGCAATGGGTCGATTTAGAAAAGGAGCCAAATAATCCTAGTGTCTCTTTAATCAAAGCGGAGAAACAAACAGAAGTTGCTCCTATTCATGGCGAGGTGACTTTAAATAATCGGTCAATTATTATTGACGGGTTTGCTTATCCTTTAAGACTTTACGATAGTTACGGGTTGTGGCTCAATCTATATCGTCCACAAACAGAAAATAGTCAAAGAACTGAGGATGTCGATATTCAGCTTTTAAATCGGTTGAACCCAAATAATTGTTTCTTGTTAAATGGAAGCAAGAAAATTCTTGGTGAAACCCTAATCATTACTGCTTGGTTGTCATCAGAACAAGACCCTCAAAATCAGAAAGCTTTGAAGGAACTTGCTGATGAATGTCTCAAAGCTTTCTTTCCTCAAGACTATACCATACCCCCATTTGCTCGTTCCGCTACCTTATTTGGTAGCCCCATTTTTGAATACGGGCTTTTTAACCAATTAACCAATTACCGTCATATTTTAGTTTGGTTCTTCAGCCATCCAGAAGCCGAAGAAAAATTTAATTCTTATCAAGAACAATTCTTAGATTTATTTTTCTTTCGTGCCAAAGTTGTGAAAGCTTTTCAACAAAGCCGACAAGTCTATCAGGACACAAATGAAGAATATAGCAAAATAGAAGAAGAAATTAAGACTTTAGAACAATTTGGTGACGATAAGTTATTAACAGAAGAACAATTAGAGCAATTAAGCCATAAATTAAAGACACTTCCCAAAATGGGATTAGATTATGCCAATCTGCTGCGATATCTGGAGGGATACCAAAATACAATCGCCATCAATGCTCGAAACTATGCTGATAGATTGCAACAAATTCGTGGTATGATGAAAGAAGAAGATATTAGCTTATTAGAAATATTTAGCTTAGAAAACTGCTCTTATTTTCAGGAACAAATAAGAGCAGACTTGGGATATTTTCATTATGGTTCTAGCTTGCTAGATAAAGCGATCGCCTCAATCCGAGGACGTGTGGCGATAGACAGGGCGAAAAGCGATCGCCTTGCGGAGGAAAAGAAAGAAATAGGCGATTGCCCAAGGGGCAGTGCCGGAGGCAATCGCAACTTGCAAATCACTATTCTTGCGGTGGGTAGTGCTATTGGTTCTGGCGGGATTTTGGCATCGAGTTACGCCTTAATTACAAAAGAAGAACCTCTGTTACCTCCCTTTTCCACTCCTATTCCTCATCGCTTCACCTTATCGCTTGGTTACAGTCTCCTTTTTGGAGTTGTTGTAGGAATGTTGATTTGGGGAGGGGATAAAATTTGGCAGCATTACAAAAATCGCCAGCGTCAACCATAAACACCAATACAGCAACACAATGTAGAGACGCGCCATGGCGCGTCTCTACACACGTAATTTTTTACAGATCAGCCTTAACTGAACCGTATTGCCATAAACACAACAAGATTCCCGACTTCTTAAAGAAGTCGGGAATCTGAGGAATCTGGCGCGATTTATGCGCTTCCCGCAGGTACTTTCACACAAATTAAATTGGATTGCTATATCTTTTTTTTCAAAATCCAAAATTCTCATTTTTTTGACTTTTGAATTTTGAATTTTGAATTGTTTCTGTCATAACCTAGCAGCAGCGATCGCAGCACCTATGAGTCCCACTTGTTGATTAAGGATAATATGCACGGGGATATCTTCTAGGAGGGGACGCATTCTACCTTTTTGCGTGAAATTTAACAGGAACCTATCTTGTTGAATTAAGGGTAGTATTTTAGGTGCAATTCCTCCAGCAACATATAAACCACCATAAGGTAGAAGTTTCAGCGCCAGATTGCCTGCTTCTGCGGCGTATGCTTCTACAAATAATTGCATCGTTTGTTCCGAGAGGCGATCGCTTTTCTCTAATGCTGCTTTACCAATGACAGCACCAGGATCGACGCTTTTTTCTTGGTGTCCCGCTTCTTGTTCCCAGGTTCTGACAACTTGGGCAATTTCTGGGGATTCAGTACCAATTTTCCTGTCACGCAGAAATTGGTAAATAGCCACAACTCCCATACCAGAAACCACGCGTTCCACAGAAACCCGTTGGATATCATGCTTATCCAGCAGGTATTTCAAAAGCTGAAACTCTAACTCAGTACGGGGGGCAAAATCAGCGTGTCCACCTTCAGAAGGAAAGATTTGATAGCTGTTTCCTTGCTTGATTAAAAATCCTTGCCCCAAGCCAGTACCAGCACCAATAATGGCAATCGGGGCTTCGGGGTTGGGTTTGCCAGGTTGCAAAGTCAGGAAATCTTGTTTGTCTAAACCCAAAACGCCAAACCCAACAGCGGCAAAGTCGTTGATCAAAGAAACTTGGGCGATGCCCAAATCTTGTTGTAAACGTTCGATGTCGAGGAACCAAGCTAAATTAGTCAGTTTAGCGGTATTTTTTACTATAGGTCCTGCAATGGCAAAACAGGCTTTTTGTGGTGTCCGTGTATTAGCTTTTAGCAAAAACTGCTGGACTATCGGCACCAAATCAGGAAAATCCCCACTACGGTACCGTTCCTCATAGATAGTGCGTGATAGATGCTTATCTGACGCCTCAACCAGACGCAAAATGGTTTTCGTGCCGCCGATGTCTCCTGCCAATAATAGTGTCATATGAGTTCTTCTTAATTAAACCGAATGACTTCTTCTACTTGGGTTAAATGGGAGGTATCTCCCTTGAGTTCTAACAACCACTCTGGGTGTTGACGCACAACTTTCACCAGAGAACACAACGAAGCTTTCACTTCCGTTCTGGCAATTTCACCTACTAAGCCTATTGTCGCCCCCAATACCGATGCACCGTGTCCCACTAAAAGAATATCCTCTGGAGAGAATTCTGTAGTTAAGCATCTTGCAGTTTGCCCGGAACGTTCCAGCATTTGTTCTCTTGTTTCCGGGTATTTCGCAGCAATGCACGAAGTGTAGCCGATGTCAATCCTGGGGAATAATTCTGCTAATGCTGGAGTTGAGAGTCGCTGTGGTTCTTCTGTCATCCAAGCTGGGTTCAGCCATTCGCTTAAACCTGTTTCCAGTTTTATTGGCAAATCGAGAACTTCTGCGACTGCGATCGCCGTTTGTACCGTTCGTAGGAAAGGGGAAGCAAAAATGTGGGCAATATTTTCTCCCTTGAGACGCTTGGCTAACTGCTGCGCTTGCACCATACCATCTTCAGACAGTGGTGGATCGTAGCGTCGTTCTGCTGTGAGAAACCAATCAGGGTTGACGAAATCGAGGCGGTTAGCGTGTCTTGCAATCCAGACTATTTGACTCATGCGATGATTTGATACATTTCCCGCAGGCTAAAGTTTAGGGCTACACAAACAAAGCCCGTTTCGCGGGCTGTATATTAAATAATATGACAAATTGTGTAACTATACGTGTAGAGACGGGCGATCGCTATACCTGTAGAGACGCGCCATGCCGCGTCTCTACATTGATGTGTTGATAACGGTTTTGGTCTGGAGAAAGAATTTCTATTGTCCAATCTGGAGCAGCTTGAAAAACATTTGCCACATCTCCACGCTCATCTATGGGAATTCGCTCCCAAGCAAACACAGCGACATCTGACACAGTTGAACGTCCACCAAAGGTACACCGCAATTCTGGTAAGGCAAGAGCAATTTTGCGACTTTCAACCACTTCGTTAATAGCTTTAACCAATGAGCCACGGATTACACTATGCTTTCCTTGAGGCATTGGTTTTTGAATAATTTGACCATCAATATATTCACTCGCTGGTTTAGTTTCTGGTAATTTGATAAACTCTTCCAACATTAAAGTTTGGGTTTGTAACTGTACCATGTGTAATACATTTCTTGCATCTCTTTGATTCCATCTGTGTCCATCTGTACGGCAGTTGCTATCTCAGAAGGAGACGCTGCGCTAACAACGGGGGGAACCCCAACGCCAGTCACCTGCACTGGCTTCTCCGTCTGAGCGTGCTGGCTCCGCAACGCACGCAAGAGTCCATCTGTGGTTAATTATTCTTTTTTTTGGAATGAATGCAAGAAGTCTAATAACTTAATCACCCTAAATAAGCCTTTTTCACTCGCTCATCGCGGATTAATTCCGATGCTGCACCTGACAGGGTAATACAACCAGCTTCTAACACATAACCACGATCTGCAATTTGTAGGGCAAGGTTAGCGTTTTGTTCAACCAAAAGGATAGTCACGCCTGTAGCACGCAAATTCTGAATGATGCTGAAAATTTCCCGAACAATTGTAGGTGCTAAACCCAAACTAGGCTCATCTAAAAGCAAAAGTTTGGGTTTACTCATCAAAGCACGGGCTATAGCTAACATTTGTTGTTCACCACCGCTGAGGGTTCCCGCGAGTTGATGGCGTCTTTGTGCTAAACGTGGGAACATCTCAAAGTAGTATTGAATATCATTTCTTAGCTCTGTTTGATTAGAGCGAATATAAGCACCCAAGAGTAAGTTATCTAAAACTGTTTGCCGCGCTAATACTCTTCTTCCTTCAGGACAATGGGCGATACCTAGTTGTACAACTTCGTGCGCTTGGCGGCGCGTGATGTTACGTCCGCTATACATAATTTTGCCACGGTGAGGATTAACTATTTTGGAGATAGCGCGCAGAGTCGTCGTTTTGCCTGCACCATTAGCACCTATCAAGGTTACGACCTCGCCATTATTTATATATAAATTAATATTTTGTAAAGCTTCAATGCCTCCATAGTTAACATAAAGGTCTTTGATTTCTAATATTTGAAAAGTTTCTTTATTATTTAATATATCTGTGTTCATTTGTGTGCATTTGTGGTTAATATGCTTAGTCGTTACCCAAATACGCGTTAATGACAGCTGGGTTATTTCTGACAACAGATGGTTCTCCTAAAGCAATCAACTGACCAAAATCTAAAACGGCGATACGGTCACATAAACCCATAACTAAAGGTACATGATGCTCAATCAGGATTATTGTCAAGTTGAATTTGTCGCGGAGGTTACGGATAAATTTACTGAGCTGTTGCTTTTCACTGGGATTCATACCCGCAGCCGGTTCGTCTAAGAGTAAAATTTGCGGTTCTAAGGCAAGGGCGCGGGCAATTTCTAATCGTCGTTGGTCACCATAGGAAAAGTTTTTAGCTTTTTCATCGATACGATCGCCCAAACCAACAAGATCTAGTAATTCTAAAGATTTTTGCTTATTTTTTTGTTCTTCCTTGAGAGTCGGTGGCAGCCCTAAGGCACCTTTCACCAAACTACTTTTAGTATGTAAATGACGCGCAATTCTAACATTTTCTAATGCGGATAATTCAGCAAATAGGCGAATGTTTTGGAAGGTTCGAGCAATACCTAAACCTGCAATTTTATCGGGACTGAGTTGAGAAATTTCGCTACCTTGATAAAGTAATTCCCCGCTTGAAGGTGTAATGAATCCTGTTATTAAATTAAATAAAGTTGTCTTGCCAGCACCGTTGGGACCAATCAGCCCAAAAATTTCATGTTGATGGACTACGAAAGAGAGATTGTTGACCGCCACTAGCCCCCCAAAGCTACGAGTGAGGTTTTTCGCCTCTAATATCGGTAGTCCAAATACAGTTTTTGTCACATTCTCTTGAGTCATTCTAGTTATTTCAATAGGTCTTATTTCAATACATCATTGCTACGCTTTTTGCGTTTTTTAAATAAATCTGGAGTGACAAGACCTTGGGGGAAAAATATTGTACCAATAACTATAAGTAATCCAAAGATAATTAATCTACCATCTCGCAAAAATTGCGCTAGCCAAGTTGGTAAACCACCTGTGTCGGCTATTGCTCTCAATACTTCTGGCAGAGCTGTAAATACCATACCTCCTACGACGGAACCAAGAAAAGTTCTGGAACCACCAATTAACACGAAAGTTAAGTAAATAATACTCGCATCAAAGGTACCTTGGCGTGCATTCCAGGTATTAAGAAAGTGGGCGCTGATTGCACCAACCACTCCTGCCAGAATACACCCTAACGTGAATGCCCAAACTTTGTAGTAAGTTGGGTTAATTCCCATCGCACTTGCTGCCAATTCATCCTCACGGATGGCGATGAATGCCCTTCCGGCTCGGATGCGTTCTAAACGGTAAATGAATATCATGCTGATAAGCAGCAATGGCAGCGCAATCCACAAGTATTCGATTGGTGTTTGAAAAGGTTGAGGGATGGCAAAAATGCCGACAGCACCACCTGTAATATCTAAATTTAGAGATATGACTCGCAGAACTTCCACAAAGGCAATGGTGGCGATCGCCAAATAAATCCCCCGCAACCGCAACGCTGGAATTCCCACCACTACACCCAATAAACCAGAAACGACACCAGCAATCAACATTTCCAACAGCACCAATGGAATGGGGAATGGATTAGCTGTGGAAGAAAAAACGGTTGTGGACAGAATGGCTGCAATATAACCACCCAAAGCATAAAAGCCAGGGCTTGCCATAGACAACTGTCCCGCCATCAGTGGTAAGTACAGCGACAGCCCCAGCAGCGCCCCCAGTACCATAGAGACGATAAGAGAACCGTAAGTAGCGATAAATTCAGGCATTTTAAAGAGTTTTGACTAAGCTTTAGTAGGGCGTGCCATCTTTATGGATAAATCTGAATTTGCCATCAGCACTGGATTGTGCAATCAAATCATGATCAGGATATATCGCTTCGTCGCCGGGGGTGCGATCGCCCACTTCTAGATAAACACCAACTACCAACGACCGATTCACCAAATGATGTCCATTTGCCTCATTGGCTGGAAATCCCGCCGCCATTCCTGGTTTCAGAATTTCCTCACCTGCATCTGTGATTAAAGTGAGTTCACCTTCCAAGATATATATGAATTCATCTTGATGTGAATGCCAATGTCGTAAAGCAGAACTGCTTCCAGGTTCTAACTTCACCAGATTCACCCCAAAGTTCTTGAGTCCTGCAAAGTTGCCTAACCGTTGTCGAACCCGTCCTGCAACAATTGGCTTGAACTCATCGGGGTAATTCGTTCTCCTTTCAGTAGGTACTTTTTCTGGGTCGATAATCATTGAGTTACCAATCGCTTTTAAACTTTCTAGATTTAAACCTTTTGAACAAACCGACGCCCGAGTAAACCTTGGGGTCGAACTAACAACATAATAAATAGGATGCCAAAGGCAACAGCATCTTTATACCCTGAGTATTCCCCAGGGACAAACGCCTCCACTAATCCAATCACCAAACCTCCTAGCACCGCACCGGGAATACTCCCCAAACCCCCCAAGACAATGACTGATAACCCCCTCAACCCAAAACTCAGTCCAAAATAAGGTCCAGCAATGCTGACACTAGAAGCAACCAATGTTCCCGCCACTCCTGCGATAAAACTACTGATAAAAAACGTCAGCACAATAAAGCGATCGCTGTTTATTCCCAACAAACTGGCGGTGGTTGCATCTTCGGCGATCGCCTGCATTGCTTTACCATACTTTGTGTAATTGATGAATAGAGTCAGAATGGCAACAATCACTACTGATATAGCAAAAATCACCAGTTGAACAGTGCGAATCGGAATCGGGTTTTCGGCCGTGCCAAAATTGATAGCAGGTGGCAAATTCCCGTAAGTGTTTGCAGGAAATGTATAGCTTTCCGCCCCTACCAGGTACTGAAGCAAGTTAACAATAACCACTCCTACACCTAAACTGGAAACAACTGTTAGCAAAGGGTCAGAACCCCGCTGTCGCAAAGGGAGAAACGCAAGACGTTCAATTGCCACCCCAACTAACCCGGAAAGCGTACTTCCTAAAATCAACGCAACAGCAAATGGCAATTGTATAGGTAGCGATGCATTAGCTAGCAATCCATTAAATCCAAAAGCACCACCTATCAGTGCATATGTGAGATAAGCACCCAAGGTAAAAACTGCGCCATGAGCTAAATTAATGATGCCTAAAATGGAGTAAACCAAGGTGTATCCCAAGGCAAAAATAGCGTAGACACTGCCTATGGATAAACCATTCAAAAACTTTTGTAAAACCAGATTTATCTCCATATTACAGCTATTTTAAAAATACAAACTTGCCATTATTTCCGTCTTTGTCCATTTTAATTTGCGACACGTAAAAATCTTTTTGAACGATATCACCTACTGGTGTGAAAGAGATTTCACCCAGAGGAGTGTTGTACTTTCCTGCTAGTAATTCCTTATTTAATTCAGTACGCAGTTTATCAAGGGACATTGTACTAACTTTGGTCTTTTTATCCAAAGCTTTTAGAGCTTCTACATATACCTGTACTGCCGTAAAAGATTGAGCGCTGAATTGGGCAGGTTCTTTTTTGTATTGATTAACATAGGTTTTATGAAATGTTGCATTAATTTCTCCTGGATGTTCAGGGCTGTAAGCTTGAGCAATCAACACGCCATCGCAAAGCGCTTTACATACTGAGAATAGATTTGGTGTGTTCAAGCCATTGCCACCTACAATTATGCCTTTATAACCCAGTTCCCGCAGTTGTCTAACTAAGTTACCTCCGTCCGCAGCCAAACCAGATATGATTACCAAATCGGGTTTTAAGTTAAGAGCATTGGTGGCTTGAGCTTGAAAGTCGGTGTCAGAGGTTTGGAACTTTTGAACTGTGACTACTTCCAGCCCTTGGTCTTTAACTGTTTTCTGAAAGATTTCTGTTTCTGATTTGTTAAAGGCATCATTTTGTGCATAAAAAACGGCAACTTTTTTAATATTAGGATTCTGCTTAAGCGCAGCTTTTACTGAATTAGGAGCGACGATAGAAACGGGTGCAGATATACGCGCAACATAATCACCTATTTCCGGAATTCCTTTTGCCGTAGTTGATGCTCCAAGCACTGGAACTTTAGCACGGTCTGCAATCGGAGCGGCACTAAAAGCTTGCTGTGATAAAGTAGGACCAACAATAGCAACAACTTTATCTTTGTTAATTAAAGTTTGAAAAGCATTAATTGCTCCGGCTTCATCTCCGCCAGTATCTTGCATAACTAATCGAATTGGAGTGCCATTGATGCCACCTTTATCATTAAAATACTTCTCCGCCATTCTGGCTCCAACAAATCCCTCTTGACCAAGTAATGCCACGTTGCTGGTTTGCGCCAAGGCAATACCAATAGGAATAGCACCAGATGTAGTTGTTGTCGCAGCAGCGTTGGTTGCAGAATTTGGGGTGGCGTTAGTTCCAGTGTTTGTACTACTGTTAGTGCCGCCGCCGCAGGCTGTTAGCAGCATAGCGCAAGTCGTGAATATTGCAGTTGTAATAGCAGCAGGTTGTTTCATAGTCGAGGAATAAAGTCGTGAGTACTTTTGCTAAAGTTAGTATTAGTCTTGACAAAAAGTAAAGTATATAAGACTGTTTATAGTTCAAGACTGTTTCTGTGCGATCGCCCTTTGGGCGGCTCCCTCTAGGAGCATCGCTATACTCATTAAGAGTACTTTGACAAGAATTGTATTAAATCATTTTTATTTGATCATGCAAAGTCAAAGCTTCCAAGTCGTTTTCATAGAACTTCTTGGTTGAAACAAACTTTACAGATAGTTTGCCATTTTCAGGCTTTTAGCTCAAGCCAAAAAAAAGCGGCAAACAGACAAAGTATTGTTTCAATAAAATATAGTTCTAGATTCTTCTGGGATGGGCAGGACAGCCCGTCCTATATCGGGGCGGGCGCGAGCGTTAAGCGCGAAATCGCTATAAATGCTTAATTTTTGCAGCCTTCTGCTAGACTGTGGATGCCTACGCCATTCTTGCCGCCATGCGAGACTTAAACGCTTCAATAACCTGCGGTGTAGCCTCAGTCGTTTGCCACGCTGGACGTGCTATTAGGCGATGGCACCAAGCACTCAATTTTGGATAATCGCTCAAGGACACACCTCCTCTGGGCAACCAAGGTACTACAGTACCAGCCACAACCTCAGCTAAAGTTAGGCTTTGGCTGCCAAAGTAAGGGCGTTCATCTAATAAATTCTCAAAAAACTTCAGTACCGTTGCCACTTTCTGCTTTGCCTGTTCGATTTTTTCGGAATTTTCTCGAGGTAAGCCTAACATCACCGGAAACAGTGGAACAATGGCAGGCAACAACTCATTCACAGTGACTAGTTGCACCATTCGGGCGATCGCCAAATCCTTGGCATCAGTTGGCAACATCGCAGGCTTGGGGTACTTCTTCTCTAAATAATCTAAAATTGCCAAAGACTCTACTATATTAAAACCGTCGTCTACCAAAACTGGAATGTGGTGAAAGGGGTTGAGTGCCAGAAATTCTGGTTGAAACTGTTCGCCATCGAGTTTCACCTCCACCAATTCAAACTCAAGTTCTTTCTCCAACAGAGTAATCCAGACACGGCGAGAATTTGGAGAAATCGGCTCGTGATACAGCTTTAACATGGGAATAACTTACAGTTTTATAAATAGGGTAAGCATTGTCAGTCTATACCCTATACTCCATAGAATTGCTCTCACAATAAAGAAAGAAAACTTGCGATACAATCCAAAGCGATTTGTGTGACTGTGAACAACTTGAAATCGCCTTCTTTGCCTGAAATGGCGGATATTTGGCAGCAAACTCTTCATTGGACTCCCACTGTCCAACAGCAGGTGCAATTCCAACAGCTTTACGAATTCATCCTAGAAGGTAATCGCCAGTTTAACCTAACTCGCATTACCGACCCCCAAGAGTTTTGGGAAAAACATCTTTGGGATTCTCTACGAGGAATTGCCCCTCTGTTGAGAGATAAGGAAGCAGGGGTAGGCAACACTTTTGTATCTCCCTCATCTTCCCCCACTTCCCTATCTTTTATAGATATCGGTACAGGTGCGGGTTTTCCTGGAATTCCAGTTGCAATGACTGTAGCTAATTCTACTGTTACTCTGCTTGATTCTACCCAGAAAAAAATGACATTTGTTGAAAAACTCAGCGCTGCCCTTGACCTGAGCAATGTTAAAACTCTCACTGGCAGATCTGAAGAAGTCGCTCAGCAACCTCAGCACCGACAAACTTATGATGTTGCCCTCATTCGCGCTGTTGGGACAGCCTCTGTCTGTGCAGAATATGCCCTACCATTCCTTAAGCAAGGTGGTTTAGCCGTAATCTACCGGGGTAATTGGACACAAGAAGAAACAAAAGCTTTGGAAAATGCCGTGAATCAGTTGGGTGGGGTAGTTGAATCAATTGAAAAATTTACAACTCCCTTAACTGATAGCATCCGTCACTGCCTTTACTTGCGTAAAGTAGCAACCACACCAGTTCAGTTTCCCCGTCCTGTTGGTGTACCCACCCAAAAGCCGCTTTAGGAGCGATCAGCGTTTAGGAGCGAGATTAGGGAGATGGCAGAGATAAGGGAGATATTGTCTGCCCCTACTTCCCCATCTCCCCCTACTTTCCTACTCCTCTTGTCACGCCGCTTTACTTGCTGCTGCAAACCGCCTATTAATCTCATCCCAGTTCAAGACATTCCACCAAGCATCCAAGTAGTCAGCGCGGCGGTTCTGGTACTTGAGATAATATGCGTGTTCCCACACGTCATTGCCCATAATTGGGTAGTTACCTTCAATCAAGGGACTGTCCTGATTGGCTGTACTTGTCACCGCAAGCTTGCCATCTTTGGTGCGGACTAGCCAAGCCCAACCACTGCCAAAACGACTTGCACCAGCTTCGTTAAACTGCTTTTTGAATGCAGCAAAATTGCCGAAGTTTTGATTAATGGCGGATGCGATCGCCCCTGTTGGTTCTCCACCACCCTTCGGCTTCATAATTCTCCAAAACATCGAGTGGTTTACGTGTCCACCACCGTTATTGCGTACTGTTCTACGAATATCTTCTGGTACGCTGTTGAGGTCACGCAGCAGTTGTTCAACAGTTCTGCGTTTGAGTTCTGGATGTTTATCTAATGCTGCATTTAAGTTTTTGACATAAGTCGCATGGTGTTTATCGTGATGAAACCGCATTGTTCCAGCATCAATGTGTGGTTCCAGCGCCTCGTAGGGATAAGGCAACGGTGGTAGTTCAATAGCAGCTGTTTTACCTGGACTTGGTTTGTTTTGGCTTGGCGCATTCTGTGCCAGGGCACAAGCATCTAAGGTAAAAGCACCTGCACTAGCTCCGAGTAACAATAAGAAATGACGACGATTAATAGCCATAATAGTGATTGCAGCCTAATAATTCTAATTTCAGTTGTTATTTTCTGAAATTTAGACCAATTGTTTATCGATTTTTGATTTTAACCATAGATGGACACAGACAAGTGTAAATTATTTATAAATACTTTTTTATAGTATTAAGATTTCTACGTATGGTTGCTAGATAAAACGGAAAAAGACACAGCACGCCCAAGTTGTCTGCCTAATTTTTTGAAAATATTCCTGGAAGTGTTTGGTTTCAAATGTTGCAAAGTGTAGATTCAACAAGAAGCTCAATATAATATAAGCTTTCGGTTGACGAAAAGTTTTTTGAGTTATTGCGTCAAAAAATTATGAATGATTAAAAAAGCTTCATCATTCATAATTGATAATTCACAATTCACACAACACTAACTTTGCGACAAGCGCTGCACCACTTCACCTGCCAACATGTGATGTGCTTCTGTAAGGAGGTGAGGAATTCTTTCAGCATGAGGACTGCGGCTGAGACATTGCCGTAAATCTAGTTTATCTACCTTGTCAGCTTTGTTACCAGGAAACCAATGGCTTGCATTGCCAAGCATGTTGTAACGCATTTTGGCGTACTCTAACAGATCGTAGGCGATCGCCAAATTCCTCAACCATAAAATCGCTCGAATATTGATTTGACCTGGAGTTTCCTCAATAGTTGGTAAATTCAGCTGCCAAGTTTTCACCCAGTCTTCCCCTAAGGTAGCAATAGCTTCTTCCTCTAGCCGTGCCAAAATTGGTGGCAAAATTTCGGATGTATTATCCAGCAAATCTAAAGTTTTCAGGTGTTCGTCAAAATCTTGGGGTTTTGCAGCCCCTACACTTAAGGTATGTACCTGAGAGTGACTTAGACAAAACAAATCATTAAACACCATTGGACTCAAAGGAGTGCAAAGATTCACTAATTTTTGTGGTGGTTTATACAACATTCCCCCTTTGTCGGATGGGCTAATAATAAATACGCCCATATCTTGACGATTTGCTGCTTCAATTGCAGCCCAATTGACTTGATTTATGTAGTACCAATGCAAATTGACGTAATCAAATTGGTTAGTATCAATAGTTTGGATAATGATATCTGTTGATCCATGCGTGGAAAAACCGATAAAGCTGACTTTTCCTTGTGCCTGAAGTTTTTTTGCTACTTCTAAACAGCCACCAGGACGGATACTGTAGTTTAATAACTCAGCATTGTTGATGCCATGTATTGCTAGCAAGTCAACATAATCTAGCCGCAGATTTCGCAGTGACTTTTCAAAGTCACGCTGAAATGCTTTTGCATCTGCCATCGGACTGACTTTAGTTTGAACAATTAACTGTTCACGGGGGAATGTTGGCAAAATTCTCCCCAACTGCATTTCGGAACTCCCATAACCACGGGCAGTTTCAATGTGATTAATTCCTAATTCGACTGCGCGTCGAATAGTTGCTTCTAGATTTTGCTGGTTATCACGGGGTATTTGCCATTGCGGGACATCCTTCCATTTATGCTGGTATCTCATGCCACCGCAGGAAAACACTGGCATTTTTAATTCTGTGCGTCCAAATCGTCTGTATAACATCATTGGATTTTGGATCTCTCCCCAATCTAAAATCTGAAATCAACAGCCCCCAATGCCTTCTTGGGATAGCAAATACTATATAAGTAACAAAAAATTACATTCAGATTCAAAGAATGGCTAGCGTCACGCTAATATATTTGATGAAAATTAATTTCATCAGAGGTAGCAAATAAAGATAACAGTCAACCTCAATTAAAAACAGCCACCGCTACACTGACCTCAATGGGTGTGATCGAGATTGCCCAAGCTGATTTGGGTGAAGACAGCATTCATGTAACGGTACTTTACCATCTTTACTTGTTACCAAACAAAGGAAAAAGCCTTTTTAAGCCTGAAAACTAGGAAAAATCTTTGTTTTAGCAAGCACACTCTAGATCAATCCGGAAAATCTGCTACTTATACGAAAAATAAAACGTTCCCATTGAAGACTTATTAGTGGAACGATAATGTCTTTGGAGGTATTGATGCCACACTATTTAAGCAGTCAGCCAACAACTCACTCTGTAAATACCCACTCCAAGGGTTCTACTGATGCCCATACCAATAATCTTATAGGGTTTTCTATTATTTCCTTTCCTGTTGTTCTCCTTTTAGGAATAATTACTTATAAAAAGTATCGAGTTGCTGTTTTCCGCAGACAAGTTGCTAACCTCGAGAAATTATGGTTGATAGATGTTAAAAATAATACTTATAGACAAGATTAAAGACAGAAGTTAACAGACTTGCTTTTGGTTTTTTCCACTTAGGCACCCAGAACAAGATTTAACACGGGCGTAAGGCATTGCCTCTCAGTATCCTTACGCCCTTACTTCAAATAACTACAATTCCCGGACTACAGGTTGACCATCTTTGACTTCGCCAACTAACACCACATCTGTACAGTTGACGAAAATACCGTTTTCCAAAACACCAGGAATATTATTTAGTGTTTTTTCTAGATTGACTGGGTCATCAATATTGTCAAATTTGACATCTATAACCATGTTGCCTTGGTCGGTGATTACTGGACCAGCTTTTTTCACGCCCATACGCAGTTCTGGTTTGCCACCAAGTTTTTCAATTGCCCGCGTTACAGGCGTGACTGCCATTGGTATCACTTCTACTGGAACGGCAAAAACAGAACCGAGTCGGTCAACTAATTTGGCACCATCGACGACTACAATGAATCGATTTGCTAGGTAATCTACAACTTTTTCGCGGGTATGTGCGGCACCACCACCTTTAATCAAATTCTTTTGTGGATCAACTTCATCCGCACCATCAATTGCAATATCAATGTGGTCAATAGCGTCTAGGGTAGTGAGTGGAATGCCGTACTGCTTAGCCAGCACTTCTGCTTGAAACGAAGTGGGGACACCAACGATATCTTTCAGTTCGCCCGACTTGAGGCGATCGCCTATAAACTGAATTGCGTACGCTGTTGTTGACCCCGTACCCAACCCCACAATAGAACCTGATTGTACCAGGGCGGCGGCGGCTTTGCCAACTTCTTGCTTGCTTAACTTCACGGGGTCTGCTGCTGCGGTCATTCCCAAAGCTCCTCAAAAACTTACTATAGAACATAGTAGTGGGCAGATGACCACCTTTTGAATCCAAAATTCAAAGTATGCCTACGGCACGCACTTTACAAAATTTCAGAAAAAGATTTTGAATTGATTAATTCAGGATGCAAGCTCCTGGCTTTAGACATGGAAAACAAAAAAGCGCAGCATCCTTGTTTCAAGCCCCTGCCTTTAGCCATGGGGTATTAATTTTGAATTCTGTGCCTCCTGCGGAGGAGCTGCGCTAACGCAGCTCCTCCGCAGGGCATATTTTGAATTTTGAATTGTTTTGACGCCGCCTGAAACTAATAGCCCATTTTTATCAATCAATAGCTGACGGAAATTTTATTTTTGCAGTAGAAACCGCTTGATTATGGTCAATAAGTACTTTTGTTAATCTTAATTGCCAATTCCAAGAATGACGTACACAGTCATTTTTCAAACTTCTTAATAATGGACTGCGCTACTTTCTGATGAGGAATAATGAATTTTCTCCCTTCAGAATCCATAATTTTGACTGACCTCCAGCCAATTTCAAAAACTTCACCTACGACATTCTCAATAGAGATGTAATCACCTTCATCAAATGGACGAGCCAGTAAAATTATGATACCTGAAAAAATGTTGCTTAGTGTGTCTTGAAGCGCTAAACCAACAGCAAGTGTTCCCACACCTAAAGAAATTGAAATTCCAGCAACATCTATTCCCCAAACAATTGCAAGAACAATTAAAAATCCAATAACAATCAAAGCTCCTCGGCACAATTCTACAGCAACCCGAGGAACGCGACCACGCCAAGAATTACGGCTTGCAGAAATAAAAAGAATTTCATCAACTAATGATAACCCAGTGTTAATAATTGCTATCCATAATAAAGTATTAATAATTTTTGATAATAAAAAAAAGGAAGACCAGACTTTAGAAACTAAAATACTTAGAGTCAGTAAAGGAATTAACCAGTTACGAATAATCCTAAAAGTATCACTCAAACTTAAACCATGATATTCACACAAATCTTCAAGCTCAGCGCTGACTACAGTTGCTATCATTTGTCCAATAACAAGATAAACTCCTGGCAAAAATATATTGTTTCTCAAATTATGATTTAAAATATTTTCTAGCATTTTTTATAAATAAATTGGCAGTTAAATTTGCAATGATTATACCAAAAACACCAAGTATCATTACTGCACCAGTAACAATGCGAACAAAATCATAAGTCGGCTGGTACGCTTCATCAGCACTAATTTCTGCAATTAACACCCAAGAAAGACCAGGCACATTCAAAGGCATATAAGCCGACAAAGACTCAACTTTTTTATAATTCAAAACATTTGTTATCCCTTGTTTCCCTTTCAAAGCTTCATCAACAACTAACGTGTGGACTTGTTGCCAAAGAATACTAGTTCCTTGTCGGCGCATTTGTTCTAATAGCGTCCAATTGGCTAAGCGTGATTGCAACGATAAAAATGATTCAGGATCTTCTAGTAGGAATCGTGAGTCGGATCGCATTAAATAATCACTACCAACAAGATAAGTTTCTCCCGTCTTTCCTAAACCACAATCTTGCCACTTGCGTCCATAAGTCATAATGTCATTAATTCGCTCCTTTGAAAACCGATAAGTCACAAATCCGATGTTAATGCCTTTTTCAAAGACTGGAGAAATCATAAAGGCAGAAGGTTGTCCTAATGCGGGATAATAAGGTTCAAAATCAACAATCTCTGCCTGAGACTTTACTTTTGAAGCCTGAAGAAAAGCAATTTTTTTAGCAAATGCCGAATCCTTATAAACTCCATTAAACAGATTGGTTCCTAAAGCAGCCTCTGGATAAAGAGAATAAACAATATCACCGTTATTATTAATTAAATATAAATTCGTGTAGTCAAACGCTTCAGCAATAGACTCTAATGTTGTTTGCCAAGACAAATACAAAGCATTATAATTACTTTTATCTAATAAAGGCATCTTTAATAAATACTGATATTGCAGCATCAAAGCAGTTGCATCAGTTGGAATGAAGCTTTCTGCTGTTAGTTCTCGTGCTAAGCTAGTTTTTAGTTTTGGAATAAAATAGTTTGGGTAAAAATTAGCAACTTTTTCTGACACAGTAGTAGAAGAATTTAAAGCTTTGAATTCTAAAAATGCCTTGTGAAAAGCCTTTAGTGCCTCCACAATTTGAGCTGTTTCTGACATGGCGATCGCCTGTCTTGTCAATGATGAAAAATAACTTTCTACCCTGTCAGCCTTGGCATTACGTAAAGACACCAATTGCTCATAAGTGCGCGCTTGTATTGCATCTCGACCCTGTACAAAAGCAATTGCGCCGACAACAAGTACTGAAGATAATGACACAGAAAGCATTGCTAAGATAATTTGAGACTTCAGTGATAAATAGAATTTCATTGTTTTTTCTAGAGTGCCAAAGAATAACTAAAAAAGCGATTGCACTACAAATTCCGTCTTAATAAAAGGCTTATTTTTAGCTTGATATCGATAGTTAAATATAGCTTTTGTGGGATAGAAGAGACACCCATGCCATTAGAATATAGGCAGTAATATAGTAAATTTAAAACTGCTACAGCAATCCTATTTGATTTGTGGGAATTACTTTTTAATGAACGGCAATCGCGTATCCCTCACAGGAGGCTTTGCGTGCATAGCGGCGTATTAGGACAAGGCTAGAACGCGAAGTAAATAAAGAAGACAAGATTTCACAAATGATTTAGGATTGCTATATATGCTATTTGTTAAGAGTAGCCGAATGTGCTTTTTGCGTTAAGTCTTTGAGCTTGTTAGTTAGAGTTGTAAGAATCTTAGCTGTGTTGGCATCATCCTGAGTTGCATCTTCTAATTGCGCTGTTAAATCATGAACTTTTTGAGTTTGAATTTCTAAAGCAGCGACGTCATTCGCATTTGCTTGCAGCGCTTGATCAACTACGTCCAGCGCTTGATTGACGGTATCGGCTAAGGTGGGAACGGCGATAGAAGTTTGAGACATGATAATTTCTTTGAAAGAACACCTGTCATTGTATGCGGTGCGACAGCTATTGATAACCGTAATTACCACAATTGATAAAAATAGTTACCAAAGCTAGCAACGAAAAGCCGATACCTGACAATGCTGGACACTATGAGTGCAGATCAGCGATCAAAGAACTATAAGTGTCTACGCAACATTACTAAACAGACATTCGTCACTATACAGACATACACATTTCTGGATACAGCTAAATTAGAAATGGTGTTAACCTAAGTACCGCAGTTTTTTTTGTGGATTCACAGTAGCAGCTAAAAATGGTTGTAATCATGCGTCAGCTTCTAGGTAGTCTTTCATTGATGGCATTACTGCAATTTGTTCCCAACATAGTCCATGCCCAAGAAAAACCCAGTACTGAAAAACCATCCAATCCAATTGCAAAGGTCATTGCTGCTAAAGTGATGACGAACTACCCAGATGGAGAGTTTTATCCAGAACGTTTGCTGAGTCGGGCAGAATTAGCTTCTATTATGGTGAAGGCTTTTCAACTGGATAAACGACAAGCTGTCACGAAAGAAAATCTAAAAGTGACAGATGTCGCTGCTTCCAATCCAGCGTTTAAGGATATCCAGATAGTCTTAAAAACAGATATTATGAAAGGCTATCGTGGAAATCTGTTTTTCCCCAACCAACGAGTCACCAGGGCTGAAGCTTTGGCGATTTTTGCCCAAGCATATGGAGTGTTTCAGTTTCCAGACGAGACTGTCAATGAAATTCTTGCCTTATATCCAGATGCAGCCTCTATTCCTAGTTGGGCAAAAAAAGCGATCGCCACGGTAACGAGTGAGGAATTTGTGAATACAGATACACAAGGCAATCTTTCCCCGCTACAACCGATGACTCGTGGGGATATGGCTGATGTGTTAAGTAAATATTTGCAAAGGCAACAGCTACAACCCGAAACCCCGGCAGTACCCGGTGGTAACAATAGTCCAGAAGCTTCTCAATAAGGCGGCACACACATTTTTTTTAAGAACGGCATTTGCCCTTGGCGGCAAACAGAAGTTACATCTGGGGGAATTGCTATTTTTTTGACATTCTCCCCCTGCTCCGGAAGCTCCCGAAGCTTGTCTAGTTGGTGGTATTATAGTCAAATTTACTAGTTTAATTTTTTAATATACTTTGAGTACTTACGTAAAACTTCGTACATACAATCCAGAATTTTATTCTTACCATTGCTCTGTCCCTGCTTCAATGTATGTAAATAAATGCTAATTAGTATGAAGCACAGCTTGATCGGTTTTATGAAAACTGGAAAAATTCGGTAGCTTTATAACTAAATTAACGGCGTTTTAGCCAACGTCCGTGAAAGAAAAACCGCCTAAAAAGCTAAATTTTGGTGACAAAACAAGTCATTTTAGTGATCGATTTTTCCAATGCCGGATTTTTACACGTTTAGACCCAACCGAGCGTGGGAAAATCAAAAATACTAAAAACTAGAGAGGAAAACCCTACAATATGCACTTGAGTGAAATCACCCATCCTAACCAGTTGCACGGTTTATCGATTCGACAACTGCAACAGATTGCCCGTCAGATTCGAGACAAACATCTTCAAACTGTAGCAGCCACCGGGGGACACCTGGGACCAGGGTTGGGTGTTGTAGAGTTAACATTAGGGCTTTACCAAACGCTGGATTTGGATCGCGATAAAGTCATTTGGGATGTCGGACACCAAGCATATCCTCACAAACTGATTACAGGGCGCTACAGTAGCTTTGATACTTTGCGGCAAAAAGATGGAATTGCTGGTTATCTTAAGCGCGGTGAAAGCAAGTTTGACCACTTTGGCGCAGGACATGCTTCCACCAGTATCTCTGCGGCATTGGGTATGGCTTTAGCGCGGGATCTCAAAGGCGAAAAATTTAAAGTTGCTGCCATCATCGGTGATGGTGCGCTGACTGGCGGTATGGCACTAGAAGCCATCAACCATGCTGGACATATGCCTAAGACTAACCTGCTGGTTGTCCTCAACGACAATGAGATGTCTATATCTCCCAACGTGGGCGCAATTGGACGCTACCTAAACAAAATGCGCCTCAGCCCTCCAATGCAGTTTCTCACCGATAATTTTGAGGAACAATTGAAGCAAATTCCTTTCGTAGGTGAATCTTTTTCTCCGGAACTGGGACGCATCAAAGAAGGGATGAAGCGCTTAGCTGTTCCGAAAGTGGGCGCAGTGTTTGAAGAACTCGGCTTTACCTACATCGGACCTGTGGACGGGCATAATTTAGAGGAATTGATTGCCACCTTCGGGCAAGCACATCAAATACCGGGACCAGTTTTGGTACACGTCGCAACCGTCAAGGGCAAAGGTTATGACATTGCTGAACAAGACAAAGTTGGCTACCACGCCCAATCTCCTTTTAACCTGACAACTGGCAAAGCCGTTCCCTCCAGCAAACCCAAACCCCCCGCCTACTCGAAAGTGTTTGCCCATACCTTGGTCAAACTCGCGGAACAAAACCCTAAAATTGTTGGGATTACTGCCGCGATGGCAACGGGGACAGGGTTAGATAAATTGCAAGCAAAGCTACCCGATCAATATATTGATGTAGGGATTGCCGAACAACACGCCGTCACTCTTGCTGCAGGACTAGCATCTGAAGGTATGCGCCCGGTTGTCGCTATTTACTCCACCTTCTTGCAACGCGCCTACGACCAAATCATTCACGATGTCTGTATCCAAAACCTGCCAGTGTTCTTCTGTCTCGACAGGGCGGGAATCGTTGGTGCTGATGGTCCGACTCACCAAGGAATGTACGACATTGCCTATCTGCGTTGCATCCCCAACATGGTACTGATGGCACCCAAAGATGAAGCAGAACTGCAACGGATGGTAGTCACTGGCGTCAACCATACCACAGGAGCGATCGCCATGCGCTTCCCTCGCGGTAACGGCTACGGCGTCCCCTTAATGGAAGAAGGCTGGGAACCCTTAGAAATCGGCAAAGCGGAAATTCTCCGCAACGGCGATGATGTGTTGATGCTAGGCTATGGTGCAATGGTAAATTCAGCAATGCAAGCTGCTGAAATTCTCTCAGAACATGGCATTGAAGCCACTGTGATTAATGCCCGTTTTGCCAAGCCTCTGGATAGCGAATTAATTTTCCCATTAGCTAAGAAAATTAAGCGCGTTGTCACCTTGGAAGAAGGTTGTGTCATGGGGGGCTTTGGTTCAGCAGTTGCAGAAGCGCTGTTAGATGCTGATATCGTTGTTCCTATCAAACGCATTGGTGTGCCAGATGTTTTAGTGGAACATGCCGAACCTAATGAATCTAAGGCAGAAATCAGTTTAACCAGTCCCCAAATAGCTCAAAAGGTGTTGCAAGCTTTCTTTCAACAAGAACTTTCTGCTGTGGGCTAAATTTCCAGTCAAATGGCACGCGCATGAATTCCAAAATGACATAGAACCAGGTGAGCGATGAACCCAGCACACCCTGTTCTTTTTTGGGTTTTCGCGTGGTCACACCAATTTAATCTGATTTTATAGGTTCACGCCTATTCATAAACCCGGTTTCTTGATGAGTTACCGGGTTTCTTACACGAAGTTGCAATTTCTTGGCATCAGAACTGGGAAACATCTGCCTTCAGTCAACGTCTAACATTAACTAGAGACATTAACGAGTTGACAACTTAAAATTAAGGAGCATTTAAAACAGTGAACAGTGAACAGTACCAGCCGCAGTGACGCTTTCTCGGGCTGGTAGGGGATTTAAAAGAGCCACCAACGCTTATGCCTACGGCACGTCTCTTGACGAACGGTGCTCTTGGTGGGGGACTTAAACATGCAAAGGATGAAACTGATAACTGATAACTGATAACTGGTAACTGTTAAAGGTCAGATAACCCACAAAGGACACTCAATTGCGGTAACGATTCTTTGCCAATACCTGCATTCCAAAGCGAACGACTCTGAATTACCCTGTGATCAGTCGCTTTTTGGACAGATCGTACCGGACATCTACTATCAGTGTTCTCCAAAAAGAGAACAAGATTTGGGTAAGATAAAAGAGCTATCTTTTCTGCGTCGCAGACACTGAAAGCTTCTTATACCCACAGGAGATATCTTAATGCTGACTTTAAAAATCGTTGTTTATATAGTTGTTGCCTTCTTCGTCGGTCTCTTTTTCTTTGGATTTTTGTCGGGCGACCCTGCTCGTAACCCTGGTCGTCGGGATCTCGAGTAAAAGCGCGACAAATTATCCGTGACTGCCGGAAGGCGGAATACATTATACGCCTAGAGACACTTGGCTCTAGGGAAACCTGTTCTTTGCGAATGTCCTCCTCCGGGGTGGCTTGCCTAAATCTCATCTAGGCAGAAGGCAAAAGCTGGGAGGCATAATGTGTTATGTCCTTCCGGCTATTTATTGGCTATTTGTTAGCTTGATTCGTGCTAGAGTATGCTTCATCCAGTTCTGCCGCCCGAACCGCCTCCGATTCTCGAATCTTTACAATCTGCAAATCCCACCCCAGTCCTGAAGGCTGATACTAAGACACTCGGGAACAAAGAGAAGTGTGAGGTACAACGGGAAACGCCTCTCGAAACTGCTGGGCAAAAGCCTACTGATAGTGATTTATTAGTTGCTAAGACATTAGCCGCACCCAGTAAACCGGAAAGTTTGCCACCTGAATTTTCTCCCATCACCGCTTCTAAAAGTGCCGCTTCACTAGGTGATCAGCTTTCAGTTGGTTATCCTCTACAGGAACTCAAAGGCTTTAGTCCCTATGATGGTGGCAGTAGAAATGCCGCAGATGAAACATTCCCTACTGGAGAGAAAATTGCTCAAACAGTTACCATTGAGAACTTATCTCAGAAGGACAAGCAAAGAGTCGTTGAAACAACCCAAACACCAACTCCGGCTAACACCTCAACTGAAAAATCACCAAGTGATCAACCAGTACAAATAGAATTCAAGACTCGCAGCCAAACAACTCAACCGTCAACTCCTGCTCTCCCTAATACCCAAAATCAGTCGCCACCAATAGAACAGCCAGGAAGCACAACAGGGCAAGAAAGTCAACCATCCGGCACAACTCCACCTTCTAACACGCCTGCAGCTAGAGAAAGAATTGTGGAAATTACTTCTGATACACAGCAGTATGACGAGCAGCGGCGGATTGTCACGGCTGAAGGTAATGTAGTTGTGCGCTTTGATGGAGCAGTCATAGATGCCGATCGCCTGCAAGTCAGTTTAGAGAATTTGATTGCAGTGGGACAAGGAAATGTTGCCTTGACACGCGGTGACCAAGTTTTGCGGGGTCAGCGCTTTACTTATAATATTGTGCAAGATAGTGGGGAACTGACAAACGGTAGAGGTGAACTTTTTATACCAACAGCAGGAACGGATTTCTCTTTCTTACCCACCGATGTCACAGCCGGAGGAGTACCAGCGCGTCCTCTGAGCGATCGCATACGAGAAAATCAACCTCTACAAGCTAACAGTCCTGGAGGTCTGAACATTAACGCAGGTGGTACAGGAGGTGCGAGGAACATACCAGTGCCGAAACAGGGGGGTCAAGTCAGACGGGTACGTTTTGAAGCTGGAAAAATTGATTTCTATCCCCGAGGTTGGCAAGCCAGAGATGTCCGACTCACCAACGACCCTTTTTCACCTCCAGAGTTGGAGGTACGGGCAGATAAAGTCACCGTCACGAGAGAGACACCTTTGCGCGATCGCATCAAAACAGAGCGGCAGCGTTTAGTCTTTGACCGAGGCGTATCTCTACCTATTCCCAAAGATGAGCAGGTTATTGACCGTAGCGAGCGAGAAGTCACTCCTGGATTATTCTCTATTGGCTTTGATGGAGATCAGCGAGGCGGCTTGTTTATTGAGCGTGGCTTCAAACCGATCAATACAGAAGCGTTCACCTTTCGTATCGCACCTGAGTTTTTTGTTCAAAAAGCAGTACAAGGCAACACTGGTAATATTGCATCGCTGTTTGGTTTGAAGACAAGCCTAGGTGCTACTTTGAGTCCACGAACCGTAGTCGAAGGTTCTGGATTGTTGACCAGTTTGGACTTGAACGATATAGAAGACAACTTGCGGGCGAGTTTGCGGTTGCGCCAGTTATTATTAGGTGAGCAAAATCCTCACACGCTCACACTAGAATATAGTTACCGCGATCGCCTTTACAACGGTACTCTCGGCTTTCAAACCGTTCAGAGTAGTCTTGGCGGTATTCTTACCTCTCCTGTCATTCCTTTAGGTAATAGCGGCATTAGTCTCAGTTATCAAGGTGGCGCTCAATACATTAATGCCAACACAGACCGCCAAGACTTACTCAAACCAAATCGGGAAAATAACCGCATCTCACTGACTCGCCTACAAGCGAGTGCTGCTCTCAATGGAGGCGTTTTCCTGTGGCAAGGGCAAGGATTACCAGCCACAGCTACCGAGGGATTACGGTATACACCAAACCCAGTCGTACCGTATTTACGACTTTTTGGTGGATTGACTGGCACAACCAGCTACTACAGTAGTGGCGATAGCCAAAATATCTTAACTGGTACCGTTGGTTTGGAAGGGCAGTTCGGTCATTTCTCTCGACCCATTTTGGACTATACAGCCTTTAATATCAGTTACTCCCAGGGTCTAAACACTGGCTTATCACCCTTTTTGTTTGACCGTCAGGTTGATAACCGCGTGCTAAGTGCTGGAATTACCCAGCAAATTTATGGACCATTCCGCCTCGGCTTTCAAACATCAATCAACTTGGACACTGGAGAACGCAGCAGCACCGACTATGTGGTGGAATATAGCCGCCGCACTTATGGAGTCAGCTTGCGTTACAACCCAGTGCAGGAATTAGGTGGCATCAGCTTCCGAATTAGTGATTTCAACTGGTCTGGTGGCACCGACCCATTTTCTGACCCTTCTGAAATTAAGCCAGTTGTAGGTGGTGTACGGCAGCGGTAGTGATTTAACTACCCCATCCTCCTTGGGGAATTGTAAACAGTCTTTAGCTTGTGATAAGAAACTCTTTGCCCTTAAGACTAGTCTGTATCAAAGGCAACTGTAGCTAAAGGTGTAACTATGTTATTTTCACTAAATCCTGGTATCCGTCTAGTATTTTTACTGCCAACTGTTTTGACTGCCTTAGTCTTAGTCCCTGCTACGGTGGAAGGTGTCTTGGCTCAAACAAAAAAAGAGAACCCAATAACCATTAGGGCATCAGTTCAAGAGGTAGATCCTAACACAGGTGATGTCACAGCTAGAGGCGATGTGGTCTTTGTGTATCCAGCTCAACAGATTCAAGGAACGGCTGCAGAAGCTCGGTACTATATTAAGGAACGGCAGATAGTCCTCACTGGCAATGCCCAAGTCCTTCAAAGAGGAGAGAGTTTGCAGGGTGAGAAAATAACTTGTCTAATTGAGAAAGGGCTGTGTAGTCTTACTGAAAAGTAACAAGATTTTGTGGGGGAGAGATACTGCATTATTCGCTCGTGCTTAACTTAATACCATTGTGTTAATCAACCCCCTAAGCCCTCATCCCCTTATTTCCCTCGCAACAGCCCCCGTAAAAATAGACCAATTTTCACAAATATATCTTCTAGCCAAAGCATGACGCGGTCTAACCATTCCAGTATTTGCTCTAAAGGATGCTTTTCATACCCAATCGTTTGAGCTTGTGTTTCAATCCAATCTGGCTTTGCCTCAACTTGAGTCGTTTGTCGGTACTGCTGGTGAAGAATTTCACCTTTATTGCTCTTGTTTTCAGAATGGGGAAGTGGCGATCGCTTAGAGAACAAAGCAAGTATTGGGGAGAGCTTCCGAATTTTG
This sequence comes from Kalymmatonema gypsitolerans NIES-4073, assembly GCF_002368435.1. Lineage (GTDB taxonomy): Bacteria > Cyanobacteriota > Cyanobacteriia > Cyanobacteriales > Nostocaceae > Kalymmatonema > Kalymmatonema gypsitolerans. The sequence continues at coordinate 143,024 of NZ_AP018268.1, forward strand.
AGTTTTGAATTTTGAGTTTTGAATTTTGAGTTTTGAATTTTGAGTTTTGAATTTTGATTTTTGTAGACGCCCCCTGGGCGGCTTCCCGCAGGGTATTTTGAATTTATTTCTCCTGTTGTCCTTACAGAAGAACTATCGGGGAGAGCAGATTTTGTGGTTTGAGATGATGTAACTAATAATTGTTGTTCGTTGACAACCTCTGTGAACTCTTGCAAATCCCCAAACAAGTCGTCCATTGTTAACCAAGGATCTGCTATGTTCTCGCTTTGGAAATCAGGGCTTTTGGGCAAAGCTGAGGAAGGAGGACGCTGTGGTAGAGCAGTTTGTGGTTTCTTATTTCCACCTATTGCTAGTTGCTCAACAGTATGTGTTGGAGTTGTTTGCTCTAATTTCTTGGGATTGCGTCCAAAAAAGTAATGAATTGCCCCCCAAATTAAAGCTTGAATCTTTGATGTTTGATATTCCCGCTCAGGAGTTAATAGTTCTTGTTCAGCGGTAAGTTGCTGGTGTTTACCATAGAAAAATATGTTTAGCTGATTTTGAACAGCTTCGAGCAATTGCCCACTGACGCGAGATATTGGTACTACAGCATGAGATTCTATCTGGGCAACAGCTGCGTCTAGTAATGCTAGCGCTGGGGAAGGTAAAGGTAAATATTTATACTCAAATATATCTTCTGTTTCCGTTTCCTGAGGTAAAGCAGGTACCTTGCCTCTACTACCGGAAGTCAGCTTGTTCAATAAGCGGTCAATTTCAGGTAAGAGTTTTGTTTCATTTTTTACTTGAAGCGACCGCCAGGAATGCCAGTATTTAGCAACTTCGTCAATAATGCGATTTTGTAATTTTTCCTGCTGCTGGGGCGTCAAAATGTCCAAAATTTCATTTTCAGCAGTGACGAGTACCAAATTACGGTTTTCCAAAAGTGAAGCAATTCCCTGCACCACAGGAGGAGAGGAGACAAGGGGATGGCGGGATGGGGGAATGGCGGTTTCTGCGATGGGGCGATGGGGGAATGGGGTGATGGGGGGAGTTTTGTTGGGGATTCTCCCCACCAGCCAATCTGCCCACCTCGCCAGGGGGAAGCGTCTTTCTATCTCGCGTGCTTGCAGAGTGTCCACTGCTGCTAGAACTCGTTGAATAGGAGTATCCGCAGATGGTGGAGTTTCGGATTGGGAACTAGCCTCATTTCCTTGTAAATGCGGCTTAGGTTGTTGCTTGTCTGTATGCAGTTGTTTACCAGAGTAAGATGCGGTTGCTTTTTGAATCAGCAGATACACTGGGTAAAGTAGAGCCTCTAATGACCAACTAGCAGCGACTTGTAGATGCCGTTTAGTGCGATCAAACTGTTCGCCCCAGCGCCGAGATTGCTGGTGAAAAAATTTAAAAAGTCTGCTTTGATAACGACCAGAGGTAGCAGATGGCATGGTAGTGAATTTTTGTTGAGAGCATTGCTTAGCTGTCGGACTTTGACCAAACAATAAATCGAAAGACTGTTGTGACCAGTGAGTTTCCTCATCTTAGCGAAATTATGACCTCCCAAGTCTCTCAACCTAATACCAAATTCATCTCGGAAGCAATTGAGAAGTTGCGCTCTTATGTAAGAGTGAATATTTCGTCTACTTGGCAATGCTGGGAAGCTGACTTGCCTGCGGCTGATATTAGCACCTGTGACTTTTCTGATTGGAGTCTTGCTAAAGTTAACGCCAAAGAACACATTGCTTGGACTGGGGGGCAAAAAGTGCTATGGTTGGTGCAAAAATTGGTCATTCCCCAAGATTTAGACGGTTATGGGCTACAAGGTTTATCTTTGCGGCTGGCGCTGGTTTGGTGGGCGGACTTTGCCCAAGTTTATGTGAATGGGAATTTGGTACTTGAAGGAGATTTATTTGATTGTTCACCTAGGGTGCTTCTTAGTCCTGCGGTGACACCAGGAGAGGAATTTATCGTGGCTTTGCGTTTGGTAAGTCCAAGTCATTGTGATGGGGCTTTGGTAAAGTCGCTGCTTATTTATGAGTCTAGTGATGAGAATCGTCCTGATCCCGGTTTTGTGGCTGATGAATTGGCTGTGATGCAGCGTTATTTGGAATCTTTTGAGTCTGAAAAGTTGGATAATTTGGCGGCGACTGTGGCGGAGATTGATTGGGAAACGAACCGCCAAGACGAGCCAGCGCGAATGACGGCTTTCCCTCGTGCCGGCTCTGGCGTCGCAAAGGACGCAAAGGAAGATAAGAAAGGATTTGAGAAATCGCTGTTTGCTCTTCGCGGAAAACTCCTCGAAATCAATAATGATCTGCGTACATCTGCTACAGGCTGCGGTTCAAAATCTAAAATTTACCTGTTGGGTCATGCTCACCTTGATTTAGCATGGTTATGGCGTGTCAGTGAGACTTGGCGGGCAGCACAAAGCACTTTTGAGTCGGTTCTCAAACTTCAGCAGGATTTTCCTGAGTTGATTTTCTGTCATTCTTCTCCGGTGCTTTATGCTTGGATTGAAGAACATCGCCCGGATTTGTTTGATGCTATTCAACAAGCGGTAGCAACTGGGCGTTGGGAAGTTGTGGGGGGTTTTTGGGTTGAACCGGAACTGAATTTGATTGCGGGTGAATCAATTGTCCGTCAACTGCTGTATGGTCAGCGCTATGTACTGGAGAAATTTGGTAAGCTTTCTACTGTGGTCTGGGTACCAGATAGTTTCGGTTTTTGTGCGACTTTGCCGCAGTTTTTCGCGAATGCTGGGATTGAGTATTTCGTGACTCAGAAGTTGCGCTGGAATGACACAACTGTGTTTGATTATGGTGCTTTTTGGTGGCGATCGCCTGACGGTAGCCAAGTTTTCAGCCTTATGTCTGCGCTCGTTGGTGAAGGTATTGATCCTGTTAAAATGGCATCCTATGCCTGTGAATGGCAAACCCAAACAGGGCTTTCACAAGCTCTTTGGCTCCCTGGTGTCGGTGACCACGGCGGCGGTCCCACCCGTGATATGTTAGAAATCGCCCAACGCTGGCAAAAGTCTCCTGTCTTTCCTCAACTAGAATTTACTACTGCTGAAAACTATCTACAGCAAATCAAAACTTCAAGCCACAACCAAGAAGATTCTCCCCCTGCTTCCTTCCCCACTTGGGAGGACGAACTCTATCTAGAATTCCATCGCGGTTGCTACACCACTCACGGCGACCAAAAACGTTGGAATCGTCGTTGTGAAGGCTTATTGTACCAAGCAGAACTGTTTGCGGCTTTGGCAACTATGAGCTGTGAGGTGACATATCCCAAAGCAGAACTAGAAGCAGCGTGGAAAAAGGTCTTATTTAACCAATTTCACGACATTCTGCCTGGTTCTTCGATTACTCAAGTTTATGAGGATGCGCTGACAACTTGGCAGTCGGTGGAAAAAGTTGGTAATGAGATATTGCACCAGTCTTTGAGTGCGATCGCATCCCAAATAAACTTATCAGAGCCACCGCAACCCAATGCTTTGCCAATTTTCGTCTTTAACTCCCTGAATTGGCAGCGCTCCGAGGTTGTTGCCGTTGACCTTCCTGATTCTCACTTGGATGCTTGTGTTTATAATCTCCAAGGAGAACCTTTGCCCTCCCAACTCACTGACGGCTCAAAGCTGCTGTTTTTAGCAAGCGATGTCCCCTCTGTTGGCTATCGCGTTTTTTGGCTTTGTCCTGAACTGCCTCAAAAAGGTATGCCTAAAAAAGGCAATAGTATTGGGTATTATGATGATACAAAATCGAGCTTGCAAAAGCAAGAACATTTTGAACCAAAAAGATTCACTTTAGAAAATGAATTTCTACGGGTAATTGTTGACGAGGAAACTGGTAATTTGTCGAGTATTTTTGACAAAGTTAATGAGAAAGAAGTTTTGAGTCAAGCAGGTGGAAATCAATTAGAAGCTTTTCAAGACAGTGGTCAATACTGGGATGCATGGAATATTGACCCCAACTACGAGCAGCATCCGTTACCACCAACGCAGCTTAAATCTATTGAGTGGCTGGAAACTGGACCAGTACAAAGTCGGGTGCGCGTGGTGCGGCAACTTGGGGAATCTGAATTTACCCAAGATTACATACTACAGCTGCGATCGCCAGTTCTCAAAATCGCCACAACAGTTAATTGGCTAGAACGCCAGGTGTTGGTGAAAGCTGCTTTTCCTCTGAATCTAGAGGCGGACTTTGCTACCTATGAAATTCCTTGTGGGGCTATTCGCCGTTCCACGAAACCCAAAAGTCCAGCAGAAAAGGCGAAATGGGAAGTCCCGGCTTTGCGTTGGGCAGATTTAACAAATCCTCCCCCCGTTGACGGTACGAGCTACGGTGTCAGCCTCTTAAATGATTGTAAATACGGCTACGACAGCCAACCTGATCAACTACGCTTGACTTTGCTACGCAGTCCCAATTGGCCCGATCCAAAAGCAGACCAAGGATTTCATGAATTTACATATGCCTTGTATCCCCATGCTGGTAGCTGGGAATCAGCCCATACGGTAAGACATGGGTATGAATTGAATTTACCAATGGAAGTCATACTATTGGCGAACGATGAGGAAAAGAGCAATAAGTCTTTATCGCCTGTCGGTAGTTTACTAGATTTATCGGCTGAAAATTTGATATTAATGGCGTTTAAACAAGCGGAAGATGACCCAAAACAATGGATTCTCAGATGTTATGAATGTCACGGACAAACAGCCAATTTACACTTGCAAAGTGATTTGGGCTTAACTCTGGGAGAGTCGGTGGACTTGTTGGAGCGTTTGCCCAAACCTGAATTCTCATCTACGCAACAAAGCTTTACAATACAGCCTTGGAAAATCTGTAGCTTTAAGGTGTCGAAGAGCGATCGGCATAAAACATAAGGTTTACAACGGGGGAACTCCCAAGGGCGTAGTGTCCTTTGGATGCACGCAGATAGATTATCTGTGTGCATCTGCGGTTCCAAATACCCAAAAACCAGATATTTGACTGGTTCAAATTTTTCACTTTTGCCTTTTGAGATTAGAATTAATTCCGGATTCTCAGAAGCACGGTTGTTTATTAAACATGACACGGCACATAGGTTTTGGCGAAAAGTTATAGGACTTACGCAACAACTCTCTCAAACTCTTATTTCTTTGCGTCCTTTGCGTCCTTGGCGGTTCGTTTTTCATAATCTTGCGTAAGCCCTGAATTATCCAGATTGAGAAACTTTTGCCTGTAGAAGAAATTATTTTGTTCTTATCCAATGATAATGAAAAGACACCCTATGAATTACAAGCAGATGCCTTAGGAGTTTTAGTAATTCATCTATTATTTGTATAATTTATTACTTAATTCCTCTTGGTATGCCTTGGATAAGCAGCGTTTGGGGTGTGAACTACAGCGATTAATGGAAATGCAGATGTTATCTGAAAATGTAAGTTGGACTTGGACAAGTAAATCGGTTCGTTTGTCAGGACTGCTAAGCGATGAATTCTACTCCTTATCCTGCTGGAATTTACTTTTACCTGATAGGGAGTCAGAGCAAATAAAAATCCCTTTAATTGAACAAGGTGTCACAGCTTGTGAAGTTTCTCTAGATCTACCTACTGGCATTTACTATATTCAATTACTTTTTGGAAAAAATTTGTCAAAAAATTTGGGTTGGTGGTGTGAAAGCGGTCCTTATGACATACCAGAAGCCATTGATGGAGATGAAGCAAGAGAAAATTACTGCTATACGATTTTGGGAAATAGTGAATCTACAGAACAATTCATAGCTGCTGTTAATCAACTTAAATTGAATTTTGACATCCAACAGCTACAAGCAGGAATTTCTAGTTTAGAAAGTCATCATTATCATTTTCCTAACTGGTTAAGCCGAGAGGGTTTACTTCGCAAGCTAAAAGGACTTTTAAAGTTTTTGAATAAAGCGTCCGTTGAAGTTGTAGGTACTCTCATAAAAACACCAAAATCTGAGCAGAGTCAACCTCAAGTTAGTGAGACGGCAAAACAGGATAACTGGTATTTGGTTAATGTTTCATCTAAAAAGCGTGACGTTTTTTTCAGATATCTTGACATTGCTATTACACAAAACAAATTGCAAGATTTAATTGTGAAAGTGGAAGTTCCTCAAGATTCGGTATACGAAGATGTTGTGTTAGTAAATTTAAGAAACTATCAACAAGCGTATAGTCATTTGAAAAAATTGCCCCATTTTCAAACAATGGAACGCCGACCATTGACATCACAGCAAGTTAGCAGGATGTTGGGGGCAAGGTGATTTGGTCTCACAATTAAGGTATTAGAGGATTTACAACCAGATAGACACAATAACAAACAAGCCCAATTAGAATCAGTGCTAGCGAAACTCAAAGAAATAAAAGTTTCGACAAGCGTAATTGTTCAACCTTGGGCTTGGGCGCAATGCTGCGACTTCCCTGATTCACGTGAACTTGAAGTCCAACAAAAAGATTTTTAGAACCAAGAACAGGCGGAGTCTACCATGTCACAGCAGCGACTTGCGTCGTAGTGTCACCCAGTAGCTCAAGATAGACAAGCCCTGACGGGTTCACTTTAGGAGAGTCAGTAGACTTGTTACGCTGCCAAATTCTCATTTAAGTAACAAATCTTTACATTTGATGGGAAAATCGGCAGCTTTCAGCTTCGCTAATGCGTTGGTAATTGCGATTGAGCGCAACTACCACCCCAATTAACTTTAATCTTCGTGGTCTTCAAAGGGATCGCTCAATTCCTTGCTAGGAGGGCCAAAAGAGGTGTAGATGGACAGCGCCGTGATTGTAATGACAACAGCGCAGACGGAAATGCTAAGAACTATTGCGGGTTCCATGACAAGTATAGATTATGTGTTTTATTCCTATAGAATATTACAGAAGATTAAAAAATGGTTTGGCAACTCATATTAGGTGAACTATGGCACAAAGGACGCGGTTGGGAGATATCCTCAGACCTTTGAACTCTGAGTACGGTAAAGTGGCTCCGGGCTGGGGTACTACGCCCCTAATGGCTGTTTTTATGCTGCTATTTTTCGTGTTTCTGCTGATTATTCTGCAACTCTACAACAAGTCCCTGATCATCCAAGATGTTTCTGTTGACTGGCGGACTTTGGGCGGTAAGTGATGTTTAAAGTTGAAAAGCCTGCATAACAAGCTACCCCATACCCGGTTCGTCCCGGGTTTTTTTATCAGTTGTTAGTTGTTAATGATCCGACTATCCTTTACTACCCACCACCCACTAACTATTGATTAGACTACATATGTGGGTTTTGTCAGGCGCTTTTTAAGTTTACAGGAGAAAAACATGAATGTATTTGGTATCGGTTTACCAGAAATGGCTTTAATCTTTGTGGTAGCGCTGTTAATCTTTGGTCCTAAGAAGCTACCAGAAGTTGGTCGCAGTTTAGGAAAAGCAATTCGCAGTTTTCAACAAGCTTCTAACGAGTTTCAAAATGAGTTTCAAAAAGAAGCAGTTCAGCTGCAAGAAGCTGTGAAAACGACTGCTGAACTAGAAACCAAGGAAATACAAGCACCTCAGTTGCCGCAAGACACTGCGAGTTCTGCCCAAAAAAGCTAGACTGAAGGCAAAATGACGGAAGCTATTGCCAAAAAAATGGTGGTTCCCCAGCTAATAGTTGGGTTGGGGAACCCAGAACCCAAGTACGACAAAACTCGCCACAATGTCGGTTTTGCTGCTGTAGACGCGCTATCTCGTTCTTGGAAGATTCCCTTAGCAGAAAATCGTAAGTTTCAAGGGGAGTATGGCGAGGGAATCGCAGCTACTGGAGATAAAATCCGCTTGCTGAAGCCATTGACTTATATGAATCGTTCCGGACAAGCAATGCAAGGCGTGACAAGTTGGTATAAGTTAGAACCTGAATTGGTGTTGGTCATTTATGATGATATGGATTTACCCTTAGGAAAAACTCGGCTGCGCTTGTCTGGTTCTGCTGGGGGACACAACGGGATGAAAAGCGCGATCGCACATCTTGGAACGCAAAACTTTCCTCGTTTGCGTATCGGTATTGGCAAACCAAAAGGTGCAGCCAACACCTCGGAATCAGGTACCGTTTCTCATGTCCTAGGACGATTTTCTGCTGCTGAAAATCAGGTAATGTCTCTTGTTCTCCAGTTTGTTGTCGAATGTGTAGAACTGAGTCTCAAGCAGGGAGTAGAAAAGGCTATGAATGTTTGTAACAGCCGCTCTTTTGATAGTCCTGAGTCTTAGACTGTGTCTGTAAATTAAGTATAAATAAATAATTGTTTGATTTTACGCAGCCGTAAACCTACTTAATCGTACCCCAACAAGGGGTACGATTTATTTTGCTTAAGTAATGTATTAAGCAACCGAATGCGTTAAGACTTATTTTATTTCATACGTCGCTTGCGTCTAGCTGCTACTGCCTTGCGTTTGCGCTTTTCTTGTGGTGTTTCAAAATGCCTGTGGTACTTTACATCAGCTAAAATTCCAGCTTTGGAAACTTGGCGTTTAAACCGACGCAAAGCTGAATCAATGCCTTCATTTTCTCCTAAAAGCACTTGGGTCATTCTTCTTGTTCCTCGTGTTCCTCATAATCAATATCTCCCATTGTAGTGCCGCCTTAACATTGGCGAAACTCCCCTTAACAAAAGTGCGACAGTGGCGGAAAGTAGGGGGAAGTACAGGAAAATAATTTATAAGGAGAATAATTTCTGACGATTGATTCTTAACTCTGTTGGTCCATTTTGATTGCAAGCGCTAATTGATAAAGTTGACGACGGGGAAGCGAAGTCACTTTTGCTAACTGACGGCTAGCTTGCGATCGCGATATTCCCTGACTCATGATTTTTAGCAACTCTGCTTTGAGTTCTTCTTCGCTAAGTTGCGGTTGAGTCGGTGGGGTTCCCGCCACCAGTAAAGTATATTCGCCTTGGGGTTCACGTTGGCTATAGTGAGCGATCGCCTCCTCAATTGTCCCCCGCCAAAATTCCTCATACAATTTAGTTAACTCCCGCGCTAAAACTATTTGGCGAGAAGTGCCGAAAATTTCTGCGAAATCTTGTAAAGTTTCGCGCAAGCGGTGGGGAGACTCGTAGAAAATCAGTGTGCGGGATTCTGTTTCCAGGGATTCTAAATGCGATCGCCTCTGTTGACCTTTAGCTGGCAGAAATCCTTCAAAAACAAATCGATCCGTTGGTAATCCTGCTGCACTCAATGCCGTAATTGCTGCATTTGCACCAGGAATTGGCACGACTGGTATCCCAGCCTCAATACAAACTTTAACCAGTTCATATCCAGGATCAGAAATTCCTGGTACACCCGCATCAGTGACTAAAGCAATTGCTTTGCCGTTACTCAGTTCCTCTAATAACTCTGGGATGCGGCTGCTACGGTTGTGTTCGTGGTAACTCACCTGCGGCGTTTTAATTTGAAAATGTTGTAGTAGTCTACCCGTGTGACGGGTATCTTCCGCAGCGATGACATCCACTGTTTGCAAAATTTTTACCGCACGGAATGTCATATCTTCCAGATTGCCAATCGGTGTAGCTACCACATAGAGTGTTGCTGGTTTTATATCCATGCATAAATATTATCTTGTGGGGTGGGCATCTTGCCCGCCATAAATTAGACTTTTTGCAAAAGTCTGTATTAACTATTAGGAACCACAGATAATTCAATCATGGCAGATATCTCGCCTACCACACAAAAATGGAAAAACATGGACTATTTGTCGGTTTAGTCACCTTGGACTTGATTTACCTTGCTGAGTCTCCCCCCAAGAATAACCAGAAGCTAGTCGCTGCTGACTATACTGTAACCGCAGGTGGCCCAGCAACTAACGCTGCTGTCACTTTCAGTCATTTGGGCAATCAAGCTACAGTGTTGGGTGTCATAGGTTCTCACCCAATGACGCAGCTAATTAAAGGAGATTTGGCAAATCACAAAGTTTTAATAACTGACCTTAACCCCACTACCCAAAACGCGCCGCCAGTTTCTTCTATTATTGTCACCCAAGCAACTGGTGAACGGGCAGTTATTTCCATCAACGCCGTCAAAACTCAAGCAACCAGCGAATCTGTACCGCCAGATATTTTGCGAAACGTTGATATAGTCTTAATTGATGGACACCAGATGACTATTGGGAATCAAATTGCCCAAATGGCAAAAGCTAAGAATATCCCAGTTGTCATTGATGGCGGTAGTTGGAAACAGGGGTTTGACAAAGTCTTACCCTATGTAGATTATGCTCTTTGTTCTGCTAATTTTTATCCCCCCAACTGCCATACTGAAGATGAGGTTTTTACCTATCTGAGTCGAGTTGGTATTCCTCACATCGCCATCACTCATGGAGAAAAATCCGTTCGATACCTCCAACATGGTAAAGCTGGTGTTATAGATGTGCCGACAGTACAAGCCGTTGATACACTGGGGGCTGGAGATATTTTCCACGGTGCTTTTTGTCATTACATCTTACGGGAAAGTTTTCCCACTGCATTAAAGCAAGCAGCGCAGATTGCTTCTTTTTCCTGTCAATTTTTTGGCACACGCCGCTGGATGCATTCCCATCAGTAAATTTTTTACTTGAAACGAACTATTAGATCTTCAGTCTATTGTTCGTCCAACTTGCTTAAACCAGGTAAGCTTGTCCCAGTACCCACGCTGAAAGCGGATTTTCTCATCTATGACATGAAAGAAGCCACAGCCTCTCAAAGTGTACTTTTTACCTACTGTGCCTAATTCCGTTCCATCCCCAACGAATGTGCCACCGCCAGACCATTCAAGAATAGCCCACTCTCCATCCTCAAATAAGTTTTCGATGTGGGTGTAAGTGTCTGGTGTTGAACGGAAGAAGTTGACAAAATCCCTATGAATGGCGCTTTTTCCCTCAACAGGAGTCCCCATAGCAATCTGAATGTTCACAGCATCTTCGTGGTAAAGTGCGGCTGCGGCGTCTGCATCGTGAACGTTCATAGCGTCCACCCACGCACTAATCACTTGCTTTGGTGTTCTCATGCGTAATTTTCTCGAGCTTAACTATTTATCCAACAGAGTACAGTCGAGCTATCCTTTGGGAATGTGACTTCCTAGGTAACGGTTTAATATAACACGCTTACCTGTCATGGTATCCTACAAGTCGTGGGATAGCCTTTTGTACAAAGTTTAATACCGTACTGTGCGGTATAACACTCCTCAGTTTTGGAATATGGGGATTACATAGCCGTTAAACACTCAAGACAGATAAGAGGACAAGGCAATAAATGAAAGATTTAGAAAAAATCTTAGAATTAACTCGTTCCGTAGGTTGGGGAGCAACAGATATACTGCGCTCTTACTACCATCAAACTGGCGACTACAATCTAGAAGTGCAGTATAAACAGAATGAGCCTGTCACAGTTGCAGATGTAAATGTCAATAATTACATTTTAGAGAACCTGCAAGCGGCTTTGGGTCATGATGATTTTGCGTACATTAGCGAAGAAACTTACAAAGCCCAACAAACTAACCAAGAATGGGTGTGGATCATTGATCCATTAGATGGTACGCGAGACTTTATCGAAAAAACTGGCGAGTATGCAATTCACATTGCCTTAGTGCAGGAAACACGCCCAGTGCTTGGTGTAGTAGCAGTACCTGAAGCTCAAAAGCTGTACTATGCCATCAAGGGAGGCGGTGCTTTTGTGGAAACCCGTGATGGGAAAAGTCTAGCGTTACAAGTGTCATCACGGGAACGTATCGAAGATTTAACCTTAGTTGTGAGTCGCAGTCACCGCAATCAAAGATTAAATTACCTACTACAACACTTACCATGCCAAAATCAGAAAGCAGTTGGCAGTGTAGGCGGTAAAATTGCAGCAATTGTCGAACAACGGGCAGATGTTTATATTTCTCTTTCTGGTACGTCTGCCCCCAAAGATTGGGATATAGCTGCCCCAGAACTAATTCTGACAGAAGCTGGTGGCAAGTTCACTCATTTTGACGGTACGCCGTTGCAATATAACACTGGTGATGTGAGTCAATGGGGTGGTTTGCTGGCAAGCAACGGTCAGTATCACGAGGTGTTGTGTCAGGAAGCTGAAAAAATCTTAGCACAGCTTTAGGGCTATTTAGTAGGCACAGCTTACAGCAGTGGTGCTTTTTCTTCAGCTTACGCCATTTTTCAGCAACTACCAGTCAACTGCCTCAGCCTTAATAGTGTAGAAGCGACGCCAGAAAATGTAGAAACTGGCAAGTATCAAATAGTACGTACCATCGAGCTTGTCTCGAAAAAGACGAAAGGCGACTCAAGCATTTATCAATTTTGCTAATAGCAAACAATCAGCCTTAGTACTGCATAAGTCCGGCTTTATGTCATCTATCAAATACAGTATATGCGTTGTTAAAACGTAATAATATTTCTATATATATAAAACAACTCAATTTTTCTTAACCTTTTAAAAAGCAAATGGTATTACAGATGTCATAGCTAAAGCACTTGATAGTGATAGATCATCAAGTAGGGCAATTTAATAGTTCGCTCTAATGTACCTTAACGAAATCTTGAATTGAGATATAATGAAGGTTTCCACTATTTGTTGTCAGTTGGGTGATCTACTATTTTAGGAGTGGAACGTATGAAAAGAGAACATCGACCAACAGTAGTCAATGATCGACTTAGGGACATCATTGCTCATGTAGAATCAACGTCAAACACAAATCATCTCAAGTTACTTGAACCCTCTCAGCCCGTACAAACCTTACCAAAGAATAGCAGTTCTTGTGGTGAGGATGGGACTTCCAATGGAAAATATATTGGCAAAAGCAACTGAAGTACGTGGTGCAAGTAGCTGATTTAGTATAAGAAATCGCTGTTTAGTTTTCCTTTGAATATTCTGGTTAGTTTTGTGAGAGTGATGTCAACAACTTAATGTAATCGCGTTTTCTGTAATGTTTGTGAGTTGTTACCCCCCTTGCCCCATAATAGTATAAGGGGCAGGGGATTTGTTTGTTTTACGAAAAATAAATATAGATAAATCGAGTAAAGCCTTCTCTTCTGGCACAATGGTCACAACAGGCGATCAAGTTCTCTCTTGCCAAGCTATCCATGACTGTTGCTGTTCACCTAGAAAATGTCTACAAGATTTACAATAAAGTTCCCGTGGTCAATGACCTGTCATTCACGATCAATGCGGGAGAAATGTTTGGTTTACTTGGTCCGAATGGTGCGGGTAAGTCTACGACAATTCGGATGTTAACCACGCTAACGAAACCAACCCAGGGACGGATCGACGTATCTGGGTATGATGTAGTGTCGCAATCGATATTAGCAAAGCAGCATATTGGCGTTGTCTTGCAGCAAATTAGTGTGGATGACGATTTAACCGTGTGGGAAAATATGGAGCTGCACGGCAGGCTACATCACATTGCTAATCCTGGGCGACAGCGGCTGATTAATCAATGGCTGGAGTATGTTGAACTCGCAACCAAACGCGATGACTTGGTAAAAACCTTGTCTGGGGGTATGAAGCGGCGGTTACAGATAGCGAGAGCGTTGTTGCATCAACCCCAAATTCTGTTTCTAGATGAACCGACGGTAGGACTAGACCCCCAAACAAGGCGACGTCTTTGGGAGATTATTCGGGATTTGAACAAGCAAGGGATGACAATGCTGCTCACAACTCATTATATGGATGAGGTGGAGTATTTATGTAATCGCATTGGCATTATGGATAGTGGTAGATTAATTTCTCTTGGCACCCTACAAGAGTTGCGCTCCGCTCATGGCGAAGGTTTGGTCATGAAGCAAACAGGAGACCGTTGGGAATATCTCTTTTTCCCCACTTTGGAAGATGCAAACTTGTACCTAAATCAACAAAATGATAAAACAGGGATGATGGTACGTCCCTCTAACTTAGAAGATATTTTCGTTGAACTCACGGGACGCAAGTTGGACTAATCTTAGCCCCTTAAAGTTCGGAGTACGGCTTCTACCCTTGCTACGCTGTCCTGCATACCCTGCTTTTGGTATAAATCCCGGGCTTGTTGAAACACTGTAATTGCTTCTCTTGATTTGCCCTGCTTCATTAAGATATTACCCCGCAACTCATAGACTTGAGGATTTTTCGGGTCAAGGTTGACAGCTTGTTCGTATGCCCATTTCAGATTGTTGTTCTCTCCTAAACGCAACAGGACTGTAGCCAACCCTATATAAGCGTTGACATTACTCCGGTTAGCTTGTATTGCTTGACGGTAGGCTTCCTTTGCGGTTCTGTTATCTCCCAAATTGCCACTGACATAACCCAAAGCATATTGATAATCGCTATTGTTAGGATTAAGGGCAACAGCACGACGGTAAGCCTGTAGTGCTGCGGGAAAATTCCCTTGTTGGGCGTAGAGATAGCCAATGCCAGAATAAATCGTGGCGTTTTTTGGCTCTACAGCAGCAGCTCTTTGATAGATGGCGATCGCACCATTATAATCACCACTATCTACCAGCCTCCGCCCTTCCTCCAAAAGTCCCTTTAACTCCTGGCTGCTTTGCTGTTGCGGTAGTGCTTCTTGAGCCTGAGCTACCAAAGGTATTGTTGCTACAAAGCTTCCTACTAGGAGAACACTTACTATCAATGATGTTCGATTGTACACAGTAAATTACCTGAAAGTTTCTGCAACTTTTTTCCACAATCTCCGTGGTTGATTGTCTATTAAAACAGATCTATTTGCTTTTGCAAACTCTATTTGTTTACTTTTACAAAATATTTACGATAATTTTCCTTTGGTTGTGTGAAATTACAGTAAATTAACATTCATTTTTCATACAATCTGCTTTTCAGGTATCTGCTTCGACGCTTGAAAATCCAAGCTCCAGTATCAGATGACACTTATGTTTTTGAGGCAAATGTATGATTTTAACTACGACCGATGTGATTCAAGGAACTATCATCCAGTCATATTTAGGCATTGTAACGGCGGAAGTGGTCTATGGTAGCAATTTCCTGCGAGATTTTTTTGCTAGCATCCGCGATATTATCGGTGGACGCACGGGTAGCTACGAACGCCTATTTGAGGAGGGTCAACGCAAGGCTTTAGAAGAATTAGAGCGACGGGCATTACGTTTAGGAGCAGATGCCGTTATTGGCATTGAAGTCGATACTGGCACAATCAATGTTGACCAATCAGGTGTTCTCATACTCATTACTGCCACAGGCACCGCTGTGAAACTGCGTTAGTACTTAACAGTTATCAGTTAACAGTTATGAGTTGTTAATTATCATCTGTTCACTGATAACTTGTTAATGGTAACTGTTCAGCAATAACTGTTTTTATATCTATTCAATCCAGAGGTTAGCCACTCTAATTATTCAATTAAAGTTTCCCTAAAAAAATATTTATGCTAAACTTATTTTTAGGTGAGCATAGAATAAACGTTTTGATAAAAGCTTACTCTTTTTGTGAAGTTATTAACACTTAATAAAAGTTAAACAAATGTCAGAAAAATAATAATATTTTTCTGACTAAAGATAGAGCCATTAACTATTTCTACTGATAGATATTTAAAATCAAGACAAGTCATTTAATTTTAAGCATTAGCATCAATACCTGAGAAAAAAGTTTACTTAAAGTGGTAAGGGGAAAATAATCTATGTCATACACAAATCGAGTAGGTGACGAAGTGATTACCGAGCCTGTGATCGGTCGAGTAGGCGATTACCACGACCGTGTTCGCTGGGGTCCTATTATTTCTGGTTTGTTGGTTGCCTTAGCAACTCAATTGATTTTGAGCGCCATGTTTAGCGCGATCGCAGCAGGCACTGTTGAAGGTTCAGGTGCTCCCAGAACAATTGCACCTAATGTTGCAGGTAATGCGGGGATTTGGTCAACCATCGGTTTGTTGATTTCCCTATTTACTGGTGGTTGGGTTATGGCTCGTGCTTGTGGTCCAATGAACCGCAATACTGCTCTTCTCAACGGCGCAATACTTTGGGCAACAACTTTGGCATTAAGCTCTTGGCTACTAGCAAGTGGGGTATCGGGTGCTTTTGGTGTTGCTGCTTCCAATGCTGGAGAAGTGATTAACCAAGTGCAACAGCAAGGTGGTGTGAATATACCGCAAAACAACGTTACTGCTCAACAAGCTCGTGAGATTGCAGCAAATGTACGTTCCGGCTTGTGGTGGTTTGTATTCGGTTCCTTGTTAGGTTTACTCGCCTCAATGATTGGAGCTGCTGCTGGAACTCGTAGTCCGCGCACTACCCATCACGCCTAAAAACTTGTTGAAAAAAATAAATATCTCTAGATTCTTTTTTAGCACCTTAAGATGGGTGCTTTTTTATGATTAATTATTAGTAGTTGTCAGTGGTTCATTTAAGATTAACCACTACCACTTCAAGTACGCAGCCTCTATTCCTTGTTCTCGTCGAATTTTTCCATCTTTCTCAAACCAAGCGATCACCTGTTGGGCTGTCAAATCTTCAATCTTCACTTCATACTCTTGAGCAATTTGTTTCAAAAGCCTGAGTGATGAAATTGTCAATCTGGTTAAAAATTTTTCCGGTGAAGACAGCAAAGCCGCATCGACTTTGACTGCCTCTTCTGGAGTTAAAAATTGTGGTGTTGATTGCTGTGATGGTAACTCCATAACTTTTGTCTAAAACTGACTCAAATTTAGTAGTTGTAACGGCTGAACAATAATGATTGATTGGTAAAGCCTATGACTAATTACCGATCATTCATAACTTAGACTCAATATAAAGTCTTCACTGGTTGGGGGTACTCATTTCATGGAAAAGTTAAGCTCTATTTTTTCGCTCTTGTACTAAATAGCCACAGCGATGTTCACCGTTAATAATCCAGTGCGTACGCTCTACTGTACAATCTGGTAAAACTGCGGCAAACATTTCTAATTCATGACCGCAGACGCTGGGAAAAGACTCTGCAACATTAGAAATCGCGCAGTTGTGTTCCATGAGAATAAATCGTTCGCCTTGCGATGACTCACTCGATTCTACAGGGTGAGATTCAGCCATGAAGCCTTCAGCTTTTCTCAGTTCTACCAAAGTTGCCACCCTTTGTGATAAGGAAGCGTTACCCAGGCGTTCTCGATATTCTTGTGCTTTACGCTCCCACTGCTTTCGTAAAATTGAACTGACTTGGTCGCGTCCTACCGTTTCTGCTAATGTATCCAGTAGAGAAACAGCGAATTGACCGTAGCTATCCGCAACTTCCTTACTCAGGCGATCGCGTCCCTGATGAGTTAATTGATAAATATGCTGCGGACGCCCCATTCCCCCTTGCACGGACAAAGAGAAAGAAATCAGTTGCTCCGCCTCTAAATCCTTAAGATGACGACGAATCGCTTGGGGGCTAATATCAAGAGCCTCGGCTAAATCAAAAGCTGTAGTCTGCGGGTGTTTCAGCAGATATTCTAGAATATCTTGCTTTGTTGAGGACTGCTGGATAGTCACCATCATCGTCCTAAAAATTCATTTGTTTTGAAGAAAATATGATTTTGACAACAATGTTGTTGTTAATCTAGCTTAAAATGAAGATAAGTTAAACAACATTGTTGTTGTTTTAGTCTCTATACTTATTTTAGCAGTCCCGTAACCACTTGGTTACAGAATATGGGAATCGGCGACAAAAAGCCCGTCTCCCATCCTTAAAGAGATTCCATACAGCGAACACAAGAGAAAACTACCGATGAGTGCCACTGTCAAAACCTTAGTCAACCAGCCATACAAGTACGGCTTTATCACCGATATTGAAGCCGACATGATTCCGCGTGGACTAAACGAGGACATCGTCCGCCTCATCTCCGCCAAGAAAAACGAGCCGGAGTTCATGTTGGATTTTCGCCTGAGAGCTTTTCGCCAGTGGCAAAAAATGGCAGAACCAACTTGGCCAAGCGTTAAGTATCCTCTGATAGATTATCAAAATATCATCTACTACTCCGCACCCAAGCAAGCAAAACAAAAGCTTAACAGCTTGGACGAAGTTGATCCAACTTTGTTGGATACTTTTGAGAAGCTAGGCATTCCCTTATCAGAACAAAAGCGACTGGCAAACGTCGCGGTGGATGCAATTTTCGATAGCGTTTCCATCGGTACCACCTTTAAAGAAAAACTGCTTAAAGATGGTGTCATCTTCTGCTCCATTTCCGAAGCATTGCAGGAATATCCAGAATTGGTGCAAAAGTACCTGGGTAGCGTTGTTCCAGCCGCAGATAATTACTTTGCAGCTCTCAATGCCGCCGTATTCAGCGATGGTTCCTTTGTCTATATACCTAAAGGCGTAAAATGCCCGATGGAACTGTCTACCTACTTCCGTATCAACAACGGCGAGACTGGACAATTTGAGCGGACACTGATTGTTGCTGAAGAAGGTAGCTATGTTTCCTACTTGGAAGGTTGTACCGCGCCGATGTATGACAGCAACCAGCTACACGCCGCTGTCGTGGAACTCGTCGCCCTCGACAACGCCGAGATTAAATATTCCACAGTACAGAACTGGTACGCTGGAGATGCGAATGGCAAAGGCGGTATTTACAACTTCGTCACCAAGCGCGGTTTGTGTCAAGGTGTTAATTCCAAGATTTCTTGGACACAGGTAGAAACTGGTTCGGCGATCACCTGGAAGTATCCCAGCTGCGTGCTGGTGGGTGATAACTCTGTGGGTGAATTCTACTCCGTGGCGCTGACAAATAATATGCAGCAAGCCGATACCGGTACAAAGATGATTCACGTTGGTAAGAACACCCGCAGCACGATTATTTCTAAGGGAATTTCTGCCGGACAATCTAGCAACAGCTACCGGGGTTTAGTGAAAATCAATCCCAAGGCACAAGGGGCGCGGAACTATTCCCAGTGCGACTCAATGCTGATTGGGGATAATGCTCACGCGAATACTTTCCCTTATATTCAGGTACAAAATCATACTGCGAAGGTGGAGCATGAAGCTTCCACTTCCAAGATTGGGGAAGACCAATTATTCTACTTCGCGCAGCGGGGAATTTCATCGGAAGATGCTATTTCGATGATGATTAGCGGCTTCTGTAAGGATGTGTTTAATCAGCTACCGATGGAGTTTGCAGTGGAAGCTGATAAGCTGCTGAGTCTGAAGTTGGAAGGTAGTGTTGGGTAATTGTTTGTAGTCAGCACTTTAGCGCTTTGAAAGTGCTCAGAAAAAAGCGCTAAAGCGCTTACTACAAAAGAAGAGAGAGAGAACAGAGAGAGAACAAGCATGATTATTGAAAATAGTGAAGTTGTCCTGTCTGTACGGAATTTGACAGCTAATGTTGATGGAACTCCAATTCTTAAGGGTGTGAACCTTGAGGTACGGTTGGGTGAAATCCATGCGATTATGGGACCGAATGGTTCTGGTAAGAGTACTTTTTCCAAGGTTTTGGCTGGACATCCGGCGTATGAGGTGACTGGCGGCGAGGTGATTTTCCAGGGGCAAAACTTGCTGGAAATGGAACCGGAGGAACGCGCTAGATCTGGGATATTTTTGGCGTTTCAGTATCCGTTGGAAATTCCAGGTGTGAGCAATTTGGATTTTTTGCGGGTGGCTTACAACTCGCGTCAGAAGGCGCAGGGTTTAGAGGAATTGGATGCGTTTGATTTTGATGATTTGATTGAGCAAAAGCTGGATGTCGTGAAGATGAATCCTGCTTTCCTGAGTCGGAGTTTAAATGAAGGTTTCTCGGGTGGCGAAAAGAAACGGAACGAAATTCTGCAAATGGCGCTGCTAGAACCAAAGCTGGCAATTCTGGATGAAACAGATTCGGGTTTGGATATTGACGCGCTGAAGATTGTGGCGAATGGAGTGAATCAGCTGGCGAGTCCAGAAAATGCCACGATTATGATTACGCACTATCAGCGATTACTGAATTACATTGTGCCAGATTACGTTCATGTCATGGCTCAGGGGCGAATTCTTACCAGTGGCGGTAAGGAACTGGCGCTAGAGTTAGAATCGCGTGGTTATGACTGGGTGTTGGAAGAGAATGCGGCTGAGGTAGGTGTGTGATGAATATTCTGGTTTCTCCCAGTTCGGTTCCTAACTCAAATCCAGTAGATTTGGCATCTGCTGTGCTGGATAGGGATGCTTATCTAACTGAGTTGTTAAATCAGGTTGTCCAGACACGCCATGGCGCGTCTGTTGAGGTTGATGCTTGGTTGCAGGAGTTACATGAACGCGCTGCGCTTTGGGTACGTAAATCGGTTCTCCCCACCAACCGCGATGAAGAATGGCGCTTCACTGATTTATCCTCTTTGCGGAAAGTGCAATTTAATGTAGAGACGAGAGGTGGGGCGTCTGTACAAAAAGATACGCTGCTACTACCAGAAGCTGCTAACAGTCGCTTGGTATTTGTTAACGGGGTTTATGCGCCTGAGTTATCAGCGGTTGCAGATTTGCCTGATGGGATTGTGGTAAGCAATTTGACTAATTTGCCTGTAGAGACGAGAGGTGGCGCGTCTCTACAATCACGCGTGCAGCAATATTTGGCTCAAACTGAGGGAGCGCATGAGGTGTTCACCGCCCTCAATACCAGTGGAATCAAAGATGTTGCGGTGGTTTGGGTGGCGAAAAATGTGGTAGTGGAAACACCGATTCATTTGGTGTTTCTTGTTGCTGGGGAGGCTCCTTCGATTTCTCTACCGCGTTGTTTGGTGGTGGCGGAGACTGGTAGTAGTGTGACGTTGGTGGAAGAATTTACGAACCGCAGAGGCGCAGAGAGCGCAGAGAAGGTTTACTTTACCAATGCGGTGACGGAGATTTGGGTAGAGGAAAATGCTCAGGTAAGTCACACTCGGCTTGAGTTGGAAGGTGCAGAGGCTTTCCATATTGGCAAGACTGCTGTTTCTCAAGCTCGTGACAGTCGGTATACTTGTCATGCGGTAACTTTTGGTGGAAAGCTGTCACGTCACAATTTAGAGATTTTGCAAACTGGTGAGCAAACGGAAACTACCCTCAATGGATTGACGATGATTGGGGGGAACCAGTTGGGGGATACGCATAGTGCGATCGCCCTTAATTATCCTTATAGTACGAGTCGGCAATTGCATAAGTGTATTGTAGGCGATCGCGCTCATGGAGTGTTTAACGGCAAAGTTTTTGTTCCAAAACCTGCACAATTGACAGATGCAGCACAGTTGAACCGGAACTTGCTGTTGTCGCCGAAAGCCAGAGTTGATACCAAGCCCCAGTTGGAAATTACCGCAGATAACGTAAAATGTGCCCACGGTGCTACGGTTAGCCAGTTGGAAGATGATGAAATCTTCTATCTGCAAAGCCGGGGTATCGATGAGAATGATGCTCGCAACTTATTGATTAACGCCTTCGCCGCCGAAATCATCAATCAAATACCTGTACCCTCTTTGCGAGAAAGACTCACACAAACCGTCAACAGTTATCAGTCAATAATTAATGACTAATAACTAATGACTAATGACTCATGACTCATGACTAAAATGACTTTTACCCAAGAAAAAACCCTTGCTGATATAGTCCGTGCTGACTTCCCGATACTACACCAAGAAGTTAACGGTAAGCCCTTAATTTACTTCGACAACGCCGCCACGTCGCAAAAACCTTTGCTCGTACTCAACGCCCTCCGAGACTATTACGAGCAGTACAATTCCAACGTGCATCGTGGCGTGCATGCTCTCAGCGCCAAAGCCACCGACGCTTACGAAGCCTCAAGAGACAAAGTTGCTGCGTTTGTAAATGCTGCATCGCGCCAGGAAATTGTCTTCACCCGCAATGCGAGTGAGGCGATAAATTTGGTTGCTTACAGTTGGGGAATGAGCAATTTGCAACCAGGGGATGAGATTATCCTCTCGGTGATGGAACACCACAGTAATTTGGTACCCTGGCATTTTGTCGCGCAAAAGACGGGTGCGGTGCTGAAATTTGTGGAACTGGCTGCAGAAGAAACTTTTGATTTGGAACAGTTCAAAAAGCTGATTTCCGATAAAACAAAATTGGTGTCGCTGGTACATGTCTCTAACACTTTGGGTTGTATTAACCCTGTGAAAGAAATTTGTGAAATTGCTCACCGATATGGTGCAAAAGTATTAATTGATGCTTGCCAAAGCGTCCCTCATATGCCCATCAACGTGCAGCAAATTGACTGTGATTGGTTGGTGGCTTCTGGTCACAAAATGTGTGCTCCAACAGGGATTGGCTTTTTGTATGGTAAGTTAGAATTGCTGCGATCAATGCCTCCCTTTTTGGGCGGTGGAGAAATGATTGCGGAGGTATTTTTAGATCATTCTACCTACGCGGATTTACCCAATAAATTTGAAGCGGGTACACCTTCAATTGGAGAAACAATTGCACTTGGTGCAGCGGTAGACTATCTCAGCAGCATTGGCATGGATAAAATCTATGCCTACGAATCAGAATTGACTGGCTATCTATTCGAGCAGCTCGGACAAATTCCCCAAATTCGCATCTACGGTCCTAAACCTAAAGTAGCAGGTTTGGGTAGAGCTGCTCTTGCTGCATTCACCGCCGGAGAAATTCACGCTAACGACATATCTACATTATTAGACCAAGAAGGCATTGCCATCCGTTCCGGACACCACTGCACACAACCGTTACACCGTCACTTAGTGATCCCGGCGACTGCACGGGCAAGTCTATCTTTCTACAACACTCGTGAAGAAATTGATGTTTTCGTCAAAGCGTTGAAGGAAACCTTAGATTTCTTTGGCGGTTTCTTAAGTTAAATTTATGATCGCTCACTACGCCCCTCAGACTACAAGTCTAGGGCTAAATAAACGAAGCCTGCCTACGCACGCTATTATATAAGTCCGCGCAGGCGACTTCCCTTCGGGAAGCCGCTTCGCGTTTATGTTTGTATAGCGGCGATGACGAACATTGCCAGGTATTTTTCAAGCATGATTACTACCTCAAGCCCTGCTGAACAAAGAACAGTGCTACAAAACATTAGCTGGGAAACCTTTGAAGCCTTGCTAACAGAAACAGGTGAGGATAGAGGTTCTCGGTTTGCTTATGAGTGTGGCACTTTAGAAATTATGACGCCACTTTTTGAACATGAAAACCCTAAAATTCAATTCGACCGTTTTATCTTTGCCTTGGTTGAAGAACTAGAAATTGACATTAAAAGTGCTGGTTCTACAACATTGAAACGACAAATAGCAAAGCGAGGAATAGAACCAGACAACTGTTACTACATCCAAAGCGAACCTATTGTTAGAGGTAGGCAAACACTTGATTTAGAAACTGATCCACCGCCAGATTTAGCAATTGAAATTGATATTACTAGCAGTTCAGTTAACAAATTAGCGATTTACTCTGCGTTGGCTGTACCTGAACTATGGCGATACAACGGACGAGATTTTAAATTCTATCAGTTGGTAGAAGGGCAATATGTCGAGCGTGAGTTTAGTATTGCTTTTGCCACAGTATCAGTTAGTGAAATAAGCAGATTTATTGAGCAGAGTAAAACCGTGGGGGAAATTGCCTTGCTAAAATCATTTCGCGCTTGGGTGAGAGGGAAAATATTATAGTTGGGTGGTGATTAGACTTCTTGCAAAAATATGATTAATGGATATTTAGAACGACAGATGCACACAGATTAACACTACTTAATTATGTGGGTGCATCTGTTGTTAATCTGTGGTATCATTTTCTCCACATTTGACTACGGGCTTCGTTTGTGTAGCCGCATCCTTCTAGAGTGTCCTTCCAAAAATCAACTTCAAGTATTAGGATCTACCGCTAAACTCAAAAATCCATCTGGTACGATCGGTACGCCTCTAATCATTGAAAAGATGGACAAACGTTAAAAACGAGTACCGAGCGCGAACCCCTTGCGGGGTTGAACAAGTAGAGGAGTAGTACTTGTTCAACTTCCCTGTATGCCGGGAAACGCCTTGCTACTCCAGTTATGTTTTCCTTGCCAATGTTTTAAGGGCTTGTAATGCCAAAGACACGAGCGCGCGCTAAATACACTTGTTTAATCTTTGGCGACAGTTGCTACAAGCTGGAAAGTACTTGTAGGTGTCATGACCCTCAAAACGTAGTCAATTAAGACTTAGGCTGGCTATCTCTGTACTAGACAGTACTGGTTGTCCAGTCTTGTCCATTACTTAGCGGATAGCGCGATCATCAAGATCGTACTAAATCCCCATGTTAACGCCAAAAAACCAATCCATGCAGCTTACCCATACCCAAACTAGGATTACTTTGAGCAAACTGGGGATCAAATCTTGCAATTGATTATTTACAGGAGTATCGTCATTGGGTAAATCCTCCCCACAGGGCAAGCAGTGCAATGGGTTGTACTTTAAGATAGTGAAGTTGCTTGCAGACTCTTACACTGATGATATCCAGTCGAGATCCATTGTCTCTGTATTAAGAAATTTATACTCTGACAGCGTTTTCTTGCGAAAATTCCCACTAGGTGAACCTCCATAGGAGAATCTGTGAAGCTTGCGCTCTAAATTTGGTTAGTTAAGGGAGAACAAATGACTCTCAAGCGGTTGGGTTTAATCATACTGACGTTGGTTGCGATATTGTTTGCTGGCTCGTCTTTGTTAAGCAGTTGGCAGGAACCTCAGTTCCAAAGTCGTTTGGAACTTTATCAAACAAATATTGTGCTGCAAGCTGCTTCTTGGGAACCGTTAGATGACAACAGCGCGAATTTTAAGTCATTGCAGGATGCACTTGTGGGCGTCAAACCTCTTGAAAGCGCTACAGAACAGTATCAAGAGGCACACAAATCCGCTCAAACTAATTTGGAAAAAGCCAAAAAGCAACTGGCGCAGATCCAATCTCAACCCGCGACGACTCCCACAACTCCTAAACCTCAACCAGAATTGCCTCCTGCTACCAACACCTCTCGTCAGGTACAGCAACAACAATTGCAGCAGTCTGTCAATCAAGTGCAAAAATTGATTCCTGAATTAGACTTGCGACTGGGAATTTTACAAGCGCAGCAAGGAAAAATAGAGACGGCACAGAAAACTTGGAGTCAATTACTGCAACGTTCAGACATTAATCCTGAATTTGAGAAAACTGCAGCTGTGTTGGCAGGGCTGAGGAGTGATCCGCCGCGTATTTTGCCTTCTTCCGAACAACTGATTCAAAAGAATTTAGATGGTTGGTTTCGCTATATTGCTCTGAGTGAGTTATACCAACTTCAGGAGCGTCAGGATGCTTTGGCAGATCTGGAAGCAGTTCAACAAGAAGCTGCTGAACAAGCATTGTTGAAATTAGCAATTATCGGTACCGTTCCAGCACTGACGGCTTTTTTAGGTTTAGGGCTGCTGATTTTCTTGGTTGGACAGCGCCTTATCCAAGGGAAAACAGCTTTATTGGCTCAAAATTCAGATGTGGGTTGGTCAACGCCTTGGGATGGCGAAACGATTTTACAGGTTTTTGTCGTGGGCTTTTTCTTGATGGGACAACTTCTTGTGCCCCTGGTAATATTGTTCCTCCCCATCCCGCGTCCCGCCCCTAATGTCAGAATTCAAGCATTATACGTCTTGGTAAGTTACCTGTTGGTGGCATTTGGTGCTTTATCAGTGCTGTATTTATCTATCAAACGCTTTTTCCCTTTACCAGACGACTGGTTTCGCTTCCGGTTAGGAGGTAAGTGGTTTTTGTGGGGGCTGGGTGGCTATTGCGTAGCTTTGCCCATAGTGGTGGTTGTGTCTTTGATTAATCAACAACTCTGGCGAGGACAAGGTGGTAGTAATCCCTTGTTACAACTGGCTTTAGAAAGCCAAGATACTGTGGCGCTTGCGATATTTTTCTCTACGGCTGCGATCGCCGCCCCAATTTTTGAAGAACTTTTGTTTCGCGGTTTTTTGTTACCCTCCCTGACTCGTTATCTACCTGTGTGGGGATCAATTCTTGCCAGTGCTTTTCTGTTTGCAGCAGCTCACTTGAGCTTGTCGGAAATTTTACCACTGTTTGCCCTAGGTATTGTCTTGGGGATCGTTTACACGCGATCGCGCAATCTCCTTGCTCCTATGCTTCTCCACAGCCTTTGGAACAGCGGCACTCTGCTAAGCCTTTTTGTCTTAGGCAGCACTAGTAAATAATACTTTTTGCTTGCCGTTGAAAATACTCAAAATCTTTAAAAAAAATTTACAAATTTTTACCAATTCATTATTGGTATTTAGTGTCAATCAATGCTACCTTGAATGCACAAATATTATTACGGATAACACTTACAAAAAATTGCGGTAAGTCTGAAAGCCCAAACCCTGCATGGGTCGAATCAAAAACGAAATGGGAACTCCACTTTTCATGAATCGTCTAGAGATGTGTAAGCTGGAGTACACATAAGTATCTGCGTATGTAGGGTCGTTAAGCGCTTGGAGACTGATGCTTATGTCAGGAGAAATAAAAAAAATCCGGAAATAGCACGACTTAACTTGTATGAAGTAATGGGGCATAGTTGTATTTCGCACTAATTGCAAAATACTCTCAATAAAAGCATTTTTGGGGAAGAAATCGTACAAAAGTGCTGTACTGGGATTTCTCGTTAAAGTAAAGAAACAGGAATGATTCAAGAGTGTAGGCTCAAGTGCTCGCTGCCCTGAAAACCTCGCTCCTCCGAAGCTGCCGCGTTCCCTAAAAAGTAGTGGTACGCTGCTTTTGCATATCTGTTTTACCTGTCTTAATACTTAGTTATGAGAAAAAATATTAATACTCAGTAATTATACATAATTATTTTATAGCAGTATAAAATTTCAATTTTATATGTCATTTATAAAGTGAAGGAGCTTGACGCATATGGCAAATCTCACCCCCAGTCACGCCGCCAAACAACTTTTAGCTGGATACTGCGGCATTATTTTTGGAGGTTTTGGTATCCATAAATTTATTCTTGGGTATGCACCAGAAGGATTTATCATGCTAGTGATTTCCTTAGTAGGAGGTTATTTCACCTACGGATTTACATTCTTGATTATGCAGCTTGTAGGTTTAATTGAAGGGATGATTTATTTGAACAAATCCCACGACGAATTTGTTAATAGCTACTTCGTCAAAAAGCAGGGCTGGTTTTAGAAAATCGTCTTTCAGTATTGAATTTCTATTTTAGAGTATCTATCTGAGGTGCATGAACTCGTAATTTTACAGTAGTAGGAGGGGCACTGCTCATCCTACAAATGGCTATTGACAGCCCTGAGTTACCATTGCTTATACCTTTAAGATTTATCACTAAGCGGAGAACTTTATCTGTCTTTTATTCACCCTTCTGTGGGTAAATTTATTTCTATAGTATGTGTCAATTAATTCTAAGTTAACAAGAAACTAGAACTCTATTACTTACTTTAAAGACTATTTATATTTAGTGAAAAATATTTTCTTTCTACCAATATGTTAACGCTCAAACGTAAAAATATAACCTTAACACTACTCACAGTATTGGGATTAGCTTATTTCTGCAGTATGTCTCATATCGCAGTCAATCCTTTCTGGAAAAGCGAGATGCTCCTTATACCAATACAGCTAGTTACACTTATATACGTGACTTATCTGCGTTCGAGTCGTCGGTGATAGGGTCTGAAGGTGTAAATTAAATTAGAAATTCAAAAGAAAAACAATTTTTTTATAACTTATACACAACTAGAACCCTATACAACCATAACTTAACAAAACTTAATAAGTTTGACATTATGTCAAAGCTTTGGATTTCGCCTACGCTCGAATTAGAGACGCTTTCAGAGAGGCGTTAAAGTGTCATCGTAGCAAATTCAAAAACTTTCCATGCAAATTGTCTCGAAAACTAACCT
The DNA here is from genome assembly GCF_002368435.1 of Kalymmatonema gypsitolerans NIES-4073. Taxonomy (GTDB): domain Bacteria; phylum Cyanobacteriota; class Cyanobacteriia; order Cyanobacteriales; family Nostocaceae; genus Kalymmatonema; species Kalymmatonema gypsitolerans. The sequence continues at coordinate 170,733 of NZ_AP018268.1, forward strand.
TTCCCCAGAACCAGCCTCGACAACAGAGAAAATTACTTTGGATGTCGGAGGTATGAAGTGTGCTGGCTGTGTGAGAGCAGTAGAACGTCAGATCACTCAGTATCCAGGAGTTAAGAGCGCCTGTGTGAACCTGGCGACAGAGGTAGCAGTCGTAGAGTTGGAAGCTGGTGCAGTCGATGCGGATGCACTGGCAAAGCAATTGACAGGAGCTGGATTCCCAACTCAACCCCGGAAACTAGGCGGGAAAGTAGTAGGTGAGACAGAATCAATACAAGACCCAGCAGAACGACAGCGCCAAGAAATGCAGTCTGCAAAACGGCAATTGATCGTTGCTGCTGTGCTGCTGACCCTGTCATTTATTGGTCATATAGGTAACATTGGTGGTTACGTAATACCGATTTTACATAACATCTGGTTCCACTGTGGATTGGCAGCGCTAGCGCTTCTCATCCCTGGTCGCCCAATTTTAGTGGATGGCTGGCGGGGTTTACGGCACAATGCACCCAACATGAACACTCTAGTGGGATTGGGAACACTAACAGCTTACATCGCTAGCTTGGTGGCTCTGCTGTTTCCTCAACTTGGGTGGGAGTGCTTCTTTGACGAGCCAGTCATGATGTTAGGCTTTATCCTACTAGGACGGACACTGGAAAAACAAGCCAGAGGTCGCGCGGCAGCAGCATTTAAGGAATTGCTCGCCCTCCAGCCGGTTGTTGCACGATTGATTGCCAAGCCTAAAACGACGGAATCGGCTGCCGCGTTGTCTTCCAATAAAGGAATTGTAGAAATTCCCGCTGAGGTAGTGCGTGTTGGTGAATGGTTACAAGTTTTGCCAGGAGAGAAAATTCCAGTCGATGGTAAAGTCGTCGATGGGCAAACAACTGTCAATGAGTCCATGCTAACTGGAGAAGCGGTGCCAGTGACAAAGCAACCAGGAGATTTGGTGACAGCAGGGACACTCAATCAATCAGGAGCGATCGCCATTGAAGCAACTCGCACTGGAAGTGATACGACTTTGGCTCAAATTGTCGCCTTAGTGGAAGCCGCACAAACCCGTAAAGCGCCGGTACAAAAATTAGCAGATACAGTCGCTGGGTACTTCACTTACGGTGTATTAACGGCGGCATTGTTAACATTTGTCTTTTGGTACTTTTTCGGCACGCACATCTGGCATCACGCAATTATGTCGTATGCCATGCAAATCTCTCACCACTCCTTACTCAGCACGCCTCACAGTTCACACCCCACGATCTACACGCCGCTCCTTGTAAGTTTAAAGCTAGCAATAGCCGTAATGGTAGTCGCTTGCCCCTGTGCTTTAGGGCTTGCTACACCAACAGCAATTTTAGTAGGAACAGCCATTGGCGCAGAACGGGGTTTGCTGATCAAAGGCGGCGACGTTTTAGAAAAAGTACACGAATTAAACACAGTCGTGTTTGATAAAACTGGTACTCTTACCACAGGTCGTCCCGTAGTCACAGATTGCCTACCAATTGAGGGACTGGAGAATAATCGCCAATCGCTCATCCCCAATCCCCAATCGCTAATACAACTTGCAGCAGCAGTAGAAATCGGCACGATTCATCCTTTAGCAACGGCAATTCAGCAAGAAGCCCAACGCCAAGAGTTATCTATCCCAGATGCTGTGGACTTTCGTACCGAACCAGGGCTTGGTGTCTCTGCTGTCGTAGAAGGCACTTTGGTGCTTTTAGGAAACTGTGACTGGTTGCATTGGCACGGAATTTCTGTCAGTGAAACTGCACAAAAACAGGCACACAAGCTAGCAACAGATGGGAAAACGGTAGTTTTCGTAGCAGTTGGAGACGCGGTAGCCGGACTGATTGCTGTTCAAGATACCCTAAGACCAGATGCTAAAGCAGCACTAGACGAGCTGCGCCACATGGGTTTACGGGTGATGTTGCTCAGTGGAGATACACAACAAGCAGCAAGTGTGACAGCAAAACAACTCGGACTGGATACCAGTGATGTTTTGGCTGGCGTTCTCCCTGCGAAGAAGGCTGCTACTATTCAAGAATTACAAGCATGGGGAACAAAGGGAAGTACTGATCACTCTATTGTCGCGATGGTAGGAGATGGCATTAATGATGCCCCAGCCCTATCTCAAGCTGATATAGGTATTGCTTTACACTCTGGTACTGATGTTGCGATGGAAACAGCGGAAATTGTCTTGATGCGGGATAACTTAACTGATGTTGTAAAATCCATACAACTGAGTCGTGCAACTTTGAGCAAAATCCGTCAAAATTTATTTTGGGCTTTTGCGTATAACACTCTTGGCATTCCTTTAGCTGCTGGTGTTTTGTTGCCAAGTTTAGGTTTTGTCTTAAGCCCATCGGGTGCAGCTGCATTAATGGCTTTTAGCTCTGTTAGTGTCGTCACTAATTCCCTTTTATTACGACGTTTTGCTCATCGCTCCTAATCTCCTCGTTTCGAGGTATTATTTGTGAGCGTAAATATTTGGTTTTGCCAATCTCACGTTAAACTAGGTCGGTAGTTAAGTGTTTCGAGACCCACAAAACCTGTTGAGACGGGTGCAACGCCCACAGTAGTTAAAAGAGTAGGACAGCTTGTTCTACTCTTGTGAACAACTAAGCAATTTAAAAGCATATAAGATAATTACCATAGACTTTTACTCAAAGAATGGCAGCAAACAATACGAAACAAATCTTGATTAATAACAGTTCAACCGACGAATTTAGCAACGATTTTTCAATGGCAGCAGAAACAAATGAAAGCCATCTACTGATAATAGAAGACGATCAAGGACGCAAAGAATTTATTCTTGATCGCCCCGTATATTCCATTGGTAGGGACGCCCACTGCGATATCCGTTTAATCTCGCAGTTTGTCTCGCGCCGCCATGCCACACTGATTAGGCTACCGCGCGATGGTAAGAAGCATAGCTATTATTATCGGATTGTCGATGGTGATGCCAAAGGCAAACCGAGTTCCAATGGTCTAATGATTAATAACGGGCGGAAGATCCCCGCTCATGACCTGAAAAATGAGGACGAAATCGTTTTTGGTCCTCAAGTACGTGCTATTTATTACCTACTGCGAGATAGTATGCGCACAGGAGGACAAACAGATTCCAGTGAGTATGATATTACACTAATAAACCCCGGCATGACCGAGGAACTGGAGGACTGAAGCCATATTGATTCTGGAATATTTCTACTGTCACAAGAGCACATTTTTTGGAGGGGCGTTTTGCTATAAGCTAGCCTTGTCATTGAGCTAGCCCAAGCAGACGCCTTTCTTTACACAATAAGGCGACTCATTGAGCCAAGAATTTTCCAGCCTAAACGGGAGGGAGCATCAAAAGCGCCAATAACTACTTACCGTTATATAAAAACGAAGCAAAGCTACTCAACAATACTCTTTTCTATGCCAGTTGTTTGGAAGTCAGGGACAACTAGAAAAACTTAAAGCCGTACCCAACTGGCAAGAACGACTTAGAGAATATGTTGACCAGTTAATTTCTGAAAATTCTACTCAAAATGAAGAACAATGAGTAGATGTGAAGAGAAATTAGCTTACAGTTATTTACCCCGCGAGACTCTCAATCAGATGCCAATGGCGGCAATCTTCAATTGCCTGCTTAACGTATTCAAACATTTGTCGGCAGTGATTATCTCGCTGAAGTGGTAGTTCCTCGTTTTTAATCACGATACTCATCCGGGTTTCTGTTTCAGTAGCTGTGCTTTTGTCAATCAATGCTTCCACCGTCACTAACTTTAAAAAGGATATATGACCAGGAATTTCACGCGCCATGATGTAATCGGCTGTATAGTATTGAACATCCAAATTACAATCTTGCAGAAGTTCTACAAGTAAGGGTTGAAGTTGGTCAAGAGGAGCAGAAAGAATAAATGAACACGTATAGCGAGCCATAATAGCCCCAAGCCTTGCAACACTCCGTCCATCCTATAATACCGAACCATCTAAAAGCCAAATCATTATAGATTCATTAAAGAACCTGTGTTTTGAGTAAAGACAAAAGCAGCACAAGACACACAAGCAAATTTCCAGAGTCAACTACGGTGGCATAAGCCAAAACTTAGATAAAAAACTTTAAAATAGCGGTTTGGCGGAGGTTGATTATGAAAGTAGCAATTGCTGGAGCAACAGGATTTGTAGGTAGTCGTTTGGTGGAACGACTACAGGTCGAGGGTATAAGAGTGCTAGTGTTAACTCGTAACACCACTTATGCCCAAAAGGTTTTTCCACCTACGGGTTTTCCGGATGTGGAAATTGTTGCTTATACACCAACAGCATCGGGAAGTTGGCAAAGTGCCATCTCTGGTTGTGATGGTGTCGTTAATCTTGCAGGCGAATCTATTGCTGAAGGACGTTGGACACCCGAACGCAAACAGGAAATCTTAAATAGCCGTAAACTGGCTACACAAAACATTGTGGGCGCGATCGCCAACGCTCACCCAAAGCCTAGTGTTTTAGTCAACGCTTCGGCTATTGGCTACTACGGCACGAGTGAAACGGCTACCTTTGATGAAACAAGTTCACCCGGTCACGATTTTCTTGCCCAAGTTTGCCAAGCTTGGGAAGCAGAAGCAACAAAGGTAACAAATGTTGGTGTGCGGCTCGTCATTCTACGATTGGGTATTGTTTTGGGTAACGGTGGTGCTTTGGGTAAAATGATTACACCGTTCAAACTCTTCGCTGGTGGTCCCTTAGGGAGTGGTCAGCAATGGTTCTCATGGATTGACTTAGATGATATCGTTAACCTGATTTTTCTAGCTTTAACGAAACCCGAAATGCAAGGGGTATATAACGCCACTGCCCCTCATCCTGTCCGAATGGCTCAATTGACCCAAACTATGGGACAAGTCATGAATCGTCCTTCGTGGCTGCCTGTTCCGGCATTTGCTCTCGAAGCCCTTTTAGGGGACGGGGCAATGGTCGTTCTCGAAGGTCAACAAGTCGTTCCCAAACGCACTTTAGAAAGTGGGTTCAAGTACAAGTATCCCAATTTGGAACCAGCACTGGTAAAAATTCTCAAATCTTAAAGATTAGCCAATAGGGACTAGGAACTAGTGCAGCCGGGCAGAAATCACTACACAGTTAGGAATAAGTAAAAACCCTGATTGTGTAAGTATTTTTCTATAGCTGATTCCTGACTTCTGACTCCTTGCACTAGGCAATTCCCAGTCCCTACCAAAACCAATCATTAATTACCAGTTTTAAGGAATTTCTGAGAAACCCAATTAACAATGCCACTGATGAGCGCACCAGCCATAAGGATGCCAATAGCCGGGTTAAATACAGGTTGCCAAAGCGTATGCCACAAATCTAAGCCCAGTGGGACTCCAACTGCTTCACCAATAGCAGCAACCGCCAACCACCCAAAACCAAACAAAACTAGGAACACATCTGCCACTAAAACCAAGTTTAGCCAGCTTAAAAACTTATCTTTCATAGTCATTAATTATCAGTCAATAGTTTTAGACTATTGACTGTAGATGTGGGACTGTTTAGCAATTATTCCTCGGGAAACAGCCAGTTTTTGACTTTTGCCAAACTCTGCCAATCTGGTTTTCTGTTGAAACCGTCTTCAATGCTATTTTTGACTTCTTCTCGCCAGTCTGGGTTGACAAAAATCAACTGTTGTGCAAAGTCAACGTGTTGTCGCAAACCTTTTTGACCTGTTTCCAGCATGGCAACAGCAAGGTTCACCCGTGCTTGGGCATCTTGTGGATTGAGCTTTACCGCCTTCTGTGCAGCCTTGTAAGCAAGGTTGGGTTTGTCATCTAGTAAATACAACCACGCTAGACAAGTCCAAGCAGGACTACTTCTGGGAGCGCGATCGCACAGATCCTTAAACACAGGAATAAGAGTTGAAGCTTCTTCCCCAGCTTTATAACGTTCTAAACCTGTATCAAACAGAGAGTCAACTGTATTAGTCATGAGTCATGAGTCATTAGTCATCAGTCACCAGTCCTTTGTCATTTGACAAAGGACAAATGACTATATTACACACCAAACGACTTACCGCAACCGCAGGTTTGGCTGGCGTTGGGGTTAGTGAATTGGAAACCACCGCCAATCATAGAGTTGCTATAATCTAGCATTAAACCATACAGATATAATAAACTTTTGCGATCGCAGACAATTTTGAAGCCATCATAATCAAAAACTTCATCTTGAGGAGTAATCTTGCTGGGATCTTCAAAATCCATCAAGTAAGACATTCCGGAGCAGCCACCTTGACGCACTCCAACTCGTAAGCATAGGTCTTTGCCGCCTTGCTGAGCTTGCAAGAATTTCACCTGACGCAATCCGGCTTCGCTCAATTGAATTCCCCGTTGTTGAGACTGAGTTGCTTGTGTCATCTGCTGTTTTTACTCCTTATACCGTTTCACAAAAATCCTGATACAATTGACTCCCCTTGCCTTTCCTGCTCAAGAACTGCTTGCCCATATATATCAACCTTAAAGTCAAATGGTATCAGTTCGTGTGAGCATGGTTCTGTGGCGGCAAGCGCTCTAGTTTCAACTCCAAGCTTACCGCTTGGTGGCTGTAAAGGTTTTTGTATCCATTCTAGCGACATTAATGCCGCAGGAATGCAAATTGTAAACACTGCGTCAAAAGCACACAAAGATTTTTATTCTAGAATTGAGAGATTCAATGTATTTAGAGATTCGATATTTTGAAGTTCAAGCCTTGTGGTAGCCACCAGCAGCAACCACTGTTCACAAACAGCCAGAGAGTTTTGATCCGAGGCGTAAGCCCAAGTTGAAAGTTTAATTCTATATAGCTTGTTTTGATTAACTTACCTCTATGACAAGTTTTAATCGCTCTACCAGTCGTCGGCTGAAGAAATTAACCCAAATTCCTTCTGTATGGGAGGGCGATCGCCGTCCATTGTCGTCATCACAAACTCACAACTCAGACTTAGAGGCAAAGGGCGAATGCATTCTTTGGGTAGATGGCTCACAAGGCATTGTCCGGGGTATGGACGTAGTCGCAGCAGAAACGGGTCCAGAAGCAATTGTTCGTACCCTCATGCGAGCAATGGAGCATCCTCACAGTCCAGCAAAACCTGCTCGTCCTCAAAGAATTGTAGTCAAGGATCGCGAAATCCAATTTTACCTGCGCGGAGTCCTACAGGATTTGGACATTGCGATTGACTATGTACCAGAACTGCCTTTGATTGATGAACTGTTTCGTGGGTTTACCGACATCTTGGATAGCCAAGTTCCTGATTTGCCCCCACAGTATGCACAAGCGCTGCGAGAAAAAGCATTTGCAATTTGGCAAGCAGCGCCTTGGGAATTATTAGAAGAACAGCAAATTTTGTCCATAGAAATTAATAAATGGGATGTTGGTACACTCTACGCCTCAGTTATGGGAATGCTGGGGATGGAGTATGGCATTTTGTTGTATCGTTCAGAAGAGTCGTTGAAGCGGTTTCGCGCAACAGTTTTAACAGAAGACGAATCGCAAGGGCATTTAGAAGAAGCTTTCCTTAAACAAGATTGCCTGTTTTTGACCTTTGAGAGTGCTGACGACATTGACGAAGATGATGACGAAGATGATGATGAAGAATTCGGCGATTTAGCGGATTTGCCGTTATCGGAAATAGAACCCACCTTCGGTAACATCCATCCTTTAGAAGGACTGCGGTCTGTTTTATATGACGAAGAAGCACTTGTAGTCTTGGTGGCATTAGAAAGCCTGAATCGCTTTATCCGCGATCACCGCCGTCAGCTTAGTGATGACACCTTCCCTACCCTCAGTCGTCGCTATCGCATTCCCTTACCCGAGTCATCGAATGAACCAACAAAATCACTGCCTGTAACTGTCTGTTCCATGCCGCAGTTAGCCGCCGAGTTAGAGGAAATAGGAGGTTTTGACATCGAGGATGATGACATGGAGTCAGAATCGACACCAATGTTCCAGTCATTACGAGATGATTTGATACCAGAAGACTCATTCCTCAGCTTAGGAGTCGTGTCATGGGAGATGTTGGAGTACTTGCATGAAGGTGCCAAATATCACAAAAGTGGAGAAATCACACAAGCAGGGGATGGTTTGCCCGTGATTTTAATTCAAACTTCCCGTCCTAAAGCGAAAACTGTGATTTCAAATATCGAAGAAGCTGGAGGACTCAAAGCAATTTGTTTTAATCCAGGTGCTGATCCTTTTGATAGCAAAGGCTATGACTTAGGTTTGTTACAAACTGAAAACGGTGAATTGTTCCTGTTCGGTGAGTTTGAAGATGACGATCCAATACACGTAGAAGCCCGTAAAAAATGGAATCAGCGGTGTAAAAATACCAAAGGATACTGTGGCTTGATCATTGCCAAAGGATTGACAGGGGCTTCTCGTGGTAATCCCCAGTTACGAGATATGATGGCTTTGTTTGAAGCGCGCTTCCTTTCTCCGAACGATTTAGGCATTGGCACTCTCCAACTCATGCCCCAACTCCAATTTGAATAAGCGTCTAGGCAAAAGCATAGAGAATGAGGTCATTCTCTTTTAAATTCAATATATCTTTTTTGGACTGGGCGAAATGCCCAGTCCAAATTTATGATAGGTGGCAGAATAAAGTCCGTGAAACAAAAAATTAGGACTGTTGGAAGGGTGTAGAGGTTAGGGAAAAAACATCACCCAATAGTGTTTGGTTAAACGTAAAAGGTTAAGGGGGAAAGGGCGAAAAACTTATTTTCTTCCCTTTCACCTTTCCCGTTTGCCTCTTAAACGAACGGTATTGCCCTATATCCCTGACTCAGTCTGAGTAGATAACCCCACTGTGTAAGCGATATTACTGCTGCTTGCGGCAATATACTGTTGTTTTACTTTTAAAGTCTTTATTTTAAAAAAACTAAACAAAAAATTTATTTTTAAGTTTTGAAACTTTTAAACCTATAAAACAGATAAAAGAGTCATGTGCTGTCAAAGTATTATTTAGCTCAAATGTGGGAAAAAATACATTATGAGCAGCACTTTAAATTTTGTTAGTAACACTTTAGTGTATTCGTAGTGAATTTGTCTTTGTAGTAAACACTAGTGCAGGCTCAGTACGTAATACTTAAATGAATATTGACGCTCTAAGAGTGATACAGGCTGAGCTTCAACTTTCCTTAAAGTTAGCACAATAGAATTGAGACATTCCAGGCTTTTGGGGTAAAGCTGATGGAGACTAAAAGTCACATGAATAGCAGATATCACGAAATTTCTTCAAAATTCTCTTTTCTTCCTATCCCTGTTCCTATCTATTCTTGGGCTTCTGTGCAACCATTAATATCTGCTGATAAATGCAAATTGCATCTGTGACCAGTTAGTCAGTAATCACTAACTCTAATTGAGATGACACTACATTACCTCCGATCTGATTTACAAATCTCATGTGAGTTGAAAATATTGCTAAACATAAATTTTTGGTAATTTTCTTTTGTCGAAATCTTTAAAAAGTATTTTGAAAATTTTATGATGGCTTTAAAAATATTTTATGCTTAAAGTAAAATTTATGTTTGTAATACAAACGATGAAATATGAGTAAAGAGTAAAAAATCTTTCGACAACCATATACAATGTAATAAGTAAAATGTTTCATTCATAGAGTATTATGGCAATAAATTAAAGTTGTTACAAAAGGTTTGAGTTGATAAAATCAACCACTTAACAAACAAAGTAAACAATGATAGTGTTGGATGTTAAAGCTGCTGTGGTTTCAATGCTATTTACAGAATCTCCAAATTGATGCTCTGGAGATAGAAACGAACTGTAGCCTAAATTTAACCAAGCTATCACTACAAGCATGGTGAGAAAAAACAACCCGTAAATTAATATAAATATTACGGAATGTTAATAAAAAAGTCTGGAACAAAACTGAAGCTATGCTATCAGTCGAAGCTAAGCGATATTGCATGAATCCATAGATCATGAATCTGTGGGAGATTGTAGTGTATTCTTAGAATTCCCAGACAGCTTTGGATATCTACACCTCGCAAAGTGCTTCTAACCTATTTTCGTGGGTTATGACACTAGCTTTTGAAGGTGATCTCCCTTATGAACAGGGGTTGGAACTTGTAGCTATTCGGGTGACTGCCAATGAGTTACCAAATATGGAATAGTGTAGAAGTGAAGGCGATAAGAAGAAAATGCACAAGTCTTGAGCCCAAATTTATCAACTTTGTAAGTATGCACTTTCATGGCACCAGCCAAATGTTCACAAAACAGATTTCGTCTTGGGAGCAGTTGCTTGTTGGTGCCTACTTTAAAGTCTTTGGAAACCACCTGTAGAAGCCACTCGAAGGTGGATAAAAGGTAGCTGCGAAGTAAGATTATGATTTTATCACTAGAGTGTTTGGTTAACTTGGGCTGTAAACAAAGTTAAATGCTCTTGTAACTACGAACATTAAAATTCGTTATTTGGTTGACAGAAGATATCTCAACTAAATTTATAAAATTCATAGTCAGGCTTTATTCATCTTGTTGCTGAGTTTAATCTCTTAGCAACCAGTGTGCGCTATTTTTCCTGTCACAAGAGCTATTAAAGGAGTTCTCTATTTGGACTTTATTGGAAAATGAAGCATACTTTCTCAAAATTGAACAAATTTTTAGTCTCAACCAAATTACTTGTTTCCTGACAAAAACTCTGATAATCTTATCCTTTTCATCTCTAGTTAGTTTCTTTTGATGATGTTAACAACCAGCAGATAGTACAATCAAATGACAAATAAGAAATGGGCTGTAAAACGTATCACTGTGAATTTAGCAGCACAGGAGGCGGAAAAACTGGAAAAATATTGTGGGCAGACGGGTAGACCAGCAACGGATGTCATCCGGGAGCTGATCCGAGGACTGCCGCTCTCCTCCGAGGAGGCTAAAGAAGCAAGTCGCTAAGGAGACACTCGCTAAGTTGAGAGTCTCAAGTCAATAATCCAAAGGTTTTTGACGAGCGACTAACAACGACTGACTATGACTTCCTCACACATAACTTGATATAAGTGGCAAATTCCGACACCAACCCAGTTACAATTTGTAATGAAACTGAAAAGGAAGGACGGAATGCGCGTTGCAATCGTAGGTGCGGGACTGGCTGGGCTAGTAACCGCTGTCGATTTATCGGATTCTGGCTGTGAAGTCCACATTTTTGAGTCCCGTCCGTTTGTGGGTGGGAAAGTGGGCAGCTGGGTTGATGGCGATGGCAACCATATTGAAATGGGGTTGCACGTCTTCTTTGGCAACTACTACCAGATGTTGGAATTGATGAAGAAAGTGGGGGCGTTGGACAACCTGCGCCCTAAGGAACATATCCACACCTTCATTAATGAGGGGGGAAAAGTTGGTGTTTTAGATTTTCGCTTCATCATGGGTGCGCCTTTTAATGGATTAAAAGCATTTTTCACCGCTTCCCAACTTTCGTTGCTGGATAAGTTGCAAAATGCAGTGGCATTAGGAACTAGCCCTATAGTACGCGGCTTGGTAGACTTTGACGGCGCGATGAAAAATATTCGTGACTTGGATAAAGTCAGCTTTGCCGACTGGTTCCGCAGTCATGGGGGTAATGATGGTAGCATCAAGCGGATGTGGAACCCCATCGCCTACGCCCTCGGTTTTATCGATTGCGAACATATTTCTGCCCGTTGTATGCTAACAGTCTTTCAGTTATTCGCAGTCAGAACCGAAGCGTCGAAACTGCGAATGCTGGAAGGTTCCCCTTCTGAGTACCTGCACAAGCCTATCTTGGAGTATCTCGAAGCTAGGGGGACAAAAGTTTACACTCGTCGGAGAGTGCGAGAAATACAGTTTACTGAAGAGGCAGACCAAACGCGTGTCACTGGAATGGTAGTGGCTGATGGTGATACAGAAGAAGTGATCACAGCTGATGCCTATGTCGCTGCCTGTGATGTCCCAGGAATCCAGCGTTTGCTGCCTCAAGCGTGGCGCAAGTGGTCAGAGTTTGAAAATATATATAAATTGGAATGTGTGCCAGTAGCAACAGTACAGTTGCGGTTTGATGGCTGGGTGACGGAACTCCATGATGCTGAAGAGCGCAAACAACTCAACCATGCAGCAGGAATTGATAATTTGCTTTATACTGCTGATGCTGACTTTTCGTGTTTTTCTGATTTGGCATTGACAAGCCCTGGGGATTATTACAGGGAAGGGCAAGGTTCACTATTGCAGGCAGTTCTGACACCAGGTGATCCGTTTATTAAGCAAAGTAATGAGGCGATCGCCCAACACGTCCTCAAGCAAGTGCATGAGTTGTTCCCCTCCTCGCGAGAACTAAACATGACTTGGTACAGTGTGGTAAAACTTGCTCAGTCTCTGTACAGAGAAGCACCAGGAGTTGATATTTATCGTCCTCAGCAAAAGACGCCGATTTCTAATTTCTTTTTAGCAGGTAGTTATACGCAGCAGGATTATATCGATAGTATGGAGGGGGCAACAATTTCGGGAAGGCGTGCGGCGAAGGCGATTTTGGAGAATCTCAAGAAATGAACCGCCAAGGCGCTAAGGACGCCAAGGAATAACAGATATGGCAGATTGGTTGGAGCATAGTGTGCAGGTTGAGGTAGAGGCTCCCATAGAGTTAGTATGGAGCCTCTGGGCTGATTTGGAGCAAATGCCCCGGTGGATGAAGTGGATTGATTCAGTGACGGTTCCAAAGGATAATCCAGAGATATCTTTGTGGAAGCTCAATACTGGCGGTTTGGAGTTTACTTGGAAATCTCGCATTCTCAAAGTTGTCCCGAACCAAATCATCCAATGGGAATCGGTGGATGGTTTGCCAAATCAGGGAGCAGTGCGTTTTTATGACCGCCACAGTAGTAGTATTGTTAAACTTAGCGTTGCCTATGCTATCCCGGGTATCATAGGAAAAATTATGGATAATTTGTTTTTGGGACGTGCTGTAGAATCAACTATTAAAGCGGATTTGGAAAGGTTTCGAGAATATGCTCTTAAGGCGAAATCAAATCAATCCTAGTCATGATCTAAATGTAGTCAATTAAATGCAGTCAATGTTACCCCGAGTTTCGACCTCCCAAACTCGGGGTTTTGGTGCATAAACGCAAGTCCTAGTTGGGATCAGCTCAATAAGTTGCAGCTTAACGGCTCAATCTTGATTTTACTCTTCTCAATGTCCTAAATTGAGTGTTACGCTATCTTGCTAAATTATTGCTAACTTCCAGATTAACTGGTATATCTAGCCTTTATTTCTCTTCAAATAAGCCAAATAATATACGAAAGATCAAAAGTTTGAGCATTTACCAAGCCTCAGTACCATCACCAAGTGCCAGGCTCAGTTTTTGCTACTAAACAATTTTTTTGACTTGAATAGTTCATGTTTTTGGATATTATACTATGAAACACCTAATTCTGAATAGTCTATCGCTGTTGCTTTTGTCTGCTACCACAGCGCCCATTGTACAAGCACAAACAACAACAGTTAGCCCAACCACGGTCGAGAGTACCTCAGATTATAAAATCAAACCAGAGAATCTGGTTTTCTTGGCTTATCAAGGTGAGTTGAAGCAGTATAAAATTCCCAGTTACGCAGCCCTGCTTAATGCTTATCAATCTGGAAATATCACTGCTAAAACGCTTGTCCAAGCTGCAATTGAGGACAACAAATTACCATCACACTTTCTAACTAACCAGCAGTACTTGCACCAGGTAGATTCCGAACTCAAAAATCTAATTTCCAGTAATGAGTAGTACAGCAATCTATCGAAAGGTGTATTGCTGATATAGCTTTTACCATCAGTTAGTGATGAGTAGTGCTGTTAAAGTTCTGCTGACGAAATCACTCACCTATAAGTGGTTATAACGGTTTCGTTGGTAGTTACTGATCAACAGGTAATTTGCTTGTAGTTGTGTTTCAGCACACCTATAAACTATATGAGCCCATTACCAAGTCGGGTCACTAAACAAATTTATCGTCAATTGGTCGCGTCCGGGTGGTACTGCAGCAATACAAGCGCGGATGGTATCTCCGTCCTCTACTTCCACACTGCAAGCGTAACACGACCCCATTTGACAGCCAGTGGGAATAAACACCCCCGCCCGATCTGCTACATCCAGCAGTGGTTCTCCCACTTCGGCATCAACTGTAATATCATCTGGTAGAAACCGGACGCGAACATTCATCAAAACCATCCTCAAGACAAAAATGGTGTTAAGTCTAAATGGCGCTCAACTTCAGTTGCAAGAGAGTCTAATATATGCTCTCTTTGTTCCCGGTAATTGGCAACGCCCGTAGGCAAAGATTTTAAACCCCGCTGTTGACGCAAGCGATTTAACCAAGCACGTCTCCAAGGACCGTTGTCAAAAATACCGTGGAGATAAGTACCCCAAACTGATAAGCAATTATCCACCAAACCTAAATTAGCATCGTCAAACAGAGTATGGTACTTCTGAGGCTCTGTTGTGGGAATTTCTATGCGCGATCGCCCTTGGTGGATTTCAAACCCAATCACGGGTAAGCCCATTTGCGGAAAATTCGAGCTGACTTGGCGCTGGCGGGCAATTTTCTGTCCTGTGATCACAGTTTTTATCGGTAATAATCCCAGTCCTTGATATCTGCCTGCTTGTCCCTCAATTCCCTCTGGATCTGCTATCATCTGACCTAATATTTGATACCCACCACAGATACCCAAAACTGTACCACCAGCTGCTGCATAGTGCTGAATTGCTTCTGCCATACCACTTTTTTGCAGTAGCAACAAGTCAGGAATTGTGGTCTTTGTTCCTGGGATAATCACGGCATCAGGATGTCCTAATTCTTGCTTAGGACTTAAGTATCTCACTCCGACTGTAGGTTCTGATTCTAGTGGATCAAAGTCGGTAAAGTTAGAGATTCTCGGTAAGCGGATAACACTAATGTTAAGTTCACTTTGTAATTTTTGAACTCTACGTTCCAACAAGTCAAGAGAATCTTCAGCGGGAAATACCTGTTCCAAGTAAGGGATAACACCGATAACAGGAATACCAATGCGTTCTTCCAACCATTTTATTCCCGGTTCTAAGAGCGATCGCTGTCCACGGAACTTGTTAATGACTATACCCCGAATTAAAGCGCGTTCCTCTGGCTCCAGTAACTCCAAAGTTCCTACCACATGGGCAAAAGCACCACCTCTGTCAATATCAACAACCAGTATAGTTGCTGCATTCAGGTGTTTTGCCACCCGCATATTCGTCAAATCTCGGTGTTTCAGGTTAATTTCCGCCGGACTCCCAGCACCTTCGCAAACCAACAAATCAAATTCTGTGCTCAAATGCTGTAGTGATTCTTCAATTGCCCGCCACCCTAGGTCAAAATATTGTTCGTAGTACTCTGCAGCACTGACTTTGCCTACAGGCTTTCCCTTGATTATGACTTGCGAGGTCATATCTCCTTGAGGTTTAAGTAAAATTGGGTTCATTTCTACCCAAGGAATAACTCCCGCAGCCCAAGCTTGTACCGCCTGAGCGTAGCCAATTTCCCCACCATTGGCGGTAACATAAGCATTTAAAGCCATATTTTGACCTTTGAAGGGAGCCACTCGCCAGCCACGGCGCGATAAAATCCGACAAATAGCTGCGGTTAACAGTGATTTCCCGGCATGGGATGTCGTTCCCACTATCATAATTGCTTTCATAACCAAATATCTGTTTTTCCAGATTGGGTGTATTAGCCTAAGGAGTTAAGGGTGATTTATGAGACATTAGCCATGAGTCACAAATTTTTGGACTTTTGACTAAAAACCCAAGATTTCACCAATGAAGTCGGATACCTATGATCAAGACTTCATGAATTGAGTTGAAACTTCCTTTGTTTATTGTTCCCTTTGATTCCCCACTCTTAACTGTTGTTGACCCTTAATCCTAAAAGGGTAGTCTAAACCAACGAATGACAGCATTGTAAAGGCGATCGCCCCATGTGGGACTACCCCAAGGTTTACCCTGAAATTGTTCCACCAATTGGCGACCCAGGGGAGTGAGCCGAAAACTGTCTGTAATACCCTGACCATCAACTTCGCGCCGCAGTACACCCACTTGGATCAGCCACACCAAAGCGTTATCTGCTGTCAATTCTGACAGAGGTCGTTTCGTGAAGTCCTTCTGAACACCAGAATGACCAATCATCTCACTTAACGCTACACGCCGTGAGCGCATCGCTTCAAACAAACCAAGATTGAAGGGAGAACACACCAGCGCTCTTTGAGCTCGTTTTAGCGTAGGCTGGGCGTAAGCAAAGGTTTTCTGGTTTTGAGAATCGACAACAGGCATTATGGCTCTCTTGATAAATTTTCTTTAAAGAGAGATATCTACTGCTTAGTAAATTGTAGCAGGAGATACCTCATCCCACAAATCTTTACATATTACCTATTATCTCCTATCGGCAACAGACAACCTTTTGAGTAACAACAGCTTGGTAATTCGCGTGCGGCTGGCAGATGAATCAGTGGTATGAGCGGGGCTGCGTTCAACCAACCGGAGAACATTTCAATATTTGTGAAACTTTATCGAGTCGCGCCGAGGAGACCCCAACAGGGGCGTCTATCTTGGTAGGGAGGAATGCCGCTTTGTAAGTGTTTGGGTACTGGGGACTGGCGATTGGGAATAACCCCCCAATCCCAACTCCTTATTCCAATCCCTGCAATAGGGCGCTTTGCAATCCCCGCGCGACAATTGCTCCCAGTCCCCAATCCCCAGACCCTAATCCCCAGTTCCACTGAACGCTGTAGTAGACGCCACTTAAAAAGAATACACAAATATTGATACAATAGCGTTCATCAGGGAAAGTTGAACCATGTTATTAACATGACTTGCCCTGTAGCTAACCTTGTATACGAGAGATACTAAAACTATGGCACTAGCAGTTGGTAGTGATGCACCTACATTTACCGTCAAAGACACCAACGGCAACACTGTCTCGTTATCTGATTTTAAGGGGAAAACGGTAGTTTTGTATTTCTACCCCAAAGATGACACACCAGGCTGTACCAAACAAGCTTGTAGCTTTCGGGACGCGATTGACCAATACAAGAGCAAAGATATAGTCATATTGGGAGTCAGCGCAGATGATGAAGTCTCTCACCAAGCATTCGCCCAAAAATATAATCTCAATTTTCCGCTACTGGCTGACACCGATAAAAGCTTGATTAAAGCATACGATGTTGATGGTGGTGGATATGCCAAGCGCGTTACCTACCTGATTGATGGTAACGGCAAAATCATCAAGGTTGACTCTAGTGTCAATACATCTACCCATGCTAGCGATGTTTTAGCTGCATTGGGGCTGTAGACGAGATCAGGGGATAAGGAGGACAGGAGGATAACTTCCTCATCCTCCTTATCCTCCCCAACTTTTTTCACTTAGTCGTCTGAGGCGTAGTTACCTGAAAGCGTGGTTGGTTTGGCTGCTGTTGAGTTTGCTGCTGAAGCAATTGTTGTTGCTTTGCTCTGAATTGAGCTGCGGCGTCATTCAGTTGTTGGTTCTGCTCATTTGCATTCCAAACCGTATTTCCCTGTTGAAGGCGATGCAATAAATTAAACATACCGAAATTACTCACCTCATCGCTCCGAGGCGATAATGGATCATCATTCTGTTGTGGATTGAGGTCTTGCAGAATATTTCTGGAATTAGATTGAGCTAAGCTGGGTTGAGGCAATACTAAGGAAGCAAAGCTCATTCCTGCAAAAGTGAGTGCAAATAGTTGCTTAAGCGGTAAAAATGGTATTTTCATAAAAACCTCTAAGAATTTTGAAAACCCACACCCTCAAGGTGTGGGAGTGCCGATGAGTTTTAACCTGAAAATAAGTAATGCTTTGATCTTAAGCAAGAGTCCGCCGCAGTTGGGGTTGAATACTCAACAATGCTACAAGAGCGAAGCCAACCAATACCAGCAACGCACCACCAAAGGTAACATCACCCCAAAAGGCGTGCATTACCACGCTATTGAATCCCCAATCTTTGTGAAAATACAAATAACGAATTGGTTCAATGGCGTAGCTAAGGGGATTAAGGGTAGCTACAACCTGCAACCATTTCGGCATGAAGGATAAAGGAGCCAAAGCAGTGCTGGCAAACAATAATGGCAGGTTACTGACAAAAATAACCGCAATCAGTTCAATGTGTCCAGGCAAAGCAAAAGCCAAACCGAGGCTGATAGCAGTTACGCCTAATGCCAAGAGGAAGACAATTAAAGCTATTGTTCCCAAACCTGCTGCATCTGGTAAACCAGCCCCTAAAAACGCCGCCGCTGTCACAATGACGGCTGCTTGCACCAAACTTTGACTGATAATAAAGATAGCCGAAGCGAAAACTATCGAAAACCGCGATGCTAGTGGCGCTACCAGCAAACGATTCAAAAAGCCGAATTCTCGGTCAAACATCACGGGTAAGCCAGCATTCAGCGCCCCACCAAATGCAGTAAAAACAATTATACCTGCGCTTAGAAATTGCCCGTAATTTGTGGTGTCACCAAATAACCCTTTCGGTGCATTTTGGAACAAAGCGCCAAACAGCACCAGCCACATCACCGGCTGAATAATACCCGCAATTAACGTTGAGGGACGCCTAGCAAGTTGAATAAACAAGCGACGAGTCAAGGCTAACGTCTCTTGCACAAATTCACCAAATACATTATGAGCAGCGTCATCATAGGCTTGAGGTGACGCTACTTGCTGCCAATTGATATTTGATTTTGGAGGTGAAACAGTACCACTCATAGTAGTTGTTAGTTGTTAGTTGTTAGTTGTAAATTGGGCTTGTAGTAAGCGCTTAAGCGCTCACTACGAACTCATTCCCTAATATCTATCTCATACTCTGCTTCTTTTCAGCCTTGGGATCACGACTTCCAGCAGCCGCCAGTTCCGCATCCATCAAAGTTCGTCCTGTCGCCGCTAGGTAAACATCATCCAAACTCGGTCGAGATTGGGCAATACCAAAAATCGGTAAACCAGCAGAATTGAGCGATTGTTGGATGGTAATCAAAGCATCATTTTGCGGAGTGACTACCAAATTGAGGGAATTCCCCTGAGCGTTATTAATAATCACTTCTTGAACAAACGACAAAGATTTCAGCAAATCTTTGGCTTTCTCAGCTTCCTCAACGGGTGAAAACTCGCGGATTCGTAAAGTGATGCGATCGCCCCCCACTTTATCTTTCAACTGAGAAGGCGTTCCAGTGGCAATCACAACTCCACGGTCAATTATCGCCACCCTATCAGCCAAAGCGTCAATTTCTTCTAAATAATGGCTGGTAATCACTACCGTTGTTCCAGCTTCTCGCAACTTCCGCAAGAAATTCCATACCACAAAACGGCTTTCAATGTCAAGTCCTACCGTTGGCTCATCCAAAACCAGGACATCCGGTGCATGAAGTAATCCCGCTGCCAAATCTAGGCGCTTGCGTAACCCACCAGAGTAAGTACCAGTTTTTTTATCTGCATATTCCTGCAAACCGAGTAACTCCAGCACCGTGTTAACTCGTTGTTTTCCCACTGCGCCAGGTAAGTGATACAGCGCTGCTTGCAGTTGCAAAAGTTCGCGTCCAGTCAGTACTTTATCTAATGCAACTTCCTGGGCGACATAACCTAGCCGTTTTCTTGCTGCCCTAGGGTTATTGATAACAGATATGCCTGATACTTCTATAATACCCGCATCCGGTGTGGTCAGAGTACACAAAGAACGCAGGGTAGTGGTTTTTCCCGCTCCGTTGGGACCGAGTAAACCAAAGATTTCCCCTGGTTCTACCTTGAAGGAAACATCCTTCACGGCTTCAACTGTGCCGTAGCGCTTTTTTAAATTTTCAATTAAAACGGCGGCAGCCATGATAGTTTATCCTAACTATACAAATCTCAACAAAGTCTATCTTTATTGTAGTTGAGTGGTGTTAGGCGTGGCGATCGCCTGAGTACGACTCGCTTTAGGTACTTCCAAAAAATAAATTATTCAATATGAGTGGGGTGGGCATCCTGCCCGCCCTGTTAATAGGACGGGCGCCAATCCCATCCCACAAGAAAAAATTGGATACTTTTTAATTTGGAAGTCCCTTATCTTATTGGTTAGGTTGCGCTGGGGAGATATTCGCCAGGTAATTGACTAAATCGCTTTGGCTGGAGAAATCCAACAGCGCCTCAGCTAACTCGTCTAACTGAGTAATGGATAAAGTCTGAATCTGCTGTTGTATCTCCGGTTCAATTGCACCAAACCGACGTATTAAAAGACGCAGTATGACTGCTACCTCTCCTTTTTGTAGACCTCTTTGTTCTCCCTTTTGCAAAATGTCTTGATAAATCACAGATTCTTGCATAACTTCCTCTCTAAATAGCTGTGTAATCAAATTTTTTGGAAACCTCAAACCAGCTAAAACCTGTACGCAAGCTGATATATTCTGTCGTTCATCCCTTTCCTCAATCATATCGACAGCAGCAGCGACTTGTTCTAACAAGTCTTGGGGTGAGTCGGTTCTCGCCAACGTCGCCAGTGGTAAGAGTGCGGGGTTAGCTAGCAGTGGTGTTGGATCTTCTTCCCACAGACGAATCACTCGATACTCGTGTCTGGTTTTTCTGTCCACATATTCAGTGTTAAAGACAATTTCTGAGGAGGTGGCTTGTAAGAAAATCAACACTTGCTCAATGTCACACCAGTATTGTCGTTTCAATCTTGTGTAGTAATCAAGCATGCGAAAGTCGAGTGGAGGTGTGGATTTTGGTGAAGTTTGAAACTCTAAATGCAGGATTTGGTTGGAGATTTGCAGGAATGTCAAAGAATCAGCGCGGATTGGTTCTAGATTGAGTTCTGTTTTCAGGACTTCGATATCTGAGGTGTCAGACGAGAGTAACCATCTGGCAAAATCGGCTGGGTAGTTTTCGGCTAGGTATTTGCAGGTGTTGTCGTAACTCAAGGGGGAATTGCTTACAAAAAATGTGGATTTTATGCTATTCTATGAATAATGGAAAAAGTGTGCGCAAATAAACTCAGCTTCAGAACAGCGCAATTGGTCGTAAAGAATATTTCAACAAATAAATTATCCAATGAGAGTGGGGTGGGCATCTGGTTTCCCCAGTTTATAGGACGGGTAAGATGCCATGCGTGTCAACAATCACGTTAAAAGGTTTATTCCACGTTGATTTACCCCACCCCTTAATCCCCTCCCCTTGGTAAGGGGAGGGGCGGTTTGCCTCGTTGCCTCGTTCCCAGCCTCAGGCTGGGAATGCCTATTGGAAGGCTCTGCCTTGCTTGCTTGCGTTACTAGCCGCTTCAACAGTTACCAGTTATCAGTTATCAGTTATCAGTTATCAGTTGTTCACTGTTTTAAGGGCGTTTGCAGGTGGAACCACCGAAACGAGATTTTAGAAGGGTTTTGGCTTAAGTTGACACCAATGGCATCTGGTTCCCCCAGTTTATAAGACGGGCAAGATGCCCATCCCACAAGAAAAAATTGGATATTTTTTTATTTGGAACTCCCTAAAATCTCAGCGACGAGTATCAGAACTTGGTTGACGAGTGTTTAAGACTCGGCGACGAGTATCAGAACTTAGTTGACGAGTGTTTAAGACTCGGCGACGAGTATCAGAACTTGGTTGACGAGTGTTTGAGACTCGGCGACGAGTATCAGAACTTCGCTGACGAGTGTTTAAGACTCGGCGACGAGTATCAGAACTTCGCTGACGAGTGTTGAAGACTCAGCCACGAGTACTAACATCTCAGCGACGAGTATTAATACCAAGTCGCGTTGAAAAACCTCCAGCCCCTCTCCGAACTCGCGGAGAGGGGTGTCTGTAAGGGCGGGGTGAGGTGTAAGTCATGAATGCAATGCGCGTATTTTTCCGTAATCGCGGGCAAGGCGATTGAAGCATCATAATAATATTGTTATTTCTAACACCCGTGCCTGCCCATGAACGAACAGCGCCAGCAAGCTTATCTCAACTTGATTGAAAGACTGCTGAATTGTCCGAGTGGGGAAGAACCAGAGGTTTTAGAGGCTAACCAAGATTTACTTGATGCTGAATTCTTGCTCATGCTGGAAGCTGTGGCGGAGAATTTCTCACTACAGGGGTTATGAAAATGTGGGGAATAGGGAATTGGTTGAGAAATTTGGCAAATCAATTGAGGGAAGCGTTGAACCTCACCCCCCAACCCCCCTCTCCGCAAGCAGAGAGGGGGGAGAATTATCCCCTTACCGCTGATGGAGAGGCGTTACAAGCGCATCTGCAATTTTTGATAAAGGTACTGCAAGCAACAGCAGAAAGCAACGGTGACGCGCAGGTAGTTTACCCGTTGCTGGCAGAAAACACAGAATATCTCAATCTGAATTTAGCAGAACTCTTGCGGCGTTGGGCGACAAATAAGCTGGCGGAAGTGGAGACAGATGAAGCACAATCCATCGCCGTAGATATTCACCAATTTAGTAATCGGATTCAGCAATTCCCCTTGGGTGACAAAGCCAGCAACATGGAAATTGCTATTGCTGGTTATGAAGTCGTGTTAACCGTGTTCACCCGCCAAGCGTTTCCCCAAGATTGGGCGATGACGCAAAATAATCTGGCGACTGCTTACCGTAACAGAATATTGGGGGAGAAAGCACAGAATATAGAATTGGCGATCGCATCTTACACGAATGCTTTGTCCGTAAGAACCCGCCAAGCGTTTCCCCAAGATTGGGCGATGACGCAAAATAATCTGGGGAATGCTTACCGTAACAGAATATTGGGGGAGAAAGCACAGAATATAGAAATGGCGATCGCATCTTACACGAATGCTTTGTCCGTTTACACCCGCCAAGCGTTTCCCCAACAATGGGCGATGACGCAAAATAATCTGGGGCTTGCTTACGGTGACAGAATATTGGGGGAGAAAGCACAGAATATAGAAATGGCGATCGCATCTTACACGAATGCATTGTCCGTTTACACCCGCCAAGCGTTTCCCCAACAATGGGCGATGACGCAAAATAATCTGGGGCTTGCTTACGGTGACAGAATATTGGGGGAGAAAGCACAGAATATAGAAATGGCGATCGCATCTTACACGGCGGCTTTGGAAGTTAGAACCCGCGAAGCCTTCCCGCAAAACCATGCTGAGACAGCATTCAACCTGGGTATTGCTTACCAAGACGCCCAAAGGTTCACTGACGCTTACACAACTTTTAAATCTGCTATTGAAACAGTGGAGTTGTTGCGGGGGGAAATTGTTTCTGGCGATGAAAGCAAACGCAAGCAAGCGGAAGAATGGAACAGTCTTTATCGTCGCATGGTAGAAGTTTGTCTGGAGTTGAAAAAATATAGCGAAGCAATCGAATATATTGAGCGTAGCAAAACCCGTAACTTGGTGGAACTGCTGTTCACCCCTGACTTGTATCCCAAACTCGCCATATCTGAAGAATTTAAAAATCAACTCCAAGAGCTACAGCAAAACATCGAAGAAGAAAAGCGCCGTGTAGAACAAGCAGAAAAATCTAATCTCCAAGATGGCGATCGCACTCAGCTAAATAAGTTGCGTCAACAGCGAGAACAACTGATCACAAGAATTATCGGCTTGAACCCCATCCGCTATGACGAAATTTACAACCTGTTAGATAAGGAAACTGCCATCATTCAATTCTATATCTTTGGCAATTGTTTTCGCGCTTTCATCATCAGCCGCCACAAAGAACAACCAGAAATTTGGCAGTCGGAACCTCAAGACTTAGAAAAGTTGGTGAATTGGATGGGTGAATATCTCCAGCTTTACTCTAAGGACAAAAAGCACTGGCGATATTGCCTGAATGATAAACTCAGTGAACTCGCTGAGATTTTACATATACAAGAAATTCTTTCTGTTGTTCCACAAGAGTGCAAGAAAATTATTTTAATTCCCCATCGTTACCTGCACCTATTCCCTCTCCATGCTTTACCCATACAGGAATCGTGTCTCCTGGAATTATTCCCCCAGGGAGTAGGATACGCCCCCAGTTGTCAACTTTGGCGCGTGACGCAAAACAAAGCCAAGACATTATCTGATACTAAATTACCTCACCCCGCCCTGACGGGCACCCCTCTCCGAACTCCGGAGAGGGGAGGGGGTGAGGTTTTGAACAGTCACCTATTCGCGATTCAAAACCCGACAGATAATTTAGAATTCACCGACATCGAAGTCGAGACAATTGCTGCAGCATTTCACCCACGCCACATCCTGAAAAAAAGTGAAGCAACAGCACAAGCTTTAAAACAACCACCAACCGCCGAAAATTTCCGCAATGCAAACTGGCTGCATTTTTCTTGTCACGGCTACTTCAATTCTAACCTTCCTGAAAAATCCGCTTTACAGTTAGCAGCTTCTGAGATTTCTCCTCTCCCAGCAGATGCAGAAACCTCCCGCTATTTGCGAGTCTCTGAGGACACAGGAATTGACTTAGAAAAATGTCTCACCTTAGAAAATATCTTTCAATTAAATTTACCTAACTGTCGTCTTGTCACGCTTTCCGCTTGCGAAACTGGCTTAATTGACGGTTTCAATACCAGTGATGAATATATTGGTTTACCCAGCGGGTTTATCCGCGCCGGTGCAGCGAGTATCGTCAGTAGTTTATGGGCTGTCGATGACTTTTCCACAGCTTTATTAATGATTAAATTTTATGAAAACCTGCAAACTGTAACTCACAATGTGCCAATTGCTCTTAACTCTGCACAGCAGTGGTTTCGTCGAGTCACCCAACGCGAGTTACTACAATGGCTTGATGGTAAAACAGATATGGAAGCTCAGCAAAAACAGAAAGTAAAACAGAGATTAGAAAACTATAAACCAGAACATCGACCATTTGAAGAGGCGGGTTTTTGGGCAGCTTTTTGTGCAATTGGAGAATAAGATTTCGTAGTGAGGACTTTAGTCCTCTTGAACGTCAAAGAAAGGACTAAAGTCCTTACTACAAAAAAACATATTGAGGTAAAAACTATGGAACCAGATAACATCATCGAAGCTTTTATACAAGTCGTGAGAGAACAAGATTATGTGTTTTCTAACGATGCGATCGCCGATTTACCAACGCTGCAAAAAAATCTTGCTGCGATAGAAAATCTTACCTCAGAAGCAATTGCAGAAGTGATTCGTCAGTGGTACAAAAATCATAAATCTGTAATAGATGCCATGCTGGTTGAAGAACGAGAAATTAGTAAAGTGGCGAAGACGAAACCGCAAAGTCAAGAAAATACTCTGGAAAATCGTTACCGAGTTTTGCAAGAGGAAGTGCAAAAATTACAAGAAAGAAAGAAAGAAAGAAGGGAGATGAGCAAAAATAGAGTTTCTCGTTCCTCGTTCCCAGCCTCCGGCTTCTCGTTCCTAGCCTCCGGCTTTCTCCGGCTTCTCGTTCCTAGCCTCCGGCTGGGAACGCATTGTTTGGGGCTGCTGCCTCAATGCTGATAAACTGGAGGCGGAGCCTCACAGAATGCATTCCCATGCAGAGCATGGGAACGAGAAGGGAACGAGAAGGGAACGAGAAGGAAACGAGAAGGAAACGAGAAGGGAACGAGAAGGGAGAAAATATCAAAAACTGAGTACCAAAACCTTACATGAAAATCTATGCTCCTAATATTCACCTCTTTGCTTTTCAGCTTTACAAGGGTGCAAATGTAGAACCCACTTCTGTGCAAGCTGATGATATTCAACTGTGGCAAAATGCTGATAAAATAGTCCACTCCACTTTACATCAAGATTTACACCTCAGTCAGCGCATAGATATTCACAAAGAACCGGAAAGTCCCCGCGTTGATTTGCTCAAAGACTCAGAAGTCAAAGATGATAATTATGCTGTAGATACAAAGGGTAAAATCTCCCTAGATGACAAGCAACAAGTCGTCATCAAAGGCTTTGCTCATCCCTTGCGACTTTCTGATAGTTACGCTTTGTGGCTCAATTTACGTCGTCCAGAAAAAGAAGATGATGAAATTACACCAACAGAATATGTCGATATTGCTCTTTTGAGCAAGTTAAATCCAAATAATTGTTTCACTTTAGAAAAAAAGAAATTCTTTCTCGGGCAAACTTTATTAATAACCGCTTGGCTAACAGGGGCTAAAGATGAAAAACATCTTTATCAAATTGCTCAACAGTGTCTGGAAGCAGTTTTCCCGAATGCATCTCAACGTCCGCCTTTTCATCGTCAAGGAGAGTTATTTGGAAGTCCAATTTTTGAATATGGCTTGTTTAGCCAGTTAACTCACTACCAACACGTCCTCATCTGGTTATTCCGTGATGACAAGGCAGATGAGAATTTTAATCTATGTTATCAAGAATTGTTAGATTTGTTCTTCTTTCGCACTAAGGTTGTCAAAGCTTATCAAGATAGTCGCATCACTTATCACGATGTTGCTTCAGCCTATAAAGAGATAGAAGACGCAATTGATAAGTTACCCAAGAAAGATGAAAACGATGAGGTGACAACTGGCGAATTAAAAGACTTAAAAAATAAGTTAAAAGAATTACCGCAATTAGCTTTGAAATATACTCGTTTGCTGCGAAATTTAGAAGATTATCAAAATACAATTGCCATAAATGAGTCTAATTATTCTGAAAGATTGCAAAAAATAAGTGGTATAATAGAAAATGCTGAGTTAGCGTTTTTCAAAACCTTCAGCCAGGACAATTCTCCTTTTTTCCAAAAACAAATTCAAGCTGATTTGGGATATTTCCGCCACGGTTCCACGTTGTTAGAGCAAGCGATCGCCTCAATTCGCGGCATAGTAGAAATAGAACAAGCAGAACGCGATCGCTCTTTAGAAAACACTATCCAAATCGTCGGTGTCGGGTTAGGTGCAGGGGCGATCGTCTCTGGCGTTGTCTCACAATATATCGACAAACCCTTTTCAGTTCCATATCTCAAGCACCCAGTTCCTCCGATGTTGTTATCATTCTTGTGGAGTCTTTTGGCTACCTTATTTTTTGGTTGGCTGGCTTGGCGTTGGACTAAACTCAAGAATTAGGTTTGGTAAATTTCCAAAGTGCTAATAAGTGGAGGGTTAATTATTGCTCAAGCAAGATGTTTTGCGGGTCATTCATGCATTACCCCTCCTGTTTTGTAGAAGATTGGATTGACCGACTACGGAAGATAGAGATAGGTAATCGAGGTCGCTGATCCCATTCCCGCGCCAGCGGACGGAAG
The DNA here is from genome assembly GCF_002368435.1 of Kalymmatonema gypsitolerans NIES-4073. Lineage (GTDB taxonomy): Bacteria > Cyanobacteriota > Cyanobacteriia > Cyanobacteriales > Nostocaceae > Kalymmatonema > Kalymmatonema gypsitolerans. The sequence goes on from NZ_AP018268.1 coordinate 197,855, forward strand.
GGCATAGGTTAGGGGTTGCAACTTGATTACCCGCTTTATATATCACCACTGACAAACGAGTACCGAGTACAGTGGGAGGCTTACGGCGAAACAGCTTAATAAAAGAAACTGGGTTTCTATCAAATTGCAAGATTTTTATGAAGCATTTTGCATTTGAGCAGTGCGTACTGATAGCTGTTGTGTCCGGTTACCCCTCTGGACTTTCAACTGCAACTCCTGACCAACACGGCTAGCTTCCACAATATCAAGCAAGTGTGTGCCCTTAGTGATGCGTTGTCCATCAACCTGAACAATCACATCTCCCGGACGTATACCTGCTGCTGCTGCTGGTGAGTTGGGTACCACTTGCCTGACCAAAACACCATTAATTTCTGGTAATTGAATAGGAGAATTCGGGTTAGAGTTGAATTGCCTTGCCAGTTCGGGCGTTAACTCTTCCATTTGCACACCAATGAATGGGTGAGCAATTGTTTCTCCTCGTTCTAGTTTGGCTGCGACTGTTTTAGCTTTATCTATGGGAATGGCAAACCCAATACCCATCGCGTCGCCACGAATGGCTGTGTTAATTCCAATGACTTCACCTTGACCGTTCAAGAGTGGTCCACCAGAGTTACCGGGGTTGATAGCGGCGTCGGTTTGAATGAACTCTAAGCGCTTGTCGGGAATACGAACTTCGGCACTAGAACGTCTGAGGGTGCTGACAATTCCTAGGGTGACGGTGTTATCTAATCCTAAAGGGTTACCGACTGCGATCGCCCAGTCACCCACCTGTACATTAGTTGAAGAACCCAAGGGTGCAACTGGTAAATCAGCACCAGCATTAATTTTGACCACTGCCAAATCCGTCACTTCATCCGCGCCTTGTACCTTTCCTTCAAAGCTGCGTCCATCCTTAAGGCGGACTGTCACCTTATCAGCCTTGTCCACCACATGGGCATTAGTCAGAATTAATCCACTCTTATCAATAATAAAACCAGAGCCAAGACCGCGTAATTGCTCAGGAGGCAACTGCCCCTGGAAACCGTTACCAAAAAACCGCCGAAAAACGGGGTCGTCAAAGAATGGATCGGCGGCTCGTCGGGTAATTGTGCGTTCAGTATCTATCCTGACGACTGCTGAACCAACGCGATTGACTGCTGCTGTAACAAAGCTACTACTACCAATAGCAGCAGTCGCTGGTGATTGCCTCTGGGCAACGAGTTGTGGGGATTCAGCAGCCACGGAACTTGGTGCAGGTTCTGCTTGGGAGGGTGAGACTCGCAAAGTGCCAACAGTTAGCAAAACTCCCAAAATTATGGCTAACACATGAGTACTTAGTTGGCGGATTGATCGGGGTAGTTTGGATCGCATAACCACAACCTAATGTTTCAGCCTAATTGTTGTTTAATCGTGAAAAATCTCTCTATAGCTATTTTTGCAGGTTCGATGAGAACTACTGTCGATTGACGTTAGCTAATTGCTCCAGGTTTCGTTTCCTCTGCCTAATCCTCATAAAGTCATTTATTTATTAATTTACTCCTAAGATGCACATTTTATAACCTTTATACAGCAAGGCTTTCACCAAAGCTAATAAAAATGTGCTTCTTTCATTTTTTTGCGAGGAGGCTTAATACTTTTGAATGCGTGACTTTTGATTTTTGACTTCCCCCTCGTGGGGCGCTCACATCTTGCACCAAGAAATTTTTATGTAAACTCACATCTTGCACCTAACCGTATAAGCCCGTACAAACCAAAAACATGTGCGATAAAGCTACATTATTTTTCTTGGCTTTTCTCGCTAAATAAGGGACTTTTGCTTTCATACTGAGTGACGAAGTACTATCAATTTTTCTTGGTGCAAGATGTGAGTAAATTAATTACTCAGTATTAAAAAGGGAACCCCAAAGCCCCCCATCCCCCCATCCCCTCCTCTCTTGTCTAGGCTAGGATCTTATTTACTGGCAGCACCTCTAAAAACCTATGACTGGATCGAACCGATTAACAAAACAGTCCTTACCTACTTCTAAACAGGATAAGGATTTACTCTTTAACGATACAGATAAACACAATACACAGCATATTCATAACCCTGAAGAGTTGGTTCATTCTCACGTTCATAGCGAAGAGTCTTTGCGGCGAATAGTCAATCGGCTATCACGTATAGAAGGGCACATTCGCGGCATCAAAACAATGGTGCAGCAAAGTAGTCCTTGTCCTGATGTATTACTCCAAATTGCCGCAGTGCGGGGAGCGTTGGATCGGGTGGCGCGAATTGTCCTAGATGAACATTTAACAGAGTGTATTGCTAGAGCGGCAAAAGAGGGCGATATTGAAGTTGAACTGGAACAACTTAAAGCGGCATTGGATAGGTTTTTACCCTAGGGGACTTGTGTGCAATTTGCATTTTTCAAAAAACAGGAGTTAATTTCGTAAATATATGCAAAGCACACCCTTTCTAAACTAAATATGATGATTGAAAATTATCAATTTCACTATTTTTTCAGTGGCAATCCAGATAAACCACTGATTCTTTTTTTACACGGATTCATGGGTAACAGCCATGAATTTGATCAAGCTATCTCATTACTGTCTCATGAATTTTACTGTCTGACAGTTGACCTTCCTGGACATGGAGAAACCAAAGTTTTAGGTGGTGATGAGTGTTATACAATGCCAAACACTGCCCATGCCATAATCAATTTACTAGATGATTTAAAAATTACCAAATGCTTTTTGGTTGGTTATTCTATGGGAGGGAGATTAGCTTTATACCTAACTCTGTATTTTCCTCATCGTTTTCCTAAAGTTGTTCTGGAATCAGCTTCTCCTGGTTTGTTAACAGAAGTAGAACGAGCAGAGCGAGTAAAACGTGATGAGCAAATAGCCAGAAAATTAGAAAGAAGTATTGACAAGAATGATTTTATAGCTTTTTTATCTAACTGGTATAGTCAACCCATTTTTGGCTCTATTAAAAATTATCCTCAATTTCAGCACCTTGTAGAAGTTCGTTTACAAAATAATCCAATTGAGTTAGCTAAATCACTACGATTCATGGGTACTGGATGTCAACCTTCTTTGTGGAAAAAACTAAAAGAGAATACAAACCCTATCCTTTTATTAGCAGGAGAGTATGATGAAAAGTTTGTATATATCAATACAGACATGACTCAAATTTGTGATTTTTGCCATCTAAACATAATTAGTCATTCAGGACATAATATTCATTTTGAAAATGTCAGACAATTTGTCAAAAATGTTCTCATTTTATGGTAGAAGAGCCTTTTAAAAGTATTATCCACGTTACACACCTGAAAATATCGCAGTAAGTGTTAGTTTCATAAAAAATCTAAATCTGAAAATCAAGAAGAAAGTCAGACTCTTGAGTTATACTATATAACCAAAATCAATAGTGAATGTCCCAAAATCAGGAAGTGTACTTTATGGAAAACAATAAATTATTTAATACTCACATTGAAAGTTTCCAGGCTTTATTAACTCCAGATGATTTCAAATCAAAATTACCTTTAACACTTTTAGCAAAAGAGACAGTTTTAAGATACAGACAAGAAATAGAAGATATTCTAAATTTTCAAGACAGGAGAAAATTCATAGTAGTTGGTCCATGTTCTATCCACGATACAGAAGCAGCAATTGAATATTCAGAGAAACTAAAAATTCTTGCTGAGCGAGTCAAGGATAAACTGCTGCTTATCATGAGGGTATATTTTGAAAAACCAAGAACAACAGTAGGATGGAAAGGATTAATTAACGATCCTGATATGGATGATTCTTTCCATATAGAAAAAGGTTTATTAATTGCACGTAGCTTACTGCTAAAAATTGCTGAATTGGGATTACCTGTCGGTACAGAAGCACTCGATCCTATAGTACCTCAGTACATTGGTGAACTTATTACCTGGTCTGCAATTGGAGCACGGACGACCGAATCACAAACTCATCGCGAAATGGCAAGCGGACTTTCGATGCCTGTAGGTTTCAAAAACGGTACTGATGGTAACATTAATGTGGCTTTGAATGCTCTTCAATCAGCTCAGAAACCTCACCACTTTTTAGGAATTAATCAAAAGGGACAGGTGAGCATCTTTAAAACGAGAGGAAATGACTATGGTCATGTTATTTTACGAGGCGGTAATGGTCAACGTAACTTTGATGCCGCTAATGTAAAACTGGTGGAAGAAAAATTAAAAGAGGCAAATTTACCACCGAGAATTGTTATCGATTGTAGCCACGGCAATTCAAAGAAACAATATAAATTACAGGCTTCTGTTCTGGAAAAAATTATTCAACAAATAGTGGATGGTAATACATCAATAGTTGGCATGATGCTAGAATCCAATTTGTATGAAGGTCATCAACTGATTCCTGGTGAACGAGAGCAATTACAATATGGTATTTCTGTAACAGATGGGTGTATTGGTTGGGAAGAAACAGAAGAAATTATTTTGGCGGCTCACAGGAAACTAAAGTAGAAAGATTGTGTTGCAAAAAGTTTTTGAGTACAAAAAGACTTCTTGGATGAAGTTAAGATTGTTTCATTTCCTCAAAAAGGAATCATAAGCGTCTTCTCACACTTACTTCCCAACTGCGTTTAATTCCTCTTGCAACATTTTCTGATAAATCTGTGGTAAAGACCGAGTCATAGAATTAGTTTCAATACCATATCCCAAACTTGTCCACGTAGGAGACAGCCGCCGCAAAACTTCTTGTAACTTTCCTTGGCGCAGCTGTTGAGAAATATCAGTTCCCCAGAATTGGCGATCGCTCAGCCACCGGTAAACCACTGTGTCTTGATACTCTGCTTCAAAACTATAAGAAACCCAAAACATAAATTGTCCTGGCTTTGGGTGATAGCGAGGAGCTAGATTATACCAGGTAGTATTAATGATTTGATACCTGCCAGCAGCTGTAGAACAATTTCCCTTGTTGGGACCTGTGACAATGGTGACGCATACCTGAGGATGGCGGCTGAGGTTGTCAACGTGGCGTCCACCATACAACACTGAATAAGGACGAAAACTACTTGCTTCACTGGCTGAGATAGTTCGCATTAAAGCGCGGATGTAAGGATCGCCCCCTTTCATAACTAAGGGAGGCTCTTTGTTGCCAAAGGTGGGATCAGAATGCGATCGCAAATCTCCAAAGACATACCACTGCAACAAACATACCAAGCCAAGAAGTGCGGCTATTGGTCCTATGAGTTCTTCAACGCCGCCTTTGCGTTCTAAGCCTTTTTTCAGAGTCCGACTCCTTACAGTTACCTGCTATTGTCATCAAAATATAACAACAGTGTTCGACGCACTCATTCAGGAAATTTTCACAAAATGAGTCAAAAGTCAATAGTTATTATACTATTAACTTTTGACTCAGTACCCAGTACTTAACTTAGGCGACATTCGCAAAAAGTTCTCCAAAGCTTTTCGCGGGAGTGTTTTCCTTCGCAACAATCTCTACAATTTTATTTTTGGCTGCTGGCTCAAACAATGCCTCAACGCAAACCTGGGCGACTTTTTGCCGGGGAATACTGCCATCAAACAATGTATCAGCGCTTTGCATCACAATTGAGTTGGAGTTATCTTCATTTTTTAAACCACCTGGTCGCACAATAGTATAGTTCAGACCGCTTTTCTGGAGGTACTCCTCAGCTTGTTTTTTCCAAACTAAAATCAGCCAGAACAAGTTCAGTGGATGGAACAATTGAGAAGCAGCCAAAGAAGAAACAAAGACAAAATGCTCAATTCCCTTTGCTTTTGCTGCATCTACCAAATTTTTAGTTCCTTCATAATCCACTTTATAAGGTCCGGTCGGGTCAAAGCTTGGTTTTGCGCCAGTGGCACACAGTAGTACTGTGCTGTCTCCCAAAGCAGCAGTTATGCTTTCTGGTTTTAACACATCGCCCTGCACCAACTCGGCGTCCGCTGGCAAAATACTCCTTGCTTGCTGTACATCCCGCACTAAGGCACGAACGGGAATATTCCGCGCTATCAGCTCTTGTACTATTCGGCGACCTGTCTCACCTGTTGCCCCTGCTACTAATGCTTTCATAATAAGCGCTATCCTAGAAAACTAGTATCTGTTTTTCAGTTTTCTATTGTAGAGATTATGTAGAGATTAGATGAACTATATGACAGATGATTGAGATTTCCGCCAAAATGGGGATTTAGTGCGAAACTTTGTCCCTGCGAGGGGAATTCTTAATTTAGACAAACGCTCTCACTATAGAAGAACCCTTTTATGCTTTCAAAAAACACCGATTGTCAATCGTTTGAAACAACTGAAGCAGTCTTGTCCGTGACATCGACTCTAGAAGAAGCACCTGAGGCAACCCAAGAGAAAGCTGTAGGGACACCAACAAGGTTTTACGGTCGTTATAGCGACTGTATGGAAATGTACGCTGCACCTGGAACCGTTGCAGAATATCTCGATAGTCACGCTTCATGGTTTTCCCGGTGTGCTGAACCGATGAAAGTGGAACCTCTGGGGGAAAATGGCTATGCTTTAGTCATCGGTCGCTTTGGCGCTTTTGGTTATGAAGTAGAGCCAAAAATTGGTTTGGAACTATTACCGCCAGAGGAAGGGGTCTACCGTACCCGTACGATCGCCGTTCCTGACTATCAGCCTCCTGGTTATGATGTAGACTACCGCTCTTCCCTACGATTAGTAGAAAACGTGACAAACGATGCTTCAATCAGCGTTGGTGAAATGACACGAGTCGAATGGGAATTGGATTTGACAGTTGATATTCACTTTCCCAAATTTATTCAGCGATTACCCAAGTCTTTAATTGAATCTACAGGCGATCGCCTACTTAACCAAATTGTCCGCCAAGTTTCTCGCCGCTTGACTCGCAAAGTACAGGAAGATTTTCACCAATCATGTGGTATTTCTTTTCCCATCAATTCCAATAAAAAGCGCTAAGTCAAAAGTCAATAGTCAGGAAAACCCTCTTGACTATTGACTTTTGATTAATGACTAATAACTAATTACTATGCTTGAGTGAGAATTCTTTGAACAATTTCTACCCCGCTAAGAGCCTGCCAAGCAAAAAGACCTAAAAGTGCAAAATTCAATAAAATATGAGTCAGACGCGCCCAATTCGCTCCTTTTTGCATAAAAGGCGATAGGGAAGCAGAGAAGGCAATCAGACTTGTCATACCAAGCCCTGCTAGTAGGTGAGGTCCAACAAACAACTTACCGTTGTTGATATAGGTGACAGCCATACCACCGATAGCGCCTGTAACCATCAAAGCTAGGAGTACAGAGCCAATTTGGTAGTGTTTGACGTTGTATTTACCTTTGACTAATTCTTTCTTTTGTTCACCCTCAGCATTTCTGGTACGTTGGACTTGCAGTCCTAGGTACGCCGCATATAACGAAAGTAGTAAGAGCGCCCACATTAAGACTGGGTGAAAGAAATTTGACCAGTATTTTACTGATGGTGAAAGTTCCAGATTCATAGCTGTTCCCCTTATCCTTAAATCTTCATAAAAATTAGCATAACCTAATTGGGAATAGGTAGATGGGAAGATGAAATGGACAGATGACAGAGATCGCAAAAACTCCACCAGTTGTGATCTGTGCCTTCCAACTCCCAATTAATGACTAATGATTAAAAATAACGATTTGCTGCTGTCGGCTGCTAAAAATGGTGATATCAAGCAGGTGCATTCACTGCTGAATGCTAATGCTGTTGTAGACACGGGCGATCGCGATGGCACTACGCCCTTAATGTTTGCCGCTCATTTAGGCTACACGGAAATTGTGCGATCGCTTCTGGATGCAGGTGCCAACATCAACTTGAAAAGAAAGCGCTATGGGTTGACGGCTTTGATGTTAGCAGCGAGTGCCAACAATCTTGACATTGTAAAGCTTTTACTCTCTAGAGGTGCGGATGTCAATGCCACGAATGAAGATGGCAGCACTGCCTTGATGATAGCCGCGCTCAAAGGACACGCGGAGGTGGTGCAAGCCTTGCTTGCTGCTGGTGCCAAGGTAGATGTCAAAGATAAAGATGAGGACACAGCTTTTGAGGTAGCAGTACGCGCTGGACATACCACAGTTGTACAAGCTTTACTACAAAATCATGCAGATGTCAATGCCCAAGATGAAGAGGGAGAAACCGCATTGATGATTGCGGCAGACTTGGGACATTTGGAAGTTGTGGAAGCACTGTTAGCAGCAGGGGCTGATGTAAAGCTGCGAAACCTTGATGGTGGTACGGCTTTATCAGCAGCAGCAGCAGCGGGACATAGTGCAGTAGCAGCAGCAATACTTGCTCACGGTGCTGATGTCAATCTTCAAGATAAAGATGGTGAAACAGCCCTGCACCTTGCTGTGGTAGAAGGTTATACCGATGTGGTAGCAGTCTTACTCAGCCAAAATGCTAATGTGCAAATCAGGAACCATTTAGGAGATACACCGCTACTTTTAGCAGCTTTGCAGGGACACAGCCAAATTGTTGAAGCACTGCTGCGTCAAGGAGCGAATGTGAACGAAAAAAACTTGGGTGAGTTCCCGTTGACACTAGCAGCAACCCAGGGACACACTGAAATCGTGAAGTTTCTACTAGATTATGGTGCTGATGTCAATACTCGAGCCGATGATGGAAAAAGCGCTTTGATTAAGGCAGCAGAACGCAACCATATAGGCGTGATCCACCAGCTTCTGGCAAAGCAAGCAGATGTGAATCTGCAAGACTCAGCAGGGGCGACAGCGTTGATGTGGACAGCTTCGCGGGGTTATGGCGAGGCGGTGCAATTGTTGCTACAGGCTGGGGCAGACGTGAATGTCAAAAACCAAGGTGGTTATACAGCTTTGATGCTCGCAGAGTTTAATGACTACCCCGGTGTCGTGCGGAGCCTGCGCATAGCGGGCGCACAGGAGTAAGAATATTTGTCCGGGTTGGCTCCAGGTGGTTGAGTCGTCATGCAGTTGAAACGGAACTTCCCCCGGTACAAATGTACTTAAATGTCTGGAATGGTCGAAGCAGTGGTGAATAAAATTATTCTTGTAGGGGCTTGTTCTGCGATCGATATAGGCGACCATAGCGGCGACGCAGATAGACTAAACCAGCTCCTGCAAGTATGCTACCGCCTGTTGTCAAGGGTTCTGGCACTGGTGTGGATGATTTAGGAGTTAGTAAATAAGCACGATAGTCATATGAACCTGCTCTGCTATAACCGACAATCTGACCTTTGTTATTAATAGCTGTTGCTGTATCCAGCCTTATCCCAGGGTCAATTAGGGTGTTAAGGTCAACCATGCCATTACTGCTGCTCCACAAAAAGGCGCGACGACCGTTGAAGATGCTATCTGAACTCCCCACCACCTGTCCTAAATCATTGATATCATTGGCATAACTAGAGTCATTATCGGAAGCAGGAAATCGACCTGGCGGCAGACCGAGGTCAACCATGCCAGTACTGCTGCTCCACAAAAAGGCGCGACTACCTTGACTGCCATTGCTATTACCTGAATTCCCCACCACCTGACCTGCATTATTGATAGCGGAGGCAGAACTGGAATTCTTGTTTGGGAGGGTGCCAAGGTCGGTCATACCAGTGCTGCTGTTCCATAAAAAGGCGTGAGATGTGCCATTGCTGGTACTGGATGTCCCCACCACCTGGCTATTATCATTTATGTCAGAGGCGCGACTGGAAGACCCACCTGGGAGGGTACCAAGATCAGTACTACCGGTGCTGCTGCTCCATAAAAAAGCGCGATTCTCCCCACCCACCACCTGTCCTGCATTATTGATAGCATTGGCAGCACTCGTACCAAGGGCAGTCATGCCAGTGCTACTGGTCCACAAAAAGCCCTGGCCATCTGAAGACCCCACCACCTGTCCTGCATTATTGATGCCATAGGCGTAACTGTCCCTCCCTCCTGGAAGGGTGCCGAGGTCAGTCATGCCAGTGCTGCTGTTCCACAAAAAGGCGCGATTAGGATTAATACCTGAAGAACCTACCACCTGACCTGCATCATTAATGCCTAAGGCGTAATTGAAGTGACATCCTCCCACACTAACCGTAAGCGGTATAGTGTGGGCTTCCTCAAATCACTTTGAAGATTTCCTGGTTGCTCTGTTACGAGGTTTCGACACTTGCCTAGACTGAGTGACCTCAATCCCCGGTAGATCGTCTGCACAGGCAGTTTCCATTCCCGCAAGTCCTGCGGTACTAATGAGGGCTATCCCTCGGTTTCTAATATTTTGACCTGCGGCTACATCCCTATCGGTTTTGTATCCACAGTGTGGGCAGCTATGAACTCTAACGCTCAAGTCTTTTTTCACTTCACCACCACATTCGGGACACTCTTGAGAAGTCCCTCTTGCATCGACTTCTGAGAAGAACTTTCCACGCTTCCAGCACACATATTTGACGATGGTTCTAAACTGACCAAACCCAGCATCAAGCATATGTTTTCCGAACATCCCTTTGGCACTGGTGCGGTAATTCAAGTCTTCCATAAACACCATGTCGCCAGCATCACAAAGGGCGTGTGCCTGTTTGTAGTGAAAGTCCTTCCTTGTGTTGTCGATTTGGTGGTGAAGTCGGGCAACTTTAAGGCGTTGTTTCTCGTAGTTTCTCGACCTCCGTTGCTTCCTAGACAATCTGCGTTGCAGCAATTTCAACTCGCTTTGCAGTTGTTTAAAAAACTTCGGCGGCGATACTCGAACACCATCGCTGGTTGCTAAAAATTTTTCCAACCCAATGTCTACCCCAATAGGATGTCCATGAGGAATTGGGTCGGGAACGCTGACATCACATTGCAGCGAAATAGAGGCATACCATCTATCAGCTTTCCTCAAGATTCGCACCTGCTTGACCACAAATCCTGTAGGAATGGGTCGATGCAAGTTAATTGGAATTACTCCAATCTTGGGCAGTTTGATATGCAGAGTCGTTACTGGATTCTCCTTGAACTGAGGAAAAAGTAACGACTTAAACTGACCATGTTTTTTAAACCGAGGAAAGCCAAATCCTCTCTCCTGAAAATACTCCCAACCTCTATGCAACTGTTTAATCGCTTGCTGAAGAACTTGAGAGGGAACTTCTCCTAATCTGGGGAAATCTTTCTTAGATACAGGCAATCTGTTCAGTTGATAGACTTCGCTTGGAAATTTTAATTCAGAAGAGAGGATATATTCTTTTTGAATGGAGCATCTATCTATCAAACACTTACGACTATCACACCAATCTTTTATTTCTCGAAGAGCATAGTTGTAAGCTCCTCGACAAATTTCCATCCACTCAATTAATGTTTGCTCTTGAGTGACATCTGGATAGATTCGGTAGCGGTGAGTAAGTGTTATCATGAAATGAATTATAACATATTTACTAGAGATGCTATGTCTAGTAAATGCTGTTTTTGTCGCCATCGAGGCGACGAAAACAGCGCGGGATACATGGACCCCCGCGCTAAATCGAAGATTATAGCGCGGGTCTTATAGCCCCCGAACCCCCACTAGATAAAATTGACCTACATTACCTAAGTTGGTGACATCGTACATTGTTGCTGCCATTGCTGAGGCGTTCATGCCCAATGTCATCACAGCAGCACTGCCAAATAATATTGTTAGCTTTTTGACTTTGGTTTTAAGTTTTGTCTTTAAGCTTGTGATTGATGCCATGCAACTAGCTCCTGCAGGTGAACTGTGTATTTGGAAATGAGATATAAAAAGACTTACGCCACTTACTCTGAGGGCGTTTTTTTGCTCTATTTCCGTAGTCATTTGCCACACTGGTGTTTTTTGTTGAATTTACAACGAGTGATAGATACACCTGTGTTGACTATTTCACCCTCGCTAAACGTGAAATGTATTTACTTGCGGTAGATTCTTGGAATTAAAGTGTGTATTAAGCTGCTTCAATTTTTCCTAATTATATAGGCTTACGTATGAGTGGCAAAAGTATTGATGGTATTAATACTGTATTTCTTTGCAAAAAAATTACTCAAACTTTATAATTTTAAAATTTTAAGTAAGTATAAATTAAAGAGGCAAATGATGGAAGTAGCAAGCAGCCATCGGGTTTTGTGGGTGGGAATTGGGTGTGGGAGGGGAACTTCACGACAGTTGATCCAAAAGGCAATTGAACACGTTTTTAGAGAAAATCAACTGGCAGAAAGTGCGATCGCAGGTATTGCCACCATTGATCTTAAATCTCATGAAACTGGTTTAGTGGAACTTTGCCACCAGCGCAATTTGCCTTTGAAAACATTTCCCTGTGATGTTCTGAGCAAAGTTTCAGTCCCTAACCCATCTAAAGTTGTCGCCAAACAAGTGGGAACCCCTAGCGTGGCGGAAGCAGCTGCTTTGTGTGCAGCCTCCAACCTCACCCCCTTGGAGTTTCTTCACAACAACAAGGAGACTATAGAAAAGTTGGGGGTGAGGTTACTAGTTGCTAAACAAATTTTCCGTTTAGAAGGGCAACCAGGAGTGGTAACGGTAGCTGTTGCTCAAATGTTACCAAACTAATAAAGGGGACTGGGAACTGGGGACTGGCTCCTTGTGGAAATGCTCCCGACTTGGGGAGGGCTTTATTGCCCCTTCCATAATTTTTCAGCTTTATTACCCAATCCCCAATCCCTAATCCCCAGTTCCCTTTACTCAATCCTTCTTAAAAAATAATTAATAATACTAGAAACTATTGCTAACATAATTGAACCTAACAAAGCAGCCCCAAAACCACTAATTTCAAAAAGCTCACGGGGGGTAAGGGCGCTTGCTATCAATAAAGTCAGAGCATTAATGACAAATGTAAATAACCCAAAAGTGAGCAAGGTAATAGGAAATGTCAAAATGCTTAAAAAAGGTCTAATTATTGCATTTACTAACCCGATAATTATCGCAGCAACAAGAGCAGCTACAAAATTCTTTATAGAAAATCCAGGAACAATATGAGCTGTAATGAGCAACGCTACTGCAGTGCCTAGCCAAGTTAATAAAAAGTGTCTCATAAGTTTTTTTTTTAAATCTTCTTAGTTTTTATTTTTTCTTAAAAAAATAGAGTTTTTAGGCACTGGCATTTAATGATACCTTGTTGTTGGGGGTATCTTTATCGTATTACAACGGTTGGTTTCGATTCAACAGAATCGCGGGAGTCCCCAGGCTCAACGGAACGAAGTGGAGTAGCCTGGGCGAGGTTGCCGGGACGACGGAGGAACGGAGTCGTCCAATGATCTAGAATGTTATGCATAAACGTGAACTACGTTGAAGTAACTGTACTTTTGATGGGCTGAATTGTCCAAGTCTGTGCCAATTGTGGTCATAAACCGAAACATTCTTGGTTTTAGCGGTTTGAGTATAACCACCAATCCAACCGATATAAACTTTTCCTGCTTTTTCAGCTTTAACTAAATCGCCAGAACGAAAACCGAATGGTGTGACTGTTCCGCCTTTGCGCTTTCTATTACCTGGTACATCTTTGACTGGGTTCTCAAAGTGGAGTTGACGGCGAAACAGGTTAGGACGCGCAATGATACGAAATGGTGCAGATGTGACTAGGACTTCTCCAACAAGCGCGATGACCATGAGTGTTTGCAGTATAAAATTCCTCAAATTTCATGAAATTACTTGCAGCTAACGCAATTCCATCATGAGCGTGAGTTTCAGGAGTTTGTTTCTCCTTATTCTTCTTGTCTTTTGATAACCCTAGTTGTTGTCGCAGGATGGAAGTATGCCAACCTTCTTGTGTGTTAGTTGGAGCGATTTTTTCTAACCATTGCAACATTACTTTTTGACCAACCATCACAGGGCTAAATCCTTTATCGCCCTTAGCCTTAACATATTCGTAGGTGATTTGAGTAACAGGAAACAGCTTTACTATCTCCTTGGCAACTCGTAGCTCCAACTCTTTATTGGCTCGAATACTGGGAGGTAGTTTATTCTGTTTACGGTTCTCAAATCGTTTTTGGCGGTGCGCTCTTTTACAAAATGCGATTTTACGGTTTATCCGTCTACCCCGTCTAGCACGTCGTAGAATCAGCCTTCCCGACATCTTTTTTGTAACATCTGGAAATGGCAAGACGAGATGTGCCATGAACAAAGTGAACTTGGCAGACTGCACCCCAACACCCGTAAACTTTTTGCCTGGGTCTAATCCTAAAGCAATAGGTTGCTGGTCATAACCAGATGGTTCTACCAATAACTGAATGCAGAAAACATTCAGATTGTTGTGTACGATTTTGGCTTTGCCTTCTTTTAGCCAACGTCTAGCACGACTAGGTTTTGTTGGCATGAGTGGTTTTCCGTCTTTATCTAATACTGGTACTCGCATGGAGATAATCCTTGAGTAAAGTAATAAGTCCCTTAGCCCAACTTGCTCAGCATTTCCTTTCTACAAGCGCCTACAACCAGTAAGCTTTAAGTTGTTCCGAACTAGGGAAACATTCGGAAGTCCGTAACAAAACAAGTCTCGTGGGCTAGTCATCTCTTACGTTGAAAGCTGGTTCTTTCAAGCCCCTGCCTCAATCCCGAAGGGTAGGCAGGGGTAGTTGACCTTTGCAACGGTTTCTATAAAATATAGAACGAATTTTCCAAAAGCTAAAATTTAGCTACTTGGTTAAGATTCCCGACTTCTTGAAGAAGTCGGGAATCTTGTTTGCTATATTTTGAATTTTGAATTGTTTATCGTCCGCGCCGCCGCATGAGAATCTCCCAAGTTCCTCCACCAACGACACCGTCAGCATCCAAACCATAACGCTTTTGTAAAGCTATCACTGCAGCCTCGGTTGCTGCACCAAAATTGCCATCAACATCGCCTTCATTCAAGAAACCGAGTCTTTGCAGTCGTCTTTGCAACTTAGTAACCTCAGAACCACGCGCTCCTAGACGTAAAATCGCTAATCCTTCTGAGGTGTATTGAATTGAAGAAATTTGCTGAGTACGAGTCGTTGAGGTAGGACGAGTGGTTTGTTGAGAACGAGTAGATGTTGATTGTGGTGTGTACGTCCTTTGTGAACTAGCAGTTCTATTTCGTGTTGCAGGTTTTGGTTCCGGGTTGGAATTCTCTGCTCTAGTGCTGGTCGCTGTATTCCGTGTTGCAGGTTTTGGTTCCGGTTTGGAATTCTCTGCTCTAGTGCTGGTCGCTGTATTCCGTGTTGCAGGTTTTGGTTCCGGTTTGGAATTCTCTGCTCTGGTGCTGGTCGCTGTATTCCGTGTTGCAGGTTTTGGTTCCGGTTTGGAATTCTCTGCTGTGGTGCTGGTCGCTGTATTCCGTGTTACAGGTTTTGGTTCCGGGTTGGAATTCTCTGTTCTGATGCTAGTGGTTGTCGTTGAAGTTGTAGATCTTGGCTCAGGGTTGGAAGTAGCAACTGTGGTGTCGGTAGTTGCAGTTGATGTTGTAGGTCTGGAATCTGAAGTCGGAACAACAACCCTATTGGTGTTGGAAGTTCCAGACGGAACAGGAAACCTGCTTGTGTTGGGTGACGACCCAGAAGACGCCACCGTTGGATCGTTTGGAAAGAGCCTTTGCCAAGTCGTTGCGTCAACAACACCATCTGCTTTCAAACCTGCAGCTTCCTGAAAGCGGGAAACAGCGAGGACGGTACTTTCGTTATAAACTCCATCTACTGTCCCTGTGTAGTAGCCTAAAAGTTTTAAAGCTGCTTGAAGTTCCGTGACACGCTCTCCTTTGCTACCAACTTGGAGAGTCGGACGGTTGATGGCTTCCGGCGAAGTTGTCTGTGCGATTTGTTGTGGTTGAGCTGCAACCGATACTGTAGCAGAGAAGCCAAGCAACCCAGACACAGCACAGTAGAGGAGTATTTCAACCCCTAACAAAGATTTATACCTCTGCTCCCTTTTTATTGCACAGCAATTTACGGACGGGTTGAGAAACCCTAAGCTACTCAAGATACTTATTTTCATGCTGTCTTTCATGGGAATTGCCCCTGGGTAATCTCATGCTAATACACTTATCGGTAATTGGTGTATAATGCAACTATTATAGTTGCGGTATTTTAAATCTTTATTAAGAATTAAAATATACAATTGCACTATTCACCGCTTCTTCTTGACCAACTAATGACACATAAGGTTCCCGTAAATATCGGGAAGCAGCTGTCATTGCATCAAGAGCAGTAACTGAGGCAATTGTTTCCTGAAAGTTCCGATCAAAATCAATTCCTAGTCCCAAAATTTCATACCAACCATATATTTGGGCAATTTGCGCGTTGGTTTGTTTGCCCAAGGCGTACTGCCCTAGTATTTTGTTTTTAGCCGCTTGGAGTGCATCTTCCTCTAGCTGCGCTCTGGAGAGTAAGTCAACTTCTGTCTGCAAACCAAGAAGAGCTACTTGGGTATTTTCGGGTGCTGTACCCATGTAAACAACAAATGATGCTGGAAAAAGCCGTGTGGGGTAAAATGCCGAGACTTCGTAAGCCAAGCCGCGTTTTTCGCGCAATTCCACAAACAAGCGACTGGAAAGACCATTTCCCAAGTAAGTAGAGAGCAACTTCAATGCAGCGTAATCAGAAGATAGCACCGATGGTCCCAAATAACCTAACATGACGATGGACTGCTGTGTCTGTTGGGGCTTAATTTTGATTTGGGGTTCAACGTTGAGTTCTGGTAAATCTAGTTTTTGCAGCGGCTGAGTTGCGTGTTGCCAATCTCCAAAAACTCCTTCCACAAGAGCGATCGCATTTTCTGGTGTGATTCGTCCAGCAATACTAATCACGACATGATCTGGACGGAAATAAGTTTGATGATACTGCACTAAGTCTTTCCGAGTTAAGCGGCTCATTGTGGCTTCATTTCCCAATACCGACCTTGCATAAGGATGATTTTGATACATTGCATCCCGCAATTGGTCAAAGGCAATGGTAAAAGGTTGCTCTTGTTGCGAGCGAATATCTTGTAGAGCAATACGCCGTTCTAGTTCTACCTGTGTTTGTGGAAATGTCGGCGTTCGCAAAATCCGTGATGCCAAACTCAAAATTTCTGCAAAATCAGACGTAACTGTCTTCAACGACAGCAAAAAATAATCAGTAGCAGTATCTGCGCTCAAACTCGCCCCGACAGACTCGACTTGTTCTGCAATCTCCAAACTCGAAAGTCCCTCGCAGCCTTTGGTAAGTACCGCTGATAGCAAATGTGCTAACCCAGCTTGCTCCTGGTTTTCATAACAACTCCCAGCCCGGATAAAAATCCGCGCTGCAACAATATCCGCAGCCGGATTTTCTGCCACCAGCACCACAATGCCATTGTTCAATACAGTGCGATGGATATGCGATTTTTGCACAGATGTTGTCATTTGTCATTTGTCCTTTGTTATTTGTCCTACCCTTTCCTTGTCCCGTCGGAGACGCTACGCGTAATTCATAGCCTGTCCGCAGGGTTTACGGTACCCCTACAGGCGTCTATGTCTTTTGTCTTTTGTCATTTGTTTTTGCTACTAATAACTCATGACGAATGACTCATGACTAACAGGGTTTGAGTACTGTAACCGCGTAATGATTGGGTGAAAGATACTCTTGTGCTAATTCTTGCAGTTTTTTTGCACTATAAGATTGAATTTGCCAGGGATAAGTCACTGCTAATTCAGCTTGGGCTATGGTGTTATAGTATCCATAAAGCCCTGCAAGTTGATTTGGTGTCTCGGTTGAGAAGGCATAATCGTTACACAGCAACCGTTGACAGCGTGTTAGTTCCTGCTCACTTATTGGGTTGGAGATTAAATCATTCAAGTGAAGGCGAATTAACGATTCCACGCGTTCTACATTTTCTGGTTCTAACCAGGCTGTAATTGTAAATAAACTTGCGTCTCGTTGCAGTGAAAAATTACTGCAAATACCCTGTACCAATTGCTGCTCTTCCCGCAAATCGCGCACTAAACGGGAAGTTCGCCCTTCTGCAAGTAATACAGACAGGAGATCTAAACCATAGGAAGTGCAAAGTTGTTCCACTCCAGGTCCTGTCCACGCCATTAACAACCGCGCCTGTTCTAAACGAGGTAAATGAAGTTCTTGACGCCGAATTCCAGCTATCACTGGTGTCACTTCTTTTTTTTCCGGACAATCACAGCAGCGATCGCCCGTATGTGCCCAGCCAGTCTCCGACTGGCTCCCTGAACGGAGTTCAGGGGAGGCACGAAGTGCCTCGGGCACAGGGCGCGCTACGCGATCGCCAAAATCAACAAATGTCCGGCTCACTAATTTCACAGCAGATTCTTCAGCTATTCCGCCGACAATCACCACCGTCATGTTTTCTGGTTGGTAGTGATTGCGGTGAAAACAGCGCATGATCTCTGGAGATTGCTGCATTAATTCTTGCTCACTACCCAGCACAGAACGTCCATAAGGATGATGTTGGTACACACTAGAGATCAGAGCGTGAAATCCTATCCAATCTGGGTCATCATGTGCTTGACGAATTTCTTCTAGCACAACATCCCGTTCGCGGCTAAATTCATCTTCTGGTATTGCCGCATTAAGTAGCAACTCTCCCAAATGGGGCAAAGTATCTTCTAGATGCACCGCTGCTGTGGTGAGAGAGTAATGGGCGTAATCGTGGCTTGTCGCCGCATTCGTTACTCCACCCCGATTTTCAATCTTCTGATCAAATACCCCTGGCGCTAGTGTTGCAGTCCCTTTAAAAATCATGTGTTCCAAAAAGTGAGCCATACCGAAGCACGGTTCTTTTTCTAAGTGCGCACCTGCACGTACCCAAACATCTGCCACAACTACAGGGGTAGTAGGAATTTCTTGATGAATCAAAGTTAAACCGTTGTCTAGTTGGAAAACGGAGGCTGGAAACGCGGCATTCATCAGGTTTTTTAACAATTTTTTACAGCTTTTACCAAAATTTCGCTTAATTGTTGCGATTTTAACTCTTATTGGTATCTTGATTAGGATGACTTTACACAGATTTTCCTTGACAAGATAGGAACATTATTTATAAATTATGAAGTCTAAAACAAGCTTCTGAATGTGTAGAGTTGCACAAATCCACATGAAGTTTGTTTATATATTACATTTGTGACTAGAACTAGGGGGATAGGGGAGTGGGGTTGTAAGGCTGTATGGGGAGGAAGAAGAAGGGGAAGAGGGGGCAGGATGCTGGCGAGAGAAGAGTTTTTTTCCATTACCTCTTTCTCCCTGCTCCGTTCTAAAATCTCTTGAGCGTAGCGTGCTCCCTGCTTCTTTTGCCCTACACCCTCACACCCTTACACCCTGTTCTACGGGCTTTGACTGATTTTTATAATTAAAGCTCCCATGTCGTAATTGACCAAGGGAGCTCTATATTTTGATACACCGCGACGCCGTTTTACCTAAGTTTATGACCTGGATAAACCAGGTGGGTACCGATGTCTCTCGTTTAAAGTTTCCGGGTACTTAGCCCGGTCTACTGCCACGAGAATTATTTGGTTCCCTTTTCTTTTCGGACATAGATCAAAAAACTTTATGGCAGTCACCAACGTTGCAGTGCAACAAAACTATTATAGCTTTCAAAAATCTGTTGTGTGTCCCCAGATGAAAATTTTTAGCAGATTCAATTCCCATACCAGATAGATTCTATATTTCTGGCGATGCTCCCCATCGCCTGTTCCCGATTGTGACCATCAAGTAAAACGGTGACGTGTCCTAGCTTGCGCCCAGGACGCGATTGACTTTTCCCGTACCAGTGAACGTGTGCTTGAGGAATCTGCTCTATTTGCTGGCGCTTGGTTATATAATCACTCTGGGAAATTTCATAGCCCAAGAGGTTAACCATAACAGCACTCGGGCAAATCATAGCAGTGTTACCTAACTCCATACCACAAACTGCTCGCAGATGCTGCTCAAATTGAGAAGTCACGCAGGCATCTATAGAGAAATGCCCTGAGTTGTGAGTGCGCGGTGCTACTTCATTCACCAGCACCTTGTCATCTGCCGTAAGAAATAACTCTATGCCAAAAATTCCCACAGCTTGGAGACTATTTAGTAAAGTGCGGGCAATCTTTTCTATCTCAACAGCTACCTTTGGTGAAATGTCAGCAGGTGCAATGACTCGGCGACACACCTGTTCTTCCTGCTGGGTTTCTACAACTGGGTAAATGACAACTTCGCCGCTTACAGAACGCGCCGCAATCACTGCTAATTCCCGTTCAAAAGGAATATATTCTTCTAGAAGAAAAATGTTTTGATTTTCATTTATGTTATGTAATTCTAATTTTTGCTTTAAACTTTCTATTTCCTTGATTATAAAAGTCCCCTGACCGTCATAACCGTGGCGTCGGGCTTTGAGAACCATAGGAAAGCCCAGTTGGTTGAAAGTCGCATCATCAGCAAAAGCCAAGTCTAAGGCGACAAATCGAGGAACGGGTAAACCCAAATCGCGTAAATAGCAGCGTTGGTGATATTTATCTAAAAGCGGAGTCAAAGCTTCGAGTTGAGGGCGGAAGCAAACGCCTTGTGCCAACTTTGATAAAGCTTCTATGTCAACAAACTCGTTTTCAAAGGTGATGACATCGCATTTGTGAGCGAGTTCAGCCGTAGCGTTAGCATCATCCACTGGGGCAAAAATGTTCTCTACTGATATGGATACAGCTGGATCGTTGATGCTAGGAGTTTGTACCACCAATTCTACTCCCAACTTCTTTGCGGCATCTCCCATCATCGATGCCAATTGTCCGCCACCAATCACACCAACACGCTTCATCGACACCCCAAGGAATCACGAGTTTCTACGTTAGTTTTAGAGTTTACGCCACTTGCTTTTTGGCACAGTTCCTTAATTTGCGCTTTATCTAGAATTGCGTCAGTAAAATCTGCACCACTAATATTCACATTATTAAATGTAGCGCGGAACAAGAGGGCTTCTTTTAAAACAGCATCGCTCAAATCTGCCCCTGTTAAGTTTACCTGATCTACCATTGCATTTGTTAAATCTGCTCCGTGCAAATTAGATTTCGTCATCACAGAAGCGCTCAAAACTGCTCCTCGTAAGTCAGCGCCCGTGAAGTTAGTCAGTTCCATATTAGCGTTAGAAAACTCTGCAGCTTGCAAACTTTGACCAGAAAAATCGCGATTTGTCAACTCTGCATTGCTAAATGACATAGGATGAGTCCAGTCTGCCAGTGCAGGGGAGGCACAAAACAAGACACTCATGAGCGAAAGTACAGCCGCCAATCCCCGCCAAAACATATTGATTAGCCAGTTTGGTGTTTAGATGCTGCTTTTAAGCTTAGCACCACTATGTTACAAGACTTTAGAGTGATAGAATCACAACGCGATTGCCCTTTAGGGCACTGGCACCAGTGCAATCGCCTTGGGCGGGGCGTAGCCCATCGCCCTTTGGGTGGCTTGTAGAGGAAGCATCGCGCCCCAAGATCGGGACAAAAGCGCGATCGCATTCTTCCTGCTTTGCCTGATCAACAGATGAGTGGGCTATTGTCAGGAGATCGGATGCAGATAATTTGGCAGAAGGAATAACACTTACAACTCCTATACTAAGCGTGACGAATTTACTGACTGTTGAAGCAGCATGTACTATCCCTAGGGCTTTTACAGCAGATCGAATTGTTTCTGCTAGCTGAAAAGCTTCTTCTGCATCAGTTTTTGGCAAAATGCTCGCGAATTTATCACGAGCATAGCGGGCTATCATATCCGTTGCTTGCCGCTTGCAGCTGCTAATCGTGTAAGCAACCTGGCGGAGACATTCATCTCCAGCTTGAAATCCATAAGTGTTGTTGTAAGCTGGGAAAAAATCAATTTCACACAAAATCAAAGAAAGAGGTAATTGGACTTTTTCCAATCGTCTTCATTCGCGCTGTAAATATTCATCAAAGTAGCGACGATTCGCGAGCTTAGTGAGGTTATCAAAACAAGCAAGGCTTTGCAAGTCCCGGTTTACCTCCTCCAGTTGCACTGTGAGTTGGCACTCTCGTTGAATTTTGTGTCGTACTTCCGTCATTGCCCCTTTATATGCTACTAAGCGATGCACTCGTTGACGCAGTACTTCCCAATCAATTGGTTTTGTAATGTAATCCGTTGCGCCTACCTCAAAAGCTCGATGAATCAACTTGCGATCGCCAAGAGAAGTAATCATCAAAACTGGAGGACAATCATCACCCAAAATAGCTCGCATCTTGGCGCAACAAGCAAAGCCATCCATTCCTGGCATCATCGCATCTAATAAAACCATGTCTAGTGGTTGTTGCTGACAAATATCTAAACAATGTTGTCCGTTGCACGCCTCGGCAAATCGATATCCTTCCTTCTCCATAGCCCGCTGCAGCACCAAGCGAAAAGCTTTTTCATTATCTACAACAAGAATCAATGGTGGGTTATTCTGAAAGTCGGCATTAGGCATGCTGTCTCCTTGGATGTTGTCATTGCAAAGCAGCTTCTACCTGTTGATACTCTTTCTTAAGCTACTAGCCCAGGGTAGAAATACTGACTTGGAAATGCCCTGACTCCTCTGTTCTATTTCTTTGCATGGTTAAGCAAAAACCATTACTCGAAGCGCTATATAGACGCTCTATTTCTGGTAGTTTTGTTTTTGTCACATTTTTTTATATATATTGATTTATATTTTATATTTCTTAAGGTAGGTTTGTTTTTTCTTTCCTACCTACTTAGCTAAAGCTTTAAAGCAGCCATTTTCCAATTTCTGAAGTACATCCAACAAGAGTGAGAACTCACAACTCACCAATCAGGATGCATTCTGCGTTCTTTCAAAAGGTATTCTATGCAATTGAAACCCGCCATATCTGTTTTTAGAGCAGTCACTGATTTGTTTAGAATTATTGCATTTCAAATTTCCAAGCCAAGTTTATTTTCTTTTAATGCAAGAATAGGGTAGATACTGTTAGCCTGTGAATTGAGCAAAGCAGCCATTCAAGTCTATTACAGGTGTTTCAGACTGTTAACAAAGCTTCACAATTAGTGATTAATCTTTAGTTCTATACCAATTGGTTGACTGGTCAAAAATTAGCAAGGAATTTCTATTTAGGTTCTAAACATTATGCCAATTCAACTTCCCAGCCCCAATATGAAGCATTATCGTAATGAATGGATTGAGGAATGGTGCCTAGAAAATGGCTGGACAGATCTCTTTGAGGAGCGGTGTAACAACTACTGGGCATTTCCTCCAGGAGCAGTTATGCCTGAGCCAATTCCGACTCACACTCTCAAATTGATTAAAGCTCAAAAGGGGCTGACATCTCAGGAAAAATTCTGGTCGGTCTCAGCAGTTATTGGCACACTTGTAGCTGTGATGTCTACCTATTTGCTCAAATGTCCAATGCCTCTAGTTTTGGCTTTTGCTTTTGATGCAGTGACGGCAGCTCAACTTGAGGTAGAGTAAGCTGAAAGTTGAGTTATTGTGACTAGGGCGTGT
This sequence comes from Kalymmatonema gypsitolerans NIES-4073, assembly GCF_002368435.1. Taxonomy (GTDB): domain Bacteria; phylum Cyanobacteriota; class Cyanobacteriia; order Cyanobacteriales; family Nostocaceae; genus Kalymmatonema; species Kalymmatonema gypsitolerans. The sequence goes on from NZ_AP018268.1 coordinate 221,178, forward strand.
TTAAGGTTGGTTGACTTTTGGAAGTGCCTGGCTGTGGATACGTCCCATTAAATATCTGGGTAAACTGTTCGGCTGTAAAAGACTGTACCAGACTTAAGTTTAATGGTGCTTGGCTAATAAATTTGGCGTAGGATGCGCTCAGATAGGGGCGATATTGCTGTTGATTGATCAAATGAGTTTGGAAGAATACCAAGCTAAGAGCGTTGACATAGGAGTGAGCGATCGCCGGATCTGGACCAATTAAACTCGGGGGAACAGGTAAAAGTCCCGTATTAGGATTTATTTTGTCCACAGTAGAGAAATGCGTTCCGTTCTCGATTAAGACAAGGTACTTATTTTGAGTTTGCAGCCAGGTAAACGGACGAATCTGTTCTGGTACAGCTGGCGTAAAAATATCTTGACTACCTCCAACCAGCATCACAGGAACTTGGATTTGGCGAAATCCCTCTTGTCCTAAAATCGTACTACCCAAGGGATTGAGTGCCATCACTGCTTTAATTCTTTGGTCTTGTAGGGGATAGTTATCAGCTTGCAGATCACCAGCTCGGCATTGTAAGAAAACTGATAAATTCAAAGAACGATTGGGATAACAATCCTTACGAATTTGCTCAAAATTAATTGTTGCTCCTGCCGAGATGAGAACAGTATATCCTCCTAAAGAATGACCAATTGCGCCTACCTGTTGCAAATTCAGTTGTCCTTTAAAGGTGGGGTTAGTTTCAGAAAGACGCTGAAGTTCATCCAAAAGAAACTTGACATCCAGTGGACGATTAATTAACTCTGTAGCTTGTGGTGGACCAGCCAAACCAGCAAAGTATTGCTCAAATTTCTTAGCATCACTCCCAGGATGTTCGAGGACAGCAACTGCAAAGCCATAAGAAGCTAAATGCTGAGCCACGTAAGCAAATGTCTGCCGGTCTTCCGCTACGCCGTGAGAAATCACGATCACGGGGAAAGGAGGCTTTTGGGTATTTTGAGTTTTCGTTGCTGTTTGAGGTAGATATAAATCAGCCTCAAAACGCCGACTTCGAGAGTTATCATTGAGAGTCAGGGTTTGTTTTGAAAAGCGAAAAGAACCTGCACGTCGTAAGTCTGGCTGTTTTGAAAAATCCGTGCTTGGCTGATTTGCTGCTTCTGTTTCTGCTATTTGTTTGAGTACAACAACAACTGCATCTCTTTTCTGAAGGAGTTCTGACAAGTTAGCGATAATTCCTTGGGTTTCGCTCAAATTTAGCCTGATAGTTGGGCTAGGATAGCGACGGATTACATTCACAACAGTTAAGCCTTCTGAGTCAGCAGCACCTAAGATGAGCGCAGAACGTAGAGCGTAGAAACCATTTTGTCTAGCTTCTGTAAGTAGCAATTCGCCCAGACGTTTCAGCAAGTTTTCACCTATGGCTGAGTAGCTGAACTGAGAGACTAGGGTGGGGGTAACATTAAACCTTGTCTGGAGGAAGTTTCGCAGTTGTGCCAACTGCTGTGGTGGGACACGATTAGCATAAAAGGAAAATTCTTTAGTAATCTTACCTTCCTTGGCAAACACTTCTAAGGAAGTTGTGGAGATAGAAAACTCACCAAACGGAGCATAGAAGAATTCAATTCCCTCTGCCCCTAGTACCGGAGTTGTCGTGGTAATACTCGAGAGGATTCCGAAGGTGAAAGCACTTAATAATCTTTGTACCCAACTTTTGCGAGCAGACCAATCTTTTACCACACCTGGTAGGACTTTGGTGTTAACTTTTGTTTGGTTGTGAGGTATTATCATTTGAAAAATTTTACTTGCCCACGTATAGCGGTTCTCAATTGCATGGAGTACATGCTAGGGGCACAAGGCATTGCTTTGTGCCCCTACTTTAACTGTGTTTAAGCCACTGAAAAATTGCACTTGCGATTTTTGATTAAATTTTTACAATTGTAGAAAAAAATAGTTTCAATATTATTACTTAATTTTATGGGATTTTTAGTATAAAAACATTATTGTTAATTTCCTCAGGTTGATGAAAATTTTAACATACTAAACGGCATGATTTTTGCTGAAACAGCTTGTTTTGATAGCTTTAGTTCATATATGCAGGACTAAAGGTAATAAAGGTAATACTTTAACTTATCTTTCAATCGGAAGGACTATTTTCGATTTTATATATATACAAAAATCGCTCAAGTTGATATACTTCTTCTAAAGCAAATACGTCATAGAGCGTACGTATACAGGTTTGCATCCTAACCCCTAGATTTTGCAAGTATCTCTTTTTTTTGTGGAGATACTTGTTTCTACTTGCTTAATTGTGAATAAAGCAAAGTAGCAAACCGCTCACTGTGTAGCGGTTCCGATAACTACAAAATACCCTTGCTCGTTTTGCCCACCCGAAAGAAAACTACAGCAACCGGCAGCCATGCAACTGCTACTTTCACCCCTTTTACATGGGGACACCAGACAAAGAAGTCTCCAAAGAGCTTCGTCACTACCCGTAATTATGTTTGGTATTCTGCCATAGACACTTTCTCTGGTGAGATACGCTTTCACTGTTTACTTACTCCCCTTTTTGCGTGTAAAATTTCCTATTTTCTCTCCCCCTGCTTCTTTTGCTTCCGAAAGCTGCGATCATGGGTAATCTTTGCGTGGAAAGGGAGTCGCGCTCCTCAGGTTTGCTTCTACCAAAAGTTGCAGCAGAATTGTTATCCCTGCTGAATTCATCTGAACAAATCTTTAGGAGGACGGATTCATGGAATCATCAAACAACACGACATTCGAGCAGCAGGTTTTTGAACTCACTAACCAAGAACGAGTCAAGAATGGTCTTTCACCTCTGAAAGCAAATGCTGAGTTGAACTATGCTGCAGACAAATATGCTGAAGAGATGTCAAAACGTCGTGTCTTGAGTCATACAGGACCAGATGGCTCTAAAGCTTGGGATCGAGCAGAGGCAGTTGGCTATGAAGCTCGAATCATGGGAGAGAATATAGCTGCAGGTCAAAAAACACCTGAACAGGTTGTAAAAGGTTGGATGGATAGCCCTGGACACCGAGCTAATATCCTCAGGTCGCAATATACTGATATCGGCGTTGGTTTTTATAACAACTATTGGGTTCAGGGCTTTGGTAGTGGTGATACAAACCCGATTAGCAAGATACCAGGCTCTACATCTAACTCAGAGATTGTAGCCCAATCAGCACCTGCCCCGGAATCTACCTCCACGCTTACAACGACATTGGGCAGTATTGTTTCTTCGGATTCTCAACCTACACCTGGATCTGGTTCTGACAGCAAAGGAAGTGGTAGTGACATCATAACCAAGCAACCTAATGATTGGCTGCTCAACGGTGGTGTGGACAACAACACGCTCTCAACCGCTCCTAAAGGTGAGAGTTTCGTAGTTGGTGAAGGTGCAAACGCTGACTGCGTTAAAAACCTTCAACTGAGCGACGACAAAGCTGTTACAGGTCGTCTCGACACAATCTTTGAGACATTACTAGCGCCTCAAATAGCTAACAACACCCCAAGTAAAGATAGCAATACCGGGACATTGTTTGCGCAACAACAAGACGTTAATGCTAATGCTTTGATTGCAGCAGGCTCAATACCGTTCAGTTACAGAGGTTTTGTGTAGGGTAGGCAATGCCTATTGCCTATAATACAATACGGCTCAGTTAAGGATTGTTGGTGATAGCGTATCCCTCACGGGACGCGAACGCGAACGGGTCCCGTGAGGGATACGCGCAGCGTGTCCGTAAGGACTCAGGGACGAGCGCGTGGCACGAATGTGGATTGTACACATGTAGAGACGTTGCCCTATGCCTGCGGCACGCCAAGGGCGAACGGGTATGCCTATGGCTAACGCCACGGCTATCGCCGTTCGCGCAGCGTCTCCGGAGGAGATACGGCACGCTACGCGTAAGCCTGCGGCACGCTTTGCGCTTACGCCAGTCGCCTGCGGAGGAGACAGTACTGAAGGCGGGTCTCCCGCCGTAGGTAACTGTCGTTGGAAACCCTACCAAGAGCGCTGGACTCACATGCAACGTCTCTACATTGACCTCTTCATAACCGTAGCTCATCAACTCAGGGACACTGAGTCATTTTGTCATGCGCTTATCCTAGTACCATTCTATTCAGACACAGTAGTTGCACCGACTGCCATTACTTGAGACCATTCACTGACGCGGTTGCTATCTAAGACAGCTCGCACTCGATAACCAAGCTGAATCTTATGCATCAACAAGATTAATTCACGGTTGAGTAATCCTTGTGATTTTTGGTTTTCATTAGATGCAGCTTGTATACGAAAGCAGCGATCGCTTTGACGTTTCAACTTTGGAGATTTCCCTTCCATAAGCACCGTTTGCAGTTCGTATTCTTTAGCTTCGGGATATGGTTCCCAGCAAAGTTGCCAGTAAGTTGACCAGCGAATTAGCTCTGCTGGTAATTCTTGGACTTCATCCGACAATGTAGAAACAAGTCCGGTGACTGGAGGTTGTACCGCCTGAGGCTGATTGGAGGTGATGTCAGCATTTACGGGGTCTATAAATCCAGGTTGCCCAATGTTCTGTGCGGCTAAAGATGAACCGTCATCAACACTTAGTATCAGTCCAAATATCAAAGTGAACAGCAGAATCAATCGTAGGCATTTTAATAGCACTACTGGCAATCTTTTCAAATTCATCATTATGCAAAAGTTAATTGCTTACCACTCCACAGGTAAAATAAGGCTGCCGTTGTCGGCATAGATTGTTCGAGAACGGATCTCCGTTCTGGGAGCCACTGTAGAGTTGAAGACTGCGCTTCTTTGCCCAACTGCTGATCTTTCGCCGATAACTGAGCGGAATATAACGGAGTTCGGTGCTAGACCTACAGCATCACCTACGCTGGTCTCAGGGCCATTAGCAACACCATTGACAACCTGTCTACCGCCATGAACTAGAGCGCGAGGCCCATAACCAATCCCATTACCAAGAGTCAAGCTAGTTGTTTCTAAAGCGTGAAAGACAACATCGTTTGCCATACCAGCAATTTGCCCGACATTAAAAGGTTGACCCTCATCAGCACGCAGCGAAATTCTATTACCTATTTTGTTGTCAAGCTGTGGCAGAGAATCTTGCAGAACGATATTACCGATGATGCGGTTACGGAAGTTTGGATCACGAGTGACACTCCCACCTATCTGCGGCAGACCTCCGGGGTTAAAAAAGGTTACTGGAGCGTAATTTATCCCTTGTACGTTTGTCAAGTCTGCTCTAGCTAAGTCTGTATAACCTTTGGCAAATGCTTCATTGACTTCAATGATACCTTCCATTAATGCAACGTCAGCTTGTGTCAGGTTTGCAACCTTTCCAAGGGTGCCGCTACTAGCTTCTAGGTTGGTTGTGACGTTTTTACCTGGCAGGACAACTTTACCAGCAGGTAAGGTAACACCAGGGCCAACCCGCGAGAGAAAGCTGACTACGGTGTTTCTTTCTATAGTTGCACCATCTATTTCACAGTTGAAGACGAGAAATGTCTCTGCAATATCGTTGTTGAACTGAGTGTTGGTAATCGGGTCGCTAAAGGGTCCTGTTGAGCCTTGAGTACCGATTTTGGCTGCACCTTTGACAGTAGCCATGTGTGCCATAATGACTCGCGAACCAATCTCCACTCCTGTTCCGGAAGCCAGAATTCTCACTTGGTCTTGGACGTTAGAATCTGCCGCGATGGTAATGGGGGCTGTAGTAGCGTTTAACTCGGCAAACGGTGCGACGTAGACTTTTTCGCCCAAGCTAATATTTGTTGGATTGGTGATTGTAGCAGTTGGATCGAGGAAAGTAGCGGACGCCGACGGTGCTGCACTTGGGCATATAGGTAGGTTAGCCGCAGTTGGATTACACGTTCCTCCAGCGGCTACTGCGGGTTGTATATATATCTGTGTACCTATGACAAACGCTAGGATAATAGCAGTTAAGGCACTAGACATCTCCGAAAAATGCTAAAACCTCTGTATGACTGGCTTTTAACAGGCGATCGCTAACTTCAAACATCAGCCATTCTCCACGCAAAAACCAGCTTTTGAGATAGTTCTTGTTGAAAATAAAGTAAAAAAAACAAGTTGGCAGTAAATTTTAGCTACGTTGTCTCTCACTATTTCATAGTGGTAAAACTAAAGCTCTAATTCGGAATCTTACAAGTCCACAAATTGTCTGAATCACCTGCTCATATTTATGTGGATTTAGCCTAAATCGTTCGGATGCAGATCTAAAGATTTTAACTAACCGAATCAAATGTTCAACAAATATCCGGTTTGAAGCCATTTCTTTGTTTTTCTCTTTTTGTAACTGGCTTAATTCTCCTTTTTTCGGCTTTTTCGTGGGAGTCTTAATTGATATTTCTCCTTGATAACCTTTATCTCCTTTAAACCTTTGATTAGAGTCAAAGGTTTTTTGACTTTCACGGAACAAACTTATGTCACTTTTTGGTCCAGGTTGACCCGCGATTACATCAACAATATCTTGACCGTCTGGTAAAACAATAATTTGATTTTTAAAAGTATGCTTTTTCTTCTTACCAGAGTAATATTTTTTCTGCTCTTTATACTCTCTAGGTCTTTCTCTAGGCTGCTCACAGCTATCTACTATTAGTTCGTACTCGGTTAAAATTTCTTGAACTATCTCGTAATCACTTGCATTTTTTTTTACCTGTTCAAGTAAACTTGATGGCAAGAGTTCTTGTAGGAGTGGAAACCAGTAGTTGAATGTATCATTTGCCGTTGATTCACTCACTCCAAACTGGATACCTAGTAATTGAAATGTTGTTAAATGTCTCAAGTATATTAATGTTAAGAGAATCTGCTCTTCTGTAGATAGTTTTACCTTCCGACCACCCCCTTTATTTATGATTCTAACTTTCTTTGCTTCTATGTCTTGTTGCTTTTGCATATGTAAAGCGATCGCCTGATTTATTAGTTGTTCTAGTTGCTCATACTTTAGACCAATCAAGCGCTGCGTTTCCTGGGAGTTGTTTTTAATGTAACCTAATACGTTACTCATATTCTTATGGTAAAAAAGTTAATTTTATACTCTTTTACCACAGAACGCTTCTATTTTGGAGATATCTACTAGAAATTGTGCGAGGTTTGAACATAAAAAGAAAAGTCCTCACGGGTTATGGAATATTTGGCTATGGGATAATCTGCGTTAACGAATGAGAGATATAGCTAGGCGATCACCTACGGTGGGCGGAACGCGATCGCAGGCGTAGAAATTACCAAAAAATTACACTGCAAAAGCGTCTATTTAGACTCTTTTTCTGTTTGGGTATGAGACAAAGGATTAACCGCCCCAAAAACCTGCCAAGTTGAAGAATATTTGCACGATCAATGATAATAAGGGACTCAAAAGCGGAACTGTAACTGTCCTTGTTGCCCCGGCAACCGCATCATTGTAGACAGTCTGCCAAGCTTCTGACCCGCTAGTGGATTGTCCATAAACTTTTGTACTCACAGCCAGCGTGAAGCCTAGTACAGTTAAACCAGCTAGTATTGTGCGACGTTTCAACATTATTCCTTGATACCTAATAGTTCGCCAAGTTTCTTTGGCAGGATAAATCGAAAAGTTTAACCAAACACAGCTTAAACTTTTTGGTTTACCTGACCTAATAATCGTCAAATTCTAAGTTATACCGTTTCCATATAAAGATGCATAGAAAGAACCCGACCGCCTGCGGCACCTCCCCTGATTCATGGGGAGGTTAGGAGGGGGAAAAATAATGTGCAGCTTCACACAGAATTGGTATTAATGAAGCAGTAATTGCTATAACCCCTGATTAACACTCTATTCTACTTTTACTTGCTGCTTTATACTAGAGCTTTTGATATTGATAAAAATTATGGTGGTGATAAAAATGTTGCTAAAAAAACTATCAAAAAATAAAATAATCAATAATAATGATAATCATTTTACAGATTGGGGAAAAAACGAGCGATCGCTATTGTAAATACGGAGTGATTAAACCCGGATTTCTTATTATATTATTTGTGAGAATCCTATGGGTGTAATGAAAGTGCATGCACTTTCATTACATAAGTTATAAGCTGGTGCAAGCTGCAAACGATGTTATCTGAACCGTAATCCTACCGAAATAACCACACGCGCAACAGTGAAAGCAACTGTTCGATATCTACAGGTTTGGTGATGTAGTCTGATGCACCTGCTTCAATACACTTTTCTCTGTCGCCTTGCATTGCCTTTGCGGTCAGTGCAATAATCGGCAGGGATTTAAATTGATTGTTCTGTCGGATTTGGCGGGTTGTTTCATAACCATCCATTTCTGGCATCATCACATCCATCAACACCACATTAATGTCAGGTGTATTTTGCAAAACTTCAATGCCATCTCTCCCATTTTCGGCGTATAAGACCTGCATTTGATAACGCTCTAGCATACTTGTGAGGGCAAAAATATTACGCACATCGTCATCTACAATGAGAACTTTTTTACCCACAAGTACCGAGTCAGTGGAATGCAACTGTTCCAGAATTTCTCGCTTGGGGGCAGGCATATTTGCCTGAACTCTGTGCAGGAACAAGGCTGTTTCATCAAGCAGACGTTCTGGAGAGCGCACATCTTTAATAATAATCGTCTCTGCTAAGCGCCTGAGTTGAGTGTCTTCTGCTCTATTCAACTCTCTGGCAGTGTAAACGATAATTGGTAGTGCTTCACCATTGGGTTGTTGTTTGATTTTTTCGATCAGTTCAAACCCGCTCATGTCGGGCAAACCCAAATCCAGAACGACACAATCAAAATACCCATTTTGTATGGCTTCTAGCGCCTCAGCACCGGTACGGACAGCAGTGGTTGCAACATCGGTGTTGCCAATCAATTCCACAATACTGTGGCGTTGATTCTCGTCGTCTTCCACGACGAGTAGATTTTTCACCCGGCGTTCGACGAAACCTTTGATTTTGGTCAATGCTTGATGCAACGCCTCACTGCTAACGGGCTTTTGGATATAAGCAATTGCGCCTAGTTGCAATCCGCGCTGTCGTCCCTCCTCAACTGTCATAATATGGACTGGGATATGACGAGTACTTGGGTCATGCTTGAGGCGATCCAGCACTGCCCAACCATCCATTCCAGGTAAGCGGATATCTAAGATGATTGCTGAAGGCTGAAATTGTTGTGCCAGCGCTAAACCCGTACTGCCACTATGGGCGACAATGCCCTTAAATCCTTGTTGCCGCGTCATGTCTAAAAGGATACGGGCAAAATTAACGTCATCTTCGACGATCAGAAGTATGCGATCGCCCTCTTGGATATTGCCTCTGTCATCAAGGAGGGGAGTGGTGATTTGGTCGGGTGATATGCTGTTGGGGCTTATTGTAATAGGAGGTTCGCCAGATGCGGGGCTAGAGTCCACGTTCACGTATGCTTGCGCTGCGGTTGGCGCGAAGCGTGTCTCAAGGACAGAATAAGGTTGGGGTGTTTTGTGATCAAGTGCCCTGGTGGAGCGCTTTGGTGAAATCCTCTGCCCATCTTCCCATCTTCCGATCTCTTCATCAGAGTAAAGCGACTGGGGTAAGTAAAGTGTAAACGTACTACCTTCCCCAATACGGCTTGTTAGTTTAATTTCTCCACCAAGAAGACGGGTGATTTCGCGGCTTATTGATAAACCTAACCCCGTACCGCCATACTTGCGACTCGTGGTACCATCAGCTTGTTGAAACGCCTCGAAAATGATTCTTTGCTTTTCAGGGGCAATGCCAATCCCTGTATCGCTGACTGCGAAGGCGATCACAGTCTGAGCGCGACTCAAACTTCCCTGGTCGGTACTCCACCCTTGCGTTGCCACGAAGACGTGCAAGCGGACTTCTCCACGTTCTGTAAATTTAAAAGCATTGGCAAGCAGATTCTTCAAGACTTGTTGTAAGCGTTTTGCATCAGTGTGGATGCTTCTCGGCAGATCCAAAGCACAGTCAACGGTGAAATTGAGTCCCTTGTCAATAGCGACTTGCCTAAAGGTGCGCTCAATGTGTTCTTGCAATTCTGTAAACAACATCTGGTCTATGTCAATTGACATCGTTCCAGATTCAATTTTTGCTAAGTCCAAAATGTCATTTATCAGCGTTAACAAGTCGTTGCCTGCTGAGTAAATCGTACGGCTATACTCGACTTGTTTAGCAGTGAGGTTTTTATCGACATTATCTGTCAGCAATTTCGCCAAAATTAACAAGCTATTTAACGGTGTCCGCAATTCGTGGGACATATTCGCGAGAAATTCTGACTTGTATTTTGACGAGAGGGCGAGTTGTTCTGCTTTCTCTTCTAATTCTCGGCTTGCCTTTTCAATTTCTTGATTTTTGCGCTCGACTTCTTTGTTTTGCAAAGCTAATAACTCCGACCTTTCTTCGAGTTCGGCGTTAGTTTCTTGTAACTCTTCTTGCTGTTTCTTCAGTAAATCCTCGGAGGCTTTGAGCGATTGAGCTTGTTGTTCTAAGCGCTGGTTGGTTTCCCGCAGTTCGTTTTGTTGACTTTGTAACTCGTGTGCCAAAGACTGCGACTGTTTGAGTAACTCTTCAGTACGCATACTAGCGGCGATGGTGTTCAACACAATCGCGATACTTTCGGTAAGTTGGTCGAAGAATGTCAGGTGAATTTCGTTAAAGCGTCGGAATGAAGCAAGTTCAATAACCGCCGTGACTTGTCCTTCAAATAGTACGGGTAAGACAACGACATTCAGCGGTGTAAATTCGCCTAAGCCAGAACTAATCTTGATATAGTCATGCGGTACTTCTGTCAGCAGAATGCGTTCTTTTTCCAAAGCGGATTGTCCCACCAAGCCTTCACCCAAGTAAAAGCGGTTAGCAAGATGCCTGCGTTCGCGGTAAGCGTAACTACTTAGTAGCTTCAAGTACGGAACTTCTTCTGTGGTTTCGATGATGTAGAAAACGCCGTGAGAAGCTCCCACCAAGGGTGCTAACTCTGAGAGAATAAGTTTAGATACGGTTTCTAGGTCGCGCTGACCTTGAAGCATCCGGGTAAACTTGGCCAGGTTGGTTTTCAACCAGTCTTGTTCAGTGTTTTTCTGCGTTGTCTCTCGCAGGTTCGCAATCATCTGGTTGATGTTGTCTTTCAGGATGGCAACCTCACCTTCTGCTTCCACGGCAATTGAACGCGTTAAGTCGCCTTTAGTTACAGCAGTTGCCACTTCGGCGATCGCCCGCAATTGAGTCGTGAGGGTAGCAGCCAGTTCGTTAACGTTATCGGTCAAATCTTTCCAAGTTCCCGCCGCCCCTGGCACTTTGGCTTGTCCGCCCAACTTACCTTCAATGCCCACCTCACGCGCCACAGTGGTGACTTGGTTGGCAAACGTCGCCAGAGTGTCAATCATTTCATTGATTGTTTCTGCCAAAGTTTCAATTTCTCCTTTGGCATCCAGCATCAATTTCCGCTTCAAGTCACCATTAGCAACCGCCGTCACCACCTTAGCAATGCCTCGTACTTGTGCCGTCAAGTTACTCGCCATCGAGTTCACGTTGTCGGTCAAATCTTTCCAAGTACCGGCAACGCCTCGCACTTCGGCTTGTCCGCCCAATTTACCTTCGGTTCCCACCTCACGGGCAACTCGCGTCACCTCAGATGCAAAAGAACTCAGCTGATCCACCATTGTATTGATGGTGTTCTTCAACTCAAAAATTTCGCCTTTGACATCAACGGTGATTTTCTTCGACAGATCACCTGTTGCCACCGCCTTTGTGACTTCGGCAATGTTCCGCAGTTGTGCCGTCAAATTACCTGCCATCAAGTTAAAGTTGTCGGTCAAATCTTTCCACGTACCGGCAACACCTCTAACATAAGCTTGCACACCTAACTTACCTTCGGTTCCCACCTCACGGGCAACTCGTGTTACTTCGGATGCGAAGGAGTTGAGTTGATCCACCATCGTGTTGATGGTGTTCTTCAACTCCAGAATTTCACCTTTAACATCAACTGTAATTTTCTTAGAAAGGTCGCCGTTAGCTACCGCCGTCGTCACTTCCGCAATGTTCCGCACCTGCGCCGTCAAGGAACCCGCCATCGAATTCACACTGTCGGTTAAGTCCTTCCAAGTTCCCGCAACTCCCCGGACTTCCGCTTGCACGCCCAGCTTTCCTTCAGTTCCCACCTCACGGGCAACTCGCGTCACCTCAGATGCAAAGGAGTTAAGCTGATCCACCATCGTGTTGATAGTGTTCTTGAGTTCCAGAATTTCGCCTTTAACATCAACAGTAATTTTCTTAGAAAGGTCACCAGTCGCCACCGCCGTGGTGACTGTGGCAATGTTCCGCACCTGCGCCGTCAAGGAACCCGCCATGAAGTTGACGCTGTCAGTCAAATCTTTCCAAGTGCCGGCAACACCGCGCACATCTGCTTGTACACCCAGCTTACCTTCAGAACCCACCTCACGGGCAACCCGTGTGACTTCTGATGCAAAGGAGTTGAGTTGATCCACCATGATATTAATGGTGTTTTTCAACTCCAAAATTTCGCCTTTGACTTGCACAGTAATTTTCTTAGAAAGGTCACCGTTGGCGATCGCTGTCGTCACGTCGGCAATGTTTCGCACCTGCGCCGTCAAGGAACCCGCCATGAAGTTGACGCTGTCAGTCAAGTCCTTCCAAGTTCCGGCAACACCGCGCACATCTGCTTGTACACCTAGCTTGCCCTCAGAACCTACCTCACGGGCGACTCGTGTCACTTCAGAGGCGAAGGAACTCAGTTGATCCACCATCGTGTTGATGGTATTCTTCAACTCCAAAATTTCGCCTTTGACATCAACAGTAATTTTCTTCGAGAGGTCACCATTTGCGACAGCCGTTGTTACTTCTGCGATGTTCCGCACTTGTGAGGTCAAGGAACCCGCCATCAAGTTGACGTTATCCGTCAAATCCTTCCAAGTCCCCGCCACGCCTCGCACTTCTGCTTGTACGCCCAGCTTACCTTCGGTTCCCACTTCACGGGCTACCCGCGTCACCTCCGAGGCGAAGGAGTTGAGTTGATCCACCATCGTATTAATAGTGTTCTTCAACTCCAGAATTTCGCCTTTGACATCAACAGTGATTTTCTTCGAGAGGTCACCTGTTGCCACCGCCGTCGTCACTTCCGCAATATTACGTACCTGCGCTGTCAAGGAACCCGCCATGAAATTTACACTGTCCGTCAAGTCCTTCCAAGTTCCCGCAACACCCCGGACTTCCGCTTGACCGCCAAGTTTACCATCTGCACCCACCTCACGGGCGACCCGCGTCACTTCCGATGCGAAGGAATTAAGCTGATCCACCATGATGTTAACGGTGTTCTTCAACTCCCAAATTTCGCCTCTGACATCGACAGTAATTTTCTTCGAGAGGTCACCATTGGCGATCGCTGTCGTAACTTCGGCAATATTCCGCACCTGCGCCGTCAAGGAACCCGCCATCAAGTTCACGTTGTCGGTCAAATCCTTCCAAGTTCCGGCAACACCTCGCACTTCTGCTTGTACGCCCAGCTTCCCTTCGGTTCCCACTTCACGGGCTACCCGCGTTACTTCCGATGCAAAGGAATTGAGCTGATCCACCATCGTGTTGATAGTGTTTTTCAACTCCAAAATTTCGCCTTTCACATCAACAGTAATTTTCTTCGAGAGGTCACCGTTTGCCACCGCCGTCGTCACTTCCGCGATGTTCCGCACCTGCGCTGTCAAAGAACCCGCCATGAAGTTCACACTGTCCGTCAAGTCCTTCCAAGTCCCTGCAACTCCCCGTACTTCCGCTTGACCGCCAAGTTTACCATCTGCACCCACCTCACGGGCGACCCGCGTCACTTCCGATGCGAAGGAATTGAGCTGATCCACCATGATGTTAACGGTGTTCTTCAACTCCAGAATTTCGCCTTTGACATCAACAGTAATTTTCTTGGAAAGGTCGCCATTTGCCACTGCTGTCGTTACTTCGGCAATGTTGCGTAATTGTGCCGTCAAGTTCCCCGCCATCAAGTTGACGCTATCGGTCAAGTCCTTCCAAGTCCCCGCAACACCACTCACTTCTGCTTGTACGCCCAGTTTGCCTTCGGTTCCCACCCCACGGGCAACTCGTGTGACTTCTGATGCAAAGGAATTGAGCTGATCTACCATTGTGTTAATGGTGTTTTTCAACTCCAAAATTTCACCGTTGACATTAACAGTAATTTTCTTAGAAAGGTCGCCGTTTGCCACTGCTGTGGTCACTTCAGCAATGTTCCGCACCTGCGCTGTCAAGTTCCCCGCCATCAAGTTGACGTTGTCGGTCAAATCCTTCCAAGTTCCTGCAACACCCCGAACTTCCGCTTGTACGCCCAGTTTGCCCTCGGTTCCCACCTCTCGCGCCACTCGTGTCACCTCAGATGCAAACGAGTTCAACTGCCCCACCATCGTATTGACCATTTGGGCAGTTTGCAGAAATTCCCCTTTCAGGGGTCTACCTTCAATTTCTGGGGCGATCGTTTGAGATAAGTCACCATTTGCCACAGCCCGGATCACACGCGCTGTTTCCGCTGTCGGCTGGACTAAATCTGTCACTAGAGTGTTGACAGAATCAACACAATCTGACCAAGAACCTTGAACTTTTCCTAGAGAGGCACGTTCGCTGATTTTGCCGTCTTTCCCAACAACATTACTAATTCTCTGTAGTTCTGCTGTCAGCCGCTCATTTTGTTCAATAATATCGTTGAGCGTATCAGCGATTTTTCCTGCCATGCCTGTTTGGTCTAAGGGCATACGCGCGGAAAAGTCTCCTTTTTTGACAGCTACCAGCGTTTTCAATAGCTGTCTTAAATCCAGATTATCGCTTTCTCTCGTTAATTGTTCAGTCGGCATGGCGGCGGGGCTTTAAAATCTATATCAATTATTATCAATTAATTATCTCTGCTACCGCTTGCTATCAGTTCCAATTGCGTTGTTTGACACAAGCATACACACCAATATATTTCGCAAGAAGAAACTTTGCGATTCGACAGCTAACTGTGCAAGAGATGCAGTATAAACTATAACGAATTTAAAACACCTTGATAAAGATAGATTCTACAAATCTATCCAGAGTATGAAAAATCTCAATAAATTTCATAAAGGGATATTCCAGCCTTGACGCTCAGCATACGCTTGAAGCTTGTCTAACTCTTGCTGAGTCAACAATGCTATGAACCATCTATTTCTTTATGGCATAAGCTTTTTCAAGTCTATGGTCTTACCGTGACCAATAAATGACCATAAATAAAGTACAGAAAACCGTATATAAACCGAACAAATATTTTAAAGCTACCCAAAAATGAGTAGTAATCGGTAGCTTTGTCCAGAAATTTAGTTACAGTTTCATACCCTATTGTCTTATAAGTAGATAGGTAGAAATAAACAGAACTATGTTAAGAAATGTAAAAGCCTCTAAAACCCGCGTTTTAGATTAATGACTAATGACTAAGGAGTGCCTTAACGAGTTAACTTTATTTGTACCGACCTACTTAATAGGCGATTTACCGCATATGTAGTTCATTATAAATAGCCTGCGTAGGCAGCCTTGGTTTTGATAGCCTCAGCCATCCAAGGTGAAGAATAATCAACCACACCCTTTACGTTTGCCAACATCAACTCATCCCGTTGCTGCCAAACTGCAAATATTTCTTCTCTGCCATCATAAAGCGTTTCAGTGTCAATTTTATAGATTGCATTACTTACACGCTTCAGCTTCAAACCCAACAGATTCAACAACCGATTGAGTATTTTTATCGGTGAAATAGACTTTTTTTCATTCAAGAAATTGATACCAACCGCCCTTTTGATATGTTTACTACATTGATAAGTAATATTTTTCAGTAACAACAAATCAGCTTCATTTTCGGTAAATTCTCTTTCTGGTTCGAGGAACTGTAGCACTCCTAACGCCGTCAAAGCCTCAACTTTAAGCGTATTAGTCTTTAAATCTGGCAGAAAAACTTTACCTTCACCCCAAGACAATTGCTGATGCCATTCTTGCTTATCTCTCAGGCGAAGAAACTCGCTTTCGTGAGTGAGATAATAATGTGTTAATAATTGGCAATAATATCCTTTGTCATCCCGCAATTTCAGCAGGGGAGTGACTTCAATACCATACCTTTGTCTGAGAATATATTTATTAATTTGGTTGCGTTCCTCATCCGTGAGCGAATGTTTAACTAATAGCTGTTCATATTCCACGTAATCAATATCTTGAGCATGAGCTACAGCATTTGCAGCCGCTAATTGATTTCGCCGCTTGATTTCTCTGATTTTAATGTCAATTTCTTTTGATTTTTTGCGGCTATGAGACCAATCTTTCTGGACTTTAAATATTTCTAAAATCAACCTTTTACGAGTTGGCAAATCGTTGGTGTCAGTTGCTAAAAAGGCAAGGCGTAAATCTCGGATAATATTTTTTTGTACATCATTACTGCGTACATGAATTTGATGCCCGTCAGCAATCAAACCATCTTTCATAGATTGACGGTAGAGGGTAACAGAAGCATTCACCCTTGCAGCCAGCTTTGCCCAAGTTCGTAAATGCATTGGGTCATAAACTAACGGCAAATCTACATCAATTTTATGCAGCGGGCTTAATAAAGCTAAGTTTTCTTTTTGATTTTCCTGATACCAATAAGACAACGAACGATAATTTGTGCTTCCAGTGCCAATGAAGCCAATTCCTCGCTTTGCACACCAGACAATGCGTGGTACATCGTCGCGTACTCTGAAGAGCGCTTGTCGTGCTTCTGAGTCAGGAATGACTCCTTGAAAAATACCATAAACCCGGTCGAAATGTTGAACATCAATGCTAATTCCCGTACCAAGGCTAGGAGTGACAAAAACAGTGCTGTATTCAGTCACTTTTTGATTGAGATTTGCAACAAAATCAACGGCTTCATGTCCTGGTGTGTTTGTTGTGTGACTACTGATAACCAAAGTTTTGGGAAATTGCTTTTGCAATCTTTCTAAACGCTCTTTAAGGTAACGTTCTATTGTTTCACAACTGTAACGTCCAGTGCGGCTATCTGTTGTTACATAACATTTATGTCCTATAATTAAATCTAGTTCCAGTTGATGAATTAAGGGAGTTGGGTTTGGAGAATCATAGAAAGTGACGTCCCAACCTTGCTGTGGTTTCCACTGATTAACAACCACCCAAGGCATTATTTCAATTCCTGCCAATTCTTGTAAATATTCTAAGGAAATATCTGATAAATCAGCATCTTGGGCAATAATTAATCCCCCAGTTATTAGCACTGTAGAAATAAGTTGTTGGAATACTTTTAAAATTTTGACACGTTTATCTTTACAAGTATTGCTATTAAGCAGATGCCATAAAGACTGTTCTACTTCATCCAAAATTATTATCGCCCCTCGCCAGTCCTCGGGATTCAGCTTCCAAATGGAATCGATGCATAATCCAAGCGATTGGTTATTAGGTTTGTAGTAAGTGCTTAAGCGTTTATTACCAAAACATTCCCGATTATCCATTCCCCATTGAATGCCGATTTTGTCGCATAAAAAACGCCCGAGTTGGATTCTGTGAGTGATTAATAAAACGGGTTGATTTCTGCTTTTAGCTTGATGAACAACAGCTTGTACTGTTGTGGTTTTCCCTGTTCCTTTTGCAGACTTCACTCCCACTAATCCAGATGTAGGGAATGGTATTTCCCCTAAATAGCGACGGTTAAGGGTAAGTGCAGCAGGAATGGTTAACTCGGTGTGGGGTTTGATTTGGGCAAGGTAAACTTCTAAATCAATGCTTTGGCGATACATCGCCTCGAAAGCACTTGCACCTTTGGCGACGATAAAATCATCAACCCCTTTTTCTATTCCTGGAAGTTGAATGACTTGAACAAGGCAATTTTTTTCTTGGAAGAGAAATCCTAGCTGGGAAATGGCATTATTTACCGCTGCGATTGTCTTGGGTTGAGTTTCAAAATCAAAGCAAATGTAAAAGATGCGCCGAGTATTGGCAAACGCTGCTAAGTCGGGGATAAGCTGGCGAGTAATCACTTTGCCAAAGTGATCTTTGATGACGCGGTAACCACTGGTAATTCCAGGGATGGCTAAAGCTGCATATCCTTGTGTCAACAGTGCTGCTGCTTTTTTTACACCTTCGCAAATCATGACGGGGATGTTCTGTTCCATAACCCATTGCCAAAAGCCTTCGGCTTCACCATTACAGGCAATGTTGATATTGTCGGGTATGGCGACATTGTAACGTTGGGCGACTTGCTGCCAAATACGTAGTGATACCCGCAGGCAAAACACCCGCGTTGGTGTGCTGGGGGGATGTTCGTACTTAATCAACTTGTTATTTTCATTTAATCGAGGTTGGTTGGGCTTAAAGCACCCCCACTCCATTGCTTGCCAATGATTCAGGGGATCAAGTCCAGAACACCACCAACCACCTTCAGCAATATGGGCGTAACGCTGCAACCACCCACTTCTTACCATTCCAGTATTTGTACGGGGAAGATGTTCCGAAATTAACAGGTAGTCATAAGTTGTTTTGCCTTGTAGAGACATAAAATTGAGTTTGGCAAGGTCTAAGTCTATACCGCTATCTTTAACTAATTCCTCAAGGTGTTGGGGGTTTAAATAGTACAAATGCATTGGCTTAGGCGGCAAAGGATGACAAGGGACTTAACACCTTATCATGCATTTGCTAGTTTTGAAATCAGCGATTGTCAAACTTTTGTGAGACTTGTTGCTTTGTTTCAAAATATACATACTTATTTGGAACTGCGAGAATTCATGCGGTTATAGACAAGACGAGACATCTTGGGAAAAATATCTACCTCATCAGCATATGCCGAGTCTTGAGCAAAAATCGCCAAAATATAAGTAGCTTTGTTATTTTCTGTTGCAACCATTGCCGCTTCTGCGCGAGAAGAAGAAGTCCAGCCAGCTTTAGAATGTAAACGAACACGAGTATGGGGTAAAGACTCACCAAAAAAGGTGCGTACAGGGTTAAAATCATAAGAGTCTGGCGATCGCCAAGCTTTGGGATTTAAATCTCTTTTTAGCCATCGACACATTTTTTTACTAGCTTGCACAGAAACAGCCTGCCCGGCGTAACAAATTTCGTACAGTAGTCTGGCTGCGTGTTGAGTTGTTATCCTATTCCAGTTTTCTGGATTTTCTAGCAGCTGTGATTCACTCCCCTCAGGCTCTGGAAGATTAATATAGTCAATGGGAAATGTTTTCTGAATAATACTAATATTTTTGTAACCTGCTTGTCGGAAAAATCGGTTCACTTGCTGACGTTTATTTTTCCACAGTTTAAACTTTTCACTTTTTAGTTCTGGTTCAGAACGTGTCCCTGTGACTTCGTCAAGAATAAAGCTAGCAGCCTCATTATCAGACTCCTTTATCATTTTTGCCAGATAAGGAGCAAAATCCTTTTCATTTTTCCAAATACCGTTTTCTATTTGGGCATACAAAACAACCATCCAAAACATCTTAATGACACTCGCTGGATATCTTGGTGTATCTTGCTGATATCCGGCTGTTTCGCCAGTTTTTGCATCTATTAAGGTAATTGATAAAGGCTTTGTAGACATTTGATCACTAGCAAGCTCTACAACATCGTTAACAATGGCTTGCAACTGTTGAGAATGTTTGAAATTTGGAGGCTTTTTGAGATTGTAAACGACTTCTAAATCTTGTTTTTCTGGTTGACGAGAGGGAATAGGCAGTGACTTGGCAACAGCCCAGTCAGGAACTGGTGGAGGTGGAGTCAGTGATTTGGGATTTTGTCGAGAGGGTGATTTGGCTGCAACCTTGACAGCAGGAGTTGGCAAAGGTGCAGTTGGTGATTTGACAGCAACGTGGACACTAGAACGTGAAGTCGATCTTGATAGGTTCAATGAATATTGGGCAGATGATTTTACAAATTGTTCTGCCATATACTTAGTTATCACAATGGCTATCAATACACTTACAATTGTGAATCTAAGTGCCAGATGATTGACTTTGCTAGCCAAACTGAGCTTTGAGAATTGGTTAGAGAGAATATGAGATTTACGCCGTTTCGGCATTTTATTTAATTTTTAATTGGTTTTTCTAAGGACAAAAAAGTTAACATGACGCATTTTAGCAAAAAGGTGTAATTTATACCAAAGACATTTAGATAGATTTTGAAAATCAAGGCAACTGTAGTTGTAGCGGTTCTCATTTGCCTTGAATACAGTTTTTGTGGGCTGTCCTGCCCTGCCATAGGTGCCAACTTCAAGCTCAAATATCCAATTTACCCTCGTTTTAGATCCCCCAACCCCCTTAAAAAGGGGGCTAAGAGTTGATTTCCCCCCTTTTTAAGGGGGGATGAAGGGGGGATCGAAAATCTAGATGATATAGCAACAGCCAAGGTGGTTAGGACATCAACAGATGATAAAACCTAGACACAAAAAGACTTTTCACCCAGTCCCCAGTCCCCAGTCCCTTGTCCCCTGCTATACATCGAAAAATGCTCAAATGCTTGTCAATAATGACTTTTGGCTTAAGTTGACACCAATGCTGTCCTGCCCGCCCTGAATCGGTTCTCAGCCGATTCAAAAATGCTGATCATTTTTTTGATTGAGTCAGTGCTATGACTTCCTCGAAGTCGAAATTTTCAAGCAAAATTTTCAAAGCCTCGATCAAATCTACTTTGTCTGCTGGAATTTGTTCCATAAGTTGAACAATCAGCAAATCATTGCCTTGGCTAGCAGCATTGTGAAGCTGTTGTATCCACTCAGCAGGCATACTTGCTATCTCAGCAGCCAAGTTAGCAGAATTGGTAACAATCTCATGAATCGGTGGACTAATATCTGCATTTGGAGTGTTTTGTTGGTAAAGATATCGCACACCCAAGTATTTGC
Organism: Kalymmatonema gypsitolerans NIES-4073; assembly: GCF_002368435.1. Lineage (GTDB taxonomy): Bacteria > Cyanobacteriota > Cyanobacteriia > Cyanobacteriales > Nostocaceae > Kalymmatonema > Kalymmatonema gypsitolerans. Next base: position 242,029 of record NZ_AP018268.1, read on the forward strand.
TTATTTCTGCTAGCAAATCTTGTTCTTGAAACGGTTTACTCAAGATATTGTCACAACCAGCGCTCAATATTTTGTGTTTTTCTTCTTCAAAGGCGCTTGCCGTTAGGGCGATGATGATGGTTTGGTGAGGATGAGGAACCATCTGTTTCATCTGCTTCTCCCTTGCCTTAATCAATCTAGTTGCCTCATAGCCATCCATCACCGGCATCCGCATATCCATAAAAATCAAGTGAGGTTGCCATATTTCCCAAAGAGTGAGAGCATCTTGACCGTTGGTGGCTTGCTGTACTTGAAAGCCTAAGCTGTCCAGCAGCTTGACTAATACCATACGGTTGGTTTGCTTATCCTCGACAACTAAAATCCGATAACTTGGTTGCTGGGGAGCTAAACGTATGGCTTTTTGACTCGTGAATTCAAGAGTTTGTGTTTTCGGTTCTGTTGCCTGACGCGCTGGAATAAAAAAGGTAAACTGAGTTCCAACCCCCAAGGTACTGCTAACCTGGATTTGCCCCCCCATGATTTCCACGAACTTTTGAGTGATGGATAAACCCAAGCCAGTACCTTGACCAGATTTTAACCCAGTTGTGGTTTGTCCAAAGGCTTGAAATAATTTATTGAACTCCTGGGGGTCAATGCCAGGACCAGTGTCTGTTACCTCGAAGTGTAGGGTGTAAGGGGGAGAAAAAACTCCTCCCTCTTCCGTATCTTCGTCTATATCCCCAGTTGCCGCATCTGTGAGCGACACCCGCAAAATTACACTCCCAATTTCTGTAAATTTGATGGCATTGTCCAGTAAGTTAATCAATACTTGACGCAGTTTACTTTCATCAGTTGTGATATATTGCGGCACTTCGGGGGTACGCTCAAAGACTAAGTTTAAACTCTTGGATTGAGCCTTGAGTTTGAGCATGCCCTCTAAACTATCGAGCAACCGATGTAAATCAAAATTATTCTCATTATATGTGATGCGTCCTGCTTCAATTTTGGACATCTGTAAAATGTCATTAATTAACTCCAACAGATGTTCGCCACTACGATTAATGATTTTTAAGAATTGCTGATGCTCTCCTTTTATCGAGGAGTCGCGGTTCATCAGTTGGCTAAAGCCAAGGATTGCATTAAGTGGCGTTCTCAGTTCGTGGCTCATGTTTGCTAAAAATTCGCTTTTAGCGCGGTTAGCGCTATCAGCGATTTCCTTAGCTTGTTTGAGTTCGGTTGACTGCTTCTGCGTTTGTGCTAACAATTGTGCTTGTTGAATTGCTACTCCCAACTGCGCCCCAATCTGAACCACCATTTTTATTTCTGCTTCTTTCCAATGACGAGGAGCACAATTTTGATACACTCCTAGCAAACCCCACAGTTGATTGCTGCAAAAGATCGGAACTGTGATATATGCACGTGTCTGAAATTGTTTTAATAATTCAAGGTAACAAGAGTCAAAACCAGCCTTGTAAATATCCGAAACGCAGCGATAGTTTATGCCAGAACGGAAAATACCGCCTTGGGTGTTGTATAGATAGGTGTCTTGTATGATCTTATCTACATTCCCAAAATCTTTAATAGCGCACTTGTCTTGGTTGACAGCAACCTGTGTCAATTCGGGTTGATTTTTTTGTTCCTCTATCAGTGCTTTCCAACCTTCTGCTACTGACTCCGAGACAAATTCTCCAGTCCAATCCGGATGAAAGCGATAAACAAGGACGCGATCGCAGTTTAAAACTTGTCGCAACTCTTGCGTTGTTGCGCTAAAAATTTGCTCTATTTCCAGAGTTTGACGCATCCGTTGAATCACAAAGGCAATTGCCCTTTCTCGTTCTGCACTTTGAGCAAGCAACTCTTCTGCGAGTTTCCGTTCTAGTTCAGCGCCTGCACGAGCCGCAAAAATTTGTAAAATTGACTCTTTGCCCAAATCAATCTCTAATGGTTTGATATCCATCACCACCAAGTAACCGATAATCTCTTCGTTCGAGTCAATTAGGGGCATCAAATAACTGTAAAGATTCGACTTGCCAACATTTTGGTTTCTACGTAGAAGCACTGAAACGTTGTCGTCAACTCCGCCAAAGACTGGTTTGCAGTGTTCATCGGTAATAGCGGCTATACTGTACTCGAAATTTTGACCGAAGTCAACATCATTCCAGAATGCCAGGGTACGTAGCTGAGTTTTCAGCTCATTAGTAAACTCACTGACAAAAGCGTAACGAACTTGTAAAACTTGGACAATATAGCGTACACACGAGCGAAAAAACTCATTACCAGTTGTATGAGCTGTTCCCTCAACAATCAATTGCAGTGTGGCTTCAACTTGCTTTCTTTGAGTGATATCGCTAAAAGTGCAGACAATTCTGTCTACGCTACCATCATTTCCCATCTGAGGATCTGCATTCACTAACAGCCAGCGTTGCTCTTGGCTTTTGGGATCTTCAATCCCCATAACTATATTGTGAATCGGTTTTTGCAGGGTTATTGCTTTGTACACCGGTCGTTCTTCTTCTGGCAGAGGCGTACCATCTTCACGCAACAACAACCAACCTGCACCAAAGACCTGGCGCTGTTTATTATTAGGATCGAGATTGAGGAGATTTTCTGCTGCTTGATTGCTGATCAGAATTTCGCCATTGCAATTGAGCAACAAGACTCCCACTTGCATCTCTCGGATTAGCATCCGAAAGCGTTTTTCACTTTCCTCTAAAGCTTCTTGTTGTAATAACTGAGCTGTTAAATACTGGTCGAATAGAGAAGTTAATAAAGCTAAACTTAAGAGGAATAATGTCGAAATGCTAATAGCAATAGCCAACCAGGACTGACTTATGACAGGAGATTCCAGTTTTGATAAATTATTGTGGGCGATAAAGTGAGTTGCCCACATTCCAGTGTAGTGCATCCCACTGATAGCAATTCCCATTAAAAAAGCGCTGCCAACTTTCTGCCATATTACGCCTTTCAAGTCTTGATTTTTTTGCAGCCTAAACGCTAGCCAAAGAGCTGCAAAAGAGGCAATAATTGCAATGGCAACTGACAAACTAACTAAAATTAAGTCATACTCAATCTTCGCTTGAAGTCGCATAGCTGCCATGCCTGTGTAGTGCATCCCAGCAATGGCAACTCCCATACAAACGCCACCAGCAATCACAAGCGGTGTTGAAATAGAATGCCAGAGCAAGAATAAAGCGATGCCAGAAGCTAGGACTGCACACAACAGAGAAAGCACAGTGATCCATACATCGTAAGTCACTCTCTGAGGCAATTCAAAAGCGAGCATGGCAACAAAGTGCATTGACCAAATGCCTGTTCCCATAGCTACAGATCCCCCTAATAGCCAGAGCAAACGCCTCCATTTGCTAGAAAGCTGCACTTGTCGTGATAAGTCTAAGGCTGTATACGAGGAAATAACTGCGATCGCCAAGGAAAGTATCACTAATTCTAATTTATACGTGCCTGTCATTTCGCTATACATATTTTTTTATGCACCTAACCGATGACTTAAATTTGATCTGGCTATTTTCAGGAAGTGTCATACTTATATTTTGTATGGATGCAGCAATATACCCTACTGGGCATTTTTAATCTATGAAAGCATTTGATAACATTTTTCTCAACTTATGCTTGTTTCCAGGTGCAATCTCAGATAAATCCTATCCTCCACATCATCTGCATTATGTAAAAACTCTATATTTATCAATGATGTTTAAGTAATAAAACGATGAGGAAATCTATTTTATTTGGGGATAAAATACGTAATTTCACGTATAAACTTAATTTCGTGATATCCCATCACAGCTATACCAATTCTTTGTAACGATGAGCTTAATAATTATCTCCGTTTCGGCGTTCCCCCTTGCCTTGGTAAGGGGAAACTACAGAAGGATCGGATAAAGCTCCTAGTCATGGAGAATTAGTAATAGTAGTTATGTAATTCTCTCAAATGTATTGTCAAGAGTGTTTCTACTAAAAGAGAATCTTTACAACATCCTTTCGCTAACTTCAGGAGCATTAAGTTGGTCAAGAATTGACCAAACGTGCTGTAACATTGGTTCCAGACCAGCACCCGTAACTGCCGAGATTAGGAAAACAGGGGAGTAGGAGAGGTGATTGAGCTGTGTCGCTAGCGCTTCCAAATCCTTTGTTTCCCTATCAACAGCATCAATTTTACTCAGTGCCAAAAGTTGCGGACGCTCTACTAAACCGCGTCCGTATGCTTGCAATTCTTCTTGAATTGTGTTATAATCCGCAAGTACATCATCACTAGTTGCATCAATCAGATGTAGCAGTACGCGTGTGCGCTCAATGTGACGCAAAAAATCGTGTCCCAGCCCTGCTCCTTGGGAAGCACCCTCGATGAGTCCAGGAATATCAGCAAAAACCGTGCCATCTCCGCTGGGTTTGCGCACGACACCCAAATTTGGAATCAGGGTAGTAAAGGGGTAGTCAGCAATTTTGGGACGTGCGGCTGATAAAGCTGAAATTAAGGTTGATTTTCCGGCATTTGGCAACCCAATAATCCCTACCTCCGCTAAGAGTTTCAACTCCAGACGGAGTGACTTGATTTCCCCTGGTAGTCCTGGGAGGGCGTACTCAGGGGCGCGGTTGCGGTTACTTAAGAAATACTTGTTTCCCAGTCCACCTTTACCGCCAAGAGCAACCACCAAAGTTTGCCCAGGTTCGACCAAATCACCCAGTATTTGATCAGTTTCCGCATTATAAACAACGGTTCCGCAGGGAACTTCGATGATCAAATCCTTGCCATTTGCCCCTGTGCAATTATTTGGTCCCCCACGAGAACCGTTTTCTGCCTGAAAGCGGTGGTTATATCTAAAGTCAAGCAACGTTTGCAGGTTTTGTGCAGCAACTAACAATACTGAACCGCCTTTTCCCCCATTCCCCCCAGCCGGGCCACCTGCTGGTACGTACTTTTCTCTGCGGAAGGCGACAATACCATCGCCTCCCTTTCCTGCTTCAACTTCAATTTTTGCTTGGTCGATGAATTGCATAATAGAGTCCTGAGTTATCAGTCATGAGTTATAGTCATGAGTTATAAATTATAAGTTTTTCACGAACTCCTCACTTTGTCTTTGGTTAAAACCAAAGGCTCACCTGATTCTTTACTTGTAACTCAGGACTCAGGACTTAGCACTTAGATATATGGCGAAACATCCTCACCACAGTCATCCGCAAGATAGGATAGAGCGCGGAAACGTAAGCCCACAAGTTGTTCATAGAGTGGGTTGAGTTTGCACAACGGGGGGATGTGAACAATTTTACGTTTGAACAGGGTGACATCACGCTCGAAGGGACACTGATTAGGTATCATCTTACATAAAAAACGAGCAACTCTGGGGTCTTGGATGTCTAGCTTGTCAAGCCAGTCGCGCATCGGGCGCAGTGCATCAATTTGACGCTTTGTTGGTGTAGGTTGTAAGGGAATTGGAGTCGTCGTTCCGGAAACCTGCTGCTGTGGCTGTTCGACGGTGTGACGGAGGGCTTCTAATAGATGGTCTGGCTGTTCTAGAACTTTGCACAACTGGTGCAGCAGATAGTCCTCGCTAGAAGAATATGTACCGTCTGCGATCGCGACCATAACTGCTGTACGTAAGAAATTTTCTGCTGTTTTTGTCCCTTTCCCCAAAACAGCGGCTAATTCCTCTGGTTCTATTGGGTCTAATGACTCTATTTTGATGCCAGGAGCCAGGTCATTTTCGGTGATAGTGGCAATTAATTCCTGTTCTTGCGCATCGAAGTCACCATCAGCCCAAGCAATCGTGAGTAATCCACGTAGCCAAGCGGCAATTTGTTCGCTGGTATAAGGAGATTTCACAGCACTTGTCATAAACTCATGCCTCAAGCAACTCTCATGTCTATATTAACCTGCGCTTAGATGACAAACTGTGGTGCTTATTGCCAAAGCCTTTAAGATTCCTAAGTAATGAGCAATAAGTTTTGAGCCATTTTTTCCATAACTTAGCACTTAGTACTCAACACTCTGCACTGTTTTGCGTACCCTACTTAGCACTCAGTACTGACTTGCGGTACAATCCGTCTGAAGGGAGTATTGAAAATTTTTTCTACTTATAACAACAAACAGCAAATCAAACAATTCTGTCGAGGTGTTGATGACAAAAACCAAAGTTGACTTAGGCATCGTACAAGAAACACTACTCCTTACCCTTTGGGCAAGAGCTGCTGAACTACAGCAACCTGACCCCATTATCTGCGACTCCAAATCAGCTGAGATACTTGAGGCAATTGATTACGATTTTGATAAATTGGCTACTGCAAAAGGGTCTCAAGTAGGCTGCTGTTTGCGAGGGATGATTATTGACAACTGGGTAGGCACCTACCTCAAACAGCATCCCCAAGGTTCAGTTGTCGAGATTGGTGCAGGACTGAACACGCGCTTTGAACGAGTGGATAACGGCGAAGTCCGCTGGTTTGATTTAGACTTGCCAGATTCAATGAGACTGAGAAAGCAGTTTTTTGAAGAAACCGAACGGCGTAAGTTTATCACTGCTTCTGCTTTAGAAACAGACTGGATAGCGAATGTAAAAGCCGTGAGTGCAGAACCTTGTCTGTTTGTCGCAGAAGGGGTATTAATGTATTTTAACGAACAACAGGTCAAGCAGTTGTTCGCCAATCTTTTGGAGCATTTTCCAGGTTCTTGGTTTGCCTTTGATTCTGTATCTCGATTATTTGTAAAGAATCAAAAAAGACATGGAACACTCAAACACACCTCAGCAAAGTTGGTTTGGAGTATCTCAGATATTCGCCAGATTAAAAAGTGGGACTTTCGATATCAAGTGATGGAAACGTGTACGTTTGGAGATTTGCCAGCTAAATATCTGCAACGTTTTTCCCTGATAAGTCGCTTGCTATTTTCGTATATCCCTCCCCTACGAAATTCCTATCGCTTGGCTTTAGTGAAATTAGGTTGAATTCAAGTCATTTAAACTTTACACAGGGGCATACATCATAATGTTCTATTTCGGTATCGAGCATGAAGTGGCTTTCCTAAATCAAGAAGGGAAATTTGCTGATTTTTCCTGTACAAAATTTGATGATTTCCATCAAATTGTTAAACAACTTCCCATGTATCCCAATGACTATCTTCAACTGCGTCTTGGAGATGCGGGAATTAGGAAAAAAAGATGGTATATTGAGGGATTTGAACGTTTTGCAGATTCCGAACAAGTTATTGATTGTGTTCCTAAAGGCATCGAAATCAGAACAACTATACACTCTAACATTCAAAGCACTATTGCTGAATTATCAGAAAGCTTTCATCTGCTGTGTGAGGTTGCTGCACAATTTGGTTTTTCACCAATTTTAGTCAGTTTTAATCCGTACCGTACTGTTTATCAGCCTGAACCACCATTAAATGATTATGAAATAAGACAATTACAGGGTGATCCAGAAGAGCAAACTGCCAACATTCACATGGTGACATATGGACCAGATTTAAATATTTCAGTAGCTGACTTGCCTGTTGAACATCTAATTGATATTGGCAGAAAGCTGACTTATTACAGTCCCTACATCGTTCCTTTCAGTTATAGTTCTCCTTTTTATAAAGGCAAGTTGTGGCAAGGACTGTCAGTACGAACGTTTATTAGAACTGGAAAAAGACCAGCAACGCTGGTTTTTGTGGAGAAACAAGAACAACTGATTAAGAGTGTTCCTTCATTGACGAAAATAGCACGTCTCCCAGCAGAAGTAGGTCGTATCGAATTTAAGGCGTTTGATAGTTGTGCTGATTTTTCTATTTATGCTAGTTTATTAACCTTGTTGAAAGGTCTTATTTTAGACCAATCCCTGATGGGTAGAGCAACGACACCCGATGTCGCTTTGCACCAACTCTCGGCGCAAGAAGGATTTGACAACGAAGATATTTTTGCGATCGCCACCCAAGTTTTGCAAGCAGCCGAAGTTGCGCTTGCGGACGATCCAGATGTTCATTTGTTAGCGCCGCTTAAAATTCTTCTGCAAAAGCGAAGAACCCCGGCGCATGAATTGATTGAGGTTTACAAGAGAGTAGGTGTGATAGAACAGGTACTGAAACAGACTTATTCAGCACATTTCTAGCGCTTTTCAAGCAGTTATCAGTTATTAACTGTTGACTGATAACTGTTGATGCGCGGACTGTCCACCCCACAAGAATTCTCAAAGTAGAACGTGCTTCTGCTAGGAAGTAGAAGACGACGCTTGTTAAATTTGATTAAGCTATTAGCTATTAGCTACCAGCTGTCAGCTTTTTGGGTGTTGGGGTGACTTGCCAACTAACTCATATCATGCCCGGTTATATAACCCTGCGGAAATTCGTAGTAGGGACTTTAGTCCTCTTTACCGACAAAGCAAGGACCGAAGTCCTTACTACAAACAAGTTTTATTATGGGTAATTAAGCGAACATGATATCAATCCCTAAAAAGGCAGACGGCTGATATCTAGTCGCTATTGATTAATGGAGATGAATTTGGTGCAAGCGACAAACACAGAAGCCAAACAGCGTGTTCAAGAACTGAGACAACTACTACAAAAAGCTAGCTACGCCTACTACGTCCTCGATTCACCCATTATGGAGGACGCAGTGTATGACCAGCTGTATCGAGAATTGCAACAGCTGGAAAATCAGTATCCAGAATTAGTGACACCTGATAGCCCGACTCAACGGGTGGGAGAAAGGCCAGCAACCCAATTTATCTCGGTACGTCATAATATTCCACTATATAGTTTAGAAAATGCGTTTAACATTGAAGAATTAAAAGCATGGGAGCAACGTTGGCGGCGACAAGCACCGAACGTTGGTGAAGTGGAGTATGTCTGCGAGTTGAAAATTGATGGTTCTGCCTTAGCACTGACATATGAAAACGGTGTTCTCGTAAGAGGTGCAACCAGAGGTGATGGAGTTATGGGTGAAGACATCACCCAAAATGTGCGGACAATTCGCTCAATTCCCTTGCGGTTAAATGTAGAGACGTTGGATGCAAACTCTCTCCCAGAGAGGGTAGAGGTGCGGGGTGAGGCGTTTTTGCCCTTGGAAGTGTTTAAACAAATTAATGAGGAAAGGCAAAAAGCAGGTGAAGCAGTTTTTGCCAATCCTCGAAACGCTGCAGCGGGAACCCTTAGACAACTGGACTCCAAAATTGTCGCCCGACGGCGGTTAGATTTCTTTGCTTACACGCTGCACATTCCAGGGTTGGATGATGCTAGTATTGCTAATACTCAGTGGGAAGCGCTGGAACTGTTACAAAAGATGGGATTTCGCGTCAACCCTAACCACAAACTGTGTCCTTCTCTACAAGATGTTGCCCAGTATTACGAATACTGGGACACGGAAAGATTGAATTTGCCCTACATGACAGATGGGGTGGTGGTGAAGCTGAATTCTTTTAAGCTTCAGGAACAGCTGGGGTTTACGCAAAAGTTTCCTCGTTGGGCGATCGCCCTGAAGTATGCAGCAGAAGAAGCACCCACGCGCGTGGAAAATATTGCTGTGAACGTCGGAAGAACGGGGGCGCTGACTCCGCTTGCAGAAATGCGTCCGGTGCAACTGGCGGGAACAACGGTTTCCCGTGCTACTTTACATAATGCTGACCGCGTTGCTCAATTAGATATCCGCATTGGCGATACAGTTATTGTTCGCAAAGCTGGGGAAATTATTCCAGAAGTGGTGCAGGTACTTAAAGAACTCCGTCCTGATCATACCAACCCCTTTGTCATGCCCTCCCAGTGTCCGGTTTGCGGTCAACCTGTGGTTAGGGAGATGGGGGAGGCGGTGACTCGCTGCGTCAATGCTTCTTGTCCAGCTATTCTTAAGGGAGCGATCGAACATTGGGTGAGTCGCGATGCTTTGGATATCAAGGGTATGGGCGAAAAGCTGGTGCATCAACTTGTAGATAGAGGAGTGGTGCATTCTGTTGCCGATTTATACGACTTGACAGAAGATAATTTGTATGCGTTAGAACGAATGGGGAAAAAGTCGGCACAGAAGTTGGTGGAGGCGATCGCCCAATCGAAAAACCAACCGTGGTCACGGGTGTTGTATGGTTTGGGTATTCGTCACGTTGGTAGCGTCAATGCTCAATTGTTGACACAGAAGTTTCCCATAGTCGAACAGTTGGCGCAAGCAACGCAAGCTGATATAGAAACTGTTCACGGTATCGGTGAGGAAATTGCCCAATCTGTACACCAGTGGTTCCGTATTAGTGCGAATCAAACTTTGATTTCTCGCTTGCAAGATGCTGGGTTGCAATTTGCGAGTGCAGTGGAAGAAACATCGGTGAGTCAGAGTCAGCAAAAGTTGGCTGGTAAAACTTTTGTGATTACTGGTACACTTCCTACGTTGAAGCGGGATGAAGCAAAGGCGTTGATTCAAAAAGCTGGTGGTAAGGTGACGGATTCTGTGAGTAAGAAAACAGATTATTTGGTTACAGGCGAAGATGCTGGTTCTAAGTTGGTAAAGGCGCAAGAGTTAGGTGTTTCGCAGTTGAGTGAAGAACAGTTGTTGGAGATGTTGCAGGATTAACTAACGAACCGCCAAGACGCCAAGGACGCAGAGGAGGAGAGGAAAAGACTTGTCTTGAAAGTCTGCTTTTCTCCTACTATAAAAAAGTGAGAACCGCTATTAAGCTTTTCTAGAAAAGTGCCACCCAACCTACGAGTAAACATTCGCTCTACTGTTGGAACTAATATAAGACCATCTTGCACCAGGACCAACCTTGAGAACCATCTGATAAGGAGTGAACATTTCCCAGTAAAGTAAGTCAACATTGTCTTCACTATTTGGGAGCAATATTAATTTATATCCATAACCCTCTCCTTAATAAGGAGAGGGTGCCGAAGGCGGGTGAGGTTCTTCGTTTTTTATAAGTGTTCATTCGGACATAATATTACCAATGGCTTTCTCATCTTGTGACACTCCTACACTGACATAAATGTACAGTGTAGGCTTCTGCCGGAAATTATCCTTGCAGAAATTCGTTCGTGGTACTCCATCTGTTTCCCACTACCGCAGTTTATAGTCAGGCACGTGTCCCTCCCGACTTGAATGATTGAAAAAACCATTCACCTACGTTCCTTGAAGATTTTACATACCCGAGGCAGTAGTCGGCTATTAATAGCACAATTGAGCCGCACTTCCCGGTAAAACCCCCTATCTTCAGTTGTCTAGGTACAGATGTGTGGACAGCATTTTAGGCTTGGCCATCACTTCTTTATGTTAGCATAAGTGTAATAACATTGGGTAGTTATTAATGAAGATAACTAGATTAAATGTGCGGATGTCAGAACGAAGATTAAACAAATTGAGACTATATGCAGCAAGTAAGGATAAAACGGTTACTCAAATTGTCGAAGACGCTTGTTGACAGGTTGCCCAACACGGAGATTGGTACTCAAGGCACTGTCCCCATTCCCTCTTCTAACGACGTAGAAAATAGGTCGCTTTACGTACCTTGAGTACCCGGTCATTCATCCCACGCTCCCCTCTGGGTGAGACGTGGGATGAATGACCGAATCAGCTAAAAAATGCCGAATTCTCTTCTCTCTTCTTCTGTCATACGGAATTCTTTGGCAACAGCTTCTATCTGCTGGATATCTTTTTTATTCCCTAAATAAAATCCCTCTTCAGTAGGATGACAGGCTGCGTTTACTCTCTGATTTTAGTCAGTGACCAGTTCCACATCAAAAACTTCTGCGAAGCACTGCGCTACGTGAGAGCGTACCTCTAACAAAGAAATGTCAGGAATCCATTGCGCTAAACTGCCTACTGGCTGATCAGCAATACCGCAGGGTACAATGTGCTCAAATCCTGTCATGTCAGGGCAGACATTTAATGCAAAGCCGTGCATCGTAATCCAACGGCTGACTTTAATCCCAATAGCAGCGACTTTATGCCCTTCTAACCAAACACCCGTGAAACCGGGATTGCGCTCTCCCTGTAATCCATAGATTTTAAGTGTACTAATTAATACTTCTTCTAATTGGCGCAAGTACCAGTGGAGGTCTTTACGGTAATGTTGCAAATTTAAAATTGGATACCCCACCAGTTGACCGGGACAGTGGTATGTGACTTCGCCGCCGCGTTCAACTCGATGGACTTCATACATAGTTTTCGTGGAGTCAAATTTCAGGAATTCTGAACTGGCTCCTTGTCCCAAAGTGTAAACAGGCGGATGTTCTAGCAATATTAGCACGTCCTCTAGGCTGGGGTTTTTGATGCGCTCGGCTAGGAGAGTGCGCTGCCACAAAAGTGCATCTGAGTATGGTATCACTCCCTGGTTATATAACAAACATCGGCGATTGTGCAAAGACATATTACAAATTAAGGAAAAACTGAATCAGAATAGAGAGCAAAGTGTATCGCATATGACTAATATGAGTCAAAGAATGTCAAGCTTTGCAAAGGATTTTAAAGGAAAGTCAAGGGAATCGGTTTTGCAAAATACAAGGTGCTAGTTTTGAATATATAACCTCAATGGTGTTGGGAGGAATTCTCTGCAATAACCGTCACGCCAAGAAAATAGTAACAGATGGACTGGCTGATGACGCCTAAACAATGGTTGACATAAAATACAAGATTAAGAAGTGCAAAAAGAGTTGTGTATTTTGGGAAAAACAATTAAGCCTCCAGCAAGGAGAAGACCTACGATGTCTGCGTGGACATCCAATTGCTTTTCAACCAATTGGAATCACAGCAGAAGTTCGTCGTAGATAAACACAGGCTACACGTCGAAAAAGCTCGGCTTTGGTGGGCTTAAGGTAGTAGGTTGTCAACATAAAGTTGATGTGTATGCGTTTGTAGTCAACGCTTTAGCGCTAAAGCGTTGACTACGAAACCGTCAAATCAATGTTGACATAGGCGTCATACCAGCAGTAAGTCTAATCTAAATCTGTCCAAGATTGGTTGTGGCGGCAGTGATAGACCTTACCGCATTTCCTTTTCATCCACACCAAATTTACATACATTGAGCGGGAGAGTTTACATGAAGCTTGTCATCCACGGCAAAAATATTGAAATCACCGAGGCAATTAGGGATTACGTGCATCAAAAGATTGAAAAAGCGGTCAATCATTATCAAAACATCACAAATGAAGTGGATGTGCATCTAAGCGTAGCTCGTAATCCTCGAATTAATCCCAGACAGGCGGCTGAAGTCACTATTTATGCCAATGGCAGTGTCATTCGTGCGGAAGAGAGTAGCGAGAATCTATACGCCAGCATAGATTTGGTGGCAGATAAAATAGCCCGTCGGCTGCGTAAATACAAAGAACGGCGTCAAGAGAAGAAAACACACGCCCAAGAGACAATCGAAGGAATTGTCCAACCGACCATCGTCACAGATTTAATAGGCGATCGCACTCCCGAACTGCCTGAAGAAGTTGTCCGGTGCAAATATTTTGCCATGCCACCCATGACTATGGCAGAAGCTCTAGAACATCTGCAATTGGTGGGACACGACTTTTATATGTTCCTCAATGCTGAAACTGGCGAAATCAATGTCATTTACGAACGTAATCACGGTGGTTATGGTGTGATTCAACCCCGTAATATTCATACCAACGGCAAGAACGGCAAGAACGGGAAGACAGCTAATGGTTATGTTCCTATGCCGGAGAAGTCTTTCCAGAATAGGATGTAGTAGTCTATCAATTTTGAGAACGAAAAGTTCGTAGTAAGCGCTGTCTTGCCTGCGGCACGCCTAACGGCGAACGCTAAAGCGCTTACTACAAACTAAAACGCTACGAATTTATGACTAGCTGTACTTAGACTGTTTGCAGTTGTTGCAACGTTTTGAGTGCTTCCTCAACGTGACCTTTAAAGTTAAACATTGAGTCGAAGACATATCGCACAGTCCCTTGTGGGTCAATGACATAAGTCACACGACCAGGGATTAAACCAAAAGCTGCGGTTGCACCGTATTGCTTCCGCACTTGGTCGCCTTTGTCGCTTAAAAGCGTAAAAGGCAACTGGTACTTGGCAGCAAACTTTTGGTGAGATTCGGGTGAGTCGCCACTCACACCGATGACTTCTGCGCCTGCTGTTTGGAATACCTCATATTGGTCGCGAAAGGCACACGATTGAGCCGTACATCCTGGTGTGTCATCTTTAGGGTAAAAGTACAGGATGACTGGTTTGCCGCGAAAATTATTAAGGCTTACTGGTGTACCGTTCTGGGAGGGTAAAGTGAAATCGGGGGCTGTGTCTCCTACTTTGACTGGCATAGATTTAAAATTCCAAATTTAAATTCAAAAAAATCGCAGGTGGGTGGAGTGCGTGATGCAATATTGGTCTTAACAAAATTTTAACTTGTGTGTTGCTTTACAAATTTATCTTGATGACCTGCATAGGGTGGAGTACTTTAGAGTATTTCCTCCAAAATTCCGCTTATGGGTCGTCTCACTTCACTTGATGTTTTTCGCGGCATGACTATTGCTGCGATGATTCTTGTCAACATGGCGAGTATCGCTGAACCTAATGTCTACCCTCCACTACTCCATGCACAATGGCACGGCTGCACACCAACTGATTTAGTTTTTCCTTTCTTTTTGTTTATTATCGGTGTGGCGATGACTTTCTCACTGTCAAAGTACACCGACAACAACAAACCCACAGCACCTGTTTACTGGCGTATCTTGCGCCGCGCCGCGATTTTATTTGCTTTGGGGTTATTACTCAATGGCTTTTGGAATAAAGGTCCTTGGACTTTTGATTTGAGTACTATCCGCTTTATGGGAGTGTTGCAACGCATCAGCCTGACATACTTACTTGCTTCTGTTGCAGTTCTCAACCTTCCGCGTAAAGGACAATGGATACTGGCGGGAATGTTACTCATCGGTTACTGGTTAGCAATGATGTATGTGCCAGTTCCCGGTTATGGTGCTGGAGTGCTGACGCGGGAGGGGAATTTAGGTGCTTATGTAGACCGCTTGATCATTCCTCAAGCACATCTTTATAAAGGTGATGGGTTCAATAATCTGGGAGATCCAGAGGGACTTTTTAGCACGATTCCCGCTATTGTTAGTGTGCTAGCTGGGTATTTTGCCGGACAATGGATACGCGCTCAGCCAGTCAAATCTCGTACAAGCATAGGTTTAGTATTATTTGGTATTGGTTGCTTAATTATTGGTTGGGCATGGGGCTGGGCGTTCCCGATCAACAAAAAGCTGTGGACGAGTTCTTATGTAGTTTTCGTTAGTGGTTGGGCATTATTGTTACTTGCAGCTTGTTATGAACTGATTGAAGTGCGACGGATGCGGCGCTGGAGTAAACCCTTTGAAGTGATGGGATTAAATGCTATCTCCCTTTTCGTTGCTTCTGCACTGCTGATTAAAATCTTGGTGAGAACCAAAGTTGGATCTGGGGAGAATGCTCCCAGCACCTACAATTGGATTTACCAAAATCTGTTTGTATCTTGGGCTGGTGCGGTGAATGGTTCTTTATTGTTCGCCATAGTCACTGTATTAGTGTTGGTAGCAGTTGCTTATGGAATGTATCAGCGACGATGGTTTTTCAAGGTTTGAGGTTCAGGGAGTTTGGTGGCATAAAGCAAGAGTTGCACTGTTGTTTATATGATCTCAGATAAAGAATTTCACCACTTGTCAGCAGAAAGTGATGTAGTTGATGGGGTGCTGCTAGTTGCTACTTGCGGATAGTGAGGCGTTCCCCAGTGAAAGTGAACCTGAACGGCTCACCCTCGCCCACCGGAACATTATCGTCTAGGGGATTTTGGCTTAGGTCGAAGGTACGAATTTCAAATGTCCCTTGCAATGTCTGAGTCTTTGGATTAAACGTCGCACGATAATCGGCTCGACCAGTCGTGACGGGCTGTGCGCTTTCCGGAGAAGGAAAATTGAAGTTGAGTGCCGTGGCGGTAATTTCTCCCTTTTCAGTACACTTCCAAACGCCTTGTCCACTGGTGAAACGATTGTTGGGGAAGGACTGAGCGGCGCTGGGTACGCCCTGATTACCGCCTTGGTTCGAGTCAATGGCAAAAAAGTTGCCGTCTTGGGTTAGCGTTATCACCCTACGTCCTACAAAATCGCCATTAAGAAAGGTTCTCACAGAGTATGTACCGACGATTGATTTAGGACAATCGGTTTGGTTATGACTTGCATCCGTCACGAGTTGAGCCTCTGCGAAACGTGGGAAAAGGGCATCCGCAATGGTGAGCGCTGACAAAGCACAAATTGTCAACACCGTGAAAGTTTTACGAGTTATCATCACTGCCCCTGTATTTGATGTGATTAGAGTCAATAAAGACAATAATTGCTTGTGCTCCAAAAAAGCTTAAATTTTTATTAAAATCAGCATGGCAAGAGACTCGTATTGTTTCTCAATCGAAGCAACATCTAATATCAAGCCCAGATAAATACCAGTAGCGATTGCGCGGAGCGCACTGCCCCTTGGGCGATCGCTCTCACTACCCGCCCTATCCTATAAGCAGTACAGGGAGTATCTCGCCTGCTCAAAATCGCTGTTTCAAATAGGCTCTCAGTTCATTCTGCTTTTCGACAGTTCCAGCAAGCAAGATACTAATTTTTCCAACCAGAATAGTCCCCCAGTTCACCAGCACAACACCCGTATTGCTTTGAGGATTAAACTCAATATCGCTTAAATCAAGGTTTTCGAGTGAGCAATATTGCGTCTTGAAGGTTTCGCACGTCCAGCTGAGCATATTGAGCTTCTTAGCAATACCTGTGGGATATGATGCGCCATTAAAGCGTGGATTGCACTCGATCGCCAGATAACGCGTTTGTGTTGCATCTTCCACGACAGCAACATCAAAAGCAAAGACCTCTTTCATTCCACGTTGCGCCATCCATTCGGCTATTGGTTCAACAGTTTCCCAAGGTTGATGCGTACTGGGATAGCGATTGCCTATATGGGCGTAGCCATCAAGTATTTGAGAAGTTACGGCGAGACGTTGAAGCTTTGAAGCTTCAACACAGTATTGCAAATTTAAAAAGGAGGAAGCTGTGACTTCCTCCTGGATTTGCAAAGGTATTTCATCGGGAAACGTTTTCAGAATTTTGGAAAGCTCTTGTTGGTTTTCACATCGGCTAATCCCGGCACCATCAACGGAAATGGTAGGCTTGAAATAACACGGATAGGGAAACTCAGATAAGTCTTTGATAGCAGCCTTGTTTTGAAAACAAAACGTTAGAGGAACGCTAACTCCCAGTTCTTGTGCAAGCTTTATAAAGTTGTTCTTGCAGTTCATAAACTTAACCGCGTTCAACCAGTCGGAATCTAGCTGGGAAAACCAATCTTCATCACAATCGGCTTTGCTTGCAGTATTGCCGAAGAAAAAAAGGGAAACGTTATGGTTAGGATAGTCTTCCAAGACTCTCAGCGAGACATCCCAGATGACATTTTTGCTATGGCTTAAACCTATCCGTCCATAGTGTTCGGTAATAATATTCCATTGTGATTTTAAATCTGGGTGCAACTGAATAATATCCTCTGGGTCAGTCAAACCTAGCACCCTACCAGAATAAAGATGATTACCTATCACAGACTCATGGGTGCAGACCATGATGTCATGGTTGAAAATTTTATAGTGAGTCACTTTTCAATCGGTATTGTTAGGTTAACTGAAAACTGACGAAATCTAGCAAACTTGAGATTATAATCTCATCAGATAAAAATCAATAAAATATATCTTTAGATAGATATTGAAATAATGTGATGCTATCTGCGCTTGCAGTGTCAATTTTCGCCCTGACCGAAAAACGAGACGCAAGCCCCTGGCTTCAGACATGGGGATAAGTCGGTTGCGGCTTTAGCCGCTTGTTTGATATAGTAGATGCACGTAAGTAGGAATAACCATCTGCGCGTTGAACTATCCTAGTACGGAGCAATCCCGGCAACGGACATATCCGACTTAATTCGGAATAGTTAAAGGGCAAATAATGGCAGGATATTGAGCGTACCTAACTGGCTTTGTGGTGGACTCGGAAAGCAAAAAAGAAAGTAAGCGCAATTGCAACACCTTTCATACTGGTAGTTGTTTTGAGCGTCTAGGGTGTCTTTGATAGCACCATTGAAAGTTGGTTTGTAAACTCTTCAAGAATCCCCCGGCTTTAGACGTGGGGAGTGTCAAACCTCAAACCTTCTCTTTAGGTGGTGTCGCGATACCCCACTGGATCAGATTTGCTTCTAGTTCCTTGATGAATTTTAAGTCTTCTTGCAGGAGGGGCTGGCTTGAGCTTCCAGACGTGTTTCTCTTAAGGAAAGCAAATGCTTGCCGGAATTCATGTGGACTCGTCGGAATTGGCGAGTCAAAGTGACAGGAAATAATCCGCCCAAAATCCCAAGTTGCAACCTTGTCAGCCCAATTGAGCACTTGGTTTGGTGCTTGAGGAAGAATGAGAGTTTGCAGAATCGGTGCTACAAATGGACGCCCATTTCCTCGTAGGGCATCAAATGACTGCTGCCAATTTTCTTTCCATCGAAACGGAAATAAGCCAAAGTATGCTTTTGGCGACTTGTTCGGTGCTTTGAGAGCATCCCGTAACGTCTGCCCCACTCCAGCTGTCTCCAACACACTTGGACGCAAGTAAATTGCAAATAATGAGATGCGTTGCCATCCTTTGCGACGGTTTGCCTCGTTGTCCTCGATGACTTCCACGGCATTGTCCCTAGCGTGAAACAGCAAGGGGTACGGATCTAATTGGACGATCGCGGGTGGTTCTTCTGGCACACAAAGCACAGAATCAGTCACAAGTAAAGTGCGCGATCGCTTGTGGAAAACTGCAACTTCTGCAAAAGAACCCCGTCCCAGGTTGATGTCCAGCACTGCATAGTCAAACTCGTCAGCAAAGGGAGCTTGTTTGCTATCCTCTGGTAACACCTGGGTTCGTTTTTGGGGAAACCCAAGCCAACTCAGCGGTAGGTTGAATGGGAAACTCCACTGGTGCGGTGCGACGAAAACCTGTGCGCTTGGAAAGCGTCTGGCGAAAGGACCAACGAAGACCTTATGCTCCAAACCAGAACTGGTTGGCAGGAGAATGTACTTAACGTCACCGTGAACAGCCACCAATTCGTTAACCAGGCGGACACACTCGGTCGTCGGAGCAACGGGTGCATAGACCAGGAGACCACCCGCAGCGAGCTTGACGACGGACATACGAATTGGCACGACGGTGTAGAGGATGCCTTGAAGCTGGTCAAATGTCCAGATAGTATCCTGAACTATTTCCCTACGAAGTGTCCGCCGCTTGTTGTAGGGGTAGAGTGGTACAGTAGGCCAAAACGGCCATGACCAATCTCTCGGATGCTCCTGTGGCTGTACCTTCGAGTGACGTTCCTGTGAGTTCATCGTCCTTCTACCCCGGAAGTGTTCCTTTCCAATAGACTTCTCGCAAAAGTTATGATTTAAGGATATTTAGAACCACATCGGACTTACGCAGAAGAGATCCCCCAACCCCCTTAAAAAGGGGGCTTTTAAGATTCCCCCCTTTTTAAGGGGAGCCAGCCTTGTTTTGGGGGTTCCCCCCGCCCTCGCGGACTGGCGTGGGCTAGGGGGGATCGAGGTTTCGGGTTTTCAGTGCGTAAGTCCTGCCACAGATGGACACAGATAATTAACTAGTGTCCATCTGTGGTTTAATTTTCTCCAATTTTGACTTTTATAACAGACTCCATAAGCTTTAGCTCACAACCAACAATAAAAATGGTTATTCCTTAGTTCTTCTATCCTTGGAGTGTTTCTTTCCAATACGCTTCTCGCAGTGATGATTTTAAGGATATTTACAACCACAGAGACACACAGATTAATACACATAAATTATCTGTGTCCATCTGTGTCCATCTGTGGTTTAATTTTCTCCAATTTTGACTTTTACAAAAGTTTTCACCTTTAACACTCGAACAGTTCTTGCTTGTGCTGGGAGAAATTTGTGAGAACAACTCCCTACACATAAACTACGCGCCCACAGATTCCTTAGCAGCGTACATCACTTCCACAGTGATGACACTTACATTCCGCTCGCGAGCAAATTTCTCGGTATTGCGCTTGACTTTACCACGCACAAAGCCAGGAATCTTATTCAATTCTGCTTGAGCATCCTTCGCCCACGCTAAATCGGAATCAGCAGAAATGCCCTTGGTAATCACTTCCTTGGTGTCGTGTCCGCCGAAGATTTCCAACAGGTGGTCTTCCATTCCTAAGGTAAAGGAATTGTAAACCAAATCTGCTATTTGATTTGTTCCTTCGTAACCCATGAATGGCTTGTAACCAATGGGGAAGTTCTGGATATGAATTGGTGCAGCAATCACACCGCAGGGGATATCTAGGCGCTTACCAACGTGGCGTTCCATTTGGGTACCGAAGATAGCAGAAGGTTCAACGCGGGCGATCGCATCCCCAATTGCACCATGATCTTCGGTGATTAGCACTTCATCGCAGTACTCGCTGACCTGTTCACGGAACCAGTCTGCATCGTATTTGCAGTAGGTGCCAGCCCAAACAACGTGAATCCCCATTTCCCGTGCCAGAATCTTGGTCATAGCAGCAGCATGAGTGTTGTCACCAAACACCACAGCTTTTTTGCCGGTCAAGTTTTGACAGTCAATGGAACGGGAGAACCAAGCAGCCTGGGATACATACAGGGTTTGCTCATTGATGTATTCTTCGTAATCAGCATCTGCACCTTGAGCGTTAATTACCTGCTGAATTTTACGGATGCAACGAGCAGTTTCTACAACACCCATTGGCGTAATGTCTACGTAAGGCGTTCCAAATTGTTCTTCCAGGTAACGAGCTGCCATTAAGCCGAGTTCACGGTAAGGCACCAGGTTAAACCAGGCTCTGGGCATCTTCTTCAACTGGTGAACCGAAGCACCTTCGGGAATTACGGTATTCACTTCAATCCCCAAATCAGCCATCAGCCGCTTCAGTTCGGTGCAGTCGTGCTGGTTGTGGAAACCAAGGGTGGAACTACCGATGATGTTAACGGAGGGCTTTTCTGTCTTACCTTCGGGCAGTTCGCCCTTCTTGCGGGCTTTCTCAATGTAGTATTGGACGATTTGTTGCAGAGTGCGATCGGCAGCTTGCAGTTCATTGAAACGGTAGTGGTTCACGTCCGCTAGCATCACGTCTCCTTTCGCTTCCAGCTGGGCCCGCTCCACAAAGTTATGCAGGTCTTCTTGGAGAATGCTGGAGGTGCAGGTGGGAGTTAACACAATCAGATCTGGGCGTTCCTCGGCGTCTTTGCGGGTGATGTTGTCTACCACCTTCTCTTGGGAGCCGCGTGCCAAAACGTTGCGGTCAACGACACTGGTTGTCACCGGGGTGAAGTTCCTCTCCCGCTCTAACATCGAGCGCATGACGTTGAAGTAGTCATCACCCAAGGGCGCGTGCATAATAGCATGAACATTTTTAAAGGAACTAGCAACCCGCAAAGTGCCAATGTGGGCGGGACCTGCATACATCCAGTAAGCCAATTTCATGTTTGTGTTCTCCCTTTTTGTGAAACAAAATGTATCCGATGAGAGGTGGATTAATGAGTGCTTGTTTTTTAAATCGTTTCTGATTGTCTCAGAACTTGCAGCTTGGAAGAAGCGAGGGTTAAGAAAGTTCAAATAGAGGTGCGATCGCATGATTGCACTACGCTTTGCGCAATCGCCCAAACCTCCTTGCTGATTATGATTCGGCTTTCGACTTAAACAACATCTATGTTGTCAATGTGATATGAATCTTAATTTTTAGGCAAAGTTCTTAATAATTAGCGGCTTTGTGGTGTTGATATTGTTTGCGATCGCCGTTCGCGGAGCGTGCACTTTGCGCTCAGGCGGGCACAGTGTGCCATCACCCGGTGCGGCGAAGCCGAACGTACGGATGAGTTCAAGGCGATCGCCCCAAAAGGGGGCGCTCCGCGCCATCGCCTACCAACATCTTGATATACTGTCTAATCGAAATTATCAGGTAACGGTGAAGTTGTGCGGTGCCAAGTAGCTTTTGATACTCTCCGATGATCCCCGTCCCGTTAACACTAACGCAGTGTTATACAGCACTCAGTAAGTGAAGATTTCGCTAACAATACATTTAACTCAACCACTGCTTCGATATATAGATACGGCTTCCTGCTCCTTGGTAAGCTCAATCTCATTTTCTTTGCTTATACATGCTCCGTAAGCAGAACGCCTTGACCAGCTTGTAACAATTAGGCACAAATTATAATCCCGCATTAAGGTTTCAAGAAAATCCTTGGACAAAAGAAGACGATTTCCATGTCCAACCAGTTTTCTGCGACTGTAACTAACCTCAAAACCGTCACACCAGGAAAGCAATTTTTGAGCAGGATTTCCATTGAATGAAAGATTTAAGCTATTGGGATTATTCCATAGCAACTCATAGCGTTGAATCCATTCACCTGCAATGCTTGCAAGCATCGATCTTGTGAAATGCCACCAATCTCCCCAATGAATAGAAACTAATGGAATTGTTTCAAATGGATCATTGTTGATACGAGTTCGACTTCGCTCAAGACAAGATCGTGCTTCGTCAATTGTCAGTGAATAGTACGGTGGTTCCGGAGCAAGTCGTAGAATTGCCTCGCCTGATTCTACTCTCCAATCACCTCTAAGAATTGTGTCGGCAAGCGTATGTGAGGCAAGAAAGGATGTAGAAAGTCGCTTTTCAGCTATGCGACCGGCTTGCTGATAGTATTCATCCACCACCGCAATCCAAGAATCCTCTAGAGGTTGCTCTTTACGTACCTCTTCTTGCTCAAAATTTAGCCATGCTCGTGCTTCTCGTGTCAGTTCTTCGCCACCATAGCCTTTATGAACAAATGGAACATTTATGTCGCTTGGCTTTGCATCTCTTTCGCTAAGTGGAAAATGGGGATCGTAGAGACGTATAAGTGCATCGATCGCCATCTGAGCGGGTGGATCTACTACATTCTCTCGAAGCTCTCGTTCAAGAACCCGATGAAATGCGTGCCAAACATAATAGTCATCATAGGTTTCAAATGGGATACAGTCCCCGTCACTGCAATAGGCTTGACCCCGCTTATTAAACTCTTGTTTAGCTATCTCACGGTTAAAGCCCATTGCCTCTATTTCTTGCTCAATTTGCCAGTACAGCTTGTCTAAACCAAAATCTATGCCTCGACAAATTTTGTTAATTGTGTCACGTATTGACCGTGCTGTCCTTCCTAGCGTTTGCGTTTGGAAATAAGGAGATGGTCTCAAAGTATCAGGAAGGATTACGAGACCTGTACCTGCAATGCGAGGACGTAGAAACTCTAATTTCTCAGTAATTCTTGTGCTGTCCTTAGAATTGTTAGCAATTGCTTCGAGAGTTTTCTTGAGGTAGTAAACTCTTTCAGCATGCGGTGTATCTAGGGCAGCTATTAACGCATCAGTATGCTCAGTCAGCAGATCTGGTCTGTCCAATGCTATGGACCCAATGACTAAAGCTGATTGCGTATTTACTGTGTAATCTTCATGTTGGAGAAGACCAACCAGCCAAGGGATGGTTAAATTGGGCTGATAGAGTGCCAGATCTTTTAGAAGATGGACAAGGTGTTGACGGCAATGAAGCAATGGGGCTGACCATGCTTGTTCAATCAGTCTTTGTGCAACATCTTCAAAACTTCCAATTTGATGATGTGGTTCTCGCAACCACTTATAAGGACTGGGAGAATTCATCGGAAGATGTTCAAACTGATTTTGAATAAATTCATGAAAAGCTTCATAGAGTTCGATTGCGCTTTGACGATGGCTTTCTCCAAGAGCTAAAGCACCCTTCAGAAACAGTAAGAAAGTAGTCTCTCCACCCCAAGAGTAGTCTTTAAGATGACGTTCAATGAACTCAAATAATGTGTGAAACGCTTCATCTGGCTTAATTTCTGCAAGTTGCTTGAATTCCTCCATTTGGGGATTCCACAACTCAAACTTATTTTTAAGCATAAAGCCTTCTTTATAATATTCAGCAGCCTTATTAGGACGACCAAGGTTTAGGTAGCCTCTTCCTAATAAAAAATCTCCTTCCTTTGCTATTTCCTCATTGTTTTGTAGATAATTAGCAAGCTGATCAAGCTCAGGAATTGCTCTAATTTTTTGAACTAATTGCTTAATTGATTGTTGAATCGGAGACCGCAATTGGTAAGCACTATATTTTTCAATAAGCTGCCCAATCCCGTGAGATAATTTTTCAAAAGACACTGAGAGTTTATCTGCCAAAGTATCTGTTATGATTTTTTCTCCGTCCAATTCTATACACTCAGGTAGTTCAAGATCTACATTAGAGGTCTTTTTATCAGGTTTTGGGTAAGTTGAGCAGGTTTGTGTTGGAAGCAAATTAATTTCTAAAACATACTTATAGAAAGTTTCAACAAAAGAAAGACGTTCTGTAGGTGGAACTTCTGTAAGCAGAAATTGTCTAATGCGCTTTGCTATCCAATAAACTATAGTTTGATTTCCTTGAGCCACTGCGGCTTTTAAGAGGTGAAATCTTGTCTCAAATTTATCCTTATAGCTATCCTCATAGCCAGTTCCTTCTTCATGAATAAGCTCAGACAAAGTATAGGCTAATACCAAATCTTTGTTGTTATAGGAACGGAGAAAGCTTGCTAGAGCGTCTGAAAATTTCCACTCAGCTACATGGTTGTAGTATGTCAATAGCAATTCTCTAGCTATTTCTGGATTGAGACGTAGAACCGTATTATAAAGACTTATCGGAAACCATCTTATTCCTTTGCCATCCTCTGTAACTTTTGGCATTAAGAGATTCCATTCAGCGATATCTGCAACACGTTGTTGAAGAAGTTCTGGCTGTAAACTGCTTACTTCTTCCAAAGCCTCAATTAATAAACCTACTGTAGAATCTTTTCGATAACCGTAACCCCTCAGTGCTAGAACTGCTTCTTCCAGCCAAGTACGTCCGAGGCTTAAATGCCCACACTGACAGGCAAGTTCTGCGATCGAAAGTAGCTCGTTTGTTCGAGATTGAGTCTCAAGTTCAGTGTAAAAGATATGATCATGAATCTCTACTAGCAGGCTTTGTAAATATCCTCGTATCTCCGGAAAGGCTGATAGTACTTGTAAACCTATGATTTTGGGAATAGAGAAGGTTTTCCCTTCAGAAGCATAGCGGAAACGCTCAAGTAGAACGTTTACCTCACCTTCACCAAGGAGATAGCGATTAACCAGATCTGTAAGAAGCGAAGGTAAATCTCCCGTTACTGCCATTTGAATGTTAACCATGTATTCTCCTTGGCGTCGCTCATGTTCAGCTAAATGAGTTAACGCAGAAAGGAGCTTTTCTGGGCGGTTCTTGCTGGTAGAGACTGCGTAGCAAACTTGATAATAAGCAGCAACTGAAGAGTCGCTAGTTCTGAGAAAGTTGCCTAGAACTTGTAACTCGGTGTATCGATCTAGATATTCAAGTCCTGCCACATAGGCTCGAAATACTTCAAATTCTTGAGAGCGTAGTGAAAAACTACTCTCTCGCTCAAGTTGAGGATGTAGGATGACGCCTTCAAGAAGTTCCTCTACAATATCGGCACCAAGATCATGTTGTGCCACATGACCAGCCAATAGTACACGTTCGTCCTGTTTTTGAATGTGACGGGCAGCATTAGGAACGTGATAGCCAACTGTATCCGGTCTGAACTCTGTCTCTAATTTAATGGTTTCGAGCAGCCACCTATCCTTACGGGCTTCCCATCCTGGTTGTAGTGGAAGAAGCTTTCGTAATATGCGTAGAACATCCCAACGCTTAAAGGTATAGAGATTTTTGAGTGCTTTTGGTAAAAGAGCAGTTCCTAAATCCACACGACCATAGAGCGAACTGGCATCCGGGTCAGGTTCTTCCCCAATCCATCGAACAAGTGTGGCAGCAGCACGAGGAGCATAAACTGAAATCAATTCACCAATAGCAACAGCGTAATCTCCTCCTTTAATTTGTCTGGGCAATCTATCTAGAAAATCTTGTGCAAGTGCGCGACCAAATTCGTATTCGTCTCGTTCAGCGAGATGCACAATGATTCGTGCTGTCTCGGTTGAAAGATCATAAACCTCACGCTCTTGAGCAAAAGCAGCTAGTGCATCGTTGATCTCCCTCATTGAAAGTAAAGTTCGCCATAGTTGTGTTCGATCAAGATAATGCTCAAGTCTTTCCTGAGTATGTGAGAGAAGAGCAGCGGTACGGGCTGTTACAACCAAATTACGTTCACTGATGGCAGCACGAGCAGTAGCCTGTAAAGCCTCAATGATTTCATTGCGAGGACGACCACGACGAATTGCTTCTGAAATATAGCTCTGTCCATAGTTCGTCATTAAATAACTATAAGCCTTAGCTGCTTCAGCATAACGATGGGCATACATGAACCATAAAAGCTGGTTTCGCTGCCTATCAAGGTAAGAGAAAAGGATACTTTCATCTAACTGCTGTAACTGCTCTGGTAATAATTCTGTGCGAAGAAAGTCACGGAAACTATTATGAAAAACTCGGCACCCTGCATCAGAAACTTGCATGAGGTGTTTCATACGATTGAACAGGGGTTTACCTTCAAAAGCATCTGTTATTCCAGCTATGCTAAGGAGGTCTGAAATTTGCACGCGAAAATGTAGCCGTGCTGCTAATCCGCATAGCTTTTCCAACTTAGGTTCTCTACTAAACTCACTCCAGAGAACACTGTAATAAGAATCAATATGACCTTCATGAGGGGGCAATTTTTCGACAAGATCGTCGTATTCCTCAATCGGAACCTGCGTAAGCCTCTCGGCAATAAAGCGTAAATACAGCGGCAATCCCTCACTACGTTTATGAATTGCATCAATAGTCCGCTTTTTCGGGCGATACGATGTATCAAAGTAACGACTCAGAAAATGGTGAGTTTGCTCAATCTCAAATAATGGAATATTAATTAATGCTTCTCGGCATTGCCGCTCAATAACTGAAGGTAAGTATTCTATAGATTGAGTTCCAATTAAACAAACTACCCCTCCTGGTAAGTGTTCAGGCAAAACATTTAGCAGCTTTTGGGTTTTCTCAATTTCCGCTCGTCCGACATGATCAATTCCATCAACAACCATTAGCAGTTGCTGTCCACGGAGCCTGAAGTGACTGCCAAGCAATGTCAGTAACTCATTTAGACGTGACTCACTATAGTCGTACTGTCTCTCCTCAGGAATCAAATCGCGAAATTCCTGATAAAGTTGTTCAATCATGGATTTGAGAAACGCTTGTGCAGTTACACGCTCACGCTGAAGAGGATCATTGATCTGTGTAAATGCGTAGTAGCGTGTGATTGGTTGCCCTCTGCGCCGTAATTCATCAGTAAATCGTGTAATGAATGTCGATTTACCACTGCCAGGAGTACCTACAATAGCTGTATAAGTGGATTCACCACGAAATAAAATTTTTAGAACTTCCTGTTCAAAATCTGGTCGTGCGACATATGTTTTAAGATCAACAGGGAATCTTTGTGGAATGGTGCTGTTATCAATCTGTAGAGCTTCAATAATCTCGTCTCGGTAAATTGGTCGCGATCTTCTCTCTAAATACCAGCGTTCAGCATGAGTTAGGAATCTGCCGTATACACCGGAAGAAGTCAGACCAAATCGCCTCTGTAGCCAGTCGAATCGGATAACTTCGTCCAACCCTTCCTCATTAGGTTGGCGCAAGTCGTACCTAAGAGAGCCGAGGAAAGAAACCAATTCATCATCAGATAGTTTGATTTCTTTTTGTATTTTTTCCTGGAGTTGCTTCCTTTTCCCTTTCTGCCAAGTGTTTCCTACAAATTCATCTTTAAAGCGATCGCCATCAAGGAATGAACCAAGTTCTGCACCAGCCGCTCGATTGGTAAAAATACGAATAATGATTGTCTTTGCATTTCCCTGAAGTGAGCGCCAAGCTTTACCCAATTTAGCCAGACTAATGTGTAAATCTGTAGCTTTATCCACAAGTTCGGCAGTAGCAAAATCAATTTCAAGCAATGCATGTGGATTCATTGCGTGCTTTGCCTGGAAGCACTCAATCCTATCCTTAAACTCAATAATGACATCATCAGCAGGGGCGGCTGAGCTATCTTCATGTCTTACGTGTTCTATGCTCGAATCTGACAGCATCTTCAAGCAGGACAGCGCAAATAACCGAAACTCGTAAGCATTGCCAATACGAGCGGGGGCACTGATTTTTCGTGGTAGGAGATCGTCAGGCATGTTCGAGAAAGACAGGCACTGTCGGGGCGTAGCGTCTGGCACAGGAGAAGGGAACGCTTTGCGCTTAGAAGGTATTCACAAGGCAAAGCACGGGAACGAGAAATACTCGAAAATTATGCTGAAACTAAGCGTCGCAAAGAGTCAGAACGGCGTTTTGCTGTGGTGTTAGTTGGCTGAAGTTTCAGTGCTTCTTCATAAGCTTCCAGGGCTTGAGCATTTAATTTTTTCCGCTCGTATGCATGACCAAGATTGTTCAGCGCTGTCACGTAGTCGGGTTTAGATTTGAGGGCTTCTTTATAATTACGAATCGCTAAGTCATACTGTTCTTGTCCGAAGTAGGCGTAGCCCAGTCCATTATAGATATAGGCTAGATTTTCTTCTCCTTCTTCTTCGGCAGCTTTGATTGCTTTTTGAAAGGTAGTTATTGCCTGAGAAAATAGTTTTTTCTCGGAATAAATACTGGCTAACTCGTAATATTCTTGAGATGTCCCTTTTTCTTTAGTCAGCTTCTTTCGTAAGCGTGACATGGTGCTTTCCAGCTTACGACTTTTCAATACCTGGCGAAAAACGCTGACACTTGCAATTAAGAGCAGACCCACAAAAATTGACAGATAAATAATCGCTAGGTTGTTATCCATTGTCTTTATTTAAACTTTCTTCTTTTTCTATTATGAACTTACATGGAAAACTGAAAATTATGATTTATAAAAAAATTAATTTCTTAGTAAAGGGGGCTGGGAATTGGGGATTAGGGATTGGGGATTAGGGATTGGGAAGCGCGGTTATCAAACGAAAAATTATCGAAGGGGTAATCCCCAATATGTAGCGCGTTGCTGGAGCCAACCAGAATGAATATAACGGGCAATGGCTTCGTTTACCCGCCTTCGTAATTCATCGTACTGTAATCCCTTGGGCATGACCACAGATAATGGTTCGGTTGATAGCTTGGTTGGCAGTAGGCGATACTGGGGATATTGTTGCACCCAACCGCTAAGAACGCTAGCATCTGCGGCAAAAGCATTTGCTGCATTGTTTTCTAAGAGCGCAAAAGCTTCTTGATAAGAATTGACTCCGACTAACTCGGCATTTGGTAAATAATAGCGCACGTTGGCAATGGTGCTGGAATTTTTGAGGACGCCAATTTTCCGTTTTGCTAAATCGCTCAGCCGTTGCAACGAGGTATCTTTTGTGACTAAAACAGCACCATCAAAGTAGTAAGGAACACTGAAACTTACCAAGCGAGAGCGTGAGGAGGTTGCTGTGACTCTGGCGATCGCCATATCCACTTTATTATCTAAAACTGCAGATAGGCGATCGCGATTTGCCACAGGTTGCAATTTCACAGCATTTGGTTTGCCTACTAAGTCAACTGCCAATGCCTTTGCTAAGTCGATTTCCAAACCTTGCAAATTGCCGCTTGCATCTCTAAATCCTAGCGGACGCAAGTTATCTTTGACGGCAACATTTAAATAGCCCCGCCGCTGAATTTCGGGCATTTCTGCGGCAGATGCTGATAATTGTGTATCTGCTATCACACAGGAAAAACTCAAAAGCAAAAAAATGGCAGCGGATATCAGCAGATGTAACCGATAAGCTGCTTTCCATCTGTTACATCCGTTATCCATCCGTTGCCACCTTTATCCTTTTGCTTGGCTTGCTAATTCAGCAACTTTAGCGAAGCTTGCGGGATCAAGGACTGCCAATTGTGCCAATATTTTGCGGTTGAGTTGCACATCGGCTTTTTTGAGATTTCCAATCAACTGGCTGTAACTCAAGCCATGTAGGCGTGCAGCAGCGTTGATGCGGGTGATCCACAGGCGGCGAAAATCGCGTTTGCGTTTTTTGCGATCGCGATAGGCGTTCCGCAACGCCTTCATCACTCTCTGATTAGCGGTTCTAAACAGAGTTGAGTGGGAACCGCGAAAACCTTTCGCAAGTTTGAGAATTTTTTTGCGGCGTTTGCGAGCAACATTACCGCGTTTTACCCGTGTCATATCGTTTTAGTTCCTTAACAAATTACAAATAGGGGAGCATGAGGCGCACGTTTTCTTCATCACGCTCGTTGACTACTGCCATTTTCGACAGGTTACGTTTCTTATTGGAAGATTTGTGCTGTAGCAGGTGGTTTTTGAAAGCTTTGCGACGTACGATTTTGCCGGTGCCAGTGGCACGGAATCTCTTTGACGCTGCTTTACGCGTTTTGAGTTTAGGCATGGGGCTGCTTTAATTCGACACAATCTATAATTATAAAGTAAGAATCCAAAGCTGATGAAGAGACATTAACGTTTTTCCCCGGTCGTTCAAGTATATTTGGTTATCGAAGAAGCTTTTGTTACTCACAGATGTCATGTTCGACGAAATTATACAACGAATGCGGGAGAAAGTTACATCACTTCAATATGTCATGACTCTCCATGCAGAAGAAGAAATGAACGATGACAATTTGACAATCTACGACATCGAACAAGGCATTCTCAGAAGGTGAAATTCTGGAACGTCAAAAAGATAAAGTCACTGCTGAATCAAAATACCGTATTCGAGGAACAACCGAAGACGACACAGAAGTTGAAGTCATTGCCAAACTGAGTTTGACGGGAAAGTTAGTTATCATTACCGTATATCGGGTCTAAGATGGGAAAAGACAATGCACAAGTGTGATATTTGCACAAGTGAAGGAGTAAATATCCGCAAGGTTACGAGGACCTATGGCAAAGGTGAAGACTTGCTGGTTATTGAGAATATTCCTGTCATCAGTTGTCCTCATTGTGACGAAAGTTACCTCACAGCAGAAACTTTGCACGAAATCGAAAGAATTAAGCGCAACCGGAAAAACTTGGCAGTTGCACGTTTTGTAGAAGTGGCTAAATTTGATGAGGGAAACTCGCCTGTTGCTGTATAGCTAGTCCGATGGCTAAACTAGCTAGGTATTAAGACGCGATCGCGTCTTAATACGAGCCAGACTTTTTTGATTCCAAACGGACTTTTTATCTCCAACACAACTTATAACTCATTCCAAACTTCTTACTTGATCAGGGTAAGCAAAGCTTTAACCCTCTGGGTTATCGCACTCTAGAACGAGGAACAATCACATGGTTCAATCAGCCCCGAAACTTCTAACTGTTGATGAGTTTATTACCTACTACGGTGATAGCGATCGCAATGAACTAATCGATGGTGAATTAATCGAGATGGAACCAACCGGACCGCACGAGCAAGTATCTGCTTTAATTGGGCGAAAACTGAATGTAGAAATTGACCGTCAGGATGCAACCTACTTTATCCCCCATCGATGCCTAATCAAACTGTTAGGGACAGAAACAGCATTTCGTCCCGATGTCATTGTTTTAGACCAAACTCGACTGATAAATGAGCCATTGTGGCAACAACAACCAGTAATTACATCAGCAAACTCAATTAAATTAATTGCTGAAGTCGTCAGTACAAATTGGCAGAACGACTATGCCCGCAAAGTTGAAGATTACGCTTTGTTGGGAGTACCTGAGTATTGGATTGTTGATTATCTAGGCATTGGTGGGAGAGAATATATTGGAAAACCAAAGCAACCAACAGTTACAATTTGTACACTCGTAGAGGATGAATATCAAAAACAGTTGTTTCAAAATAATGATCAACTTGTTTCCTCAATCTTTCCAAATTTGCAACTTACGGCAAGACAAATATTTGTAGCAAGTCAATCTGTTGGAATGTAGTTTATCTTTAAATCATTAATTACCTACTAAATTGGTAAAAATATCTATTAAATTAATGAGTTACCAAAGCGGCTAATCATGTGGATGAAGTAGAAATTGTTAATTATGACCTGATTGAAAAAGCAAGGCATGATCAAAGTGGGCAAAATCAACCTAAGTAAGGATTAGCCTTTCGTGCTGCTGATTTTGGGATCTAGAAGAATTTGTGAGCCGGATTGGTTGACATGGTAAGTCCAAGAATCGTCTCCCACCTCAACAACGGCTTCCCAACCTTTAATCGGCTTGTATTCCCTGGTGCAAACTTCTCCAAATTTGAATTCGCAAGGATTTCCAAAGCTTTTTGGACTGACTTGAGCAATTTCCAACTCACGGATTGCTACGCCGGAACGTTTGGAAGCGTCACGCAAAATTGCATTTGCTATCCGTCTTGGCAGGACGTTTGAGAGCTGGTTTGTGTTTTGAGATATTTGAATGCGGCTGTAGCTGGAGAACTGGTCTGTGTTTTGGGATATTTCAATGCTGCTGTGGCTGCTCTGTATCTGTTCATCGCTAGCCAAAGCAGCAGTATTGTTCCCAGCAAGTCCTACTACGCTTGATAGCATTGTCAATGCTAGAGTCAACAAAGCACCTTTAGAGGACTTGAGTGTTTTGTTAAGTGCAGGATATAGTTTGTTTATGTCTTTCATAGAACACCCTTAAAATTGAATAAGTTAAATTGCCACTAGGAGCTATGCCCTTAGCTTGGGTTTTGCACGTTTTGATTTTGCTCTACTCCTAGAGACTTCAAACTCAAGTCCGAAAGTTTCCGATTATGTGCCGCTTTTGTTTGTGTCTGTTCCTTATGTAATGTCCAATAAATCAGTTACTAGGAGTTAACTCCTCCGGGAATTGTTACTAGAGAAACTACGCATTGGGGAAACTGTCGTTTCAGTGCTGGAAATACAGGGCAAGGGGTTTGCTCTTGTAAATTCTCTGGTTTACTCCAGGTAAATGGAGCTTTAGAAGCCGCAGACATCCATAGCAGCCGCTTTGCCCTTGTCATGGCAACGTAGAGTAAGCGATACTCTTCGGCTGTTTTTAGGTGTTTTGCTTGTTCCCAAGCAGCAGTGACGCTGGGTAAGGTAGATTTCGCGTGGAGAGCAGCGCGAATTTGGGCGCGGGCAACTTCTGATAAAGTAAAGTCACCTAAAAACTGGCTTTGGGGAGGAACCCAAAATCTGCCAGGAATTAAGTTTTCATGCACAAACGGTATAAAAACATAGTCCCAATCCAGCCCTTTTGCTTTATGCATGGTAATAATTGTAAGTTGACCGGGACGGGTGTATCGTGCTTCTAAGTCTTCTGTTTCCACGGGTTCAAACCGTTCGGAACTGACGATTTCAGTTAATACATTCAGCATCGCCGCCATTGAAGTATTGCCAGCTATTTGTTGATTGACTCGTTCTGCTAATTTGTCGGCTGTTGCTAGTTCTGCTTGTTCGTAATTGAGTGTTAGGGCGATGAATGAAATTAACTGGTACAGGGGCAGTTCTAAACGGGCGCGAAGTAAACTCCGACACAGATGGGCAGCTTTTTGCACTGGCTGTGGCTGAGGTGCAGCCAAAGGACCTGGATACAAAAATTCTTCGGGCAAAGTCGCGAGGGCGTTGAGGTCTTGCGTTTCAATCAATCGCCGCTGTACAAGAACTTGTAATGCCCGTTTGAGGTAGTCGGGGGAATGAGGGCGATCGCAAAATTGCAGAACTGCCAAAATCTCTTCCGGGACATGAGAATGGCGATCGCGTTCCCCGACATCATAAATTGGAATTTCATGCTTTTTACACACTGAACTCAGCGCCTCTGCCAACCACCGTCCTTGACGGTTCTCCCGCACCAAAATAGCTGCACTAATTTTGTCTGCGTCCTGGGAAAATAACTCTACAACCCTCTCGGACAATAACTCGACTGTGTGATGAATGTCACGGGGCGTATATAGTTCCATTCCCCGTCCGACAGCTTGCGGATTGACATCATCTTGACGGTGATTCAATTCAACAGGGCGAATTCTTTGGAAACGAAACGGTGATGGGGAGATGGGGAGGTGAGGAGATGGGGGAGATGAGGGAGAGGTAGAAATTCCCCCTTGTCCTCCTTGTCCTGTTTTCACATAAAGACTATTCACCCATTCCAAGACAAAGTTAGCGGCGTCGATAATAATTTTGGTACTACGACCGGCTTGATCCATTGTCACCAGTCGCCCTTGCGCGTCACACTCTTTGCAGAATTGCCGAAAATAAATTGGATCGGCTGGGGTGAAGGTGGAGTTAATCGCTTGGTTGGGATCACCAACGCGAATCATATTTGGCGGTTGGTTGGGGTTATGGGAGTCAGTGGCGAGAATTGTTAAGAGTCGCGTTTGCAGTGGGCTAGAATCTTGTGCTTCGTCTTCAAAGACTGCGAAAACTTGATTTTGCTCGATTCTCCGGGCGTTTTCGTTCTCCAAAACGCGCAGGGCGGCTAAAATCATGTCATCGTAGTCGATGAAGTCACGCGATCGCATTAAACTTTGATATTGCTCGTACAACCCAGCCGCGATGCTTAAGATTTGATATTCGTCTGTGGTTTGTTGGCTGAACTCACGCAAATCTTGGGGGAATAGACCAGAACTTTTTGCCTCATGAATTACAGTCGTCGCCAGTTCTGGCAAGACTTCTGTCCGTAACACTGACTGACGCCGCAGTCTTTCTGTTTCTTCTCCGTCAAATTGAATACCTTCTAATAACCGAGAATAACGCCCTGGATGGCTGTTAATCCATTGCTCTACAGCCGTCCGGATGAACCGGTGGCTTTGGTTGGGGGTAATTAATGTGACATTTTCTAACTGTAAGCCTGACAAATCCGGATAGCGGTTGGCTATATTCAAGGCAAGACCATGTAGCGTGTGTACAGTAAAGCCAGTCTGGGGTAAAGATAATTTTTTTAAGTATTCGCGGATTTTAACTTTAATATTGGCAACAGCTGAGCGAGTAAAGGTAACAACAATGAGTTGACGACGGCTATTGCGGCGTAATGCAGAAGATTGATCATACTGACGGGCGATCGCAATAGCCGCTGCTGCTGCCATTCCTGTGGATTTACCAGCACCAGGAACCGCCGAAACAGCGAGTGAACCAGACTGCCAGTCAACCATGTGCTGCTGTCCGAGACGGAGGGTATGACGGATGTTTGCTATACCTATCTCTCGGACTGAAGACACAGGCGATGAAGATACTTCTATTGATTGAGATTCTTGAGGCACTGATTTGTACAATTAGCGTCTTATGTAATAAAATTTTAAATTTTGAACCGTACCCTGGACGCTGATAAATATCTGAAAATTATCCGCTACAGGCTGCGGTTGCAATTTTGGACTAGGAATTGTTAGTTGTTCTAGTAACCACTAACGACGAACCATTGAAAGGAATGGCAAATCGCAAACTCTATCTACATTATCTCGCTTTGGCTGGGGCGATCGCCTTGGGTGCAATCTTGCGTTTTTGGAATTTGGATCTCAAACCTCTGTGGATGGATGAGGTGATTACTGCCATTTTCAGCTTGGGTAAAACCTACAATGATTTGCCTTTGGATGTTGTGTTACCCCTGGAACGTGTACCAGAGATTTTTACTATCCAACCAGGAGTGAGTTGTTCTCAAATTGCCAAAAACCTTGCAACCCAGTCTACTCATCCGCCGCTATTTTTTTGTGGGATGTACAGTTGGTTGAACTGGTTGAGTCCTGTGGGAAGTGAGTGGGTTGTAAAATTGCGATCGCCTGCAGCGTTGTTTGGTGTCGGTGCAATTGTAGCAATTTACTATGTTAATCGTATTGCCTTCTCTCGCTCTGCCGGGATAATCGCAGCAGCTTTTATGGCTGTTTCTCCCCTAGCCGTTTACCTTTCACAAGAAGCACGACACTACACATTACCCATGCTCCTGATCACTTTCTCTTTACTGGGGCTGGTGCAAGTTGTCAAGGATATCGAAAAGCGACAGAAAGTTAGACTTTGGGTTTTGCTGGGATGGGCAATCATTAACAGTATCAGTCTTTATGTTCATTATTTTTGCATTCTTGCCTTCATTGCCCAAATTGGTACGTTACTGGTGCTGATATGTTGGCGCAGGGCAAATATCATTAACAAACGCCAAATTTGGCTAGCACTGATTCTATGTGTAAGTGTTGTTGCAATCAGCTTTTTGCCCTGGCTACCAGTTGTTGTTAATAACTATAACCGTTCTGAAACTAGCTGGCTGGATCCTCCACAAAACATTTCTCCACTCTATCAAACTCTAATTAGTTGGCTGCTAATGGTGATTTCTCTTCCTGTAGAAAATCAGAGCCTTCCAATTGCAGTTATATGTGGATTGTTAATGCTGTTGTTTGGTGTATGGGTGGGTTGGCAAGCTTTCAAAGGGTTAAGGCAGCTATGGTATACAAAATCAACGCATTTAACGACACTTACTCTCTTAAGTTTTTCGATTTGCGTACTATTAGAATTTTTTGCAATTGCCTATTTTCTAGGCAAAGATATTACTCCTATTCCTCGTTATCACTTTGTTTATTATCCCAGCTTTTGTGCCTTACTCGGTGCAAGTTTTGCTCAAGGAAACAAGAAATACAAAAGAAAAAGTTCTATCTTCAAGATTCATTCTTCTATCTTCATTCTTTTCCTTGTCGGTATTATCAGTTGTATTTTTGTTGTTTCCAACTTAGTGTTCCAAAAACCCTTTGAACCTGAGCAAGTCGCGCGAAATATGAATCAAGACCCCTCACTTGCCCTGATGATGGTGGTGGGATACAGAGATTACCAAGATGTGGCGTTAGGGTTAAGTTTCGCTTTAGCACTCGAACCACTTCGGGAAGTAGGGAAAGACAAATTAATCTCTTCATCTCCCTCATCCCCTTCATCTTCACGCCAGTCGCACGCCAGTCCCCTCAACGGGGGGAACCCCCGCACGGGGCTGGCTCCTCAAGTCGGGAAACCCTTTCGGCAGAGCCGACACAAGGGAAACCCTCCCGCAGTGCTGCCTCACCACGGCGCTGGCTCCTTATCTCCCTCATCTGATATTGCTTTCTTCAAGCAGTCACCAGACTTTGCTCCTGTCTTGCAAAAACTTTCGCAACTTCCTACGCCAACTGCAACTCAGCTTAATTTGTGGCTTGTAGGTCCAGGTAGAAAACGCAAAGACTATCCACAGCAGATCACACTTTCGCAGCAAATGACTTGCACCATAGATTCCTTGCAGCACTACCGCGTTGGTGTTCCCTATCAACTGTATCGCTGTGGAAAAAGAATATTTTGAATTTTTAATTGTGAATTTCTTAGTTGTCTTTAATAATGAATAAACTTGGTCTACTAACTATTGACAAATAGCTACAACTTTTTTAAGTTATATTATAGCGGTTTTGAATTGGGTGCAATACATTAAAGAATTAAGGAACCGCAGACGGACAAAGCATTGCAAGCAGATCAACCTGTACCTCATGCGGATGAGAACCGCTACATATATTTGCTAGTCGTTAAAAATTTCACTACAACACTCAAGAGTCATAAGTGTTGTTAACGCAGGTATATTTAAGGAACAAATGGTGTAAATAATCACAATTTTAATATTGAAGTGAAGAAAATTTATTCATGATTGAGCAATAAAAAAACGGAGTATCTCTAACTTAAGATTGATAAAATATTGAAAATTTCGTTATAAAAAAGTTTTCATTAGGTACAAATTTTATATTTAAAAGTAATTGTTATTATAGCAATCTTAAATCATTCGTAAAACTCTCTTTTATCCAACTGTGCGCCCTCGGCGTCTGGATTGGTTAATTCAATCAAAGCCTTTAAAAAAAATCCGATAGGATTGCTATAGGTGCATTTAACCAAATACCCATGCTCTCTACACAAAGCTTATCCATGAATTTACAAGATGTGATAACTGCTGATAATGTTAATTTGACAAATTGCGATCGCGAGCCGATTCACATTCCTGGCTCTATCCAACCTCACGGTATTCTCTTGGTTTTATCGCAACCTGATTTGGCAATACTTCAAATCAGCAATAATACACAAGCTTTACTGGGTATTCCACCTGAAAACTTATTAGGACAGCACTTATCTATTCTCCTTGAACCAGATCATCTCACTGCTATTGCTGGCTGTCTTCAGGGAGATTTTGAACATCTCAATCCCCTGAAACTTTTGGTTCGCGCTCAAGGGAAATCGACTGAGTTTAATGGCGTTATTCACCGTTCGCCGCAGAACTATCTCATACTAGAACTAGAACCCTGTAATCTTGAAACAGTCAGCAGTTTTGTCAACTTTTACACTCTAACACGCGGCACACTTACTAAACTCCAACAGGTTTCAAACTTGAGCGAATTAAGTGCGATTATTGTGACAGAAGTCAGAAAAATCACAGGCTTCGACCGAGTTATGGTTTACCGCTTCGATACCAGTGGCTCAGGTGAGGTGATTGCCGAAGATAAATTAGAGGAATTAGAGCCTTACCTAGGTTTACACTACCCAGATACTGACATTCCCAAACAAGCAAGACATCTGTATATTCTCAACCCACTGCGCTTGATTCCCGATGTCAACTATCAACCTGTAGCAATTATTTCCTCATCTCCCTCATCCCCCACACCTCCCCTCGATTTAACTTTTAGTGTCTTAAGGAGCGTTTCTCCGATTCACATTGAATATCTGAAAAACATGGGTGCTCAAGCTTCCATGTCAATTTCACTTATAAAGAACAATCAACTCTGGGGCTTAATTGCTTGCCATCATCATACTCCTCGATTTGTTCCTTATGAAATCAGAACAATTTGTGAGTTTTTAGGAAAGGTGATGTCTTTAGAACTTATCTCTAAAGAAGAAAATGAAAATTTAGATTCCAAATTGCAGTTAAAGTCAATTCAAACAAAATTTATAGATACAGTAGCCCGATCGCAAGATTTAACTGATGCCTTAGTGCAAGACAGAGCAACTTTGCTCAAACTAGTTAACGCTGAAGGTGCGGCAGTATGTATTGATGGTCATTTAATGCTGATTGGTAAAACACCGAAAGAATCAGATATTCATGACTTAATTGCCTGGTTAAAGGACAAATTTCAAAACTACCTTTTTGTGACTGATTCCTTACCTCAGCAATATCCTCAAGCAGTAAACTTTAAAGAAGTTGCAAGTGGTTTGTTAGCCCTTTCCATCACTCGGATTAGCAACAATTATGTATTGTGGTTCCGTCCAGAAAAATTGCAACAGGTGAGTTGGGCAGGAAATCCTCAAAAGCCCACAAAAATAGAACCTGATGGTAGTTTAACAATCTTCCCGCGTCAGTCGTTTAAGTTGTGGCAAGAAACTGTATCCGGTACATCTTCACCTTGGGAGCAGTACGAAATAGATGGAGCAATGGAACTCAGAAGTGCGATTGTCGGGATTGTTCTTCGCAAAGCTGATGAACTAGCTGCTATCAATTTGGAGTTAGAACGCAGCAATAACGAGTTAGATGCTTTTTCTTACATTGCTTCTCATGATTTGAAAGAGCCATTACGCGGCATTCACAACTACTCAACATTTTTGCTAGAAGACTATGCCAGTATTCTGGATGGAGAAGGAATCTCGAAGTTAGAAACTTTAGTGCGCTTGACAAAGCGCATGGAGGATATCATTAATTCCTTGCTGCATTTTTCCCGTTTGGGACGACAGGAATTAAATATGCAACTGATAAACTTCAACGATTTGGTGAAGAATGTTGCGGAAGTCTTTCGTATGAGTTTAGGCGATGCCAATATTAATATCAAGATTCCCAAACCTTTGCCAACAATTCGGGGCGATCGCGTTTTACTTGAGGAAGTCTTAACAAATTTAATTGGTAATGGCTTCAAATATAATGACAGCCATGAAAAATGGGTAGAAATAGAATGTTTAGAATCCCAAAACCAACCTCAGGATGATAGTCCTTTTTGGACATTTTCCGTCCGCGATAATGGTATTGGCATTCGTAAAAAACATTTGGAAACCATCTTTCGGATTTTTAAGCGGCTGCATGCTCCTGGCAAGTACGGCGGTGGTACGGGTGCGGGTTTGACCATTGTGAAGAAAATCATCGAACGACACGATGGTAAAATCTGGGTCGAGTCTACTTACGGTCAGGGCAGTACTTTCTATTTCACCTTACCACGTTAAACAGGTATGCAAGACTCATTACTTCAGTCAGTTCTCAATACCCACAATATCAACAAAGCCATCTTGTTGGTGGAAGACAGCGACGAGGATTTTGCAGCATTTAGCCGCATGCTGTGGGAAGCTGCTTTTTTCAACCCAGTGTACCGTACCTGCAATGGCGACGATGCCTTAGACTATCTCTACCGCCAAGGCGAGTACGCCGATCCAGCCACGTCTCCTCGTCCAGCCATCATTTTAATAGACCTAAATCTGCCTGGAACTGATGGGCGAGAAGTCATTGAGCAGATCAAGCAGGATGAGGCACTCAAAAGTATTCCTATTGTAGTATTTACCACTTCCTCTAGCCCGAAAGATATTAAAACTTGTTACGAATATGGTGTCAATTGCTATATGCTCAAACCGATTGGTGTGGAAGCTTTGAGAAAAACTATCCGAATTTTTTTAGATTACTGGTTTAAAACAGCTGTTCTTCCCAATTCTATATAGTAATGAAGGAGAGCCAACGCACAATTTTTATTATCGATGACTGTGTAGAAGACCGCACAGCATATCGTCGCTACTTAGAGCGCAGCACCACAGATCATCGCCAATACACTTGTCAGATTGTAGAATTTGAATCCGCAGCAGAAGCGATTGAGCGTTGCCAGCATTCGATGCCAGATCTCATCCTGCTGGATTTCATGCTACCAGATGCAACCGGGCTAGAATTTATTGAAGAATTAAAGCTTTCTACTGGTAGAAACTTGTTGCCAGTAGTCATGCTAACAGGATACGGAGATGAAAGCGTTGCTGTAGAGGCGATGAAAAGCGGCGCGCAGGATTATCTAGTCAAGGGAAAGCTGACAAGTCAAGCTCTCAATCGTTCCTGCCATACGGTTATGGAACGGGTACGCTTGATGCGGCAGCTAGAACACCAGCAAGAGCAGCAACGTTTGATTGCAACAATTGCTCTGCGCATTCGTCAATCCTTGAGCCTAGAAATTGTTCTCAATACAGCAGTCGATGAAATCCGTGACTTTCTCAAAACGGATCGGGTGCTTGTCTACCAGTGTCCTCGAGATATGAGCGGCACAATTGTTGCAGAATCTGTTTTGCCTGGGTGGAACTCGTGCCTCAATACCAGATTTGAGGATACCTGCTTTCAAAATATCAGAGCAAGCGCTCATCACCGTCGCTCAGGTGCGGTTAATGATATATATGCAGCTAAATTGTCTGACTGCTATGTTCAAATGCTAGAACAGTTTCAAGTCAAGGCAATTTTGTTTGTCCCGATTTTTTGCAGTACTCAACCCCAAGAAGAGCAATCTGTTTGGGGTTTACTAGTGGCTCACCAGTGTTCTGCTGCACGGGAATGGCAGTCATGGGAAATAAATTTGCTAGAGCAACTTTCTGTGCAACTGGGGATTGCAATTCAACAGGCAGAACTTTACCAAAACTTGCAAAACCTCAATACACAGCTAGAAGTTAAAGTCCAAGAGCGCACAGTTGAATTACAGCAAAGCGAATCCAAATTCCGTGCCATTTTTGAACAGACTTTTCAATTTATTGGGTTATTAGCTCCAGATGGCACAATTTTAGAACTCAACCACGCATGTTTAGAGTTTTTTAGCAAGAAAGACGATGCTGCGATTGGCAAATTCTTCTGGAACTTGTTCTGTTGTCAGATTGTCCCAGAAGCGCACAGAGGATTGCGAAGAGCTATTACCCAAGCAGCTCTTGGTTCTTGTACTTACTGTGAGGCGAGAGTACCTAACGGACAATGTGTTTTGAGAACTGTTGATTTTTCTTTCAAGCCTATCCTTAATAATACAGGGCAAGTTGTCTGGCTGCTTTTAGAAGGACGAGATATTACAGAACGCAAGCAAGCAGAAGAAGATTTGTGTCAACTCAATCAAGACTTGGAAGCAAGAGTCATACAGCGTACCAGTGATTTAGAGCAGGCAAATGCTAATTTACGCAACGAGATTGCTCAACGTCAACAGATAGAAGATGAGCTGCGTCATAGTGAACAGAAGTTCCGTCAACTAGCAGAAAATATCCGCGAAGTTTTCTTTGTTTATAACCATGACTTGAGCGAACTAATTTATATCAGCCCAGCTTACGAAGAGATTTGGGGTTGTTCCAGCTCCAGTCTGTATCAAAACCCTGCATCTTGGTTTGATCTTGTCCATCCTGAGGACAAAGATACTGTCTTGCAGGATGTCAACAGAAGTATCAACATTGAAGGTTTCAAACACGAATATCGAATCATCCGAGGTGATGGAGAGATTCGTTGGATTTGTACCAGAAGTTTTTATGTTCGAGATGACGCTCTTGAAGTTCAACGCGTTGTCGGTTTGGCTGAAGATATTACTGAGCGCAAAAAAACAGAAGCTGAACTCCAAGAAACTAACGCTTTGCTCCAAGCAATTATTCAATCTGCGCCAGTAGCGATTGATTTAATTGATCCTAACGGCAACCTTGTCCTCTGGAACCCGATGTGCGAGCGTATCTTTGGCTGGGATGCTCAAGAAATCCTTGGTAAGCCTTTACCAATCATTCCCCCAGAAGAACAGGGACAGTTTCTCA
This sequence comes from Kalymmatonema gypsitolerans NIES-4073, assembly GCF_002368435.1. Taxonomy (GTDB): domain Bacteria; phylum Cyanobacteriota; class Cyanobacteriia; order Cyanobacteriales; family Nostocaceae; genus Kalymmatonema; species Kalymmatonema gypsitolerans. The sequence goes on from NZ_AP018268.1 coordinate 284,671, forward strand.
AATTTATGCACCAGACGCTTACTGGTGACGGATTAATCCAAGTAGAAACTCGTCGCTTCAGGAAAGATGGTTCGATAGTTGACATTAATCTTTCAACAGCTTTGGTACGGGATACCCAAGGAAAAGTGATTGGTGGTATTGGAATTACTCAAGATATTAGCGAACGCAAACAGGCTGAATTAGAGCTTATTCAAAATCGGGATTTGCGAGAAGCTATTTTTAATGAATCGGCGGACGCCATTTTCCTGGTAGATGCTGACACTCTTGAGGTCGTTGATTGTAATCGCCGTGCTGTTGAGTTGTTTGAAGCATCTAGCAAAGAGGAACTGATTCATATTCGCGGCAGCACATTACAAAGATATCAGTTCACTCCCCAAGAGATAGAGAAAATCCTAGAAGAAATTAAAATCAAAGGCTTTTGGAGTCAAGAAATTGAATACGTTACCCGCAAAGGCAATTTCTTCTGGGGTCATTTAGCTTCCAAACAAATTAGTGTTGCTGGTAAAGTTCATAGGCTGGTACGGGTAAGCGATATTAGCGAACGCAAGCAGACAGTGGAACAACTTCAGCATTCATTAGAGGAAAAAGAGACTCTGCTGAAGGAAATTCACCATCGCGTCAAAAATAACCTGCAAATTATTTCCAGCTTATTACGAATGCAGTCCCGACGTGCTCAAGATCAAGGTACTATGATCTTATTTCAAGAGTCTCAAAATAGAGTGCAATCTATGGCACTGATTCATGAACATTTATATCAGTCGCCCGAACTCTCCCAAATAGACTTTGGTCAATACATCCACAGCTTGACGAACAACCTTTTGCGCTGCTATGGGATGAGCCAAAAGACGATTGCCCTGAAGATTGAAACCAATGGAATTAAGCTTAGTCTCGATACTGCTATTCCTTGCGGGCTGCTTATCAACGAACTGGTTTCCAACTCTCTCAAGTACGCTTTTCCCAACGACAAAAGTGGCGAAATCATTATTCGTCTTATGCCAGAGACTGATAAGACCATTACGCTAACAGTAGGCGATAGTGGTATTGGCATTCCAGAAACTCTAGATTGGCAAAATACCAACTCTTTGGGTTTAAGAATAGTACATAACTTAACAAAACAACTTAAAGGTAACATACTCCTTGAGGGCGATCGCGGTACCACGTTCCATATCACCTTTCCCAAAGCTCTAAAAGCTTAACACCCCTTGCACCAGAAAATGAATTATGGTTCCGATAAAAATCTTGGTTGTTGAAGACGAACAACTCGTTGCTGATGACCTCAGGGAAACACTGGAATATCTAGGATATGTTGTTCCTGCTCTCGTCGCAACGGGAGAAGACGCTATTGTTATGGTGGAAGCACTCCAACCTGATTTAGTATTGATGGATATCAGACTTGGCGGCGAGATGGACGGAGTCGAAGCTTCATTTAAGATTCAATCTCGTTTCAACATACCTGTCGTCTACCTAACTGCCAATGCAGATCGAGCAACTCTAGAACGAGTCAAAGCCACGCAGCCTTTTGGCTATATTTTAAAGCCTTTTGATGAAAAGATACTTTCTACCACAATTGAAATTGCTCTCGGACGCTATCAGGCACACTTTGAGATACAAAAGGCGTTGTCTATAGCTCAAGCAGATAAGCAAATTGCCCAGTCCGAATCTCAGCTAAAATCTCAATACCTGTGCATGGCGGCTCATGAATTTCGCAATCCTCTAACGACTATTAGGTTGGGTTCTGAAATACTCAAACACTACAGCAACCAACTGCCAAAAGAAAAAATAGAAAAGCACATTGATCGCATTCAATCTGCCACAGATAGTTTAATTGATCTATTGAATGACATACTAACACTAGGGCAAGCTGAATCCGGGGCCATTCAATGCAATCCTGCACCAATAGATGTTGTTACATTCTGTCAAGAACAAGTTGAAACTTTACAATTGGCAGCAGGAGAGAAACATGAGATACAATTTTCAGTTATTGGTAACGAACGTATTGCCTGCCTCGATGAAAAACTCCTTTGGCATTTGCTGAATAATCTGCTTTCTAATGCCATGAAGTACTCGCTAGAAGGTGGCATCATATCCTTAACCCTGTCTTGGGAGGAAAAAAACATTTGTTTCCTGGTACAAGATCAAGGAATTGGAATTCCAAAAGAATCTCAGGCAAAGCTTTTTGAACCTTTCCAACGCGCACGTAACGTTGCGAATATTCCAGGTACAGGATTGGGGCTGGCAATTGTTAAGCAATGCGTCGAGATGCATGGAGGCACGATCAGTTTTGAAAGTGAGGTCTGTCGGGGTACAACTTTTGTCGTTAGGTTGCCCCTGTGAAATTCGTGAACTAAGTACACCTGCGAAAAGACAACAATGAGTATCACCATTGGCGGTTACAACCTCATCAAGGTCATTTATGACGGTACCACGACCTGTGTTTATCGTGCTGTGAGAGAGCCTGACCAAACCTCGGTGATTATTAAAACTCTTAAAGCTGAGTATCCCACTATAGAACAGATCACCCGATTAAGACATGAATATAAAATACTCCAATCTTTACAGATAAAAGGAATTATTAAACCGTTAGCCTTGGAAAGCTATCAAAATGGTCTGGCATTAATCTTGTCAGATTTTGGGGGAGAACCTCTGAAAAATTTTATCAATGCTCAAAAATTTGAGTTAAGTCAGTTTTTGCAAATTGCTATTCAATTATCTTCAACGCTTGCTCAGCTACATCAAAATAATATTCTTCATAAAGATATTAAACCACACAATATTCTTTTTAATGCGAAAACAGGTAACGTTGAAATTATAGACTTTAGTATTTCATCGCGTCTATCGAGTGAAAATCAGACAGCCAATAATCCTAATTTGCTTGAAGGCACTCTAGCCTATATGTCACCAGAGCAAACAGGGAGGATGAACCGCTCAATTGACTACCGAACTGATTTCTACTCCTTAGGTATCACCTTCTATGAAACGCTCACAGGACAGTTGCCCTTTCAAGCAACTGATCCATTGGAATTAGTTCACTGCCATATTGCTAAAACACCAGCATCGCCTAAAGAAATCAACCCAGAGATTCCTCAAGCGGTTTCTGATATTGTGATGAAATTATTAGCAAAGACTGCTGAAGAACGATATCAAAGTGCGTTGGGACTAAAAGCGGACTTAGAGGAGTGCCTAACAAGACTACAAGCAACAGGAAAAATTGAAGATTTTATTGTCGGTCAACTTGATTTATACAGCCAATTTATTATTCCGCAAAAACTTTATGGTCGTGAAAAAGAAGTTGCTTCCCTAATGGATGCCTTTGAGCGAGTGGCAAACCCCCCTATATTCCCCCTTGCTAAGGGGGGACATAGGGGGGTAGAGATAATGTTAGTAAGTGGTTACTCAGGTATAGGCAAATCTTCCTTAGTGAATGAAGTTCATAAACCCATTGTTCGCCAGCGTGGTTACTTTATTTCTGGTAAGTTTGACCAATTTAAGCGGAATATTCCTTATGCTTCTTTAATTCAAGCGTTTCAGGAATTAATCAGGCAGTTACTAACAGAAAATGCTGACAAAATAGCCGATTGGAAAGCAAAACTTTTAGAAGCATTGGGTTCTAATGGTCAGGTAATTATTGATGTTATTCCCGAAGTTGAAAGGATTATTGGTGTTCAGCCAGATGTTCCTCAATTGGGACCAACTGAATCCCAAAACCGATTTAATCGGTTGTTTCAACAATTCATTCATGTATTTACCAAACCCGAACACCCATTGGTTCTGTTCTTAGATGACTTACAGTGGGCAGATTTAGCTTCCTTGAAGTTGATTCAGTTGCTTGCCTGTGAGCCAAATAGTCAATATTTGCTACTCATTGGAGCGTATCGGGATAACGAAGTCAGTGCAACTCATCCGTTGATGGTAACTTTAGAAGAAATTCAACAAAAGGGTGCAGTTGTTAACAATATTGTGCTCCAGCCTTTAGATATCACTCATGTCAATCAATTAATCAGTGATACCTTCCGCAGTGACACGTTAAAGACAATATCGCTGGCTGAGTTAGTGTTTAACAAAACTCAGGGAAATCCTTTTTTCTTAACTCAGTTACTCAAATTTTTATATAAGGAAAACTTATTATTATTTAATTTCAATCAAGGGTGCTGGCAGTGGGATATTCAGCTACTGCGAGACATTGATATCACTGATAATGTCGTTGAATTGATGATTAATCAGATTCATAAATTATCACTAGATACACAGAATATCTTAAAGTTAGCTGCCTGTATTGGAGATAAATTTACCTTAGATGTTCTAGGTATTGTTAATCAAAAATCTTTGTCGGAAACAGCCGCAGATTTGTGGGAATCTTTGCAGACGGGTCTAGTTTTACCCTTAGACCAATCTTACAAAATTCCTTTAGTTATTAGTACTGAGCAAAATGAACAACTCACAAATGACCTAGATACGCAAGCAGCTTCCCCCAAGGTAGAACAACTGACAATTGCCTACAGGTTTCTACATGACCGAGTACAGCAAGCAGCTTATGCTCTCATTCCAGATTCGCAAAAAAAAGAAACTCATCTCAAAATTGGTCAATTGTTACTACAAAATATTACGCCGGAAGAACGAAAAGAAAATATCTTTGCTTTGGTCAACCAACTGAATTATGGTACCGACTTACTCACCTTAGAGTCGGAAAAATATGAGCTGGCTGAACTTAATCTTATAGCAGGTCAGAAAGCGAAAGCAGCGGCGGCATATGAGTCTGCTATGCGCTATCTAAAGGTGGGTTTGGAATTATTAGCAGTAAATAGCTGGCAGAATCAGTATGAGCTAACACTGGCACTTTATGAGTCAGGGGTAGAAACAGCGTACCTGAACGGCGATTTTGAGCAGATGGAGAAATGGGCAACGGTTGTCCTGCAGCAGGCAAAAACCCCTATTGACAAAATGAAAGTCTATGAGGTCAAAATCCAAGCCTGCATGGCGCAAGTGAAACAGCTCGAAGCGATCAAGATTGGGTTACAAGCACTAGAACTACTCGGTATCCGCTTCCCCGAGTCGCCTAGTGCCTCAGATATTGAGCAAACACTGACTCAAACAGCAAGAAATTTGAGCGGGAGAAATATCGAAGACCTGATTAACCTACCATTAATGACCGAGGTCGATAAGCTAGCAGCTGTACGGATGTTAGCATGCCTAGGTTCTCCGACTTATCAAGCTGGACCTGCCTTGTTGCCGTTAATTGCGTGCGAACAGCTGAATTTGTCCATCAAATATGGAAATTCACCTTTCTCAGCTTATAGTTATGTTCTTTACAGCATCATGATAAACGGGTTGTTTCAGGACATTGAGTCGGCTTATCAATTTGGCAAGTTGGCTTTAAGTCTTGTAGAACGATTCAACGCTGTAGAACTCAAGACAAGTGTCTTTTTCGTGGCAGGTTCATCTGCGTTTCATGGGAAGGTTCATGCTAAGGAAACGTTGCCACTTTTGCAGGATTCATACTCTAGTGGATTGGAAAACGGACATTTTGAATATGGTGGCTATGCCGCCATGCAAAAATGCTACTATTCATATCTCATCGGTCAAGAACTGGCAAAAGTTGAACGAGAAATGGCAGCAACCAGTAATGTCCTAGCTCAACTCAAGCAAGAGAACGCCTTGAGTTGGAATCAAATATTTCAGCAGTCAATCCTTAATTTGCAAGAACCTTTTGAAAAACCGTGCTGTTTATTAGGTGAAGCATACAACGAGGAGAAATCTTTACCGCTGCTTAAGAAAGCCAATGACAGAACTGGGCTTCACTACTTCTATTCAAACAAACTGATACTCTGTTATTTATTTGAAGAGCACCATCAAGCATTGGAAAATGGAGTTCAAGCCGAACAGTATTTAGATGGGGTAAAAGGATTCTTGATTGTGCCAGTGTTTCATTTTTATGATTCTTTAGCACAACTAGCGATTTATCAATCAGTACCACAATCGCAACAAGAACACCTCTTGAGCAAGGTGACGAAGAACCAGGAAAAGATGCGAAAATGGGCTGATCATGCTCCAATGAATTTTCTGCATAAGTATGAGCTTGTGGAGGCAGAGAAAGCGCGGGTATTAGGTCAATATTGGCAAGCAATGGAATATTATGACCGAGCCATTGCTGGAGCTAAAGAGCAAGGATATATCCAGGAAGAAGCGCTAGCAAATGAACTGGCAGCAAAGTTTTATTTTGAGTTTGGCAGAGAAAAGGTGGCTCAAACTTATCTAACTGATGCTTACTATGGATATATTCGCTGGGGAGCAACTGCAAAAGTTAGAAATTTAGCAGCAAGATATCCTCACATTTTCTCCCAGACACTGAACAGACAAACCAAAGGTCTAGAGATGAATCGGACAATGAGCTCTACGACTACAGGTACTCCCCGAGTTCTGGATTTCGCCACAGTCATGAAAGCATCTCTTGCTCTTTCTGGTGAAATTGTTTTGGATAAGTTGCTGGCTAAATTGATGCGAATTGTTATTGAAAATGCTGGTGCAGAAACAGGATTTTTCATTTTAGAAAAAGCAGGACAGTTACTCATAGAAGCTTCAGGAACTGTCGGGCAAGATGAGATAACCGTGCAACCATCGACACCTGTAGAATTAAGTCAGCAGCTACCCATATCTGTCATTAATTATGTGCATCGTACTCAAGGGCATGTTGTACTGTACGATGCTAGTTCTGATTCAGTGTTTGCAACAGATACCTATATAATCAACCACAGACCAAAATCTATTTTATGTGCGCCAATTGTGAATCAAGGTAAACTAATTGGCATTCTTTATTTAGAAAATAACTTGACAATTGGAGCATTTACACCAGAGCGATTGGAAGTTTTACAACTTTTATCTTCTCAAGCAGCAATTTCGATTGAGAATGCACGTCTTTACAATGATTTAGAAGAATATAATCGGACATTGGCAGTTAAAGTCGAAGAGCGCACGCTGGAGTTACAAGATAAAAATTTGCAGCTTCAACAGGAAATCAAAGAACGCCAACGAGCAGAAGAAGCAGCCAAAACTGCCAACCGTGCTAAGAGCGAATTCCTGGCAAACATGAGTCATGAACTCCGTACACCGCTCAATGGTATTTTGGGTTATACTCAAATTTTTCAGAAAGATAAAACTTTAACTGTTCAGCAAAAGAATGGTATAAACATAATTCATCAGTGTGGCGAACACCTACTGACACTGATAAATGATATTTTAGACCTCTCCAAAATTGAAGCACGGAAAATGGAACTTTATCCAACAGAATTTCATCTTCCGGTCTTTCTTGAGAGTATTGCTGAGATTTGCCGCATCCGTGCCCAACAAAAGGGAATTCCGTTAATTTATCAAACGTCTTCTCCCGTACCAAAACTCATTCGAGCAGATGAAAAACGGTTGCGTCAAGTCTTGATTAATTTACTTAGTAATGCGGTCAAATTTACAGAAAAAGGTAGTATAACTTTCAGAGTGGGCTATCAAGAGGAAAAACTTCGGTTTCAAGTAGAAGATACAGGGATTGGCATTGCACAGGAGCAATTAGAAGAAATCTTTTTGCCATTTCAGCAAGTGGGTGAGGAGAGTCGCAAGACTGAAGGAACAGGATTGGGATTAGCAATTAGCCGTCAATTAGTTCAAATGATGGGCGGTGAACTAAAGGTGAAAAGTACTTTAGGTAAAGGCAGCGTTTTTTGGTTCGATTTGGATTTGGCAGAGATTTTCCAAAAAAGTGACGTTAAGAGAATCGATCAAGGTAATATCATTGGTTTTATAGAACCTCGGCGGAAAGTTTTGGTAGTAGATGATAAATGGGCAAATCGCTCTGTTTTAGTGAATCTACTAGAACCTTTGGGGTTTGAAGTCACAGAAGCAACAAATGGTTTAGACGCTCTTGACAAAGCGCGTGAATTTAAACCAGATGTGATTTTGATGGACTTAGTCATGAGCGTGATGGACGGCTTTGAAGCCACCCGTCGCCTGAGGATGTTACCAGACTTTAAGGACGTGGTTGTAATTGCTGTCTCAGCTAGCGTTTTTGACTTAGATCGCAAGCAAAGTCGAGAAGTCGGTTGCGATGATTTTCTCCCAAAACCAATCCAAAAAGCGGAGCTTTTAGAAAAATTACGGGTTTACTTGGGGTTGGAATGGGTTTATGAGCAGCAGGAAAGCAGACAACAAGTAGAGGCGCAAGATCCTTCCTTACGGACTCAGGACTTACTTGTGGCTCCACCAGCAGAAGAACTTACGATTTTGATCGATTTGGCAATGAGGGGGGATTTAAGAGCAATTATACAACGAGCGGCATTGTTAGAGGAGTTGGATCAACGGTGGCTACCGTTTGCCGCTCATTTGCGTCAACTTGCTAAAGATTTTAAAGGGAAACAAATTTTGGAGTTTCTCAAAAAATATTAACAAAAAGTACTCAGAACTCCGCAGCTAGGAACTCAGTAATCAGAATGGGGAAGCAGAATAAAAGTCATGAATTGTAGAGTTCTCGTAACTGCTGCGGGAAAACACCACACCAAAATTGAAAATTTGGTGGTCTAGAATTATGTCTGTGGTTTAAATCGCCCACTAATTGTATTCTGAGTTCCTAGCTGCGGAATTCTCCATTGTTTTTTAAGAGGTTTTTTTGTAGAGGCTATTATTAACAACAGTCTAAGTAATTTCTGTGTAAAAATTGCGACTATGCAAATCTCTCTTGCTTGTAAAGGTGCTTTTAGCGTCAAAATAATCAAGGATTCGTCTAATTTATTAATCGGACTTTTCGTTTCTATGACTCATCAAGAAAGTGATGCTAAAGAATCTTCTGTGTCGTCGCGAGGATGGCGAAGTTTACAGGAAAATCTGATTCTGATTGCGATCGCCTTATGTTTGGCGCTGTTGATTAGGACTTTTGTTGCTGAACCGCGCTACATCCCTTCAGATTCAATGTTGCCAACTTTGCATAAAGGCGATCGCCTGGTTGTGGAAAAAATCTCCTATCTTTCTGGTTCCCCACACTTAGGCGATATCGTCGTTTTTCAGCCACCAGAGGAACTGCAACATCGGGGATATCCCAAAGACCAAGCTTTCATTAAACGCATCATTGGCACCCCTGGAAAGACAGTCAGCGTTGCGGATGGCAAAGTTTACATTGACGGGCAACCAATACAAGAAAACTATATAGCTGAACCACCAATTTTACCCATGGAAGGGCGGCAAGTTCCCCCTAACCAATTCTTTGTTATGGGAGATAACCGCAACGATAGTAACGACTCCCGCTACTGGGGGTTTTTACCCAAAGAAAATATTATTGGTCGGGCAGTGTTTCGCTTTTGGCCTTTTAATAGAATTGGGGTTATTTGATTGTAGAGACGCGACGCCAGTCGCCTGCTGTCGGGAAACAAGGACTGCAGCACCGCAGTTTCTTACGGAGGGAAACCCTCCTCCGTTAGCGCTAGCTCCTCGCGGAGCGAGGCACTGCTCGCTGGCTTGCCATGGCGCGTCTGTCGATTAAAACCGGAGATAGTACATAAGCTGAGCGATCGCATCACCAGGTAAGTTTAACCTTTGCTGAAAATCAGCTAAATTCCGGTAAAATCCAGCTGATATGCGGTTATCCACCACTGCTTGCGCTAGGGACAAATCAATCAATGGCACTTTTGCCAAAGCCTCAACTGTTGCCGTGTTAGGGTTAACTATATTACTGGGAAGAACTAGAGATTCCGAGTCGTAGTAACTAAAATTCAGAATTGGCTGCAGTGGCTGTAGCCTGTGTACTGGCAGACTTAAAGCTGCGGCAATATCTTCAATGCAGTAAAATTTAACACCACCACGAGAAAGTTCCACAAGCGATCGCGCTTGATGAATTGATAACCCCGGTAGACGCAACCAATCATCAACAGTGGCTTGATTGGCATCAATGCGGATACCCAGTTGTGCGGCGATCGCAATTTCTTCCCCTGATTGTAGTCGGTAGTAGGGGTCATTAAGCAGCTTGGAGCGTAGCTTTTGCAACTTAGGGTTTAAAGGTAGCCAATTTTTCATAATATTGCTTATTTTAAGAAATTCACCTGTGAGGTCGCGGAGTCCCCGACCATACGTACTCGGAGGCTCCCTTACCATTACCCCAATTCCTAATCCCTAATCCCTAATCCCCAATCCCGTTTACTCTAGCAACTGGCGGCGCTTTTGCTCAAATTCATACTCACTTAGGAGTCCATCTTGACGCAAACTTTCTAACTCCCGCAAGGCTTGAGCAATTGCTGCTACTTGATTGCTAGCCGAGTGTGAGTTTTTGATAGCCGCAAAACCTAAATTAAAATTACGGTCAAAAGCTTCTTCGTCTTGAGCTAAAAACCAAACTCCTTCAATAGCGCTTGCTACCTTAGGAATGGGTGTCCAGGAAAGCAACACATATAAAAGACCCCATAGCGGCTGTCCTAGATAAAATTTATGTAATCCCGAAATTGTCAGCGTACCGGAAAAAGCTAAAATCGCGGCAACGCTTCGGCTTTTTCGCTGATTAAACATAATTAAAGCACCATAATAAATTCAGCATTGCTGTTATCCTAGCCGAAACCCAATATCTGAATCTATTCTATTCCTAAGCTGTAAGCGATGAGCCAGTTGAGGCTCAGGACTGCATCGGCATTTATAAATATTTATAAATTAATGTGAAGTAATTATTTATCTGTGTGCATCTGTGTCCATCTGTGGTTCATTATTTCTTTCTTTTTTGAATCTTGTATACTCTGCGGGCACCTGAGCCCTTGGCGTGCCGCAGGTATAGGGCATACTTTGAATGCGTGAATTTGACTTCTGCGAGGGTCAAGTGTTGAAATTGCGGTAAAAAACCGTACTCAAACCGAAGCTAGTTTTCTAGATTATTTCTCTAGACTAGAATAAAGTAACAGGCATCAACTATGAAAGCTACTGAGTGTCGCTTCTCAGTGGAGTGTAGGCAAAATGGGATTTTTTGATTCTGACATCGTTCAGCAAGAAGCCAAGGAATTGTTTGAGGACTATCAAGCACTGATAACACTTGGCGGCAATTACGGCAAATTTGACCGCGAGGGCAAAAAGCTGTTTATTGAGCAGATGGAAGCCATGATGGAGCGGTATCGTATCTTTATGAAGCGTTTTGAGCTATCAGAAGATTTCATGGCGCAAATGACCATACAGCAGCTCAAGACTCAGTTGAGTCAGTTTGGTGTAACTCCCCAACAAATGTTTGAGCAAATGCACCTCACCTTACAGCGGATGAAAGCTGAACTGGAAAAACAATCATAGCTAGGAATTTGGGATTGGGTACTGGGGACTGGGGACTAGGGAAAAAATAGATCCACGTGAAGCGATTCTTTCCCAATCCCTAATCCCTAATCCCTAATCCCTCTAATTTGATTTTGGGCGAGGAAACTGATAAGGCGACTTAAACTTCTCCACAGGTACACCCTTAAGCGCCCTCAACATAAAATCGCGCCAGATAGGAGCAACCATAGTACCGCCTGTTGCACCACTCGCCAAAGTTCTGTTGTCGTCCCGACCTACCCAAACAGCAGTTGTTAATTGGGGTACAGTACCAACAAACCAAATATCCTTTTCGGAGGAAGTTGTTCCTGTCTTACCTGCTGCTGGGCGGTCTATTGCAGCATTTTTACCAGTACCATCATTAATGACAGAGCGCATAGTATCAACAACTGCTGCTGACGCCCAAGGATCGAGAACTTGCTGCGGTTTGGGTGTGTTGTCAAGCAACACGTTGCCACTACTATCAGTCACACGAGCAATAATCGTCGTTGGCGACTGCCAGCCATAATTGGCAAAGGTAGCATAAGCACCTGCCATTTCCAACGGTGTCATACCAATAGCACCTAAAGGTAGAGAAGTCACGGGTTCCATCGGACTCATAATACCCAAGGTGCGGCAGGTTTCGACAACCTTATTCATCCCTACAGCCTTGCCAAGCTTAATAACAGGTATATTACGAGAGAGCTTGAGAGCGGTACGAATTGACATTGCTCCCCCATACCCACCATCGTAGTTTCGCGGGTGGTACCAACCATCACCATCGCGATAGCTCACGGGGCTATCGTACACTGTTGACTCTGGTCCATATTTACCAGTTGCAAAGGCAGTGTAGTAAACAAACGGCTTAAAAGCAGAGCCAGGTTGGCGAAAAGCTTGAGTTGCGCGGTTGAACTCGCTGGTTTTCGCATCTACACCACCCACCAGTGCTTTGACAAAATGGGTGCGGGGGTCAACTGCAACTAGAGCAATTTGGTTTTTAGATAACCCTTGCCCGCGCAGCCTATCATGCCACTTACTAACTGTTGCCTCCGCCATCCGTTGGAAGTCGGTATCAACTGTAGTTTGAATTCGCATTCCACCCTTGAGCAGCGCTTCACGACCAAATTTTTTCGCTATTTCTTGGGCTACGGCGTTTGTCACATAAGGTAAGGCGCTCCCTTGGAATGACCTAATCTTACCCAGTTTGATTGGTTGTTTGAGGGCGTTATCGTAGTCTTGTTGGGTGATCCAGCCCAAATCCTTCATCCGCCCCAAAACTATTTTCTGCTGCTCTTTTGCCTTGTTCATATTGACAAACGGGCTGTATTCTTCTGGCGCTTGGATTAAAGCAGCCATCATTGCCGACTCACCCAAGTTTAAATTTTCGGCAGACTTATTAAAGTAACTGCGTGCTGCTGTTTGTACGCCATAGTTGTTATGACCCCAATAAACTTGGTTGAGGTACATTTCCAAAATTTGGTCTTTGCTGAGAATTTGCTCCAAGCGAATTGCCAGTACTCCCTCGGCTATCTTACGGGTAACGGCACGCTTGTGAGACAAGAAAAGGTTTTTCACCAACTGCATGGTGATGGTTGAACCACCTTCCCGTACGCCACCTGCTGCCCAGTTGGTGACTACTGCACGTCCAACGCCTTTAGGATTAATACCATGGTGATAATAGAAATCACTGTCTTCACTCGCCAGTACTGCTCGCTTGAGATCTGGCGAAATTCTATCCAAGGGTACGACTTCACGGTTGGCTTCTCCGTGAATACTTGTCAACAGTTTGCCTTTGAGGTCATAGATATAAGTCGTTTCTGATGGCAAGAAACTGCGTAACTGTCTAACATCAGGCAAATTGCGGAAACTAACGGCTAAGCCAACCAGTCCTCCCGCTACAATAGAACTTGCCAGCATAGTGACGGATAGTAGAGTACCGCCAGCTACCTGACCTACTCCTTTGAAAAACTCAAAACCCGACGTAGCTGGTTGAGGTTGGGGCTGCTTATTTTCAAAAGTCCTGGACGACACGGCGATTTCACTTCCTCACTTGTAAATATAAGTGTAATGTCTTGGTGAAGCAAGGCGGCTAATTTTTTGCAATTATATTAGGTTGGCAGATGAAAGTAATACAAATTGTCAGTGACCATAACCAATCCTACTTTGATAGTGCAAAGCATAAACAGTCAATCTCCTAGTAGTATGACCCAAGAAAAATCTTGGTTGCGTCGTGGTGTTGTTGAAATTTTCCCACAACCTACTGATTCTGAAAGTGAAATTGAAAGTCTAGAAAAGCGTTTGACAATAACTGATCGACCTTTAAGGGTTAAATTAGGAATTGATCCGACAGGTGCGGATATTCATCTCGGTCATACCATACCAGTGCGAAAACTGCGAGCGTTTCAAGATGCGGGTCATACAGCAGTACTTATTATTGGTGATTTTACAGCTCGCATTGGCGATCCGACAGGCAAATCTGAGGTACGTCGCCAACTTTCAGAACAAGAGGTGGCCAAAAACGCTCAAACTTATCTTGACCAAATGCGATCTATTTTGGATTTTGATACACCAGGTAGGTTGGAGGTGCACTGCAACTCCGAATGGCTGTCTAAGCTAGACTTGGGCAAAATTTTAGAGTTACTCTCCACAATGACAGTGGGGCAGATGCTGGCTAAAGAGGGCTTCGCGGAACGCTATAAAAAAGAGAATCCTATTTTCCTTCATGAGTTCCTGTACCCGTTGATGCAAGGCTATGATTCTGTCGCCGTTGAAGCAGATGTGGAATTAGGAGGGACTGATCAAAAGTTTAACATTGCCGTAGGGCGTGATTTACAGCGCCATTTTGGGCAAAAGCCTCAGTATGGGCTGCTGCTGCCAATTTTGATTGGCTTAGATGGTGTACAAAAAATGTCCAAATCTCTAAGTAATTATGTGGCTTTATCTGAACATCCAACCCAGAAATATCAAAAGCTGCAGCAAGTTCCAGACCATCTGCTGAAAGAATATTTTACACTACTGACAAATTTACCATTAGAGAAACTGCCAGAAAATCCACGCGATCGCCAAAAACTCCTAGCTCAGGAAATCGTCAAACAGTATCATGGGGAACAAGCTGTTAAGGATATTGAGGCGGGTGACGTTCCAGAATTTTCCCTGGCGTCCGTCCAGTTTCCAGCAAAGCTAGCTTATATCCTGAATGTCAGTGGCTTGTGCAAAAGTAGCGGCGAAGGTAGGCGGAAAATTCAAGAAGGTGGGGTGCGGCTAGATGGCGATCGCATCACCGATGTTGATACCACTTTCGCTGACAAGAGTGAATTGCAGGGACGAGTTTTGCAACTGGGGAAAAATAAGTTTGTCCGACTGATACCGTAAAGGGGATTGGGGATTAGGGATTGGGGACTGAGTTTTCACGCATTCCAGAAGACACGCTGCTTTGTTGGAACAAGCCTCCCTTAGGACTTACGAAAAATTATGTTCTTGGCAATAAAGACCTAGACATATTTTGGAATGTTTTCCCCAACAACCGTCAACTAAGGGTGTAGGGGTATAGGCGGGAACAGGGAATTTTCTTTTTGGTGCACCCTACAAACGTAACATCTTGTTATCATAGCCCGTACGTTCATTAGAGATTTAGTAGTCTTTGATTTGTGGTGGTTTTCTTCACATCCCTTACCCCCCCCTTACTCCCTTACACCCCTAGTTTTTTGACTTTTGCCACAGGGTTAATGAATATAAAAGAGCGAATTATCGTACCTCTAGATGTACCAGATGAGCAGGCGGCGATCGCCCTGATCGAACGGCTTGAGTGTGTCACTTTCTGGAAAGTTGGCTTGGAGTTATTTACAAGCACTGGACCAAAAATTCTGGAGGTGCTAAAATCTCGGCAAAAACGTATTTTCCTGGATTTGAAGTTTCATGACATACCCAACACCGTTGCTGGTGCTACCCGTGCGGCTGCTCGTTACGGTGTTGCTTTGTTGACAATTCATGCTTCATCTGGTAAAGATGCCTTGAAAGCAGCAACTGAGGCGGCATATGTAGGAGCAACAGATGCAGGTGTGAAACCACCGAAGTTAATTGCTATTACCTTGTTGACAAGTATTTCTTCCAGGCAGCTAGCGTTTGATTTGAAAATTCCCTTAGAATTACCAGAATATGCTCAACACATGGCTTTGATGGCTCAAGAAATGGGCTTTGATGGGGCGGTTTGCTCACCCCAAGAAGTGTCACAATTGCGACAAACCAGTGGAGATGATTTTTTGCTGGTTTGTCCGGGAGTACGCCCAACTTGGGCAGACAAAGGAGATCAAGCGCGATCGCTCACTCCTGCACAAGCCTTCAAAGCAGGAGCAAATTACCTCGTTATTGGGCGTCCCATCACCGCAGATCCCAATCCAGAGTTAGCTTGGAAGAGGATTATTGAAGAATTAGTGACATGAAGTCAGGAGTCATCAAAAATAAAAGCTTGTGGCTTCTTGGTTGTGGCTTCTGGCTATTAATATCAAATGCCTTGGATACCCCAGCAAAAGCGAAGAACCTCACCCCCAACCCCTCTCCGCTTGCGGAGAGGGGAGAAAGCAACAAGGGGTCTTTTTGCGCCAACCAAAATTTAGAAGCTTTAACAACTGGGCTGTTGCGAGATTTACCGAGTTATGCCAATCGCGCCAGTCAACGCGCCCGTCGTTTAAGCAGAGCAACTGACGTTTACAGTTATATGGTAGTCGCGGGAAGACCTGAGTTTACACCCCTGCCTCTTAACCCTAGTGAATACACGACAGATTCACTGAAAACCGCGTCAGTTGGAATAGAACAAGTCTTTTTTACAACTTTAGAGCGACAGTATACCGCTGGCAAAGCAGTTCAATTGCAGCAATTCCACTGGTTGTTTTTAACAAAAACAAAGAGTGATTGGCGTTTTGTAATGATGTTTTCCCAAACTGGTTTGCATCCTAAAAACGAGCCGCCTACACCACCACGCGATAGTAGTAATGGTGAGATTGCTCAAGCGGTTAATGCCTGGTTACGAGATTGCCAAGCGGGAAGCGTACGTATGCGTTCTGGGAATTTGGGAAGCTAATCTCCCCCGCCGCCACCATCACAACCGCCGCCACCGCCATCAAAGCCTCCACTGTCGCAACCGCCGCCAGAGTCATAGCTGCTACCACTGTCAGATCCCCCAGCATCACCACCGTACCAACCGCTGCCGCTGCTGCCACTAAAATGTGTACGAGATTTGCGTTTACCACCTCTAAATGAACTGCGTGGAACTTTAAGAATTAGCACCACTAGCACAACTGTGACATCCTCCCACACGCTCATCGAAGATTACAGTGTGGGCTTCCAAAGAATCACTTGCTTGGTTTCCTGGTTACTCCCTTGCGGGATTTCGACACTTGCCTAGACTGAGTTACCTCAATCCCCGGTAGATCGTCTGCACAGGCTGTTTTCATTCCCGTCTGCCCAACGGTACTAATTAACTTAATTCCTCGGTTTCTGATATTTTGACCTGCTGCTATGTCCCTATCGGTTTTATATCCACTGCGGAGAACAATCATGAACTCTGACAGACAAGTCTTTTTTGACTTCTTCACCACATTCAGGACACTGCTGAGAAGTCCCCCTAGCATCAACTTCACTGAAAAACTTTCCTCTCTTCCAACACACATACTTGACAATGCTTCTAAACTGACCAAATGCAGCCGTGGCGCATATGTTTACCGAAAAATTGGGTTTAAAGCCCGGTCCTTCTAGGACGGCTTTCTCTTTGTCTTCAGAGTTCTGATGAGTTCTCTGAGTACATCAGTTTTTGTTCTGCCGACAGATAAGCAGTAGTCTTCAAGAATTTGAAGTTCGTACTCTTCTACTCTAAAATCTAATCGTTTTTTCATACAATTGTACAGCTTTTTTGTGTACAATAGTAGCATGAAAACATTGAAGTTTAAGTTGTACTCACACAAGCGGAATAGATACCTCAAGCGAATGATTAACGCTTCTGGGGTGATTTATAACCATTGCATTGCCCTGCATCGTCGGTACTAGAAGATGTGGGGCAAGCACTTGAGTTGCGCTTTCCTTCAATCTCATATAGCCAAATTGCGGAAACGTAACCCGTTTTGGCAATTAGTAGGTTCTCAAGCAGTACAGGACATTTGTCAACGCATTGAAAAAGCATACCAATTGTTTTTTAAACACAATAAGAAGGGGGTTCGTCCACCAGGATTTAAGAAAGTTAAGAAATACAAATCATTCACCCTTAAACAAGCAGGGTATAAATTTTTAAGTGGTAATCGGGTTAAGATTGGGAATCGAGTTTATCAATTTTGGAAATCTAGAGAGATAGAGGGAACGGTCAAAACTCTAACCATTAAACGCACCGCATTGGGTGAATTGTTTATGGTTGTTGTGGTTGACGATGTAGTTGAACCAGAAATCAAATTCACGACTGGTAGAATAGCGGGATTTGACTTCGGGCTCAAGACATTTCTCACTTGCTCTGATGGCTCCAGTATTGAATCTCCCCAATTTCTTAAACAGTCCCTCAACGCCATCAAGAAAGCGAGTAGACAGCACTCCAAAAAGTTGAAAGGTTCATCCAATCGGGAGCGAGCCAGAAAGAATCTAGTACGCAAGTATGAGGATATTTCTAATGCTAGGCGTGATTGGTTGTGGAAGTTGGCACACGACCTAACTAATAGGTTTGATGTGCTGTGTTTTGAAACCTTGAACCTTAAAGGAATGCAACGTCTTTGGGGTCGTAAAATCTCAGACTTAGCCTTTGGGGAATTCCTTCAAATTCTAGAGTGGATTGCCAAAAAGAAAGGCAAGCAAGTCGTATTTGTGGATCGATGGTTTGCATCTAGTAAAACCTGTTCAAACTGTGGACACGTTCTAGAAAAACTAGATTTGTCAGTCAGGGAGTGGCGTTGTCCGTCCTGTCAGTCAGTGAACGGGAGAGACGACAACGCAGCGAAGAATATTTGTGCAGTTGGGGCATCAACTGTTAGGTTAGATGATGTAAGACGGGCTATGCCTGCAATTGTTGTTTGAGCCTAGAATCCCTGCCCTTATAGGGCAGGGATTCTAGGCTCAAACATTCCTTTAGCGCTGGTGCGGTAATCGAGGTCTTCCATGAAAACCATATCGCCACCATCACAAAGCGCATGAGCCACTTTGAAGTGAAAGTCTTTCCGAGTGTTGTCGATTTTGTGGTGAAGTCTGGCTACCTTGATGCGCTGTTTCTCGTAGTTCTTCGACCTTCGTTGTTTTCTAGACAGCCTGCGTTGCAGCAATTTCAGCTCGCTTTGCAGTTGTTTAAAAAACTTCGGAGGTTTACTTTGAACACCGTCACTGGTCGCAAAAAACTTCTCCAACCCAACATCAACTCCGATGGGGTGTCCGTGGGGAATTGGGTCAGGAATATTAACATCACATTGAAGACTGATAGATGCGTACCACTTATCAGCTTTCCTCAAAATTCGCACCTGTTTGACCACAAATCCTGTAGGGATGGGTCTGTGCAGGTTAATTGGGATTGCTCCAATCTTGGGCAACTTAATATGCAAGTTCGTTACTGGATTCTCCTTGAATTGGGGAAACAACAACGATTTAAACTGCCCGTGTTTTTTGAATCGAGGAAAACCAAAACCCCTCTCCTGAAAGTATTCCCAACCTTTATGCAACTGCTTAATAGCGAGCTTACGGACTTGAGAAGGAACTTCGCTCAATTTCGGAAACTCTTTCTTTGCCTTGGGTAAGTTGTTAAGCTGATAGATTTCGCCGGGAAACTTCAATTCAGAAGAGAGGATGTACTCTTTTTCAAGAGAGCATCTATCAATCAAGCACTTACGACTGTCACACCAATCCTTTATCTCTCGAAGTGCATAGTTATAGGCTCCTCGACAGATTTCCATCCACTCGATGAGTGTTTGCTCCTGAGTGGTGTCTGGATAGATTCGGTAACGGTGGGTAAGTGTTATCATCCTAGGATTTTAAAGGATTTACTGGGCAACAGGCAAGCTTTAAATGTTAATTTTAGGGGCACACTCGCTTCGCTCAAAGTCAAAAGTATCAAGCCAAAAGTCAAAAATATAATAATTCTTTAATTCAATTTTGACTTTTGACTTTTGATTTTTGACTTCCCAAAGGGTGGGGAGTCCATGTATCCCACACTGAATCAAAGATTACAGTGTGGGTCTTATAGCTCCCCCAAACCCCCTCATATAGATAAAGTTAGCTACCAAGTGAAGCGATCGCCCGACCGGATTTTCTACCAGTCTTTTGGTAAAATACCTGATGCTTGCCAGCTAGTGGTTATTCTGGATTTCATCAAACTTGGCACGTACAGCTTGTACATCTTGCCACATCAACCATTTCGGGCTGCCGACTTCACGGGATTGGTTACGTAGCAAATAAGACGGGTGAAAAACTGGCATACACAACCGCCCGTCCCACTCGAGCCACTGTCCGCGAATTTTGCTAATTGCGCGCTTATCACCAGTTAATCCTTTTACAGCCGTTGCACCTGCCAAAAGAATGATTTTTGGATCAACTAAGCGAATTTGTTCCAACAGGTAAGGTTTGCAAGCCTCCATTTCTTCAGTGGTGGGAACTCGATTAGCTGGAGGTCTGCACTTGTTGATATTACTGATAAATATATCTTTCTCAGTATCTAACTTAACAGATGCCAAAATTTTCTCCAGCAACTGTCCTGCCTTTCCCACAAATGGCAACCCAGTTTCGTCTTCATTTTGACCTGGTGCTTCGCCCACAACCATGATTGGCGCTTTAAGATTGCCACGTCCAACCACGGCATGAGTCCGTGTGTCTCCCAATCCACAACGATGACACTGGTTGCAATGCTGTGCAACTTCAGTCATACTGGCATAGGTTCCAGGAGGAATGGGAATTTTAGCATTTGTGGGAATTAGCTCTTTTTGGTCATTTGAGTCAAAATTTGACTCCTCAAAGAGGCTGAGTTGTTCGTTGCTCATGAAAATTTTTAATATTAGCGCAAGTGCAAGCTATGACGTCTGGGTTTTCTCAAGAGTGTAGATCAACCTAACTCGATTGTGGATATTGAATCAAGAATCCTGTTGAGGTTGTGTTTGTGCTGGTTTAACAACGACACGACCATTTTCCACAACAGTGCAGTTTTTAGATGTGCTTTTACCATGATTCCCTGGGTCATTCGCACATGGCGTTTTCTCAGTACACTGCGTTTTATGGTATTCAATATTTTGCTCTTGTTGTTGAT
The DNA here is from genome assembly GCF_002368435.1 of Kalymmatonema gypsitolerans NIES-4073. Lineage (GTDB taxonomy): Bacteria > Cyanobacteriota > Cyanobacteriia > Cyanobacteriales > Nostocaceae > Kalymmatonema > Kalymmatonema gypsitolerans. The sequence continues at coordinate 305,207 of NZ_AP018268.1, forward strand.
TAAGGGTGACAGCACAACAAGCAGAAGTAGTTGATGACATATTATAGTATTTTGCTCTCTGTATACTATTATCGCTCGATTCAGTCTTGGTTTTACAGGAAATACTTATCTGCTTAATAGTTGCTGAGTAATAATACTTAAATCAGAGGACATCGAGCAGAAAAGTTTATGCGTATGAATTCTTTAGAGTGGCGGATGACTTGAGGGTTCGGTATGTAGAGAAAGTCATTTATGATTTGGAACGCGATCGCCTGTAACCCAGCGCCGCTCATTCTGGGTATTAGAACCAAATCTTTTGTGTTAATCCCCTATTGGGGGGTTAACACTGTTGATTTTTTTATCTGTAATTTTGATATCTTTTTATCTTATTATCATTGAGTCAATGACTCTTACAAAGCCTGAAATGGTTGTATGGCAAGAGCTTTCGTATTGCTAATAAACTCCTCAAACTGAGATTATAGAGTTGTAGACAACATTTTTATACCACTTCAGGAGCTATAGGATAGTTAACTAGATGCCATATTTTCATGTGGCTGCAGTGATCATGTTGCTGGAAATGCAAATTTCAAACTGCTCCTAGTTATGGCGTCGGTGAACATCCAACGACGAAGGAAGAACAAATCATGATTGACTTCAGCCTCACTCCCGAACAGCGGATGTTGCAGTCAAAAGCGCGTGACTTTGCCGAAAGAGAGATTAAGCCTATTGTTCAAATTATTGAGGAATCTAATAATCCAGAAATTGAACCTTGGGATTTCTGTCAAAGTATATTCCGCAAAGGAACCGAACTAGGATTCACGTCATTGTTGCTTCCAAAAGAGTACGGTGGTTTGGGAGGAAAATGTGTAGACCTTGTTTTGGTTCTGGAAGAACTGGGTGCTGCTGATTCGAGCATTGCGTCTAGCTACTTCAATCTGACGGCGGCGATGTCGCTTTTTGTAACTAGGGCTGGAACAAGCGAACAGCAAAAGCGGATATTATCGCACGTCCTTTCTGGAGAACCTCACTTGTATAGCGCCGCAGAGAGTGAGCCAAACGTCGCAACCTCAGATTTGTTCTGTCCCCTACCAGATGCCAACATCGGAATCAAAACCTTTGCACAACGCGATGGTGATGCATACATCTTGAACGGTCAAAAGTCATCGTTGGTGACAAATGCTGGTATTGCCGATGCATATTTTATTATTGCACGCACAGCTCTCGATAAGCCATTGGGCGAGAGTATGTCCATATTCTACGTGCCAGCAAATACTCCAGGTCTTAAATTTGGTAAGCGAACCGAGATGATTGGCTGGAAACCCTCGCATCATGCGTCCATTCATCTTGATAACGTCAGAGTACCCGCAGAGAATCTGCTTGGGCAAGAGGGCGAAGCGGCAAAACTCCTGATGTTGCTTCCTGAAGTGGCTATTGGACTTGCAGCTTCTTATGTGGGTTTAGCTCGGGCTGCTTATGAGTATGCCCTAGATTATGCTAAAAAGCGCGTCAGTTGGGGGCGTCCAATTATTCAGCATCAGGCAGTAGCTTTGAAGCTGGCTGATATGATGATAAACACTCAAGCTGCGCGATTAACGGTATGGGACGCAGCTTATACCGCAGACACTAATCCCCAACTCGCAGCGATGGTTAAGGCACCAGCAGCTAAAACTTTTGCTGTGGATGTGGCAATCAAAAACGCGCAAACAGCAATGGAAATTTTGGGTGGCTATGGAGTAACCAAGGAGTCCCAAGCAGGTAAATTTCTTGCGGATGCCTCTATTGGATACTCATGTGACTTCACGCGAGAAGTCTTGCGTCTTGGGCTTGTTAACTGTTTGTAGCTTATACCAATTCTCTATAAAAAAAGCACTTAATAAATATTCCTCTGTTCCTTGGCGTTCTTGGCGACGCCAGTCGCCTGCTGTCGGGAAACCCTCCTGCAGCGCTGGCTCTTCTTGGCGGTTCGTTTTCTAATATTAAGTGCATCTTCATGGGGAATTGGTATTATAAGTTAAAACACATTTAATAAACAAGGGGGCAAAAGTCAATTAGATGAAAATTAAACCACAGATGGACACAGATGGACACAGATGAATAACTAGTGTAAATCTCGTGTGCAAGAGTGGTTCCAAAATTCATTAGCCTGATTTTTGCAAGAGGTCTAAGCGTGCATATTTTTTGGAATACGTGAATTTTTCTACACCTGTTCTTAGCCCCCTCAACATCACCGAGAATCAAAGGGCGCTACGCCACTTTAGGCATGGTCCGGAAGCCCGTAGGCAATTTTAATTGCCGTCCTCAAGGACAGTGAACACAATACGAAAAATCTGCGACAATACACTTATGCCGAAATAGGAAACGCACTGTTGACCCGACAGGAACGGCCCGACCGTAGGCAAGAGACGGCGAGTTGTCTCGGCTAGGGGTAGAAACATATTACTTGCCCAAGGGCAAACTAATGTGTTTCAGGGGCGTGGGGGTGAGTACATCCTCTCGTACAGTACTCGCGCCTGGAGGTTCGCTCTTGTAGTGAGGCGGAACCTGAACAGGAACCACTCCGCTACGCTCGCAGGGCTGCTAAAAGCCCCCGCATTCTATGCGTGGGGAATGCGTTACATCATATTTAATGGATCAATATCAATTGTTAAACTGACAGACTGAGGACAAAGTTTACGCACTTCCTCCCAATCTGGCAACTGTGGCAAGGCATCGGGTGCAAATTTTAGCAATATCTGCCAGCGGTAACGATTCGCTACCCGTAAAACACTAGCTGGTGCTGGTCCCAAAATGTCTAACCCCTCATGTTGAGGTAAACTAGCCGCTATGATTTGTGCGGTATTCTCCACTTGGATTGCCTCGGTACTGCTTAAGCGCAATAAAATCAATCGTCCGTAGGGAGGATAATTGAGTGCTTGCCTTTGTTCCAATTCGACATCTATGAAAGACTGATAATTGTGATTTTGTACTGCTTCAATCACAGGATGTTCTGGAGTGTATGTTTGGATAATCACTCTTCCTGGCTCTTCTCCTCTACCAGCACGTCCAGCAACTTGTGTTAGGGTTTGAAATGCCCGTTCGCTGGCGCGATAGTCTGATAAATGCAGTAACCCGTCAGCAGCGACAACACCCACAAGTGTGACTTGAGGCAGATCCAATCCCTTGGTGAGCATTTGCGTACCGACTAACAAATCTGCTTCACCGTTCGCAAACTGAGTCAGAAGAATACGGTGCGCTCCCTTTGTACGGGTGGTATCGCTATCAAAGCGGATGCAGCGCAATTCGGGAAATTGTTTTGCTAACTCCTGCGTGACTCGTTGGGTACCACTGCCGAAAAATTTCAGGTATGGAGAACTGCATTCAGGGCAGTTTTGGGGATGCGATCGCACAAAGTTACAGTAATGACACCGTAGTATTTGTGGTGCATTCTCCTCTGTGTGGTGATAAGCCAGCGACACATCACAGTTTGGACAATCCAGCACATATCCACAACTGCGACAAGAGACAAATGTGCTATGCCCCCGACGATGGATAAATAAAATTCCTTGCTGACGGCGTTCTTGCAGCTGCTGCAAAGCTTGTTGCAGGGAACGACTAAAGATAGAACGATTTCCCTGCTGCAATTCTTGCCGCATATCCACAACTTCCACAGGAGGTAGAGGACGGGAGTAGATGCGATCGGGGAGGGAGAGGTAATAAGTGGGGGGGGATAAGGGGGATAAGGGGGATGAGGGAGATGAGGGAGATGAGGGAGATGAGGGAGATGAGGAAGAGACTCCTGATTTTGAATTTTGAATTTTGAATTTTGAATTGATTTCTTCCCCTGCTTCCCCCACACTCACCCACGTCTCCAGTGAAGGGGTAGCCGAACCTAGCACCAAAGGACAGTTTTCTAACTCGGCTCGCCATTGGGCGACGGTGCGGGCGTGGTAGGTGGGGATGGGAGAATCTTGCTTAAAGCTGCTGTCGTGTTCTTCATCCAATATGATTAAGCCTAAGTTTGGTAGAGGGGCGAAAACTGCACTTCGCGTTCCTATAACAACTTGGGCTTCTCCTGTCAACATTTGCCGCCAGGTGTCGTAACGTTCACCGTCTGAGAGGGCGCTGTGGTAAACGCTGACTTTGTTCCCGAAACGAGCGGTGAAACGGTCAGTTAATTGGGGTGTGAGTCCAATTTCTGGCACTAAGACGAGAGCAGACTTGCCTTTCGCTAGTAGAGGGGCTATTGCTTGCAAATACACCTCTGTTTTTCCAGAACCTGTGACACCATGCAACAGCACCGTAGCACATCCATCTAGATGGGTAATGACCCCTAACGCTTGCGATTGAGCTGGTGTTAGTATTTTTGTCTGTTCCACTGCTAGCAAACCCCCTTGCGTCCCATCTGCAAGTGGGGGGAACACAGGAGGAGTTCGTAAGACTTCTCGGTCTTGGATGACGATGTACCCCTTTTGTTCTAACGTCTTAAGAATGGATGTACTTGTGTTACAAGTTTGTAACAGTTCAGTTTGCCACAACTCGCCGCCGCGCCTTCGCAGCACTTCCAAAACTTCTCGCTGGCGAGTGGTTAAGTCACTGTCAAATGTACTGCCTATAAGTGTGACTGCTTTTTGCTGTTTTGGTCGAGTTGGTCGTGGGGGTTCTAAATAACTTTCCACCAAACCCCGTCGCTGCAACTCCCGGACACCCCGGTAAGCTGCTTTTACTTGGCGTTGCAAGTACAGGAAGCTGTAATCTCCATCTGCTTGCGCTTGTAAAAGTTCCAGAATTTGCTGCGCTGCTGCAGACAGGAAGGGAACAGATAAGCCAGATGAGCCAGATGAGGAGGATAGGGAGAGTGTCGCCTTGTCCTTTGTACTAAGGCGGATGCGACGCTGCGATCGCCCTAACAAACCGGGTGGTAAAGCTGCACGTATAACTTGAATGAGGGGTGTGTAGTAGTATGCTGCAACTCGATTCAAAAGTTCCCAATAAGTCGAGGGAAAAAAACCTACACTCACGACATCTTCTACATTCCGAACTTTTTCTAGTGGTAGATCGGCTGGAGGTTGTGTTAGAAAACGAATGGCGATTCCTCCTAACTGTTGCGTACCAAATGGCACACTTAAAATGTCCCCTGGTTTTACTTCCAACTGATCGCTTAGCCGATAGGTGTACAGTCCTGAACTTCCCGGACAGTCTACTAGCACTTCAATCCAACGATTCTCAGTTCTTCCTGACTGGTACGATTCTCCAGCTTGGGCAACTACCAAAGGAGGCAAACTAACGCCATTCATGTACATAGTTTCTAAATTAATAGAACAGATATTTCTCTTACCAAAACAGTCCTAAGTGCTAAGTGCCGAGTGCTTAGATATCCCCTTTTTGTTTTCTATCCTCCAGAGTACTCAAGCCCTTAAAAAAATAACGAGAAGCCCGTGAATTGATTCTTCGAGAAAAAGAAAATTTTTTTCTTGTTCTATCCCCTGGATTCATCCATAGGGATTGGCTTATAACTCAAGACTTAGGACTCAGCACTGATGAACCAGTTTGTCTATCTTAACCAAGTTTCCTGAACTCTAACTGTATGCATCCGTTAACAAAAAATGTAATTGGCAATACTGTCATAAGACATAATACTTGATAAGTTTCGTCTTAGGTAATTCTGCAGAAAATTACTCCTAACTGGAGAAGGCAATAAATAATGTCTACTCAACGAAATGAGACAATAGCCGCTTTTTTCAGAAGATTTTCTCTGATTACTAAATAGGGAATAAGCCTTTTCCGCCCATTGATAGATATTCTATGCTGTAAGTATGTGAGATCCTTTATCAGGAGAATACATTGCTAAACTTTTTACTTGCCAAATTCCTTGTACTGGGGAAAGCTCAACAGCGATGCATAACCCCACTATCAAAACTCAGATACATTAAGCGACTACCAAGGCATAAAAAGTCAAAAATTTAGAAATTTACATGAATATTTAAGATTTTGGAGATAGCCAAATGGAGTTTTTATATTTGTTAAAATAGGGCAATTTTAATTGAGGAGGGTGTGAAATATTTTTTAATTAAGAAAAAAAGAGGAAAATATATGTTGGCAGTCTGAGAGAATGTTTATCAGGTGCAACTACCAGGATTAGTTAAGAAGAGTATCTATCTGGAACCGACAGCTGAAGTCAACTGAGGTTTAAGTGTTAAGGATGAAGTATAAATAAACCCCAAGAATAAATGAAGTGGGTATTCTCTGCCAGTGTTCCCTATTTTTTCATTCTTATGCCTTGATCCCAGCCTATGGTAAGTCACCTTCCAAACATCTTTACAGTCCTCAGCGTAAGACACTTTTGCCAAAGCGGGAAATTCCTGTAATAACAGTATAGATAACGTTGATCAAACTCACAGAAATTATGGACAAAGGCTCGTCTTCTATGATTCAGCGGGTATATTTGTCCCTCAGAAAAACCACCAAGCATGACTATAGCAGCTGTCACTAATTATGTACCAAACAGAGCAACAATCCCTGAAGGAAACTATGAATATTGCTGACTTGGGAACAATGGAAACAATGGGAAGTGCTGCTGATAATGAAGAATTATTTATCACGTTAGATGCAGTGGCAGATGAAGAAGCCCCAATTGTTGTAGAGAATCTGGAAGCCGAAGATCGCGCAGGAGATCAAATGGCGGCGGCTCGTCCCTCGGGATATAACAAAACCGAGTATGATGATGCCGTCGGCGCTTTTTTTAAAGAAATGGCTCGGTACCCCTTGCTAAAGCCAGATGAAGAGGTGGAATTAGCGCGGAGAGTCCGGTTTTTAGAGGAAATTAGAGAATTACAAGCTTCCTTGTCTGAACAACTAGGAGATGAAGCGAATAAGGCAACTGTCGCTTCCCATTTGGGGATGACAGAAAAACAACTAGAACATCGGTTGTATCAAGGGCGAGTCGCAAAACGTAAAATGATTCGCTCAAACCTGCGGTTGGTAGTCTCTATTGCTAAACGATATTTAAATCGCGGAGTTCCTTTTCTAGATTTAATTCAAGAAGGAGCGATGGGGTTAAATCGTGCTACGGAAAAATTTGACCCAGATAAAGGATATAAATTTTCTACCTATGCCTATTGGTGGATTAGACAAGCAATTACACGGGCTATAGCTAACGATGCGCGGACAATTCGCTTGCCCATTCATATTGTTGAAAAACTTAACAAGCTTAAAAAAGCGCAACGCGAACTCAAACAGAGACTAGGGCGCAATCCTACCGAAGAAGAAATGGCGGAAGCTTTGGATGTTCCCGCGCCACAACTACGCCAGTTGCAACAACTACGACGACAAGCACTTTCCCTCAACCACCGTGTTGGTAAAGAAGAAGACACGGAATTGATGGATTTGCTAGAAGATGAAGATAACCTCTCTCCAGAGGCGAAAATGAACGAAAGCATGATGCGCCAGGAGATTTGGGAAGTCTTAGGTGACGTACTCACTCCACGGGAAAAAGACGTCATCTCTCTGCGGTACGGTTTAATTACCAGCGAACCCTGTACCTTGGAAGAAGTTGGCACTATGTTCAATCTTTCCCGCGAGCGAGTTCGTCAAATTCAAAGCAAAGCCATGCGGAAGTTGCGGCGTCCTCACATCGCCAAACGCTTAAAGGGGTGGCTAGTATAGTCAACACTCAACAGTTAACACTCAACAGTTAACACTCAACAGTTAACTGTCAATACTCAAGAGCAACCAGCGCTACAGGAGAGTTTCCGTCTGTAGACAACTGGCGTTTTAGAGTTAAAAAACTTATGACTATTGACTATCGACTATAAAATATGGACTAATGACTAATGACTAACAACTCATGACTCATAACTAATGACTTCGCGTAGCGATTTAATTTTGCGTTTTGCTGAACCAGCCGATTGCGATATATTGTTTAAATTAATTAAAGCGCTGGCAGAGTACGAAAAATTATCTCATGCCGTCACTGGTGATGCTGTAGCACTAAAGGAGCATCTATTTGGTTCCCCCAGATACGCAGAAGCAATATTAGCGGAATACGCAGGGCAAGCTGTGGGGTTTGCCCTATTTCTTCATAATTATTCAACATTTTTGACAAAACCAGGAATTTACTTAGAAGATTTGTTTGTTTTACCAGAATACCGACAACAAGGTATTGGCAGAGAACTGATCACAAAAATAGCGCAGATAGCTGTAGAACGAGATTGTGGAAGGTTAGAGTGGAGTGTGTTGGATTGGAACGAACCAGCGATCGCATTTTATCGCCGTATGGGAGCAACTATTTTAGATGATTGGCGAATTTGCCGCGTTACTGATGAGGCGCTGACCAAATTAGGGTGTCAGGGATAGAAATACATTGACAAAAATCATAAAATGTGTATTTTAATTTAAGCATCTACACTCAGGTAAAGCACATTCTTGATAGCGGATGATTGACATCTCCCCTGACTAGAAGTAAGGGGATTCTAAACTGATGTTGCTACGGGGGCTAGAAGCGCCCCTGCGCAACGTTTACGATATGATCTGTTTAATCGCGTAAACAAATCAAATCGTTGTGGCACTGTCAAAGATGCCCTACCCACCTCGACTAGGTTTAAAGCTAGCTGTGTATTGCACCTTATCATGATGTTGGCGCTCCGATTGCAATCTGCATTGATGAGATGACCATCACGACTCCGGTACAGTCCGCGCTTGACCCTATCACCCGATGGTTTCCACCCCACGGGTTTTTCACCGTGTTTAGGTAAAGAATCACCGTCAAGAAATGACGCTTTTGACGTGTACGCTTCTTCCGTAACTGTCAAGACAATTCCATACTCTTTACCGGAAGAAAGGCAGAGGGCAGAGGGCAGCTATGCTGAAGGAAAGATAGTAACTTTTATACAAAGGTAAGTCCTCTGTGCTCTGCCATATGGTCTAAAGCCCCTGAATTTATTTATGGAGACAAATAAAAAAGTGCGAACTTTATTAAATCCCCCGCTTTTAAGCGTGGGGATGCCCTTGTGCCTTCAGACGAGCGTACTTCTGCCTTCTTAAAGAGTTGTTTAAGCCGCTCAATTAGCCGTCCTGTGGGGATGACAACAAAGTTTTGGTTGTTGCGTTTTCCCATGTTGGAACGGCTTTTTTGACCTTCATTCCAACCGACAATAATATTTCCAACTCGGTCATTTAAGCATTGATTTACGATGAATCGTGCTGCTTTGTTTACGGCGTCACGCATCTGGTTGTTTCGTTTGCACTGTACCCGGTCAAGGTTGGAGTCCCAGTAAAATTCAGATTTCCCTTGTTTGTACTTGGCGACTAGGCGGCAGTAACCCTGGTTGATGTTTTTTAGCTTGCGACCGTCGATAATCAAGCTTTTGCCATGAGTCGAGACACCTGTAAGCCAGTTGGTTCCACCGTGGTCAAATGACCAGAAAGAAAAGGGTACAAGCCCCTAAATTTGTTTATGGAAAAAGAAAAAATGTATTTCACCGAGTAGGCGCAAGAAATACGGCATCCTTGTTACAAGCCCCTAAATTTATTTATGGGGTTCTTACTTTTGACTTTTGAATGCGTGACTTTTGACTTCCCCGAAGGGGCTGACCATGCCTGGGTATAGTCAAGGTTTGGGTTGTTGTCAACTGGCTCTTTGCCGTCGTCAATCACCCAGTCAATCCACATTTCTCCGAGCCGAGGACGTACCGTGACTTCTCGCACCCAGTCCGAGTCAATGAAATCAGGTAGTTGCAGCTTAATCTCGGTCAGTAGGTGAGGTTTTGTGTCACGGCTAATTGACGGGTAAAAGCAGCCATCTTTGTAGTTAAGCGCTTGTCTTGGAAACGTCACAGCCGCAAGCCCACCACGCTTTCTGTACTTTGGCAATGAAGGTTTATCAACCTCACCTTTGTAGTACTTTTGCACCAAACCGTTGTAACCAACAATTAACTCACCTACCGTCTTTAAAGTCTGTTGTGCAGACTGGGCTGCCATTGCCTTGTAGTGAGGACTGTCTTTAAGGGCTTTGTCTAGTCCTGGGTAAGTAGTATCACACTTATATGTCTTCCAGCCATAGCGTAATTCATCACCACGCCAGTAGAGCGTGAATGCGTCACCTTGTTGCTCTAACTTGCTGTAATGGCTTTGACGAGTATGGTAGATTGCTGAATTTGTCAGACTGTTGGCGTGTTCACACTGGTTAACCCAAAACGCTAGCTCAACATCCGTAAACTTTGCTTTAACTGGTATTGCTCGGTACATCTTGTCATCAGTTTTTGTTGTTACCTGTAGTAGTTCCTATACAATATATCAACAAAGTTCCGGATAATGGCAAGCCTTTCTAAACAAGATCACGAGTACAGACGTACCGAAAACTCTGTTTCCAGCGTCAATTACCACTTTGTGTTTGTACCGAAACGACGAAGACCCGTGTTAGTCAGCAAAGTGGCTCAAAGATTGCAGGAAATCATATTTGAATTGGTACAAGAGCATAACTGGCGGTTGATTGCCCTGGAAATCCAGCCAGACCACGTGCATATGTTCATCAACGCTCCAACAGATGAAGCCCCAGCCAAAATTGCTATGTGGGTCAAAGGAAGGGCATCTCACCACTTGAGGAAGGAATTCCCCGAATTAAAAAAACTACCTGCTTTATGGACACCGACCTATTTTGTAGCCTCAACAGGTCAAGTCAGCACTGAGGTAGTTAAAAAGTATATTGAGAATCAACGCGGAAAGTAGAGAAACTTAGGACTGAAGTCCTACGAATCGGGTTTCATCCCCCGGCTAAAAGCACAGATGTAGTTTGACGTACGAAGGAAAACTACATCTTCGGGGGTTCTCACCCTCTCGCTCTCACCTGATAGTACATCTTCAAAACTTCAGCGCGTGAAAGTATTTCAAAGAACCTTACCTTCTCCTAACACAGATGCTAGGCGAACACTAATGTTGGCTCATAGATGAAATGCTACTTGAAGATGTAGCAGCATAGGTGCTGGAACAAACCGACAAAGGCTAGAAGTAGCTCACGCAAAAGCGCAAAGAGAACTTTCTTAGTGTCTTTGTGTATTTGCGCGAGATAAATTTATGAATTCGCTTCCTGTACCAGGATACTACATATTTTTCTTTTGAGGAAGTTTTACACCTTGTCTTTTGACAATTCTTCTGATGACCCGTAAAGTGACGAAGTCTCTTACTAAGCTAAAACACTTATTGATTGCATAGTTTCAAAGTGAGGGTTGTCTTTTGTCATCAGTCGTTTGTAACACGCGTACTAATGATGCTCATCACACAAAATCAGGTGCAATTTTTATGTGGAACAGCTTAGGGTGCTGTGTCATGAGAATTTTGTGTGGTGAGAGAGAAAATGAAATTTAGTTTCCTGATTTTTCAAGCTTTATTAATTAATTTTGCTTTCGCTTCCGTTACCTTTGCAAAAGAAAATAATTTAGCTTACAAAAAGACTTCTATAAAGAAGACATCAGAAATTCCATACTTAAATGAAATAAAGCTACCATATACCCGTGCAGACTTACTAACTCAAACGCCAATCCCATCTAAAAAGCCACAAACAACTGATAACCCAGAACCAAATTCCACACCAAACGAGTTAGAACCCACGGTTCAAGATGATGCCATTATTATAGATGTGACAGGGGAAAAAGATGACCTTCCTCAATCTACTCCGACATATGTTATTGAAAAAGAGGAAATTGAAAAACAGGGTGCGACAAGCGTATCTGATATTTTGAAAAAATTGCCTGGATTTGCTATCAATGATACAGGTCATGGTGCAGATATTCACACAGGTACATACTATCGCGGAGCCTCGATTAACCAATCTGTATTTCTGATTAATGGCAGATCTATTAACACCAACGTCAACACCTATCATGGAGCAACAGATTTAAATAGTATTCCTGTAGAATCTATTGAACGAGTGGAGTTGTATAGTGGTGCAGCTTCTACTCTTTATGGTTCCTCAGCTTTTGGAGGAGTTGTTAATATCATCACCAAAGAAGGTAGCCGTGTTCCTCGCTTCAATGCGGCGGCGGAATTTGGTTCTTTGAATTTCAATAATCAACAATTAAGCTATGCAGGTGCAACTGGCTCTTTAAGATATAACCTGAGCTTTGAAAGGTCTTTTATTGATAACCGTTACCGCGTTCCTGTTGGTGCAGCAAATCGTGATCCTCAAGGATATTTATTTAATGCAGATACAGCAAGAAGCACATATTTTGGCAGTTTTGCCTTTGATGTAGATCCTAGGAATACCTTAAGTTTAGATGTAACTACACTCAGCAGTCGTAGGGGATTAATTTATTTTGGCTTTCCTTTACAAAGAGACCGACTAGACCACGATAATTTAAATATTGGCTTTTCTTGGAAAACTCGCCTTGGTAATGGTAACACTTCTGTTGTCACAACCACATTCGGTTATAACCAAGATTACTTTAACACTTACGGTCCTAGCAACCAATTTTATCGTACAGGAACTTTAGATACACAATTATATACAGCTAGAATAGACCATACGTGGCAACTCACTCCAAATTATAAGTTGCGTTGGGGATTAGATTTACAAAACACAGATTTAAATGGGGATGCATTAAGTACAGTTCCTAATCGAGTCGCCTTGAATGAAAATGAAAGCGAGAGTTTATTGAATACCGCATTATTTGCAGTTAATACTTTGAATATCAGCGATAATTTTCAGGTAGATTTGGGCTTGAGGCAAAGCTTTGATAGCAAATTTGGGAATTATCTCAATCCGAGTGTGGGATTTAAATATGATATTGTTCCTGCTTTAGCTGTGCGGGGAAGTTGGGCGGGAGGACAGCGCAATCCTGGTTTGGATCAGTTGTATGTTTATGATACAGTTCATGGATGGCTACCTAACCCTGATTTAGAACCAGAAACTGGATCATCTTGGACTGCCGGAATTGATGTTAAGTTTTTGGAAAATTTAGTAGGACAGTTCACTTACTTCGGTAGTAGTTTAGATAATCGCTTGGGAGTAGTAGAAGGAAAATGGGCAAATATCGGGTTAGTTGATACCAATGGTTTAGAAGCGGCGCTACGCTGGACAATTGGTTCTGGGTGGTCAACTTTTCTCAACTACACATATACAGATGCCAAAATACAAACAGGACCAGAAAAAGGGTTACAATTGGGCTTAATTCCCTACTCTGTCGCTTCTGCTGGTATTGGTTATGAAAACAGAGGCTGGCAGGCTAATTTGTATGCGACTTATTATGGTGGCGCTCGTCGAGCCATATACACAAGAACCGGAGAGTCAATTACAGATTTCTCGCCATCTTTCTTTAATTTGGATTTTAGCGCTCGCGTTCCTGTTACGAGAAATTTGGGGTTGACGGTTTACTTAGAAAATTTATTAGATGAACAATACGAGCGAGTCAACCGTATTTATAGCCCTGGGTTTACGTTCCGCTTGGGTTTAACGGCTAATATTTAAGAGACGCGCCAGAGACGCGCCATGGCTCGTCTCTACATGTTCGGGTTAGAATAGCTCTTATGAGAGCAAGAATTGAAAACACCGTGCTTTTTCTGCACCACGAGGATCTGCCAGAGTATAAAAAAGGCGGTTCCGTGGTGAGGAATACTTATTTCTGGGCGCTGCGTTCAATTGCGGGTAAGGCTTCGCGTTATGGTGATTGGGAATATGAGCCTGAGGTTTGGTTAGCGTTGACGCGGATGCTGTTATCCTTCGCCGAGTCTAGGTATTTGGGGCTTAGAGAAACTGTGCTGGAGTTTCCTCTATCTCAAGGGGAAATTCCTGATGTGCTGCGAGATGTTTCCACTTGGGAATAGGATAGAAGTGCAGGTTAATACGCGCGTTGCAGATCAAAACCTCACCCCTAACCCCTCTCCGAACTTGCGGAGAGGGGAAATAAAGCGCAGCTTTATTGGGGTGAGGTGTAAGTCATGAATGCAACTCGGTATAAGCTTGAAAAAATTCATTTTTAGGCTGCGCCTGGGAACGAGAAGAATGTAGCAACATTTACAGACAAGCTTAATATTAAATTAATTCCAAAAATAGATATATTGCCGGGCAAAACTAGCTACGCTAGTTTTGCCCCCTAGCAAAGAAATTAATCTATTGGAGAGTTATGCATAGCTGTGAGATGTTTCTACTTGGCAATAGAATAGAACTGGAGGCGGAGCCTCAGAAAATTCATTTTTAGGCTGCGCCTGGGAACGAGGAGAATGTAGCAGCATTTACAGGCAAATTTAATATTAAATTAATTCCAAAAATAGATAGATTGGCGGGCAAAACTAGCGTAGCTAGTTTTGCCCGCTTGCAAAGAAATTAATCTACTGGAGAGTTATGCATAAAAGCTTTAACGAATACGATCAGTTCATTGAAGAGTACGATAAATTCCTACAGCACTACGCACGCTCTTCACGACTTATTACAGCAATGAAAACTTCACAACAGGAAAATCCTCAAGTCAATTTATTATATCAAGAGGCTGTACAGGCACATACAGATGCGACAAGTGCATACATAAAAACACTCGCAATGTATAGGCAGTTAGTCCAAAAATGGCTTTTGGTAGCGCAATCCTATTATAAGCGTGGATAATTTAGATAGGCTCGAACACCATTTCAGGAATTAGTAGCTGGTTTGTATCTGAATTTACCAGTTTAGCGATTCCCAAAAAGCGCCCATCTTCATGGTAAACTCGTAAGATTTCTACAACATTCAGAGTAACACAAATGCGCTGACCTTGACACCATTTCTGTGCTTGAGTTGCGCTTAAGGTAATAAAAGGAAGATGCTGTAACGCTGCATCAGGAGGGATAGGTTGAAATGTCCCAGCTTGCACCTTCGCTTCCAAGTCGGCAAAGGTAATGCTATCTGTTAAGTGAAACCCACTGCTTTGTGTGCGTGTTAAAGCAGCGAGAGTTCCACCAGTTTCTAAGACTATACCTAAATCACGGGCGATCGCCCGAATATATGTCCCTGCACCACAGGCGATCGCCACATCGACTTCGGGAAACTCCTCTTCACGCCAGTCCAAAATTTCAATTTGGAAAACTTCGACTATCCGTGCTGGCACTTCTACATCTTCTCCTTTACGTGCCAACTCGTACAGGCGTTTCCCTTGAACTTGAATGGCGCTGTAAATCGGCGGAATTTGCTCGATTTTGCCCACAAATTGTTGCAGTGCCGATTTCACCGCGTCTAAACTCAACCCAGTGCAAGGTTGTGAGGCGATGATTTCGCCTTCCAAATCATCGGTTGTGGTACGGACACCCAAGCGAATTGTCGCTTTGTAAGCTTTTTCTCCAGGAAGATACTGCAACAGGCGAGTTGCTTTCCCAACGGCGATGGGTAACACTCCTGTGGCTGCTGGATCTAGAGTTCCAGCGTGTCCCACGCGCTTGAGGCGCAAAAGTTTGCGTGTCTTCGCCACACAGTCGTGGGAAGTCCAGTCAAATGGTTTATTGAGATTGAGGAAACCTTGCATATCCTTGCATATAAGTTATAAATTATAACCGCAGATGCAAGCAGACGATTCATCTGTGTCCATCTGTGGTTTGATTTTCATAGTAATTGACTTTTGTAAGAGGTTGATTTCTCATCTCTTTGCCTGTGCTAACTCGGTGCGCGTCAAGGACTGAATGAGACTCAAACCACCTGAGCGACCAGAAATAACTTTAGCGTAAGCAGCGTTGAGGTAGGTAGCGTATCCTGGCGTTCGTGTAACGTAAGTTTCAAAGAAAGGCAGACTCAAAACGTTCATGTAACGTTGTGCAAGACTTGGATTATACCCAACCACTTCGTTCGGTAATGATACTTGTTGGGCGCTACCCTTACCATTACCAATTATGGAAAAGTGGGTTGCACGCCGAAGCACTGCTAGATACTTTTGTGAATTATTTATCCAAGAGAAAGGCAGAAGTTGTTCGTATAAAGCTGGCGCGATGGTATCATCGCTGCTGGCGACAATCATGACTGGAGTTTGAATTTGGCTTAAACCAGCTTCTCCAAAGATACTACTAGTCATTGGGTTCACCGCAATGACTGCTTTGATTCTCTCATCCCGAAACTGATATTCCTTAGGGTTGTTGCTACGCAATTCGAGTGCATGACATTGAAGCAATAGAGATAAATTCCAAGTATTTTTGAGTGCCTTTGGTTGACAGTCTTTTTGGAGTTGTCCAAAGTTAATCTTTGCACCCGCCAAGGCTAAAGCTGTGTAGCCACCGAAGGATTGACCAAACACTCCAACTCTTTGCAGGTTAAGCCGACCTTTAAAACGTGCATCCGTTCTGCTAAGTTCTTGGAGCTGATCAAGAATATATTTTACATCGAGAGGTCGGTTTTTAAATTCATCGGCTTGTGCTACTTCACTAGTACTTCCATTGAAGAGCGATCGCAATTGTTTGGTGTCACTTCCCGGATGATTGGGAACGACAACAGCAAACCCGTGAGAAGCTAAATGAGTGGCTAAATATTCAAAGTTACTGCTGTCTGAACCCAAACCGTGAGAAATGATGATGACAGGAACCTGACTTTGAACGTTGGGAAGGTAAACATCAGTCAGCAAAAACCGTTTGCGTAGCGAGTCGAAAAACTTCAGCGTCTGTTTTTGCGATATGAACCGTCCTTTACGGCGTAAATCTGGCAATTGGGAGTCTAGTGGTAGTCTAATAGCCGCAGCTTCGACATTTGACTTTTGAGAAACTGCTGTAACAGCTCGATTTGTTTCATTAACCAGTTTTTCTAGTTCCGCAGCCATTCCCAAAGTTCTTGACAAATCTATATAAATTCCAGAACTGGGATACTTACGCAACAAATTCAATAACGTTAAGCCTCCGGGTTCAGTGGAGGCTAAAATAAGTGCTGATCGTAAAGCGTGAAATCCTGGTTTTGGTTGACGAGATTCGGTTTTAATCACTTCTCCCAACCGTTGCAGCAGAAATTCTCCTTGTGGTGTATAAAGAAATTGCGACACCGCCACAGGATTTACGTTGATTGGACTCAGTAGGGCACGCCGCAACTGCTGAAGCTGTTCTTTTTTTAAATATTCCGCATAAACTGCCAAGTCGTCGTCAAGGACACCGTTTCTAGCGTACTTTTCCAAAGCGTTGACAGATATAGAACGCTCAAAGGCTGAATATGATGCATAAATTCGCTCTGCTGCTATGGCAGAATTGCTAAACCCAAGTGTTGGCAGCAACATAGAGAGAACCAGCCACAGCGAATTCTTTCTGAAGGCGCTGATCCAATGACCAAATAAGTTGTTCATTGTTTAACTGTGCAAGGAGATTTTATTTAACGAGGCGTGATCTGTAGTCGTTGTGCGGGCACTCCAGAATGAATTGATATCTTCGCCTCTCAATATAGAGATATTTTTGATGTTTTTTCTTGTTTTGAAATTCAAATACAAAACTTCAAAGAGTACATCAAGTAGGTGGAATCCCCACTTTCAATATATCAAATAGCTGCACTGTGCTAAAAATTATCTTACTTCTGGGGGAGTCGTTTTATTTGCAGCAATTCGAGGCAAGATTACTAACAAGCCCAGAAGAAGAAAAGCTACTATCACATTTGTTGATTCAAAACTCAGGAGACTTTACCAAATCCTCCTCCTCCAGGGGTTTCTATCACAAAAACATCCCCAGGCTTCATCTCTACTGTTGCTGGAAACTCTAAAATCTCTTGGGTTCCATCCTGACGTTCTATCGAGTTGCGTCCTACAAGTCCGGCTTCTCCACCATTTAATCCAAAGGGAGGAACAAACCGATGATTAGAGAGAATATTAGCTGTCATGGGTTCTAAAAACCGGATGCGACGGATAACCCCATTACCACCGCAATGTTTTCCTTTACCCCCGCTATCCGGACGAAGACAAAAGCTTTCTACTTGTACAGGATAACGCGTTTCTAAAACTTCTGGGTCGGTCAAGCGCGAGTTAGTCATGTGGGTTTGTACTGCATCGGTACCATCAAAATTAGCCCCCGCCCCAGAACCGCCGCAGATGGTTTCATAGTATTGATATCGCTCATTACCAAAGGTAAAATTATTCATTGTCCCTTGAGAAGCAGCCATCACACCCAAAGCACCATACAAAGCATCCACAATGATTTGAGAAGTCTCTACATTACCCGCTACAACTGCTGCCGGATAGGTTGGGTTAAGCATACAACCTTCAGGAATAATAATTTCTAGAGGCTTCAGACACCCGGCATTCAGGGGAATATTATCATCAACCAGAGTCCGGAAAACATACAAAACTGCAGCTTGAGTGACGGCTTTAGGAGCATTGAAGTTACTATTGAGTTGTTTAGAAGTCCCAGTAAAATCAATGGTAGCGCTGCGATTTTCTCGGTCAATCGTTACTTTAACTTGAATTTGCGCCTTATTATCCATTTCATAAATAAATGAGCCATCTCTAAGAACATCAATTGCCTTTCTGACTGCCTCCTCAGCATTGTCTTGCACAAATTGCATGTAAGCTTGGACAGTTTCAATACCGTATTGAGCGACCATTTTACGGAGTTCTTGAACTCCCCTTTCATTGGCGGCAATTTGTGCCTTAAAATCAGCTATATTTTGGTCAGGGTTGCGAGCAGGATAAGGATGATTTAAGAGTAACTCCCGGACTGGGGTTTCCTGAAATTTTCCCTCTTCAACCAAGAGAAAATTATCAAAGAGAATGCCTTCCTCTTCTATTGTCGTACTGTGGGGAGGCATTGAACCCGGAGTAATTCCACCGATATCAGCTTGGTGTCCACGAGAAGCTACATAGAAAATAATTTGTTTTCCGTCTTCGTCAAAAACAGGAGTAATCGCAGTCACATCAGGAAGATGCGTTCCCCCATTATAGGGATTGTTGGATAAATACACATTTCCTGGTTTTATAGTGTCGCTTTTATCATTAATTAAACTGCGGACACTTTCACTCATTGAGCCTAAATGTACAGGAATGTGGGGGGCATTAGCAACTAATAATCCAGAAGCGTCAAAAATAGCGCAGGAAAAGTCTAGGCGTTCTTTGATATTCACAGATGCTGCCGTGTTTTGAAGAACAATCCCCATTTGTTCGGCAATAAATTGATAGAGGTTTTTGAAGATTTCTAAGCGGACGGGATCGGGTTGAGATGTTGTATACATTTTTGATTCCTATTTGTTTATGAGAAGTAGAAGGCATATCAAGCCGATTATGTAAACTCTAGCCCTTGACCTTTTAAGACAACCACTACATCTGTCATTTACTACTTGTTTAAGTTGCGATACGCGAAGTTTATTGTGTCCGGTGTATCGTACTCACAAGCTGATACCAGCTAGAATATTACAATGTATCTTAATACTGTGACGCTATTTGAGGAAAGTAGCTATGACTGCTTCAGTACAAGAACTTTTGAGTACTTTTGATAGCCTGACTGAACCAGAAAGGTTGGAAATTGTTTTAGAGATTTTGAAACGGGTGACTCATTTAGACTTTCCGCCGTTGTCAGATGAGGATTTAGTCTGGAATGCTGAAGAACTTTTTTTAGAGTTAGACAAGCAAGAATCTGGTTATGAGTAGTCCGGAACGGGGAGAAATTTGGCTTGTCGATTTGGGCTACGCAGCAAAAGTTAGACCATGCCTAGTTATCAGCATTCCTGCTACAGAGGAAGACCGTGCGTTAGCGACTCTGATTCCTCACACAACTACTTTACGGGGTTCAAGATTCGAGGTAGAAATTAAAGTCAATTTTCTTCGGGTAGGAGCATTTGATGTACAGAACATTATTACGATTCCTCATGCAAAACTGCTACGGAAATTGGGAAGCTTGACATACGAACAACTAGCGGATGTAGAACAAGTCTTACTCTTTTGGTTGGGATGCGAGAAAGCAAGTTTGGAAGACAAAGAGGACGAGGACTAGAAATCATTACAATTTTATAGACGTTGTAAAATTAAATGATTACGTTCAGTTAATGTGACTTCCCAGTCAGGCTCAACCACAATCGTGCTAATTTTTTCTACGATAATTGCAGGTCCACTAATCCTATCTTCCGGTTGTAAATTTTCCCGTTCATAAACGGGAGTATCATGCCATCGGTCAGCAGTAAACATCCGTACTGTTTCAACAGACGCGGGGACTTCATCTATGGAACGAGTACGAGTTATTAAGGGTTCTTCAGGAGTATCCATCTTCTGAATAACTTCCACCGAGGCTGATTCAACAATTAAGCTTTTCTCTAATTGAATGAAACCATAACGAGATTTGTGTTCAACCTCAAATTCTTGTTGCATGACTGCCACATCCGAGGCAAAATCAACTGTCAAGCTAGAGTTTGTACCTTCATATTTTAAATTAACTTTTCGGACGACTTCTTCTTCACTACTTGCTTCAACCCCACCCGCCCTGGACGCCCCGATCTCCTTACCAAGGGAGGAGGGTAATTCACTTCTCGCTTGGGTTTCTAAAGATTCCATTAACTGCACTAATTGAGGGATTAATGCTTGGGTTAGAGGCTTTTCTACTCCCCCTTCTCTAATTGCCCGGACATCAGCTAATCCCATTCCATAAGCAGAAAGAACTCCAGCATAAGGGTGAAGAAAAATCTTTTTCATCCCCAAAGTATCGGCAATTAAACAAGCAAGTTGCCCTCCTGCGCCTCCAAAACAACAAAGGACATATTGGGTGACATCATAACCCCGTTGTAGGCTGATTTTTTTAATCGCGTTTGCCATATTCTCCACAGCGATCGCAATAAATCCAGCTGCGACTTGTACGTTCGTACGGCTATTTCCTGTGACAGCTTCAATTTCTTGAGCTAATTGTGTAAATTTCTGAATGACAATATCTTTATCTAAAGGCAAATTGCCATCTAATCCAAACACAGAAGGAAAATATTGAGGATGAATTTTGCCTAACATAACATTGGCATCAGTAACTGTTAATGGTCCGCCACGTCGGTAACAAGCAGGACCAGGATTTGATCCAGCAGATTCCGGTCCGACACGATAACGAGAACCATCAAAAAATAGAATTGAACCGCCACCAGCAGCAATCGTATTAATAGCTAATACGGGGACTCGCATCCGCGCCCCTGCAATCTCCGAATCTAGTTGCCGTTCATACTCTCCTTTAAAATGGGCAACATCTGTACTTGTCCCTCCCATATCAAAAGTAATGACTAACTCAAAACCAGCCCTTTTGCTGGTTTGTACTGCGCCGACAATTCCCCCAGCAGGACCACTCAAAATACTATCTTTTCCTTGAAATTGTTCGGCTGCGACTAAACCCCCGTCAGATTTCATGAACATTAATCTGACTCCAGGTAGGTGACTAGCTACTTGGTTAACATAGCGACGCAGAATCGGAGTTAAATAAGCATCGACGACTGTTGTATCCCCTCGGCTAACCAATTTCATTAAAGGACTCACTTGATGGGATACGGAGATTTGCGTAAATCCTATTTCTTGGGCGAGTTCGGCGACTTGTTGTTCGTGGTAGGGATAGCGATCGCTGTGCATAAAAACAATCGCACAAGAGCGAATACCTGTGTTGTAAACTGCTTGTAAGTCATTTTTGACTTGTTCAATATTTACGGCAATTAATTCTTGACCGTTAGCATCATAGCGTTCTGAAACCTCAATCACCTGCTCGTAAAGCATGGTTGGTAAAATGATATGACGGGCAAAGATGTTAGGACGGTTTTGATAGCCAATCAAGAGTGCATCTTTAAACCCTTTGGTAATCACAAGTGCGACTCTATCCCCTTTCCTTTCTAACAGTGCATTTGTTGCTACTGTTGTCCCCATTTTGACCACTTCTATTGCTTCAGTTGGAATGGGTTCGTTGCCTGAAAGACCGATGATATCCCGAATTCCTTGGATGACTGCATCTTGATACTGTTCGGGATTTTCTGAAAGTAATTTATAGACGATAATCCATTGCCCCTTAGGTAGGGGAACAATTAAAAAACGTAACGGACTTTGTCCTACAGAATGTCTTGAGAGTCCATCTATAATTGCGCGATCGTCAGTCACAGCAACCAAATCGGTAAATGTACCACCCCGGTCAGCGAAAACTTTCAACATTGCTTTGTTTCCTCAACGGTCTACAGGTAGGATAACAAGGGGATTTGGAATGTTTCTACTTCGGGTGTGGAATATTTTGCGACAGGTGTGAAAAAGTAGGTTGGGTGAAGCGGAGCGTAACCAAGATTCACCCTTGGCTTTGTTGGGTTCCACTTCATTCCACCTAGCCTAAAAACTATGTTAGAGATAGGGCGCTTCTGGGCATCATGTATTTAGACACGAAAGTAAAACAATTTCGATTTCGCTATTGATGCTATGGGTGTTAATCCAAATATAAGGTTTGGAATTTCAAAGTCAGGACGCTATCTCTTAGACTTCATTCCGAAGGAGCAGATTGATCGGTATTTACATAGGCTCAACTTTTATAGCATAAATTATAAAGTAGTAACTAGGGAGCAGAAATTAAAGATTGGTCAACAGCAAGTTTGCTACGTAGTCTTCTTTGAGATTGAAAAAGAGTTAAGAGACAAATTAAGAGCAGCGTATGGTTTTCTCGATAAGAGAGAATATTCAATACCAAAATCTCAAGATTTGGTATGTTTTGTCATGGAAATAAATTATGTGATAAGCTGTAATAAAAATATATCCAGTCAAATTAAAGACTACTTAAATCAACATATTGGTTTTACATAAAAAGTAATTTTCATTGAACATTATGCATTTTTTATTCCAATGATAAATTTATTTGATGCAATTTTTGAAGATATTGACAATTCCACTGGGATTGTCAATGAAGATATTGGAAATGAAGAAAAAAAAGAGGAAGTATTAAAATCGCGATATTTGATTGATAAGTACAATAAAGATATTGATAGTAGTAAAGCTAAACAAGCTATTTTTGATTTTGGAGGCTATATAGGGTATCCTCGGTCTTAATAAGAGCAGCTTAAAAACGAAAAATAGCACTGTTTTATTATGCTATCAACAAGATGGCATCGCCTTTGCCAAGGTTTTCTATAGATCCTTCCAAGCTTCGTCTTCCTCTGGATCAAGCCAAACTTTGTTCAGTGATGACTCACTCAATTCAAGAAAATCTTTTACTAGTATTTGAGAATCATCTACGTCGCCAGCTTGCAAACTCTTAACTCTTTCAAGTGGTAGTCCGGTTAGTTTTGCTACTAGAGCTAAATCAATACCTTCCTGCAGCATATTGAGTGCAACTTGGGTTAAACCCTGCTGCAAACCTTGCTCCCACGCTTCGCGTAAGGTTTTAGTTTGAATTGCAGATTGTGGTAAAGGCGAAACCAGAATCTCGAAAACACGCTCAGATAAAAGTTTATAGTCTGTAGTAGGGTAAGTTGGCTTACCTGAAATTTTGGTCTTCTAACTTAACTTGACAGAGCGACAACCTGTGTGGATTTAACCTAATACCAGCAATCGATGGATTGATCGATAAAGCGATCGCTCCACCAATTGGTACACCCAGCGCGGATCTTGTAGGTTGGGTTAAGGCAACGAAACCCAACAAACCAACCATCGTCTTGGCGGTGGATTGGAGAAAAATCAAATTGTAACTAAATGTTGGGCGGAGCGATCGCTCCACCCAAGCTACATAAGATGTGGGATCGCTAATCTTGTAGGGACTGTGTTAAAAGGAAGGCGAGCGCTCATGGATGATGGTTGATAAGAGTGCGATCGCTTTCTTAGGGCATAAAATCAACTACCATTCTACCTTGACTGAATAATTAGCAAAAACAGAATCACAACTAATCAGCACTGCATTTTCTATATTAGCCTGAGCAATCAGTAAACGATCAAAAGGATCTTTGTGAGAGATAGACAAACTATCTAAAGCTAAAACATGAGCAACAGTAATTGGTAATATTTCGATAAAATTATTTTTTTGAATAGCAACAATCTCTCCTAAGGTTTTATTTAATGTTAGTTTGCCTAACTGATGTTTAATTTGAATTTCCCAGAGACAAACTACACTCAATAACCTCAGATTATTCTTATCTTTTAATAACTCTAATGCGCGTTTAGAAAGTTTTGAGGGGTCACTATCCCACCAAATAAATGTATGTGTATCCAAGAGCAATTTCATGGATTTTGCAACCAAAATTCATCTGGTAAAGGTCGATCAAAATCATCACTCATTACCATAGCACCTAAATTTAATCCGGGTTGAGGTGTTTTTTCTAATTTCGATCTAATTTGATCGACAGGATTAAGTAGAGTTAATCTAGCAACCGGAGTATTATCACTAGTAATGACTATCTCTTGGTCATCTTGAATTGAAGAGAGTAATTCAGTAACACTGATTGGCAATTCTTTAAGGTCGAATGTCTTGTTTGACATAGCTGTTGATCTAAAAATGATATCTCCTATTATAGGGTGATATCATGTCCGGCTAATCACTTGTCATTAAAATCTCTCCGCGTCCCCGCGTCCCCGAGTCTCTGCGTCAGTCTATATGATAAGTTTTTAAGCGGACATGATATGACGATATTGTAGTGCGCTGTGTAGCACCGCGAAAGTGCGATTAATTACTTACAATTAAGCCCGATTTGAGTCTACCAATGAAAACCTGTTAATCCCTGAATTAGAATACCAGAAATCGATGGATTGATCGATGGAGCGATCGCTCCACCGATTGGTAACGCCCAGTCCTAACTCGTTAGGCAAGTCCAACCAGCTTGGCGCTCAGTTCCCACATGCGATCGCCTTTTTCATCATCGCGGGCTTGAGGAGAGACCTTTTGAACAAAGGACTTACCATTTTTCTTCTGTCGATTCCCCCAGCTCCAATAAGCACCGGATTGTTTGTACTCGGGATCGGCGACCACCACTGCGACTCGCTCGCCAGCCAACTCCTGAGACACGTACCCCCCGGTGATGTACTTCTGGAATTTTGGGAAGAGTTTCTGAAACAGGGGATAGTGGTTGCGGAATAGTGGCGTTTCTGCAACACACCCCGGATAGAGAGAGGTGAAGGTAATCCCGGTGGATTCGTGATAGCGTCGATGCAGCTCCCGCATGGTGAGCACGTTGCAGACTTTGCTGTCCTTGTAAGCCTTAACTGGTTCAAACTTCTTGCCATCAATCATCGAGATTGGCTCTTTAAATCCTGCTGCAAAGCCATCCAGATTTCCTAAGTCAGGGCGCGGCGGAATCTTGCCGCCAAGTTCGTCTGGATTGTGCGTCACGGTTCCCAAAATCACTAGCCTCGGATCGGAAGAGGATGAGTGCTTCAGGTCTTCAAGCATGAGGTTACACAAAAGGAAATGACCGAGGTGATTTGTGGCAACGCTCAACTCAAATCCTTCAGGCGATCGCAACGGCTCTTTTAGTAAAGGCATATAAATTGCGGCGTTGCACACCAAAGCGTCTAGGGACTTTCCGCTTGCTCTGAAGTCCTTGACAAACTGTCGAACACTTTCTAAAGAAGCTAAGTCGATATGCATGAGCGTGTAGCTGTCCTGGGACATTCCCACCGTTTGGGCAGCTTTTTCAGCTTTTGCTAAATCCCGACAAGCCATCACCACATGCCATCCCCTTTGGGAAAGTGCTTTCGCGGCGTACAAACCGACCCCTGAGGATGCGCCCGTAATCACGACCGTTGAGTTCGGATGTTGTTCCATTCTGTTCAGACTTCGTTGACTGTCGTTGACTGTCTCTATGATCTCACACGACGCTCGCCACGAGCTTTGATTTTTCGAGATGTTCTGCGGTTATTATTCACACTCCGTTAACCTAAGGTTGGGGATGACTCCCATGCTTAGGTTAACGGATGAGCTTAAAAAGAACACAACCTTAAATCAGTGAACAGTGACCAGTGACCAAAAAACTGATAACTGATAACTGGTAACTGGTAACTGTTAAAAGAAATCAGCCATCCAAGGAGATCCGCCAGCAAATATTTGAGTTGCGGCTGACATGGCTGTTTCTGTAGCATCCAGTTGTCCTGCAAGCTGCAACTGCTGTGGGGTAAATAAGCCCGTGTAGAGAGGTGCCAATCCTCTAATGTCTAGCTTCATCTCGCCTTTTCCACCGCTTGTGACTTCACCGCGTCCATTGGCAACAGACAGAATGAATCTCCCATTGTTTTCAGCAACCAGATCATCTTGAACTTCCAAGTGCAGTTCTGCTTGAATTCCTTGTGAATAACCACGCTTTTCCAAAGCTGTACTAACATTAATCACGCGTAGCATCCAGCGCATGGCAGATTTTTGCTTGGCTGTTTGTTCTGGCAGGAGTAAAGTTAGGGAGTCGTTACCAGACCCTCTCCATCGCACATATTTAATTTGGGAGCGATGATTGGCAATAAAGCTCCACAAAGTTTGTGCAGCAGCGGTTGTGAGAACTGTCCAATCCCTCAGCCGTATAGAAGAGCCATCTTGGTTTTGATGCTGGCTGAAGATGATGTAGCCTTGGGGTTGGTCTGCACAACCGATAAGATAGGCGTAGACTGCTTCATTCTCATCTGGTCTAGATATGCGCTGCCAAAGACCTTGGTGTCGGTCTAAAAGTCCATTATTGAGTTTTGCCTGATGCTGATAGAGCTGATGAAAGATTTCATGAGTACCAGGAACATCGCAAACAGGTAGCGGCTTTTCCTTGACTAGGATGCTTTCAGTAGGAACTTCCCAAATACAAGAGAAACCCCCCTGCTCATACCCTGCTTTGCGGTATAGGCGTTGAGTCGCTGGATAGAGAGCGGAAATGGGTACTCCCTTGGCATAAAGTTCCTTAACAACGTGCTGCATCATAGCTAATGCAGCTCCACTTCCACGATATTCTGGAGCAATGCCTACTGCTGCTATTCCCGTCATAGGTACGCGCTGACCGCCCCACCACTGACCCATTGAGATAGTGGCTAGTCCACCAGCAATTTGCTCACCTTGACGAATGATACGGAAGTTTTCTAAGCCGAGGCGGTTGAAGAAAATTTCACTCTCACCTGGCGACATGAGAAAACACTGTTCAAGAATATTCCCCAGCCGCTGAATACCCTCTTGATTGACAACTTGGCTATATTCAAATTTTGGCGTCATAGTATATACCGCCTAGCACGAACAGACTACAACCATACTACACTAGAGAGTTGTGCGATCGCCTCTGGCGGGCACTTCGTGCCATCGCGTAGCGGCTCCCTTTGGGAGCATCGCCTCTGGCGGGCACTTCGTGCGATCGCGTAGCGGCTCCCTTTGGGAGCATCGCCTCACCCAATACATTCACCCCAATGGGGGATGTAGTAGTCTGTCAATCTAGAGTTGATGGGTTTAGACTGACGCCCAGACACGGAGACACAGGGACGCGGAGAATTTTATGACCCCTGAAATGAAAATTGACACATTAGTAGAGATAAGAGTGAGGCGAGAATTAAGTCAATTTTGTTTCAGTTTCTGTTGTTTCGTGTTCTTTACTAAGAAGTATAAATTTTATCTAACAAATGTTCTAAGCTTTGTCCAAAAAATATTTAGACTTCACACCTTTTTAACAGCTAAAAGTTTTAAGAGTGATAGCTTTACAAAAGCAGAATCAACATTGTGCTTATGATCACATTACTGGGTCTAATTCTAGTACCCACATTAATTTACCTACTACTTAGGTTTTTTGGTAATAAATTTCACTCTTTAACCCTTAGGCGACTGGTATCAAGAAACTCAAAGGGGATAGCAATTGCTGTAGCGATTTCTATAGCAATTCTCGGTGGGCATACTGTATCAGCCCAGACGGGACCGCCGCCTTTAGCTTCACTTAAGGGTGTAAAGGCTCCAGAACCTGATAATCTTAAAGAGTTCATTAAGGACAGAACAGCTGCAATTAAGCTAGGAAAGGCTTTTTTCTGGGATATGCAGGTTGGTAGCGACGGCTTACTATCGTGCGCTAGTTGTCACTTCCATGCTGGAGCCGACAACAGATCCAAAAATCAAATCAATCCTGGTTTTTTGGCTAACCCAAAGGATACAACTTTCCAAGTAGGCTCAGCAGCAAACTACCAGCTACAACCGGGAGATTTTCCATTTCATAAGTTGGCAGACCCGACTAAACGCGATAGCGCGGTGTTATCAGACAGTAACGATGTCACCTCCTCCCAAGGAATCTTCAATGTTGAGTTCAAGGATGTCGTTCCTGGTCAGGCGGAGGATAAAGTAGAAACCAAGCCCGATCAAGATGGCTTTAGCGTGGCAGGTACAAATGTCCGCCGAGTTGAGCCGCGCAACACGCCAACTGTGATTAACGCAGTATACAACTTCCGCAACTTCTGGGATGGAAGGGCGCAGGATATTTTCAACGGCGTGAATCCCTTCGGTTTAAGAGACCCCAATGCCTCTGTTGGCAAGGCAGATAACCCAAGTAAGCTAGATTTTGTCAAAATCAGCCTAAAGAATTCCTCCTTAGCTTCCCAAGCGGTGGGTCCGCCACTCAGTTCCTTTGAAATGTCCGCTGACGGGCGAACTTTTGAGGAAATTGGCGATAAGTTCGGAGACATCGATAAAAAATCCAAAAGCGCTACCAAGGGCAAAAAGCTCCCAAGAAAACTTGGTAAAAAGTTACTTCCCCTTCGTCCGCTAGGCAAGCAGGTTGTGCATCCGGAAGATAGCGTTTTAAGTGCTGAAAGCAGATCGCCTCAACCCGGTCTAAAAACGGCTACCTACGAAAAGTTGATTGAGGATGCGTTCAACTCAGAGTGGTGGAAGTCCAACCGCATGATCCAAATTGATCAGAATGGTCAACGGAGCATTGTTAAAAAGCCAGATAAATCCTTGGCTACCAACGAGTACACGTTGATGGAGTACAACTTCCCACTGTTCTTTGGGCTAGCCGTTCAGATGTATGAGTCCACACTCGTTTCCGACGATACACCGTTTGACCGCTTCTTGGACGGAGACAAAACAGCCTTAACTGCTCAGCAGCAACAAGGACTCGCTGTTTTCCAGAACCCGAGCAATGCTTGCATCGGATGCCATAGTGGAGTAGAACTCACCGCTGCTTCAGTTCAAAACGTGAAGGCTCGCGGACGGCTCACACGCTCGCCAGCGCCTGGCAACCCTATCGAAGACACTGGCTTCTTTAACATCGGTGTCAGACCCGCTGTTGAAGACCTAGGTGTGGGCGCTGATGACGATCTGCAACCTGTGTCACGCTCGCTCTCGGAGGCGCGGCTAGCCCAGCAGGGGATCTTCCAGCAGGTCTTCGGCGAAGCGCCCAATATCACCCCTGGCCCCAATGATAGAGTAGAAGCGGATGGACTCTTTAAGGCTCCTGGACTCCGCAATGTGGCTCTCACTGCCCCCTATATGCATAATGGTGGAATGTTGACCCTGCGGGAAGTGGTCGATTTCTACAGTCGGGGCGCAGGGGACGACAATCCAGCAAGACCTCGCGCCCCGGTGCTAAACCTAAGCGAGGAGAACAAAGAGGCACTGGTAGCTTTCCTGAGAGGACTCACCGATGAGCGAGTCCGTTTGGATAAAGCACCCTTCGACCACCCGCAACTGTTCGTTACCGATGGACATCCAGGTAACACTAGCTCAGTTACCAACGATGGTACAGGAAAAGCTACAGATACTCTGTTAGAAATCCCTGCTGTTGGTCGTAACGGTGGCACTGGTACCCCGAATTTCTTAAGCAGCGGTAATTAACAATTAGAAACGCATAATTTGGGAGACGCATTCAATATTTGTAAATCGTAATTCGTGGTTTGTAGTTAATAACTCAATCACGGATTACGGTTTATCTTTAGTACTAGATGTAGACTTTTAAGGTGAGTCTAATATGCATAATGATAATTTATGAACATTTTTGAAAATTTATAAATTAGAATTCTTAATTCCTAATTCCTAACTCTGTACTACATTAAGACGACTGAGAAAAGCACGTAAGCGATCGCTCTCTGGATTAGAGATAACTTTGGCTGCAGGACCTTGTTCTACCACAACACCTTGGTCCAAAAACATAACTTGATGTGCCACTTCACGGGCAAATTGCATTTCATGAGTCACAACTACCATTGTCATACCTTCTGCTGCTAGTTGCTGCATGACTTGTAACACTTCACCAACTAGTTCCGGATCTAGGGCGCTGGTTGGTTCATCAAAAAGCATGACTTGGGGGTTCATACACAAACTGCGGGCGATCGCTGCCCGTTGCTTTTGTCCACCCGAAAGTTGTTCTGGATAGGCAGATGCTTTGTCAAAAAGTCCAACTTTTTCGAGATAAAATCCTGCCAGTTGTGTACTTTCTTTCGCAGATTTCCCCAGCACTTTACGTGGAGCAAGTGTGAGGTTTTCTAGTACGCTCAAATGAGGAAACAGGTTAAACTGTTGGAAAACCATGCCTACTTGTGTTCGTAGTTCTCGCAGTTGCCTGTGGGTGAAACTAGGTTGCGATATATCAATACCATTGACGACTAAACGCCCACAATCTATATTTTCCAAGCGGTTGAAGCAGCGCAGCAGAGTACTTTTGCCACAACCAGAGGCACCAATGACTGCTACGACTTCTCCTCGTTTGATTTCGCCCGTGATTCCCTTGAGAACTTTTAGGGAACCATAGCTCTTTTCAATGTCTTTAAAGATAATTGCAGGGGTGGAATTGTCCATTTCCCATCTTTTTGGCACTTTTTTGGCACTATAGTTAATTATACCTGAACAGCCGGCAATGAGAGAAAAAAAGTTAAGCTAGTACGTATTTAATATATTTAGTTTTTCATGTTATTAATAGCATAAAATACAAGAAATAAAAAATTTACTACACTTGATAGGAACTTATTACTCGCTTCTGTAGTACCTGAAAACATGATTCTTTGAAAATATCATCTGTATTAGCAATTATTTATCCGGAAAAAAACAATGTTCGAGGAAAAAATGAGGCGCTCGGATTTCATTAAACATTTTTTAGCGGGTTTTGGTGCAGCTATCATTTTGTCAGCTTGTGACTCAACCAGCAATACTAGCAGTTCCTCTAAGAACGGAAATTCTCAACAAACAGCTACAGCAGGTAAAACCATCAAGGTTGCCACAGACGGAACCTTTCCGCCCTTTGTATTTAAAGGAACGGGAAATGAAATTGTGGGTTTTGACATTGACGTGATCAAAGCAGTCGCAAAAGTAGCTGGAATGACAATTGAATTCCAGACTATGCCTTTTGATGGCATGATTCCCGCACTACAGGCAAATACTGTAGATGCAGCCGTCGCTGCTATGACGATAACACCGGAACGCGCCCAGACAGTATCCTTTTCTCGACCTTATTTTAAAGCAGGGTTGGCGATCGCAGTCCGCCAAGACAACGCAACTATTACCAATTTAGATAGTTTAAAAGGCAAAAAAATTGCCGCCCAAATTGGTACAACCGGAGCTAAAAAAGCCAGAAGCATTTCAGGTGCCGAAGTGCGGGAATTCGACTCAGCCCCTTTAACTTTCCAAGAACTAGCAAATGGCAATGTGGATGCAGCCATTCATGATGCTCCCGCGATTCAAGAAGCTATCAAGACTGGTAACATCAAAGGTATAAAGGTAGTTGGCGAACTAGTTACCGAAGAATATTATGGCTTTGCCCTGCCGAAAAACTCTCCCAACCTCAACGCCATCAACACAGCTTTGACAAAGATAATTTCAGATGGTACCTACGCTCAAATTTACAAAAAGTGGTTCGCTTCAGAACCTGGAAAACTGCCAGAAAGTGTGCCAGGTTCCTCATGAGGACTGGGGAGAATCAATTCACGCCGCTGCATTCACGCATTAGAAGTCTCTTCCTCATCACCCCACCTCCCCACCACTCCATAATGATTCAAAGTCTAACTATCATTCTCAACGCCCTGCCAGATTTACTTCTTGGCGCTGTAGTCACACTTGAGATTACTGCACTGTCCGTGATTTTTGGAATGATTGGCGGCTGCTTGATAGGAATTACCCGACTTTCGCCAATTGTGCCTCTGAGATGGGCAATTCGCGCTTATATCGATTTCTTTCGCGGTACGCCTCTGCTTGTGCAGATTTTTATGATTTACTTCGGCTTGCCAGCACTGGCGCAAAGCTTAGGCATACCCCTGCGCTTTGACCGTTTAGTTGCTGCGGTTGTTGCTTTGAGCCTCAACTCTGCTGCATATATAGGCGAAATTGTTCGCGCTGGAATTCAATCGATTGAACCAGGACAAGCAGAAGCAGCAAACTCCCTAGGTATGAGTGAATTGCAGATCATGCGCTACATCATCTTTCCCCAAGCGTTGCGTCGTATGATTCCACCACTAGGAAATGAATTTATTACCTTGCTCAAAGATACCAGTCTCGTAGCAGTTATCGGCTTTGAGGAATTATTCCGACGCGGTCAATTAATTGTGGCTAATACTTATCGGGCTTTCGAGATTTACACGGCAGTTGCCTTAGTTTATCTGGTTCTCACCTTAGCTTTATCTCAATTGTTTTCTTTTCTGGAAGTTTGGATGAACCCAATCAAGCGTAAAAAAGCAAGCCAAAGTCGATTGAGTCTCTAAAAGCTTAACGGAGAAGTTATTCTCGATTAAGATGATGTCTTTGGAGATAAAGCAAGCGCCAAGAACACAATTTTAACTTACTGCGATCGCTTGAACTTTGATTTCAGTTTTAGACGAAGCGAACCGTGGATAAAATTGAGAGACTGCAACTACAACCTAGCCAACAATACAAGAGCAAAATTGAAAGCACAGAAAGAAATCCGCTTTTTTCAGGAAATTAATGAACTATATAAAGCTACAAATTCTCAACATAGAGCAGTTTGTAATTTTTTTGATATTCTCAGATTAGAGGACTTAGAGGTAGAAGCAGTAAAAGCGCTGCCGCCCTACCGAAAAGGCTTTTATCATGTTAGCTTCAAGAAAAGCCCAAGTAACTCATCTGTTTTTATAAATGCTGACAAATTTGAAAACAGACGAGGTTGTCTTGTATTCAGTTCACCCTATCATATCTATTCTTGGCAAAGAGACTCAAACACCAAAGGCTTTGTCTTTTACTTCAAACATGAATTTTTATCCTGCGATATTTTGAGCGAGTTTCCCTTCTTCAAGGTTACGGAAAGCAATCTCTTCGAGCCGGAACAAGCGGAATCAGAAAAGCTACTAGGCTACTTTCAAATGATTTGGGCAGAGTTTACAGGTACAAATTCCTACAAAACTCATATCACTCAATCGTTGGTACTGGCTCTACTTTATTATTGCAAATCACTTTATGAAAAATATACAGCCCAAGCAAAAAATCAACCTCGTAGCCTCATCATCTTAAACCAGTATCAGCAACTCATTAATAAATTATATTTACAGAAAAAGACAGTTGAGGAATATGCAAGTTTGTTAGGCATTACCTCTAATCACCTAAACGATGTCATAAAGCAAGCCACAGGTAAGACAGCGCGTAGCTTTATCGTTGAACGTATTCTGTTGGAGGCTAAGAGCCTTTTAACTCATACGGAATTAGATATTGCTGACATTTCCCATAACTTACAATTTGACGAACCCACGAACTTTGGCAAGTTCTTCAAAAAATATGTTGGCTTGACACCCCTGCAATTTCGTAATCAGAAGCAGCTTAAGAATTAATCCGAGTTATTTACCATTTTATCCACCAATTGTATTACCACCGCGTAGCAAGTAGAGACTACCCTTGGAATGTCATGTCTTGGTCATTACATCATTCTAATAACAATGAAAATCACAGGTAATACTATCCTCATTACAGGTGGAGCAACGGGAATCGGATTAGCCTTAGCAGAGGCTTTCCTAAGAGAAGACAACAAGGTAATTATCTGCGGAAGAAGAGAGAAAAAATTACAAGAAGCAAAGACAAAGCTTCCTTTGCTTCATGTCATGAACTGTGATGTTTCAAAAGACAGCGCTAGAGAAAACTTATTTGAATGGGCTACTAATACATTCCCAAACCTCAACATCTTGATAAACAATGCAGGGATTCAAAAAGAAGTCGATTTGACAAAAGGAGCAGTAGATTTATCGGGAGAAGATGAGATAGACATCAACTTAAAAGCTCCAATTCATCTATCCACAATGTTTATACCTCACCTAATCAAGCAGAGAGAATCGGCAATTATAAATATTACCTCTGGTTTAGCATTCACACCGCTTGCGGTTGTTCCTATCTATTGTGCGACAAAAGCGGCTTTACATTCATTCAGTCAATCTTTAAGGCATCAATTGCGAAATACATCAATGAAAGTCTTTGAAGTAGCCCCACCCATTGTTGATACAGAGTTAGACAGGGGTGCAAGAGAAAACCGAGAACAAGAAAATGTAGTCATTTCACCTGTGGAGGTTGCTGAAGCAACTCTTAAAGGTATGAGAGAAGACCAGGTTGAAATTGCCATTGGTTTAGCAAGTAACTTACGTTCTGCTCCTGAAAAAATGTTTAATATCATTAATCGCTTTTGAGTCCGCTGTGGAGTACTTTGATTAACCCGCAACTCGTGAGGAGGCTTTTGCTGACTTCAACACAGATCAATAGACATCTCCGAAAAATGCTAAAACCTCTGTATGACTGGCTTTTAACAGGCGATCGCTAACTTCAAACATCAGCCATTCTCCACGCAAAAACCAGCTTTTGAGATAGTTCTTGTTGAAAATAAAGTAAAAAAAACAAGTTGGCAGTAAATTTTAGCTACGTTGTCTCTCACTATTTCATAGTGGTAAAACTAAAGCTCTAATTCGGAATCTTACAAGTCCACAAATTGTCTGAATCACCTGCTCATATTTATGTGGATTTAGCCTAAATCGTTCGGATGCAGATCTAAAGATTTTAACTAACCGAATCAAATGTTCAACAAATATCCGGTTTGAAGCCATTTCTTTGTTTTTCTCTTTTTGTAACTGGCTTAATTCTCCTTTTTTCGGCTTTTTCGTGGGAGTCTTAATTGATATTTCTCCTTGATAACCTTTATCTCCTTTAAACCTTTGATTAGAGTCAAAGGTTTTTTGACTTTCACGGAACAAACTTATGTCACTTTTTGGTCCAGGTTGACCCGCGATTACATCAACAATATCTTGACCGTCTGGTAAAACAATAATTTGATTTTTAAAAGTATGCTTTTTCTTCTTACCAGAGTAATATTTTTTCTGCTCTTTATACTCTCTAGGTCTTTCTCTAGGCTGCTCACAGCTATCTACTATTAGTTCGTACTCGGTTAAAATTTCTTGAACTATCTCGTAATCACTTGCATTTTTTTTTACCTGTTCAAGTAAACTTGATGGCAAGAGTTCTTGTAGGAGTGGAAACCAGTAGTTGAATGTATCATTTGCCGTTGATTCACTCACTCCAAACTGGATACCTAGTAATTGAAATGTTGTTAAATGTCTCAAGTATATTAATGTTAAGAGAATCTGCTCTTCTGTAGATAGTTTTACCTTCCGACCACCCCCTTTATTTATGATTCTAACTTTCTTTGCTTCTATGTCTTGTTGCTTTTGCATATGTAAAGCGATCGCCTGATTTATTAGTTGTTCTAGTTGCTCATACTTTAGACCAATCAAGCGCTGCGTTTCCTGGGAGTTGTTTTTAATGTAACCTAATACGTTACTCATATTCTTATGGTAAAAAAGTTAATTTTATACTCTTTTACCACAGAACGCTTCTATTTTGGAGATATCTAATATGCCTACCTATCGACAACATTAGACACTGCCCCTTGGGCGATCGCCTGTTGAAAGCCAGTTAGAGAGTAGTATTGGCATTTTTCGGAGATGTCTATTCGCGAATCGGGCTTACCTGAACATTTCGCTAATTCCATTTGGCATTGTGAAATGTTTTATACCAATTTAATGTGAAGCTGCACTAAATAAATAACCTCCATTCTTGGCGCTCTTGGCGTCTTGGCGGTAGCCTGCGGCACGCCGCTGCGCGTCTACGTTTTTTAATATTCTATGCATCTTTAGAAAGAATTGGTATTAGGCTGGAAGAGGGACACAGTGGAGTCCAGATCATGCGCTACATTATCTTTCCCCAAGCGTTGCGTCGCATGATTCCTTCCACCACTTGGAAATGAATTTATTACCCTGCTCAAAGATACCAGCCTTGTAGCAGTCATCGGCTTCGAGGAATTATTCCGACGAGGTCAATTAATTGTGGCTAATACTTATCGTGCTTTCGAGATTTACACCGCAGTTGCCTTAGCTTATCTGGTTCTCACCTTGGCTTCATCTCAATTTTTCTCTTATTGAGAAGTTTGGATGAACCCAATCAAACGTAAGAAATCAAGCCAAACTAGATTGACCTCGCCATAAGTCATTTTTGGGCTTTAAAAAGCTAAAGAGGATTATACTTTGTAGATTTTAACTTTTAGACCAGAGTGAGGATGTAAAATTGGGATAACTTTGAAAGTTAAGT
This sequence comes from Kalymmatonema gypsitolerans NIES-4073, assembly GCF_002368435.1. Classification (GTDB taxonomy): domain Bacteria; phylum Cyanobacteriota; class Cyanobacteriia; order Cyanobacteriales; family Nostocaceae; genus Kalymmatonema; species Kalymmatonema gypsitolerans. Next base: position 341,525 of record NZ_AP018268.1, read on the forward strand.
TTTGGTTTGGTAGCAATTCCCAATTATATTTTCCTAATAGATGTGAAGCAAACACTTTAATAAGTGTTTTGGCGAAAGCTATTCCTATACAGCTATGTGTTCCTCCTCCAAATCCAACTAAACTATAGTCTACAGTTTTATTACTTATTTGTTCTGGAGCAAAACGATCTGGGTCAAAGCGCTCTGGTTCGGAGTAAATTCGGCTGTCTTTGTGAGTACCGATGATAGAATACATTACATTCCAGCCTTGCGGTATGTAATAGTCTTTAAATACGAAAGGTTTGAGTACTCTGCGGTAACCTGAGGGGATTGGCGGGTAACAGCGCTCAATTTCTTTTAAAACCCGATCAACGTAGACCATCTGTTTCAGGTTTTCAAGAGTTAAAGGAGATTCGTTAACTATTTGTTGTTGCTCATCTTTGACTTTCACCAAAATATCTGGGTGCTGAGCGAGTACCATGCATAAGCTGGTCAACATTGATGCCGTATTAGCAATTGTTCCAATAAAAAGAGAAAAAGCTTGAGATTTTATTTCATCGTCACTCAAACCTTTACCGTTTTCATCTTTTGTTTCCATCAACATTCCCAATACATCTTTGGTAGGCGATTTTCTCCGTAAATCCATAGCTTTTTCGATATAAGCTAGAGTTTGCTTACGGGCTTGGAGAGCTCTACCAAAGGGAGTCCAAGACCAAGGAGTTGGTAACGATAATAGTCCTGCAGTAATTTCTAGAAACCACTGACATAATCGCTCATTATCCTCTCGAGATTTACTTCCAAGCAATAGTTGGCAAGCAATCTCAATCGTCATCTTCCTTAGCTCTGGAAACCAAGTCACGCTTTCCATTTGTTCCCAGGCTTGTAGATAGGTCAGAGAAATCTCTTCAATAGTAGCGAGATAATTGGCAAGCGCTGAACCATGTAAGGTCGGCGTCAGCAGCTTGCGACTGCGTCGGTGTTCTTCCCCTTCTTGAAATATAAGAGCCTGCTTGCCAAACAAAGCTTTGAAGTTATCTGGCCAGCCTTCAGTGGAAAAATGATCTGCATGACTGGAAAAAATGAATTGATTGGCTTCATAACCAACCATGACAGCTGTTGGACGATCAAATATTTTAGTTTTAAAAATTGGACCATAGAGTTTTTGCCTTTTCTCGAGAAACTTTGAATCGTTTATCAGACTAAGTGTTTCTCCAAGAAGAGGGAAACCAAAACTACCGGGAGGCAAAGTTTCTTTTTTGTTAACAAAAGTCATAAAGAAAAAGCCAACATTTTCCTTTCACAAAATAAGAGTGCATCTTTAAAGATAAGAATAGAAGATTCAACTGCATTACAAAGGTAAATTTTTGACCTGATGAGGTTTTTGGGACGGTTGTCGTTTAACCCACCCCAGAGAACTCAGGTAGGTTAGCGATCGCTTCCTCTAATTCCTTGTTTTCACTACCACCAATACTATTACTATCTTTTTTTGTCAACATTTCTTTCTTGCTCGACGCTCTAACAGGTGCGTTAGTCCAAATAATCAGTGTTCCAATAAACCCCACATTGACACAACTTGTTTCCCTATCAAAACCAACGCAACACCAATGATCACAATCAGCGTCACCCGACCACCAGGAACAAGCGGTTGACTGATGCTATTTGATTGTTCCTGCTCTTGGCGTTGTTTCCAAATCATCAAGGCAGGAATAATCCCTCCTAAAACTGAAACACTGAATGTTCCAGCATAGTCTAAAGCAGCCACGAAAATGTTGGGATTGAGCGCCCCGAGACTCATAGGCGGAAAAAGAATCAGTGAATAAAGCGGTAGGCGCTTAGACGGTTCACCCTGTGGAACAAGTGAAATATCTTTGAAGAAATCCAGCAAACCGTACACAAACCCAATAAATGATGTGACGATCGCAAACTCAGAGAAAATGGACACTAACACTCCTAACCATTCTCCCGCGCCACCACTACGTAACATTTGCAGTGGGTCAAAAACAGTTGTGCCACCAGAGGTAACGTGTACCATATCGGGACTGACGCTTCCCAAAATCACGGCATTCCAAGCCAAGAACATGACCAAGGGAATCGCAGAACCAATAAAGATAGATTGACGTATCTTAGGGGCATCTCCTTCCAGCTGAGTCACAACCGTTGGCACTACATTATGATAAAACAGTGCCACAAACATCACCGAAACGGCTGGAGGAAGCGCACTCCAATTTTGAAATGAGAAAGAGGAAGTGTTAAGGTGCGTTGTTCCCAGCAACAACAGTCCGAGAAATGAAGCAAGGACAATTGCCACAAACGCGCTGTTTAATTTCTCCACAAACCTTTCTCGCCCAAGGTACATAATGCCGCCAAATAAGAGAGTGAAGGCGGTTGTCCCTACCCAAGCAGGCAGAATGTTCTGCACACCTAACACTTTTTCAATCGCAGATACTAAAATCTCTCCACCTTGGGCAACATACGCTACAAGTAAGGCGTAGTGCAAGAACAGATACGCGCCACCAGCAACCCGCGCACCCAGCGTCCCAAGCGTCCTCTCAATCATCGCCAACAAACCTAAACTCGGACGCCCCACAAGACGCATCGTGTTCAAAGTCACTTCTGCAATCAAAAGACCAGAGACTAAAGCATAAAGCCAAACAGCAATCAGTAGAACTGTCGATGGCACAACGCCAGATGGCAGAGTCACCGCAGGTAATGCGAGGATACCAGCACCAACGGTCGTTCCAGCAATAAGTGCAGTACTTCCTAAAATACTACCCGGTTGATGACTGAGTTTACTGCCATAAAGTTCAAGGTTAGAAAATAACCGAGTGACTTGTGGGGTCTGCGAGTTGAGAACAGCCTTCATATGGGTTTTACTAAGAGACGCACATTCTGAAACAATATGAAACAGAATATAAATTAATGTAAATTATCTTATACCAATTCGGTATGAAGATGCACTTAATATTTTTAAACGAACCACAAAGACGAGCCAGCGCTGCAGGAGGGTTTCCCTCGTGCCGGCTCTGGCGTCGCAAAGAACACGAAGGAAGAAGGAATAATTATTAAGTGCAAGTTTACGGAGAATTGGTATTAGCAAAAACTCTTTCAGGACTTCTGCCCTAAGTACAACTTTTCATAAATTCATAACGTTATCGTAAATTAGGGGGTTTAAGACCCCTTTGTCTATAGGTAATCTCAGTTTCAGACGAAGATTTCAACCCCGACTGAAACTGTCTTCAATTTTGAATTTTGAATTGTTAATGGGTGGGCAAGCAGACGCTAAAGCAAGTTCTTCCTGGGACAGACTCAACTAAAATGCTGCCCTGATGACGATTTTCCACAATTCGCCTAACGGTTTCTAAGCCAAGACCCGACCCCTTACCTACGGCTTTGGTCGTAAAGAATGGCTCAAAGATACGGGACTGGATCTCTGCTGGGATGCCTGAACCAGAATCGATAATTTCAACCCGGACATGATTTCGTTTAGAGAATGTGGTAATCTCCAAGGTGCCTTGACCATCCATTGCGTCAATGGCGTTGTCAATGAGGTTAGTCCAGGCTTGGTTGAGTTCGCTGCCGTAGGCTAAAATTTTGGGAAGCGAAGGATCGTAGGAGCGATGGACCGTAATGCCGTATTTCAGCTTATGGCAGAATAACTGCAAGGTGTCCTCTAGTCCTTCATGGATGTTGACAATTTGTTGTGCGCCTTGATCAAGATAGGTATAGGATTTCATGGCACTGACAAGCGTAGCAATCCGTTCAGCTCCACGTAGTCCGCCACGAATCATAGACAAGACCTCAAAGGATAATGCCAGCCAACGAAGTCCTTGATCCCGCAGTTCCGTGGGGTCATTTTTCCACGGTTGAGTTAGTTCCTCAAGAGTTTGTATCTCGACTCCTGCGGCTGCTAGAGGTGCTGCTAGTTTCCACGCTTGCTCAACTCCGTAGTTTTCTAGCCATTCTAAGAGTTCATCTTCGCGATCGCTTAAGCTAATCAGGTCAACACGATTATTGGCAATAGCATCAAACCCAGCATCTCGCACTGCTAGCCATCGCTGGCTATCTTCAGGTGATACTTGGCGTTGCCCATAGATCAGGTTCATCCGCTCCAGTTCCCGTATTGCTGGAATGATCCCATTGAGCGATCGCACGAGGGCAGCTGCCGGATTGTTGAGTTCATGGGCTAATCCCGCAGCCAGAGTTCCCAGTGCAGCCATCTTCTCGCGAACGCGAATAAAGGACTCCAGACCCCGCAACCGTTGTTGAAAGGTGCGAAAGATAGCTCGCTCGAAATCGCGACACTCGTGCAACAGCGTTAGGAAGTCAACAGCAGAAACTTCGTAAAACTGACAGTCGGTTACAGCCCGCATGGTTACTAGTGCTGGTTCTTCGGTCAACACCGGAACTTCCCCAAAATAATTAGGAGCATCGTGCTGTCCAATGGGCATTTCGACTCCATCCTGCAAACGAGTAATGCTCATTCGTCCTTTAGCTAAAATAAACACGCCTCTTGTACTTCTCTTGTCACCTTCTGGAAAGAGTATTTCTCCTTGGAGCAAATGGATAGGTTTGACGCGATCGCATACCCATGCCAGTCGCGCTTGCGGAAGCTGCCGAAAGGCATCCAGTGTCACCAAATCATCCACGCACAGCATTCTTGCATCTCCCTCTGAATATGAAGGCTTCAAGTCTTATCGCACATCACTAAGTACAAGATTGCACAAGTTCGTAACGATTTTCATCTCAATGCAATTGCGTTCCGTCATCAGCACTGACTACCAATTTTACCCTGATACCTGCTTTTTCCTTGTAAAACACATTGCTATTCCCTTTTCATAATAAGCAGCTTCATTAATAAACACGGGATAGACCGATGATTCTTCTTCATAGTAAATAGTTTTGCCATCAAAAGTGATAAACAGAGGGTCGCCTGGTTTCAATTCCTCATAATCTCTACCTTGAAGCTGAGGATGAATCATACCTTCAATTTCCCCATTTTCATTTTTAGGATAATCCACGACTTTTAAATGTTGATAAATACTTACACTATGACTGACTTGTGGAATTTCGCCTTGATTAGATTTATCTAAATAATCCAGAATGGCATGAATAAGCTCTTCAGTTTTTTGAAACAGACTTGCTTGGAGAGTTCCCTGTGGAATAGGACCAACTTCAATACCAAAACCTTTGTCACATATAGAATTTAAAAAAGATGATTCTTTTTCTGGTTCAATCCAACTATATATTTTCACTGTAGGTTCGATTGAATTCAAATAACTTGCCAATTTTAGGTTAAATAGGTTGTCATCCAAAAGGACGATACTCAGTCCCATATTAGCTGTAGAACTGTGCAAATCCATGATAAAATCAACTTGAGGATTGCCTTTTGGCCCTAGAACTTGATTAATAAATTTGGCTCTGTTTTCTTCATACGAAGACCCTAGAGAATTATTCAAGTCTTTTAGAGAAAAGCAGCGGTTTAAGTCTTTATCAAGATATCTCCTACCTGCTTGAAAAGCTTGCGGGTTAGCAAGTATAACTCGTGTTTCAAAGCTAGGTCTTTTGACTAGCTCTGGAACTTTCTCAAATTTTTTGATGAGATATGCACCAGTGAATTCATTTCCGTGGGTTCCTCCCACAATGGCAACCTGTCTGAATTTTTCCATGACATTAAAGAGACAAAGCTCAACAAGTAAGCATTCAATAACCAATCAGCTAGAAATTAAAAACTTCTCCATTGCATAATTTACGAAATGCTCTCCTCTACATTCCACCTGCTGTTCCTTGATGATGGAGAACCCCATGTGCAAGAAAAACGGCTTGGCAGTAATACTTGCTTCAACGTACAAGCGATTAATTCTTAATTCATAAGCTTTGGATTCAATGGCAGAATAAATTTTTTTACCAACACCCATCCCTAGATAATTTTTATGACAGTAAAAGCAATCTATATGCCCGTTGAACTCTAACTCGCCAAAACCTGCAATCACTCCTTGATCATCAGCAACATAAGTAAATGGTTGTGAACAAATGTTTGCCCAGTCTCTAAAATAAATATTATCTGGAGCCCATGCTTTGACTTGATTGTTTGAGTAGTCCTTAATATTAACTTCACGTACTGTTTCGTGAAATAAGCGTGCTATCTGTTCTGTATCCTCTAGGCGAAACAACCGTATTTTCATAGTAAGCTTTACTAGCTCATTGCACTATTTATGATCGCATAGTCGGTAAATTCTACCAATTCTCTAAAAAGCGGCAACAGAGCGAGTTGCCTTTAGCAAAGCACTCTCAGGTGTTCCGTAATAGCCGTTTGTTGGAGATGTGGTTCCATAGTACTGGCAGGCAGGCTTCGCAAATAGCTGTGATATGGCGATCGTCGGTGCCACAGCAACCACCCAAAATGTTGAGATGGGGTAATTTATTTATCATCTCACGGTATTGATTAGCCAATTCCAGTGGGTTCCCTTCATCTAAATCTACCGCTTCATTCAGTTCAGCATGGCTTCTAGTAGAAGCATTGGCACGGATACCGCGAATGCGGCTCACCCACGCTTTACTCTCTGTGAGTAAGTCGGCAAAATGGGTAGGATGAGCGCAATTGATCATGTAGTAGGCAGGTGCATTATCTGTAGCAGCATCGACCTGCTGTATGGCATCCTGTAACGTCTGCCCCGTTGGTAGCTTACCATCGTTTTCAACTGTAAAAGAAATCACCACTGGCATCCCAACAGACTGGGCGGCACAGGTAATGCCGATCGCTTCTTCGACATAATTCATAGTGATAGCAGTAACCAAGTCAGCATCCGCATCCCGGAAGGTTTCAATTTGGGGGCGGTGGTATGCCTCAGCTTCCGAGATAGTCATAATTGCCGATGGAACATAGCCATCCCCACGCGGTCCGATGCAACCACTAATCACCATCCTGGAGGTTTCCGTCGCGTATTCTTGACGAATTTCATGGAGTAGCGCGATCGCCTTGCGGTTCATCTGTGCCAGTGCTGCTTGGTTATAACCAAGTTTAGTACCCCAATCCGGGTTAGCGCGCCAGGTTGCACTTTCAAGAATCAATCCCACCTGATACTCTCTGGCGATGCTGGCGTAGGTGCGAAAATATTTTTGCAGCGCCTGGTATCCTGCCTTATGCTTCAGCAAATCAAAGGCTGCAAAGTCAGGTAAATCCCATCCTTCATGAAAGATGAGTGTGGTTTCAATGCCACCATCGCTGATGAATAAGCCACTTGATAATTGTGGTAAATGATTTCTGTATTGTGCCATTGTCTTCCTCCTGTAAGTTCATCCACTTAGTCATTAACCATGCCAATGAATTGCCGCAAAATCTATCACAAAAACTTGTTTAGTTTACTCAAATTCGAGAAATTCTATAGGCAATCAATTTAATCTAGTTAATGTTGATTTTAATCTACAGACAAATCGGGAAGAACTAGGGAAGATTCCAGTGATATTTGCACGCTGGCAACTATCAGCAAAGTTAACTTTTTTGACCTACCACTTCACACCAGGTTTGGGCAAAAAATCCATCTGGGTGCTGGCTCCATTCCCGCAAAGCTTTGCTCATCATCGTAATTGATTGCACATCAGCCCATCCCTTTTCCACCGCTTGCTCAACCTTTTCAGAAGCCTCAATTCGCAATGCCAAATATTCTGTAATCAAACTTAACGGCTCATAGCACTGGTAGGAAGCAGAAACTTTGATGTGAGTAAACCCAGCTTGTCGTAGCAAAGCACGTAACTCTCTGCCCACATAGACATTACCGCCATTGTGCTGTTGAAGAAACTTGTAATACGAAACTGCTTGCTCCAATTGAGGCGTAGAAGGCGCAATCAAAAAACCTCCCCAATCTGGACTGCGAATCCCCACCTCCCCTCCAGGTTTGAGAACTCGCAACAGTTCCCGCAGCGCCTGTAAAGGTTGTTGAAGATGCTCGAATAAAGCATGAGAAAAGACTGCATCAAAGGAATTATCAGCGAAGGGTAAGCTATAAACACTTGCCTCGATGAAATCAACATTATCGATCGCTTGCTTTGCTGCATTTTCCTGAGCAATGCTAATTTGAGAGGCTTCCTGATCAATTCCCGTCACTGTACCAGGAAACATTGCTTGCGCCAAACCCAAAGTTATCGTACCAGGACCGCAACCGCAATCGAGCAATTTCATCCCCGGACGCAGATAAGGCATGAAAAACGCTCCATGAAATTCCGCTGTGCGATGCATCATAAACTCAGTTGCATTGGTTGAATAGCCTGGAGTGTAATTCTTGGGCATCGTTTTGACTCCTGAATTGTTGTTGTATGAGCATCATAAGTAGACCGTTTTCAGATGTCCAATATATATTTGTTTGTATTTGAAACTTTTAAAATATCAAAATTATGGAACTGCGACATCTGCGTTACTTTATTGCTGTGGCTGAGGAACTGCACTTCAGTCGAGCGGCTTCGCGACTGCACATAGCTCAACCACCCTTGAGCCAACAAATTCAGCAGTTGGAAGCAGAATTAGGAGTCGAATTGTTTCATCGCAAAACTAAGCGACAGGTGCAAATCACAGAGGCTGGACGGGTATTTTTACGAGAAGCTTATCAACTGTTGGCGCATCTGGAAGTGGCAATTCAGGTGACTCAGCGTACGGGACGAGGAGAAATCGGACAACTGCGGGTAGGGTTTATCAGTCCAGTCACGTATGATTTATTGCCTAGCATTCTGCAAGAATTTCGGCAACAGTTTCCAGAGGTGGAATTAGTGTTGCAGGAGTTAACGACAGCTGAGCAAGAGCAAGCACTTCGTGAACGTCGCCTTCATGTTGGCTTTGTGCATCTACCTTTAGAAGATGACACCCTAAATTGGGAGTGTATTCAGCAAGAAACTCTGATTGTAGCGTTAGCCCAAACTCATCCCTTAGCGCAACAAGAAAGTATCGCAGTCCAATCATTAGCGAATGAGCAGTTTATTTTATTTCCTCGTTATTTAGGAGTCGGACTCTATGACAAGATTATGGCTCTTTGTCAGCAAGGCAATTTCACTCCGAAGGTAGGACAAGAAGCGATCCAAATGCAGACGATCATAGGACTGGTTTCAGCCGGAATTGGAATTGCAATTGTGCCGTCCTGTTTGCAAAATCTTCAGCGTACAGGGGTAGTTTATCGAGCGATCGCGATCGCACAACCAACACGTTTAATCGAAACTGCGGTGGTGTGGCGAGGTGAGGAAGAAATACCAGTGTTGCGCGAGTTCCTCAAAGTTGTCAGATCTGCCAACGTGAGATAAACGTTTGAACGTTAAGTTGGCAGTTCCGCGCACTGCCTCTAAAGCGATCGCTTTATCGCATTTGCATAAATAAAATAATTATCTGTCACCTTCACCTCAGCATAAAATCCTACTTGCGTTAGCTTGTCGCGCAGTTCTTCCGGCTGATAAAAATTTTTCACTATCTTAAATTCTTGCTCATTATTTAACTTTCGTGTGATGTAAATATCGCCGTTGTTTTCTAAGATATGATTCTTAGCTGTCGATGTTGGTTCAAAGCGAGAGTCAAGGATAAAAACTTGTCCACCAACGCGAACCGATTTATAGACTTTTGCGAAAAAAGAATCAACTAATGTTGGCGGTACATGAGACAACCAAAAGGAAAAAAATACTAAATCATATTCAGCTTCTGGTTCCCATGAGAACAAATCGACAAGTCGATAGTCTACGTTAGCAGCACCTAACTTTCTGCGGTTAATTTCAATCACTTCTTGGGAAGCATCAAGCGCTGTAATTTGCTTGCCAATATTTAAAAGTTCCTGCGTCCAAATGCCTGTTCCACACGCTAACTCTAAGATGTTTTCTACCGCACCAATCTGGTATAATGCGCTTTTGACTACAGCAGCTTCACTGAACCAACGCTGGTTGATTTCCTCCCCACGATCATACCGTCCAGTTCTGTAGAACCATTCATCATATTCCTTGGCTCTGGCACTATAGTAAGTAATTTGTTGTTGAATAATATCATCTGTCATAGCTTGCTTCCTGTTTGCTGCATGAACTTAGATTTCCCTGAGATGTTTATGGGCTTTCCCTTAAACTTACATAATTGATGTATAAAAAATACTAAATATAGTTTAAGGGTTGTGATTTGTCAGAAGGTTATGTAGATATTAATGCTAAATATTCAACCTAATTAATAATCTCATCTTGGATCTGCCAATGCCTACTTATGATTTAATTGGTCAAAAATATTCAAGAACTCGTGTTCCTGATTATCGCATTGTGAATGCGTTAATCGAGTTGCTCAGTTTGCCAGAAGGTAGTGCGATCGCTGATGTTGGGGCTGGTACTGGTGGTTACAGTCGATCGCTTGCCAACCAAGGATTTTCAGTCTATGCTATAGAACCTTCTTCAGTGATGCGAAAGCAAGCACAACAGCATCCACAAATTGAATGGTTTACTGGCTATGCAGAAGCTCTCCCTTTGCGAGATAATTCTGTTGATGGAGTGATAAGTATCCTGACCATTCATCACTTTTCTAACCTCAAAAAAGCCTTTCAAGAAATGCATCGGGTTGTCAAAGATGGGGCAATTGTTGTCCTGACTTTTGATATCAGGCTAGCTGAGAAAATATGGCTGTATGATTATTTTCCTTGGCTTTGGGAAGATGCAGCACGCTTTTTACCACTTAACGAAGTTACAGAGTTGATTCAGGCAAATACCACTAGACGTGTTGAAGCTATGCCATTAATGTTGCCCTATGATTTATCCGATTTGTTTGCAGCCGCAGCTTGGAGACGCCCTGAAATGTATTTACAATCGGAGGTACGTGCAGGGATATCGTCTTTTGCTTTAGCTGATCCCAATTTAATACAGCAAGGAGTCAATTCACTTGCAGCAGATTTAAGTAGTGGTGCATGGGATGCCAAATATGGACAAATCCGCAAGTTAACAGAGATTGATGTTGGTTATCGTTTTCTACGTGCAACAATATGCAATTATTAGAAAAATTCAAAATCTGGCGTTGCTGAATTCTTGTCGTGAAATTAAAAAAATCAACAACTACTCCTGTCACGCTCAAAAATTACCTATTAACGTAGATGCAAGAGTGGCGATCGCGATTCGGGGCAGTGGCAAAGCCAATCGCCCGTAAGCGCAAGGCACACACTAAGCGCAGGGCTTACAAAGCAGCGTGTCCCGGAGGGACTCAGGGCACTGGGAAGCACGAGGGCAATCGCTATTTGGTGTTGCGGACAAGTCACTCTCTTTCCTCTCCAAAATTACTCAATATATAGATTGGGTTGAACAGTAGCGAAACATAATTACTTCCGTAAAAAGTCAAAATTGTTACAATAAGTGCTATAAATTTTCTGATGAAAGCAGATCTCAATTCTGCTGCAATAGTTGTTTAGTGGAGAATCTAGCTATGACTCAAAATGAGAATGGTACTTTATCGAATATCAATCAATCTTCTTCACATTCAGGTATCAGATACTGGGGTAAAGTTGAGCTTATAGAGGAAGGAGAAACTTATAGAATTAATCGTCTTGAAATCAAGCCTAAGCACAGCATGAAAGCACAAATTCATTACCACCGTAGTGAACATTGGGTCGTAGTTTCTGGTGTTGCAAAGGTGACTTGTGGTAACGAGGAAATATTACTGAATCGAAATGAATCAACTTATGTTCCTCCCGCCACCCTTCATAAGATAGAAAATCCAGGATTTATTGAGCTAGTTATTCTGGAAGTTCAAAATGGTGAGTACTTGGGAGAGGATGATATAGAGCGCCCATTGGACTTGACGTTGGTTTAGCCAAAAAAGGTGGGCACTGCCCACCCTACAACCTGCTAACCTAGCTGTAAAGCTTCATAAAGAAACGGTATTAGTAGGCAGGATTCTTCACTACATATAAATGCAGTACACGTCATTCCAGCACAGCGAAATGTTGCTATGGGTACGTGGATTCTCAGTTAAATACAAGCGCGTGCAAAGCTTTTGCAGTTATCTGTTGTCAAACTAAGACTGTTCCAGACAAATGCCAACAAGTAATTATATTGCAATACGCTTGGTGATAAGACCAGAACCCTTATCAGGAAAACAATGTAGAGACGCGCCACCTCTCGTCTCTACACACCTGATTTTGACACATCAACCTTAACTGAACCGTATTGAATTATATTGAAGTATATTTACACCACGGTTTTCAAGATGTGGTTGTGGAACACTGTGTCTTTATGGAATAACTTTTTCTTTGGCTAAACGATAAGAAACTTTTCTCAATCAACGTTTTCTTAGCTCTGTACTCGTTTTTCGCATAAGTTCTAAATTGTAGTCGGTAAGAGCATAACCTTTTTTATTAGCATTAACACATATTTTTCCTGTTAATTAAGGAATTTCGTTTACTAGTATGCTTGACAAATCGGTCGTTAAGCAAGCTAATTCTTATTGGTGGTTGATATTCTCAAATTACAAAAATTATTATAATTTAATATTTTTTTCGCACCATTAAAAGCTTGTATTTTTAATTGATGAGAGTTAAAATCCTCTAGAAGCTCGGTATACAATGTATGAAGTATCGAGTTTCTAATTTGATTGCTGAACTTTCCATGCGGAGGTTTGTACTTGGTTACAAATTATCACAATACCCGTCCCTTTAACCGACATATTGCCGAACAGTAGTGATGGTTGTCTAGTTGAGAATCTAGTTATGACTCACAATGAAAATAATGTTTTGCCAAATGTCAATCAATCTTCTTCACATTCAGATATCCGATATTGGGGTAAAGTTGAACTTATAGAGGAAGGAGAGACTTATAGAATTAATCGTCTTGAAATCAAGCCTAAGCACAGTATTAAACCACAAATTCATTATCACCGTAGTGAACATTGGATCATAGTTTCTGGTATTGCAAAGGTGAGTTGTGGTAACGAAGAAAGAGTACTTAATCGAAACGAGTCAACGTTTGTTCCTCCTGCAGCGTTGCATAAGGTAGAAAATCCAGGATTTATTCCGCTGGTTATCCTGGAAATTCAGAATGGTGAGTACCTGGGTGAAAATGATACAGAGCGCCCATCGGACTTGACTTTGGTCAGCTCTGTAGCTGAGAGTGAGTAAGCGTCAAAAAACCGCTTGACGCAACTGTGGGAAAACTTTAGATACCTTGCTCAATACGTAATCACCATACGTTCCACGAAATTCGTGAACACTAGCCCGATCCCAGCGTTCCTCTTTGTTATCAGGCACTACCCCCACGCTGTCCAGTTCAATTGGCTTCACTTCGACGTTGAAGTTGGGATCGAAGAAGAATGGGAAAGAAAGGCGGTTTCTTCCCGACTTATTTTGAACGCGATGAGGTGTGGAGCGATATAGTCCTCGCGTCATGCGGTCTAGCATATCGCCGATATTGCATACAAAAGAATTTGGAACAGGGGGCGCATCTATCCAGCCCGATTTCGACTTTATCTGCAATCCGCCTAAGTCGTCCTGCTTTAAAATCGTCAGAACGCCGTAATCTGTATGTTCGCCTACACCCCACCTCTTTTCACTGTCAGAGGGTGATGGATTAGGGGGGTAATTGAAGATGCGGAATAATATAAGCGGATCTGATGTGTAACGCTCAGCAAAGTAGGACTCCTCTAGTCCAAGGCTCAAAGAAATGGCAGCCATTAGCGAATGACCCAGCTGGGTCATTGCTGCCATATACTCTATGACTGTCTCCCGAAATAGCCCAATGTTGGATGGGAACAGGTTAGAACCGTGCATAGGAGTATCTGCTTTTACAAGCGGGTGGTCCTCTCCTAACTCAGCGCCAAAGTAAATACCTTCCTTTAAATCAGGTTTTCCTGAGGTGAGTTCACCTCCGACCGGGAAGTATCCCCGCCATGCTCTACCTCCCAAAGCCATACGGATTTTAAGCTTGGTTTGCAAATCTTGGGCAAAAAACTGCCGACTAAGCTTTTCCAACCTCTGCTGCAATGCTTCGTCCACCCCGTGTCCCATAATGTAGAAGAATCCATACTCGCGACACGCTTGCCTAATTTCAGTGGCTACCTGGTGGCGAGCCTCCTTTGGAGGAGCTTCGCTAACGCCAGTTCCAGACACCAGCGCACTGATGTCAATGATTGGAAAGACTGAAAATTTATCATTTTTAATTTGCAAGATTTCCATCCTAGGATTCTGCTGGGGATTGTCCTGGAAACAGTTAAGGAGAACCTTAACCTAAACTTGTACAAATTTTAATTCAACTTTTGCTGTTTCTATCTTACCTTATCTAAAGTCTCTAGAAATCATTGTACTAAACTACGGTAACTTGATAGATTTTTAGAAATATGCAATTATGTCAATAGCTGAAAACAGTCAAAACTCTCTAAAATTGCTAGTCAAATGCTACTTTGCTTTGCCTAACAACTCGTAATGCCGTTGGTTCTAGAAAATAAATCATTCTAAAACTGTCATTCAAAGCAAAACCAACAAAATCTAAGAATCTCAGCCGAAAGCGAGAATCCTTGCAAAATGCTTGACAGTCCTATCGCTTTGTATGCTTTGTAACCTGCGGCAAGCGGTGCACAGCACGTCTATGGGAACGCCTACAGCATACGGATTTGGATTCTTTTTTGTGTGGTGGTTTCTACTGAACTTGAGGAGTAAAAATGTTTAAGGCGATCGCGTGTGCTTGGATACTTCTTGTTGTTGGCGACTTCCTTTCTACTTTTTGCTATCACGTACCTGAGCATGTTTTTGGTCATCTTCATGTGCAAACTCACCATTCCTACAAGAAGAACTTTCGCCATTACGCTATTCTGACGCTCAATCTCCAGGTTCTTCTAGATGGTATTCTGGGTGCTTTGCCTTATTTACTGGTAGCAGCATTTCTATGGTACTTTTCCCCGATAGGCGTTTTGTGTGGGCTACTGTTTGGTCAGTTTCATGTATGGTGGAGACATACGAGCATCTTGGATTGGCAAACTCCCAAGTCAGTGGATCTTTTGTGTCAGATTCTATTCATCACAACTCCAGAAAAACATTGGCAGCATCATCAAAAAACGAACCAGGGTTACGGCGATATTTTCACATTCTTTGAACAGCCAGCTCAAGGCTGGTTGCGTTTGCTACGCCTGTTGAGGTTGCGTTTTTCGCACCGGATCGTGTCTCAATAATATTATTTATATTTGGCTAGAGAATCTGAGATAAGAACTTGCGAGTGCGATCGTGCTTGGGGTTTTGAAAAAAGGCACTTGGCGTAGCTTCCTCTACAATCGTACCACTATCCATCAAAATCACGCGGTCAGCGACTTCGCGAGCAAATCCGACTTCATGGGTGACGACTACCATTGTCATACCATCAGCGGCGAGGGTTTTGATCACGTCCAAAACCTCTCGCACCATCTCTGGATCTAAAGCGGAAGTCGGTTCATCAAAAAGCATAATTTTGGGCTGCATAGCTAATGCTCTGGCGATCGCCACCCGTTGCTGCTGTCCACCCGACAATTGTCCCGGATATTTGTGTGCTTGTTCCAAAATACCCACTCGTTCCAGTAACTGCATCGCCACTTCTTCTGCTTTGACTTTCGTCCACTTCCGCACCCAGGTTGGTGCTAAAGAGATATTTTGCAGCACACTCAAGTGAGGAAACAAATTGAACTGCTGAAACACCATCCCTACTTCTCGCCGAATTGCCTCAATATTTCGCATATCATCGGTAAGAGCGATACCGTCAATTTCAATTCGTCCTTGTTGATATTCTTCTAAAGCATTAAAGGTACGAATAAAAGTTGATTTTCCTGAACCCGAAGGTCCCATCAACACCACCACTTCTCCCCGATTTACTGTCAGGCTAACACCTTGGAGAACATGGAATTTTCCGTACCACTTGTGAACATCTTGAGCAACAATAATAGGCTGTTGAGTCATGATTTAATAGTTTTTTTACAAAAGTATGATTTAAGGATATTTAGAACCACAGATGGACACAGATTAACACAGATACATTATCTGTGCACATCTGTGGTTTTATTTTCATTACTCTTGATTTTTCTCAGAAGTTTAATATTTCATCAAACTTTTCTAGCGCTACGTTCAAATTCCGATTAGTCCATTGATGACCGATTCTCTGAATTGCTGATGACGAGTCGCCGTCCTGATTCCAAGTAGTTTTCCCTCATCTCACCCTCAGCGTTGACCGACACCCAATTGCTTTTCTAAACGTTGAGAAGCTAGGGACATAGAATAACAAAACACCCAATAAATGAGCCCAATAAATAAATAGACTTCTGCATAACGGTCAAGAAATTGAGGTTGAGCCAAGATAGAGCGAGAAATTCCTGTTAATTCCAATAATCCAACAATTGCTAACAGGGAAGTGTCTTTAAATAGACCGATAAATTGACCAACGAGGGGTGGGATAACAGCACGCAACGCCTGCGGAAGAACTATAAGTAGCATTGTTAGGGGAGTATTAAATCCTAGTGCTTTAGCGGCTTCGAGTTGTCCGCGTGGAACTGATTGAAGACCACCACGTACATTTTCTGCTAAATAAGCGGCACTAAATAGAATTAAACCAGCAATTCCCCGCAAAACTCTGTCTAAACGGATTTCTGGTGGCAGGAATAAGGGTATCATCACTTGAGCAAAGAACAAAATCCCAATCAGTGGTAGTCCCCGAATAATTTCAATATAAAGGATACTAAACCAACGCACAAAAGGCAGCTGACTCTGACGCCCTAACGCTAGTAAAACACCCAAGGGAAAAGAGAGAACAATACTAACCAGCGCCGTCACCAAAGTGAGGAGCAAACCATTCCACAAACCGCTTTCTACGGGTTGCAGTCCAAAGCCACCGCCAATAAGCCACAGGATGATTGGGAAGGAAAGCGCCCACCCAAGGGGTAGCCAACTGTTCAACCTACGGGGTAAGCGTTTCGTGAGAGTTCCCCAGGACAAGCCACCGAGACCGAGGATAATCAAGAGTGCAAGCCACAGTCGCCAATAAACTTCCTGCGGGAAACGACCAACAAAAAATAAAGAGAAGTTAGCTTTAATGACTTGCCATTTTGCTTGAGTCAAGACCCAAGTCAAGATACCTTTGATACCAAAAAACAGCAAACAGAGGCAAACAACTGTGAGAATGCTGTTGTACCAGTTGTTAAACAGATTTTTGTGTAGCCATTGTAGAATAGTCGGTTTTTGACTTTTAAGAAAACTCATCTCTCCTTAAGTTGCACGCTACGGTTTAATAAATTCATCACTAAGGAGACGGTTAGGCTGATGGTTAGATAAGTAACCATAATTAACAGCATAACTTCTACGGCTCGCCCTGTTTGGTTAAAAGTGGTAGAGGCAACAAGGTAAATATCGGGGTAGCCAATCGCAATTGCTAAACTAGAATTCTTGGCTATATTAAGATATTGACTTGTCAGTGGCGGAATAATCAGCCGCAAAGCTTGGGGGAAAATCACTAGCCGCAATACTAACCCAGGCTTTAAACCTATTGCTCGTGCTGCTTCCCATTGTCCTTTAGGTACTGACAAAATGCCAGCTCTAACAATTTCGGCAATGAAGGCACCAGAGTACAGCGTCAATCCCAGAATGAGTGTTGATAATTCGGGGGAAAATTGTATCCCAAAAGGAAGGGTGACCCCCCGGTTGTTAATATTTATAAACCCAAGCAGAGAAATTTGATTTTCTGTTTTTGGTAGACTTAGGAAAACGGCGAAGTACCAAAAGAACAATTGCAGAAGTAAGGGTGTGTTGCGTAAGGTTTCTACATACACTAGAGCTAGCTGACGCACTAACCAGTTATCTGATAGCCGCGCCACTCCCACGATTATGCCAACAATTGTTGCCAGAATGATGCCAAAAACTGTGACTCTTAGGGAGTTCACCAGCCCAACTAATAAAGCGCGGCTATAAGGGTCAGAGGGCTGGTAAGAAATTGGAGTTTCGCCAATGTTGAACGATGCTTGGGATTGTAGAAAATCAAATCCCAGTTGGATTCCGAGTCGCTGTAAATTGTAGGTCAGGTTGTGCCATAGTATCGCTACTAAAGTAGCAACTATGAACACAGCTATTAACTGACCGACAACAGGAAAAAACCGTCGGTTGCGCCAAATGGGAGTCATAGGCAATGCAAAATTCAAAATTCACGCATTAAGAAACTGACTGCTAATGAATATCCTAACTGCTGCTTATAAGGGAATTAAATGCAAGTCTTTAGTCCTTAATTATGAGTCATTAGTCAAATACTTTTGACTTTTGACTTTTTTATCGGAAGGGGGGAGCATAAAGAATACCACCTTTATTCCAAAGCTTGTTTGGACCTCTATCCAGTTTCAATTCAGAATTTTTCCCTAAATTCCGCTCGTAAACTTCACCATAATTGCCTACGTGTTTAATAATGCGAGATACAAAGTCGTTTGTCAAACCGATGCCTTTTCCAAGGTCACCTTCAGTACCTAATAAACGCTTCACTTCAGGGTTCGGACTGCTGGCTAATTGGCTAACATTTTGGGAATTAACTCCCAGTTCCTCGGCATTAATTAGAGCAAATACAGTCCATTTCACCACATCAAACCATTTAGAATCCCCATTGGCAACAGCTGGTGCTAGGGGTTCT
Source organism: Kalymmatonema gypsitolerans NIES-4073 (assembly GCF_002368435.1). Taxonomy (GTDB): domain Bacteria; phylum Cyanobacteriota; class Cyanobacteriia; order Cyanobacteriales; family Nostocaceae; genus Kalymmatonema; species Kalymmatonema gypsitolerans. The sequence goes on from NZ_AP018268.1 coordinate 360,101, forward strand.
TTCGACAACACGACATCGAAAACAAGATGCTCATCTGGTTTAGGTAGGGTGGTGCGCCGGGAAACTAATTGAGAACGGTCTGAGGTTACGGCTTCACAGCGACCTTGCTGGTAGGTAGTGAAGGTAGTGTTAACATCTTCAAAGACGAGAGGCTTGTACTCAATACCCCGCTGCCGCATTTGGTCTGATAGGTTTTGTTCGTTGGTGGTTCCTGTCTGGGTGCAAATGGATTTGCCTTTGAGGTCTTCCAGCTTTTTGATATTGCTACTTTTTTTCACCATTATGCCTTGACCGTCGTAAAATACCACAGGAGCAAACTCCAGACCCACAGAGGTATCTCGGCTAATTGTCCAAGTGGTATTCCGGCTGAGGATGTCTACTTCACCAGTCTGCACGGCTGTAAAGCGTTCTTTGGCGTTTAAGTTGCGGAACTCTACTTTCTTGGGATCATCAAACAGTGCTGCGGCGATCGCACGGCAAACATCCACATCTAACCCTGCATATTCACCGTTAGGCTTAACATAGCTAAATCCTGGTAATTGTCCGCTGACACCGCAGATAACCTTGCCACGGCTTTTGATTGTATCCAACCGACTTCCACTACTTCCTCCTGATTGTCCAGCGCAAGCATTCAGTGAAAAGACTAGAGGTAAAGTAGCTAGCAGTAACAACCGCCATTTACGCTTCAACATTAACAAATTTTCTCCTCTACTCAATAAAGACTAAGATAAACTCTATTGTTTCTTAGATGCTTGCAGAAGCGAGCTATTTATACTGGCAATGCTTTGTCTTGATAAACTCTTGTTGCCCAATGTCAAATTTTTTGGCAAAAGACGCTATCTCTCAGGTTTTTGGAGACTGATAAGTCGGGCGAGCAAGCTCGTATAAATCTCTTGTGCGAGTATATCAGTTTCCACAAAGGCGAGCGATCGCATGGAGCTTCGATACATCTATCGTGTTTTGCGGTGTGAGTAAATCGTCGCATATGTGCCACAGCAATGCCGAGAGGAATAATTAAACCAGATGGGCTGCTCTCGTTTCCCACATAAATCACTTGTTTAAGCTGACACTCAATATGAATTAGTGACTCAGCAACTCGCGCCGCACGTAGTTTCATGGAGGGAACGGGAGTCGATCCCGCTTCTTGAAACTCGTTCACCTCTGGCGGAAAATCGGCACTGGTGGTGTTCATTTGTTCGTCTATTTCTTCGACAACTACGTTAACCACCAGTTCTCCCGACGACTCTGCATTCACCAAAGTATCCTTTTTGTCAGCGCCGCGCCGCGAACCGCAAGAAATAGCTAAAGTCGGTGGATTACCTGTCACGCCCATAAAGAATTTGGAAGTATTTAAACTTAGGCATACTTTACATTTATTTACAAGATGCTCCCAAGTTACTCACTTTTTTCCAATAATCTTGAAGATAAATCGTGGACCACTGCTTGCCAAATATCACCAATTACCGGTGGTGATACTTCTCCTTTCTCGTTCACTAAGGGTATACAGTCTGAATAACTCAGTGAATTATTCACTACTAAGTAATATTACATCGCAAATTAAGAAAAATTTTATGTGTGAGAAGTTAGCTGTAAGCTATGGATGAGTACTATGAATCAAAAACGCTGCCAATCCTATCTTGAACTGATAGTAGTGCTGCTGATGAATTCTAAAGCCGCAAGATGTGAAATTTTGAAATGTAACCAAAGTCTAGTAAATACGGATTTGATCCAGACAACCCTACAGAGTGCATCTGTTCTGACAGTGCTAAGAAGAGACTGCCACTTTTCTAATAATTTCATGGAACTCATTCGTCAGTTGTTGGGGCTGTATACCGATAAACCTTTACAAGGAATATCATCAGAATTTGTCATTGGAAATGTTTGTTTAGATATGCGTGAGTTCTCCAAGGCGAGAGAGTTTTATGAACAAGCTTTAGACATTTTCAGGATAGTCAGTGACCGCTCAGGGGAAGGGAATGCCCTTGCACTTATAGGAGACACTTTCTATCACCAAGATGCTTTTTATCAAGCAATAAAGTATTACAAGCAGGCTCAAGCCATATTCCTAGCAACAGGCGCCCTTCTTAGCGAGGCGATGGTTCTTTATCAAATGCGAGCGTCTTACTATTTCATGAGCCAATATGCTCAAGCCATAGAATTAACTGAGCGGCGTTTGGTCATTGCACGAGAGCTATTATTGCGCTCTTTGGAGGCTCATGCTTTACACGAGCAGGGAAATAACTATCAGGCTATGAACAACATATCTCAAGCAGAAAAGTGCTACAAGCAAAGTTGGGCGATCGCCAAGGAAATAGGTGCTGGCGAGTTACAAGTCCAAAATCTAAGGGGAATAGGAGACTTTTATCTGTCTCAAGGCTGGATCAAGGATGCAATTTGGATTTACCGAGAGGGTTGGTACAGCGCTCGTCAGTTAAGCTATCCTCAGGGGGAAGCTAGTTGTCTGCAATCTTTAGCAGAGGCTTACTTGTGCTTGGGAGATTTAGAAAAAGCAAAGAAGTACAACCAGCAGAGTGTGAAGATTAAGCAAGACATTGGCATTGCCTTTGTACAGAAACCTGTAACCTTGGTGGAATGTGATTATCTTTTTCAAGGTAACTTTACTGATGTGGAGCGATCGCCCTAGCTCAAAATCTTGCTTAATCAAAAGCTGACGTGGACAAGACACATACGGACAGCAAAATTTTCTTCAGCCAAGCGAGATATTGAAGATGTGTTTTTGCCTTTTTAATTTAAATTGTTGCCACTATGTGAAAGCAGTTTTTCCACTACCCAGGGCGTCATAGGATCATTGACATTCTTTCAAGGTAGTCTATGAAAGCTCCAGTGCATAGTATGCTCCTGCTCGCACCAATTACCCTTTCTTGACACTCTCCGTCCTATAAGGACGGAGATTCTTTCGTCACGGGGAGCGCAACCGCTTTACCCTCAGAAAGCATCTTGACTGTGTGCCCCACAGCTGCAAGTCCTCTCAAAAGAACTACTTGGGCTGCCGCTACATCTCTATGTGTGACATAGCCGCAATGTTCACATAAATGAACACGCAAGAGACAATTCCTTCTTGCCCGTTTGTGTCAAACAGTTCGGACAAATCTGGCTTGTTTTCTTGCTATCAACTTTCAAGAAAAATACACCACGCTTGCGGCAGCACTGTTCTAGTATCTGGAAAAATTGTCCCCATCCCGCGTCCAAACAATGCTTGCCTAAAATGCCGCTCTCTTCGCCCTTAAGATTTAAGTCTTCCGCAAAAATCATGCCAGCCCAATCACAAAGGTTATGAGCTAGAAGCCAGCAGAAATCCTTTCTTATATTGGCGATTCGTTCATGCAGTTTACTCACTCGCTCTTGTGCTTTCCTTCGATTGCTTGAACCCTTAACCTTTCTTGATACTCGTTGTTGCAGCAATTTAAGCTTGCGTTCGAGATTCTTGAAAGGTCGTGGATTAGGGAACAACTTACCGTTAGAGACGGCAACAAAGTGAGCGATACCTACATCAATACCAATTCCTTCGCCATGTGGTGAGACAGCGCTGCAGGAGGGTTTCCCAGTTCTAAAACTTGTTCAAACTGCGCAACAAAGAAAGAAACACTCACTTTAAATGAGCGAGTGTTTGAATGTGGTGATTGTGGATTTGTCATTGATCGCGATTTGAACGCAGCGATTAATTTGTCAAAAGCTGTCAGTTAGGCAGTGATAGCCTGTGGACTGGTTGATGCCCTTCGGGTTCGCCAGTCGCCTACGGAGGGAAACCCTCCTGCAGCGCTGGCTCACCGACATCTCCAGTCCTGTTGCAGGAAGTAAACGAAACCCAAAGTGGAAATAATTAGTACAAGTTATCTTTGTCTAGAAAGGTCTAATTATGGGTAGCTTTGGGTAGGATTTATGTAACGGAAACCAGCACCACCAGCCAGGGTAAGCTGATCTAATTTAGTAGAAACTTGACTTGACAAATGAAAGACAATAAGCATAAACGCCAGGGAAAAAATGTACTTGACGAGAAAGCAAGATCAATGAGATGACTTGAATGCTGTCATGAAAAATCTTCAGGAGTCAGGTTGATGTCACGGGGTCTTACACGTAAAAAAAAATGAGCCAGCCTTTGTTTGGTTAATTTGTTTTCCAAGACGGGTACGCGTAGTAATAAGGCTGGCTCATTTTTTAGGGGACAATGCGTCAGAGGGCTTTGAAACTAAATCTGCTGAACAAGCACGATGATATTGAACGATTAATTCCTCTTGCACGTAGTTATGGTTTTGACATTAGCATTTCCAGGTGAATGAAAAAGTTATACGTTATTTTTTGTATTTGCTTAGTTATTATTTCAATTTCAGCTTTTTCTAGTATTTCTTTTGCCCAAATAACTGACCCGATTCCTGAAAAAATAGAAAAATCAAAACTAGCTGTAGGGCTGCAAGAAATTGTACAAATTCCCAAAAGCGGAACTGGGCGAGAAAAAGTAGCACGATTGAATTTTTTAACCCATGCAGGTGACGGTAGTGGCAGGTTATTTGTTAATGATATGCGAGGTAAGTTTTATGTGATTATTAATGGTAAAGCTTCTTTATACATGAATTTTAAAAAAATAGTATGTTCCGGGTTTAGCTATGACACTTCACAACAGGGTTTTTCCTATTTTGCTTTTCACCCAGAATTTGCTAACAATGGAATTTTCTACACTGTACATAGTGAAGAGAAAAATAATCGCATTCCCGATTTTCCTGTCAACAAAAGGATTACTGATAACAAAGGTAATACTATAGAAAGTTCTCACCACGATGTAATTCGGGAGTGGAAAGCTGCTAACCCTACAGCAAATACTTTTACCGGAAGATTTCGGGAAATAATGCGTATTGAACAGCCCTACGAAGACCATAATACAGGACAATTAGGCTTTAATCCTAATGCTAAACCCGGAGATGCTGATTATGGGATGTTGTATATTGCGTTGGCTGATGGGGGTAGTAACGGCTTTCCTGTCAGTGATACAGATCCCCTCGATAATGGACAGGATCTGAGTACACCTTTAGGTAAAATTCTGCGGATAGATCCTTTTGGTAACAATAGTGCCAATGGCAAGTATGGCATTCCTGGGGATAATTCTTTTGCTAATGATGGGAATTCAAAAACATTAGGGGAAATTTGGGCTTATGGGTTCCGTAATCCCCATCGTTTTAGTTGGGATATGGGTGGCGATCGCAAAATGTTGATTGTTGATACTGGTCAGGCTTTTATAGAAGAAGTGAATCTTGGTATCAAAGGGGCTAATTATGGATGGGGGAACCGGGAAGGAACTTGGGTTATAGATGAAAAAAATGAGAATGTTCTGTTTGCTTTACCTAAAGATGATGCCAAGTATGGTTATACCTACCCTGTTGCTCAATATAGCCATCATGTACCAAAGGATTATCCAGGTTTTTATGGAATTGCAATTACAGGTGGTTATGTTTATCGGGGTAAAGCGATTCCCGAATTAATCGGTCAATATATTTTTGCTGATTTTGGCAGTGATGCGCGTTTTTTTCATGTACCTGTAGATGAACTTGTGAATGGTAAACAGGCAAAGATAAAAGAATTGAGACTATTTGATGGCAAAAAAGAAGCTACTTTTCTGCAAATTATTGGTAGCCAACGTTCTGATGTTCGGTTTGGGATAGATGAAGAAGGAGAAATATATGTTACATCTAAGAGTGATGGTAAAGTGAGAAAACTTGTTCCAACACCAAAAAATTAATCTTGACGTGTTACGGATATATCAATGCTGAATCGGTTGATGGCGTAGAAGATAATGCATAAATTATGAACTATGTAATCAATCTTGCTTTTCCGGATATCTTTAAAGAAAATGCGGTATCAGCGTAGTATTAATGTTAACAAATGGAATTTTCGCTTCAGTTGGGCAGGTAAGAGTGAAAAAAACTTTACGAATAGGTGCGTGCAATTTATTAGTTAGCTTATTGATGGTACAGCAAAGCTGGGGGAATACCTCCGCTAACGTACCAGCCATTATGGACAGTAACGCCAAAGTAGAAAAATTATCTAGTGGTTTAAAATTTACAGAAGGACCAGTCTGGAATCCAAGCGGCTTTTTATTCTTCAGTGATATCCCCGCCGATACAATCTATAAATGGACAACTAACGGTATTTCTGTATTTCGTCGTCCTGCGGGAAATCCCAACGGTAATACTTTTGATCGACAAGGACGATTAATTACTGCTCAACATAACCGCCAACTGACACGTACAGAAAAAAACGGTAAAATAACAATCTTGGCTGAACGCTACCAGGGAAAACGCTTCAATAGTCCCAATGATGTTGTAGTTAAGTCGGATGGTAGCATTTATTTTACTGACCCACCGTACGGTATTCAAAAGGAACAGGAAGAACTTGGGTTTTATGGTATCTATCGCTGGAAACCAGATGGAACCCTAACATTGTTGAACAAAGAGATGGTGCGTCCCAATGGAATTGCTTTCTCGCCAGATGAAAAAAAATTATACGTTAGTGATTCCGAAAAATTACATATCCGCGTTTTTGATGTCCAGTCAGATGGGACATTAGCTAACAGTAGGGTGTTTGCAGAGTTGCCTGGATCCACAGATAAAGGTGCACCTGATGGTATGAAGGTGGATGCCAAAGGCAATATCTACTGTAGCGGTTCTGGAGGAGTATGGTTTTTTTCGCCAACAGGTCAACTTCTAGGCAAAATTCCTGTTCCCGAATCAGTAACAAATTTAGCTTGGGGCAATAAAGATTACAAAACGCTTTATATTACGGCAGGAAAGAGTATTTACCGCATTCGCTTGAATATTGCAGGCATCAAACCGGGGCAGAATTAAAATTGCAAACTTATAGTCAGAAACCCCATGCCTAAAGGCAGGGGCTTGAAAAAGCCCTAATCTGACCAGATTAAGTACTTCGCGTACTACGTTAAAGGCAAGTGTTTAAGAACATACCAAGGGATGCGTAGCTAGTCCCCTGCTCTATAACCGAACAGTTAAACATCTGTACAAGGGTTAAGGAAGTGCTGTTTGGATAGTACCGACCTTTAACATTATCGAAGCTAACTTTACCCGAAAGGAGGGACTTAAATGTCCAAAGTTTTTGTACTTGATATCTACAAAAGACCACTTGACCCCATACACCCTGCACAAGCGAGACTTCTATTACGAAATAAAAAAGCAGCAGTTTTCAAGCGTTTCCCTTTTACAATCATTTTAAAAAAACTGATTGTGAAATTTCCGGAACCGTTGAGAATTAAGTTTGACCCAGGAGCTAAAACAACAGGAATTGCAATCGTTAACGATTTAACAGGTGAGATTGTTTTTGCTGCTGAATTACAGCATCGCGGCTTTGCTATCAGAGAATCTCTTACTTCTCGTAGACAATTACGTAGAGGTAGACGTGCTAGGAAAACTAGATATCGTAAACCGAGATTTGTTAATAGAAAAGGTTCTGATGGTTGGTTAGCACCAAGCTTAATGAGTCGTGTTGAGAATATCGAAACATGGTTTTATAAGCTTCGTGCATTAGCCCCAATAAAATTTGTCTCTGTTGAATTGGTTAGGTTTGATACGCAGTTGATGCAGAACCCAGAGATTCAAGGAAAAGAGTATCAACAGGGTACGCTTGCTGGATATGAAACCAGAGAATATCTACTAGAGAAATTTGGTAGAAAGTGTGCGTATTGCGATAAACAGAATGTGCCATTACAGATTGAACACATTCATCCAAGGTCTAAAGGAGGGTCTAATAGAATCTCAAATCTAACTTTGAGTTGCGAAAAATGCAACGTCAAAAAAGGGACGACGAATATCAGGGATTTTCTTAAAAAAGACCCTTCAAAGTTAGAAAAAATTCTAAGAGAATCTAAAAAACCCTTGGCTGATACTGCGGCTGTTAATGCAACACGATGGAAAGTTTACGAGATTTTTAAAAATTCTCTTTTACCAGTAGAAACAGGTTCTGGCGGATTAACTAAGTTTAATCGTAGTCAACAAGGATTAGAAAAAACTCATTGGATTGATGCGGCGTGTGTTGGAAAATCAACGCCCGAAAAACTAACGGTTCGACTTCGCTCACCGTTAGCCCTGAGCGAAGCCGAAGGGCTAATCATTCAAGGAGTTAAACCATTATTGATTACAGCCAATGGTCACGGTAATCGCCAAATGTGTGGAACTGATAAATTTGGTTTTCCAAGTCGTCATCGCACAAAAAAACAAATTCATTTTGGCTTTCAGACTGGGGATATTATTAAAGCAGTTGTTACCAGTGGAAAAAAAGTTGGCAAATATGTTGGACGTGTTTCGTGTCGAGCTACAGGAAGTTTTGATATTGCTACCAAGGCAGGAAGAATAGCCGGAATTAGCTATAAATATTGTTCAGCAATTCATAAAAAGGATGGGTATTCGTATGGAGCTTGAAACTATTTTGACGGCGAATAAATTCGCCTGCGCCTTACCCCCATGCATGAATGCAGGGGCTTCCACGGCGCGAAGATTTTGGTGAAATTTTGGATAAACTATGAAGACCAAAAGCTTGCTATTATTTTGTTTGGGATTCTTGCTCACAGTTTCTTGTTGTTTAGGAGTAACCGCAAGTATCCCGACAAAAATTACAGTTACCAAAACCAATTACCAAGGCTGGCGAGATTCTTATATTTTAAGTAATGGTCAAGTAGAAGCGGTTGTAGTCCCAGCAGTAGGACGGATAATGCAGTTTCGCTTCAAAGATGGAGAAAGTACATTCTGGGAAAATGACCAGGTGTATGGTAAAGCACCTAACATCAAATCTGAAGAATGGGGTTACTTTGGTGCTGGGGGTGATAAAACGTGGCCTGCACCCCAATCTGAATGGGAAAAAATCACAGGAGGAGGTTGGCCTCCTCCAGCTACGTTTGATTCTATACCAGTTACAGCAAGAGTTAATCGCAGCGAGGTGACGCTTCACTCTCCCATTGACCCTTTATACGGCATTCGGTTCTACCGTAAAATTACACTTGAACCAGAAAAACCTGTAATGAAAGTAACTACTACTTACGAAAAAGTTAAGGGTAAGTCAAAAGATGTTTCGGTATGGATTGTTACACAGTTGCGCGACCCCCTTGCAGTCTACGCAGCACTACCCCAACCGTCCATTTTTCCTGAAGGTTATAACAAGCAATCTGAAGATTTACCAGCTAACTTAAAGGTAGACAACGGCTTATTGTCCTTGACACGCGATCGCAATAAATCCCATAAAATAGGCTGCGATGCTAGTACATTATTGTGGATGGGCGAAAAAGTCGCAGTCCGCATTGACTCACCAAGAGTATCTGGAGCAAGTTATCCCGACAACAACAGTAGCGCCGAAATTTATACCAACTTAGATCCAAAGGGTTACGTAGAGCTTGAATTCCTCAGTACGCTAAAAACACTGCGAGTTGGGGAAAAAATGGATTTAACTACCACATATACTTTAATTCCACGCATTAGTAAGAATGCTGAACAAGAAGCCAGAAAAATTCTGGGACGATAATTCAGGCAGTTCTATATTAGACCAGCCCGGAATATTATCAGGGTCTAAAAAAATGGTAGAACGGAATTTTGATCGTCTACCAAGTAGAGTTGGGCGATCGCCCAAAACCTATGAAAAAAAGTCCGGTTAAGTTTATTCATCTTGTTGTTTTTTTAAAACTTAAAACATTTACAGTGTCTGTGCTACGGTGGGAGCTTTTCCTAAACTTAAAGGGAGGAAATCACTTGCTTATCCAAAAAGTATTGGAATGATGCTCAGATACTCCTAAGATTTTATTTTGACCATCACAACTGCATGAGAGGGAACTTTAGCAGTAAAAAGACCTTTGTATTTTCCTAAATTTTTCTTTTGCCAAAGGTCTTGGACTACAAATGTTAGGTTTGTTGGATATCCGATTTCTGTCCAGGAAACAGATATATTTGCTTGAGCGTTACTACGATTAAGTAGTACAACGGCACGAGTTCCATCAACAAGCGGTTTTGCCCAAACTTCAAATTCACCCTCATCCCTGACTTTACGACCTTGTATACCCAAAGCATCTTGATTTATGGCAATAACTTCCTTGTTGGTCAATATTTGAGTAATTTCCGGTTTCATATTTCGCAAGTCATTACCTGCCATAAGTGGAGCAGATAAAATCGACCAGAGACTAAAATGCGCTTGGTATTCACTGGGCGACAGAGCGCCGTTTCCTACCTGTAGCATATCTGGATCGTTCCAATGACCAGGACCTGCAAAGGACTCCAAACCAACCTGCTGGTCAAGAATCCTCATAACACCTATGCCACCCCAATCCTGTTTGCAATCCCAGCAATCGATAATATCACCAGTAGTTCGCCATAAATGTCCCACGTCTTTTGCCCAAAGCCAAGGTTTGGTACTCCCCCATTCGCAGATACTGTATACAATCGGTCTACCTGCTTGCTTGAGGGCATCTCTCATAATGGAATATGCAGCCACTGAATTTTGTTGCCCGTTATTGCACCAATCATATTTCAAATAATCCACTTCCCAAGCAGCATATTGACGTGCATCTTGAAATTCATAGCCCCAACTTGCTGGTCTTCCCTGACAGGTTTTGGTTCCAGCAGTGGAATACAAACCAAATTTGAGTCCTTTGGAATGAATGTAATCTGCTAGCGCCTTCATACCAGAAGGAAATTTTTTGTGATCGGCAATAATATTACCTGATTTGTCTCTTGCTATTTGCCAACAGTCATCAATCACAAGGTATTGATACCCTGCGTCTCTCATCCCGCTACTGACCATCGCATCTGCGGTTTCTCTGATTAATTTTTCATTAATCTTCTCGCAACCAAATTTATTCCAACTGTTCCATCCCATTGGAGGTGTTGAAGCTAGACCATTGTCCAGCGCCCAACATTCAGGCTGAAAGAGAGAAAAGACAAGAAACGTTAATATTAATAAAAAACTTTTCACATTCAAAAAATATCTCATGCTAAATTCTTCCTCAAAAAAGTAAAATCAAATATTTCAAACAGGGTAGTCTATAGATTTGCAGATTTTCTCTCTACAATATTTCTATTTGGTTTATGGCGGTGTTAATTCTAAGGTTATCTGGTGATATTTGAAGAGAGTAGGACGGTGACCGACACTCATGAAAGTTGTCTGTGTATCTAATAGATGCTGATAAAGGTTTTCCTCGTTCTTGATATCCAAAGCGCTAGTAGCTTCATCCAAAATCACATATTTTGGCTTGGCAATCAGCAGCCGCGCAAAGGCAATACGCTGTTGTTCACCTAAAGAAAGCACATCAGCCCAGTCTCTTTCAACCTCAAAACCACCGCATCTTTCAACTAAATTTGGTAGATTGACCTGTTGCAAGATTTGATGAAGTTCATCATCAGTCATATTCACATTGAGTTGAGGATAAATTAACTGATTGCGGAGAGTCCCCAAAACCATATAAGGACGTTGAGGCAAAAACAGAATTTCCTCTAGTTTGGGTCGGATAATTGTACCTGTACCAGAATCCCATAGCCCAGCGATCGCCCGTAATAGAGAACTTTTCCCACAGCCACTCGTCCCTTTAATTAACAGCCCTTGTCCTGGTTGCAGTTCGGCTGAAATATCACGAAATAAAGTTCTCTGATAGTTTGGTGTATACAAAGTCAAGTTTTGGATAGCTAAATAGTTATCTTCAATCGTATTAATGGTTGTATACTCAGTTACCCCGGTCTTAATTTCTCTTTTTGGTTGTTGGAGAAAATCATAAAATTCAGACAAACGCTCAATTCCTGCACCCAAACTCGTTAAATTTTCAAACCTCCTGATAATGAGATACATGGCTCTATTGAGAGCCATAAATGCTCCTGATGCTTCTGCAATTTTACCAACTTCAAACTCACCAGAAATCACCTTTGGAGCTAGAACCAATGCTGGTAAAATAGGAGGAAGAACCTCATAAGCTCTAATGAAAGAACCAAAATAGATTTGTTGCCAAAGTATCCAATAATTCAAATTTTTAAACACTTGATTGAATAGGAATTTCAGCAGGTTTGTTTCCTGTGCTTCTCCGCGATAAAAAGCAACAGATTCAGCATTTTCTCGGAGGCGAACTAAACCGAAACGGAAGTTACCTTCTTTTTTCTGCTGCTCGAAATTGATTTGAACTATTTTTTTTCCAAAGAAACCAATCGCTATGAGAGTACAAGTGACGGCATAAATAACTAGAAAAATCATGAGAATTGGTGAAATTCCCCAGAGAACCCCACTAAAAGCAATCACCTGTACACAAGTATTGAAAATATCCAAAAAGATAGAGAAAGAGACTTCAGTAAAGCCTTGGATATCTTCAGATATCCGTTGATCTGGGTTATCAATCTCTTTTTGAAAGTTATTGAGTTCATAAAAAGCTCGGTTACTTAAATATTCTCCGAGAAAATGATTCGTTAACCAGCATCGCCAAGATAAAATCAGTTTAAATCGGACATAGCTGTAGCAAGTCCCAACGGGAAGCAAGATAATTTGTAACCCTAAAAAAATGCCAATACTTGTCCAGAACCTGTGAGCATCTTTCGCCGCAAGAGCGGAAATAAAATTACCCTGTTGAGTGTTTGAAAAGACATTAAGCTGGGTGCTTACTTGCAACAATACCAAAAGAATCAAAGCAGAACTAATCGCCCTCCATTTTTCATCACTACACCAGTAGATCTGAGCAACTGTCCAAAATCGCTGGAAAAATTTTAGGTGATTTTTTGGATATTTTTTCTGACTCATGGAAACAGAATTCTTTGCCATATTCGACAATGAATGCACATTGAACAAACAAGTTATTTTGTACGTACAGGAAGCACAGACTGACCGGGTTGCACCCCTGCAATATTCAGGCGGATGCGATAAATAGCAGTGGCTGCAGTTATGTAAAGAGTTTTATAGTCCTTATCACCCCAAGCCAAATTTGTTACCACCTCTGGCACAAAAATCTTGCCCAACAGCTTTCCTGATGGCGAAAAAACCCACACCCCTTCTGACCCAGTAGAGTAAACATTGCCGAACACGTCCACTTTCATACCATCGGGTACGCCTTTCTCTTTCGGACCAGGTAACTCTGCAAAGACCTGTCCCTTACTCAGCGTTCCATCTGGCTTGACTTGGAAGACTTGGATATGTCCCTTTTCCGAATCACTCACATAGAGTTTTTTCTCATCTGGTGAGAAAGCGAGTCCATTAGGGCGTACCATCTCCTTGGTGAGCAACGTTAGATTTCCATCTGATGACAGCCTATAAACTCCATAAAAGCCAAGTTCTTCTTTTTCTTTACCGATGCCATAGGGAGGGTCAGTGAAATAAATGCTAGCATCTGACTTGACCACGACGTCGTTTGGGCTGTTCAGCCGCTTGCCCTGGTAGCGTTCAGCTAAAGTCATGATGGTACCGTCCTTTTCGGTACGTATTAAGCGACGGTCATGTTCAGCAGTAATTAAGCGTCCCTGCTGATCAAGTGTATTGCCGTTGGAATGTCCCGCAGGACGACGAAATGCAGAAATCTGACCGGCAGGAGTCCATTTATATATCGTATTGGCACCCATATCACTAAACAGTAGAAAGCCACGTCGCTCCCAAACTGGTCCTTCTGTGAACTTAAAGCCACCAGACAGCTTTTCCACCTTCGCATTGCTGCTCATGATGGTTTGTAGACTATTAACGCTATTTCCGTTACTTTGTTGTGCAGTCAACACACTCAGTAACACACTGCACACAGCTATTTTCAAAGTAAAATTCTTCACTATTGCATACCAAAATTCAGTATTTATATGATTTTGTGTGAAAAGGTAGCGCTTGTATGACAGGTATCTTGCCTGAACTATGTCTGAACTCGCTTTGATTATCTAAGAAGGTGCATTACAGCGGTTTTCTTTCGTGTGGGCATTGCCCACTAATATCTCAAATGTCCATCACATAAGCTTTTGTAAGCAATGTCACCCTGCGATTTATGATCTAATAATTTGAAAAGTGCTGTAAGTACCGTACTACTGAAAGTTCGTCCTGTACGTCGGCTATACTAACCCCAAGAGCGGTAGAATGTGGTGTCCTGCCAAATTTTGGCAGTGCGTTCTTCAATAGCAGCAAGTTCCGTATCATTCAGTTGTCTGAAAATACTTGCTATCCAGGCATTTTCTTCTAATTGTTTGACATGATCAGCAGAAATTATGCAACAATGAACCCCAGGCTGGGACAAGCTGTAATTGAAGGCTTGCAGCATACTTGTCAAACCACCTGCTTGAAACAACTTCCCGTAAGCAGGGACTTTCATTGCAATCACCCCGACATTTTGTTTCTGAGCAACTTCTAGAACTCCAGGGAAGTACGGGCGTGGATGGTGTTTGTCTGCCGCATTGACAGGAATCAAAGTCGTGTGGAAGGAATAACGACGCAGCGCTTCAATCATGACATCTGGTTCACGGTGTCCTGTAATACCAACAAAACGCACGAGTTTCTGCTGTTGAATTTCTTCTAGAGCTTTAATTGCACCAGAGGGACTAAAAATGGTTTTTAGTTGTTCGGGGAAAGCAATACTATGCAGTTGCCACAAATCAAGATAATCTGTTTTGAGACGTTTGAGCGATCGCTCCAATTCTCGCCATACACCATCCCTATTTTTTTCATAAGTTTTACTTGCTAAAAACACGTTTGAACGATGGGGTGGTAAGACTTTACCTAAATAATCTTCACTTGGTCCATAACTAGCAGCAGTATCAAAGTAACGGATGCCAAGTTCCAAGGCTCTTTCAATAATTGCCACAGCTTCGCGCTCTTTTCCCTTTTGGGATAGTGGCATTTTTGTACTCCCACATCCCAACCCGAAAATCGGAACTTTTACTCCTGTGCGTCCCAACACTCGCTCTAGCATTGTTGCTGGTGATGTCGCAGCATTGGAACTATCAGTTTGCAAGGCATTAGCTCCTACAATGCTTCCAGCTACAGCAACACTGGTCAACAAGAAATTGCGCCGCGTCGTTTTTTCTGTCATAGATTGTTTAGGTAACAAAATCTCTTATAAAAGTAGTTCATAGAATCTACGCGCTATACAAGTGCGCCTAAGTTAGGACTAACCATCGACAAAAAGTTGATCAAGTTAATTCAACCCAACCTTTTGCTTGGGGTGTATCAGAAGAAATTGCTTCAGGTAATGAAGCAACAAATTTGTCTATACTTCGTAGTAGTCAGAACAAATACCAAGGTATGTAAAAATGAGAACCTAAAAGCATATTTTTGTCAAGATGTAAGTCCTAATTAACTTGAAAAAAGGAAATTCGTTTGCAAGGCAACAATAAACTGTATTCCAAGAACGACATGAAATGTTTAAAGATTTGATTTAGCGTTGCATAGTTAATTTTCTTAAGAGATTTGGAGAAATAGTAATTAATTTCTCGTTACATAAACAGTTTTAATAGCTTACCTTTTAACAGTGAACAGTGAACAGTAAACAGTTATCAGTTAAATACGAGTGGTTGCGCGTCCCCCACCTATTGGTGGAAGGCGTTGGTGGCGGGTTGAAATCCCCCACCATACGCCGTCAGGACTGATAACTGATAACTGATAACTGATTTAAGAAACTCCATTGTTTAACCTGCTTTTTTTGAATTTTTGACATTTAATCATTAGCCCAATTATGTAGGACTGACGCATTTATATACGTTATATAAAAAAAGTGAGAAAGTAGTGAAGTCATTGTAAAGTTTTGCAAATCAATACAGGAAAAATCTAAATATTTGTCAAAAGTGAAATTATTTCTTATTAGTTTTTTATATGATTTACATGATTCCAACAGACTTAACCAAAGAGAAAATGTAGGATTTTATCAACTAAGCTTGAGCAGCTTAGTCACTTCATCTGCCAGTGTCAAAGCGTCAAAAGGCTTGGCTATCACTCCAGCGACACTTAGTTGAGCAAATTGAGCCTGATCAACAGGTTGCATTTTAGCTGTCAGCAAAATGACAGGAATAGATTGAGTTGCTCTGTTCTCCTGTAAATGACGAAATAAAGTAATACCATCCATTTCAGGCATCATCACATCTAGTAAGATGGCATCCGGGTGTTCCTCCTGGGCTTTGAACAAGCCTTCTTTTGCTGTTCGTGCAGTTAGTACTTCCCAACCCGCCATAATTTCTAAACAAGTTTGAACCACTTCGCTCAGACGTTCTTCGTCATCTATAAGTAGAATTCGCTTTGGCATAATTTAAGATAGTTTCCTAAAGTATTGGTGACCAGCATGATACTTTACCTCTACTTTGGTAAAAGTGGTAAGGTAAAGTAGAAAATACTTCCTTGTCCTAAAACGCTTTCAGCCCAGATTTGCCCGCCGTGCTGCTGCACAATACTCCGGCAAATAGCTAATCCTAACCCCGTTCCTCCCTTAATTCGGGAATCTGAAGCATCGACTTGCTGGAATCGCCCAAAGATGCTTTCTACCTTATCCGTTGGAATACCCCTTCCTTGGTCTTTCACTTGAAACAAGACTTGAGGGGTATTGAGTATTGAGTTTTGCGACAGTTCTGCAGTTAACCAAACAGTACTTCCTGGGGGTGAAAACTTGACAGCATTACACAGTAGATTTACAAGGATTTGAATGATCCGGTCAGAATCAACACATATCTGAACTGACAAGGGAGAAACGTTGAGCGTGATTTTGGATGCCTCAGCAAGGGTTTGTATAGATTCCACGGCTTGGATCATAAGGGTTGCAGCATCACAAGAGGTTTTGTCTAAAGTAATTTTGCCTGACTCCAGTCGTTCCAAATCTAAAATGTCATTAACTAAACGCGTTAAGCGTTCGGTTTCAGCGATCGCAATTTCTAACATTCGCTCTTGCTTTTGAGGCTTGCTATCAAGCTTTCCAGTGGATAGTAACGCTAAAGAACCGCGAATAGAACTCAGTGGTGTTCGCAATTCGTGGCTGACGACCGAGATAAACTCGTTCTTCATTTTTTCCACTTGTTTGCGATCGCTAATGTCCCGACCTTCTGGAATCAGTAGAATGACATTTCCCGTTTCATCTAAAACAGGTTTGAGGGAAAAGTCGATGGTTGCGACAGTGTCTCCTCGTCCTAGCACATCGACTTCATAACGTACAAATTCACCTTTAGCAGCACGGGCGATCGCATCCTTCAATTGATTTTGGGTTTCGATGGAAATTGTCCACCATCGCGCTTCCCAAAAGGGGCGACCAACAATATCTGCATGGCTGATGCCACCAAAATCTAGAGCGGTCTGATTTGCTTCTAAAAGCGTACCATCTGGCTTGAGTAACCCAACAAATTGAAACGTTTGATCAAAGATAGCTCGGAATCGTCTTTCGCTGTCTCGTAACGCCTGTTCTGCCTGCTTGCGCTTAGTGATATCTTGAATTTGAGCAATAAAGTAAAGTGGTTTACCCGACTCTTCACGTACCAGCGATCCACTTAACAAAATCCAGACTATGTGTCCTTGCTTATGGAAATACCGCTTTTCCATCTCGTAGTAACGAATCTCATCATTCAGCATTTGGCGCACATAGTCCAAATCGCTATCCAAGTCGTCTGGATGGGTAATTGCCTGGAAAGTTGTGGCTAGCAATTCAGATTCGCAATAACCCACAATTTCGCATAAAGAGCGATTCACCCGCAGCCAGCGCCCATCGGTCGCGACCAAAGCCATCCCAATAGCCGCATTCTCAAACGCAGTGCGAAAGCGCTCTTCGCTTTCTAACAAAAGAGCTTCTGCCCGTTTGCGTTCTCTGAGTTCAGTTTGTAGTCGTTCGTTTGTCTTGCTTAATTGAGCTGTTCGCTGTGCAACTTCTATTTCTAGCGTATCATGAGCTTTTTGGAGTTTCTCTTCTGTTTTCTTGCGCTCAATGGCAGTACTCAGCACATTAGCAACGGCTTGGAGAAAGTTAGTATCGTCTTCAGTAAAGGTGCGTCGTCTTGTTGTATGAGCACCTAAAACACCAAACGGTTGGTCAATTCCATGAATAACGACGCTAATACCACTTACGACACCATGCTTATGTAGAAGTGCTGGTCCGCTAAATCGTGTTTCTTTGCGCAAATCTTCCACAATCACTGGCTTTTGAGAAACGAGTGTATATCCTGCCTGGGAATCTAAATCTGCCCCTACTGTGGCGTAATTTACCAAGCCTTCTTGCCAGCCCACTCCAGCCCGCAGAAGCAACGCTTTTCCATCGCACAAAAGTTCCAGAATTTTGCAATACTCAACTCCAAGATTCTCAGCAACAAGAGCCGTTGCTGAGTCCATTAACACAGACAATGCTACACCTGCTAAAGCCTGCTGACCCAGTTTAGCAACAACTGCTTGCTGATGCTCACGGGCTTTCAAGCGCTCTTCTGTCTTCTTGCGCTCTGTGATGTCACGTCCTGCAGATACCCGTACCGTCCGCCCCTGATAGATACTGTTTTTCCCAACCACTTCTAACGGGAAAGTTGTTCCATCTTTCTTTACACCAGTGACTTCGTATGGTTTTTCATATCCAGACACAGTTTTTTCCATCACCAGTGCTAACGATTCTGGTGTTAAAAAATCCTTTGCCGACATACCAATAACTTCATCAGTTTCGTAGCCGAACAACTTAGCAAAGGATTGGTTGGCATCAATAACTTTTCCCATGGAATGGACCACAATGCCTTCAAAAGTCGCCTCAGTTAAAAACTGAAACCGCTGCTCACTCTCCCGTAGAGCCTGTTGTGCTTGCTGACGTCCGCTTATTTGGCACTTTAAAAGATAGTACATTAAGCACAAAAGTACAAAACTTAGGGTGAAAGCCACTAACGCAAAGATAAAAATGATATGAGATTGAATGGCAGATTGCTCAATACTCAGAAACGATAGCTGCTGTATATGATGACACCCCCAACCAACACCCAAAAGAATTAGTAATATCAACCCGAATCCAGTGGAAATAAATTTGCATTGAAGGTGGCGCTTCATTGAGTCAAATAATTTCTTGAAGTAGTTAGCGATTATACAGCACCATTGTCTATCGCTGTTAGTACTCGCTTTTATCCCATAGCCTTAGTTTAATACAGTCACCGTAGTATAAGCTGCACGGTAAAGTGCTTGCAGGTCAGCACCATCCTTCGGGTACTCTGCTATACCAACACTGCAACTGACAGAAAAAGTCTGATTATTAGCATCAGTAAACTCCTGCTGATTCCAGATGTTTATAAACTTTATCAGCAACTTTATACCTTGTTCTTGCTTCACACCGTATAAACCAATCACAAACTCTTCACTACCCCAACGGCATACAACATCGCTACCCTGCAAGGACTGCTTTAAGAGTTTTCCGAATCGGCTAAGAACCATATCTCCCGAATCATAACCGTGTTGATTATTGACCTGCTTGAGGTTGTCTAAATCCAGCAGTATAAAACAAAAAGGTTGACGATGCCTTTCCGCCAGATATAACAAATTGGTTAGCTGTTGGATAGACTTTCGCCGATTGGTAAGACCAGTGAGCTGATCTATTTCTGCTAAATCCCGATGGATTTTGGTTCGCTCTAACCGATTCAAAACACGGGCAATCAGTTCTGGTTCCACAATCGGCTTTTGGATATAATCATCTGCACCTGCTGTAAATACCTGATGCACTGTTTCCACATCATTACAGGCAGACAAAAACAGTACGGGCAGTTGACTCCATTGAGGATCATTGCGTACTATCTGACAAAGTTCAACCCCGTTGAAGTCGGGCAGTTTTACATCTAAAATCAGTAGGTCTGGAAGCGATGTTTCCAGTACTTGCCAAAATTTTTGTGGCTCTGCAAGGGTTATGACATCAAGCCCCCACGGTTCAAGTAATGCAGACAGACTCACTAGCACTGTTGGGTCATCATCGACAACCATAACTTTAGCTTGCACGGTTTGAGTATGATTGAGTACCTGAGTTACTGCCCTAAGTATTTCACTAGAGGGAACTGATTTGTGTACAAAAGCATGACCCCCTAAACGAGCAACTTCTAACCTATCAGCTAAACTGTTTCGTCCTGTTAAAACTATGACTGGAATCTCCGGGTACTGGTTTCTCAGTTGAGCTAAGAAAGCCAATCCACTCTCAGCCGGTTCAGCAAACATCAGGTCGAGCAGGATAACATCAGGAGGATTGTTGGCAATAGCCTCACTTGCAGCAGTCAAATTTTGGGCGACTTCTACCTGAAAACCCCACGCAGTTGCTTCAAGCCTAATTCGCTCTGTCAGTACCGCATCATCATCAATCACCAGTAGCAAACCATGTTGCACACAATAGACAGAAGCAGAAGCGGTCAAAACCGGAGGCTTCTCTAGCTCCTGTTGCAATAAATTCCCCAGTTTTGATAATTGTTCTATTTCAACCTGTTCTAAATTTGTTATTGAGAGCAATTGCTCAATTTCCCTTGCCAAATTAGAACCTTCATGAAAACCGAAAGATCCCAAGGCTCCCGCTAATTTGTGGGCGTCTTGCCCTGCTTTTTGCTGTAGTTCAGGTTCAAAAACACCTGCTTCCAAAGCAGTTACCACCTGTGATAGCATTGCCACTTCATCAAGAAAGCTATCCTTGTAGTGCTCCCAGAGTTTTGCAAGCGATGCAACAACTTTAGTTTCAGCTTGTTGCCTGCTGGTTTCTATAGACTGTGAAGATGATATTGCAAGTGTAGGTTGCTCACCTACAGGTGGGGACTTGAGTCGATACCCCAAACCATAAACTGTCTCAATTAAATCTGCGGTCACTCCACCTGCTTTTAACTTCTGCCGGAGTCCTTTAATATGGGTTTTAACAGCATCCTCTCCTGGATATTCTGGATAAGACCACAGGTTTTCTAAAATAGCAGTTTTGCTAAAAATCCGGTGTGGATTCCGTAGAAAAAGCTCTAGCAATTGATATTCTTTTGCTGTCAGACGTAGGGGCTGCCCATCACAATTTACTACGCTTTTGCTAGTGTCAAGTTGCAGGTTTCCCCAACTGATTACAGGAGTCAGAATGACACTTTTGGGTCGTCGCAATAAGGCGCGGATACGGGCAATGAGTTCTGACACATTAAACGGCTTGACTATGTAATCATCTGCACCTGCATTTAAGCCCGCGACTTTATCAATGCTGCTATTTTTTGCACTCAGTAGCATGATTGGCATTTGATACTGCTGAGAACGCAGTTGGCGACAAATACTAATGCCGTCCAAACGGGGCAACATGATATCCAACAGGATGAGGTCATATTCAAAGTTTTGTACGAGTTGCAGACCTGCTTGACCATCAGCCACCGTATTGACTACATAGTTATGAGCGGTTAGCACTTCTAAAAGAGCTGCAGTGGTTGGTTCATCATCCTCTACAACCAGAATTTTCATCGAGCATTCCCTTACAAAACATCGATGTATATTTTAGACTTGATTGTTGAGGAAGTTGTGGGGACGCACTTATCTATAGTGCGATTCGTTCAGTCAACAATTGCAGCTAAACTTTTTAAATCTGGCACTTCCAAATCTGCTTTACCTTGAGCAGGTAGATAAGCTCCAGAACCTTCTTGACCTAGTCTGCGATTTATCCAAACCGTTGATAACCCTAAGGAATTTGCCGGAACAATGTCGTGGTAAACACTACAGGCAACGTGCAGGACTTTCTCAGAGGGTAGTCCAATTTTTTCAAGCGCCACCCGAAAATTTTGCACTGAAGGCTTGTAGCTTTTCACCTGCTCGGCAGTTACAACTTTATCAAACTCAACTTGCAAATGTTTTGCCGTGAAAGCAAACAGTTCATCATCAACGTTGGAAATGATTGCGAGTTTGAATCGTTGTTTGAGAGTCTTGAGGGCTTCAACTGTATCAGGAAAGGCTTGCCAGTGCTTGATAGAATCAACAAGCGCGTTCAACTCTGTGGCAGAAGGCGTAAATCCAAACTGCTCCCCAAACTTTTGTACAACCCCCCTCAGAACATCTTTATACTTGCGGTACTCTCCCTGCTCCAGATTCGATTCAAAGCGAGCAAACCACTCAAGGATTTCGTTCTCACTCAGTTGAATCTGATGGTTTGAGAAAACTGGTTGCAACGCGTCCAGCACTCCTTTTTCCCAATCAATCAGGGTTCCGTAGCAGTCAAAAGTCAAGATTTCATATTGGTTTAGGTCAATCATGGTGTCTATTTCCTCATTCAATACTTTACTTTGTTTGCTCTAAATTTTGTTTTTCTATTGCCCGTAGATGTTCCACCAGTGCTTTACCGTCAATATTGTGGTCTCGGGCAATTTGCTCCGCACTCTTATCATCGCCTGAGCAAATTGCGTTTACTAATTTCCGGTGCTGCTCTACAATGTCATCCAAATCTGGATGTATTGCGTTGCAGGAAATAATGTAAAGACGGATTTGCTGTTCAACAATTTTGTACTGCTCCTGTAATCGACGATGACCAGCAAGTTGAATGATTGCCTTATGCAGGGCAAAGTCTGCATCAGCGATTTGGCTCCAATTCCCCTTCTGGACAGCTTTGACTAACTGTTGCAAGCCAGCATTAAGCTCTTTTGCCTGACTCGGTGTTATTGCAACAGCCGCCAGTCCCGCCGCCAGACTCTCAAGCGCACTCCGCAGCGTGTATAGCTCCCAAGCATCCTGCGAACTTAGTCCCGAAACAGTACAACCTTTATAGGGCAACTGTACAACCAAGCCTTCATAAGTTAGTTGCTGCAATGCCGAGCGTATAGTTGCTCGACTGAGATTAAATTGCTCTGCCAGATTGATTTCTAGCAAACGAGTTCCTGGTGCAAGTGTACCATTGAGAATTTGTTCTCGAATGACATCAGCTGCTTGAACATCCAAACTCCGAGGTATGATGGCAGGCTGGAGTTGCTTCCCTTTCATCGAAACTCCTGGGTCTCTTGCCCCGTCCTTGTAGGACGGCTTTACAATTAATTAGCAACGCGCCACGAGTTATAAGACAAAAACTTACAATCTGTGGGTAATGCATTTTGAGTCAATCTTTTGCCCGAAGTAATATCGTGCAAGCTAATGAGTTTTCTTTTTGGGTCTTTTTTTGTCGGAGATTCTTGCCAACCCCCAACATAAGAGAACCCATATTTGGGATGTTTGACGATTGACCCACGTTTCAGTCCAGCGCTCATTGTCCCGCCGTACCGAGATCGGACGTGTCCCGCTTGATGTTGCAATCGGTGCAACTGGCGGCGATAGAATTCCAAAGGTACTATTTCAATTAACGCGGTGTTATCAGGCTTGACCTGTCCCGTGACAACCGAGTTAGCTAGCACCCATGAATCAACACAGTGAGCATCAAACTTGTTTGAAAGTTTGTTTTTGGACTTTTTCAGTCCTAATTCTTGGCGCATAGAATACGTCTCAAATCCCTCTCTGGTTTCTAGGATTGCCATAAGCTGTAGTTCTTGGTAAAACCACTGCTTACCCACTTCTAAGGGAGAAAACATCGCGTTGTACTTACGCGCCCCGAACCTGGTTCTTGCCTTGATGTCTTCAATTACAAAAGTAGTAACAGGAAACATTGAGGCTAACCACTTGCAAATACGTAATTTCCACTGCCAACGAGCTTTCGTGGATGGTGGTAGCTTCTCTTTGTTGACAAGTCGGTTGGCACGGTTTTGACGACACGGTGTTTTGCGGAACCGTCTAGCGCGTCGCATATTTCGACGAACTTCTACATGGTCCTTGACCCAATCTACGGCATGAGTTTGGACGTTTAGGTAGGTATGAGACTTGGACTTTACCGTAAAACCTTCACGCTTAGAACCTGGATCAACTCCTACCGCAACGGGTTGATAATTGCGGTCTGATGGTTCTACGTTGAGTCGAACACAAAACACTCCTTTTCTAAAGAATGGTGTACCCTTACCTGATTTAATCCAACGCCTTGCTCGACTAGGTGTTGTTGGCATCAAGGGTCGATTGTTTGAATCTACGACTGGTACGAACATTTACGATAAATCCTATCGCTAGGTATGTATTTCCCTTCGACGCTGACCAACGGAGTGGAGAAAAACTAGGGAAGCATTCTTCCGTCCTACGAGCTACCATGCTAGTTGGTTCAGCCCCAACAAGAACGTTTGCAACGTGTGGGCTAGTTGTCTAGACACTGGTTTAGTCCTGAATTCAGAAAGTGGTGAGTTTTCTTCTTTCAAGCCCCATCCCTTTTAGGGTGGGGTCAGTGACGCAAACTACTCATACTCAGACTTTATCTACAATATTGTATATTGTCAACAATCTACAATTTAAATAAACACTGACTTGGATTCATCCTGCTTGCTTTTCGCAACTAACGGTGATAAAGTTCTACCTATCAAGCAAATTACATATTGCCGACCAATTTACCGTATTTAAAATGAGTAAGTTGAACGGCAGCGCTATGATTCGTAGTTAGTCATAAAATTACGAAGTATCTTTTCATTATCTGTAGAAGAAAAATAAAAAGCAAGTGTAGCATTTCATTTATTTAATTTAGGAAAAATTCTATAGATTAACTTTAGTAATTTTGAGAAATTAATATCATTTTTTTTAAGCTTGAATTCAAGCAAATACCAGAAAACAAAAACAAAAGTTTTGTCTATTGATGGTGTGGATGAGTGACAATTGAAAATTATTTTTTTCAAGATTGAATTGCCAATTTTGAATTTTTCTACCTCTTAACATCCCTATTAAGCAGAGAGTACTATACATGGATATTGGGCTTTTCCATCAAATTTGGGCATCTCCTGGAATTGCAGACCAGGAATTTTTTGCCCAAACTGTAGCTGATGTGCAACTGGCTGAAACTCTCGGTTTTGAATCCTGCTCGTTTGGAGAACATCATTTTGTGCGAGCGAAGGCTTTCTACGGCCGATTGTCGGTTCCTGAAGTGTTTATTGCTAAACTGGCTGCGGAGTAAAGCACGCATAATATTACTTATACAAATTATTGATCAATCTAAATTTTAGGAATTGAGGAGGCTGAAGATTGCCGGACTTACAAGCAAAACCCCAAACTTTAGCTGCCTCTCGAAAATGGTTGGTGATGCTCAGTATCGGTCTTGGGGTATTCATGTCTACTCTCGATGTGGGCATCATTAACGTGGCTTTGCCTACCCTGGTTCAATATTTTCAAACCAGTTTTCCTCGGGCGCAGTGGGCTGTGCTAGCGTATCAGCTCATCAGTTCCAGTTTAGTTTTGGGAGCGACTCGCTTGGGTGATATATGGGGTAAGAAATACCTCTACTTAGGGGGACTCGTTTTATTTACCTTGAGTTCGCTGTTGTGTGGAATGGCACCCAGCATTGATTGGTTGATTGGGTTTCGCGCACTTCAGGGATTGGGTGCTTTGTTTATCTCCGGGCTTGGTTTGGCAATCATTACAGAAATTTTCCCTTCCTCGGAGCGCGGACGAGCCGTGGGCATCATTGGTAGTGTTGTTTCACTGGGAATTGCCCTTGGTCCTTCGGTAGGAGGGCTGCTTTTGGGATGGGCTGACTGGCGTATTCTGTTCTTCATTAATGTACCGCTGGGTTTAATAGCTAGTTTGCTTATAGCATCGGTTGTGCCTCCTTCTGAACGGAAAAAGGAAAAACAGCACTTTGATTTGCTCGGAGCCTTATTAACTCTGGTGACACTCAGCAACTTTGCACTAGGCATGACTTATGGGCAAAGCGAGGGCTTTGGCAGTGGTAGTGCATTGTCGTTACTGTTACTTGCGGCGATCGCCCTCCTAAGTTTTCTTTTGGTTGAAGCTCTTTTGGAGGAACCTTTGCTAGAGTTGCAAATGTTTCGTAATCCTCGCCTGAGCATAGGTTTGCTCAACGGCTGGCTAGTGTTCATTGTCCTGACTGGTGGGCTGCTCATTACCCCCTTCTTTCTAGAGCGAGTCAAACAGTATCCAACCTCAAAAGTGGGGCTGTTGCTGGCAGTGTCACCTGTTGTTAGTGGGTTGATTGCTCCACTCGCTGGCGCATTGTCAGATCGCTTTGGTTCTCGGTTAATTTGCCTCATTGGACTGGGAGTCATGATTGGCGGTTGTCTCGGTATTAGTACCTTGGACACTCAAACCACTGAACAAGATTATGTGCTGCGCTACCTTGTGTTTGGCACTGGGTTGGGTTTGTTCCGCTCACCTAACGATAGCACTGTTATGGGAGCGGTGCCCCGGGAGCGTTTGGGAATTGCCTCTGGGTTATTATCTTTGTCCCGTACCTTGGGGGTTAACGTCGGAGTTTCGGTGATAGGAGCTGTATTTGGAGCGCTGATTGCAAATTTGGCTCCAGGTACAGATGTTGCTGTTGCTCCCGCTGAGGCAGTTGTTGCAGGGTTCCAGGGAAGTTATCGCCTAGCGGCGCTGATTCTTTGTGGAGCAGCAGTTATGACAACTCTGAGATTTGGCAGAGTATAATGAATCGCCTACTTCCATCTCTTGCGTCGGTATACCTTACTGCATTATGTCTTACGCAACATCTGATCACTGGAACCGAGTCTTCGCTGAGCGGAAGGAGGCTGGCAACGATTTAGATTGGGGGACTCAGTGGACGAAGGTTCACATTCCGGTTCTTAGATCCGCCAACGTTCAAACTGTGCTTGACCTTGGTTGCGGGACAGGCAACGACGTGCTACGTCTTGCGCGAGAAGGTTTCGCGGTAATGGGTATGGATTTTTCAGAATCAGCAGTGCGACAAGGACGCGAGAAAGCAGAAAAGCTAGGACTGAGCGCGCAGTTTGTAGTTGCAGACATGGCAAAACGTTTGCCGTTCGATAGTGCAACCTTTGATGCTGTTATGTCCAATGTTGCCATGCACATGTTTTCAGATAAAATTACCCGCGAGTTGTTTAAAGAAATTCGACGAATAGTACGCCCCAACGGAGTATTTGTTTTCGATGTTAATTCCACCGAAGACGCTTTAATTCGGGCAGAACGTCGCCCAGCCATACGTGAAATTGAGCCAAATTACGTATTAAGAACATAATGGACAAGCTATGCATTTTTTCTCTAAAGAGTATTTGCTAGACCTGTTATTAGACTGGAAAGATGTAGAACTACAACATTACGAAATATTGGACGAGAAAACGGGTGAGCCGTTGAAACGTGTTTGGTGGGGTAAGGCAATACAGCCTGACTAGTTTTCGCAGTCGTGGGAGTGTCAATACCAAACGCTGTCAAGACCCCAAATTTGATTCAACACGTAAAATACGGTAAATCGATAAGAATACAATAGTATAATACTTGCACGAAATCCAACTGTAACATGAGTTTGGCAGCAATCTATGGCAGGTAAATTGGAAGGAAAAGTTGTCATTGTTACTGGTGCTTCAGCGGGTATAGGTGAAGCTACCGCTATTGCTTTGGCACAAGAGGGTGCAACCGTTGCAATCGCTGCAAGGCGTGCTGAGCGTCTCAATGCCGTGGCAGAACGCATTGAAGCCAGTGGCGGCAAGGCATTGCCCATTGTTGCTGATATCACTGACCAAACTCAAGCTAACAACCTGGTGCAAAAAACGAAAGCAGAATTTGGTCGGGTAGATATCCTTGTGAATAATGCAGGTGTTGCATACCTCGGTGAGATTGATGGTGGGAATACTTCAGAGTGGCGACGTATGATTGATATCAACGTCTTAGGACTGCTGTATACAACACACGCTGTTCTTCCCATTTTGAAAGAGCAAGGCGTCGGACACATAGTTAATATCTCATCGGTCGCTGGTAGGACAGTACGAGCAGGTGTGGGTGTTTACAATCTGACTAAGTGGGGTGTCAACGCATTTTCAGAAGCTTTACGGCAAGAAGTTTACAAGCATAACATCCGTGTTACCATCATTGAGCCAGGTCTAGTGGACACAGAAATCAATAACCACATTACTGACCCAGTTGCCAGACAAACCAGCGAAGAGCGTCGCAAATCACTCACTCCACTGCAAAGCGAGGACATTGCGGCTGCGATAGTATACGCCGTTACTCAGCCACAGCACGTTAATGTCAACGAAATTCTCATTCGACCAACTGGGCAAGACCGGTAAACCATGTCAGCGAAGCCTTTGTTGATCAAGATTGGATTGCCCATAAACCGAATATGGCTCGCTACGTAAATCAACCAATCAGTTTTGTCATGGTTTGGAGGGCAGATACCTCATAAGCTAGTAAATTCTGAAATTATCCAGTTGAGCCTTCACAGCGTTAATGTATCCCTTGTCGGAAAGAACTTGCTCTGGCAGTCTTTTAGCCTTAACGCCACTCCTAACAATATCCTCGGCACTGATTTGTCTTTCATGATAAGCCGTTATCAAGTCGTTGTAACTAGGGATACCTTGGTCTTGCAAGTAACCTTGATAAGCCAAGCTCACAAGATTGACAGGTGTTGTGCTCACATAGGACTGAGTTTTGCCAGAAGCCGCAGGATTGTATGCAGTAGTCTCGGCTCGCAGTGTAGGCATATTAGCAGCAGATATGAGTATCAGAGATAAACCACCAACAATTAAACTTTTCATAATTCAACTCCTGTATTTGGTTTGAATTTATTGCCATAACCTTGTTATCTTTAATTTAAACGAACCGTATCGTATTGTCAATAGATAACGAGACAAATCGTACCGTCTAAACGAAAAGCTTGCAAAATGGAGTCTGCGTCTATGTCACAACTACTAGAGAACACAGAGAAAACAATTTCTGTGTGCAAAGCGCCTACCACTCGCAGGCGGAATTATCGTTCACATCAGGCTATTCTCAAGGCGACTGCTGAGTTATTAGAGGAAAAAGGCTATCGAGATATTTGTATTGAGGCGATTGGGCTTTAGCCCACTGCGCTCCGCGCAATCGCCGCCCGTGCTGGAGTGGGCAAACAAACTATCTACCGTTGGTGGTTTTCTAAGGCGGCGGTGATTATGGAAGCATATTCAGATCAAACGGCACAGAATATTCCCACACCTGATACAGGTTCGGTGAGAGAAGACTTGTATAAAATTTTACGAAAAATTTTTGTAGTGCTAACAACCACGACAGGGGGTACTGCTGTTACTGGCCTAATTGCTGAGGCGCAATTGGATGCCAATTTAGCAGAGGCGTTTCGTGAGCAGTTTATTAAGTGTCGCAGAGCAGCGACGCGGACGATTTTAAAGCGGGGTGTCAATAGAGGCGAACTACGCCCAGATCTGAATTTGGAATTGGTGATTGATGCGATTTATGGTCCGGTTTGGTATCGGTTGCTGTTAAAGCATGCACCCTTAGATGATGCATTTGCTGAAGAATTGGTGAATTTTTTGATAGCTGGAATAGTGGTTTAGGTGGCGAACCTGCGAATAGAGCGTTTCTGCTTGCAGGTGCTTGTTCATTTTGCAGGTACAGTTTGGCGTCGCTGCCAGAAGACAGAATCGGACCAACGTCTTTCTCTGTTATAATATGCTGCCCACATTTGCAGATATTCTGCAAAACTCTTTTCCACATGAGCAGCATATTCGTTCAGCGACGCTTGACAATTGCTTTGGCTTGCCTTGATAACTCTTGCAGCAGTGATACCAGATTGCAGCGCCTTATAAATTCCTTGAGATGAGAGTGGATCAAAAGCAGATGCAGCATCGCCAATTGCAAGCCATTGATGATCGGCAACACAATTCCTGCGATAGCTAAAAGCTGCAACAGTATGAAAACTGGAGTTCCAAAGGCAAGATTCCACACGTGCTTGCGTGTGAGGAACCTTGCGGAGGCATTCCTGCCAAAAATCAGCCAAAGGAATACTCTTTCTAGGAAGTAAATCGGTATCTGTCATATAGCCAACAACAAGATTGTTGTTGGGCAAAACGGCAGAATACCACCAACCTTCCTTGCTGGCTTCCACTAAGGTGCGACAGTCACACGCAAGGATGGGAGAATTAATTGTTAAAAACTTTATGACTCCCACGAGTTTGTCATAAATCATTCTTTTTGTTGCAGGCTTAGCTGCAAGTGAACTGGTTCGCCCTGTAGCCTCCACTAAAAAGTCTGCTTGGAAACTTATTGGTAGACCATCACACAAAGCCTCAATCCACCAACAACCAGATGGTTGCTGAGTACAAGTGACAACTCGTGTAGAGAGGTAAACACTTGCTCCTACCTCTTTTGCTGCTAAAGCAAGCATTGCATCGAAACGACGACGGTCAAGATGCCACCCACATCCATAAGGATTGAAAATGAAGTCGTTCTCGTAGAGTTCTTCACTACCCCAAGCGGAAATAATACCAGGAGAGGGGAGATGACCATCACTCTGAAAACGCTCCCACACTCCCAGTTCCGAGAGCAATACACGGGCTGCTGGTGCTAAGGTTTCTCCGACTCGTGTTGTCTCGTAGCGTGAGCGCTCTAGAACTGCCACAGTCTGTCCAGTCTTTGCTAGGGCGATCGCAGCAGCAGTACCTGCGGGACCTCCACCGATAATTAATACATTTACTCGTTGACTACATGGCATTTCTGTTTAACGACTTAGCACTTTGGGGCTTTTGATTTAGGAGTAAGAGCAGAACGAGGGAAATTTGGATCGCGTTCCTGTTCTACAAAGACAACTTCACCCACTGAATTTTGTTTTGGTACGACAAACCCAAGCTTGCTAAAATTTTGTACCATACTGTTTCCATCCGCAACTCCAGCATCCCAAAGTTCTTTGGGTGGACCATAATCCGGCGCAAGTTGAACTGTGTTAGGACGCTGTGACGGCCACCAATTGTCACCACACGCTGAGAAGTCTGCTTGCCAAGGAAGAGACATTCCTTGAGTTAACGAGCCAGGAAGAAGGATTTGCTGAGATAACCGAAGATACCCGGAGTATATCTGAGGAGATGTTATGAGAAACCCGGCTTCGATGCCTGGAGCAAAACTACTCCCAATACAGGATTCCAGTGCTGCTCGGTCTAAATTTTCAGGTGTTAAAGTCATATTAGAGCAGTCAGGTGTCCAATCATCTATAAAGTTGCCTTCTTTCCACTGCTGAAGTATTGATATTTGAACCTGTGTCAGCTGTACACCATTGAGCGGTGGAAATGTTATAAATTCAAAGATTTTCTCGCGCATTTCTGGTGCAGTTGGGTCTTGCAAATCGGAGAGTTTTTTCCAGTCTGTCGGCAGCGCATCATTCCAAGTCTCCCAATGATTAACCCAGCGTAATGAAACAGCACGATTCAGGATAGGAAAAATATCAGACTTAAAGGACGGTGGAGTGGGTGGAAAATACCATCCACTGGTAACAGCTGCTTGATTCACAACATCATAAAGGGTGACAATACCCTGAATGTCGGGTGCAAAGTCTGGTGGTCCCACAATGACCCAAGCTGAATTGTCTACTTGCCGTGGGCGTTGTCCGGGAAAGGTAATCTTTGCCGTGACAGGACCATCGGAAACATCGTCATACCAACCATCGCTGAATAAACCAGTTATTTCTTTGCCATTTGGAGAAGCGGATTTGCCTCTACCGCCAAGAACAACCAGTCGTCCTGATGCATCCGTGTGTAGTTCCCCTAGATAGACGTTGACTCCCAAAAATTTGCCTGTGTGGAATTTAACACTCTGTTGTTGTCCACAAATGCTTCTCACTCCAGGATCGATAATCAGTTGGTCTCTGGGCACCCCTTGATTAAGATTTTCACTTGCTGCTTTACGATTCACAAGATGAACTTGCCATTCGATAGTCGCTTCGTCAGCAGTTATTTCACGTCCTGAGCTTATGACACCCTCTTCATTCTGCTCATATTCAAAAACTCTAAAACGAGCAGCTTGTCGTTTTATGAGACCATGTTTATCTTTATACTTCTGAAGAGGTCGTTCTTGTCCATTGACAATCTCCATTGGTGGTACACCTGGTATTTCTGGTCCGATAAAAAACTGAGTAGGGCTGTTGCCCACTCTGGCAATCCCAATAGATGGATGAATTTTGTAGATTTTTACCATTGATTTGTTGCTGATTATTTCTAAACGACTTATGATTGGCGATCGCCTAGGCAAATAGGACGTAGAAATTGATAAAATGCACAAAATGTGCATATAACAACAGTAGTCAAGTGAACTTTTGGACTGAATCTATATAGATCAAACCAAGATTGACTAATGCAGCAATAAGGTTAATTGGCATAGTTTTGCCTAAGCGACACCCAATTGTGTAGTATAAAATTTATACTTTTGAGCTTTTAGACTACTGCCTATAGTAAACTATCCAATTTCCCTAGCAGCAACGGTAAATATCATAATTTCTTAAAAAAGGTCATCAACATGAGTTTTCATGTAGAAGTTGCAATTGTGGGTGCAGGCATTTCTGGTCTAAGTGCAGCCTGGGAATTGCATAAGTTGGGAATCGAATCTTTAGTTGTGCTGGAAGCCAATTCACGAGTGGGTGGACGAACTCTTAACCATCCACTCGTGTCGGGGGGTTATGTTGAACAAGGTGGTACTTGGGCAGGTCCTACCCAAACCGCTTTGCTTGCTTTAGCAGAAGAAATGGGAATTTCTGTCAAGAAGGGTAAGGTTGAAGGACAAACGCTATATGGCTTTCGGCAGAAATGGACCATGCTAGAACCATCTCCATCATCTGAATCGGACATTGCTCAAAAAGATTTCGCTGAGGCGATGACGACATTTGAGGCTTTGTGCCGTACTGTTCCAGTCGAAGCCCCTTGGCAAGCTCCTGATGCAATCATGTTAGATTCTATGACAATGGGAGCTTGGATTGAGCAGAACACAAAGACTGATGAAGCACGGGCTTGGTTCGAGGGGTGTGTGCGGCAAATTCTCAGTGGCGATCCAAACAAAGTTTCGCTTTTATGGATGCTTCATTTTGTCCACACAGCAGGATTCAATGATTTGCTAGAGACTGCTGAGGATTTTGGCTTGGTTGGTGGAACACAACAGATTTCTTTAAATATCGCACAACGCCTCGGGGAAAGGGTTTTACTCAATGCGCCTGTCACGGAAATATCAGGTTACGATGGTTCGCTTGTTCAACTGGTTTCTGAACATGGAGTTGTATATGCTCAGGAAGTCATTGTGGCGATGATGCCCAAGACTATTGCTCGTATCGAATTCCATCCCCCTCTTCCCTCAATTCACCGTCAACTGATTGCACAATGGGAGACGATGAGTTGGATTAAATTCCATGCTATTTATGAAAAACCTTGGTGGCAAGGTCAAATCATCAGCGGTCACTTTCTCAGTATTGATGCCAAAATTGAGGTAATTGATATTTCGCCAGAAGATGCAAGCAAAGGTGTTATTGTTGGATTATTAGCTCCTGATTACGTAATGTTGCCAGAGTTAGAACGCAAAGAAAAATACCTTGCATTTCTTGGAGAAACTTTTGGTAAAGCAGCACAACAACCACTAGAGTTGGTGGAATTTGATTGGAATAGCCAACCTTGGACAGGTGGATGTATTTCTGCATTACCACCTGGTTTACTGACTACTTTTGGTTCTGCTCTTAATAGTCCAGTAGGTCGGATTCATTGGGCGGGTACAGAACGCTCTAGTATTTGGGTTAATTACATTGAAGGTGCTATTCGTGCTGGACAAAAGGCTGCTCGTGATGTAGCGGATAGGCTGAGACCACCCATTGGGGGAATTCAAAATTCAAAATTATAAATTCAAAAATTATAAATTCAAAAATTATAAATTTAAAATTTTTGGTGAATCGCAGGGATTGAAGTCGCTGTAGGTTCAGGGAAAATATGGGGACAAAGCTGATTTAGAATCACAAAGAAGGTTGTACCATCCTTGTAGCAAATATACATGAAATTTTCTTCTAACCATATACTTTTATCTTGGCTACCGCAACTCAATTCTCAGGTTTGGATTCTTGCGGTAGCTCGATTTTTATCTCAGAGTGGTAGCGGTTTTACTTTATTTTATGCTCCGATTTTTTTCGTCAATCAGGTCGGGTTATCAGCAACAGCAGTAGGAATTGGTCATGGTACTGGCTCGCTGGTGGGAATTTTTGGTCGATTTCTAGGAGGATCTCTTGCTGACTCAAAACGCTGGAGGCGCAGACGGACATTATTGTTATCTACTGTGTTTTGTGCGCTGGCTTCGTTTGTATTGGCATTATCTAACAACTTCCCAATGTTTTTGGCTGCTCATTTACTTATGGGTTTGGGCACTGGTTTATACTGGCCCACAGTTGAAGCTGCCATAGCAGATTTAACAACTAATGAGCAACGTAACGAAGCATTTGCTGTCACAAGGTTAGCAGATAGTGCTGGCTTGGGAATAGGGGTATTGTTAGGAGGAGTCTTAATTAGCACGACAGAGCTTTACCGTGCTTTGTTTGTCATTGATGGCATCTCCTATGTGGTGTTTTTTATGATTGTGTATGCTGGACTGAGAGAAACTCGTCATTTTGATGAACAGCATTCTCAACCAGTGCTTCAAGGTTG
Organism: Kalymmatonema gypsitolerans NIES-4073; assembly: GCF_002368435.1. Classification (GTDB taxonomy): domain Bacteria; phylum Cyanobacteriota; class Cyanobacteriia; order Cyanobacteriales; family Nostocaceae; genus Kalymmatonema; species Kalymmatonema gypsitolerans. The sequence continues at coordinate 394,474 of NZ_AP018268.1, forward strand.
GAATGCTGCGCTAAGCGATCGCCTGCTTCTGGTATACGTTTCGGTCAACGTTTTGTTCTCCACTTACATCGCTCAGGTAGACAACACAATGCCACTGTATTTTGCTAATTTTGTTTTGGGCAAAACCTTAAAGGGACTGTCACCAACAACGATTAGTGGCTTATTTGCTTGGTATATTTTCTTAGTCGCTCTGTGTCAGTTACCTGCTGTCCGCGCTCTAAATTCTCTAAGCCGCGTGCGTGCTCTCATGATTTCAATAGTGTTTTGGGGAGCAGGATTTCTTTTGGTTTGGAGTGCAGGTGTGACAACGCATGGTCAGCAAATCTTGGCGATTTTAGCGTTATCTGTGATTGCGATCGCCCACGTTACATACAGCCCCTTTGCAACTGCTTTTGTTGCAGAGATAGCTCCTGAATCACTGCGGGGTATTTATCTTGCTATTAACGCCCAATGCTGGGGAGTTGGCTTTTTTGTTGGTTCCTTTGTTGGTGGCTTGGCTTTAGATCATCAGAAAGTTGCAAGTCACACTATGACCTCTGGGTTCACTGCAAATAACTTATGGTTAGCAGCAGCAGCCAGTACTCTTGTTGGGCTTGTGATTTTGAAGACTCTTGATTGGATGTGCGATCGTCAAGAAACGACCTTCATCTGAGAGGGGTACTGATTTTTTTTAGTGCGCAAGAATACAGAATAGACGGCGTTGCTGAATCAAGATATGAATTTATAATTCATGCCTATGTAGAGACGTTGCATGCAACGTCTCTACAAGGATTTTGCATTATACTACAAAAAAGTATAAAAATATAATTCATGAGTAAATTCAGCAACGCCGAATAGACGATCAGCATTAAGCCAATCGCCTATTCAAAAACATTTATTGCAGAGATTGTGGAATGCGCTCAGAACCGTACTTCTGCTGATGCCAATACGGATAAATCGGTGGTACTGCACTGACCGAATGGAGTTGTTTCAATTCGTCCGATGTCAGTTCCCAATTTGCTGCTGAGAGATTATCTTTGAGCTGCTGCTCATTACGGGCTCCAATAATGACCGATGTAATACCAGGCTGACGCAAAAGCCAATTGAGCGCTACCTGAGCAACGGTGACTCCACGATTACGAGCTATTTCATCCAAAACTTCTACAATATCGTATGCTTTCTCCACGTCGCTAACCGTTCCAATATCACCAACCGCCGCCCGCCGTGTCCCCTCCGGTTCTGGTTGACCACGACGGTACTTACCGGTGAGGAAACCGAAGGCGAGCGGACTCCACACAAGGATACCAACGCCTTGGTCGAGACCAAGTGGAATAAGCTCATACTCCAACTCTCGCGCTACAAGGGAGTAGTAGACCTGCTGTGATACATAGCGCTCTAATCCCAATCGCTCCGACACGCTCAGTGCTTTCATTAAGTGCCAAGCTGAGTAGTTGGAACAGCCAATGTAGCGAACCTTTCCACTGCGGACGAGGTCATCCAAAGCTCCCAGCGTTTCTTCAAGTGGAGTGAGCGCATCGAACCCATGAACTTGATACAGGTCGATGTAGTCAGTACCAAGCCGTCGTAAACTATCCTCACAGGCGCGGATCAGATGATATCGTGATAGACCGAGATCGTTCGGTCCCTGCCCCATACGTCCGTACGCTTTCGTTGCGATAATTGCTTGAGAGCGACGCTTGCCAAGAGCTTTACCGAGAATCTCCTCAGAGAGTCCTTGTGAGTAAACGTCTGCGGTATCGAAAATATTAACACCTGCTTCAAGACAAATCTCAATTAGACGTTGGGCTTCATCGACTTGGGTTTTCCCCATGTGCTCAAAGAAGTTACTGCCCCCAAAAGTCATTGTGCCAAAGCTTAAAACGGAAACTTTGAGACCAGACTTGCCTAAAAACCGTGTTTCCATCGTCTTTGCTCCTTGGAATCATGACGATTTGTAAACCAACCGAAAATTATCTCACAAAACACATACTTTTTGATGTTTTTTTATTTTGAAAAAAACTCAGTACACTTTCTGTTCCCTGTTAAGAGTTCCCTATCTCGACGAGTAATTTCACAAATCAAAGCGGATTTCTATACACGAATACTGCTTTCCTATTTTGAATTTTGAATTTTGAATTTTGAATTGTCTAAGCGTCCCCACATTAAGATACGCTTATATGGAAAAAAGAATGGACGCTCATCTTCTAAATACTTCATCAACTTCTGGGTGTACCGTTTTACAAATCGTTCGTAAGTCTCGGCATCTAGCCGCTGCTGATACGTAGTCAGCAATGTTCCACGATACCACTCTATGACCGCTTCTCGTGACGGTAAGACATGTCCGTAAATTTGTAGCCTCACCTCTTGCTCTACAAATCCCAACTTATAAAGTAGCCTTGCGTAATCCTCCGGCGTTAGTATCTCTAAGCGCCGCACATATCCCCCCAGTTCCTTGCTAAACTCCTGTGCTGTCTCTGCTGCCACAATATGGACTGGTTCTGAGTCCATTGCTGGGACTTGTACAGCAAGCTGTCCACCAGGCTGCAGCTTGGCACTTAACTTTTCAAACAACGCCTCGTGTCCCTTTACCCACTGCAAAGCGGCATTGGAAAACACCAAACCAAACTTTCCTGGAACGGGATCATCCTCAATCTGTCCAAACTCAAACCGCAGCCCATCTCCCTCAAACTGACGCGCTTTCAGCAACATATTCTCTGAAGCATCCAACCCCACGGTTTCCCGTGCTGCTAGCTTCTGATGCAGATACTGTGTCAACTTTCCCGTCCCACATCCCAAATCCAAAACTCGCAAGCCTTCTTGCCCACGTACCATGTCTGCTAAATCGTAGAATGGACGACTTCTTTCTTCTTGAAATCTTTCATATAAGTCTGGATTCCATGTATCTTGCATCTCGACACCCTATTTTTGATCTAGACGACAAAAAACGATAGGTCAAGGATACCACTGGTGACTTAGTATGAGCGCCGACAGCAAGCAGGTTGAGGTTTAAACTTTCTTTGAGCCACGCGATTTCGTTTTCAAGCTTTTTGATGATTTCGACCAACTGTTCCTTTGACAATTGGTACAACTCATCTCGTTTGATTCTTGGGGCACGCAATTTGTCATATTTGTGATGTTCCCCCACCGATGTAACCGTTGTCAACTCCCCCCACCTGAATTTTTACAACAATTCTAATGTTGTGAGTACTGATGTTAGGGAAGAAATAGAAGACACTTTACTATTACCCATTACCGAAATTAATAAATACAAAACCAAACACCGTCATTTAGAACAATAAAAACTAAGCCTTACACCAGTGCTGACAATCACAAATTTAGCTTGCTTTCAATTAAAATGTAAACGTTTTATTGTATGGGAGTAGTAATCGTGACCGTCCAGTTATCACAACCTCACTTTCAACGCCTCACCCGCATAGTCCAGAATTTACCAGATTTTGCTAATGTGCGCGATCGCCGTCGTTTAGTTGCAGGTGCATTGCAAGGTGCAGCCCAAGGAGATACTATCATGGCGCGGTTAGATTTGGATGGATCGCCGATGGGCGTTTCTGTGGAGGTGGTGCGGTTTTTCTGCCAATTTGGACGAGTTGCTTACGATAAAGAAGCCCTTGCTGTCTTCCTCAACTATATTCAGCCCTTTACTGGGGATGAGGATAAAGATTTTATAGTAGAACTATTTCAGAATTATCCGCTTGATGTTCCCGCCAGTCCTAGCCGTGGAATTAACAATTGGAGGGGAACGGATAATACTGCTGATATCAAAGAAAAGATTATTGGGGAAAATACCTTACGCGATATTTACATTTTAAACTTGGCTCTGGAAGCATCAAACGCTGTAGTTCGTATCGCCACTCCCAAAGGTTTAGGTACGGGGTTTATGGTTGCACCTGATTTACTCATGACAAACAATCACGTCATTAAAAGCCAGGAAGTAGCAGACAAAAGTAATTTTAGCTTTAATTACCAACTGGATATCAACGGTAAAGAATGCCCAACACAGATTATTGGGGCTTTACCGGATAGTGCTTTTTACACTAACGAAGAATTGGATTTTACAGTAGTAACCCTGAAAGATGTCCCTAACTTCGGCAAACCCTTAATCTTCAAAAATAAGTTGATGCGACGAGATGAACGTGTAGCAATCATTCAGCATCCAGGTGGGCATTTGAAGAAAATCTCCATACAGAATAACTTTGTTGCTTACGCCGATAATCAAGTGTTGCAATATACTACTAGTACAGAACCAGGTTCATCAGGATCACCTGTTTTCGATGATGATTTTCTAGTGGTTGGTATTCACCATAGCGGTGGGATGCTTCCGGAACCAAGTACGCAGCGAAGGTATTTACGTAATGCAGGTACGAGTGCTTACGCTCTCTTAAACGACTTGAAAAACAACGCACCAGAAATTTATGCTCGTTTGGCGATATAGTTAACCAATGGCACAAGTCAGTGGGAAAATCATTCAACAGTTATCGCTTATCCTCACACCATTTATGCGAGATAAGCAACAACGTCAGGCGTATCTTGAACTGGCTTTAGGAACGAATTCACCAGTACTAGGCAATTTGGAGTGGGATGGGTCTGCGAATGTTTTTATTACCCAAATGGTTAACAAACTGGTAGCCTTTGGAGAAATTTCTTCTGGTAAATCTGCACTTTGTGCATTGTTGGAAGTGATTCGTAAAGATGTTGGCGTAGATATCCAGATAGATATTGATAAAATTATTACAGAGTTTACAGGCGTTAAAACACCGCCGCATTTACTATTTGACTTGTTGTTGCAAATGGACTTTAAACAGCAAGCGCGGTTAGTTAGAAAAGTCATGGACTTGCACCGAACTGCTGCTTTCTTAGTTCATGGTGAACCTTACTGCGGACAGCAACTTTTGGTAAATCGCTTGTTCCGGTTGAAGCCAGAGTGGAAAAATATCTCGCCAATTAAAATCGATGTGAGTCACAACGGTGCAGGTAGAAGCATCCCTCATCTGTGGCGACAGCTAGCATCTTGGTTCCGTTTACCGAAAGATGTTGAACCAAAAGAGATGATTCACAAAATATGCGATCGCCTTTCCACCCAAGATGTAATTTTAATCTTTTACACTGTGGATTATATGCCACCAAAGGTTCTAGCGGCGTGGTTGCAAGAGTTCTGGAAACCACTGGTGACACAAGTGGAAGCAAATTGCCCTCCCACTCAATGGAGTACACACTTATTAATGTTTCTGGTAGATAATAGCGGCAGCGTTTGTGAGTCAAACATCCTGCTGGCAAAGCAATTTGATGAACCAGAGTACCCGCGAATACCTTTGCACTTACCACCCGTCAGCCCATTTCCACTAGATGTGCTGGATGATTGGATTGATATGGTGACGGCGATGGAGAGTATACAAATACCCATCGGGTTAACATCCAAAATATTGTTAGAGAAGTCGGAAAACGGTATTCCAGAATTTGTTTATGAAGAAATTTGCTGCCATTGTGGTCATACTTGGGAAGGAGGTTTAGCGAAATGGCTGATTTAGCAAGCGTACTTACCGCCAATGGCAAGCAATATTATGCTGGCAAGTCAATTTCATCCCAAGAGTGCCAAAAAAAGGGGCTTTCTCCTTACTTGCCATCATCAGAACTCATAAAAGCCATTAACCTCGCTATTTTCTTAGAAAAACGTCCCTTATTGCTTAAAGGTGAACCGGGATGCGGTAAAACAACTTTGGCTCAAGCGGTGGCTTACGAATTGGGCTTACCTTATGAAGCTTGGTATATTAAGTCTACAACCAGGGCGAGGGATGGACTTTACACCTACGATGCTGTAGGACGTTTGCACGATGCTCAACTTTCTCGCATAGGGGAAGCAAGCAATTCCAAAGTTGAAAATTTAGAAAATTATATTAAATTGGGACCCTTGGGACGTGCGTTTAAAAATGAAAAACGTACTGTAGTGCTGATTGATGAAATTGATAAAGCTGATATTGACTTTCCCAATGATTTGTTGCGAGAGTTGGATGAGCAGCAGTTTACGATTGAAGAAAAGGGGGAAGAAGTCAAAGCAAATTACCCTCCCATCGTCTTCGTTACCAGCAACGATGAAAAGGATTTACCTGATGCTTTCCTACGGCGCTGTCTGTTTTCTTATATTCAGTTTCCATATTCACAATTAGCTAAAATTGTCAAGTCCCACTTCCCCGAATCTTCCTCCGATTTAGTAGAAGCTGCGGTGAAGCGTTTTAGCGAACTGCGGCAGAAAATGGAGAAGGGTAAAGCTGGTAAAAAAGTTAGCACCAGTGAGTTGCTTGATTGGTTTGCGGTGTTACGTCAGTTTCCTCAAGATGAGGTGTTAAAGCAGCTTGAAGGAGAAATCCCGTTCCCGGAAGTTTTGCTGAAGAAATGGGAAGACCATCTGCGGTATTTGCAACAATCATGAAACTAGGAGAACTACCACTACTAGAAATTTTTAACACCCTACGACAGCGACATGGTTTACCGTTGGGGGTTGAAGAATATTTAGTGGTTGTGCGTAGTTTAGAAGCAGGTTTTGGAATTAGCGATCGCCAAGAATTAGAGCAGCTTTGCTGTATGTTATGGGCAAAGTCTGAGGAGGAAAATCGCCTGATTCGACGGTTGTTTGAACAGATGTGGCGATATTCCCCAGCTGACTCAGGGAAAGAGGAGAAAAGCACAAAAAATGATACTTCCAATTTACTGACACCGGAAAATTTTCAAGCTCCCTCAGATGACACATCAATTCCTAAGCAGTCTTCACTTGATGAACCTTTGCCAGATTTAGAGCCACCTCCCACTATCACCCCCGAACCAGTGCAAGCAGTCCAAGCTGTGCGGAGTAGTCGCGGGGATAGGGAGATGAAACGCCCCCGTTATATGCTTTTGACAGAGTATTTCCCCGTTACCAAACGACAAATGAAGCAATGCTGGCGTTATCTGCGTCGTCCGGTACGCCAGGGAGTACCCACTGAGTTGGATGTGGAGGCGACGGTGGCAAAAATTGGGCGTGAGGGTATTTTACTGCAACCTGTGATGATGCCACCACGTACCAATCGCACTGATTTGGTGCTATTAATTGACCAAGAAGGCTCGATGGTGCCGTTTCACGATTTATCGCGCCAGCTGGTGGAAACGGCACAACGGGGAGGACGGCTGAGAACAACTAATGTATTTTATTTTCATGACTACCCAGATGAATACTTGTATCGTCATCCTGCAATGCTTGATGCCAAGCCTATTTCTGAAGTGTTGGAGGAAATTGGAGAACGGGCGGTGGTATTAATTGTTAGCGATGCCGGGGCAGCACGGGGGAATTTTGATCAGGAACGGGTTGATAATACTAAAACGTGGATTGAGCAGTTACAGCAGTCCGTGCGCTATTTTGCTTGGCTCAACCCGATGCCGAGTGAATGCTGGCGGCAAACTAGTGCTGGAGAAATTGCCCGTTTTGTGCCGATGTTTGAGATGAGTCCGCAGGGGATGAATGCGGCGATTAGTGTGTTGCGGGGTCGATATATTGTAGTAAAAGAGTTGGATGAATCTTTATGCTATTAGAGTTAAGACAATTGAGGATTCAACCGGGACAGCAACTGCTACTTGAAGACGTTAGCTGGCAGCAATTTGAAAATATTTTGGCGGAATTGGGAGAACATCGTGCTGCCAGGCTTTCCTATAGTCATGGATTTTTAGAAATTATGGTTCCTTTGCCCGAACATGAAAAAGCCAAAGAAATTATTGGCGATATGGTAAAAATTTTATTAGAGGCACGACAAATTGCGTTTGAGTCGTTGGGTTCGACAACTTTGAAAAATGAACACATGACTCAAGCAGTCGAACCCGATGCCTGTTTTTACATTCAAAATCAAGCGGCAGTTATCGGTAAAAATCGCCTCGATATGAGTGTCGAGCCACCCCCAGATTTAGCGATAGAAATTGATTTAACTTCCCGCACGCAATTGGACAATTACCAAATTTTGGGAGTACCAGAACTTTGGCGATACGGAAAACAAGGGTTACAGATTAATGTCTTGCAAGCTGGAAAATATATAGAGTCAGATTCTAGTCCTACTTTTCCAAATACTCCGATAATTGAGCTAGTCAATCAATACGTCCAGCAGAGTCAACTTTCTGGTAGAACTCAAGCCATTCAAGCTTTTAGAAATTGGGTACGGGATAATATTTAATTTAGGCTTTAATTTGGGATGGAAGTCAGTTGAGGTTTTTTGATGCCTACCACAAACAAAGAGCGGGAAATGCGAATTGCCCAGCGACGGGTTGAAGGGTTTGCCCGGCAGTTTGGGGAAGCACACCGCAACTTGGCTCGTCATGCGGCGTTTCCTTTGGTACTGACAGCTGATTTACTTTACCAAATTTGGGCAAACTTTGTCCCCGAAGCCCCTTGGACGACTGTAGCTCATGTGTTGCTGTCGCGTTTGTGTCGTCAGGTGGGTTATGAGATGTATGAGATGGATATTGGCGATCGCAATTTGTTGTTGCGGGAATTGAAAGGGAAATTTGGACAAGAACGGTTTGATGAGTTGGGGGAGTTTTTGCTGGATTATGTGGCGCAAAGGTTGACTGATGATGACGCAGATACGCAGGATTTGCGGGAGGCACAGGAGTGGACGGCGTTGGCGTATACTAAGCCGGATGAGGCGGCGCGGGAGTTGGCGCAGGCGTTGAGTCAGAGGGTGCAGCAGGAGGATATGGGGGAGGTGTTGCGGCTTGCTTCGTTAGTGGAGACTTTAGCACAGCCTTTGATAGAGGCGGGGTTTGAGCCTTTGTTGGTTTACTCACTGGCAACAAAGAGTTTTATCTTTGACACGCTAGAGGATGCTGTTGAACAATTTGAGGAAATTCTTGATGAGGAAAGTCAGCTATGGGTTGCTGGTATAAGTTTGTCTGTTCCTAAACAGATAATCAGTCAAATTTTAGAATCTAAAGAACCAGTTTCTTATCATCAAGCCTCTGCAGATGAATTAAGAAGAATTAAACAAGCTATAGAAATAATGGGTTGGGAAGAAGTCGATAAACGTTATTCAGAATTTGAAAAAAATGTTTACAACATCGTGGTTATTGGTAAAACGGGGGCTGGTAAAAGTTCATTGATCAATTATTTATATGGTGGTACTATTGCTCAAACTGGTGTAGGCAAACCAGTTATAAAGAAAGGATTTCAAAGATATAATCTTACTTGGGAAAGTATTCCCATCAATATTTATGAATTTTGGGGCTTAGAAGTTGGTCAAGCTCCAGAGAGGCTTCATGATGAATTAAAAGAGCATGGAATAGACCGTCCAGTTAGTGAATGGTTTCATACAATATACTATTGTATTAATGCAGCCAGTGCAAGGATAGAACCTTTCGAGTTTAATATCATCCAAGATTTAATGACAAATAAATATCGTGTCATAGTTGTGTTAACTAGAGCAGAGTTAATGTCTGGAGATAGTCTGAGTAGATTAAAGAACTGGATACGAAAGGAAGTTTCATCAGAAATTCCAATAATCGAAGTATGTAGTGTCGTAGAAACAACACGCATTGGTAAAACTCACACTTTTGGCAAATATGAGTTACAAAACGAAACATTGCGAGGGTTCTGGAATGCTATTACAGTTCGCTTACCAGAGAGATGTGAATTTGTACTACACAAAGAAGTTGATAAGTGGTGTGAAGAACAAAAACAATATTTAAATTCTATGCACAGATTTAATAAATCAGAAATAAAAGAGACAATCGAGAATAATTATAATGATTTTTTTAAGAATTTAAAAGAGACCCGTTATGAAATTGTTATAGGAGAAGTTAAGAAAATAGTAAGTTATTATAAACAATTAACAACAATACTAGAATATCCACCACCAGAAGATTTCCCTGAATTTACATTAGAGAATAAAAAATTAATATCTAATAGTTTTATCGAAGAGATTGCAGTATTGGTCGAAGAAGCTCAACAATCCGATTTGAGAACAATTGGAAGATTAATTGATGATCTTTTACCTGATACACGACCCGAATTACTATTAAAAATAAACGAATTTGGTCAAGAATTAAAAGATGAAATTTCAAAGCAAAAACCAGAACTTTCACAGATTATAGAAAAAATTAGGAGAAACACACCTTAGAGGATGTCTGAGAAGATGTTTTAAAAATCAAAACGAGTGAAAAATCATGCAAGTCATCTGACCATGAACCGAATTATTGCTATATATATATAAGTCTCCGAGGTAAAATCAGAACTTACGCCACCAACCCACCATCAATTAGCGTGAAAACAGACACAATATTCTACCGCTTATTCCAAAGCTTCCCCAACATCTTCTTTGAACTCATCAACCAACCCCCAGAAACGGCCAACACTTACCAATTCTCATCCGTCGAAGTCAAACAACTCGCTTTCCGCATCGATGGGGTATTTCTCCCCAAAAGTAATCCATCATCGCCCATCTACTTCGTCGAAGTTCAATTTCAACCCGATAAAAAATTCTACTCTCGCTTGTTTACGGAAATCTTTCTTTACCTTGATAAAACCAAACTTACCAACAATTGGCGTGGAGTGGTAGTTTATCCAAGCCGTAGTATTGATATAGGAGAAACAGAACGGTATATAGAATTACTCACATCTGGACGAGTCACGCGCATATATTTGGATGAATTGGACTCCACAGCAGAACAGTCGATTGGTATTGAGACTGTTAAATTAGTAATAGAGCCTTTGGAGAGTGCAGTCACAAAAGCCAGGGAGTTAATTAACCTCGCCAGACAACAAATAGCCTCGGAAATCAGCCAACGAGAATTTCTCGAATTGATAGAAACGATTATTGTCTATAAGTTCCCTTTGAAAAGTCGAGAGGAAATTGAGCAAATGTTTGGATTTAGCGAGTTAAAACAAACTAAAATTTATCAAGAAGCCAAGCAAGAAGGTAAAGCAGAAGGTAAACTAGAAGGTAAATTGGAAGCAGTTCCTTTTATGTTGAGTTTAGGTGCAACTGTCGAACAAATATCTGAGGCGTTAGGCTTAGATGTTGAGTTAGTTCGATTGATAGCTGCTAAAGCTAATGCTAACGAGGAACATTGGTAAATAATCTCGTTCTTGAATTTTTAATTACCAAGAATTAAGATTTGCCCTCCTAATCTCGGATTAATATTATGCAACTGAAAGAAACAATAACAAAAGAAACAGATAATCGTCCTCCGGTGGCGATCGCTCATGTGAAATTAACTGTGAGTGATGTTTCAATCGCTACCGATTTCTTCCTCAAGTTAGGGCTACGGCACGTCACTCACTCAGAAGAATTCGCAGTTTTGGAATTACGGGGAGGCACGCACTTAGTGTTGAGAAAGACTAAAGAAGCGATCGCTCCTGGAACAAATGCGCCCTTTGATTTGATGGTGGATGATGTTTTTGTGACACGAGATGCTTTGAGTGAGTTAGGATTCACTCCTTCTGAAATTGAAACGGGTAGAGTTCACAAATCATTTACCCTTTCAGGACCAGACGGCTATTTGTTTACGATAACTTCCTCACATACCGCAGGCAGAGTTGTTTAATCCTCTCTAAGGATACTCAACCTGGTAAAACTTTACGATTTCATCTTTGCCATGACAACGACCCGAGTATCTACATTCAGCACTTGTACTCCTTTGGGCATAGCTGTCATTGGTACTCTCCAGTGCGAATGACCGCAAATAACTAATAAATTACTCCCTTTTGTAAGTTCGCCACGAATTGACTCATTCCCTATCAATCTAGCTTCTGCATCGTTGGGACCTTCATGCAGGATTAAAATGTCTGGTGACTCGTTGAGTACTTCCTGTACAAGTTTTCTAAAATCTTCTTCAGAACGACGGAAAGGTTTAGTTGTCTTACCAATAATTCCTGAGATTCCGGCGATGCGAATTCCATCAAGACAAGTGAGATCACCATCTAAATAATGGATATCTTGCCCATTTTGAAATGCTTGGATTTCCTGTGGTGTTTTTCCAAAACTGTCGTGGTTTCCTCCTACCCCAACAACCCAACGAAAACGGCGACTAAAAGCTTGCCAAACTTCACGGACATCTCCTACACCACCACGCTTATCTATCTTTGCGTAAAGGTCTCCTGCTAAAATGACACCCGTTGTTTGTGGCGATGGAATTTTTCCCGACTCTGCCAAGTTTTCTAGCTCTTCACTCACAAGATGACCGAGAAGGCGGTGATTGCTCGGGTCAATTCCCTGTAGGTCACTAGTAGCGATGATAGCTTCCAACCCATCTGGTAATGAGTCAACTTTTGCTAACAAAACAGGCAAAACTTTATGAACTACACCAACACCACTAGGTGAATAGCTAATAAATGGTATTTGATGAATGGGTCGCTCAGAAATAGAGGTTATAGTAGTTCTCGTTCGGATATGGTACAAAGAATCATGGGACATGGTATGATTTTGGGAATGCCTATCCGGGCTTGACTCATCGGGTAGAAAGGTTATTTATAAATCTCTATAAGGAATTGAAATAGAGATGGTTTATCGCGAGGGTGACAATTAGGATATTGCCTGTATATGGTGTTACTTATCCGGTTGACAATCCCAGCAGTTGTTAGCTTGTTCACCATCTGGTTCAACTTGTAAACGTCTTCGCCTATTTCTGCCACAAACAGGGTGTTCTTGTTCTGTGGAAGCTCTTCAAGCGACCCTAGCATTGTAGGTAGCACCGATAAGTGACTACCTACCAGTCTACATCTTGCCTTTGCCACTGCAATAGCTTCTTGCTGCACTTCAGAGTTGTTCAGATTTTGCATCGTCACTGCTTCAGTATAAAAGAGTATACTCTTGACGTCATCTATTGGAAACTGGTTCCAGATAGAGGTGGCAACAGAACTATGAATCTGAGGATAACACAGAACGCAGAACTTAAAATTTCCCCACGGAACTGATGAAACTTCAACTGTGGGCGATGAGAGGTTTATATTTGCATTTAAAATTGTTTTAGCAAAATGCCTCAATTTAGGCAACGAATTGCCTCACCTCTTTAGGAAAACCTAGATAGTATGCACACATCCCGTACTTGAACGGGTCATCTTTAGCAGTACGATTGGTTGGATATCTGCATTAGCGTTCATTTTACAATCCGCTTCAAAAAGCTGATGAGACTCCCGTCTCATTTTTGGCTCAAGTGACCTTACATTCATTCAGCGCTAACAACACCTAAAAACGCAGCTATACAAAATTTGTAGAGGTTCAGCAACGTGTGGAACGTGGTAGCATGAACTTCTCCCCAAACAGCGCAAATTCACCACGAACCATTAGCAAGGAATCACCATTAAGTCGGTGAGGAAATGCTTGAACTTCAGCATTCAGGCGTTCTGGGCTGAAATAGATTTCTACTTCCGTCCTTAGCTTGGGGTATCCTTTTAAGGATGTCCTCTAAAGTACAAATCTTTGTTCCTAACAAGTCGAATAACTACATATAGGAATCCTAAATGATAAGCCCTGCGGGCTTACGTGAAAAACAAGATCCCCGACTTCGTAAGAGTTGTCGGAGATCTGAAGGGTACAACAGCAGCGTAGACACTTAGCATATCTTGTAATGAAAGTGTATATAGTTTCATTACAAGACATGAACCCAAAAATCTTGTAGGCTTTGAAGAAGAAAACTTTACAATGAGAGGTCAGCGTGGCACGCAAACGCTTAATTATTGAAATGGGGATGGGAGTGGATCAGCATGGACAGGAACCAACGGTAGCAGCGGCGAGGGCTGTAAGAAATGCGATCGCACACAATGCTTTGCCTGGTATTTCGGAAGTCGCTGGCTTGAGTGATCCAGATGATATGATCGTTGAAGTCAAGGTTGCAGTGCCTTACCCGGAGCAAGTACGACAAGACGAAGTTTTGGCTGTGTTGCCTTTTGGTCGCAAAACTCTCACCGTTGAGTCTGGGGGGATGGTGGTTCAGGGTAAAGCAATTGAGGCGCTCAATGATAAAAATGACGAAATGTTAATAGCTGTCGCTGCGGTTACAGTTTTAATTGAAAATGAGTAACCAACCGAAGCCATTTTCAGTTAACAGTAAATATCTTAGCCATGTCGGAAAATAACTCAAAAGCTATCGAAGCCGTTGTTGCTTCCTACTTTGCTAACATTGCAACAATGAACCCAACAGGCTGGGTGGAAAACTTTGCAGAAGATGCTGTGAGTTACGATCCCGTTGGGCATCCGCCAACAAAAGTCCATGAGGGGTTTCGGGAGTTTATTGGGCAATTGCAAGCTGCATTTGAGAAGCTGGAACCAACAACACAGCATATTTTCGTCGCAGGCAATGAGGCAGCAGTAAAATGGACAATGGAGGGTATTAGCAAAACTGGCAAGTCAGTGATCTTTGAGGGCATAACAGTTTTTGAAATTGACGATGCTGGTAAGATTCAAACAACTCGCGCTTACTGGAACCCTACACTGCTATTAGCTCAACTGCGTTCTTAGGGAGTTGACTACTACTCAATTTTCACTCTGCGCTAAACTAGAAGCATCGAGGTGAATATCTCTGGCGGTAAGTCCAATAAACAACTTATCCTCACCACGAACGTAACGATGTCTCAAAAGGATAACGAATCACTCCAGATTCAGGAGATCAATAATCTTAGACCAGTACACTTCGCTGACTTAATCAGAACTGCACAGTTAATTTTCGACCCTGGTAAGGGAGTATCTGGAATACACAGAGAAATTGATTGGAAAGAGTTCGGCGTTCCTGATGATGTCGCACAAAATTTGAAAGCGCTAGGTCAAGAGTATCAGTATTCATCTCCCCACATACCCATTGAAAAAGTTTGGAGTCAATTAACTCCAGAAACTCGTATTTGGTTCATTAAAAATAAAAATGAATTGTGGCGGTTTGAGGAAGCTTTCCCGGCTCTTGACGAAGACTAAAAATCTGGGGAGCCCAAATCGACAAACTTTGTTACACCAGTTTTGGGATCTCGATCTGGTTGAAACTTGGTTTGTCAAACCACCCAGACAATTTCTCAATATACAAAAAAATAGCTGCACATCTTTAGTTTAGTAAGTCACAATAAAGATGTGCAGCTACGGGAGGCTATACTATGTCTCGTTTAACACAAATTATTCAGAATTCTTTTATTCGCCTTGCAGCTTTTTTCTCTGTTGTTTTGAGAAATATCTTTAATTTCCTGGGAAATGTCTTTGGTTTCTTCGGTAAACTCTTTGGACTTTCCAATTCTGGTTCTGGATATTTCCTAGAACCTGATTCAGCACAGGGTATAAAACGAGAGACAACACAAGAAAAAATTGAAGCTGAAGTTACAAAAGCTCTTGAAACCCCTACCGCTTATCGGCGTCGTCCTAATCCTCAAATGGACTACTACCGAAAAATGGCTCAGGAGGTGAAAAAGAGCTAGGCTAAAGAAAGCTGTTGACTAGGTTTGATGAAAAGTGAGGG
This sequence comes from Kalymmatonema gypsitolerans NIES-4073, assembly GCF_002368435.1. GTDB lineage: Bacteria > Cyanobacteriota > Cyanobacteriia > Cyanobacteriales > Nostocaceae > Kalymmatonema > Kalymmatonema gypsitolerans. Next base: position 409,912 of record NZ_AP018268.1, read on the forward strand.
GGCGATCGCCAAAAAACAGCGATCGCCCCCTCAATCGTATATATTTAAAGCGCGGCGAAATGGCTTGATTGGAGCGATTGTTAATCCTCTGAATGAGCATCTGCTGCTTGTAAAGACTTTTCAAAAGCCATCAGTTGTTCGGCGTTACGCAGGAAATAACCATTCATCGTCGCAGCAGTTAGTAGCCTTCCAAGATTGTCGCGATTGGTGGTAATGAGTACGTTAAACTCTTCTGATGGTAGGTTTCCCAACATACTTACAATAGTACGTTCCATTGCCTGAAGCACGTCAGGAGAAGATGGCTTGGAAAGTTGGGTAACTGTCTGTGGACTCATTGATTGAACATACTGCCACAGCAAGTTGCTTCCCGAAGCCTCGCCAAAAGATTCTGAGTTGATATTTGACAAATTATTCACGGTAGTAACCTGCAAATTGCAAAGTTCACTATACTTCTAAAAACTACTTTAGCAAGCTTGTTGTTATTCTTAAGTGAGCTTAACCGAACTCACTAATGACGGTTTTATACACTAAGACTAAGAATATTTAAATCTTGAGTTAAATATTTAAATTTGGAGTAGCCATAGTCAATTTTCTATAGCTACTCCAAATTTTTTGGCATACGCTCAATAAGTAGCATTAAAAGCGAATGATTCCAAAATAAGCACTTGCAGCAACAAGGATAATTGTTAAAACGCCTACTGTAACACTGATTCCAAATTGCACAGAGGTTTTTTTATTGAGTTCGTCTTTGCTCTCATGCTGGGAGGTAGACACAGCGTTGTTAGAATTGGTTGCTTTGTCAGTTGTCATGGCTTGTAAATCTAGTATGTTTATCTTTGTACACTTTCTAGTTTGCTTCAACTACCAGAAACTGCATCTAGCTTTTGGACTATCAAAAAGTGTAGAAAAATACTGAATAAATAATAAGTATTTTGGGAGTAGGAATTTATCTTTTAATACCGTTTTTCTATGAAGTTACACAAAAATTAACCTCCCTATAGTCCCCGCAATGCTTTAGGGGGGGGAGGAGAGTCCCGGGGGGGTAAATAAAGTCCAATGTCACAGAGAATTAGTAGAAGTAGGAAGGCACAAATAAACACAACTATGTGAAGTAAGATTAATATGTGAAGAAATATTAAAACTTTGAAATACTCTTCCCTTCTGCCTGATTTCTATGACAAATATTTATCTACTCTGCCTTCTAAGGTAGAGGGAACTGAGGACAGAAGGCAGGAAGGTTTGCAGCTGAGCTTAGCTGTTTTGGTGATTGTGTTATTTATATAAGTTGATCTAATTGCTCCACTCCTCAAGTTGGAAAGTGAATCAATATCGAGTAAAATAATATACTAATGAGTTCTAATCTGCTGAAAATCAAAGATTTATATATTAACTAATAATTAATAATTCGTAACTCATAATGATCAATCTAATTACGAGCTACGAATTACAAATTAAATTTTTAATTATTATTAAACAGTTCTGCGAGCGAATGAATGCCAAATGAAGATAGCAAGCAGTGCGCCGATAACAGCTAAAGCCAAACCAGGGAGGCTAAAAGCAGGAGCAGTTAGGACTAGTCTTCCAGTAGCCAAAAGAACTCCAAGACTTCCACCGATAAAAGCACCAACGATTCCCAACAAAATAGTAGCAAGAATTCCACCACCTTGATAACCAGGATAGATAGCTTTAGCAATTGCACCAGCTAAAAGCCCTAAAACTACCCATGCAATGATGTTCATTTCTTAAAGCCCTTCCATTCGTCTTGCCGATAATATTAATTGAAACATTGCAATTTATTTTATTCATCTTTCATAAGAAATAAATTTCAAAACCTTAAGGAAGAGTATAGAGGAAAGGCAATTGCTAACTAGCTTGATTTTTGACAGTTGGAAAAAAAGTGTTGAAATTATGGCTGAGGTTATAAGTTTGTCAGAAATTGGTGAGTCAAGATGGTTCTAAACCTAGAGTGAGAAGTATCTAAATGTTACCTACAGTACAAGGAGTAAACAGCCATGACTACAGGTAGAACTGAGGACATCCTTTCATTAATTGAAGCCGAGCATCGTCAAGTTGAGCAACTCTTTGCAAAAATAGAAACTGCTGAAAACACCAAACTGTATGATTACTTTAATCAAATTTACAAAGTGTTGAATTTGCACACAAGAGCTGAAGAATTTGTCTTCTACCCAGCAATGCAGGAGTATGAAGAAACGAGAAAATATATTCAAGAAGCCCAAGAAGAACACGAACAAGCCAAAGCGCTTTTAGAAGAACTCAAGATGCTCAAACCGACCGAATCTGAGTTTAAAACAAAAATGAGTGAGCTAAAAAAAGCGGTTCAGCACCACGTACAAGAAGAAGAAAGGGAAATTTTTAGCGCTGTCCGTAAGTGTATGAACCAAAAACAACTGGCTCAACTAGGTCGGGAGTTTCAGGAAGCTAAACCCAAAATAGAAGAAGATGTTGAAGTGGCAATGACAACTTAGAAAGGATGTGGGGTTGTAGGGGTTTCAAAGGGGTGTAGGGGAATAGGGGTGTAGGGGTGTAGCGGAAAGGAAAGGCTGTAGGGGTGTAGCGGAAAGGAAAGGGTGCTGTCAACCCCCACACCCATACCCCCTTACACCCGTATCCCCCTAGTTTTTGTAGAGTTTGGGGAAATCTCACTACATCCTTTGTGTCCACCCCGTACACTGTAGAAAAGTGACCATTTCAGGATGTATTCTGAGTCAGGTGTTGGTAATTTGGAATAAGAGCTTGCCAACCCCCGACTCAAAATGGACAAATTCCCCACTAATCCCCCCATTATTGAACAATTCTGGCAATCTCCCCCAGAACCGATTAACCAAATTCTCGATGCTCCATTGCCACCCACAATTCTGCTCTCTCCTAATAGGGAATGGATGGTGGAGTTAGAAAAGCCTTTGTTGCTCCCGATCGCCTTACTTGCAGAAGTAGAAGTTGCTTTGGCGGGATTATTCATTAATCCCAAAACGAACGCACCTGCTCGCCACAACCCTTACGGGAGTATGAGAATAAGGGCGATCGCCTTTGGCACTGCCCCTTGGGCAATCGCCTCTCCTGAAATAAGCAAAACGGTAGCGCTTCCTGACAATGCCCAAATTGGGTTCTTAAGGTGGTCACCTGATAGTCAAAAACTCGCCTTTACCCTGACTCAAGCAACAGGGCTAGAACTGTGGGTTGTGGATGTAGCGGATTGCACGACCAGGCGCTTAACAGAGCCAGTTCTCAACGCTGCGTATGGAGAACCGTACTGTTGGCTGTCGGATGAGACATTGATTTGCAAGTTCATTGAGAGCAATCGCCCTGAGCCTCCCTCTGAACCCGCCGTTCCTCCAGGACCTCTAATTCAAGAAAACTTGGACGGTAAAAGCCCCTCTCGGACGTATACAAATCTACTGCAAAATCCGCATGATGAGGCGTTACTTGAATACTACTTAACCTCAACTTTAGAGAAAGTGACGCTCGATGGTCACCGCACTTTGTTGGTATCTAGCAGTCTTATTCATCAAGCCATACCCTCTCCTGACAGCAAATTCATTCTACTTACTACGCTGCAGCGACCGTTTTCTTACCAAGTTCCCGTCTCATATTTTCCTAAAAAAATTCAGGTTATTGATGATGCAGGGAAATTAGTCTACGAGGTCGCTGATGTACCACTTTTTGTGCGTCGTACAACCAAATTTGACGAAGTGCGGACAGGACGAAGGGGAGTTTCTTGGCGCAGCGATGCAGAAGCGACATTGTGTTGGGTAGAAGCCTTAGACGAGGGTGATCCTACCCGTGACGTTGCCAAACGGGATGCTTTGTTTGAACTGGATGCTCCCTTTAGCGATACACCAAAGCAACTCTGGCAATCCGAGTATCGCTTCCATAGCCTTGCTTGGGGCAAAGAAGATGTCGCCCTGGTTTGGGAACGATGGTACGATACCCGCAAAGAGCGAACCTGGCGCATTTATCCCAAAGCGCCTGAAACACAGCCGCAACTACTATTAGACCGCAGTTATGAAGATAAATACAGTGACCCAGGCTCAGCCTTGATGACTGTAGGACCTTACAGGTATAGAGTGCTGCGCTTTGCACCAGAAGGCAATGTCATTTACCTCAGCGGACGAGGAGCATCACCCAAGGGGGTATATCCGTTTTTAGATTACTTAGATTTGGAAACAGGAGAGACGCATCGCCTATGGCAATGCCAAGACCCTTACCTTGAAGAAATATGTAATGTGCTGGATGATGAAGCACAAACTGTGATTACTCGTCGCCAGTCTCAAACTGAGCCACCGAATTATTTTCTGTTTAACCGTCGCGATAATCAGGTTCCCATTGCCCTGACTCATTATCAAGACCCTGCTCCTCAGTTGGCTGGAGTCGAGAGTGAGTTGGTCAAATATCAGCGCTCAGATGGCGTGCAGCTGTCGGCTAAACTCTACTTGCCTGCTGGGTATGATCCTACCCGAGATGGTCCTTTGCCGATGTTATTTTGGGTTTATCCCGAGGAATTTAAAGATAAGGAATTTGCAGGACAGATCACGAAATCTGAAAACACTTTTAGCCGCCCCAGTCGTGCTTCTGTTTTATTTCTGCTGACTCAAGGCTATGCAGTTCTTTCTGGTCCCACTTTGCCAATTATTGGTGAAGGTGATGCCGAGCCAAATGATACTTACGTAGAACAATTGATTGCTGGAGCGCAAGCAGCAGTGGACTATGTGGTAGGACGTGGCATTGCCGATGCCAATCGTATTGGTATTGGCGGACACTCATATGGTGCTTTTACAACCGTGAATTTACTAGCGCACACTGATTTATTCCGTATCGGCATTGCCAGGAGTGGCGCTTATAACCGTACCCTGACTCCTTTTGGCTTTCAAGGAGAGCAGCGCAATTTCTGGGAGGCACAACAGACTTACATTCATATGTCTCCTTTTACTCATGCTGCTAAAGTCAAAGCGCCACTTTTACTGATTCACGGGGAAAAAGACAGCAATGCTGGTACATATCCACTACAAACAGAACGGCTGTATGAAGCGCTGAAGGGATTGGGAGCAACTGTTCGCTGGGTGGTATTACCTTTAGAAGACCACGGCTATCGCTCTCGTGAAGGGGTTGCTCATGTACTTTGGGAAATGGTGAACTGGTGCGATAAGTATTTAAAATGAGTAAAACAGTACTAGTGAAGTGTAAAGGCATTGCCGTACCTCTACTGTGTAGTCCATGCAATTGAGAACCGTTACGACCAGCTATACTACTAGGCTCACCCTTATTTAGTCTTACAGGACTTACATGACTGGCTTTGTCTTATTAATAATTGGTATAGGGACTTTTGTACTAGCACTTAGTACAAAAGAGGAGATTCATCGCATTGCAGCTGTGACCGGTGGGGGAATTTTCCTGGTTTGGGGATATGCGCTAACCCCGTTGCACTTTCAATTACTGGTTGAAATTTCCTCGGTGATAATGGCTTTCTCTGTTTGTATGCGTTGTTTAGGTTGCAAATAAACTTGATACTCAGGACTTAGCACTAATGAATCATGCCAAGCTGTATCATATCGGGTTCGCAACAGATGACTTTGGAGAGCGATCGCCAACCATTGCCTTATTATCCGGTGATCCGGAACGGGCGCGGCTCATTGCCCACTCCTATTTACACTCTGTGCGTCTTTTGTCTGAAAATCGCGGGTTGAACAGTTATCTGGGGATTTTGCCCAACGGGAAAGCGCTGTTATCCGCGACGAGTGGTATGGGAGCGCCATCCACAAGTATTGTTGTTAATGAGTTGATACAAGTTGGTATTAAGCTGATCATTCGCGTCGGCACTTGCGGCTCTATTCAAGAACACGTACCGGTTGGTAGCATCGTAATTACGAATGCTGCCTTATGTCGGCAAGGAGCCGCTAACGATATTGCACCTGTTGAGTATCCCGCAGCAGCCGATCCGTTTGTGACGGTAGCCTTGGTAAAGGCTGCACGGGAATTGAAGGTGAAACATTATATGGGTATTACTGCGTCAGTCGATACATTCTATGAGGGACAAGAGCGAACCCAGTCTGTGAACCGACACTTGTTGCGCTCTCTACGCGGTATAACAGAAGAATATCGCTCTTTGAACGTGCTGAACTACGAAATGGAGTGTGGCACTTTGTTAAAAATGGCAGGGGTGTATGGTTTTAGAGCAGGCTGCGTATGTGGTGTCGTGGCTCAACGTACAGTTGGTGAAGAAGTGATTTTAGAACAGAAAGACGTTGCGATTGACAATGCTATCAAGGTAGCCCTACAAGCAGCAGAACAATGGGAATTTGAAAAATAGAATATTCATAAATATTTACAATAAAATTCCTGAAAGTTCCTGCATCTTTAAGCGGATGGCTAATATTTTTCACGGAAATTTATGATGAAGTTGAAAAATAGGCAACAGATGACTCAGCTTTGGTTTAGCGTGCTAGTACATAAAACAAAAAACAGCAAGTAGGCTCTAAATGCAACTGGCTCCCCTATTTCCAATTTTCTACCGCATCCTCAAACCAACGTTTCCTAACTGCCTTTGGTGTGGTGATGCAAATTCCAAAATGATCGCATTGACGTTTGATGATGGTCCCCATCCTCAATACACACCCGAACTATTGAAAGTTTTAGACCGTTACAACATCACAGCTAGTTTCTTCTGGTTAGGTGCTTGTGTCAACCGTTCACCAAGTCTAGCTAAAGAGGTGTGCGATCGCGGGCATTGGATTGGGTTGCATGGGTATGACCATCAAAATTTTCCCATGCTCTCCCCGATGGAATTCAAGCACAGCTTAGAAAAAACCCAAGCTGCTATCTACAATGCCTGTGATCTTGCACCCGAAAAAGTACGTGATGTCCGTCCTCCCAACGGTTTGTTTACACCTACAACATTAAAACTCCTTGAGCAGTGGAATTATCGACCCGTAATGTGGAGTGTTGTACCGGAGGACTGGGTAAGACCAGGAGTACCCATAGTAGCGCAGCGAATTCTCCAGCAAGTCTGTAATGGCTCACTGATTGTGTTGCATGACGGTGCTTGCGGCGGACAAGATATTGCCGCAACAACAGCAATCCTCATTCCTCAACTCATACAACAGGGCTATCAATTTGTAACGGTAGATACTTTATGGCGGCGAGCTAGGGGAGTGGGGGAAGATAGGGCGATCGGAAGGTGGGGGCTCTAGGGGGAGAGAAATAATAACTGATGGCTCTAGACTCTTAACTCCTGACTAATAACTAACTTGCTGCTTTTGAGCAACTTCAGAATTAGGGCTAGGAGTTAGGGAAGGTTCGTCAGTCCCCAATAGATGATGGATTTCGCTTAGCGAGCTAAGTTTTGCAGCAGGCTCTTCGGGTGAATTGCTTACGTAATCAATTAAATCTTCTACTTGGCAATTCAGAGCTTTGCAAAACTTAATGATTCTCTCAATGTGTTCTGTTCCAGTCCTTCCGCTTTCCCAGTTCTGAATGGTACTTTCGGTCACGCCTACGAGGCGCGAAAGCTCGAGCTGCGTTAGCCCTGCTTTTTCACGTAGAAAAGCTATCCGTGGTTTTGCCTTCTGTTTCACAGTTACAGCGTATATATCTAACCTTTAGCCGTAGATTTTAACACCAAAAAAAATTTGTGCTCAAAAATTTTTGCCTAAAAATTTCAGCTTAGCTCTTGACGCACCCAAGTTCTTTGGTTAAAACAGTTAAGTATAGAGTTCACCTCTATCTTGAGTAATCTCTGGGGGGGGGAGGGTGAACTAGAGAGCAGATCAAGCGCAAGCGCAATTTTTCAAAAGTCTCAAAAGAGAAATCCGAAATGATGCGATTCGATTATGTAGCTCTCAATAGGAAAACAAAAAACAAAAAGAGAAACACCCGAAGGAACTCCTAGAGGTAAAGACACATCTAAATACCTACCTACGGAAACAAAGGTGTTCACTGTCCGAAAAACAACAAAACACTAAAACAACACACACAATTAACGAGGTTACATCAAAATGTTAAACAAATCTATCGCTTTCGGTTTGCTGGCTGCTGGTTTGATGATTGCTCCTACCGCTGCATTCGCAGGTCAATCACAAAGCGTTGACCAATACACTGAGCAAAATGGTGCTGCTGTTAACGGTAGTTCTACAGTTCAAACTTCCACAACCAACAGCCGCCAAGTGCAAAATCAGAGAACCTCTAACCCTGGCTACGGCCGCCGCTACGGTAACGGTTACAATCGCTCTGACAAAGTTAACCAACGTCAAGACGCTCGCCAAGGTACCGTTCAAAATGGTGCGGCTACCGATGGTTCTAACACTGACCAATTAGGCCGGACCAACAACAACCAGAGCCAAAATGCTGGTCGTCGCTAATCATCCTTGATTTCGTGCAAAGGCGTTGCAACTCAAAGCAACAAGCGCAACGCCGTTCTGTTTCTACAACATATAACTTTCACAACACACACAACTAACAAGGTCACATCAAAATGTTGAACAAATCTATTGCTTTCGGTTTGCTGGCTGCTGGTTTGATGATTGCTCCTACTGCAGCATTCGCAGGTCAAACACAGAAAGTTGACCAATACACTGAGCAAAATGGTGCTGCTGTCAACGGCAGTGAGGTGGTTCAAACTTCCAGAACCAACAGCAACCAAGTGCAAAATCAGAGAACCTCTAACCCTCGTTACGGTCGCTACGGTAACGGTTACAATCGCTCTGGCAAAGTTAACCAACGTCAAGATGCTCGCCAAGGTAGTGTTCAAAATGGTGCGGCAACCGATGGTTCTTACACTAACCAAGACAGCAAGACCAACAACAACCAGAGCCAACGGTAGTCGCTAATCATCCTTGATTTCGTGCAAAGGCGTTGCATCGTCAAAGCAACAAGCGCAACGCCCTTCCCTGACTACAAGATATAACTTTCACAACACACACACAACTGACAAGGTCCATCAAAATGTTGAACAAATCTATCGCTTTCGGTTTGCTGGCTGCTGGTTTGATGATTGCTCCTACTGCAGCATTCGCAGGTCAAACACAGAAAGTTGACCAATACACTGAGCAAAATGGTGCTGCTGTCAACGGCAGTGAGGTGGTTCAAACTTCCAGAACCAACAGCAACCAAGTGCAAAATCAGAGAACCTCTAACCCTCGCTACGGCCGCTACGGTAACGGTTACAATCGCTCTGGCAAAGTTAACCAACGTCAAGATGCTCGCCAAGGTAGTGTTCAAAATGGTGCGGCAACCGATGGTTCTTACACTAACCAAGACAGCAAGACCAACAACAACCAGAGCCAACGTAGTCGCTAATCATCCTTGATTTCGTGCCAAGGCGTTGCATCGTCAAAGCAACAAGCGCAACGCCGTTCTGTTTCTACAACATATAACTTTCACAACACACACAACTAACAAGGTCACATCAAAATGTTGAACAAATCTATCGCTTTCGGTTTGCTGGCTGCTGGTTTGATGATTGCTCCTACTGCAGCATTCGCAGGTCAAACACAGAAAGTTGACCAATACACTGAGCAAAATGGTGCTGCTGTCAACGGCAGTGAGGTGGTTCAAACTTCCAGAACCAACAGCAACCAAGTGCAAAATCAGAGAACCTCTAACCCTCGCTACGGCCGCTACGGTAACGGTTACAATCGCTCTGGCAAAGTTAACCAACGTCAAGACGCTCGCCAAGGTAGTGTTCAAAATGGTGCGGCAACCGATGGTTCTTACACTAACCAAGACAGCAAGACCAACAACAACCAGAGCCAAAATGCTGGTCGTCGCTAATCATCCTTGATTTCGTGCAAAGGCGTTGCATCGTCAAAGCAACAAGCGCAACGCCCTTCCCTGACTACAAGATATAACTTTCACAACACACACACAACTGACAAGGTCCATCAAAATGTTGAACAAATCTATCGCTTTCGGTTTGCTGGCTGCTGGTTTGATGATTGCTCCTACTGCAGCATTCGCAGGTCAATCACAAAGCGTTGACCAATACACTGAGCAAAATGGTGCTGCTGTCAACGGTAGTACAGTGATTCAAACCTCCACAACCAACAGCAACCAAGTACAAAATCAGAGAGACTCTCGCCCTGGCTACCGCTACGGTAACCGTTACGGTCGCTCCGGCAGAACTCCCCAAGCTCAAGATGCTCGCCAAACTACCATTCAAAATGGTGCGGCTACTGATGGTTCTTACACTGACCAATACAGCGAGACCAACAACAACCAGATCCAAAATGTTCGTGGTCGTAGCTACCGCCGCTAATCATTGATTTGGTGCAAAGGCGTTGCAACTCAAAGCAACAAGCGCAACGCCGTTCTGTTTCTACAACATATAACTTTCATAACACACACACAACTGACGAGGTCACATCAAAATGTTGAACAAATCTATCGCTTTCGGTTTACTGGCTGCTGGTTTGATGATTGCTCCTACCGCTGCATTCGCAGGTCAATCACAAAGCGTTGACCAATACACCGAGCAAAATGGTGCTGCTGTCAACGGTAGTTCTACAGTTCAAACTTCCACAACCAACAGCCGCCAAGTGCAAAATCAGAGAACCTCTAACCCTCGCTACGGCCGCTACGGTAACGGTTACAATCGCTCTGGCAATGGCAAAGTTAACCAACATCAAGATGCTCGCCAAGGTACCGTTCAAAATGGTGCGGCAACCGATGGTTCTTACACTGACCAATCAGGTCGGACCAACAACAACCAGAGCCAAAATGCTGGTCGTCGCTAATCATTGATTTCGTACAAAGGCGTTGCTGAATCTTTGGTATCAGTTAACCTCTTTCGCTATTCAAGCAACGCCAGTTCTGTTTGCAACAATCCAATCATAATTTGAGACAAAAATAGTATGGTGAAGAAAACCTATAGCTTGGCTCTTCTAGCGGCGGCTGTGATGATAATGCCAACTGCAGCTTTCGCAGGCGAAGCCGTGACTCGGCAAGAAATTAATCAAAATGCTGCTGTTGGTGGTGAAAATAGCCGAGTGAATCAAAAGGCTGATCAAAGAAGCATCCAGCAAAGAGCGGGTTACCCCAATTCTGGAAGACAAAATGCCAATCAGCGCATAGACCAAAATGGTGCCGCTTTCGACAACAGTGTTGTTGACCAATATGCTTCTCAACGAAGCGAGCAGCGGCAACAAAGAGAAAATAAAGTGCGTTATTTCCGCCGTTAAGCCTCAAGTACCAGTCTGTGTTTTTGCTGTTTCAATCTACCCTTGGTGTTGGGTTACGCATCTGCCAAACTTCTGATGAGTTCAACTCCCGAGATACATCAGGCTTCCGGCTAATCAGCCATTAGGCGTTGCTAAATCTATTGACACAACGCCAAATGACTCACCAACTTGCAGAAAATTGCCAGTGTCTGTTCGCAGTGCGGTGGTGTGTTATAGGTGAGGAGTTAACAGAGGTTTTACCGATTTCCTAGCTTGCTATGTAAAAGTCGGTTGTTTTTTACGAAGAGAGGAATTAAGCCATGCCTGCCAGACAAATAATTTCATTACTAGTAGTACTCTCTGCGCTGATTGCATTACCTGCTGGAATTGCTATTGCCAATGACAATGACATTGATGTTGAAGGTAGTAACAGTAGGGTAACAATCGATGAGGACGGTGGTATCACAATCAGGAGAAGTCCTACTTACAGAACCACCTATCCTTCGCGTTTACCTAGTTCTAGAAGGCAGATTCGACAAGGCAGTCTAGAACGGCGTCTCCGGAGTTTGAGATATCCTCGCACAACACAAAACGTTTGTAACGGCAGAAGAGTAGTCCAAAACAGCACTGTACGCAGTGGCTCTAATCGCGGAAATAGTACTTACAGTTCCACAACTACAACAACTTGTCAATAATTCTAAGGACGCATACATGAAATCCAAATTATTTTCTCTCGGCTTGTTCTCTCTGACGGCTGTATCCCCCTTGTTTATTCCTTCCTTAACCCCTTCTGCATCAGCAGGATGTGTAGGTGTTAGTGCTGGAACACAAATATCGATTTCCAGAGAAGCACAGCAATCTACAAGAGTCAATCGCCAATTTAGTCCAAATTGTAGCGGTAACAGTGCTACTAGTACAGCAACCCAAGTTTGTGTGAATAATGGTCGCTGCGAACAACGTCGCACTGTCAACCAAAGCATTCAAGGTGGTAACCGCAGCGGTTATGACCCTGTAAAAAACATTGAAGTTGATGTTAACGTTCCCGTACACGTTAAATCACCAAAATCACCTAGGTTTTAGGTACTAGGTAACATAGTCCTACAAACTGCTCACCAGTAATTTCAGCTATCCGAAGTCCCTAGCAGGCGGGAACTTCGGCTTCATTGCTAGGGACAACTTTTATTTGACGAAATTTTTTTGTTGAGTTTATAGCATCAACTGAAATTTTTGTTCTCGCCTAACTTTTTTGCAGCTATCAGCAGGTCATGCAATTTTACAAAAGATTGAATTAGCCAATGGCATACCTGCTGTTTCCTAAATCTGGTTATGTCATCATGAGTAAGTTAGTGATTTTTGCAGGTTGCCTAGTTCTTCTAACTGTAAGCACAGCTGTTGCACAAACTTTTGTCCGTAGCAACCAGAGTACTTCCTCTGTTGTTGTTCAGACAGACAATGCTAACAGCCACAGCAACCAGAGTAATTCCTCTGTTGTTATTCAGACAGACGGTGGTAGCAGCCACAACAGCCACAGCAACCAGAGTACTTCCTCTGTTGTTGTTCAAACAGACGACAATGAAGACGAAAACATCCAAAATTCTTTTGTTGTTCCCACAGACGACGATGAAGACGAAAACATCCAAGATTCTTCCGTTGTTATTTCATCAGGTAGCAGTAGTGATATGAACAGATCCAGGACATTTACTAGCCAGCACTCTAGTTCCGGTGATTCCTTCGCATATCAAAAAAGCTCACTCACTCTAAGTGCGGCGAATCTCAGTAAACCACATATTTTGAGCATCAATACATCAGGCGCTCAAATGACAGGTGAGATTACTGTCAATGGTAAAGTTGTTAAACAAATCAGCAACGACAAAAACGTCAATATTGATTTGTCATCTTATCTATCGGTTGGAGAACAAAAGGTTGAAATTTCAGCCCGTTATAATCCTCCATCATCTTCCGTCAAGGTAGAACTCAGTGGTCCTGGCACCAATGTCACTCAACAAAACAGTGGCAATGGTGCTTTGAACTACAGTATGGATGTTAGCGTACAGTAGCATGATGTGGTCAATTGTGTAGCAAGCCTGAATTGAAAGTCTTTTGGAGAAAAATCATGAAAGGTTTGCTGCCCCTAATTTTAAGCAATTCCTGAAGTCTTGGTAGTTGCTTAGTGCCTGCTTAGTTACGTTGCTTACAGCGGTTTTCTGTAAGGTGGGCATTGTTCATCAATATCTCAAATGGATACCACATGGGTTTTTACGGGCAATGCCCACCCTACGATTTGTGGTCTAATCATTTGAAAAACACTGTTTAACCTGTTGCTTTTTTTATTTGCATACATCTATCAAATGACATACTTGTCAATACTGCTTTTATTCATTTTGTGCTTCCTAGGTCGGAGTTTCAGGCTTCGCCTAGCGTGTCTGTAAGTCATATTTGCAATTGCTAAGAAATAGACTTAGTTGTACGTAGTTGGTTTTCTAAATTGGCACGTACCCACAATTCTGCGACTGACCAAACCCAAAACTTACTTGGTACTTCGGCAAAATCATCGTAGTTGTGAGTGACAATTGCATCTAATTGTTTATCAGTCGCACAAACTAGCTCTACAGCAGATTCAAAATCCTTGATAGGTGAAGAGCGTGCTTGCTGAATAATACTCTGATCTACAGTACAAATTTGGATTTTGTCTTGCAACCAATTTACGACTATCTCAGCAATCTTTGTATTTCGCAAACGGCTTGCATATGTATATATTTTTTGCCAACCAAGATCTGTTACATACATTTGAATCAACGGATGCACTCTATCTAATAATTCACTGACTTCTGCGACACACCCGTTACGATTCATTAAAGCCTCTAATACTAAGTCAGCATCAACTAATATCCTGAACACTTTAAAACCCCGTGATTAACCTAATTAATATATTGTGAGAAACAAGTATTGTATCTCACATCGGTATGAATATACTTACATACAAATTGAAAGGACAGTATTTCAGATTTACATACAATAATTCCTAAAATTGCCAATTCTGGGAAACGTACACTCCCTTTGGCACCATTTAGTCGTTTGGCAAAGATGATCCCCATTTAGTTGGATCAGTAACACTAGGTACGTATGACGCCAGATAAATTTTTGTAGTTCCAGGTTGGAACTAAAGTTATTTACACTTAGATATTAAGCAGGCTTAATATTATATCATGTTGGCTTTATTTAATTTTCACAAGCTTAAAAACTACCTAGAAGTGAGAGTCGTAATAGTAAAGATTAATGATTCTATCATTAATCTGTTCCAAAAAAGAAAATTCCCCTTTTTGCAGTATAAACTTTTCTTGTAATTATGAATCAATAATACGAAGATAAGTTTAAATACTGAGTTCAAAATTTCTGTGTAAATGTCGTTGCCCCTTTATTATAAGTGTGATAAAAATAGACGACCAATGACTAAAGTCACGGCTAAACAAACAAAGTTTGCTTGCACAGACTTTTGTCATTTCCAATGATCATGCCAGACAGGTAAGACGCCTGTCCTTAACAAGGATGAAAATTCCTCTTCCCCATTCCTCATTTTTAAGTAACTACTATTTACTAGACTTAAGTAACAAATAATATAGCTGCCCATAACTAACGGTCACGCCAGCACGATCGCCCGCCACTTTACCAGAACCTAGAAAATAATCTACTCTTCCCGCGCCTTTAATCGCACCTCCTGTATCTTGATCAAGAACATATCTACTTACAATACGATGCTCCATTTGTCCGGAAAAATTATTGACAAAAGGGAAGGGAGCGCGAATCAACGCCAAAGCACCAGGAGGCATAAGGGATTTATCTGTTGCTATTGAGCGTTCTGGTGTCAGCGGTACTCTAATAGAACCTTGTGCCGGCGCACCGTAGTTTTCTTGAAAAAACACAAAGCTGGGGTCGCGAGGGATATAGACATTTAACTCTTGTGGATACTTCTGGAAATAGTCGAGGATCTTGGGCATAGTCAGACCCTCAAGCGGTAACTTACCATCGTTCGCCAGTTCTCGCCCAATGCTCTTATAGTTGTAAGCGGTGTTACCGGCATAACCTATTGTTGTTTGAGTCCCATCAGGAAGCTGAAGTTTAGCCGAACCTTGAATTTGCACTTGGTATGGTTCGAGGCGATCGCGAAACCAAAACAACTCTAACCCCCGCAACCGACCTTTTGATCCTTGCAAACCATCAGCTCCTTCTAGTTCCAAGCGTGTAGGATGAGGTTTTTGCCATGAGTCAATGTTAGGTGGTAAGCGATAAACAGGATAGCGATATTCTGCGGTGGGAACGCGACTTGCAGCATAAATTGGTTCATAATAGGCGGTAAACAACACCGAACCTTTCTTGTCTCGCCCCACCGACTGATAAAAGACAAATTCCCGTGCGATCGCTGCATTAAGTTCGGCGGCTGATTTAGACTTGAGTACCAGTTCCCGGAATCTTTGCAAACTTTTGATCACATGAACGTTTGTAATTTCCCCCACCTGATACCGTTGATACGCCGCAGCTGCGTTGCTAGAAAGCAGATATTGTAAACTTTTCTCAACAGCCGCCAACAAAGCCTTTTTATCTGGTAATTGACCGTTTTCGCCCCATAATTGATTATCGAGACACGAACTATCGCCCTTGCAACAAGGAAACGGTGGCTTTTGGATAGGTAGCAATGGAGGTTGCGCTGCTTGCTGTTGAACCTTGGTATCCTGTAATTGTGTTTGAGAGGATACTGGTAATTCCCACTTTGTCACCCTACACTCCAACCTACTCAGTGCTAAATGCCCCAAAGGTTGCATAGGTAATAAGAGAATTGCAGGAACTATAGGAAGGCTAATGAAGATGGCTGCAAGTGTCTTTTTCATACGTTGAGAGTTAGTGGCTGGCTACTGGTGATTATTGCTTAAGTGTAGGGTGTGATGAAAATTGCCTACATCCTACCCCTAACGACTAACCACTAACCCATTTCATCACTCATTCATGTTGTGATATGTAGCAACAGCAGAAGGCGATATGCGATTTAAGTACCGGAATATCCAGTATTTGAAGATAGTATCTAAAATCACCGGGAATGTGGCGATAAATAAGAAAATGAAATCGTGATTTGCTGGTAATCCCCAATGGCGCGAAATCCCATCTAGAATGACTTCCCAACCATGAGGAGAGTGGAAACCGACAAAAATATCCGTGAACAAAATGATAATAAATGCCTTGGCACTATCACTCAAACCATAGACAACATGGTCGAAGAAGTCTTTGAGTACCGCGATTTCTCGTTTGCTGGCAAGTAAAAGCCAGGTGAAAGTCACGACCGACAATATATCTGCAAAAACGTTTTTAATAGCATTAGAACTATTGGCACGAAACTCTTCAGCGATCTCACGAGCCTTTGTTTTTACCTCAGTTTCCAATTGCTCAGGAGATAGTAATTCGCTCGTACCAAGTAAGTTATTAAACTTTATTCTTTCTTCAAATCTTTCTAGTTCTTCTAGCGCTTCCTCTTCCATTTCATAATTGAGGAAAACAGCCGTTTCCTCAGATTGTCTATCAAAGAAGCGGTCAACAATTGGTCCTACAACCAAGGCTTTTGACAATTGATGAGTCAGAATAGGGACTATGATGAGCAGAAGAAGAAATCTAACAGATATTATTGTTCTTCTTTGTGTATTACGGAAATTTTTAACAACATCTTGTTCTGCTTTGGGATCTAACTCAATTTGCAGACGAGTAAACGTATTGAAAATCGAACGCGGTAGGACTCCTGTTGTATTTGTTTTACTTGTAACTGATTGATTCTTTAATTTCGGAATTGATAAATTTGGTTGTTTTAATTGATTGGTTGAAGGTTCTACTATTGTTAAGCTATTGTTTGCAACTTTGGACTCATCGGTATAAAATTCGTCAAACTTATATTTTCCTGTGACTTCATCAATGAATTTGAGCTTTTCTAGAATCAAGGAAAGGTGCGGATACTCTATACCAAATTCCCTTGCGGCTGTTTCATTCTTATCGTTCAGAAACAAACGACTTGCCTTAAACTCTGTTAGCCGCATTCGGATAATTTTTAAGTGTTTTTTGACGTCTGACTCAAAATAATCCATAACACTGCGGCTATACCTGGTTGAGTCAAAGTCTATTTTATTACCATTAAAATGTTCGTCTTCTATCGCCTTAATCTGCAATGCCTCTGCGTAAGCTTGATCCAGAGAACGCTCTGATGTGCGTAAGTACCACTGGTAAGCTCTTACTAAAAAGGGGTATATTTTTTGACGAAAAACAGAACTAATCATTGTAGGCAATAATCCAGCATTGTTTTAAGAGTCTTAAACATAAGTTAACGTACGAAGTATATTAACAAATCTCCCAGGAGATAATTTGTGAATTCTAATTTCCTTTGGATAACAGGACCTAGCCGCAGCGGTAAGACTGCTCGCTTGGTGAAGCAGTTTTGTAATTGGGTACTCAGTGAAACTGGCGGGAAAGAATCATATTATACGAAAAACCGAGGACAAAAAAACAGCGAGATTATACCAAAACGCTTGTATCTTCATCAAACAGAACCAGGGATCTTAGCTTTGGCTGCTAATGGGGAAAATCGCCGAGATTTGGCGGATAGAATTGTCACGGTAACACAGGGAAAATATCCAGTACGTTGCAAGACACCTTTAGGTTTTATTCAGGATGAAGTTATTTTATTTTGGCCTTTGCTGATTGAATCGTTGAAGTTGAAGGCGCAATTTCCAGTACGACTGCGTCCAGAAACTGAACAGGAACTAGCAACGAAGCTGTGGCGTTCCCAATTGGACGAGGAAGCTTTGCGCCAGGCTGGAGAGAATGAGTACCGATTGGTACGCCGCATTTTGGATTTACTGCAATTAGCTGCTTACAGTGGCATAATTTGTGAGAACATTGACAAGATTTTGGTAAGTGCAATAGCACAAAACGAGAATAACATAAAGCTAGAACCGGAATTTATAGCATCTTTGCTACTTAATTGGCGTAACTGGTGTTTAAAGAGGGGATTCTTGACATATGGAATTATTACCGAACTTTACGGCACATACCTGTTACCAAACCCGATTTACCAGCAACAACTCACAAAACGCTATCAGGCACTGCTGGCTGATGATGTGCAAGATTACCCTGCCCTATCGCGTCATCTGTTTGAGTTGCTCCTAAAGGGCGGTGCAGTTGCGGCGTTTAGCTACAATCCCGATAGTGTGGTACGTTTGGGACTGGGAGCCGACCCCAACTACTTGGAAGGACTATCAACAGTTTGTCAGCAAGAAACTTTAACTCAGCCTGCTTTTTCATGTCTTTCCGATAGCTTAACAACACCAATGTTGGAGGTCATTACAGAACAGACATTTGGCTTGAGCTTACCACAGACAGTGCAGTCAATTCAAACAACCTCCCGCGCCCAATTATTACGGCAAACGGCTGAGGTGATTGTTAAAGCCGTAAAACTTGGGCGTGTACAGCCGAACGAAGTGGCGGTTATTGCACCAGGTTTGGATGCGATCGCCCGTTACACCCTCACAGAAATCCTCACCAAGCAAAATATCCCAGTAGAGGCTCCCAACGAACAACGCCCTTTGATTAGTTCACCCATTATCAGAGGATTACTCACAGTCCTTGCCTTAGTTTATCCCGGCTTGGGACGCTTAGTGGATCGGGATGCTGTGGCCCAGATGTTGGTTGTGTTGAGTCGGAGAGTTTCTCCAGTAGGGGAAGCAGGGGGAGCAGGGGAAGAAAACACTTCCTCATCCCCCTCATTCCCGCACATTGACCCCGTCAGGGCGGGATTGATAGCAGATTACTGCTTTGTGCCGCATCCAGATAAACCCAATTTGCTTCCCGTAACGGCGTTTGACCGTTGGGATAGACTCGGATATGCAGCTACTACGGCTTATAGTGAAATATTGCAGTGGTTAGAGGAGCAGAGAGCGCAGCAGGAGATGCGTTTGATTCCTAGTCCCATTTCTCTTTTAGATAGGGCAATTCAGCGCTTTTTGTGGAATGGCAGCAATCTTCCTTATGACCAATTGGCAGCACTGCGGGAATTACTGGAAACTGCTCAACACTACTGGGAAATTGATACTAGATTGCGGCAAACTCATACATATACGGACACAAAGACGCGAGAACACAAAGACGCCCAGAAAGGAAATGTTTCTCAGTCATCGCATGAAACAATTGCCGAGTTCATACAACTGCTGCGGCGTGGCACCATTACCGCCAACCCATACCCTGTTCGTCCTCTAGGACCTCAAGCAAACGCTGTCACATTGGCTACTATTTTCCAGTACCGTTCAAGTAGGCGATCGCACCGTTGGCATTTCTGGCTGGATGCTGGTTCACCTTTGTGGGCAAAAGGCGGTGCAGCAACTTTATTCGGCGCGCCATTCTTTCTTCAAGAAAGGCTAGGCGCACCTTGGACAGTAGAAGATGAACAATCGGCAGAAGAACAACGACTACGAAGAATTCTCGCAGATTTGCTTTCCCGTGTGTCCCAAAGAGTTTATCTGTGTCATAGTGATTTAGCTGTCAATGGGCAAGAGCAGCTTGGTGCATTGTTACCTTTAGTACATGCGTGTGTAGCGGTTGTTTCTGAGCCTGCTGGCGTTTAAAATGATCCCCCTTTGTCTTCCTTTATAACGGCAATCTGCAATTGGGTAGTCAAAAATTGAATTATTGTGAGTAAATTCTTGTAGAAGCATGATGAATCTTGCCTGTTTGGAAAATCCTCCCGGAGTTAAAACTGATAGCTGAAGAGATTTTCCGTGCTGGAAGTTGACAATCTAGGACAAACAGATTTCAAAATATTTACAATATTAAGTAAGGTAAAAGTAATTATGAGAAATCAGAGTAAAAATCAATGGTACTATTCGGATTTGGTAAAAAATTAAGCCTACCCACTCCTGAGGAAGCTTTACCAGGACGGGCAGAAGAAATGCCAGTACCTAAGCGTCACTATGTCAACGGTAATTCACTCAAGCCTCCATATCCAGGAGGTATGGAACTGGCGGTTTTTGGCATGGGGTGCTTTTGGGGTGCAGAACGCAAATTCTGGCAACTTGAGGGAGTTTTCAGCACAGCAGTGGGTTACGCGGCTGGAATAACGCCCAACCCCACCTATAAAGAAGTGTGTAGCGGACGCACAGGTCATAATGAAGTGGTGCTAGTCGTCTTTGACCCGAACGTGATCAGTTATTCTGAATTACTCAAAGTCTTCTGGGAAAACCACAATCCCACCCAAGGAATGCGTCAGGGTAACGACGTAGGCACTCAGTACCGTTCAGGAATTTACGTGTATTCAGAAGAACAAAAGAAGCAAGCAGAAGCCTCGCGGGACGCTTATCAGCAAGCCCTAACCGCCTCAGGTTATGGAAACATTACTACTGAAATTCTGGATGCTCCTGAGTTTTATTACGCAGAAGATTACCATCAGCAGTATCTGGCGAAAAACCCCAATGGCTATTGTGGGTTAGGAGGGACAAACGTTGCTTGTCCTGTAGGCATTACTGTCAAGGATTAATGAATCTAGAGACGTAGCCCTATGCCTGCGGCACGCCAAGGGCGAACGGGTATGCCTGCGGCACGCCTGACGGCGTTAGCGCAGCTCCTCCGTTAGGAGGCACGCCAGTCGCCTGCTGCGGGAAACCCTACCAAGAGCGCTGGACTCACATGCTACGTCTCTAGACAGTTGGGTTTTTCAACCAAATGCTTGTCCAAGCAAACCAAGAGCGGCGAGCCACAAAATAATGCTGATGGGTGCGCCTACAAGAAGCCCGGCGATCGCCCAACCTCTTTGATGTTCTTTAAAGTGTTGAATGCTACGCCAGCGTCTGCTTTTCCAAGCCCATTCATTGCCTTTAGCACCAAGTGCAATCGTCGTTATCCAACCAACTTGCGGTACGAAACAGAACAAACCAACCCACACTTGGTTAGTCCACAACCACAACCAAGGTAACAGAAATGCTCCCCAATTCCATCCTTGAATTTCATCGGGAATTTGTTCTGTCATATTATTTATACCGCAGCCAGAATTATTTATCACTTCTGGAACTTGCGATTGCTTTTTAGTAGTCAGACCAGACTTGAGAGCAATAAGTGCTTCCTGAGCCGTGGCAAACCGTTGCTCTGGTGCTGGTTCGGTCATTTTTTGCAACCAACAGACAAAACTCGGACTGAGGTTGACTCGCTCAGTAAACTGAATTCGCAAATCGCGCTGAGGCAAATCAGAGGGCGAAGTACCAGTTAACAGATGAATCAAACTGGCTCCCAATGCGTAGAGATCCGATGCAGCAACTGCTCTACCGCCAAATTGTTCCATTGGCGCATAACCATAAGTTCCCACCACAGTGAAGGAAACTCCCTCCTTTGCGGCTCTATCTTGAACTGCGCCAAAATCAACTAAATAAATGCGATCGTCTTCACCCCAAATTAAATTGCTCGGCTTGATATCCCGATGCAGTACCACTGGATTTAACTCATGTAAAACCGTGAGAATATTTAAAACTTCAACAGCGATTTTCCGCGCTTGCTTTTGTGTAAACCTTTTACCAAGAACTAGCAATTCCTTGAGAGACTCACCAGGGATATATTCTTGCACTAAGCCAAACCAGAGTGTCTGGTCATCAATACAAAAGTAATCAACATACTTGGGAATGCGGGGATGATTGAGTTGTTGGAGAATTTGTGCTTCTCGTTCAAACAGTTTGAGGTCGTCCCATTGTACAGCACCGCCAAAAGCAAGAATTTTAACCACAACTTGCTTCTTTTGTACATCAGGAGCTTGTAAATCCAATGCTAACCAGGTTTGGCGAATTCCATTGTTACCAAGTAGGCATTGGAGTTGGTAACGATTTTGTAATAATTGTTCTGCTTGCAGCATCTAGCACCTGCTTCATCACCAGCCTAATGTCTCTAATCTAGCTATAACTCTCTAACAGTGGTAACAAAAATTGTTTAATCCTCACATTCTATAAATTGGCCAACAGCATCATTTATTTATGGCGATGTCCAAGCTGCGTTCTTACTGCACAGCAAGTTTTTATCTAACCTGAAGCCTTTGGTACTGGTTGTAGCGATACGCGACTCCAGAAATTGCAGAAAATAACAACCACGAGAGTGTATTTAAGCGAAAATCGAATAAGCTGACGTCTGCTGTATTAAATAGCACCCAGCATACAAAAACCAGAAGATAACTGAAAAATATCAATTTATCTTCTGCATCCTGTATATGTTGTGAGTTTCGCAATAGTTGGACACCTGCAATAAATATCCAAACGAGTAAGCCACAAAATAAAAGAGCGGTGGGAAACCCAGTTTCAGCAAATACCATCAAAAACAAATTGTGAGGATGTCCCAACCAAATGTCCATCTTTGCTTGATAAAGTAGAGTAAAATTGCGTAAACCCCAACCAGTCCAAGGACGCTGCCCAGTCAAAGACAAAGCAAATTGCCACTGTGTTTTGCGGAGTAACGCTACCGGTCTATCAGGATACATTTGGTCGTTTAACCGTGCCCAGAAGAAAGCAGGAACGACTTTACGAAACAATTGAGCCACAGGTGAAGGAGCAAAAGCAGCCAAAAGTACGCTAGTGGCGATACCAGCGACACCAGCCACAAGAATCCGCCAGCCTTCGTAAAGCGCATAAGCTAAACAAGCAAAAATAGCGATCGCCCAAGCATTCCGCGAGTCAGTCAAAATCAATGCCACGAAATTGGCAATCACCGCCACCGTCAGGAACAGCAAGGTGAGATGGGGAAAGTAAATTCTTCTGTGTCCCCCTAGTTCCCCTTGTCCCCTTGTCCCCTTGTCCCCTTGTCCCCTTATACGTCGATAGCTTTCCACCCACAACCCTAACCCTAGGATAAAAACTATCATCAAATAACCAGCCAAGATGTTGGCGTACATGAATATGGAAGCCATGCGACCTAGTGGTTGTCCTCCACGTTCTATGTCCCATTCCACGACAAACCACAAAATTCTGATTTTAAAAGACCAGTCCAAAAACAACTGCCCAAATCCAAGAATCACCACTGGTAGGGAACTGAACACCAAAATCCAAGACATTTGGCGCAATTGTGCAGGAGTCTGAATCAGGGCGCTGAAGCCAGCAAAAACTATAAAATACGGTAAGAAATTAAATAAACCTAGGAACGCCGCCGTTTTGTCATAGGCAAAGCCAGCGGTGATGATCAGCAACACACTCAGGAGAGCAAACCCCCAGTTAAGGGGGCGGCGAATGATTGTGCGATATTGAGCAAGCCAAGTTCCTAGCGATGCCAAAACTATACCCACAGCTCCAAAAAATGGAGTCAGTGGGAAGATGAGCAGTCCGAGTTGGGCGTAGTTCCACAAGGATTGCAAACTAGGTTTGGGATGACGAAAAGCTGTTTTCAAGCAGGCTCCCAACATTCAGCACGAGTCAGACGAATTTGAGCTAAGGCGAATATGGTAGGTATGATCCGACCGTAGTTAGTCGCGATCGCTCTCCATCCCAAATCCGCAAAAAACCAACCCCACATCACTGGTCCTACAACAGCAAACACGCTGCGAGCTACCCCATATCGAGCCGCATTAACAGCCATACCCTGTTTTGCCATCTGCACTGCGACATAGTTTTGAAACTGGTTTGCAGCCATCCCAGAACCTTGAATCGCTGCTTCTTTGGCAACTTGATATGTAGCAAAATGCAGCGCAAATTGACTGGCGATTTGTTTGAGCAACAATGGCTGGACGACAGAGGTGACAGCCAGGGCGCTACCACCTTTGAAAAGTAATTTCAGGGGATCTCGCTGCAATGTCAGTGGTAGCGGTTGACTTAATTCTGCTTTAGCAAGCTGACGCTGTATCCGCACGGTCAATTTTTGCTTATCCTTCGCCGGCAATTTTTTCCATACGTGTCCCAAAAGGTGCAAAAACACCTCAGCTTCTAAATCAACTGTTGTCAGTTCACTAGAATAAGGTATTTTCAAATACTTACACACTTGAACCAGCGCTTGTCGGTAAGTCACCTGCTTCGTGCGTCCCCGCAAAACCGTCATCCCATCTGCTGCCAAAAAACGAAAGCGCTGTTCTAGTGCATCTAACCACGCTTTGCGACCTTGGCTTTGCACGTCTATCGGTTCTGGTGTGTGAACATAATCTAGGGGATTAAACTTACGACTAAACAGAATTGCGGTCAAATCCTGCAATTCTTCCTCGGTTGCTAGCTCTAATACCGCCCTTAGTTCATCCAATTTCCCTTCCTCCCTTCCATACAGCTTTTTCTGTACCTTATTCTACTATTAGCTTTCTGGACTCACGAGTAGTCTTTCGTCTCACTTGTCCTTTATTCTTTAATTCTTTGACTAATGACTGACGTTGCAGTAATTGGTGCCGGCATAGCGGGTTTAGTATGCGCCCAGCAATTAACTCAAGCTGGATATTCCGTGCGAATTGTAGAAAAATCCCGTGGTTTAGGAGGACGAGTCGCCACACGCCGATTATATGGCACTTGCGCGGATCATGGGGCGTGCTACCTCAAGCCAAAAGGCGAACTTTTAGGACGTTTTCTTGAATTGTTGCATCAACGTCATGTCCTTGAAGTTTGGACAGACACGGTTTACGATTTCAAATCTGATTCAGGGCTTACTATTGCCAACACCTCACCCCCCACTCCTCGATATGTTGCCCCTGGGGGAATGAGTGCTGTTGGCAAATTTCTGGCTCAAGATTTAGAAATCTTGCTGAATCAGCGTGTCATAGCTATTACCCCCACCTCCGAAAACTCTTGGCGTCTGACTTTAGAATCCAGCAACGAAGAATTAAATGAAGAATTAACAGCTGCTTCCGTAGTTGTCGCCATTCCCGCACCGCAAGCTTTAATGCTGTTGGAACCCTTAGGGGATCTACTAGGCACAGCATTTCTGAATAACCTGCGTTCTGTAGAATTCTACCCCTGCCTCAGTGTTATGGCTGGATATCCTTCCACTTCCCAACCACTTCCACATTGGAAAGCCCTGAATTTTGTGGATGATGCCGATTTGGCTTGGATTGGCTTAGATAGCAGCAAACGCCCAAACCCTCAACAACCGGTTTTCGTCGTGCAAAGTAGCGCTGCGTTTGCTCAGCGCCATGATCAAACCCAGGATTTACATTCAGTTGGACAGTATATATTGCAACGTGCATCTGAGTTGCTGCTTCCTTGGCTAGATGCCCCCGAATGGATGCAAGTACATCGCTGGCGGTATGCTTTTCCTAACCGTTCTTTGCAGGAAGCTTGTTTACCTGCTAACTCTTCTTTACCTTTAATATGTTGTGGTGATTGGTGTGGCGGCAATCTTGTAGAAGGGGCAATGCTCTCTGGGCTTGCTGCTGCTGAGAAAATTAACAATCATCTCCACAATTTACCTCTACCCAAAGAGAGTTTTTTAAATTTGTCTTGAATAATTTACCTTACTAAGTACAGAATTTCACAAGTTCGTAACGAATTAATTTCAGAAAGGCTCTGCGTTACTCTGCGCTGACTCCCTTCGGGTATGCCTTCGGCACGCTACGCGTAAGCCTGCGGCACGCTTTGCGCTTACACCAGTCGCCTGCTGCGGGAAACCCTCCTGCATAGCGCTGGTTCACCGCGTCCCTCTGCGTTTTAAAACGCTACGAATTAATGCAAAGCTGTACTAAGTTTGTAGTGAGGACTTTAGTCCTCTTGGAGGAAAACAAGGACTCTTGTCCTTACTACATATAAGTTTTATTGTGGGTAATTTGCCGGACTTGATATCACTCCTCAATTTTCTCTAAGGACTCAGGTTTGTGAGCGGCTTCTTTTCCAGTTTTGTCACTTTTAACCAAGTACTCAGGGTTATCTTCTGAGGCGGCGACATGATGCCCTTTAATGTCTGTGGGTGAGGTGAGTTTCTTTTCCACCTCACCAGTGGTTTCTCCTCGCGAGGTATTCCACTTCACGCGATCGCCTTTTTTCAACTCGTCAGTCACGGGGTTTTCTCCTGTTTGAAGCTTTACACCCGTTAATTATGTTTGCGGTAACAGACGAATTAATCTTTCTATTGACAGAAAAAGCCGTAACGATTTTACTCTGGTTATTAAGTTGACTTCAACAGAACGTGCTACGGTAGAAAAACTGCAACTCCGCATATTGCATACAATACGAGAACATCCTTCAGCTATGTTGAATGAGTAGGTATGGGGGCGACAACTGGCAGTTAAGTGTGTTCTAATATACGTAAAATATAAAACCATAGCTGTTTCAGGAGAGTCATCTTTGGCAGAGGCACCCAAAGCCAACCCACAGAATTTGCTGGCGCTTATTCGAGATGCTTACAGCGCCAAAGTAGTTGTCCCTGAGTTTCAGCGTTCATTCGTATGGGCGCGAGACAACGTTGAAGAATTCTTGTCATCGCTTCTTCAAGGATATTTTGTCGGGACATTTCTCATGTTGGATACTCCTACCAACAAGCCTATGTTCCCTTTTCATCTGTTGGAGGGTGTAAAAGATGTTAACTCGCAGGTGCGTGCAAAGGATCATGCTACAGTCCAGATGGTTCTGGATGGTCAACAGCGGATTACTTCATTGTTCTACGCTTTTTATGAACCTAATATTTCTTTAAAAGGAGTGAAAAATCCATATCGTTTTTATTTAAACCTTGATAAGGCTTTAAACGAAAATCTTGACGAAGCGGTAGTCGGGGTATCAAAGCAGGATAACAAAGGCTTAGCAAATTTCGAGAAACTATGTCAGGCTCACAAAGCTGTACCATTTTCACTTTTACGAGAAACAAGCAGTTTCAACAAATGGCTCTACACACAGCAGTCAGAATGGCAAGATGAAAATCTTGCCCAAATTGAAAAACTTTATGAACGCCTGCAACAGTTTATGGTTCCTGTTGTTGCGCTTCCCCCAGAAACTAGCAAAGGCGACATCGTAAATATCTTCGAGCGCATTAACAGAACTGGTGTCAGTCTTTCACTTTTCGATCTAGCTGTAGCCCAACTTTACCTGAAAAATGTAAAACTGCGAGATTTTTGGGATGATTTTACTAAAAAAAACAAAACTGTATCTTCTATAATTAAGCCTGAGTTCTTACTTCGGGTCATTGCTCTTTTAGAGGGAAAGGAGATTCGCAGGCGCTCTTTACTAGATGCAATTGATATAGAAGGGACTGCTTTCAAAAAACGTTGGGATGAGGCGGTTAATTGCATAGTACAAGCCCATAAGCGCATAAGCAAAGAATATGGTGCTTTTAGTGAGCAATGGGTTCCTTACACAAGCTTGCTGGTAACCCTAGCTGTTTTGTTGCATAAACTCAAGGAAAACTCAGCAGGAGCGGAGGATTATCAAAAAGTAGATCGGTGGTACTGGAGCTGTATCATCAGTCGTCGCTATGACAATGCCGTGGAAACTAAAACCTTTCATGATATTCGGGATTTAGACAGTTGGATGAAGGGCGGAACTTCACCCCAATGGCTACAGCAGTTTGCCAATCAATACTTCGCTTTAGATATTGTCAATGACCCTCGGTCTGCTTTATACCGGGGACTGATGGGATTGATTGTTCGTCAGGGTGCAAAGGATTTTTTAACGGGTCAACCTGCTACGCTAAGCGAGTGTCAAGATGACCATATCTTCCCAAAATCGAAATATAAAGAATCCTACGGAGAACGCGTAGATTCGATTTGGAACCGAACACTTATTTGGGAAAAAACTAATAATCAAAAGAAAAATACCTTGCCCTCAGTGTTTTTTCAGGAATGTTTAAAAAAACACGGTGCTGATGAGACTAAATTACTGGAAACGTTAAGCAGCCACTTCATTTCACCAAAAGCTTATGCTGCTCTCAAACAGGATAATTTTGAGGAGTTTACTACAGAGCGACGTAAAACATTAGAAGAGGAAGTTGCACATCTCATATCTTGCACCATTCTCAACAAGACCTGAAAAACCGGGTTCCTGAACGAAAAATCAAGGGTTTCAGGTTGAACGAATTGCAAGAAACCCGGTTTTTAACGCTGGTGCAAGATGTGAAACATCAAATTGGATGTATTCCATTCAAAGTTAATCGTCACCTGTACATACCGCCGTAGAACCGGCGAAAAATAGGCATCCTCGACTAACTCTTTTCATTAACAAGCTGACTTCGTGGGATACTGAGATTTGGATAAATCCTATTTCCTTTGCTATACTTGCCACCCGCTTCTCGTGTTCCGGGTAGTGGTAAGCGTGCAGAAAAACTATGGCACTGGAAAGAATCCCATCATCGTATGCCGCTTGCAATTGGGGACGAACAGCGTCGAGATGTATGGGAATTCATTCTTCCTCTGGGCGCTGTAGCGTTCCTCTACCTCAATGAACCCCTTACATAAGGCATTTGTGGCACAATAATCTGACGGGCAAGGATATCGGGACGGTTTTGGTAACTGATTCGTCGCACATCCCGAAATCCTTTGGATTCACGTAAAACTGTGAGAACGCCCCATTCATGGTAATTTCCTCGTCGATGCCAGTGATGCTAAATTCAGGGTGATTACTTTTCGTAAATTTGAGTTATATTTTTTAAGGTATCAAACACTAGCTTTAGCTGAATTCAAAAAACGAAATTCTTTCTTCTTTATAACCCTTGGATTTACCTGTGAAATCATTCTGAGTTGTGCGTTCTGCGTTATTCTCATTCCTTCATTGAAGATTTATTTAGGAGAACATGACTGCAGAAAAAAAGCAATGGTTGCAAATAGCTTTTCAGCTTAAAGGTTCAGTTGTCACAGCAATTTACAAACGCGTTCTCTCGTGTGGTATTTTTGGTGTTTTTATTTCTCTACTTTACCATTTTAAACTTCCTGTTTCTCAACCTATTTTAGAAAGTGTTATTCCCAGTATTGTTTTAGGTTTATTACTGGTTTTTCGCACGAATACGGCTTACGAACGCTTTTGGGAAGGAAGAAAAATTTGGGGTAGTATCGTCAACGATGTCCGAAATCTGGCGCGGCAAATTTGGGTATCAATAGATGAAATTAACCCAGAGGATAGAGACAAAAAAATTAGCATTTTACGATTAGTGGTAGCTTTTGCCGTAGCGACAAAGTTACATTTACGGGGAGAACGTGTCAATAAAGAGTTAGAAGAATTAATGTCTGTTTCTAAATACCTAACGCTAAAGACAATGAACAATCCTCCTCTAGAGATAGCGTTTTGGATTGGAGATTATCTACAGCTACAGTACAACCGCAATTGTATAAACAGCTATCAGTTGATAGCCATACAAGAATTATTAAACAGTCTGGTAGATAGTTTAGGGGCTTGCGAACGTATCTTAAAAACACCCATTCCCCTAGCATATGCGATTCATTTGAAGCAATTATTGTTACTTTATTGCCTCTTGTTGCCTTTTCAACTTGTCCATAATCTTGGTTGGTGGACAGGTGGCATTGTCGCCTTGGTTAGTTTTACCTTATTTGGTATTGAAGCCATTGGCTTGGAAATTGAAAATCCTTTTGGCTACGATCCTAACGATTTGCCATTAGACACTATTTGCAACACAATGAAGCGGAATATCGAGGACTTGATCAGTCTGACTCCCAGCGTTCATGTGTATACAGGCAAGGAAATCAGGAATCGGGAGTCGGAAGTTGGAAACGGTTAATGGTTAGACTATTATACAAAATGATTGATCCTAGGATACTAGAAAGATAATCAGCACTACACCTTTTTCACAAACGCCGAATACCACTTTCCAAACCTTGACACACACCAGTCAAAAAATCTAAATCCAAAGTAGCAATAGTATCGCTGGGTTTGTGATAGTTGGGATTCCGCATATTGGCTGTATCTGTGACCATGATCGCTGGATAACCCGCATCCCAAAAAGGTGCATGGTCGCTCCTTCGTGTCTGAGGCACTATCTTACCTCTATTCGGCACAGGTAGCCACTGACTAGGTACGCCAACTTTGCGAATACTACGGCTAATACTTATTAAGTCGCGAATTGTCCGCCAATTACCAATTAAAGCAATAAAATCACCGCGATTAGGATAAAAGCGTTCTAAAGGAGATGGGTAACTTTGAGTACCTGGAGTCGGATCACAATATCCCAGCATTTCCAGAGAAATCATTAAGCGTAGGGGTTGCTGTTCTTGCTTTAGCTTAGCAGCATAGTCAGCGCTACCTAGTAAGCCGTATTCTTCCATATCAAAAGCTACCAGCCGCAGGGGATGTTTTGTCGGTTGGGCAGCAAACATTCTTGCCAATTCCAGCAAGACTGCCATACCTGTGGCATTATCATCAGCCCCTGGTGTTCCGGGTACAGCATCGTAATGGGCACCGATTAAAATCGGTGGCAATTCCTTTTGTGATCCAGCTTGTGACGGTAAATTCAATATGAGATTTTGACAGGTTTTTCCCCTGACGCTAAAGGTGTGGATTTCCACACTTCCCAATTGTCCAAATTGTTGACGAATGTATTCTTGGACAAAAAAATGTCCAGCAGTCGCCAAATAGGGATCGCGATCGCGGGCTATTTGACTCAGGTGAGTTTCGAGTTGATTCTTGAGATTCACAAATTAACTAATGGTGAACACTGTTTGACCGTGTAATTCTCAACAGCAAGATACAATAAATCAAGCATTAGCTCTAAACGAATTAATTTATAAGACACTATAGGAGAACAGTAACGCATGGGCAAGGTAGTCGGCATTGACTTGGGTACAACCAACTCAGTAGTTGCCGTCATGGAGGGTGGCACGCCGGTGGTGATTGCCAATGCAGAAGGAATGCGAACCACTCCCTCCGTCGTTGGTTTTAGTAAGGACGGCGAAAGAGTTGTTGGGCAAATGGCGCGGCGACAAACCGTCCTCAACCCACAAAATACATTCTTCGCCGTGAAACGCTTCATTGGGCGCAGGTATGCCGAACTCAGCCCAGAATCAAAGCGAGTCCCCTACACTATCCGTAAAGACGAGGTTGGCAACGTCAAAATTTCTTGTCCTCGTCTCGATAAAGATTTTGCCCCAGAAGAAATTTCCGCAATGGTACTGAAGAAATTGGCAGAGGACGCCAGTAAGTACCTGGGTGAACCAGTCACCGGGGCAGTGATTACCGTTCCTGCTTATTTTAATGATTCCCAGCGGCAAGCCACACGAGATGCTGGTAGAATTGCGGGCTTGGAAGTGCTACGGATTCTCAATGAACCCACCGCTGCTTCTTTGGCTTATGGATTGGATCGCGGCAACAGCGAAACCATATTAGTATTTGACTTGGGTGGTGGCACGTTTGACGTGTCGATTCTCGATGTTGGTGATGGGGTGTTTGAAGTCAGATCCACCAGTGGAGATACACAGCTTGGTGGTAATGAATTTGACAAAAAAATCGTTGACTGGTTGGCAGAGAAATTTTTGGAAACTGAAGGGGTAGACTTAAGACGCAGCGATCGCCAAGCTTTACAACGCCTATTGGAAGCAGCAGAAAACGCCAAAATTGCACTTTCCTCTGTTAGCGTTACCGACATCAACTTACCCTTCATTACCGCCACCGAGGAAGGTCCCAAACATATAGAAACTCGCCTGACTCGTTCTGAGTTTGAAGGTTTGTGCGATGACTTACTTGGGCGGGTGCGCCTTCCCGTCAAACGCGCACTCAAAGATGCTGGTTTGACACCAGCAGACATTGATGAGGTTGTGCTGGTGGGTGGTGGGACGCGAATGCCAATGATCCAGCAGCTTGTGCGGGCAATGATCGGTAAAGAACCCAACCAAAACGTCAATCCTGATGAAGTGGTGGCGGTGGGTGCAGCAATACAGGCGGGTATTCTCGCTGGGGAACTCAAGGATGTGCTGCTGTTGGATGTCACGCCTTTATCAGTAGGACTAGAAACTGTCAACGGCGTGATGAAAAAACTTATTCCCCGCAACACCACTATACCAGTCCGTCGCTCTGACATTTTTTCTACATCAGAAAATAACCAAAACACTGTGGAAATCCACGTGATTCAAGGTGAACGGGAGATGGCAGCAGATAACAAGTCCCTGGGACGGTTCAAGCTGTATGGCATTCCGCCAGCACCACGTGGTATACCACAAATTCAAGTATCATTTGATATAGACGCCAACGGGATTCTACAAGTGACCGCTCTCGATAGAACCACAGGTAGAGAGCAGAGTATCACAGTTCAAGGCGCTTCTACCTTGAGCGAAGGGGAAATCAGGCAGGCAATTCAAGATGCTGAGAAATACGCCGAAATCGACCGGGAACGCAAAGAACGGGTAGAAAAGCGCACTCGTGCAGAAGCGCTGATCATACAAGCAGAACGACAACTCAGAGAAGTGGCGTTGGACTTTGGGATGCAGTTTGCCCGCAGCCGCCGTCAAAGAATTGATAATATCTGCCGAGAACTGCGCGAGAGTTTGCAAGAAAACGACGACAGAGGCATTGACCAAGCTCACGCCGACCTGCAAGATGCTTTGTATGACCTAAACCGGGAAGTCCGCCAGTACTACGTTGACGACGAAGAAGATGACTTGTTCGGTACTATTCGTGAGATCTTCACTGGCGATAAAGACCGGGAACGCGAACGCGAATCTCCAAGGGATACGTTCCGCGATCCTCCCTATGGAAGCCGCCCAAGAGGCGATGGCGCAGAACGCCCACCCTACAGGGATGAACGTGATTACTACGGCAAAAACTACGACAGGGATGATGACAGGGACTATGACAGAAGAGGTCGTTCCTCTTATGACAGCGGTTCTTCACGCAAACCCCGTCCTAGCTACCAAGATAACTGGGACGATGACGATGATTGGTTATGACATAGAAGTGAATGTTTTTAGGAAATAAGTTATAACTTTTACCGGCGGGGTTTCCCGCCCTTAATTCCTAAAATTACGTCTCTAACGCAAAATAAAGATGAAAGAGGTTGATTCGGAATTCGGATTTGGTCAAAAGTAATAGGTAATAAGTAATTAGTTAGTCGTTCAATAATTAATGAATCACCATTAATAAATCTAAAATCTAAAAGCTAAACATAAACAACAGAACTATGCAAAATTTGCAGAATTTTCGCGATTATTACGAAATTTTGGGAGTCACTAAAGAGGCAACAAATGAAGATATTAAAAAGAACTATCGACGGTTAGCGCGTCAGTATCACCCAGACCTCAATCCAGGAAACAAAGCAGCAGAGGAAAAATTTAAGGATATCGGTGAGGCATATGAAGTCCTTAGCGATCCAACGAAACGGTCACGTTACGACGAGTTTAGCCGCTTCTGGCAACAAAAAGGCTTTAGTGGCAAACAGGCACCACGAGGAGCAAAAACCTGGGAAAGTCGCTCTAACGGTCGCAGTAGTACTGCTGAAGTAGATCCAGGGAAATATGCTGATTTTGATAGTTTTATTAATCAAGTCATTGGTGTAGGTGTTCGCAAAGACAATAAAAATGGAAACTCCAGCAATGGCGCTGAGAGCGATCCGTTTAGTTCTCCGAACAGAAAAGTTCAATATACAGTCAACTCCCGCCCCAGCCGTCGGGATATAGAAGCAAGATTGACCCTGCCACTCGAAAAAGCTTATAAAGGTGGATCGGAAAGGATTCGCTTGGAAGATGGGCGATCGCTCGAAGTCAGTATGCCTCCTGGTATGGTCACTGGTCAAACCATCCGCCTGAAAAATCAAGGCATCAATGGTGGCGACTTATATTTAAAAATTACTGTAGAACCACATTCTTTATTTAAAGTAGAAGGCTCAAATGTCCTGACTCAAGTGCCGGTGACTCCTACGGAAGCCGTCTTGGGAGGACAGATCGAAGCACCAACCCTAGACGGACCAGTCAAAATGTCTATTCCCACTGGTGTAAGATCTGGTCAACGCTTCCGTCTTGCGAATAAAGGCTACCCCAAGGAAAACGGTGAACGTGGTGATCAATTGGTGGAAATTCAGATCGTTGCTCCCAAAAATATTAGTCAGCAAGAACGTGAACTTTACGAAAAGTTACGGCAGATAGAAAGCTTTAAACCCCGCGCCGATTTGGTGAGATAGGGATTGTGAGAGTAAGCGGTTATTAGGAAATGTTAATAACTAACAACTAACAACGAATAACTGACAAACTCACTGTCATCGTCTGCTTGCCGAGTTGGTTAGGTTTAGAATATTAGAAAAAACTTTATTGCCACGTGACTCAAACAGCCGTGAATCAGAATGGGGCAATGGCACAAAGCAGCGAACCGACCTATTACTCCCTGCTAGGACTGCATCCCTCAGCATCGCCAATCGACATCCGTCGCGCTTACCGGGAACTGAGCAAGCACTATCATCCAGATACGACACAATTGCCGACTGCTTTGGCTACTGCCAAATTTCAGCAACTTAACGAGGCGTACGCCACCCTTAGCAACCCAGAACGACGATTTAGCTACGACCTGAAAATTGGCTATTCGCGCTTTGGAGTTATTCAAGCACCTTCTGACTTGAACCGTCCTGTTTCCTATTCCCACGACTGGTCTAAATCAGCTTACCTCGATGCCAGCGATCGCCCCCTCTCAACAGGTGAAATCTTTGCTTTGTTTATTCTGGGATTGACATTTTTAGTTTGCTTGCTGCTGGCGATCGCCATCGGTTTAACCCGTGGAGAGGCTGCCTTTCAAATGCAAGTGCTACAAAATACCCCAGCAGTACAACAACACGATACCAGTATTTCACTCACTATCCCTTCTAAAATTCCAAATTAAAAATTAAATAAAAATTATCTTTTCACTCTTTAGTGTTGACTTGTGAGTAAAATTATGCTATTAAGTTCCCCGGAAACACCCTTGTATAACCATCCCCTTCCCCAAATTGAACAGTGGCTGAGAGAGCAAGGCTGCCAACAAGATGAAAAACAACTTCATTGCTGGCATGTACAGCGATCAAATTGGCAAGCAGAACTCTCGCTAGATATCGAACAAATCATCGTGCGATATGTCCAAGCCGGAGAAGGTGGGCAAGATATCCAACGCGCGTTCAAGTATTCCCTTAGCCGAGAAGATATAGAACGAGCTGTTTTTTCTGGACCTTGAATAAGGGATTGGGGATTGGGGATTAGGGATTAGGGATTAGGGATTAGGAAGAGTATTGTCCAGTCGCCAGTCCCCAGTCGCCAGTCCCCAGTCGCCAGTCCCCAGTCGCCAGTCCCCAGTCGCCAGTCCCCAGTCCCCAATCCCCAGTCGCCAGTCGCCAGTCGCCAGTCGCCAGTCCCCAGCCCCCAATCTTCACACTTTGCCAAACCTACGATCCCGTTGCTGATAGGCGCACAAGGCACGATGAAACTCATTGCGGTTAAAATCGGGCCAGAAAGCCTCAGTTATATAAATTTCTGCATAAGCTATTTGCCAGAGAAGGAAATTCGATACCCGCATTTCCCCACTTGTACGAATTAATAAATCTGGGTCACAAATGCCCTCAGTGTAGAGGTGACGTTCAAATGTCGCCTCCTCAATTTCATCTGGTTGAAGTAGACCTTGCTGTACTTTATGAGCAATTGCGCGGCATGCCTGTAAAATCTCCTGCCTCGCCCCATAATTGGTTGCGACTGTGAATTTAATACCGCGATTGTTTCTAGTTTCTTCCATTGAACGGGAAATTTCTTCTTGCAGCGAACCGGGTAAGGCGCTCAAATTGCCCACAAATCTAATTTGAACATTCTCCTCCATCATTTCCCGCAGTTCTTGGCGCAAAACCCGCTGAAATAGAGTCATCAAAAAATCTACTTCTTCGGTCGGTCTTCCCCAGTTCTCAGTCGAAAAAGCATAAGCCGTCAGCGCCCCAATTCCCCAATCATCGCAACAGCGAAGCAAATTTTTCAGAGCATCTACTCCCCGCTGATGTCCTACAAATCGGGGGAATCCTCGACTTTTAGCCCATCGACCATTGCCATCACAAATCACCGCAACGTGCTTGGGCAATAGTTCTCGTTTTAAATCAGGGGGCAACTCTTGCAGTTCAGTGTGTTGTGCTGTCATTTCTTATCTCGTCGTGAAGCAGTCGATGGTAATCCGAGTAAACGTGAAATCAGTGCTAGTGCCTTACCACGAATCTGACGACCCAAAATCAACAAACCAGGAGCAACAGCCTCCCGATCCACTGTTGGGGAAAATTGAGCCTCTAATGACTCTTTCAGCTTCGTAATGGTCAGTGGTCTATTTAGGGTTCCTCGTTCCGCTAAAGAAATGGAACCTGTTTCTTCTGATACAACGACACAAATGCAATTTTCGACCCGCTCAGTAATTCCCATCGCCGCCCGGTGGCGTGTTCCTAGCTGGCGTGAGGCTGTGCGTCCCGATAGCGGTAAAATTATACCTGATGCCACGAGCCGCGAACCACGAATTAACGTCGCCCCATCATGTAATAAAGTTTTCGGCTGAAAAATCGTCTGTATAAGTTCTTTTGAAACTTCCGCATTCAGCTTTACTCCCGGCACAGAAAAATCCCGCTCGTCAATAGGACCAGTGGTTTCCAAAATTAGCAAAGCTCCAATCCGGTTTTTTGACAGTTCTTTAACAGCATCGACAATTTCATCAATTACACTATCAGATTTGGGAACCGCCAGACGCGACGGTTGAAACAACTGCCGGAATTCGCCACGTCCCAATTGTTCCAAAAATCTACGAAACTCTGACTGGAGAGCAACCGCCATTGCTACAGCACAGCCAATTACTAACTTCTCCAGCACAAAGTTCAGCAGATGTAACTGCATTCTGTTACTTATTGCTGATGCCAGCATCAGAATAATAAATCCTCGCACCATCCACAGTGTCCGGCGCTCACTAATAATAACGAGTATCATATACGTCAGCGCCAGTACTAACACAATATCCAGAGTCTCAACCAGCAAGGACTGTGACCTTCCTAGGTTTGTCACCCATTGCGTCCACCAATCTCCCATGACATCTGGCGTGAAAGTATGAAGTATAAACTGTGAAGAATGAAGAATGAAGAAGGAAGAATGAAGAATGAAGTCTGAAGTCTGAAGGATAAAGGATGAAGTATGAAGTATGAAGTATAAAATTTTCATCCTTTACTGTTCTACCTTCCTTTCATCCTTTATCCTTCTTTCTTTCTTTCTCTATCCTTCTAGCTTCTTCTCATCCTTCATCCTTCTTAAGTCTTTCTGGTAGACGATCCTGTCGAATCAAGTCTTGATAAGTTTCGCGTTGCAAAATCAAATTCGCTTCGCCATTGGCTACTATAACAGCTGCCGGTCGAGGCAAGCGGTTGTAGTTAGATGCCATACTGTAATTGTAAGCACCAGTTGCCATGACTACGAGAATATCCCCTGGTTCCGTTTTTGGTACCTGGGCATCCTTTATTACAATATCCCCTGATTCACAATGCTTTCCGGCAATTGTTACAGTTTCCGTAAGTGGAGCAGACAATCGATTGGCAACGACGGCGCGATACACTGACTGATATGTAATTGGACGTGGGTTATCAGACATTCCCCCATCAACTGCTACGTAGGTACGTATTTCTGGAACGACCTTGGAAGAGCCAATGGTGTAAGCTGTCACACAAGCTGTTCCAATCAGGGAACGTCCTGGTTCAGATAATAATTTTGGCAAAGGCAAATTTGCGGCTGCACAAGCTTCTTGAATCACTTCACAAATCGGTTTTACCCACTCTTCGATGCTAGGTGGATCATCTGATTCTATGTACTTAATTCCTAAGCCGCCTCCCACATTCAACTCTTTGATCGATAAACCGTATCCAGCAGCTTTACTCATCCACTGCACCATAACCGCAGCTAAATCCTGATGCGGTTGGCGTTCAAAAATCTGAGAACCAATATGGGCGTGTAATCCCACACAGTCAATGGCAGATTGTTGACTCACAAAAGTAAACAAGTCATCAAGTTGATTGGGATCAAAGCCAAATTTACTATCCAGGTGTCCCGTGCGAATGTACTCGTGTGTATGACATTCTATACCTGGTGTTAAACGCAGCATGATGCGGATGGGGGCTGGCGACTGGCGACTAGGGACTGGGGACTGGGAACTACTCTCAATCCCTAATCCCGAATCCCCAATTCCTAGCGAAACCAAAGTGTGCAACTCATGCCAGTTATCCACTACGATGGTGCAGCGAGACTCAATGGCAAAAATTAGCTCTTGGCGAGATTTATTATTGCCGTGGAAGTAGATTTTATCGGGACTCACACCCGCACTTAAAGCTGTGTAGAGTTCGCCTCCAGAAACGACATCTATTCCTAAACCAACCGAAGCTGCTAGAGCGCAAACAGCTAAGCAACTCCACGCCTTGGAAGCGTACAGTACCTGAGATTCGCCGTTGTAATAGCGCTTGAAGCTGTCCCGGTACTGCCGACAAGCTATTGTGAGGGTCTCTTCATCTAAAATATATAGTGGTGAACCAAATTGCTTAACCAAGGTTGTGACATCACAGCCTCCTATTTCCAAACAGTCATGACTGTTTCTTCTGGCACTCAGCGGTAGAAGTTCCTGATTTGGTGAAAGACTTGTGTTTGAAGTGCTTGATGCAGGCAAATACTGACTACCAAAATGTTGAACCCCTGTAGGGTGTGTCGATACCATAACTATAAAAGTTGTCCTTGTCT
This sequence comes from Kalymmatonema gypsitolerans NIES-4073, assembly GCF_002368435.1. GTDB lineage: Bacteria > Cyanobacteriota > Cyanobacteriia > Cyanobacteriales > Nostocaceae > Kalymmatonema > Kalymmatonema gypsitolerans. The sequence continues at coordinate 448,696 of NZ_AP018268.1, forward strand.
AAATTACGGGCGTGAGTAAGTCCTCCGATTCCCAGTTTACAAAGGGCTTGTACCATTACGAACAAGTGTGAGCAAATTAGCATTAGAAATTAGACATCTAACTCCAGCAGATTTGAGTGCAATGCTGGAACTTGATCAAGCCTGTTTTGGTGGTTTGTGGACAATGGATGGCTACCAACGAGAGTTAGATAGCCCTAACAGTGACTTACTCGGTTTGTTTTCCTCTGTTTCTGTCAACAGACTACTGGGAATATGTTGCTTTTGGTCAATTTTAGATGAAGCACACATCACAATCTTGGCAGTTGATCCCCAATACCACCATCAAGGCTTCGGACAGGCTTTACTGTACTCTGTGCTAAAAACTGCTTGCGATCGCGGCTTGGAGCGAGCGACTCTCGAAGTCCGAGCTTCCAACTCGGCGGCAATTTCTTTATATCAAAAATTTGGCTTCAAAACCGCTGGGCGGCGACCGCGCTACTACAAAGATAATGACGAGGACGCGCTGATACTTTGGCTACCAGACTTGCAACAGCCGGAATTTCAACAAACTTTAGATAACTGGTTTACCATAATTAGCGACCGCTTAACAAAAGCGTCTTGGTCATTGGTCATTGATCCTTAGCATTTGATTAGCTTTTTTTATTGAATTTATTATTTTCTTTATAGTCATTTTCGATAGGATGCAATATATATGTGGAGGCGCAGACCCTACCCTCAGGAAGCGCTTTGCGCTTACACTCCTACAATTTGGTGTTTTTCGTTATATAAGAAATTATCATAAAGTTTAAAACCTTCTTGACACGAATACTCAACTCTGGTATTAGTGTTTATTTGGGATTGAATAAAAACTTTTCAATCCAACCATCAATTGTTCGTGGTCAACCCTAAAAAAGGTAAACAAAGTTACGCTCCTCAGCACACTGACCGCACAAAAGTAAAGAAAATTAAATAAAAATCATGAAAAATTAGCAATTGCCCCATAAAGCTGGGTGAGTGATGTCGGATGTCTATTTCTTTATACAAGCATCCGTCCGCTTAGCCTGTGCTAAAATCAGCGTACCGGCACGACGCAGGTGATGGGACGAATGCCATATGTTTGAACGCTTCACAGAAAAAGCCATAAAGGTAATAATGCTAGCCCAGGAAGAAGCTCGCCGTCTTGGGCATAATTTCGTGGGTACCGAACAGATCCTCTTGGGTCTGATTGGAGAAGGTACCGGAGTGGCGGCTAAGGTACTAAAATCCATGGGCGTCAATCTCAAAGACGCTCGGATTGAGGTAGAAAAAATCATAGGTCGAGGCTCAGGCTTTGTCGCTGTGGAAATTCCGTTTACCCCACGGGCAAAGCGGGTTCTAGAACTATCCTTGGAAGAAGCGCGCCAATTAGGCCATAACTATATTGGCACCGAGCATCTGCTGTTGGGCTTAATCCGAGAAGGGGAAGGTGTAGCAGCCAGAGTGCTAGAAAACCTAGGGGTAGATCTATCTAAAGTAAGAACCCAAGTGATCCGAATGCTGGGCGAAACAGCTGAGGTAACTGGTGGTGGTCAACCACGCGGGAACAAAACCCCAACATTGGACGAGTTTGGCTCAAATCTGACCCAAATGGCAGCTGACGGCAAGCTCGATCCAGTGGTGGGACGTGCCAAAGAAATTGAACGCGTGATCCAGATTTTGGGTCGCCGGACAAAAAATAATCCCGTGCTGATTGGGGAACCAGGGGTAGGTAAAACCGCGATCGCCGAAGGTTTAGCACAACGCATTGCCAACAAAGATGTCCCTGACATCCTAGAAGACAAGCGTGTGGTGACTCTGGATATCGGTCTACTTGTTGCAGGAACCAAGTACCGGGGTGAATTTGAAGAACGCCTGAAGAAAATCATGGATGAAATTCGTCAGGCGGGCAATGTCGTTCTCGTGATTGACGAGGTTCACACCTTAATTGGCGCAGGTGCGGCAGAAGGCGCAATCGATGCAGCAAATATCCTCAAACCCGCCTTGGCGCGAGGTGAATTGCAGTGTATCGGAGCCACAACTCTAGATGAATACCGCAAGCACATCGAGCGGGATGCAGCTCTGGAGCGTCGCTTCCAGCCAGTCATGGTGGGTGAACCATCAGTAGATGAGACGATAGAGATTCTCTATGGTCTACGCGATCGCTACGAACAGCACCACAAGCTGAAAATCTCCGATGAAGCTTTGGTTGCAGCGGCGAAGTTGTCTGACCGCTATATCAGCGATCGTTATCTCCCAGATAAGGCAATCGACTTGATTGACGAAGCAGGAAGCCGGGTTCGCTTGATTAACTCCCAACTGCCCCCGGCAGCGAAAGAGTTGGACAAAGAACTGCGTCAGATTTTGAAAGAAAAAGACGATGCAGTCCGCGCTCAAGACTTTGATCGAGCGGGGGAATTGCGCGATCGCGAAATGGAAATCAAAGCCGAAATTCGCGCCATTGCTCAAAGCAAGACGAATTCTACCCGCACTGAAGGTGACGAACCTGTTGTAACGGAAGAAGACATTGCTCACATTGTCGCTTCCTGGACTGGAGTTCCGGTGAACAAACTCACCGAATCTGAATCCGAGAAGCTGCTGCACATGGAAGACACCCTCCATCAGCGCTTGATTGGTCAAGAAGATGCTGTGAAAGCAGTTTCGCGGGCAATTCGTCGCGCTCGTGTCGGTTTGAAGAATCCCAATCGACCGATTGCTAGCTTTGTTTTCTCCGGTCCGACAGGTGTGGGGAAAACCGAATTGGCAAAATCTTTGGCTTCTTACTTCTTCGGTTCCGAAGAAGCGATGATTCGCCTAGATATGTCGGAATACATGGAGCGCCATACCGTCAGCAAGCTGATTGGTTCGCCTCCTGGTTATGTCGGATATAACGAAGGCGGTCAACTGACCGAAGCCGTGCGGCGTCGTCCTTACACGGTAGTGCTGTTCGACGAAATCGAAAAAGCACACCCCGACGTCTTCAATATGCTGCTGCAAATTTTGGAAGACGGTCGCTTAACCGATGCTAAAGGCCGCACCGTAGACTTCAAGAATACCTTGCTGATTTTAACATCTAATATCGGTTCTAAGGTGATTGAGAAGAGTGGTAGCGGTTTCGGCTTCGATGTTGCTGAAGACCAAACAGAAGCACAGTACAACCGGATTAAATCTCTGGTCAACGAAGAACTCAAGCAGTACTTCCGTCCTGAGTTCCTCAACCGTTTGGATGAAATCATCGTCTTCCGTCAATTGAGCAAGGAAGAGGTCTCCGAAATCTCCGACATCATGCTCAAGGAAGTGTTTGGTCGCCTCACAGAAAAAGGCATCGCACTGGAAGTTACCGATAAATTCAAAGACCGCCTCATCCAAGAAGGTTACAGCCCCAGCTACGGCGCAAGACCATTACGTCGAGCAATTATGCGCTTGTTAGAAGATAGCCTCGCGGAAGAGATTCTATCTGGTCGCATCAAGGATGGTGATACAGCCATAGTTGATGTCGATGACACTGGTAATGTGGTTGTCAGAGCTGAACAGCGCCGGGAATTGTTGACCCCTGTAGTTGAATAGTAAGCGAAAACATTTAAATGCCCGCACCCCTCGGGGTGGGCATATGTAAATGAAAAATTTAAATGCCTGCACCCTAGAAAGGTGGGGATACATAAACAAAGTCCGCCTAGGCGGACTTTTTTATTTAGCGCTTTAGCGTTCGTACTACATTTAAGAACGAGAAATTACAGCGCTTTTCATTGAGCGTGAGGTACACGACACGGGTAGGGCACGGCACTGCCGTGCCCCTACGACAGACTATGTGCGTCTCTACAAGCAATTCCTACAACACTGTCATCCTCTACTTCAGGTTTGTAGAGACAACAACCTGCAACTGAGGCGATCTGCGCTTCTCCTGTCGGAGACGCTACGCGAATGCAAAGGTCAATCAAATGTAAGGCAACCCATTCCTGTGGGGTACTCAAGCCATTAATACTGCGATTCAAACATCACAAACACCCGAAGTAGTTGCAGTACCTACCTGATTAACAACAAGCCCAACCAAAGGCGACCTGGGTTTTGTGCGTCTTACACTGTGTGATGTGACCACACCCAACATCGCCAAACATAAACGGCAGATTGTTCTCCGAGTCCAGCTGAAACACTAACCGCATTCTTTGATTGCATACTGGGCAATTGGGATATTCGATTCCTTGAACCCAGCATGGTCAACCTGAGAGTTTGTCGCCGGAGTGTGCATATTCCGACCCGATGTTATCCCACTCATTATCAGTTAAATCTATTCCAAGTTCTGTGCATTCTTCAGGGTTGGGATAATCTTGTATTTCCTCCCAGCTTACAATTTGTTTCGGGGGAAAGTAATTCTCTATGTCCGGTATTTCAATATCTAGCGCTTCCGTGTCAGGTTGAACAACAAAGGACAAGCATACTTTTGGCAAAGGGTAACCAAGCTTCGCACTCGACTTCACAATTAGTATCTGTGCTTGTACAGTAAAACAGTTGGAGTAATCCGGTGCCGAACTCTCCCTGTATGGATTCTGGCAAAGAGTTGAGATTAAGTTGCAAAAACAGTTGCATAGGTTTACCGCAATGTTGACAGACAGGCCAGTCTTCGTTCTTGTTCAACCACGGTTTTCCCCAAAACTTGGAGGCTTTGAGCGCACCGTCACCCTCACTCACTTTTGGTAAAAAAGCAGCACGCATGAACGGTCTTATGGATGCAGGAATCAAATCCATGTAGGCAAGTATCTTACTATAATTCTTAGCTTCTTCGTTCCTCTCCTGATTATTCTTGTTATCTTTGTTTCTATACACAAAATGAGCAGTATTGCAAAAACAAAGTCGAGATACTGAGGAAACGTAAAAATTCGCTCATTGATAAGAAAATTTTTACCGATAGCCAATATCTATTCGTCAATTTGCCAAACATCCTTAGTTACATTTTCATCCAAAATCTTCTTTGGTCGCACAATCACAATGATTTTCCCAAGTAGGGGAATTTCTGGTGCGGTTTCAAACCATTGAAAATCTAACTCACCAGAGTTATCAACCACAAAGTAACTACTAGCGTCCCATTCTCGCTCTTGCCGATTTATAACAACCAACACAGGTTGTGAAAGATTTTGTGTTTGGTTGGGAAGGCGATCGCTCTTGCACAAAATCACCACTGGATCTTCGGCATTCAATAAAACCTGCCAACCTGGTAATGGTACCCAAGCTTGCTCTCCGGCAAATTTCACCATGCGAAATGGTTCTATCTCTTCTATGAGGGGTACTGCTTCCAAGTCTTTTGGTGCCAATGGCAACTCACCCACCACTGGTACAAGCCGGGGCAATTCCTCCTCTGATTCCAGGCGGTAAAAAGGCAAAATAGGGGCAGGACGTTTGGGTACGAGCGTAAAATCAGTCAGTAACTGTTCGATTTGTTTCCTTGCTGTTTGCGAGTGAGCAAAACGTAAACCTTTGGCTATAAGGCGGGAGCGTTCTTGTAAGTCTGAGTTTTGGCGGGCTAGTTTCCAACATTGATAAGCAACTGCGTCCCCTGGATGATTTTCAAACCCCTCGGGTAAGGTACGAAAGCGGGAAAAATCTTTGATTGCTTTGGCGACTTCCCGCGCCTCATCAACATCAACTTTGTGTTGGAAGGTGAGTTCCGCAGCACCGGCACGTTCTTCTTGGGTGAGCAGCCGCAGTTCGTACAAAACATCACTTCCGCGCGTGCTGTAATGCGATCGCACTGCAACAGAAGCACCAGCCTTTTCTATAGAATTGTAAACTTGAGCGCCAACAACGACCTGATTTTGTTGTACCTGCTCAAATCCAGTTGCCTCAAAAATGGCTTGGGGATCGTAACCGAGTTTTTGCAGTTGGGCTATAGCAACTCCCCATTCCACCCAGGTGCCTTGCTTTTGTCTAAGCTTTCGCAGCAACTCTGGTGCCACATCGTTATTATCAGAATTTTGAGCATTGGGTGGTAGGTCAGTCATAATCCAGGGTTCGAGCTTCAGAAGGCGGTTAATACTTATGCAGCAAGTCTTATTGTATTATGAATCCTCCCGCCCCTGACTCTTCAAGTACACATAGGCTTTCAATATTCGATTGTGAAGCCGATTTATCCGTTCTCAATAAAAAAACAGTAGAAAACTGGCTGGCTCAAGATACGCTCTTCACCGAGGCGATCGCCCTCACTTGCACTCGTTACTATCAACCGACAAAATAGATAGTCATATCAAGTCCGGATGAACACTTGTAAAAAAATACCCTGCCCCTAATCCCCAGAGGGGATCGGTGAGTTCGCACAAATGACAAATAAGAAAAATTAATCACTCATAACTAATGACTGATAACATTCGCACTATTTTTAACCGCATTGCTCCTGTTTATGACCAGTTAAATGATTGGCTGAGTGTAGGACAACACCATGTATGGAAGGAAATGACAGTCAAATGGAGTGCAGCTAAACCGGGAGATACAAGTCTTGATTTGTGTTGCGGTAGCGGAGACTTATCTTTTCGGTTAGCACGACGTGTAGGAAGAAACGGACAGGTGTATGCAGTAGATTTTTCTTCACAATTACTAGAAATTGCCAAAAAACGTTGTCAAACTCACTCTCTCCAACCTCACATTACTTGGGTGGAAGCTGACGTTCTTTCCTTACCTTTTGAGGATAATCAATTTGATGCTGCAACAATGGGCTATGGTTTAAGAAATGTAACAGATATTCCGCGTAGTTTGAAAGAGTTACACCGCGTTCTGAAAGCGGGTGCTAAAGCTGCGATTTTGGACTTTCATCGTCCCAACAATCCCCAACTCCGCGGCTTTCAGCAGTGGTATCTGGACAATCTTGTCGTTCCAATTGCCAATAACCTAGGATTAAAGGAAGAATACGCCTACATTAGTCCCAGCTTAGACCGCTTTCCCACAGGCAACGAGCAGCGAGAGATAGCTCGTCAAGTTGGTTTTGCAGCAGCAACACATTACCCCATTGCGAACGGTATGATGGGAGTGTTAGTGATAACGAAATTTTAAATTTTATATAGGGCACTAGGGACTAGGGACTAGGGACTAGGGACTGGGAAAATCCTAATCCCTAATCCCTAATCCCTAATCCCTAATCCCTAATCCCAAACGATGGATTGGTCTCACCTTTGGCTTTATGTGTCTCCCCCCATAGTGGGTGGAGTTATTGGCTATTTCACTAATGATATAGCCATCAAAATGTTATTTCGTCCCTACCGCGCAATTTACATCAGTGGACGAAGAGTACCTTTTACACCTGGATTGATTCCCCGTAATCAGGAACGGCTTGCCAAGAATGTCTCAGATACCATCATGGGGTCGCTGCTGACACCAGAAGAGTTGCAAAAATTGGCGCGGCGATTGTTGCAAACCGAACGCGTGCAAGGAGCAATTGTCTGGATATTGCGACTTGCAATTGACCAATTAAAATCCGATAAAGAGCAGAAAACTGCCAAGATTTTGGCGGGAATATTGCGGGATTTGTTAGGGGAATCCTTGCCACGTCTTCTGAAGGTTTTGGCGCGGCGAGAAGACTTTTTAGAGGCGCAGATCAATCAAATTTTTGATCAAATATTACTGGACTTTCAACTGACTGAAGAACAAGCTGGTCGTCTTGCTGAGTGGCTGCTACAAGTCGTTATACCGCCGGATGTGCTGCGACAAGCAGCCATTGACTTTTTGACGGATCGCACGATTCAAACGATTGACGAAAGTTTTCGGGAAAAAACCAGCGGTACCTATTGGGTTGTGGCTAATCTCTTAGGCTTACGCAATACTTTGAGTCGGCTGCGGACTTATTGTTTGGATGAAAAAGACGCTACCAATACACGCCTGCAGGAATTGATCCAAGAATTGCAGGTGCGCGATCGCATCAAGCGATTTCTGCTAAGTTTATCTTTACAAAATTTACCAATAGGCACAGTACGGCAATTGCGAAAGACGACACGCGAAAGCGTCCGTCATTACCTGCAAACACGCGGTAGCGAGTTACTCCAAGGATTAAGTGGTTCCGTTGACTGGGAGAATACTGCCATGTTGCTGGTGAATCGCCTCAGCACGTCACCCGTTGTAACTAGTTCGCTGGAAGTCGTCAGTAAAGAATTGGCTCTTGTTTTAGAGCGGTATTTAGAAAGAGACTTAGAAGCAATTGTGACTCAGGTAATTCCAATTTTGGCAATTGATCAAGTGATTGTTGACCGCGTCAAATCCACTTCACCTGCTGATTTAGAAGCAGCAATTGAGGGAATTGTGAAAAATGAATTGCAGGCAATTGTGAATTTAGGTGGTGTTTTAGGCTTTATTGTGGGATTGGTGCAAGTAACGTTTTTGTTGTTTAGTCAATCGTTATAAACTCGTATCTTGGCTTTTCCAGGGTACGCAAGTCATCCTTGCCTATGATGAAATTATTCTTTCAACGCTCCTCGCGGTAGTCCCCACCTTCAAGGAAGTAAGGTGGGGAGGAATCAAGTTGGTTTATCTATCAGGGCGTAACCTCTTTCCTTATCCACTTGTCAACGTATTGAGGTTGATAATTCGCCAATAAATCAAGTAAATTTTCTGGTTCGGCTGCTTCCAATACCAGAGAGCGATTCATAGGACGTAAAAATTCTTCAGTGACAGCCTGGTCAAAAAATTTCAGTAGTGGGCTATAGTAGCCATTGATATTAAGCAGACCAAAAGGCTTTTGATGTAACCCCAATTGTGCCCAAGTCAGGACTTCGCAAAACTCCTCCAGCGTTCCGTAGCCTCCAGGAAGTGCCACAAAAGCATCGGACAGTTGCGCCATCATAGTTTTGCGTTCGTGCATTGAGTTGACAATATGAAGTTGTGTGAGTCCAGTGTGAGCAATTTCCTTTGCCACCATAAAATCTGGAATCACTCCAATGACCTCAGCACCAGCTGCTAGAGTGGCATCAGCAATTGTACCCATTAGCCCAACATTGCCACCCCCATACACCAAACCCAACTTCCGTCGCGCTAGCGCTTCGCCCAATGCAAGAGCCGCTTGTTGGTAAGCTGGTTGTACACCCATACTAGAACCGCAAAACACGCAGACGTACTTCACTGTTCAGCTCGCCTCCTTGATACTGTAAAAAAAGCTAGCACACTCAGTTTCTAACTGGCTAACTTCGTCTGTATTCTGGGAGCTACTAGGCGAAGCATCATTGCTACAACTAGCAAAATCGAAAGCGGCAAATAGATGAACATTGACTGGGAAATCCTCAGACTGAATTCCAGCGTAAAACCCAGCCAGAAATAGTGCATTCCGGTGGTGTGCAAAATCTTCCAGGCAGGTTGACCTATCCAGGCAGCTGGGCGCTTAAACGAGGTCACAGTCATGGCAATGAGGAAAATATAGCCTAATGTTCCCAAAGGGTCAAATTTGAGAGCAGATCCAGAGGTTACAAACCATAAACCGAGAATCGCGATCGCATGGAATGTATGCGACACCGCAAAGGATAGCCCCAGGTAGCGGCGATTTTTCAGAAGCCACGCCGTAAGAGGCGTTGACCAAATTCTGTGAAGTGCTGAACCGACAAACGCACAAAGAAACAGGACACATGAGCTACGAGCAGTTGCTCGAATAGCTATCCGCATCCCTTGCTCATCAATTCCATGAACAAGCCAGATAACAGCAACCATTGTGCCAATGACTACTGCTGAAAAACCAACGATATTCCATCCTTGTAAAGATTTAGCACCTGCCATACTTTGCTACTCCTTGGAGAAGATTACTAACAGGTACTAAATTAGCGATCGCTCTCTATCGCTGTCTTGCCTATTCTTCGGAAAAATGTCCTAATCTTCCTGTAAAGGGGATTGGGGACTGGGGATTAGGGATTGGGGTAATGGTTATCAAACGAAAAATTATGGGAGGGGCTTTATTGCCCCTTCCAAATTTTGGAGCATTTCCCCAGTCGCCAGTCGCCAGTCGCTAGTCGCCAGTACCTAAGGGGAGGAATGCCGACCAGTTGAACTTTAAAGCCTGTCTCGATATACCTTTGGTGTTGTTTTGGTATGTTGACGAAAGACCCTTGTAAAATGGCTTTGACTTTCAAAGCCAACTTCCTGACAGATTTCTACAAGTGTCAAATCTCGCCTAAGGAGCAACTGTTTTGCTTTCTCAATTCGGCTTTTGATCACATACTGATGAGGAGTCAGTCCGGTGGATTGTTTAAATAAACTTGCAAAATAATGTGGACTCATCTGCACTACGGCAGCAACTTCAGCTAAGGTCAAGTTTTGGTCTAAATTTTCATGAATGTAGCTGACCACTTGCCTGAGCTTATATTTAGGTAATCCCCCAGTATAGTGCTTTAACTGCTGCTGGCGTGACGAGTACCGCCGTAGTAAATGCACACAGAGCGCTGTTGCCATTGACTCTGCGTATAGCCGACTGTCTGCACCTCCTGCTTCTAGCTCAGCCAAGAGTGCCAAACCCATGTGCTCTATCAACGGGTCGCGTAACTTCAACTGCGGCACAAGTTCGATTTGGTCTGCATCCACAAATTCGTGAGCAGCACCGGTAAGCGTTGCCCTTTCAACAAACAAATCGATGATTGGAACTTCGCGATCAACCTGTGCCTTGGGGAAGGGTTGGCTCGCTGGGAAAATGCCAATATCACCCTTGGTATAATCTATATGCTGCCAACGTCCGTTCAGCGTAAAGCTGCCACGAAAATCATCAAGAGCGATGATAATAAGATGCTGAGCAAACTGAGTTTCAGGTATTTCGTCGGCGGGTTCTAGCTCATAAATGAGGTGCAAGCCATCCCATCCTGCCTCAAAGCTTTCTAATAAGTGTAAATGTTGGGGAGGTTCATGATTGGACATAGCTGGCATCAGCTATAAAAAGCTACTTATTATTTACTGTTGACTTTGGGTAAGCAATACGCTTGTGATGGAATTGCTGCCAAACTTGTACAAAAATTTCAGCAATTTGGGTCATTTCCTCTCGTTTTAACCCAGAATCTAGCAGTTGATTGTCTTGCCATCTGGCACGAAGGATATTGTTCAGCATTACTAGGGCTTTTTCTGGGGTGGCGTCTCGAAGCGATCGCAGCGCCGCTTCGCAGGTATCTGCCAACATGACAATTCCGGTTTCTCGTGACTGGGGAATTGGACCATCGTAGCTAAAATCTGTCTCCATAACTTTTATACTTGGATCTGCTTGTGCCATTTGCTGTGCTTGGTGATAGAAATAGGCAATTTGCATTGTTCCCTGATGCTCTGGAATGAAAGCTTGAATTGAGGAAGGCAAACTGTGCCTCCGTGCCATCACCAACCCTTCACTGACGTGCTTTTTGATGATTTGCGCACTCTTCCAAGGGTCTTTAATTTCTGTATCGTGTTTATTTGGTTGCCCCATTTGATTTTCAATAAATGACATTGGGTCGTGCATTTTCCCAATATCGTGGTACAATGCGCCTGCTCTGACAAGTTCGACGTTGCATCCTAGTTGTTTGGCAGCTGCTTCGGCAAGAGTAGCCACAAGCAGGGTATGCTGAAAGGTTCCAGGTGTTTCAGTAGCAAGTCTTTTCAATAAGGGGCGATTAGGGTTTGCCAGTTCTGCTAACCGAATTGGGGTGACTAAATCAAATAGTTTTTCCAGGTAAGGACTCAACCCCATCGCCACGATACTCCACACTAAACCGGATAAAGCAAATAATGTGGCTTCTTGTAGTAGGATGTAGTATATGGGAAGACCAAATGCTGCACTGATCAGGAGCTTGATGATCAGGTAAACACCACCTTCTGTAAAGGCAATGGCAACACTCAAAAGTGCGAGTTCCTCGCGCGATCGCAAGCGTTGTGCTACGTAACTCCCCAAAACTCCCCCTGCTGCACCAGCCAAAAGCGCAATTTTACTCATTTCTAAACTTATAGGTAGCAGCAGGGACAGCAAAGCGATCACAGTCATCCCCAGAGTTGGTCCGTAGAAGCTACCCAACAACAAACCAACGGCACTCCAGGTGGTATACGGTGTACCCATCATGAGTACCAGTGGCACACTTAGGGAAAGCAGCAACACCAGCAGGCGATCGCTTTGCCGCAATCGACACTTAGTTCGGCGTTCTACTAGCGCAAAAATACTTACACACCCAGTAACAGCACCTCCTAACTGTATCAATCCCAGCCAATGAACCTCGCGCTGAATCAGGTGGTAATGCTCTAGTACATCAAAGTTCCATGCAGTAATCTTTTGTCCCTGGCGGACAATCACCTCACCTTTGTGTACAGTGATGATTACGGGTTCTACCTGAGCAGCAGCCTTTGCAGCTATGAGTTGCGTTCGTAATTCATCTTTTTTAAGATTTGGCTTGAGTACGGCTAACAAAAGTTTGGTTGCTAAGGGTTCGGCGTCTTTTGGTACTAAAGTCTGCACGTGTAGGTTGACTGCATTTCGTAGGATGCTTTGCGGTAGCCCCGGTGAAACACCTTGGGTGAGAATCCGTGCTAAAGAAAGCTGAATTCCCATCTGTGTTTTCGCCCACTCCTCATCTGACAAATTAAGTAGGGAAGCTTCATCGTATACTGTTTCTGGTTTGGCACTCACCAGATCTGCCAGTTTAGTCTTGGCTTCTTTGTATCCCTGCCGTACTTTTGTAATTTGAGCGTTCAGTGAAGACAAGTTTTGCTTGGAAGTTGTGAGGTAGTAAGTTTCTAATTCCGCTACTGCTTGTGTAAAGTCTATGTTTTGGAACAAATCATTTGATTTTGAGTCTAACGTGTTGAATGGGTTAGACGTAGAAACTGAGACGGGAACATGGGGAGATGAGGGAGTTATCCGCTTTATCTGTCCTCTTTGACTTGTCTGCTTTTGAGCCAAAACTCCTGATTTGTGCTTATCAGGATTTTCTACAGCTAACAGAAGTGCTTGCCATTCCGCATCGGAACAGGAACGCAAGTAACGCTGAGTAGAGACGGAGAGAATGAAAGTGTCAAAAAAAGGAAAAGACCCTACAGAGGTACGAATTTCGTTACCTTCTTGCAGCATCTGTTGTAAATTTTCCTTAATTTCTGCATTGATTTGTGCATCTATCATCAGCACTGGTAGGAAGCTTTGAGTTGCGGCTTTGCGCTTTTCCTCTGTTTTTTTCTTATTCTCGATTCTCGCAGTGGCTGGTGCTCTGATCGTCTGTGGCGCGATAGTCCCCACCTGCAACTGCGGTTGGTTATATAACTTTTGCCCCATCACCCCTGTCAACAAGACAACTGCGATCGCGAAAACAACAGGGTAACGCTTTGCTTTCACCCAGCGCGAACCTACTGGATAAATAACATTTTTTTTATCTTTGACCGATTGTGTCATTGAGCTTGACGCTCTTGCTATTGGGTATCCGTCTTTCCCACTTGTTTTTAATAAATGCATTTGACGGTGTAGCATTTTATACTCTCGCCGCCAGAAAGTCAATTTCTGGGTCAAGGACTGAAAAAATTGCTGCGTTTTCATCACCTATGACCGCAGTTGTTTACTCTGATAGCTTAAAACAAGACAATCCAAAGCGGGAATATACTTGAAGCGAATTTGCCACAATAGCTACCTACATTTGATTTCAGGTTTCCTTTTGCATACTAGTATTAAAATTTACTTAAATAGAGCAGAATGGTTTTGTAGTCTGTCATGTTTTGCACAAGCGCCAATGTTTACTCTAAAGACTATTAGCGTGACTTAATGACGCGAGGAGCTGCTGTTGCTTGTAAGGACACAAGATGTGGTGCGATGGGCTTCGCCCCGCCGTAGGCGATCGCACTTCCTTCTTCAGTGACCATCACTGGATGCAAAGCCAGGTCATACACTCCTGACCACACAGCTACAAGTGCTTCAGCTAATTCTACCATTCGACGAGATGAGCTTACTTGACCTTCTGTTGAGTTTGCTTGTACAAGCATAACCTGCCAAGTGATGGGAATACCTACTACACTATTGTATGCTCCTGATAAAGCACCAGTAATTGCACTTATTCCTTGTGAAGGATGACTATTCTGAAGAGAGCGCAAAACTGAAAGCCGAAAGTCTTCTATGGTACTCAGAAAACAGTAAAAAGCCACAGCAATAGAGTGGCTTAACTTTTCTTCCTTACTGAATTCGGCTTGTACCCTTTCTAACCCTGCACCATCTTCTAACAAATTATTAACTTTTAATAATTGTTGTGGCAAGTCTGTCGATGTTTCTCCAACAAAGGAGATAGTCTGAGAAATGAGGCTAATGGACGTGACCTTTTCCGTCAGCGATTGAGCGATCGCATAGCCTACTGCGAGTATTCCATCCCGCACAATCCGCTGGTTCTGCCAAATTTCAGCCGCCAGCAGTAAGTTGTGTCGTAGTTTAATCGGATTTTCGTGAAAAAATAGCGCCACAGGCAATGTGGCAAGAATAGCCCCATAGCTATCTTCTAAGTTCGTCAATTCTTGTTGCTTTGCTTTTTGCCAATCTTGTTGGTCAAATCTACCCAAAGAAATCAAACTTGAAGCACACTCAATCGCCATATCACTCCAGTGCAAAGATGTGATTTTCAACGTCCCTGCACCCTGTAACTGATTTCTACGACTAGAAGCTGTGTTTTCTCCAAGAACTGCCCCGAGTATTGTGCCTTTAAACCGACTTCCAACAGAGTAGCGCATATTGCATAATAATGAATTGTGAATGATCAATTATGACCCTTCGGGTATATCCTTCGGATAGGCTCCCGCCAACACCATTGGACTCACCTTATTTGCATTCATAATTCATCATTCATCACTCATTACTTCCGTAAATGATGCACCAACGCCTGCAAGCCTAGTAAATAACTTTGTGCCCCAAAACCACTGATCTGCCCAATTGCGACTGGGGCTATATACGAATGATGGCGGAACTCTTCCCGTTTGTGAATGTTACTCAAATGCACTTCTACTGTAGGCAAGTTAACAGCAGCGATCGCATCTCGTAACGCTACACTCGTGTGAGTGTATGCCCCTGGATTGATTAAAATTCCTTCATGTTGCCCTACTGCTTCATGAATAGCATCTACCAGAACCCCTTCATGATTTGACTGAAATGGGAACACCTTCGCCTGTAGTTTTTTTGCTTCTTCCTCTAAGGCGCGATTAATTTCAGCCAATGTCAGCGATCCATATATTCCTGGTTCTCGCAGTCCTAGCAAATTCAGGTTTGGTCCATGCAGCACCAGAACGCGGTTGGGTTGCAACGTCAACTCCAGCACAATCAATGCTTCTTAACGACGGCGTGAACGATCATCTACAGGAATCGGAATAAGTTCCGGCTCCTGTTCAGCGTCTGGTCCCAAAAGGGCTTCTATTAGCTTGCGTGCCAAGTCCTTAAGCTTTTCTAGCACCTTTTCTATATAGTCCATTGAACTGACCGCTCCTGAAATAGTTCCAAAGATGTTTATTATCATTTACGGACAAACCAAAGTATTTTTGCACCTTTGGTTTAAAAATAGGATGGTTTACACTTCTTGAATTTTAAAAATTCGGTGTTATCTCTCCTACATTTTAGAGTATCACATCACCACCTATGAGACTGCATCTTACCAATGAGGGTTTTTGATGGGTTTGACACTCGCACTGTCTTTTAGGCGGTGGCATTCTTGGGCTGAGAAATGCCCCTAGGTTCTCGCTCTCAACTGGCGACTATACCTTTTGGCTTTTTACATATCCGCTTTAGAGCTTATCTGATTTTAGCAAAGAGCCACGGCACTTTGAGCGTGCAGTGACTCATCATATTATCCAAAGCCTGGTATATCAGGCTTGGGCTTTCTGCTTCAATTGCTGGAAGCGTTTTTGCATGAAAAGCCCAAAGTTAATAGTCAAGATTAGATGGTCATAGACTATTGACTGTGGACTTTTCGGCTTAACTAGCCTTTTTTGTCATTTTTTTTTTGGCAGTGGTGCTTGACGACTTGGTCGTTGATTTAGAGTTAGAACTCGTTGATTTACTCGTTGATTTACTCGTTGTTTTGCGAGTAGATTTTGCTGTTGATGCTTTGGATGCCAGCGACTCTAGCGCTGAAGCAAGGGTCATATCTTCCACAGATACTCCTTCTGGCATTCTGGCATTCGTTTTGCCGTGCTTAATGTAAGGTCCGTAGGGACCATTGTAAATATTGACTGGTTCGCCGTCTTCGGGGTGAGGACCTAATTCTCGTACAGCCGCCTTAGACTTGCTGCTGCTACTGCGTCCCTTTTTCGGTTCAGACAACAATTCCAACGCACGTTCTAAAGAAATTGTCAATACATTATCAGTGGCTTTCAGAGAACGGTAGTCTTTTTCACCACTTTGGTTATGAACAACGTAAGGTCCAAAGCGTCCCAAATTCGCTTGGATTTCAGCACCTGTGGTTGGATGAACCCCTAGTTTTCGGGGTAGTGACAAAAGACCAACAGCTTGCTCAAGGGTGACGTTTTCTGGCGTTACACCTTTAGGTAAGGAAGCTTGTTTGGGTTTAGGGTTTTCCTCAGTTTTGTCACCCAACTGGACATAAGGACCGTAAGGACCAATAAGCACATAAATCGGTTCGCCAGTTTCAGGATGACGACCGACCTGTTCCGGACCTTCGGTTTTTTGCCGCAGCAGCGTTTCTACCTTTTGGGGATCAAGGTCAGCAGGAGTCAGGTCTTTGGGAATCGAGGCGGTGACAACACCGTCACCATTCTCTTTTTCCAAATAAGCACCATATTTACCAATACGGACTTTGGCATCTAGGTTTTCCAGTTCCACTGTCCGGGCAACATTGGCATCAATTTGGTTTTCCTGTTCCTTGACTAGGGTTTCTAGACCTTTGTCTCCCAGATAGAATTCCTTCAGGTAGGGTAGCCACTTAGCTTCACCTGTGGAAATGTCATCCAGCGTTTGCTCCATTTTGGAGGTAAAACTGGGATCAACCACGTCGGGGAAGTGTTTTTCCAAGAGTTCCGTGACGGCAAAGGCAGTGAAGGTGGGCACAAGGGCGTTATTCGTCAATTGGGCGTAACCCTTGTCAATAATCGTGCCAATGATGCTGGCGTAGGTGCTGGGACGTCCAATGCCTTCGCTTTCTAAGGTTTTCACCAAAGTTGCTTCGGTGTATCTTGCCGGGGGTTGGGTTTCGTGTCCTACTGCTTCTAGGTTGGAACAGTTGGGACTATCGCCCACTTTTAAGTTAGGCAAGATGACTTCCTGGTCTTCCAGCGCCGCCTCTGGGTCGTCGGAACCTTCCACATAGGCGCGTAAGTACCCTGGAAAGTCAATTCGTTTGCCAGAAGAGCGAAAACCAGCATCTTCCACTTGCAACTGCATGGTGATTTGAGTTTGGCGAGAGTCTGCCATTTGGCTGGCGACGGTACGCTTCCAAATCAGGTCGTACAGTTGTAGTTCCCGACCGCCTAAACCAGTTTCTTGGGGAGTGCGGAAGGTGCTACCTGCTGGGCGAATTGCCTCGTGTGCTTCTTGTGCGCCTTTGGATTTGGTGGTGTATTGCCTTGGTTGGGGGCTAAGGTAATTTTTGCCGTAAAGTTTTTCTACACAGTCACGGGCGGCAGTGATCGCCTGATCAGACAAATGCACCGAATCTGTACGCATATAGGTAATGTACCCTTGTTCGTACAAATTCTGGGCAATTCGCATCGTGTCCCGTGCCGAAAGGCGCAATTTACGGTTAGATTCCTGTTGCAGGGTTGAGGTGGTAAAAGGTGGTGCGGGTTTGCGTGTGACAGGGCGTTCTTCTAGGTCGCTGACTTTCCAGGTTTTCCCGGTTAGGCGTTCCTTGAGGGCTTCTGCTTGCTCCTGATTGAGCAGGACGACATTGCGATCGCTGGCAATTTGCCCTGTAGCGGCGTCAAAATCACCACCATTTGCTATCCTTGTGCCTCCCAGTGTGACCAGTTGAGAAGCAAATGACTGCTTAGGAGAATCAGGGGGGGTCAACGTTGCTTTCAAATCCCAGTATGAACCTTGGCGGAAAGCACGACGTTGACGTTCCCGGATGACTAAGACCCGCACAGCAACCGACTGCACGCGCCCAGCAGATAATCCCCAGGCGATTTTTTTCCACAGCAAAGGAGACAGGGTGTAGCCCACAAGTCTATCCAAAATCCGCCGCGTTTCTTGGGCACGAACTAACTGTTCATCGATGTTGCGGCAGTTATTCAAAGCTTTTTTGATGGCGTCAGAGGTAATTTCATGAAACACCATCCGCTTTGTCGGAACTTTTGGCTTGAGCAACTGGTATAAATGCCAACTGATGCTTTCACCTTCCCGGTCTTCGTCCGTTGCCAGGATCAGTTCATCTGCTTCTTTAAGGGCGTCTTTAAGCTGAGTGACAATTTTCTTTTTATCTTTAGGGACGACATATAGCGGTTCAAAGTCGGCCTCTACATTTACCCCCAGCTGCGCCCATTTCTCTCCCTTGACAGTCGCGGGAATTTCACTAGCAGACTGGGGAAGGTCACGCACATGACCCATTGACGCTTCCACCCGAAAGCCTTGTGGCAGGTAGTTGCGAATGGTACGAGCTTTGGTCGGAGATTCGACGATGACGAGAGTTGACATGGAAATTTCAAAAAAAAAGAATAGCTGCTAAGCTAAACACTCAATTGAAATCATTAAAAGCGCATCGGTCAAGCTAAAACCTCCACGCTAGGGAACATGTGATTTCATCCTGACACAAACCGCCCACAATGGCGCAAGTCCCTCCCAGAGGGAAAGGTAGCAGCAGCTTGTTGTGAATTTCTAGTTATTTCAATCTTTAACTTATCTAGGGCATAATTGACGACTACAGTTTTCACTTATCCCCCTCAAGGTGAATACAGAAATTTTTTGTGTGATTTCAGTCTGGCTGATTGTTACGGTTTGTGTTCTTGGGAGCAACAGGACACGAGGAAGTTCCCTTGTCTTCCCTGGGTTCCCACCTGCTTGCATCGTTACACAGTTTCATAAAAATTCATGGGATGTGTGGAAACGAGCGCGTCTATGCCTGCGGCACGCTGCGCGAACAGACCTTCCTAGGAAACACGACTCATGCACCTTCGCTTTATTCCATTACCGCCTTGGGGTTACTTGAATCGGTGTACTTTTGTAATGTACTTTCGATGGGACAATTACCATCTCAACTTGTTCACCCCAACGGGAGAGCCAGTTCCCTGGGCGTGGGAAACCCGCCGATGACTGACTGGACTCACCTGTACGCGTAATGTTTTGCTCGGTAGAGCCTCCCAATAGGGGTTTAGTTAGCCTGGACAAAGTTATCAGTCGGCACTTATCAAAGACACTAGCTTAACCCAATAAACTTGTTTAATCTCTGATTTCTAGAGCTACAGACTGGCTGCGCATCCGTAGGTAGGAACTTTAACACTTGCTGATAACGTAGTACACTTCGGTACTTAGTCGGGTCAACTATCGTCTTTAGACTTTAGGCGCTTAAGCAAGCGTGTCTTTAGACCTGGGTTGTTGACCATAAACAAAGCTTGCTCACCAAGAGCATAACTGCATTTCTAGTTTTTAGGCTAGGTGGATAGTACGAATGAGAGCGCGAATACGAGCCGCAAGGTTGACGCTATGTTGCAGACTCAAACGCGAGCAATACCCATGCTCGATGCCCCATCCCTCAAGAAATGGCTGGCGGCTTCCCTCCTCATCCCTCCTAGGGTAGGGAGGAAAGCCGTTTCTTTTGTTAAGTTGTTCAAAAAATACGCCAAGAGAGAGAAAAATACAAAACACAAATAGTTTTCAAAAATAAGAGGCTGTTTCTCGGCTGCGTTACGCGCATTTTATTTGTTAACAGTAGAAATCAGCTAACTATCTTCACCGCTATGCACTGCTATCTGCAAAAGGCTTACACTTCATTTTAGATTTCCGACAGTCATGCACTCTATAAAAAATAGAGTCTAATGTCGGTGTTGAGCCTATTTCCTGATTAAAAATGACTTGTAAGGGCGCGGCATATATTTACGTCTTGTGTATTCCACCTAATATGAAATCACCCGCTGAAGGTAATTGCTTGGCTGAATTGGGGAATTGCTCCTTGAAAATTGTATGTACCAACCTTATTTTCTTTATTTTATTTTCAAATTTAAAATAAGTTAATACTGGTTTCCCTATCCTTGCTATATCGGAGTAAGCTCAACTTGATAGTTTTTATTACAATAATTTAGAAAAGTCATCTATCCTAAGAAAGATTTAATAAAAGCACAGATGGGTGAGAAAATATAGTAATTAGTGATACATTTTAGAAAAATCAAGTCCTAAGGACAGATTTAACCTTTCTTTAAGAAAAGTTGTGTTAGGATAAATCTGGAGAAGAAAATTCGGCGATTCTGACCTTGTTATTATCAATAACTGCAAGCGGCTCTCCGGATAGATGTCTCTTGTATATAGGATTCTGGAGAGTTTCATGTCAATTTACGTAGGTAACCTGTCCTACAGCGTCACACAGGACGACCTCACCAAAGTATTTTCTGAGTATGGTACTGTAACGCGAGTTCAACTACCCACAGACCGGGAAACAGGACGTGCGCGTGGTTTTGGTTTCGTAGAAATGGAATCAGAAGCCGCAGAAAATGCTGCCATTAATGCTCTAGACGGTGCTGAGTGGATGGGTCGTGTTATGAAAGTCAATAAGGCAAGACCACGGGAGGAAAAAAGTAGTCGCTCTAGCAGCGGTAACTGGGGCGGCAGAAGCAACGCAGGTGGATATTCTAGTAGACGCTATTAAGGCTTGAAGTTATTGATCCATCAAGCTTCAGAGCTATTGCCAAAAGGCACAAGAAGCATTTGCAGGCACGAAACTTAATATGCTACAGAAATAGCAGTTCATCAAAGAACTGTTTCTGGAGTATTGTATGCAAGCAGATCGGTTACTACCGATCTGCTTAATTGTATGAGAACAACTTTTAGCGAGTTTTATTTTGGCTTTTAAATCGCAGCGGGTAAAAGACAATAGAATGAACACAGTTAGACCTGAATGTGTGATAGCCAGAACCTATACAGCTCATGGATTTTGCTAATCTTGCATCCCAGTTGAATGCTGGAACGATTGTGCCTGAGGGGATTGTGATTGTCACCCTCTTGGGGGTTTTAATTGTTGATTTGATTTTAGGGCGGACATCCTCGCGCTGGATTGGATATCTAGCAATTGCAGGTTTATTCGCTTCTATCGTCGCCCTGTACTTTGAATGGGATAATACAAACCCCATCTCCTTTGGTGGTGCCTTTAATGGTGATGACCTGAGTATCGTCTTTCGCGGTATTGTTGCCTTATCTGCCATTGTCACCATTTTGATGTCGATTCGCTACGTCGAACAAAGTGGTACCGCTTTAGCGGAATTCATAGCGATTTTGCTAAGTGCGACCCTGGGAGGAATGTTTCTATCAGGGGCTGGTGAGTTGGTGATGATTTTCATCTCTCTAGAAACCCTGAGTATTTCCTCTTATTTGCTCACAGGTTACACCAAGCGTGACCCCCGCTCTAACGAAGCGGCGCTGAAATACCTGTTGATTGGGGCTTCGAGTACAGCAGTGTTTTTGTATGGAGCTTCGCTGCTGTACGGTTTATCGGGTGGAGAGACTGAACTGAGTGCGATCGCCAATGGAATTGCCATATCTGGTTTTGGTCAATCTCTAGGTTTGGTCATTGCTCTGGTTTTTGTGGTTGCAGGTATTGGCTTCAAAATCTCCGCTGCACCATTCCACCAGTGGACACCAGACGTTTATGAAGGCGCACCCACTCCCGTGATTGCCTTTTTATCAGTCGGTTCCAAAGCAGCTGGATTTGCCTTAGCCATTCGCTTGCTGACAACAGCCTTCCCCTTGGTTGCTGACGAATGGAAGTTTGTCTTCACCGCCCTCGCCGTCCTGAGTATGGTGCTGGGTAACGTAGTCGCCCTTGCTCAAACCAGCATGAAACGGATGCTGGCTTATTCTTCCATCGGTCAAGCCGGGTTCGTGATGATTGGCTTAGTTGCTGGGACACAAGCAGGATATGCCAGCATGGTCTTCTACCTGCTGGTCTACCTGTTCATGAACCTGTGCGGCTTTACCTGCGTGATTCTGTTCTCCCTGCGCACAGGAACTGACCAGATTGTGGAATACTCTGGTTTGTACCAGAAAGACCCGCTTCTGACACTGGGTTTAAGCATTTCCCTGCTGTCCTTAGGCGGTATTCCGCCACTTGCTGGATTCTTCGGTAAGATTTACTTGTTCTGGGCTGGTTGGCAGGCTGGAGAATACGGGTTAGTCTTGCTGGGGTTAGTAACCACGGTCGTCTCGATCTACTACTACATCCGTGTGGTTAGGATGATGGTGGTTAAAGAACCTCATGAAATGTCCGACGTGGTGAAGAATTATCCTGAAGTGCGTTGGAATTTGCCTGGGTATAGACCTTTGCAGGTGGGGTTGGTAGCGACATTAATCGCCACTTCCATCGCTGGGATTTTGTCAAATCCGTTATTTACACTGGCTAACAATTCCATCGCTCATACCGCAATTTTGCAACCGACAACGGTTGTAACCACTCAAGTGAGTGCAATGAACAACGAGTAAGTTAGTTATGTGTTGGTAGCTGCGCACAAGCGCAACTACCACCCCAATTATTCAGTATTAGGATTGACCGAAAAAAGACCATAGACTAGGGACTCAGTAGTCAGAATAATAAAAGGGATTGGGGATTAGGGATTAGGGATAGTCAACAGTGAACAGTGAACAGTACCAGCATGGTACTTGATAACTGAAAACTGGTAACTGGTAACTGATAACTGATAACTGTCCTGCGCCGTCAGCCCCCCTACAGAATGGATAATTTATTTTTTGCTACTCCCTTATGGGGATACCCAACTGTGTTCTGCGTTCTGCGTTCTTCTTAAAGGAATTTTAATGATAAATTCTGCGCCTTGTCCTGGAATGGAGTGACAGCTAAGCTCTCCCCCATGTTTTTCAACTATAATTTGATGACTTATTGATAGCCCTATTCCAATGCCTTTACCCACAGGTTTGGTGGTAAAAAAGGGGTCAAATAATTTTGAGCAGACTTCCCCATTTATTCCAGGACCATTATCAGCAATACTAATAATTACCCATTTGTCATTGAGTACCTGAGTGCGAATGTGAATCGTAGGGATTGGAAATCGGTTATTGTTATTCGCTATTCCTTCTTGCAGCGCATCAATGGCATTGGCAATGATATTCATAAACACTTGGTTAAGTTGACCAAAATAGCAATCAAGTAAAGGAAGTTGACCATATTCTTTAATAACTTTGATTTCTGGATACTTGTCCGTTGCTTGCAACCGATGTTCCAAAATCATTAAGGTACTATCTATAGCTGTGTGAATATCAACCTTTTTTTGTACTACATGCTCAACATGAGAGAAGGTTCGCAGTGACTGAACAATTTCCTTAATTCGCTCCGTTCCTGTTGTCATAGAATTAAAGATTTTATTCAAGTCCTGGCTCAAAAAGTCGAGTTCAATTGAATCAATGACTTCTTGAATTTCTTGTGGAGGATTTGGATAATATTCTTGATAGAGTCGCACTAATTTCAGCAAATCTTGCGTATAGCCTAACGCATGGTAAACATTGCCATGAATAAAGTTGATCGGGTTGTTAATTTCATGAGCAATACCAGCAACTAACTGTCCCAAACTGGACATTTTTTCAGTATGAATGAGTTGAATTTGAGTTTTTTGCAGCTTATCTAAAGTTTTCTGAAGATGGGTAATAGCTTTTTCAAGGCGGTCAGATTGAGTTTTTGTAGATTGCTCGGAAACATCCAACAATTGAGTTAATGTGGCAATTTGCGAGTTGAGACGCCCAATGGTTTGATCTTGAGGAGTTGTCTTTGTGTTCTCAGTCGCAACGTATTGGCTATAAGTGCTGAAAATCCTACCACTATCAAAGGGGAGGATTGCCATTTTAACGTTTAATGCAAGTGGACGCAATAAATCAACAGTTGCCCGAGGAATTCCAACCTTCAAAAACATCAGAACGGCAAATATATTCCCTGAAGGCAATAATCCCCCAAACCCTACCACAGACTTGACCTTAAACGGAATCACAAACGAGCTTTGTGAGGGAATGTAAGGACTACCCAAAGCATCAGGGACGTAAAAAACGTTATACATCCGCTGTTCTAAATCAGTGATTAAATTAGGATCTGGTTGCACGACAGTACCAGGATTTAACCCGAGTTGCTGGATGAGTTGGGAAATCATTGGAATGCGAGCGATCGCCTCTTCGCTCTTTAGGGGAATTGCCTTATGTTCTACAGATTTGTGCCGCGAGTTCCATTCTGCTACTTCCCCAGCAGTTGCCAATAAAGTTAAGCATTTCAGACTATCAGGAACTGTAATATTACCTAATATTAAACGAGCATTTTCTTGTAAATCAAGTGGTAGTTCCCCATAAGAATGAGTTTTAAAAAAACGGACAAGCACACAGGTTCTTTCACCGTTTTTTCTATCAATTATATGATTATATAAATATTCAATAATTATCCGACTTACATCTTCCATGCTGTTAGCTTGATCGCTTAGGGAGCGAATAGCTAAACCGCATTCTGACATATCTCTCAAAGTCATTTTCTGTAAGTCAAACATTATTGCAATCCAATTTTTTATCTAGAAATAATTTGTGATTAAGCCAGATAATTTTAGTTTTTTTATTGAAATGCATCAGAACAGCTAATAATTTGCTTTCTTGACCGAACAAAGCACTCACAACTCCTCCGCTAGGAACTCAGAATTCAATAGCAGGCTACTTGCACCATTATTTATTTATGACATATGAAAAAGTTTTTTTCCATCAAGTAGGCGGTTTGAAAAAGAGAGAAGTTGCAAGGACGAGCCAGCGCCCTTTGGAGGCTTTCCTCCTTTGCAAACTTCAGAGCGTCCAAATTAAATCCCCGTGCATTTATTTATAGGGATGCCCGGTTCTGTGTTCTGATAACTGAGTTGTTCTTAAAGCATCAATAGTATTTGTCAGAACTAGCTGCTTCACCATTTATACCAGTAGCAACTTCAAAGTCTGTCTCGGTCAATGACTTTAAGATTATTTCTAGATTAGCAGGAGTATCGTTCCCTACTAAAATTATATTTTTCTATGAAAATCATTGTTTTTCATTTATGATTTTATATTTTTGCTGATTCAATTATCAATCTTTATTTGCATAATAACTCGCTACACAAACCAGAAAATTTCCTATAATCCATTGAGGAACAAAAAAGGGCAAAACAGTTCGGTTTCGCTAGGTTAATGGTCGTTTTCAAGTGATAACATAGTTGACGGCTCTTTCGGGGAAAGCTTCAGTAAGCTGAGATTAATATTGGAGATTCATTTCATAAATTTTCTTCAATTGCTATATTTTATGAGTATTATTTTTCTATACTTTAAAATTATGTTGATAGTGATACCTAAATTGGCATCTGTCCCAAGTAGTATTTTGTCTATACAGGCTAGTCAGTATATTGTAAGCTTTTACTAAATTAAAGAATTTCTGATATCTAAATTAAGATACTTAAAATTACAGAGAGTTTCATGACTTAGATTTATTAGATATAGCAGTCCTATTTGAGTTGTAAAATTTATCAACCGCTCCTGAGCCTTAGTAGCTTATGAAGATTTGAATGTCAAAGGCATGGTAAAAAATCACTGTTTAGCCAAGTCAATCAATGATGTGGCTTGGAGCTTGTTTCGTCGAACTTTAGAATATTTTGCTGGTAAGTTCAATACTACTGTTGTTGCTGTCAATCCTAGAATGACATCTCAAAAATGTAGTGATTACGGTGCAATTGTCAAAAAATCTCTTTCAACCCGTACTCATAAGTGTAACTGTGGATGCGATTTGCAAAGAGATGTGAATGCAGCAATAAATATTCTGAATCTTGCACTCATGTAGGTTGGGACACAACCGAAGTAACGCTACAGGACTAGCAACCCCTCTACTCTAGTTGGTGAGACCAGTCCTGTTCGCGTTGGCGAAGCCTCTCCGCAGGAGACAGCGTGCCGAAGGCATACCCGAAGGGTGAAAACCAGAAGCGAGCAAGTAACTAGGAAGAGTGTAGAATCCCCTCGCATGACGGCAGGGGAGTGTCAACTACTTATGTGATTTTTTGTTTAATAAAGGTGATGACCTGAGCTAACTGTTTCTTCAAACTATCTATTTCTGCCTGCATTTTGGCAATTTTCTCATTTAATACCTGAATCTCAGCAGCTGATGCTCCTCCAGCATTAGAGGTAGCTACTATTGCACTATTTGCAGCTGCTGCTAAGAGTTGAGTAGGTTCTTGGCGCGGCTGTTTAGCCTTTATCATTGCTGACTTAATTGCGTCAATAAGTTGCTTTTGGTCAAAAGGCTTTGCGAGAAATTCAAAATATTCAAAGGGTTCTGGTATTTTCTCCGTCACCTCTTCTTTACGACCAGAGATAATGACTAGGGGGATTTTCCTGAGGGTCGGTTGGGATTGAATTTGCTGAAAAACTTCCCAACCACTCATTTTAGGTAGTAGGAAATCCAGCATAATCAGGCTAAGTTTTTCCTGAGGGATTAAATTCAATCCTTCTAGACCATCTTTTGCTTCCAATACCTCGAAATTGCCCGGTGGCAACATTTCTCGTACTTTTACCCTGACAACTGTAGTGTCATCGATAACTAAAATTTTGTGACTTGCCACGACTGTTTGCTCTAATAAAAACTTTAGGTTGACTTGGTAGTTTCGCCATGTAATGTCAAGAATTCTCCCACTATACTCAATGTTTCTTTTAATCGGGGGAGAGTAATTTCTAGGAGAAATGACAGTATTTAATGTGTTGTGTCGAACTTCAGCTGCTGAATTTGTGTCATGGTGATATTTAAGGCAAGATTTGAAAGATAAATGACTTCTTCACAACAGGAACAACTTAAGTCTGAAATTACGGCAATGCCAAGGTGGTTGCGTCGCCCAATTGGCAAAGCGAGCGAACTTTCTACAGTACAACGTATTATCAAGCAGCGCCAAATTCATACAATTTGCGAAGAAGGACGCTGTCCCAACCGGGGGGAGTGCTACTCCCAAAAAACAGCAACTTTCTTACTGATGGGCGCTACTTGCACCAGGTCTTGCGCTTTTTGTCAAGTAGATAAAGGTCATGCGCCTATGCCTCTTGACCTTGAAGAACCGCAAAAGGTGGCACAAGCCGTGCAGCTTTTAGGATTGCGTTATGTTGTTCTGACTTCTGTGGCACGAGATGACTTGCCAGATAAAGGTGCAGGTCATTTTGTTAAGACAATGGAAAGGATCCGCAAGTTTAGCCCAGAAACTCAAATTGAGGTGTTGACACCAGATTTTTGGGGTGGTGCGGGTGCAGGAGAGCAAGGTCAACGCGAGCGTATATATGAAGTTGTGCAGGCGAAACCAGCTTGTTACAATCATAATATTGAGACAGTGCGGCGCTTACAAGGACCAGTGCGCCGGGGAGCGAAGTACGATCGCTCGCTCTTTGTCCTGCAAGTTGTCAAAGAAATCGATTCTTCCATTCCCACGAAGTCAGGTTTGATGCTGGGACATGGGGAAACACTGGAGGAAGTCATTGAGACAATGGCGGATCTGCGCAAGGTGGAGTGCGATCGCATCACAATTGGTCAGTATATGCGCCCTTCCTTGGAACATTTGCCCGTCCAAAAATACTGGACACCAGAAGAATTCGATGAATTAGGCACAATAGCACGGGAAATGGGATTTAGCCATGTCCGTTCTGGTCCTCTCGTTCGCAGTTCCTATCACGCAGGAGTTGAGGAATAAGGGGGTGTATGCCTTAGGGTGCAGGAGTAGGAAATAATCAGACCCTACACCCGCCCAAAAGCGGCTTGGTACTACATTTTGTTTATTTTTGCGGATTGGTGGTGCAAAATCCACAAAAATATTCTTAAAGAATCTGGCTATATATGACGGCTCTTTGGTATTTGTTAATAAGTCTTTAAAATAGGAGAGAAAACAATGACTACTGAAGCCAAGTTCGCACCTGCTGACAAAAAAATTGGCATAGATGTTGCCAAAACCGGGGCTAAGCCTCCTTATACCTTTCGCACCGCAATTAGCCTTCTTCTACTAGCAGGCAACATCCTGGTGGCAGCGATTTACTTTCATTTGATTAATCCATAATTGCCATTTTGATGCCACACTTGGGGAGTGGGGACTGGTTAGTAGTTAGTTGTAAATTTGACTAACGACTAACAATTCCCAATCCCTGTGTTCTGATTTTGCTCAAATTGTGCTTCTGAACAAACCTTTGGGACGAACAAGCAGCACCAAAATCATAAGTAACAGCGCCACTCCTTGTTTGTACTGAGAACCCAGCAAAAGAGTGCTGGCTTCCTGGGCAATACCAATGATAAAAGCCGCTGCGATCGCACCGTAGGGGTTGCCAATTCCTCCCAAAATAACTGAGGCAAATAAAGGTAAAATTAAGAACCAGCCCATATTTGGTCGCACAGCTGTCAGCAAGCCGTACATACTGCCACCTAAAGATGTCAAAGTACCGGCAATCACCCAAGTCCAAAGGACGACTCTGTCTACATTGATACCAGAAACCCGAGCTAAATCCAAATCATCAGCAACTGCTCGCATTGCCTTGCCAATTTTCGTGTTTTGCAAAAGGTAGTGCAATATCACAATTGCTAACACTGCTAAGAACAGAACCAACAATTGATTTTGTGGGACTTTCACGCCCAGAATATCCATAGCAGGGGTGACAGGTAAATTGTAAGTTTTGTTACTACCGCCCCAGATCAGGATAATGCCATTGCGAAGGAATAAGGCAAGCCCGATAGAGATAATAATGAAAGTGGTGGAAGTCGCACGGATAGAGCGCATTCGCGACCATAGTAACTTTTCTGACAACAGCATAGCTGCTACCGTTCCTATTGCAGCCACTACCATAGACAGCCAAATATTGACACCAAAGGTATTAACCAGCAGCGTCAGATAAGCCCCCAATGTCACAAAGTCACCGTGAGCAAAGTTAGATAACCGTAAAATTCCATTGATAAGCGTGAGTCCAACTGCTGCTAAAGCAATAATGCTCCCCACAGCAATACCGTTAACTATTAATTGAGCGAATTGTGCATTCATAATCTTTAGTTGGTTTTCAGTCATTACAGCATAGAAATTCCCTAATTCCTTGATTGCCCCCCTAAAATGGAATTCATGGGGTGCTATGCCGTTTCGGCAAGATTGGAAATGATGCTAACAGAAAAACTTGAGCAACTAAAAGCATTATTTGTAGAAATGGAGCAGGCAATGATCGCCTACTCTGGTGGTGTGGATAGCACATTGGTAGCCAAAATTGCTTATGATATTTTGGGCGATCGCGCTTTAGCTGTCACGGCTGTTTCTCCCTCACTGTTACCAGAAGAGTTGGAAGACGCCTCCATTCAAGCAGCAACGATTGGGATTCCTCATCAAATCATTCAAACCCACGAGATGGAAAACCCCAATTACACCTCCAACCCTGTGAACCGCTGTTATTTTTGTAAAAGTGAACTGCACGACACTCTCAAACCCTTAGCTATCAAATTGGGTTATCCATACGTAGTGGATGGAGTCAACGCTGATGACTTACATGATTATCGCCCAGGAATTCAGGCGGCAAAAGAAAGAGGTGCGCGATCGCCTTTAGCAGAAGTTGGAATCACCAAAGCTGAAGTCCGGCAAATTTCCAAAGA
The DNA here is from genome assembly GCF_002368435.1 of Kalymmatonema gypsitolerans NIES-4073. GTDB lineage: Bacteria > Cyanobacteriota > Cyanobacteriia > Cyanobacteriales > Nostocaceae > Kalymmatonema > Kalymmatonema gypsitolerans. The sequence goes on from NZ_AP018268.1 coordinate 478,389, forward strand.
ACTCGGTTTACCTTGGTGGGATAAACCCGCACAACCTTGTCTGAGTTCACGCTTTCCTTACGGCGAAGAGATTACCGTAGCCAAGCTGCAACGAGTCGGTAGGGCAGAAATATACCTGCGAAAGTTGGGTTATCAGAATTTGCGCGTGCGTTCCGAAGGAGAGACAGCACGAATTGAATTACCACCAGAACAAATCAAAGAGTTTGTGCTGAAGATTGATTTGCCATCAGTGGTTTGTGCTTTTCAAGAGTTTGGTTTTCTCTACGTAACATTAGATTTGGAAGGTTATCGCAGCGGTAAGTTAAATCAAGTGTTGAATCGAGAAACTTTGGGTGTTAAAGCATAAAATACTAGAGGCGATCAGGTCTAGATGAATACTGTAATTACACCAGAAAGAATCGAGTTGCCTCCTGGCGCTGTCTTGAAACTCTTGGGAAACTGGCAAGACTACCAAAGGCTGCTCTTACAGTTGGGCGATCGCACTGTTCCTCGCATCAAATACCGACATAATGAGATTTTCTTGATGGCTCCTTTACCTGGGCATGGGAAAAAGGCAAGTTTACTTGCATCGGTAGTGATAACTCTGCTTGACCACTTAAACCGAGTATACGACTCATTTACACCCATCACTATGAGCTTGCCGGAAGTCAGCGGCATTGAACCTGACTATTGCTTTTACATTGAGAATTGGCAAAAAGTTCAAGGTAAGGATCGCATCGACTGGCAGAACGATCCTCCACCTGATTTGGTAATTGAAATAGATGTTACTAGTTATACAGATATTAATGATTATTTACCCTATCGAGTGCCAGAGGTTTGGCTACTAAAGAATAATCAGTTACTCGTTTATAGATTGCACGGCGAGAGCTACGTACTTGCAGAAAGTAGCTACTTTCCTAACGTTTCAGAAATTGTGCGGCAATGTCTGCAAATTGCAAGTGAGCAGACGACAAGTGAGGCGATTAGGTGGTTAAGAAACTTTCTGCGTGGACAACAGTAGACATAGTTGGCGATGGCGCTAAGCCTAGGTTTCAAACTTCTCCATTAATCTTGCGTCGGAAAACCTCCTCCATTTGTCGCTGTCCTTCTTCGGTGTAGGGAAAGTTGTACCAAGTTGCTTCGGAGTCAGGACTACGGCAGTTGGTAAAATAGTGCTTCCTCAATTGTGACATAGCTATTTTGGCATCGCGATGGGCAAAGCCCCGCATAAAAGCGATGGCGCAGAGCGCCCGCTTTCAGCGATCGCATTTCTTAAAAGCACTATTAGAGCGATCGCTTTTCTCAAAAGTCACAATTCATAGCGATCGTATATCTCGATCATCCAACGATCCCATCACTGTGTATCTGACGCTAAGCCTAACTCTTTGCGAAAATCCTCATTGTATTGTCCGTACTGCCAATTCTTCGCAACTTTAATTTGCTTGGGAGTTAAATTTATCGCAGCGTTGAAATCACAAGCCATGATATCAGCATCATTAAGCTCAGAAAACTGAAGATTTGCACCATTGAATTTGGCACCTATGAGTTTCGCTCCACTGAAGTTTGCAGTGCTGAGGTTAGAATCATCAAGATTTGCACCGCAAAGGTTAGAATCACTAAGATCAGCTCCACTTAAATTGACTTGACTGAGGTTTGCTCCACTCAAATTAGCCTTGTTGAGATTAACTTTACTGAGATCACTACTACTGAGGTCGGTTCCAATCAAATTGATTTCACAAAGGTTTGCGTTTGAAAGATTAGCCTGACTGAGGATGCTGCCACAAAGATGACATCCACTTAGATTTACATTTCTAAGGTCGCATCCACTTAAATTTACTTCACTATTCTGAAATGCCTGCTCGCCCTGCTCGATATACGCTCTGATTAATTTACTTCCGATTAGCGTTATCCCTGTTAAGTCAGATTTTTCGATATGAGTATTAATCAAATTAGTGTTGATAAAATTTACTCCTGTTAAGTCAACTTCATCAAAATAAGCATTATTAATATTAGTATTAGCAAATGTGACTCCAGTGAAACTTCCTGTGTCAAAGTGAAATGATTTTATCTGAACTTCATTAAATATAGAATTGATTAATTCAGAATTATCTATATTTATTGTCTGAATACTCGTTTGACTAGGATTAACTTTACTTTCAAAGAGGAATTCTTCAGCCAAACTTGACAGAGGAAAGCTATCAGCGTGTTTTTCTTTAAAATCCTCTGCTTCTGCCAAGCGTAATCCTTGAAAAAGGTAATCTTTTCTTTTCCCCTTATCTAGCCACTCTTGTGCTGCTACCTCTATTTTTCGCTTTTGTCTGAGGAACTCTCGATTTTCATCAAGCCATTCTCGTAATAACGACCAATGACGAATCAAAGCTTCATGGGCAACATCGACCACCGCAACTCGCTGAGTTTCTCCCCTCTTCGCGACGATCTCAGTGGTAACGATGAGCTTTTCATCTGCTAATCTCTGAACCACTTCATTAATTAGTTCCTCTGGATAACGTGCATTTACTAAATCTTGTTTTAATATCCGCCTGCGCGTGTCTTCCGTTCCTTCTCCCAACTGCGTTAGAGACAGAAAAATATACCGGACTGTTGCCTGTTGCTGTTTAGGAAATGAATTATACACCTCTGTCGCACGTTTACGTAGCGTCCCCATCACGCCACCAAGTTGAGCGTAGATGTTGACGCGCAAACAATTATCGGTACGCTGCTTCCATAGTTCCGTCAAGGTGTACTGCAACAGGGGCAAACTCCCCGGAGCATTTTCCACATCTGCCAACATTTGACTTACCAGTTGCGGTTCAATTTTCAGTTCTACTAGCTTTGCTGGTATCTCTATTGCCCGTTTCAACTCTTCTGAGTTCATGGGCGTAACTGTCACCAGGTTTTGCTGAATCTGCTGTGCCAGCCCGCTATACTCTTGCTCTGCACACTTGCCAAAAAAATCCGCCCGCATCGTCAGCACCAAACAGAGTTTATCGCCTGTCTTCTCCAAAGCACCCAACAGGCACTCAAAAAACTGCTGTCGTTCTGTGATGTCTTTGCACAGGGTAAAGGCTTCCTCAAATTGATCCGCCACCAGCAGCACCCGCTTGGTGTCCGCAGCGTCAGTCAAATATCTTAACCCCTCAGCTTTCTTGGCAATCAATTCCTCTGCTTTTGCTAACTGGGATGCTCGGTCAATACCTGATAACTCCGAATCCACAAAAGCAAGTGCTAAACTTTTGAGGGGATGCTCACCCGGTTGAAAAATCTTGATTTGCCAAGTCTCACTACCGGACAACCGCCGCCCCAGCTTAAGCTGATAAAGTAATCCTGCCCTAACGACACTCGACTTGCCACTCCCAGATGCTCCCACTACGGCAAGGAAATTCCCTGCTCGCACTTTTTCTAAGAGTTGGTCTGTGAGTGCTTGCCTTCCGTAAAAATATTGAGCATCTTCTGGGGTGCAGTCAAAGTATTGCAACCCCCGATAAGGGCAAATGCTCGTGACAACTGAATGACTAGACTCAAGAGTCGGCGCTTGCCAAGTACGTGTCAGGTTAATTGCACCACCGGAGTTAGCAAATAGGGGACGCTGGGGGAATGCTTGTAAACGTTGATTGAGAACATCAATAAGAGTGTAATTTGTCAGCCATGTGCCGGAATTCCATTTGGGGTCGAGTGCTTGCAATAAAGCTTCCGTCAGCACACTATGATTGCTACTAATCGTCTCATAAGCGACCTCAAACTCTCGTGATGCGGCAATAAAACACCTATCCCTTCGTTTCCCCCTATCCCCCGGATCGGCTTCCGCAAAATTCAGCAACTCCCCACTGTAACAGCAATCCAACCAGATAATCTGCTGTCTGATTGGGCTTTCTTGCATGAGTTCGCGCAGCCATTTCAAGCGAATACCCCAGTTACCTAGATCAGGGTTGACATCGCTGGTAGCGAGAAAGCCTTCCTGAATTCCTTTATTTTTACGCAGTCCATGACCGGAAAAATACAGCAACGCAGTATCTGGAATATTTTTGCCTTCTGGCTTAAATAGTTGAACGATCGCCTCTTCTAGCTGAGTTAATGAAACTTGGGTTTTTTGACCAACGCGAATTGTGTTATTCTGCTTATCCTTTACCCCAGGTAGCCGCCTGACGTTAAATTCGCCGTAATCTTTTAAAAGAGTGGCGATCGCCTCTGCATCCTGTGCAGGTGCTGTCAAATGACTTAATCGTTCATAACTGTAGGTATTAATCCCAACTACTAAAGCGTCCCGGCTCATAAAAGACAGCTTTGCTCCAGTTTTGCAGAGTTTTCACTTAACGGATACAACATCCCAAACAATATTTCCAAGTATACATACTGAGTTATTGTTATAATCTCTAGATTGCTTTTAAATTAGCAATTCCTGCTATGACCAAACTCACACCCATCCAACTAGATGACAACACAATTATCTACATCGAAGCTACGGACGACGTAAACGTTCCCTTAGTCATCACCGAAGAACCCGCAGACGAAGAGGAAGAAGCACTGACTTACAAGGGAATGAGTCCTGAGGCTGTGCGAAAGCAAATGGTGCAGAATTTTCAGATCATTCAAACTACAATTCGTGCTTACACTGTTTGTAGCTTGAATGCATTTAAACAACTTCCAATCCCAGGTGTAAACAAAGTTACTTTAGAATTCGGCATTGAACTGGGTGGAGAAGCAGGCATTCCCTATGTCACAAAAGGCACTGCTAAGAGTAACTTGAAGGTTACAGTTGAGTGTTCGTTTTCTAACCCAATAACATAGTCTATTCTTCAGTACCACTAATCGGCAATGCAGGAATGCGAATGCGACTTTGCTCTAGAATAACTACACTACCCTGTTGTAACGCTTCTTGAACAGAAGCGAGATTTGCCAACAAAATTGCTAGCTGTCTCTCGGGACGGCGTTCCCTACTGCGACGGAACAAAATCACCGATGGCTTGCTTTCCTGTCGCAATGCTAACAAAGTGCCAAAATCCGTGTCAGCAGAAATGATAATTCGTTCTTCAGTAGCAGCTGTTGCGAATACCTCTGTGTCTGAGGCTGCTTGCATTCCGTAGTCACGGACATGGACTGCATCATAACCCGCTTGTCGAAGCCCTTGTGCAACTAGAGACGATAAGGCATTGTCTACCAGAAATTTCATGGATTAATTAACAACGGCAATTCACGTTCAGCAACAGCGAGTGCGGCGTAGTGTAAAGCCTCTCTAATATCTTCCAATTCCAAATCTGGGAAGGCTTGCAAAATTTCATCCTCTCGCATCCCCTCCGCAACCATTCCCACCACAGTAGCTACAGGAATCCGTAACCCTTTGATACAAGGAACACCACCCATTTGATTTGCGTTAACAGTGATGCGCGTAAATTTCATGAGTTTTGAGAATTTTCAATGGTTCTAGATTCAGGATAAGCGATTGGGTGAATGCGATCATATGTTTGTTTCTACAAATCTGTCTAGTTGTAAAAAGTCTACACCTGTAAGAGGAAACCCCTCCCCGCTTTTAGCTACGCCAAAGTTCCCCTCCCCGCTTGCACGCCTTGGGGTTAGGGGTGGGGTTCTGTAATTATGGGTAATTTGCCGGACATCATATGACATCTTGCACCATTCTCAATAACATAAGGGTGGGCACTGAACATAAACGGCTTTCATCGTTTTCAAGCCTTGGAGCGCAGTGCCCACCCTACATCCTTATTGTGGGATGGGCATCTTGCCCGTCCCTTGAATTTTTTGGGCATCGAGGATGCCTACCCCACAAGAATCATCCCTGAATTTAGCAACGCCTGTAACGGGTAGATAGTCACTCATCCGTTACATCCCTCATTGCATTCGTTACCTTTCTATTTGCTCTCTGCCACTACATCCGCCAATACAATTTCACCTTTTTTGTTAATCTTCACCTGATCGTTGGGAAAATCTCGACTAATCAAATAACGCAAAAGTCCCACTGTCCGGAAACGCTGATCAATGTGGGGAATTCCTTGACGATTCAGGTGAACAGGGATAATTTTACTCGACACCAAATCTCCGTTGGAGTTGAGTTTGGCTTCTAAAATCATTGAGTAGGCAGTTTGGGCGGTTGTGGATAAAGTTCGGTATCCGAGAAAGTTTCCTAAAGAATAAGCGATCAATTTTCCATTATACATTTCAAGAGCTCTGGGAACATGAGGACCATGTCCGATGACTAAATCTGCGCCTGCATCAATCATGTTCCGCGCAAACTGGATAGAATTGCCTCGGTTTTCGCCATAGAAAAACTCAGTTTTATCTTGAACACGCAGTGCGCTTGTTCCCTCAGCTCCTGCATGCATCGATACAATCACAATACTTGCCTGTGTTTTGGCTTGTTGTACCAATGCTTTGGCTGTTTCTAAATCGTGAATAGAATTATAAAATTCGTAAGGGGCAAACCCAATCATCGCAACCGGAACATTATTCACTTGTAACAAGAGAATTTGATTTTTGTGACCTAATGTTTCGATGCCAACACCCTTGAGATTGTTTACTGTGTCTTGGAACCCTACCATACCAAAGTCCCGTGCATGGTTGTTCGCAATATTCATCACTTTAAACCCAACATCAGCAAAAAGCTGGGCGTAGCTTGGTGGGGAGCGAAACGCAAAAACTTGTCCTTGGCTGATATCTTTGGAACTATAGGGGTATTTTGTTAAGCTACTCTCAAAGTTACCAAATAAAAGATCGGCTCTTTGCAGATATGCTCTTACCGAATTTGGTATAAGCTGATTGCGATCACCTGGAAGTCTGTAGTTAGGGTAATTTGTCCCAGGAATAACATCTCCAACGGCTTGAACAGTGATGGTGTCTGGAGACGCGTTCTCTGGTATGGAGAACTGAACTGGTACTGTATCTGTATCTGCGTTGAGATCTGTAGATGTCGTAGCAGCATTTGTTCGCTGCAATTGCCCAAAGCGGAGGAATAATCCTATACCAATGCCTAGGCAAAAACAGAAACTGATAAAACCGAGTGGTAGTAATCTCCCAAGCTTTTGATTTGCCATACTTGCGCACCTCAGAATATGGCGCAAGTATATCCTAGAAGTGTTAAATGTCAATGTATACTGGGAGTTATTTGCAACATAATTTTTGAGGAATTGCGTTTGACAGCAAACCTATACTTTGTTACAAGGGATGGGCAACTCGAAAGGTTAAGGTTGGGCAACTGCGATGATGAAATAAATATCTATATGCTTAGAGAGCAGCTCGAAGACATTGAAATTAAATTGCTATTAGAAGGGATATATCGTTACTATGGGTTTGATTTTAGAAATTATGCCTTAGCTTCACTCAAACGACGAATTTGGAACATTATTCAAGCCGAAGGTTTAACCAGTATTTCTGGACTGCAAGAAAAAGTTCTCCATCACCCTGAATATATGGAGAGATTTTTGTACGCTCTCTCGGTTAACGTCACTACCATGTTTCGTGATCCCAGCTTTTTTCTAACATTTAGAAAAAAAGTCGTGCCGATATTACGGACTTATCCTTTTATTCGCATTTGGCACGCTGGATGTTCCACGGGTGAAGAAGTTTATTCTATGGCAATTCTACTACACGAAGAGGGGCTGTATCACCGTTGCCGATTGTATGCAACTGATATCAATGACATGGTATTACGAAAAGCTAAAACTGGAATTTATCCACTAAATTTGATGCAAGGTTATACTCAAAATTATTTACAAGCCGGTGGTAAAAAATCTTTTTCGGAATATTACACAGCGGCATACGATAATGCTTTATTTTCCTCATATTTAAAAGAAAATATGGTTTTCTCACAACATAATTTAGCAACAGATAATTCCTTTAATGAATTCCATATTATTTTGTGCCGCAATGTCTTAATTTACTTTAATCAATCTTTACAACACAGAGTTCATAATCTTTTTTATGAAAGCCATGTGAAGTTTGGAATATTAGGTTTGGGACGCCAAGAAAGCCTTAAGTTCACCCCGCATGAGCAAGACTATGAGGAGTTAGAAGGTGGAGAAAAGCTTTACCGCCGAATTCAGTAAAATGATGAATGCTCAAAAAATTATGATAAAATTTCATCATTTATAATTTCTTCTAATTTCTCATTCCTAATGGCATTTCAACTGGTTGTTGTCGGTGCATCCTTAGGAGGGTTACAAGCCCTTGAAGTCTTACTCGCCGGATTGCCCAAAAACTTCCCAGTACCTGTGGCAATTGTCCAACACCGTCACAAATCTTCTGATGATAAATTGAGAATGATGTTGCAGCAGTATAGTCCTTTGGTTGTCATAGAGCCACAAGATAAAGAAGAAATTGTGCCTGGTTGCATATATTTAGCTCCAGCAGATTATCATTTGATGATAGAAGCGGGAAGTGGCTCGGTTCCTTATCCTTGCTTTTCTTTATCTACTGATGCTCCTGTGACTTATGCGCGACCGTCAATAGATGTGCTATTTGAAACCGCAGCAGATACTTATGCCGAAAAATTGATTGGAGTACTCTTGACAGGAGCCAACCATGATGGGAGCAGAGGAATGGCAAAAATCAGGACACGCGGCGGTAGAACTGTGGTAGAGGAACCTTTAACAGCAGCTTGTCCGACAATGCCAAAAGCGGCGATCGCCCGTGGTGTCGCCCAGAATATTCTACCTTTGGCAGAGATCGCCCCTTTCTTAGTGAAAATTTGTAATTTTTGATCGAGTTCTTCGTGAATTCTTCATAAAAGAAAGCTTTGAACTCTAACCATCAACAGAAGACCAAATTTATAACTTAAGATAGTGGGAATAGAATAACCGCAAGCGTCACAGTCAATAGGAAGACGTGAAAACGCCTTAATATATTTCCTAAAGCATACAGATAAAAATGTCATTTGAACCGAAAGTTAACGTTCTGCTGGTAGATGACCATCCAGAAAATTTGTTAGCCCTAGAGGCAATTTTAGAGAGCCTAGGTCAAAATTTGGTCAGGGCGACATCGGGTGCAGAAGCACTGCGATGTTTGCTCAATCAGGATTTTGCTGTGATTCTGCTGGATGTGCAGATGCCTGACATGGACGGGTTCGAGACAGCAACCCTGATTCGACAACGAGAGCGATCGCGCCATACGCCAATTATTTTTCTCACAGCATTTAGCACCAGCGACAACATGGTGTTCAAAGGTTACTCCATTGGTGCTGTAGACTATCTCTTCAAACCCATTAATCCAGAAATTTTGAAATCCAAGGTAGCGGCATTTGTTGATCTGTTCCAGAAAACCGTTGAGGTGAAGCGACAAGCGACACAACTGGCAGCAATGAATAAGGAACTCAGGAAGCGTGAAGAGATGTTTCGCTCTTTAAGCGCTTGCTCGCCAGTAGGCATTTTTCTCACAGATACATTAGGCAAATGCACGTATATTAACCCTCGCTATCAAGCAATCTATGGAATGACGCTTGAGGAAAGTTTAGGCGATGGGTGGACGCGAGCAATTCATCCAGAAGACAGAGGACGAGTTATTGCCGATTGGTATGCTGTATCCGCTGAAGGTCAGGAATACAAAGGAGAGTTTCGCATACTCACGCCTACAGGAATTGAGCGTTGGGTTCATATGTCTTCGTCTCCAATGCTTTCCGATAAAGGCGAAGTCATCGGTTATGTAGGCACAATAGAAGATATTACAGAGCGCAAACAAGCACAAGAAGAACACATCAACTTCATCCGCGAACAAACAGCACGACAAGAAGCTGAAACAGCAAACCGCCTCAAGGATGAGTTTTTAGCAACCCTTTCCCACGAACTTCGCACCCCCTTAACTTCAATACTGGGTTGGGCGAGACTGCTGCGCCAGCGAAAATTGGATGAAAAAGCCGTTGAACGCGCCTTGGAAACAATGGAACGCAACGCTAATTTGCAGGCACAACTCATCGACGATATTTTAGATGTCTCGCGGATCATACGTGGCAAGCTGCATTTGAATCTTTGTCCCGTTAACTTAACATCTCTGATTCCAACAGTTGTAGATAGCGTACGCTTAGAAGCCGAGACAAAAAATATTGAACTTGGGTTTCTCATTGAATCCAGCAATACGGGGAATAACCAGACAACGGCAAACACACAACAGGACACGCTTAATATCTCGGCGTCTTCCTCAACCTCTGGCTTTGTCGTTTTTGCCGATCCAAAGCGTTTGCAGCAAATTGTTTGGAATTTATTGAATAATGCGCTCAAGTTCACACCCGAAGGCGGAAAGGTAGAGGTGCGATTGTCTATCAGTAGTCCTGAGTCTAGCTTTGAACAACTCAGCACTCAGCAACGTCAGTTGTCTGAACGGCAAGCTTCCCAGGGGAAAAGTTCCTCAGTACTGCTTCAGGTGAGCGATACAGGGAGTGGCATCAGCCCAGATTTTCTTCCTCATGTTTTTGACCGCTTTCGTCAAGCTGATGGCAGCATCACCAGAAACCAAGGTGGGCTGGGACTAGGACTAGCAATTGTACGTTATCTAGTGGAAATGCATGGCGGAAGCGTTTATGCCCAAAGCCCGGGAGTAGGACAGGGAGCAACTTTTACCGTGAAGCTGCCGCTTGTAGATACAGAGAACCCAGAAGAGGAGGGGGAGAGGGGGGGCAAGGAATTAGGGGAAGTCGGTAGAGATAGGGACGTGGGAAGATGGAATTGGGATACTCACGCAGAAGGTATTACCCCATCCCCCTCATCCTCCTCATCCTCCTTATCCCCACGCCAGTCGCACGGGCGGGGGGAACCCCCGCACGGTGAGACAGCGAGCAGTGCCTCGCTCCGCGAGGAGCTAGCGCTAACGGAGGAGGGTTTCCCTCCGGAAGAAACTGCGGTGCTGCAGGAGGGTCTCCCGACCCAGGCGACTGCGTTCGTCGTTCGCGTTCGCGAAGCGTGTCCCGACAGGGACTCAGCGTGTCCGTTCGGCGAAGCCGTGCCGAAGGCATAGGACTCAGACGTGCCGTTCAGCGAAGCTGTGCCAAAGGCTCAGGCATACCCGAAGGGCGCTGGCTCCTCATCGTCCCTCCTCAGGGGTTTGCAAGTGCTGCTCGTTGATGACGATACCGATACACGAAACCTCGTCACCAGTGTGCTGCAACAATTTGGGGCGACAGTGACAGTTGTCGCGTCAGTACGAAAAGCACTGTCAGCTATTGAAAAATCGCCGCCTGATGTCCTGCTAAGTGATATTGGAATGCCAGAGGAGGACGGCTACACCTTAATTCGTGAAGTGAGAAACCTCGAACCCGAGGTAGGAGGGCAAATACCAGCGATCGCCTTGAGCGCGTATGTTAGAGAACAAGATTGTACGCGAGCGTTGGAGTCAGGCTTTCAGATGTACGTCACCAAGCCAGTAGAACCAGCTAAGTTGATTGATGCAATAACAAAATTGGCACAAACCAACTGTACACTTTAACAGTCAACAGTCAACAGTCAACACTCAACACTCAACAGTCAACAGTGAAGAACTGATAACTGATAACTGATAACTGATAACTGATAACTGATAACTGATAACTGATAACTGATAACTGATAACTGACTACGCCACCAAGTCAGGAAAAACCTCCTGAACCGCAGGATGAACTAAGCGATGATCTTGGACGTTCACACCTTTGGCTAATGCTTGGTTATTCGCCAGTGCCTTTATCCCCAAATTCGCTAGCTGCAATACATAGGGTAGAGTGCTGTTGTTTAGTGCCTGAGTAGAAGTCCAAGGAACTGCCCCTGGCATATTAGGAACCCCATAATGTACCACACCCTCTTCAATGTATACTGGGTTCGTGTGGGATGTGGCGTGTAAAGTTTCCACACAACCCCCTTGGTCAACCGCGACATCGACAATCACAGAACCAGGACGCATTTGTTTGACCAAATTGCGTGACACCAGGATGGGTGCCCTGCGTCCCGGTACTAAAACAGCACCGATAAGCAAGTCAGCATCTTTGAGAGCGGCTTCAATATGGGCAGAGTTGCTGTAAAGCAGTTCTACTCTAGAACCAAATAACGTTTCCAGATAAGCTAAACGCTCGACGTTCACGTCTAGAATCTGGACAGCAGCGCCCATGCCCACAGCAATTTTAGCGGCTTCTGTACCCACGACACCGCCACCTAAAATCACGACTTTGCCTGGTTTCACTCCGGGAACACCGCCCAACAAAACCCCTCTACCACCTTGCTGGCGCTCTAGGAATCTTGCCCCAAATTGTACCGACAAGCGACCGGCAATAATGCTCATGGGAGTGAGCAGAGGTAATTTGTTGCTACCTGGTTGTTCTACAGTTTCGTAGGCGATCGCCGTCACACCGCAATCAATCAGATGTTCGGTTAACTTTCTATCTGCGGCTAGATGCAGATAGGTAAACAAAATTTGCCCCTTCTGCAAAAACTGATACTCAGCAGCAAGTGGCTCTTTGACTTTAACAACCAGTTCGCGGTTCCAAGCCGCTTCTTTTGTGGTGACTATTTTAGCACCAGCGCTTGTGTAGTCATCATCTGTAAACCCAGCACCAAGACCTGCTTGAGTCTCTACGAAAACCGTATGACCATTTTCCTGTAAGACTCGTACACTAGAAGGACTTAACCCAACCCGAAACTCCTGATCCTTAGTTTCTTTGGGAATACCAATTTCCATTTACTGCCTCTTATGAATTTTTGTGTAGCTTATAGTTTGTCAGTCTCATTCCTAGTCTTTTGAATCAGAGACTACGAATTTAACAAGTCGTTATAAGCGGAAAATCGTGAGTGCAAACACAATACCGAGCGCTCTCGTGTTCAATGGGGAGTCAAATTTGGGTAAGTAAGAAAAATTACTTAGCACTCAGCCCTCAGAACTCAGAGCTTTCTTTCCGACTCAGCATTGAGTACTCGAAACTCAGGACTACTGAACTTCCTCTTATACCAACTAATGTACTTCAAACTTTTGTCCTTGACGATTGCCAAACTACTTCTACAATAAATTAAGAATCGTAAATAATTGTAAATAGTGGCAACCCTGCTTGATAGCTTAAGCTGTGTTGTCGCTCTTGTTATTCAGTTATAAAGTTCATTTGCCAAAAAGAGGTTTTCAATGATGACACAGACACAGACACAACCACAGCCAAGCGTTACTCCCAAGCTGGAGGAACCAAAGTTCGGTTTTAATGAGTATGCTGAGCGTTTGAATGGTCGAGCTGCAATGATTGGCTTCGTCATCATGGTGGTGATTGAATACGTCACCAACCAAGGTGTTTTATCATGGCTCGGTTTGAGGTAGGATTTCCACAAAGCTAAGACAGTGCTGGTTGTACGCTATAAATGACAAAAAGCAAAGAACCAGCTGGAACATACAGCTGGTTTTGATTTCATCAAGCCTTTATAGCCTTTATAGGGAGTGAAAATGTCAAAAAACAAAGCCAAAACAATCTACAATGCGTGAATTTTGAATTTTGAATTTTCAATTTTGAATTGTTATATGCCCCTAGACCCTCCTCTACTTAAGAAAAGTATAATGATATTGAGGCTCTCATCAAAAGCGTCAATTGCGGGTGAGGTATTCTCAGTCAATTTACATAAAAGGTGAACAGGAACCAACAAAGCTGTGATGAATGCTGTATTTCCTCGTTTTTTAAAGTTAGCCTACCGTAAAGAACCACTCATTAGTGTATTGATTACGATGGGAGTGGTAGATGCATTAATTGGTGGATTTGACGATAGCTGGTCGTTGTTCGCTTTTGGCGTGGGAACAGTAGGGATAACGCTAGCTTACAAGTGGTGGCGTATCCAGCAGCACCAACCCCTGCCTGAGGAGCCTGTGGTGCAACATTACCTACCTTCCCGCTCGTCGTCAAGTTCTCCTTTACCTATGCTGAGTGTTTCTAAGAAAAAGCCCCCATATCAGTAGATTTAGTCTGTTGAGATTTGAGATTAGGCGGTTACATGGTTGCTCTTGAAAACCATTTCAACTACGGTATGCTTTGCAACCGTGACCATCGGTATCATGATTTGCGGGCGGATCTCTCCCGCCCGAAAATTTGGTACACGATAGCTTAAGATATTTGAAATATATGTATATAAATAATTACAGTAAATTCCTCTCCTAAATCCAAAACGCGTTCACGCAGCATGCCCCAAAGGCTCAGCATCCACACCGTAGACAAGGATCTAAATCTCAAATGACCAGTGCCAAAAATATTCTAATGCTGATGAGCGTAGCAGGTGCTGTTGCCATTGCTCCCCTAATCCGTATACCATCTGCCATCCCTGCTGAGGTTGAATTTACACCAGTTGCCCAACCTACCACGAGCTTTGCTAATCCACAACTAATTTACACCTTCACAGAGCATTTGGGAACCATTAGATCCCTTGCCTTCACTCCAGATAGCCAAACTCTGATCAGCGGCGGTTCTGATAACGATGGCATCATTCGCTTATGGAATACAACAACTGGCAAAAGACGTGGGATTATCAACAGAGCGCATCAAACAGCGATAGAATCTGTGGTCATTTCGCCAGATGGTCAAACTCTTGTTAGTGGCGGTGATGATAACACGATTAACCTTTGGAACCTGAAAAACAATAAATTTAGTCGCTCCTTTGTCGGGCATACGAGCAATGTGCTGTCGTTAGCAGTCAGTCCAAATGGTAAAGTTCTGGTCAGCGGTGCATTGGACGGTATTCGGATGTGGGATTTGCTACAGCAGCGCCCACTTGCTACTTTGACACGCTTTGATAACCTCATTTATACCCTGGCAATTAGTCCTGATGGTCAGACGCTGGCAAGTGGTGACAATATTGGTGTTGTTAAGCTGTGGGATTTGAGTACTGGAAAATTAATCCGTACAGTTCCAGGGGCGCATGCGAATACAGTCACTAAACTCGTGTTTACTCCAGATGGAAATACCTTGATCACTGCTAGCCGCGATCGCACAATTAAACTCTGGAATGTCAGCAGTGGAGGCTTAGTTCGCACGTTGACAGGACACAACAACTGGGTGAATACAATAGCTATTAACCCCAACGGACAAACCCTTGCCAGTGGTGGCAGAGATGGAATTAAGCTGTGGAATTTAACAACAGGCGAGTTAATAACGACACTTTATGGGCATTCCGACTGGGTAAGCGCCATAGCCTTTAGTCCGGATGGGACAAAGCTTGCTACTGGGGGATTTGATAGAAGAATCAATCTTTGGCTACTTCAATAGCTCTTTCCATAACGATTGCAACGGGTTTTGTAGTGGATGTGCTTAGTTATCTATTAGATGAAATTAATTAGCAATTTGATATTTTCCACTTTCACAAGTCTTGATTTCTCTCACTTTAGTCGCTCATAATCTTGGAAATTTTACTTAGGCCGATCTGTAGTAGTAACGACTCTCAATCCGCTTGTCAATACCATTTGAAATGTGCTTACCCTGCTCTATTATTCTCTCACGCTTAGTAATGAAAGACAGCTAAATTGGTACGGGAGAATCAAGGTAGAGTGTTGGTTCTTGCATGGTAAATTCTATGCCATGAGTCTCAAGCTTTTTCGATATAGATTCATTGGCTAACTCTAATAAACGCTTGCGGAATTCAATCGAATTTTCATTTGAGCCTAAAATAAAGAAACTCACCCTAGCACGAACTCCTTTTGGATCATCCTGATGGGGAAACAAACTAATCTTTGTACTGTTTGGATCTATTCCAAACAATGTGCTGGTACTTTCCTTGATGACTTTTTCTAGCAATGCTTGTTCAGATTTTTCTAAATGCCGAGTAAAATCAAGATAAAGCAAGACCATGACCTTTTTCCCTCGCGTCACGTTTTCGATATCTGCTTCTGCCATGAGTGAGTTGGGAACAACTATGAGGGTACTTTTAGCAAGTGTCCGCAGTTTAGTTGAACGCAAACCAATAGCCTCGACACGGGCAAATAAAATTCCTTGGGAACTTAAATGAACGCGAATGTATTCTCCAGGGATATAAGGACGGTCTAAGTATATAACAATTGTTCCAAAAATCTGTTCCAGAGTTTTTTGAGACGCAAAAGCAACCGCTATACCCCCAATCCCCAAACCAGCAATTAAACCAATCAAGTTCACATTCTGGCTTTGAGCAAATGCTACAGCCACAATAAACCCAATAACAAAATTAGCAATGGTTTCAAAAACGAGCAGTAACTCATCAATTTCAAAACCCACTTTCCGAATCAATTCAATTCCGTAGACACGCAAGAATTGACGAAATAAACCAGAAATGAATATTGCTAAACTAATAGCTATTGATAGGTCGGAGAAAAATTTTAAAAATCGGTAAAATCCCGTGTATTCTTGAATAAAATTTAGACAAACAGAAACGAGAATTAATGTTGCTACAATTCCCAGTATCTTTTCCTGTGGCTCGACTAAGTTTTCATAAATCCTTAACAACAGTTGGGGCGCAAATTTCCGAACACTTAGCTTGAGAAAGCGGGGAATAGATTTCCCAACTATCCAAGCCAGGAAGAGAAAGAATAAGAAAATGGCGAGTTTAATTCCAATTGTAATCAGAAGCTTTTGTGTTGCTTCGTCCAACGAAAACCAAAGTTTTATGCTCAGTAGAGTTTCCATTTCCGCCCAAGAGTTAAGTTAGGTTAAGTTAGATAGTAATGGGTGCATCAATATCAAGCCGTCTTTCTTCAATATCGAAGGCAATACCATACTCTTTTAATCGCAGAGTGATGCTTTGTTTCGCCATATCTAGTAACTGACGGCGCATGTCCATTGACATCTCACCAGAACCAAGAATGAAAAAGTTTATTTGAGCCTGAGTCATATTGGCTCTTCCCTCTTGGATAATATCTTTAAATGTCACATCCGTGTTGCGAGAGTCAATACCAAAAGTCTCATTGGTACTTTCTAATATGACTTGACGAATCAAAGCTCTTTCATCTTCCAGCACAACTCGATAGAAAGTTAAATAAACCAGAGAAACAACTTTTTTGGCTCCCGTGAAGTTCTCGATACTCATGCTTGTCAGGGAACTATTGGGAACTATGGTTAAAGTTCCTTTGCCAGAATTACGAATCTTAGTGGAACGCAACCCAATGGACTCGACTCTACCAAATGTGCCATCAGGTAAACCGATATAGTCATCAATGACAAAAGGTCGGTCAATATAGAGTATGATCCCACCCAACAACTGCTCCAAAGTCTGTTGCGCTGCAAAAGCAATAGCTAATCCCCCAAGTCCCAAACTTGCTGTCAAACCTAAGACATTGACTTGGTGAGTCTGAGCAAAAATGAAGAAAATAATCAGAAAAATAGCTGTATCGGCAACGACATTACCGACCATCAGCAACTCAGCGTTAATTTTACGGCTGAGGGCATTTTCTTGCAAGTAAGCCTGGTAGAATTTCTCAAACAAGCGAGAAGTCAACCAACCCACCATAATGGCAACTAACAACGCTAGAGCAAATTCCAGGTAGTTGAGCCAATTAGGTTTGGGAATCAGTAACAAAGTCAAGTCAATCAGCACTAAGACGACTGTTAAGACCAACAAATTTTGATAGTCAGAAACAACTTTGTTATACATTCTTGTTCCTTGAGTAGATAAGAAACGAGTTGTCATGAATTGACTCATTTTTTTAAATAAGAAAACTAAAAAAAATAACAGACAAAAAAAACTGACTGCTACTCCTATGGCACAGGCAATAATGACTAGAGGAAGGAAATTGTCTCGAATTGTTTCAGAGAAGAGAGTGATATCCAAAATAAAAGGAACTCCTTGATACCTAATTATTAAAGGTGATTTATAAAGTAAATATTAAGACTGGACTTTAGACTAAAAAGCAGAAAATGAGTCAGGGAAGCTGAGTTGAGAAGAACCAAAGCCAAAAAATTAAAAAATCAGAGTTGAACCGATTTTCTGCGCTGCTTTATGTATTGAAATATTGGTATGCCATGTGGAATTTTTTTCTGACTCGATTTTGGTAGATATATTGCCATAACAATGCTTTTTCTCGTGAGTGAGAATAAGCAATTATGTGTATAAATAAGATTTCATATTTCAAACTTAAAGACAAGGACAGTTAAGACAGTTAAGAAAGTCAGGTAGGACAGTTAAGACAGTTAAGACAGTTAAGCTAAAAATCTGTCTTTAGAGTGATTTTTTTAATAACTTAGCTCTTACGAATTGACAGAGAACGCAGGCTGTGGAATCACATTCTCGTTACAAGGCAGAGCCTTATAATGCTGCTCTTTAAGGAGGCTCTGCCTACCATCAAATGGCTCGCCTAATTACATTCCCAGGCTCTGCCTGGGAACGAGGCAACGGGGCAAATGGCGATTTTTAGCACACAATTGTTAATTTGTAAAGTGCGTAAGTCCTGATTTTGTCGTAAGCAAATGCTGCTTTACCCTTTTGTAACTTCAGTAGACCGAAAAGTTTTGCGAGTGCCTTGAGAAACAGATTGAAAATCAGAATACTGTTTCATTAACTGTATTTTTGAATACAGTTTTTCAGATTTTCTGGAAAAAAGATATGATAAGCAAACCTAATAATTGTACGTTTGCTCCTGATTGAAGAGAGAGGAATTAATGCCTGACTCGGTAAGGAAAAAACCGGCGTTGAGGATCTGATTGTACTGATTTATGTAATACGTGGGAAGGCTGAAGAAGGGTAAAGGTGTAGTACATGGAAAAAGGAATCCACTTACCTCCGTGTAATACATGACAGTCAAGCATCAATTAATTTCCTTTACAACTTCCTCTTGCAATCGACGGAGTTTGGAAGACAAATAAGTTTTAATGTTCTCCAAGTTACGCATCTTTTCAGAAATTTCTTGCAGTTTGCGTTCAATAATTTGAACTTGCTCCTGTTTTGGGATGGTTTTTTCTCCCCATTCATCCAGCAAATGCTTAATCTCACCGAGAGTGAAGCCTAATCCTTTACCCTGGTGAATCATCAAAAGACGCTCAACCATTTCTGCACTGAACTCTTTGTAGGCTCTTGTTCCTGCTTGGCGTTCACTGGCAGTAATGAGTCCAATTTTTTCGTAAAAGCGGATTGTGTCTTTCGACAATCCTGTTTTTTTCGATAGTTCACCAATCAGCATTGCATCAATCCATCTCTTGAAGAAACCACTTGACTGTGGAGTATAGTCCACAGTTTACGCTTTTGCGTAGCAGTATTTGGATTTCACAGAAGTCAACGATGAGTAAGACCGTTCTGATTACAGGTGCTTCAAGTGGCATTGGTGAAGCGACCGCGAAATACTTCGTTCAAAAAAGTTGGAATGTTGCAGCAACCATGCGATCGCCTCATAAAGCAGGAGATTGGGCTAAAGCAAAACGAGTTATCTGTCCACATCTTGATGTGACGAACCCTGAGACAATCACATCTGCGCTGCACAAAACATTAGAGCATTTTGGGCGCATTGACGTGCTAGTTAACAATGCTGGATACGCGCTTATGGGTCCGCTTGAAGGTGTTACACCTAAGCAGTTAGAGCATCAGTTTCAAACGAATGTTTTCGGGGTAGTGACCACTATCCAATCTATCCTTCCAGTTTTGCGCCGACAGGGAGGAGGCACAATCATTAATGTTACTTCAATAGGGGGTCGTCTTGCCTTCCCGCTTACGTCCTCTTATCATGCAACAAAATGGGCTGTAGAGGGGCTGTCTGAAGCTCTACGCTATGAGCTACGCCGTTTTGGTATTCGCGTAAAAATTATTGAACCCGGTGGCATCAGGACGAATTTCATTAATCACGGTACAGCTTGGGCGACTCATGCTGACTACACACAGATGAGCAACCAAGTCAAGGGCTTCATGGAAAAAATCAATGATTCGCTGCCAGGACCCGAAGGTGTTGCCAAAACAATTTATCGAGCAGCAAATGATTACTCTGGGAGATTGCGTTATTCCCCTCATGGCGAGTTGTTTTTCCTTATGCATGCTATTCTTCCCGATAGATTATGGCGGTCTTTAGTGGAAAAGATGATGCTTGGGAAAAGCAAATAAAATCCACCTCCGGTTTGTTGTCAAATCGGCATACTCCCATTTAGAACCACACCACAGATAAACACTCGTTAATCATCTGTGTTCATCTGTGTCCATCTGTGGTTTCATTTTCATTCTTCTTAATTTTTGCAAGAGACAATAAAAAAACTAAAAACCCCCATTTGGGGGTTTTATCAGTCTTGAGATGGAGTAAAAACCACTACTTAAAGCAGATACAGCAAGCCGAAGAGGATGATCCAAATCACATCAACGAAGTGCCAGTAGATTTCCGCTGCTTCTATACCAAAGTGATGTTCATTGCTGTAATGACCTTTAGTGCGCGATCGCCACAATACGGCGAGAATTGCCAAAACTCCGATAGTCACGTGTAAACCGTGGAAGCCAGTCAAGACATAAAATGCACTGGCAAACAAATTGGTAGTCAAGCCAAATTCCAGATGGGTGTATTCATATACCTGCCCCACCAAGAAAATAATACCCATTGCCGCAGTTATCGCGAACCACAATTGCATTCCCCGCACATCGTTCTTTTTGATAGCGGTATCGGCATTATGGATAACAAAACTACTAGCAATCAGATTAATGGTGTTGACTCCGGGTAGCAACAGTTCTAACTCTGGTGTACCTTCTGGAGGCCAAGCAGGTAGTGTAGAACGGAAAGCTATATAAGCCCCGAATAACCCTAGAAAAATCATCCCTTCAGCGACTAGGAACATAATCAACCCGAAGATGCGATGATCTGGATGTTCTTCGTGATGACCTTCTGCTGTAGTAGCAGCGTGATGATGATTAAGGGCTGTCTTTGCTGGGTCAATAGTTTGACTTTGCATGAATCTTCCGTTTAATTATGAATTATGGCTGATGAATTATGAATGAAGAAACCTTTTAGCATTCATCATTCATAATCCATTATTAATTAGCGTTCTTCTTTCTCGGCAGTGATGGTGGCATATGGCTCGTCCGGTTCGGCGCGTAACACCGAGTTAGGACCACCAGACAAGGTTGGATCTGGGTCAGATAAGGGGACACCCTGGTTGGTGTTCTGCAAGCCATAGTCGTAGGGACCAGTCGCGAGTACTGGTAATTTATCAAAATTCTCTATCGCTGGCGGTGAGGTCGTCATCCACTCTAGGGTCAATGCCTGCCAGGGATTATTACCTGCTTTGGGTCCGTACATCCAACTCCAAATCGCATTGAAGATGAAGGGGAATGTGGAAACCGCGAGTATATAAGCACCATAGGTGCAAATTTCGTTGAGAAATGTGAATTTGGGGTCATACTGAGCAATGCGGCGGTTCATCCCCATCATCCCCAGTTTGTGCATGGGTAAGAAGGTCATGTTTAGACCGACGATCGTCAGGGCAAAGTGAACCTTACCCCAAAATTCGTTCAGCATCCGCCCGGTCATTTTGGGGAACCAGTGGTATATCGCCGCATAAATACCGAGAACACTACCACCAAATAACACATAATGCAGGTGTGCCACCACAAAATAGGTGTCGTGAACGTGAATATCAAATGGCACTGCTGCCAACATCACGCCACTGATACCGCCAATCACAAAGGTGCCAACAAAGCCCATCGCGAAGAGCATGGCACTGTTGAGGCGCAGCTTGCCACCCCACATAGTTGCCAACCAGCTGAAAATTTTGATCCCTGTAGGTACGGCGATGATCATCGTCGTGATCATGAAGAACATCCGTAACCAACCAGGGATTCCGCTGGTGAACATATGGTGTGCCCAGACGATAAGCCCTAAAAAGCTGATGGCAAGACTTGAATAGGCGATCGCTTTATATCCAAAAATTGGCTTACGCGAATTAACCGGGATCACCTCAGAGATCGCCCCAAAGAAGGGCAAAATCATGATGTAAACCGCTGGGTGGGAGTAAAACCAGAACATATGCTGGTACACAACTGGATCGCCACCGCCAGTCGGGTTAAAAAATGTTGTTCCTGCAAGTAAGTCAAAAGCAAGCAGAATCAGACCGGCGGCTAGCACAGGCGTTGATACCAGAGTCAGCGCCGAGGTAGCAAACATTGCCCAGCAGAACAAAGGCATTTGAAGGAATCCCATGCCTGGGATACGCATCTTGATCAGGGTGACAAGGAAATTGATCGCCCCCAAAATCGAAGATGTACCCAGCAGGAGGACACTCATAATCCATATTCCCTCACCCACTTGACCTGTTACCAAGCTCAACGGAGGGTAAGAAGTCCAACCCGCATCGGGTGCATCGCCCACCACCAAACTGGCAATCAGCAACAACCCAGCAGGGGGAATCATCCAAAAGGCAACAGCATTCAGGCGTGGAAATGCCATATCCTTTGCCCCAATCATCAACGGCAGCAGGAAGTTAGCAAACCCTGCGCCCGCAGGCACGATCCACAAGAAAATCATAATTGTGGCGTGCAGCGTAAACAAACTGTTGTACAGTTCAGGGCTGACAAAATCTGATTCTGGGGTTCGCAGTTCTGTGCGAACCAAGTCAGCCATAACGCCACCAATACAGTAAAAAATGAACGTAGTGACCAGGTATTGAATCCCAATTACCTTATGGTCGGTGTTGAAGGTAAAGTAGTCTCGCCAATTTCTTACCCCTGGTTCCTCAATTCGAGCAGGGATATTGGCTGTTTCTTGTACCTGTGCTTGTGTCATAGAAAATATGATTGTCAGTTAGAGCGTTGGCGCGTTGGCGCGTTGTTGGTTGCAGCGTTGTTGGTTGTAGAGACGCGCCATGGCGCGTCTCTACATTTGTGAGTTGTTGTTTCACAACCCACTACCCACTAACCACTAACTAATGGTGAATTTGATGTAGCATTTCTGAATGAATTCCCATCTGACTCGTGTAAGGAGCGAGAAATTCATTTGGGGATAAATCTGTAGGATTCATAGCAACTGCTTGCTTGAGATCTTCTGTGCTAGCGACTAGCTGTTCTTGTATCCATTGTTCCAACTCTTGCGGCTTTTGAACAACAACTTGTGTTCTCATCGCGCCGTGGTAAGGACCGCACAATTCAGCACAGATCAGCGTATAATCACCTTCTTTGCTTGGCGTAAAGCGAATCTCGCTTTGCCGACCGGGGATCACATCCTGCTTCAGGCGAAACTCTGGCACCCAAAAAGCGTGGATCACATCGTTCGCTGTCATATTGAGTTGTACCTCACGCCCAATCGGAACATGTAGTTCACCGGAAGTGACACCAGTTTCAGGGTACGTGAAAATCCAGGCATACTGCAAACCTGTGACGTTCACCACAAATGCGGGTGCTTTCCCTTCTTTATCGGGAGTAGGACCAATGGTGGGAGAAACTAACCCAGTACCAGGGGCTTCCCGCAGTTGGGGAATTTGGTCAGCATTGCGGACTGCTGCTGTGGCTGGGTCTTGCATTGCTTCATCAGCTCTTTCCTGATTTCGGTCGGGATCTGTACTGGGTGGTGTATCGCTTAAAGTTGCTGCTATAGCTGCCCCAGGCATTCTCATCGCTTGTGGCGTCATCGGGGCTTCATGGACGGCATGAGGATTGAAGCCGCCCATTTCGTTGTAAACGTCGAAACTGTAAACAGAAATACCGATAACGATAACAGCCGGGATCGCTGTCCAGAGGATTTCTAGGGGTACGTTGCCATGTACTGGCGGACCATCTGTATTGTCACCAGCACGCCGACGGTATCTGATGGCAGAGTAAATTAAAATACCTTCTACAAGCAGAAATATACCTGTGGAGACGATCATCATCGTGTTGAATAAACCGTCCACTAAGGAAGCTTCATCAGAGGCTGCTGTTGGTAGTAGACCATGATTTTGACCGTACCAAAGGCTGACGAGGGTCAGCAGGATGCCAATGAGTAATGTCCAGATAGAACTTGGAATTTTCACGGGTTTCTTGAGTTAATGACTTTACTACGTTGGACAGAGCTGCTCACTTACTACAGTAGTGCAGCTTTAAAGACTTAGTGGGGCAAGGTATGAAATTTTTATTAATTTTTATGCTAATTTTCTCAATTTTGAACAGAAGTAGTTTATGAGATGTGCCGCAGGGTGGATGTCGCAGCGGGGAAAAATTTAAAGGATTTAGAGTAATTACCATCAATCAATGCCTTACCAGAAAACAACGGGAGCAGGCGCACAGTAGAAACCCTTTTGGGTTTCTTGCAACTGGGTGTCGAGTTAGGGTGCGAGCCTCTGTATTTATTATTTATGCAGGCTTGTTGAATTGTGCGAATTGATTCGTAGGAACATTCACCAATTCTAAATTTTGTGTTCTAAGTTCTTCTGGTTGCTTGACAACTTAAAAATCCCTAAAGCTTCAAGCAAAAAGTGGTTAGGGTGATTCACAGTATAGTGAGAGCCAGTCTCGAACCCTATTTGTACGCTAGGGTGGGAGATGAGGAGAACACTTGCTTGTGGAAAGAAGTTGAAGCGGTTCTGCGCCGCCACTCCAAACTTCCTTTGGGTTCCCCAGCCCTTGCAAGATGTCCGTTTGGTACTGACACATTTAGAACGTAGATAGCTCTCAAAGAGCGACAGAAGGTATCCTTCATGAGCGAATTTGTCCTAGAACAACAAAACATAACGACTGCGCCGCAGCAGGTGCCACAGGAACGAATTCGTCGCTTGGTGTGGAGAATGTGTGTAGCCACCTTGATTTTGATGGCAATAGGCAGTGCCACCCGTGTGATGAATGCTGGACTTGCTTGCCCTGATTGGCCTTTGTGTTATGGAGAACTTGTGCCAACCAAGCAAATGAATTTCCAGGTTTTCTTGGAGTGGTTTCACAGGTTGGATGCGGCATTGATTGGTGTCAGCGCGATCGCACTCGTTGGAATGTCTTGGTGGCATCGTCGCTCTTTACCTAGATGGCTTCCTTGGGCATCCACATTCGCCTTATTTTTAATCGTTTTTCAGGGTGTTTTGGGCGGACTGACTGTCACTGAACTTTTGCGGTTTGATATTGTCACCGCCCACTTAGGAACAGCGCTGTTATTTTTTACTACCCTATTGGTCATCGGCACCGCCCTCATCCCCTACCAGGGAACCGGAACCGTTGGTAACTTGCCGTATGTTGGTTTAACAGCAGCTATTTTAGTTTATTTGCAAAGTCTACTAGGTGCCTTGGTAGGCTCTCGCTGGGCGCTCCATCAATGCTTTGGCGCATCTCAACTTTGTGCCGTAATGTACAGCCATATTGCTGGCGTCGTGCCCCCAACAGTAGCAACATTGGCAGTGGTCTTTCTTTCTTGGCGGACACCAGCACTGCATCCAGCTTTACGGCGACTGGCAAATCTCGCTGGTGGGTTATTGATTATACAACTCCTGTTGGGAGTTGCCACTTTCCGGTTGCATCTTCAAGTCGAACCACTTACCGTCTCTCACCAAGCTATAGGGGCAGCTTTGCTGGGTAGTTTGGTCGCTTTCACAGTTCTCGCAGTGCGAGACTGGGTGACTAGCCGTGGGATCAACGCTACGAGCAACAAGGAAGAAGCAGGCGCTATAAGCCAACAAGCAATCGATGGATTGAATCCATGACAATCGACTTGCTAATTACTCATGGCTGCTAATGGCTAATTGCTCATTTTTGGTTGCTGTTAGCTGTTAGCAGTTAGCCATGAGTTCCTATAAGTTTTGAAAAAAAGGAAATAGTGCCAAAATGATTGAGACTAATGTCTCTCGCCACCATCAAACGTTTCTACAAGTTATTCAAAGCTACTACCAGCTCACAAAGCCCAGAATCATCCCTTTGCTACTCATTACCACTGCTGGAAGTATGTGGATTGCAGCCAAAGGAGAGGTAGATCCACTGTTATTGCTCGTTACACTGACTGGTGGCACTTTGGCAGCTGCAAGCGCTCAAGCAATCAACTGTGTCTATGACCGGGATATTGATTATGACATGGAGCGCACGCGTCATCGTCCACTGCCTTCAGGGAGAATACAGCCGCGCGATGCTTTGATTTTTGCCACGACTTTGGCTGTCATTTCCTTTACCTTGCTTTCTGTATTTGCCAACCTAGTAGCCGCCCTGCTAGCAATGTCTGGTCTGGTTTTTTATGTGCTAGTTTATACTCATTGGTTAAAACGGCATAGCACTCAAAATATCGTTATTGGTGGTGCAGCAGGGGCAATTCCAGCTTTGGTAGGTTGGGCAGCTGTCACGGGTACGTTAAGCTGGGCAGGATGGTTAATCTTTGCGATCGTCTTTTTGTGGACACCGCCTCATTTTTGGTCGCTCGCTTTAATGATTCGGGATGATTACGCAAAAGTAGGCGTACCAATGCTACCAGTAGTTGCGGGAACTACGGCTACAGTGCGGCAGATTTGGTACTATACCATAATTACCGTAGCAGCAACTTTCTTGTTAGTTTATCCTTTGCAAGTGAGTGGAATCCTCTACGGAGTCATTGCTGTGGGTTTAGGGGTAGTATTTATTTACAAAGCTTGGCAATTGTTGCACAACCCAGAAGACCGCAGCTTAGCTAAAGGTTTGTTTCTCTATTCCATCTCCTACATGATGCTGTTATGCCTTGGCATGGTGATTGATAGCCTTCCTATCACTCATCATGTTATTAACGTTGTGGTAGATAAAGTGCATCTACTAATAGGCTGAAACAAGGCTTGGAAATTTTTGCGATCGCTCTAAAGGGCGATCGCGTTTCATCGCGCGTACTGAAAAACTGCGGTGCCTCATTACCAGTTAACTGGTAATGAGCCCACGACCTTGACGGAAAAATCGCCCCGAAAGTACTGGTATACAAAAATCACTATCTTTCATAGGGCATCAAAAGGAGGCTGGCAAATTTTTGCTCGTTTTTACCCAACCGCTCCGCGCCCGCCCTTTGGGCGGCTCCCTTTGCTAGCATCGCACGTCGTGAAAAGATAGATGGGGCGATTGCGATTCGGGGCACAGGCATTGCCAATCGCAATTCCATCAACAAAACGTGTAATAGCTTAAAGCGCTAATTTCACTGATTATCCAAATAGAAGCTCTATTGACACTCCCCGGGCTAAAGCCACGGGGATTCTAGGCTCATCGTCGAAACTTGTTCAACCAGGATTGCTCCAACCTGAATAGAGGTTTCAACTCCCCTAGCGTTTTTTGGTTTCCGCTTAGAAACCAAGATCCCCCTTGCCCAGAGGTAGCAATTTTTTCTTTGCCTTTACGAAGTATGTTGATTGCAGCAGCGTGGTCACGTTGTAGAACACAACCACATTTACAGGTGTGGGTTCTGGTCGATAGTGACTTCTTGACCATCGTGCCACAGTCTGGGCATTGCTGACTGGTGTAGTGAGGTTCTACAGCTAGCGCCACTTTCCCATACTTCTGGGCAAAGTATTCCAAATAGCTCCGAAACTGTCGCCATCCAGCATCATTTAATATTGCGTTAAGTGTACCTATCTTGATAGGATCATGGGCTGGTACAGTGACGTGATGTTCACCATTGCGTAGGGTAGTTAGCCGAATGTGGCTACCTATCTGATGACTCACCTCGTATCCAAGACGAGCAAGAGCTTTAACTAATTCTCTACCAGATAAGTCTCGTGGGAGCTTCAAGAAGCAATAACCTCATCACGGACT
Source organism: Kalymmatonema gypsitolerans NIES-4073 (assembly GCF_002368435.1). GTDB lineage: Bacteria > Cyanobacteriota > Cyanobacteriia > Cyanobacteriales > Nostocaceae > Kalymmatonema > Kalymmatonema gypsitolerans. The sequence goes on from NZ_AP018268.1 coordinate 505,907, forward strand.
ATGTGCAAACGAATGACCTTAGGACGGTTTTGTGCATCAGGAAAATGGCAATGAACCGCATCACGCACCATTTCTCTCAGGGTTTCGATATCATCAGCTTGAGTGAAAATCGATTCCCCTAATGCCCTAGCTGTATAGCCTCCGTCTGGATCTTCTTCAACTAGAAATACAATTTCAGTCATAGCTATTTTCTGTAACTACTAAATTTTACATTCTACAAACCTCAATGCGAGAGAAGAGAAAACATGTCCAAGGCATACCAACAATCGTAGTCATTTCAACACATGGAAGGTGACCAGTTGGAGCATTAATAGAGAAGGTAAGGTCATTAAACCAAATATGCTTCAACATCTTGTTACGCATCCATCCCACCTGATATCCAAAGCGACACCAAATTCTATAATCTGCATTTTTGCTTCCCCCAACGCTTTGCCAAATTTGCTGCTGTACACTAAAGCCAAAGCGCCGATTGCTATATTTAACCCAGAACTGGTCAATAGTGTAAAGGTCTTGACAAGAAAATTTTTCGATATCTTCTAGGTACAGCGAACCTTGTTTTTCTCGACCGGATACTTTAAGCATGACATTTAAAGTTTCTTCATTCGCGTCTCGCCATCTTCCAGCCGCCAGTAAATACTTCAGCTGAGTGTAATCTACTGTTACTGTAGTCAGATTATGAAGTGGGGAACTAGTTACTGTAAGAGGTAGCTGTGAAGAACCCTGTTTATTATGCTGATCTGGTATTTGTGGTGATTTGGGATTTGCTAGAGTTTGCTGACTATTTAGAACTGCTAGCACCTCATCAGCAGATTGATAGCGTTCTTTTACATAATCCTGAATCAACTTATCTAAAACTTGCCCGAGGTGATAGCTGACTGTGCCTTTTTGCAAGTGTTCGCGCCATACCCAGCGACTATTCAGTGCATCATACAGCTCATCAGAACCATCTTCTTTTGGCAAACACTGCGTTATGAGTCGAATACAGGTCACACCCAAACTGTAAAGGTCGCTAGCTGGGTACGCTTGACCGCGCATTTGTTCCAGTGGTGCATATCCAGGCGTTCCCACCATAGTACCAGCTTTACCTAAAACCGTTCCCGTTGCTTGTTTAGAAACACCAAAATCAATAGACATCTCCGAAATATAAAAAACTCAACTAAAATAAGAATCAACAATCTTTTATGACAACAAGAACATGAGTTCTATATCTGCGTACATTGAACAGAATCGTCAGGATACACAACGATTAGTGGGTCTAAAGTACGAGCAACTAGAGCAACTAATCAAGCAAGCGATGCGGAAGCCGCCGCTACGCGAACGCATTACACAAAGAGCGTCTTGTAGAAATGGAAGCGCAGAAAGTTAGAATTATAAATAAAGGCGGTGGTCGGAAAGTCAAGCTATCTATCGAAGAGCAAGTACTCCTAACTTTGATATATCTGCGGCATTTAACTACATTTCAATTGTTAGGCATTCAATTTGGAGTGAGTGAAACGACTGCCAATGATACATTTAATTACTGGTTTCCACTCTTGAGAGACTTGCTACCATGCAGTTTGCTTGAACAGGTAAAAAAAACGCCAGTGACTACGAAATTGTTAAAGAACTGTTAACCGAGTTTGAGTTAATAGTAGATAGCTGTGAGCAGCCCAGAGAAAGACCAAAAGAGTATGAGAAGCAAAAAAAGTATTACTCCGGTAAAAAGAAAAATCATACATTAAAAAATCAGTTAATTGTTTTACCCGATCGAGGGGATATTGTTGATGTAGTTGCAGGTGAACCAGGACCAAAAAGTGATATAAATTTATTCCGAGAACGCCAAAAAGGATTTGACTCAAAACAACGGTTTAACGGCGATAAGGGGTATATAGGAGAACCATCAATTAAAACCCCGCAGAAGAAGTCGAAAAGTAGAGAACTTACCATCGAACAAAAACAAAAAAATAAAGAGTTATCACAAGAAAGAATCTTAGTTGAGCATATGATTCGGTTAATGAAAATATTTCGGGTCGCTCAGGAAAGGTTTCGATTGAATCCTCAAAAATATGAGCAGGTGATTCTGACTATTTGTGGATTAGTCAGGTTACGAATCGGAGCGCTAATATTACCAGCTTCCGGCTAGACTCGCTCCGCAAAATTTTTTCTGAAACTACTTTTTTTTCACTTGTTACTAATAGTAACTATCTCAAAAACCCATTATACCGTAGAAACTGATGAATTTGCGTTTGGCGATCGCACCCCTGAAAGTCAGTTATAGATTACTATTGTCTATTTTCGGAGATGTCTAATTAGTATCAGATCCCCCCTTAGCAAGGGGGGTTGGGGGGATCTACGGCGCATAATATTTTCTGGCTTGATATCGCGGTGAATTACGCCACGTTCATGGATAAATTTCAAGACTGGTAATAAATCAGCCAAAAGCTGATGAATCTTTTCTTCGCTAAAGGCTTCCTGCTGCTGCAATTCTTCTAGTAAAGTCTGTCCCTCGATAAACTCTTGTACAAGATATAAGCGCTTATCCTGTTCAAAATAAGCAACCAATCTAGGAATTTGCTGATGTTCTCCCAATTCATACAGTCGCTTCGCCTCTTGCTTAAATAGTTCGGTTGCTTTCTCAACTGCTGCTGTTCCTTGAACCTGGGGAACAAATTGTTTAATCACACAGGGTTCATCCATCCTATCTGCATCTGTGGCTTCATAAGTCTTACTAAATCCACCCTCACCCAACAGTCGAATCACCCGGAAGCGGTTGCGAAATAGAGGTGTAAGTGTTTGCAAGCCGCAGTTGGTGCAAAAATTATTACCATCAGGATTAAAGGAATTTGAGCAGCTAGGATTAGAGCAATAAAGCATATTTAGTGAAGATCGTATTAGCAGACTGTATCTGTGTTAAGTTTTCCCATATATCTGTATTGCTTATCATCTCTACTGGAGGATCGCTACAACTAGGAATTAAAAGCATAAAAAGTAAAATCGCCTCCAAGTGCATAAGTCGATTTCGCTTGCACCTATTAATCATTAGACTGCTGCTTGCCGTAATCCAAACGACCTCCTCGCCTTCTCGCCCCCTTAACATAAAGCCAAGGGGGTTTTTATTTTTACCCTCTTCCATAATTGCTACAATTTAAACTAAACTGTTTAGTTTAGGTATTAAAACATCTGCTACAGATTCACAGTAATTTCAAGAACAAGAGGTGCTTCCAATATATGGCACCCAACTTATAAAAAAATAAATGTTTTGTTTCTGGAAACGCCAGCAGACACGTTGAGGATATATGTAGAACACCAATTACAACATCAAGGAGTAAACAATGAAAAAAGTTTTAAATTTCATTTATCGCTTAATTGGTCTAGAAACCGAAGAATCAAAGCTTACTGATTCGTATAAGTAGTCTTGAACAAGCAAGTGCCTTGATGACCCTAAGGAATGCGAATTATGCGAACTGGAAGAGAAAGGGAAGAGCGCTGATTGCGTAAATTAATGTTTTTTCTGACCTTTTCATTTAAAAACTTCAAACTTTTTCTGACCTTTTAAACCTATGTAAGTTTTACGAATCCTTGAAATTTAATTTAGGCGATCGCTAGTCTTGATCTCAAAATATACCATTTGCACTCAGAGATTCTCTGAGTGCTTTTAATTGAAACTTATTTAGAAAACTATAAGCAAACTCTGTTTGTGTGAAGTTATCCCATTTCCTTCTATCAAATATCACTCCCCCAACAGTCCATCAGCGCTTTTGCTAACGTGGGGATACAGGGTTAGTCGCCCTTAAGCGCAAGTGCTTGGGCGAAAGAGGTTTCATATGGCTCATTTAAATCTGCGTCGCCCCGAAAATGTCAGTGGCGATTTTTATGTCGATACTTCCTGCATTGATTGTGATACTTGTCGATGGATGGCTCCAGAAGTGTTTATTGAAGCTGGTGAACAGTCGGCGGTGCATCACCAACCAGCTAACGAGGCCCAAAGATTAGCAGCGCTGCAAGCTCTTTTAGCTTGTCCTACTAGTTCGATTGGTACAGTTGAAAAGCCCCAAGATGTCAAAGCCGCTCAACTGAGTTTTCCTATTCCTGTAGAGGATAATGTTTACCATTGCGGTTATCACTCGGAAAATTCCTACGGCGCTGCTAGCTACTTTATTGAGCTACCTGAAGGTAATATTTTAGTAGATTCTCCCCGGTTTACCCCTCCCTTAGTCAAGCGTTTGGAAAAGATGGGAGGAATTCGTTATATGTACCTGACTCACAGAGATGATGTGGCGGATCATCAAAAGTTCGCGAAGCATTTTCAGTGTCAGCGCATCCTCCATAAAGATGACATCACTGCTGATACTCGGAGTGTGGAAATTCAGCTAACAGGCACAGAACCAATTGAGTTGGCTCCTGACATCTTGATTATTCCGGTTCCAGGTCACAGCAAAGGACACACTGTTCTACTATACAAAAACAAGTTTCTCTTCACTGGCGACCATTTAGCTTGGTCTGATGAACTCCACCAGCTTTATGCCTTCCGAGAGTATAGCTGGTATTCCTTCTCAGAACAGATTAAATCGATGCGTGAGCTAGCTAATTATTCTTTTGAGTGGGTTCTACCAGGTCATGGACGTAGGTATCATGCTGATGCTGGGACTATGAGAGAGCAGATGCAGAAGTGTGTTGCGTGGATGGAAGGAATTTAACAGTTACCAGTTATCAGTTATCAGTTTCATCCGCAGGGTTTAAGTCCTTCACCAAGAGCACCCCCAGAGCGTTGGTGGCGGGTTTAAATCCCCCAGCAGCCTGGTGGCGTCACTGGTCACTGTTCACTGTTCACTGTTTTAATATTGGGTGCAGCTAAGGATGAAGAATAATATGCACATCATAAATTCATACTTCATTTTTCATCCTTTAAAACTTTTTAGAAAGAGGCGAAAGTTGAGCAGATTCTGTCATACAATTTAGACAAAAGTTTTTTCCTTGTATTTTGATTTGTGTTTCTGTTTTCCTAAGCGTACAGAACTCACACAACCTATACCCAGAGCCAAAAGTCCTATGGTTAAGGAGGGTTCGGGGATAGAGTTAATTCGGCGATACTCGATTGGTATGTTGACAATCAAATTACCTTTAACATCGTAGATCTGGTCTAACGCGTCAATGCCGCTACCCCAGACAGTTACGTTGTAAACCACCTTGCCACCAGAACTGGTCGGGCAGCCATTTGGAGCGTTATTCGCTTTGTAGCGACTGGGTTCCCACATAAGTTGGAGATCTTCGATTTCATTCATTTTGTGGTTGATTGACTTTTTTGGTTGATTACTTTGTCCTGGTGTTACATACTCGATTGCGAGATTGATGGTATTTTATTTTTGCACAAACTCCTTTATCCCAATCGCGATACAAGCTATGACACTCAATTTATATTTACTGCGACATGGAGAAACTACTTTTAGTCAAAGTGGTAATTTCTGCGGTGAAACTGATGCGGAGTTGACAACAGAAGGGATGCAGATGGCAGAGAGTTTTGCCGATGTTTATCAAAAATTGAAGTGGGAAGCGGTTTATGTTAGCCCTCGGAAGCGCACAATTGCAACTGCCAAGGCATTTTGTGATGCTATCGGTATGGATATGCAGTTGCGTGACGGACTTAGAGAAGGTAGTTACGGCGAATGGGAAACTAAAAGTAAATCGTTTGTCCAAGAGAATTATGCAGAAAACTATGTAAAATGGTTGACAGAACCCGCTTGGAATGCACCACTAGGTGGAGAAACTGCGGTAGATATTGCTAACCGTTCTATGCCTGTAATTGCTGAAATTCAAGAAAAACATCCCCAAGGTAATGTTTTAGTAGTATCGCATAAAGCTACGATTCGGATTATGCTTTGCAGTTTATTAGGAATTGATTTGGGACGCTATCGCTATCGGGTGAATATTTTGGTTGCGTCGGTAAGTATGGTTAAATTTGACGTTAATGGTCCTTTGTTAGAAATATTAGGCGATCGCCATCATATACCCGATAGTATTCGCTCTCGTCCGGGAACATAATAGTCTCTTAAAAATTGGTTAAAGGTGCGATTACACCGACCTCTACCAATTGGGTTCATTCTCAAGAATATGTTGCTTACCAAGAAATCTGATGGATGGTACGCGACTATTTGCCTGGAAGACCCAAGCGTTCCAGTCTTTAACCGTTATGTAGTTGCTGCCACTTGGGAGAACACTTTGGGGATGGACGCTGTACTGCATGAGCAAGATTACTTGGCAACAAGCGAGGGGACTAAGCTACCTTCTTTGAAGTCTTTCAGGAAGTCTCAAAAGCGTTTGGCCGCATTGTCGCGGCGCAAAGAGAAAAAGAGAAAAGGGAGTCGCTCACGTCGTAAACTTGCCAAGCGCCAGGGGCGAGAACATCAACGTATCGCTAGAGCTAGGATTGACCACGCATTCAAAACCGCCCATGAGTTGGTGCGGACAGGCAAGAAAGTTTTCATCCACGAGGACTTAAACCTAAAAGCTTTGTCAAAACGCAACAAAGCAAAAGTTGATGAGGATGGTAAATTTCTACCAAATGGTCAGGCAGCTAAATCCGGGTTAAACAAATCTTGGAACGACGCTGCTTTTGGACAGTTTTTCAAGACCCTAGAATACATAGCTGCGAAAGCACCGGGTGTGGGTAATTGCAGTCAATCCTGCATACACATCTCAATAGAAGAGCGTATCGTGACGAGATAGTCTTTACTGACTGCGATATGCGCTTTTATTGGGATGCTGAACATTCGCTTAATGTTGACCGCGATATCAACGCGGGAATCAACATTAAGCGCGTAGGTCGCGGTCTGTTCCCAACGTTAAAGCGCCGTAAAGGGAAACCTGTGGAGATTGCCAAATCTACTACTAATAGTACCTTGTTCGCGCAGCGTCTCCCCTTGGGAGAAGGAAGTTCTGGTAGTGTTGAAAAATGCGCCAGAAGCCTACACCTTGTCTGTACTCAGACAGGTGTAGGTAGTTCACGCAAGAAATCTAACTGTACCTTCGCTCCTAATTGAAGGATGAGAAGAATTAATGCCTTTTCCTACTAACTCGCCATCAGCTGCGGCGGCGCACTACGCCACAACTGATATAACCGTGTCGCAGGCATAGTCAAATACAACACATCCCCAGCACTCAGGCTCGTTTCCAGTAAATCCCAGCCGTGGATGGTTTGGCTGTTGGTTTCTAAGTACAAAGGCACAAAATCAGCGGACATGGCGACATCTTTCACTGGCTGATCGCAAAAGGGATGTGAGGCTGTAATCAAAGTTGCAAAAGCTACCCAAAGACTATCCGCTGTGATGCCGTTACCGAGTATTTCTCCACCGAGTGCAGCAGCGGCAAAGGCTGGAGCTGCGAGTTCAGCAGGACTCAGGACTGCCTCGAAGTCAAACACCTGTTGCGCCATACGAGCAAAATCCGGCTCTGCGTAATGGACTATCACCGGCACTTTGGGTGTCATGCATTTTGCCTTGAGGGCAATCTCTAAGTTAGTCGCGTCGTTCCCTGTGACGGCAAGCACTGCTGCAGCAGATTCTAAATTGGCAACTTTGAGTGTTGCTGAAAAGCTGGCATCAGCATAAACGACAGGAATACCGACTCCACGGGCTGTGTTGACATATTTGTTATTAGAATCGCGTTCAATGACGACCACCTCATGTCCGCTAGCATAGAGTTGCTGGACAATTTTTATACCTATGCCACTCAAGCCACAGACGATGTAGTGATGGCGGTGGGGAACTCGTGCTGCATCCCAAAATTGCTTGAAGCGACTGCCCAAAACAAAATCATTGAGCAATGCGTACAATAGACCAATCACGGCAGCCCCAACGAGCATCATGAGAACGGTAAATAATTTAATGCTGGCAGGAGCGTTTTCTACGACTTTGTCATTACCACCTGCTCCTGTAATCATGCCTACTGCAAAATATAAGGCATCAACAATAGAAATATTCGTATTAGTAGAAGTGTAGGTGAGTGTGGCAATCACAATAATGACAAACAGCACAATAGACATTGCCACCACTGATTCCGCGTGTTTCTTAAACTGCCGCAAATTGGTCACGACTTTCAACAATTTTGCAATTAGGGATTTGCGGATGGAACGGACACGGGGTTGAGTACCAACAATCAGGCGATCGCCCACCTTTAACTCTTGTCCAGACAACACCGCCGCTACCAAATCGATCTCACCCTTGAGTGGCATATAGTAAATCAGCATCCGCGATCGGTCATTCCACAAATCAACCAGCTTGCGCCCTTGCCACGGATGATTTTCATCTATATATTCTTCGTGGATCGGCCAAGTTTGTTTGAAAAGCTTGATTTGTCCAATTGCTTGGTTTCCTAAAGCCGCAAAGGTGAAGACGGGTGCTGCCAAACCGGCAACACTCATACTCAAGTGGTTGGGCACAGTTTGATCGAGGCGATCGCCCAAATTTGTATTAAAAAAGCGGTTGATAATCCGAATTCGCGGATTCAACACCCGCGCTTGCATCATGATTGACAAATTCAGTTCATCGTCAGGTCCAGCAATCACCAAAGTGTGCGCCTGCTGAATTCCCGCTGCTGTTAAGGTACTAGCTGCGTGCAGTACGCCGACAATCACATCTCCTGCTGATTCCCCTGGGATGGGTTTATGATGAATGCCGACGACTAACGCCCCCTGTTGTCGCAACAAACGAAAGATTTTATATCCGGTGCGACTTAAGCCACAGACAATAATTCGAGGTTTCATGTAATCGCAGCATGACTTACAAAGGAAAAGCTGCATTATTAGACATTTCCTCCTATTCTTGCCCATTTATTTGTGGCAAAACTGTAGCTGACAACACGATAATTTCAAATGTGATGACACTTTTACAAAAGTGTATTCGCTTCCAGTCTTTTTGTAGGGTTGGGTAGTTCCAGAGTAAGTTACTTCTAGCACTCGATATGAGAGCAACGAGATTTTATATGCTAGCTTTCGCTTGTGCTTTATCTGTTAATCTTTTGACCATTTGTGCATAAAGCAAAACTTGTTTTGGAGACCAAAAAAGCAATCTACCTAGATTTAATGCAGCTGTCGTCAAGCTTAATGCTTCAAAATCTTTTTCATATTCTGCAACTGTTTTCAAATCTCCAAAAAAATTATTGACTGTTGTTTGAGCAGCCGCAACATAAGTTTTCCATCCTTCATTTATAGCTTCCGCAACGACTGAAGAACAGTTCCTTTTTATCAAATGGTAGGAAAGTTGTTGAGTTTGAAATTCTCTCCAAAATCTTTTTATCGGCTCTTGAGGAAGGTTGAATAACTCAACTATACAGTCTGCTTCTCTTTTCGAGCCATTTTTACCTAAAACCAAACAATCTTCTTCATAACTATCACTTATAATCTGATTTAAATGCTGAAATAACAATTGATTAATGTTATGGTTTTTATGATTAATTATATTTTGACGAATCTCACTTGATGAGCGGTTTAAAACTTCTTTGTTAGGCCAAAAGCTTATATAAGTATCTTGGCCTACCTGCATTGAAGCGTGTCCTAAGAAATCTTTGGGAAGCCAAATGTAGACAGTGATAATATCTCTCATGGAGTCACTCATACTTAATTGCTATTCCAACGCTGCTCATCTTTGGATATTACTACCCATTTTAAGCAAACAAGCCGCACCGCTGCCGAAATAGGGGCGCTTGCGCTGCGACTCATTTTCATCAAAGACTTGAAACTAAATTTCTGGGTCAACTAAGCGGGTTGTAGGACGACTTTGAGACACATCTTGTACAACTTGTACAGCTGAGACTACGGCGACAAGCCCAATGACCGCAACAGGTAATAAACCTTTACCAAAAATGGCGATCGCAAGCAAAACAACCGCTGCCCCAACTCTATACTTGGTACGGATTTTACAGTAGAGGATGACCCCAAGGCGGTGGAGAATAGCTAAAGCGAGGTAGCACAATGCAACAGAGCCACAAAGCAGCCAACGAACGGCATCGGGTAGTGCTAGCATTGGCTTGCTCATCAATACAAGTTCCACTGCGACTCCAGAAGCAGCAATGCCAATCACGAGGGGTAGATGGGTGTAAAGCCATATATTCAGAATGACCGCTCTTCCCTCTGTCCGTGCCCTCTGAATAGGTGTGCCACCAAGGTTGTCAAAGTAGACCCACCATATGCTCAAAGCAATACCCAAACCGAACACAGCAGAAATCACAGTCAAAACATCCCATTTCTGCTCGGAAACTCCCTGAACCACAGCGACAATCGCTTCGCCTAATACAATAATTGTAAATAGCCCAAAACGCTCGGGCAAGTGGGAGGGGTGAGGAGGTAGTTCTAGCATCAACTTGCGTGCCGAGAGCGGTGTGGCGAAGTCAATGATCAGTCCCAATGCCCAGAATACAAACCGCCAAGGACTCGGTAGAAATGCTGATATAGTCCAAAGGATAGCAGCAATTGCAAAACCTGTGGCGTAACGAGTCGTCAGGGGACGTGCTTTGGGGATGTGCTGTCCTGCGCGGATGTATTCAACGACAAGCACAACACGACCGAGAACATAGGAAAGGGCAAAGCCAGTGGAACTTTCACCTAAGCCGTGATGGACATTAACAGCTAGTGCAGCGATCGCAAGCATCTGTAAAGCAATCAGGAGCCGATGTGCTACGTCGTCGCTATCGAAGCGGTTGGCGTAGAATGTGGTGCCAATCCAAGACCACCAAACGGGTATAAAAAGAGCGACAAAGCCCAACACTCCTGATACTGAAACATGATCGTGAAGATAGTGGGCGAGTTGAGAGACTGCAACGACAAACACCAAATCATAAAAAAGTTCCAGCCAAGTGGCGCGTCGTTCTTCTTCGCTGTCTTCAGCGATGCGTAATCGTGGTGGTTCTATAAAACTTGCCATAAACAATTCAAAATTCAAAATGGTGTAAACAATAGCGCTTCAGCGCTTACTACGAACCATTAACCAGGCACAATAATTGCCCACAGACTAGCTGCTAGCCCTATAGTTGCCAAGTGTTGCCAAAAAAGCGATCGCATGGGCTGACGAGCAATTTTTTGTGTTAACACCATCGTTAACAGGACTGAAAAAATCAGGGTAGCACCCTGCAAAAAGGCTATCACTGCTGGATGAGCCAGCAATATAGGTAATTGCTCACCATTCAAACCAAAGGTTGCAAAAGTCACGGGGAGAATACGCCCTCCTTCACCCAAGCCCAAACGCAGATAATGAGCTAAGTTTCCTCCTAGTACGAGTGGTAAGTAGCCATAGGCAAGCTCTACAAATCGTCGCGGCTTAGGATTTTGTTGAGTAGATTTTAAACCTTTGTTACTTAGATATAATATTTGCATCACGCCATATGCCAAAAAAGGGATAGCGACTGGGATAATCAGAGCTAGCAACGATAATCCTAAGTGGGGCAAAAACTGTGTTAAATCCAGATGTAGCCCTACCAAAGATTGCAATTCGCTCAAGCGATGAAGGTATACTCCCCCCAATAGTAAAAACAACAGTGCCACTTCGTAGCTATGGGGTACATGAGTTGTCCACAGTTCCATTCCAGGGGGACGTAAATTGAACTCAACCGAACGATGGGGACAGGCTTTCAGGCAAGTCATGCACAGGACGCAATCTCGATTATCTTGCAACTGGGCTGGGTGCGAGTACAACGGACACCCATTAGTTTCCATCCCCTCGCCCTTTTGTGGTCCACCCTTGTAGCATTGGTACGTGGTGCAAGTGGCAGAACAGATACCTTGTTGCGCCCGGAGTTCGGTCATGGAGAGTTTGGCAAATAAACCATTCATTCCACCGATAGGGCAAAGATAACGACACCAAAAGCGCCGCTCAAAAATGGCAGAAAATATCATCGCCCCGGCGGTAATTAAAAGCAGCAAACAACCAGAAAGGTATGCTGTATTTTCTAAATTCCAAAGTTCTTCCCATAAGAAAATGAGGGTAAATAATCCAAAGAGAAACCATCCGCCCCATTTTTCAGCTTGCTCTCTAGGCCAACGTTTCAGTTGTCGAGGAAAAAACTTTTGGGATAGCTTTTGCGTAACTTCCCCATAAATCATGAAGGGACAGATAGAGCACCAGATGCGACCTAAAAAGGGAAATGCTAGCAGGGAGAAGGGCCACCACCAAGCCCAAAATAGATTTAAAGCGAAATTGCGATCGCGCGTTTGTGGACCAAGAAATAGCACCCCTACAATGAGGGCAAAAGCTGTTAAAGTAAAACCATAGTTGATGCGATCAGGCCACCAAGGACTACGTAAAAACTTCCGCAAACCAGGATAAGCATTCAACAGATTCACCCGAAATTGCTTTTTCTTAGTATCAACTGACCAGAAAATTTCTTCTGTGAGTTCTTTTGCCTCCCCTGCTTGGACTATCGCCCGTTCCACTAGATTTTGCAACTCTTTTAAGTTGCCGGGGAAATCGTAGGACTGCAAGCGGCGCAATGCTTCCGGTGTAACTGTCGGTCGTGCAATACCTCTCGACCGAGTGTACAAACTAATGTAGTATTCTATTTGTGCTTTGATATCAGTTTTTCGTACCCGTAACGGTGGTACTTTTATAACACGACCAACACAGCGTTCAATTGTTGGCTGAGTTTTTTCTGCAACTATCAAGATGCGAGCATTACTGACGCGGGGTTCCGGGGTTGGTTCTCCCGAACGGCTGACAGGGGTGTATTTGCCCGTTTTGAGCAAGGTTGCTAACGCCGGCAACAACTCTCTTGGTGTTTCTTGAATGTTGTTAAGAACTAAACTACCTTCTCCTAACCATTCTAGTAATCCTGGTTTGCCTCCGGCGCGACCAAACAAATCAGCACCACTTGTTTGGAGAATACCACAGTTAATTTTAATAATCGGTTCTCGCCGCTGTTTGGAACCAAAGTGGATCAGAGCAGCTATGATGTCTTTTCCTAAACCTGGTTCGCCGAAAATCAACACCGACTTACGCCCGTCAGCTGCTTCTCGAATTTCTTGTCTCAAACGCACAGCATAGCGACTTGTCCCCACAATTCCACGTTGCGCCTTAGTCACTAAATATGGTCGCAACGCTGTGGAACGTTCTTGTTCGTAGGTAAGAGCAGATGTAAGTTGAGCCAATTCTTGAGCCATCTGGCGGGAAAAAGCCTGAGCAATTTCAGGATACTGGCTGAGTATCTCCCGAAATTTAGCCGCAGGTACAACCCACAAGCGAGATTCTGTGACTGTCGTAATTGTACGCTGCGCTGATTGTTCTAAAAGAAGTTCTTGCAGGTGAATAACGGATCCAGGGAGGAAACCAATAGCTAAGCTTGGGTTAGTTTTATTGCTGCTCTCGCTTTCCAGTTTACCTTCAAGGACAATATACAGCGCTTCTGGAGGAGTCCCTTCAGTAACTAGAGGGTGGTTGGCGCTGAAAACCTGTTCTTCAATAACTTGAGCGAGCGCCCTCAAGGGTTCAGGTGAGAGAATTCCTAAAGCCGTGCGTTCTTGTAGCCAGATCACTATTTCTTGTGGTGTCATGGTAGGTTGTCCCTCTTAGCACTGCTTTATAAAAGGAATTATCCCCGAAAGTAAAATTAAAATACCTGCGCTCAGCTTTAGTGTATTAATTTGTATGGAGCAAGGGTCAGGATACTTGCCAAAACTGTGTAACAAGTTTTAACACCTGATTGACCACTATCGGCGATCGCTGATTTTAAAATTAGTATATGACTATAAAACACTATACCCAACAAGAAATTGAGTCATTCGCCCAAGCAGTACTGAAAGATGGTTACTGCGTGTTGCCCAATCACTTCTCCCCGGCAACACTCAATGCTTGGCGCGAAGCTTTCACACCGTTACTTAAAGAGCACATTGAGCGCGAAGGCAAGCTTCAGAACCGAGGCTCAGCCCGCTATTATGTCACGCTTCCGTTTACGACTCCCTTTGCTGATGCAAATATTTACGAAGATGAGGATATTTTGGCAATTGTTGAGCTATTGGTAGGCAAAGACATGGTGATGTGCCAGTTGGCAACAGACACGCCATTGCTTGGTTCTGATTATCAAGACGTGCATCGAGATACTTTGCCACTGTTCCCCGAAACTGGTCAGGAAACGCCACCATATCAACTAGCAGTCAACTTTCCGCTGGTCGATATCACCCTAGAAAACGGTCCAATGGATATTACACGCGGTACACACATGATGTCCAAGGAGGAAGGACTGCGCCGCATGGAGTCGGGTGAGATCAAGTTAGAACCAGTGACAATGCAACTCGGTGACGTGATGATCCGCGATGTGCGGGGTTTGCACAGGGGTACACCTAACCACACGTCAACACCACGTCCGATGGTAGTTATTGGCTATAGTCGCCGCTGGCTGTATCGTCCGGAAGTGTCTATTAATATACCACGGCAAGCCTTGGATACACTGTCGCCTCGCGCTCGTCACTTGTTGCGTTTTAATCCGATTGTCGATTCAGTTGAGGAGAAACCCGAAGTAGAGGTTTATCAGTCCTTCGCTTATTAAAACTGGTATACAGAACCGTTCTTCTCTCTTCGTTGCGATACACAAAGGAACCTCACCCCCCAACCCCCTCTCCGTAAGCAGAGAGGGCAGGGTGGTTTCATACAAAGAAAGAAAAAACCTTTTGGATTTGATTGGCTAAAGCACGTTGAGCTTGAGGGATAGTGCGAAAACCAAGAAATCTGGCAAGAGTGATGAAAAAATTATGTAATATTGCCCAGTTAACTGGTGCATTGCCACCTCGTCGTAGTGGAAAGTCTGAAGGGAAAGGTCACATCGCGAACCCAATGGAGCCGGTTTTCAATTCCCCAATGTTTCTGGGTGTCGGTTAGAGCATCTTGAGCCGACATGATCTGACTACAAATATAGAACTGACGCTCTTGAAATGATTGACCATCACGAATACCAGAACGTTCAACTTGGACAAAGGTTTTAAGTCCAGCCCATTGACTTTGTAATTTTTCTGGAGCGGCGAATACCTGACAACAACGCTTGACCGAGCGATCGTGAGTATCATCTTCTGTTGTAGTACTGCTCAAAGGTTCCTGTTTGTGTGACTGAGTTTGAGCCATTTTGTAGAGCGTCGGTTGATTTTCTTTTAATCCAATCATGTAGTCGTTGCCACCATTAATAATCAGCGATACTGTTTTTTTTGGCAATGCAAAGCATCAAGAGTGAACATCACTTGTTGAGCACAAAATTCGGATATTAATTGCTGTGCGATCGCCATCTCACTAATTTTTTTGTTCGACATTGGTTGCATCCTGAGTACAATGCCCCGCCCGTGACTATAAACTGATACTGTACTGATAAAGTTTTGGTAGGACTGACTGTAATCTGTTACTGTGCAGCGAATACCTTTACCATCAATTGCCAATCTTTCTCCTGGCATCGGTGGCACAAGAACTGATGCCCAATTATTGAATAAGTCGGTGAATGGCTGAAAATCTAATGTTTTCAGTACTCGTCGGAACGTTGAGTAGGATGGAAACTTGATTGTCTCATCTAGGCTTAACAGTTCAATCAAGCCTTGTCTGTGTACTCTGGTAAAATTTTCCAATGGTCGGTAGCCCCAATAGATATCTCCAAAATAGAAGCGTTCTGTGGTAAAAGAGTATAAAATTAACTTTTTTACCATAAGAATATGAGTAACGTATTAGGTTACATTAAAAACAACTCCCAGGAAACGCAGCGCTTGATTGGTCTAAAGTATGAGCAACTAGAACAACTAATAAATCAGGCGATCGCTTTACATATGCAAAAGCAACAAGACATAGAAGCAAAGAAAGTTAGAATCATAAATAAAGGGGGTGGTCGGAAGGTAAAACTATCTACAGAAGAGCAGATTCTCTTAACATTAATATACTTGAGACATTTAACAACATTTCAATTACTAGGTATCCAGTTTGGAGTGAGTGAATCAACGGCAAATGATACATTCAACTACTGGTTTCCACTCCTACAAGAACTCTTGCCATCAAGTTTACTTGAACAGGTAAAAAAAAATGCAAGTGATTACGAGATAGTTCAAGAAATTTTAACCGAGTACGAACTAATAGTAGATAGCTGTGAGCAGCCTAGAGAAAGACCTAGAGAGTATAAAGAGCAGAAAAAATATTACTCTGGTAAGAAGAAAAAGCATACTTTTAAAAATCAAATTATTGTTTTACCAGACGGTCAAGATATTGTTGATGTAATCGCGGGTCAACCTGGACCAAAAAGTGACATAAGTTTGTTCCGTGAAAGTCAAAAAACCTTTGACTCTAATCAAAGGTTTAAAGGAGATAAAGGTTATCAAGGAGAAATATCAATTAAGACTCCCACGAAAAAGCCGAAAAAAGGAGAATTAAGCCAGTTACAAAAAGAGAAAAACAAAGAAATGGCTTCAAACCGGATATTTGTTGAACATTTGATTCGGTTAGTTAAAATCTTTAGATCTGCATCCGAACGATTTAGGCTAAATCCACATAAATATGAGCAGGTGATTCAGACAATTTGTGGACTTGTAAGATTCCGAATTAGAGCTTTAGTTTTACCACTATGAAATAGTGAGAGACAACGTAGCTAAAATTTACTGCCAACTTGTTTTTTTTACTTTATTTTCAACAAGAACTATCTCAAAAGCTGGTTTTTGCGTGGAGAATGGCTGATGTTTGAAGTTAGCGATCGCCTGTTAAAAGCCAGTCATACAGAGGTTTTAGCATTTTTCGGAGATGTCTAATACCCTGTCATTGCTCCCAATAAGATCAACAATAATACCAACCAGAAGTCATGTCTTCGTCCCCGAATATGTCGATAGTCTGGGATTTGCTGCAATTGTTCGATGAGATTCATACTTTTTATTTATCAATTTTTCTCCACCCTCTACAAATTATTATTTTTCTTTCTTTGTATGAAACCACCCTGCTCTCCGTGAGTTCGGAGAGGGGATGGGGGTGAGGGCGGGGTGAGGTGAATTGTTTCTCCTAGAGAGGTGATATTCAATGAATCAGACGAAAATTGAAAAAGATTTTGATTGCCTGGAATTTAAACAGAAAGCTCAAGAGAAAATTGCTGAAGAAATCAAAAATCTCACTCCAAAAGAACAAATTCAATACTTTCGTGACTTAGCGGGATCTAGTTCTCTAAGCCAGTGGTGGAAATCTGTTAAAAATCAATCATCAACTACCTTAGAGCAATAGTTTTCTTGAACCGCCTGATTTAGCGATAGAAATTGATATTACTTCCCGCACCCAATTTAATAACTATGAGATTTTGGCAGTCCCTGAACTTTGGCGATACACGCTGCAGGGATTGCAAATTAATCTGCTACAGCAGGGAAAATATGTGGGAGCTAATTTCAGTCCTAACTTTCCTGGTATCCCGATTATTGAACTCGTTAATGAGTATGTGAAGCAATGCTTAATTGTAGGTAGAAGTCAAACAATAAGAGCTTTTAAGAGTTGGGTAAAGTATAATTTGTAAGAGGTGAGATTTGATGAATCCGACGAAAAAAGTTGAAATCAAATGTCAAAAAACACCTTAAATACCGCTGGTACGTATAAAATCTCGGCGACGTTGTATATCCTGATTTCTCCTTTGGAATTCGACTAAGTATGGTGTACTAAACTGCTTGATCTCTTGTGTTTCTCTAAGCGCCTGCTCTACCTCTGTATTAAATTTCTGAATTGCCTGGTTAAGACGTATCCGTAATAATTTCTCAGAATCTAGTTTTTGCCCGCTTGTTACTGTTAAATAATGAGTTGGTTGCTTTTCTTGTTGTGCCAAAACAGTAGCAGGTGTAAGGGCTAGAACTGTTACCAATAATACTGTGGCTCTGATCATATTTGCCACCTCTGAAGCGATCGCTTCCGCTAATTCTTCTTTGCAAAGCAAAGCTTATTTCCCTTTTATACTTTCATTATAGAAAAAATTTATAGAAAAAAAGTTGAGGAATTTGTGAAGAAAAAAGCAATAAGCCGAGCGTAACGCACCATTCATCCTTACTGTTGCTGCATCTGCCTTTTACTTCTCCCAATCATTACAAAAGCAACAACTGCACTCGCCAAAGCCAACCCAACAGCAATCAACATCACCAAGCGAAAGCTATCTACAAATGCAAGAGCGATCGCCTGTCTTATCTTTCCACTCACCTCGCCACTCACACCAGCAGGAACTTCAGCACCCGCCAGCTTGATGCGCTGTTCATCCAATAGTTTTTGAACTTCAAGCGGTATGTTCAGCGTTGCTATACGTTGATTGAGGCTGCGATTGAAAGTATTGAAGACAAAGATATTGAAAATGGCGATCGCCATCAACCCAGCAGTGCGAGCAACAGCATTGTTAATTCCGGAAGCAATACCAGCTTGGCGCTGCTTCACAGCACCCATCACCGTTGTTGTCAAGGGGGCAACGCTGATTGCCATACCTAAACCTAACACGACTATGGCTGGGAAAAATGTTGTCCAATAACTACCGCCTATACCTGGGACAGCAAACAAAGCAAATCCAAGAGCAGCAATTATCGGACCAATTGTCAAGGGGAGTTTTGCGCCGTAGCGACTCACCAATCCCCCAGACCAACGTGAAAGGAAGAACATGATTAAAATAAACGGTAAGAAGACCGCACCAGCCGCTGTAGCCGAGTAGCGTTGCACTTGAATGAGATTGAACGGAAGAAAGTAAAACACCCCGCCCAAGGCTGAATAAAGCTGCAGTGTGAGCAAATTTGCACCGCTGAAGGTGCGCGATTGAAATAAAGATAACGGCATCATCGGGGCGCGGTTGTTCGCCTCAACAAAAATAAACGCACTCAAGATAAGTGCGCCCACTGCCAAGCAAGCTAGAACCAGAGGATGGAATAATCCTAAGTGAGACGATTCGATCAGTCCGTAGACAATCACTCCTAAGCCGATAGTTACTAAAGCTGCGCCCCACAAGTCAAGTCTTGCAGATTCTTCATCCCGGCTTTCTGGTACGCGCCAAAACAAAATACCCAGTACGATACCAGCTAGGGGAATATTGAGAAAAAATATCCAACGCCAAGAGACATTTTCAACTAACCAACCACCTAGAACCGGACCAAGTGCTGAGGTGATGGCTGTGAAACCTGACCAAGTTCCAATCGCTTGTCCGCGCTGTTGTTGGCTAAATGAGGCGCTGATGATTGCTAAACTTCCCGGAACTAGCAACGCACCACCAATTCCCTGTACTGCCCTAACAATGATAAGCTGATTCACATTTGGCGACAAACCACACCATACTGAGGCTAAGGCGAAGAGAGCAACACCGCAAGCAAAGATGAGCCGCCTTCCAAAGCGATCGCCTAATGATCCACCAACCAAAATTAAAGCAGCAAGAAACAGTGCATAAGACTCCACAATCCACTGCACGTCGGTGGTGGTTGCATTTAGCTCTGATTGCAAGACTGGAAGAGCGACATTGACAACAGTACCATCAATCATCGCCATGCTCGAACCAAGGATTGTTGCTGCTAGCACCCACCGTCCGAGATTTCTTGAGCAAGGAGCAGTGCATGGTGCCGAGCGAATCACTCCCTCATCACACGGCTGTTTGACGATGTTAGGCATATTAAGGTGGGAAAAACGTTGTCACCGAGAACGCAAATAGGATTTTGCACTTAGGACAACCCTACCACACATGAATGTTCTTGGAATTTATTGGAATTTATCTGTTACGAATTAGCGTCCTACTACGACTGATTATATGAAGCGTGTAAAAGACGCATCTACATCATTATGTAGGACATCCTGGATGAATAATCCTCAATCTTCTATTCCCAGGCAACGTCTCCATCCGGAGGTTTCGACAAAACCAGACAACATTTTGGCAATTGATGCCAAACACAATCCTTCTGCTTTCGCCGAACTCTATCGCCGTCATTTGAAAAATGTCTACAGCTACTTTTTCATGCGAGTTGGAGATGTACACCATGCTCAAGATTTGACGACTCAAACTTTTCTGGCGGCAAAGGAGTCGATGACCAGTTACCAAGGTCGCGGATCGTTTGCTGCTTGGCTGATGGGCATAGCCCGTAGGAAAGCAGGCGATCACTTTCGTCACAACCGGGAAACACTGCCATTAACAGTTGTTGACCAGCTATCGTCTCCCTCTCCCCCGATAGAGGAAGAAATTGACCGACAGTTGCAGCTAGAGCAAATTGCTCAATGTGTCAAGACTATTCTGACTCCAGATCGAGCTGAAGCCGTTGCCCTAAGAATCTTTGGAGGCTTGAGTACTGCTGAAGTCGCTCAGGTGATGGGAAAGAGCGAGGCAGCAGTGAAAATGCTGATTCATCGAGCCATAGCTGATTTGCAACAACACCTGGCTCCTCATGCAAAAGGAGAAGAGCAATGACACCTGAGAACCACCCAAAAAGTCACGAAATGCAGTTAGCTGAGGACTTAGACACATTCCTCAGTGCTCAACTGGCAGCAGAGAGTGTCTCTGCACCACCGAGCCTATCACAATCTGAAACGGACATAGCTGCAATGCTAGTCGCTGTCTCTGATGAAGTACAGCCAGACTCTGCTTTTGCAGCAGAACTAGAAACACGATTGCTGGGAGCGAATGTGGTGGACGCCTCTGAAGTTTTCCCAAATCACAAAACTGAGGAGTTGCCGGAAACTCAGCAAAACAGGTCGCGCTTTTCTCCATCTCTAAACGTACTCATACAAGGAACCAGAACTATGAAGTTAGCTGTGTTACGTTCTCGTCCTATTCACCGATTTTCTATAGCTGCAATGGCAATGCTTGCTATTTCATCAGTCGTAGTCGTATCGACACCTTCGTTGCGTTCTCTAGCAGAGACAATCTTTGAACATTTTATCCGCACTAGCAGCGATAGTATTACATCTACAGGTGGAACGCCGAAGGTCGTATCCGATACAGCAAAAGAGAGGCAACAGATAGAACAAGAGTTCCGAAACACCAAAACTGTTAGAGAAATGGAAAAAGAAAGAGGTTTTGACGTAAAGGAACCAACTTATCTACCCACTGGCTTTGTCTTACAAGATGTCGGTTCTCCTAACCCAAATCTTGTGGTTTTGCCTTATGAAAATCCTCAAACTAAGGCTTTGATCCTGATTGCTCAACAAAGGTTGGATGGAGAACCATTATTTGGTCCCATCTTTTTTGCACCTACAGGGAGTACCGCAAAGGGCAAAAGTGTAACTTGGCTCTGGTCAAAGAAGCCAATCATATCGCAGCAGGAGCCAGCTTTGCAAAAACCTGGCAAAAGTCCTGTGGGTGCTAGTGCAAAGATTGAGTTGGTTCAAATTGGTAACTGGACTGGTCAGTATGTTGAGGGAGCATGGGAGGCAATTTCGCATCAAGAAGGCTCTCTTGATGGGATGCGATGGGATCAAAACCCCCAGGCACGACAGATCCAGTGGCAAGAAGGGGATATGCTATTTCAGATCTGCACTCCCAGCGGAGTCAGTCGAGATGAATTAGTGGCGATCGCCCGCAGTATGCAATAAGCCCTTTTTGAGGTTTTGTGATTTTTTGCAGTTTTGACTGCTGGCTTTCATTAAATTAACTATAGCCTTTCTCACTTGGATGAAATACATATTTTGTGGGGTGGGCATCCTGCCCGCCCTCAATTTAAGACCAGCGCCAATCCCATCCCACAATCCAAGGTTGTATTGCACTCAATTCCCGAACCGCTATAATACTAGGGGCAATATGCTCAAAAATAGGTATAATAAAACTTTTGAGCTACATATTTGCCCCTGGTTGTAACGGCAGAAAATGGTGCCCGTGTCGTGTTTCCTCCTTGGGCTAAAGCCACAAGGTTTCCACACTCCCGGAAGTTTTTAGATGATTTTTGGTGTCAGCACTCTGGAGTCAGTCAGTTTAGATGTTTAGTTGTAGTATTTTGTAGCTGCTTACAAAATATAAATAAAAAAATTTTTAATTTTTATTTTGAATTTTATGAGTTTGTCAGATATCCCTAACCTGTGGGTACCTTTGGCGCTTTTAGGGTTAATTATCATTGCTGCCATCTTTTTCAGCCGCAGCAGCTAGTAAAAGGCACAAAAGGCACATAAGGAAGCAACATCCCCCACTCCCTCCCTCCCTCATCTCCCTCATCTCCCTTATGAGTACTAATAACTAATAACCAATGAGTAATGACTAATTACTGCTATTGGGGGTTAAAATAAATCCCGATTGTCTTCCAAATTTTGAAAGTTTCATGATCTCCAGTAACGACTTTCGACCTGGTGTCTCGATAGTATTAGATGGGTCCGTGTGGCGAGTCGTGGAATTCCTCCACGTTAAGCCAGGTAAAGGCTCTGCTTTTGTACGGACAAAGCTGAAAAATGCCCAAAGTGGCAGTGTGGTAGAAAGAACGTTCCGCGCTGGCGAAACAGTTCCGCAAGCCAACCTGGAAAAAAGCACGATGCAGCATACCTATAAAGAAGGCGATGAATACGTCTTTATGGATATGGAAACCTACGAAGAAGGCAGATTGAGCGCAGCGCAGATTGGCGATCGCGTAAAATACCTCAAAGAAGGTATGGAAGTCAACGTCGTTCGCTGGGACGACCAAGTTCTAGAAGTAGAACTGCCTAACTCCGTCGTGTTGGAAATTGTGCAAACAGATCCAGGTGTCAAGGGTGATACTGCAACTGGTGGTTCCAAGCCTGCAACTGTAGAAACAGGAGCAATGGTCATGGTTCCTCTGTTTATTTCCCAAGGAGAACGCATCCGTATAGACACCCGTAACGACACATACCTTGGCAGGGAGTAAGTTTATTTTCACCTCTTGATGCAAATCCCTATTTTCATTTATAACAGGGATTTACATCCCTGCCTGACGAGCAAATTCACTTCACGGATAAAGTCTATCTACACCTAATTGCATGAGGTCAGAAAAGCTGTGCCATTGGACTTTAATGAAATCCGCCAACTGTTGACAACTATTGCACAAACCGACATTGCAGAAGTCACGCTCAAAAGCGACGATTTTGAGCTAACGGTTCGTAAGGCGGTAAGCACTCATCAAATTTTGTCAGCACCTCAAGCGGCGTTAGGCGCGGTTGGTTCGGAACTGACGCCAGTTCCACCACCTGCGTATGCGGTGGGATCGCCTCCAACCGTAACTCAAACCCCGCCACCTCGCGTCTTTGATAGCAATAGCGTGGGTGTACCGCCACAGACTGTTCCCTCACTCATAGAACAGAAATTCGTTGACATCCCTTCCCCAATGGTAGGAACGTTTTATCGCGCTCCTGGTCCTAGTGAATCACCATTTGTGGAAGTGGGCGATCGCGTCAGAAGCGGTCAAACAGTATGTATTATCGAAGCCATGAAACTGATGAATGAAATCGAATCAGAAGTATCCGGACAAGTGATAGAAATTCTCGTTCAAAACGGTGAACCTGTGGAATATGGTCAACCTTTGATGCGAATTAACCCTGATTAAGTATTAATCTATATAACGATACCTCGTTATAAACTTTTTAGTTGAGTCCTTACGGATCTAACCTGATGAAACAAGCGTTGCCTGTACCGCCAGAAGTTGTGCAACAAGTAGCTGAATACTTCAGCCTCTTGAGTGAACCCATGCGCCTACGGCTGTTGCATTTGCTGCGGGATGAAGAAAAATGTGTGCAAGAACTGGTAGAGGCAACACAGACTTCTCAGGCTAATGTGTCAAAACATTTGAAGGTAATGTGGCAAGCAGGAATCCTCAGCCGCCGCAGTGAAGGAACTTGTGCCTACTACCGAGTGGAAGATGAGATGATTTTTGAATTGTGTAATCGGGTTTGCGATCGCCTCGCCGCCAGGTTAGAACAGCAAGCCCGTAACTTTCGCATTTTAAATAGCAAGTAATTAGTCAAAAGTCCTTTGTCCTGATGTCATCGCTTATGGCTTATGGCTAAGGACTAATGACTAATGACTAAGGACTAAGGACTAATGACTCTTAACTAAAGTGAATAATTTTTATCAAAGCTTTCACGCGTCAGTGGCTGTTCCAACTCCAAACCTTCACCACCTAAAACCTCCAATGGTTCCCCGTTGACCTCAATGTACACCTTGGCATTCTCATCTGAAGCTGTGGCGGTGTAGACAACTTGCCCCACACGACCCATCATTGAAGAACTACCACCTCCACTAGTAAATTCTTCCGATAAATTGACGTGGATGCCATCTGACGCCTGCTTGACACCCAACAGCTTGGTTCCTTTGGGAATTGTGGTAGAGTCCGTCCCTTCTGTGGGTCCTGCTAATAATTGTTGGAAAGCCCCTTCTAATACTTGATTGGGCGACTTCCCAACTGCTTTAACTTGAACTGTTTGGGGAACCAATTTCAAACCAGTGCCAGTGTCTTGCAGCCAATAGATTTGAGCATTTTGTTCATTAGCTACCGGATTTTCTGATGGCTGAGGTTGAACTAAATTTGGAACAGGGATTGGTACAGGAGGGGGGTTATTCTTATCAGATTTTGAGCCAAAAAAAGCAACACCAGCAGTCACTGCAATAACCGCTGCTGAAACAGCTGCGATGACACCTGGAGAAATACGGTTAGATCCTTGCTGTTCTTTCATAATGAAAACCTTCCTAAGGGCTGAAATAGCATTTGTATGAAGATAAGTCTGGTTAACGACGATACTTATGAGCCGGGGGTTTCCAAAAACCTAGAGGATGGCTCTACTCGGAAAAATGCGGCAATCTCTAATTCTTCTGGTCTCATATTCAATTTTAGAATTCGCACTTGTAGACCGTCACCTTCTAGATTTCCTAAATCCAATCGTTTGTTGATATTGTTGACAATTGCATTTACAAATTGAGGTGGAACTTCTTCACCACTCGCTGCCACAATTGGGTCAACTAACTGGATATTCTTCCCACCAACGATATTCAATCCTGATTCCACCCTAATTAATAACGGCTTCTCCAGACCTTTTTCCTGTAATTCTACTTGCAAACTCAAGCGGTTATTTGCTAAAAACTTTACATTTGGATTCACAAAATTATAAACAGAGTTAGACCCTGTATTTGAAAAACCATCGTTAATTTTTAGCTTTTGCAACAAGGCTATGAATTGGGGTGATTGTATGAGTTTGTTGATATCCTGCTGAGTGAACACCAAACGTACACCCGCTTGTAAAGGTCGTTTGAATTTCGGTCTGCTTCCAAGACTACGTGGTTCTAATTCAATGGCATCGGTTTCCAATTCTAAAGCTGCAATCCGAATTTCTTGCCACTTGAGTTGCAAAGAACGCCCCGCAATACGCACCCTTTCCACCTTACCTTGCAGCAATTGATGACTAGGGGCGTTGTCAACTCGCACTTGCAATTGTTCAACTTGAGCCAATTGAGAACGGATAGCACCAACAGCAGCCTGATCAACCACCAGTCCTACCGGAGTCACTAACCCTAAAGCGCCAGATACAAGGAGTGTGAAGAATTCCACGTTTTCGTTTGTAATTAGGGTATTCAGTTACCAGTTGTCAGTTATCAGTTATCAGTTATCAGTTACCAGTTACCAGTTACCAGTTACCAAGATTCCTTCATGTTCACTGTTGACTGTTCACTGTTGACTGTTCACTGATTGATGAATCCACTGCTTTAATGTAGATACAACGTCAGCGATCGCAATTTCTTGTGAGTTGCGGCTTTTTCTTTCAACAACTTCAACTTTGCCATTGGCAATTGCTCGCCCTGTGACAATTCTGTAAGGAATGCCAATCAAATCCGCATCTTTGAATTTTACTCCCGCCCGTTCATTCCGGTCATCGAGCAAGGTTTCAATTCCCGCTTGATTAAGTTGGGCATAAAGTTTTTCCGCAATTTCCACTTGTTGAGTGTCGTTGATGTTAGGAATCGTCACAATCGCATGATAAGGTGCGATCGCCACCGGCCAAATAATTCCATCTTTGTCGTAAGATTGCTCTACAGCAGCTTGAGCCAATCTTGACACACCCACACCATAACAACCCATAAGTAGAGGTTTTTCTTCACCCTGTTCGTTGGTATAAGTTGCACCCATTGCGATGGAATACTTAGTGCCTAATTGGAAAATGTGACCTACCTCAATTCCACGTGCGCTTTTTAGGGTTTCTTCTGGATTATGGATGGCGCGATCCCCTGGTCTTGACTTACGTATATCTACGCTTAATTCTGGTAATTTAAATTGCTCATCCCAATTTGCTGCAACGACGTGGTAACCAGCTTCGTTTGCACCCGTAACAAAGTTTTTTAAATCAACCGCTGTTTTATCGACCAAACGTAAAAAGCGAGGTGTGACATCTTTGACAGACTTAATATAATCATCTGCAACATCAGGAGCAATGTAGCCTAGGGGCAAAGGCTTACTTGCCCATTTTCCTTGAGCTTCTGCATCTGGTACTGCAAGTTTGATCACCGTTTTAGCACCATACTTGGGAGCTAACTTTGTCAATTCATTTTGTAATTTAACATCATTAACTTCCTGGTCGCCTCGAATGCTCACCAGCACCAACACTGTTGTTCCATTATCAAAATTTGTTTGGTAAAGAACGTTTTTCACAATTTGGGTGGGGGAACATTTCAAGAATTTACAGACTTTCTCAATTGTCTCCGTCCCTGGTGTTTCGCGTTTTTCATAACTGGTAAATGCTGAAGTTTCCGCGTCAGGAGGTAAAGAAACCGCCTTTTCCACGTTAGCCGCGTACTGCCCATCTTCAGTGTAAAGGACTTCATCTTCGCCTGCTTCCGCCAGCACCATAAATTCTTGAGAAGCAGAACCACCTATAGCCCCAGAGTCAGCTTGCACCGCACGAAAAGCCAAACCAGACCGCCGTAGAATATTACTGTAGGCGGTATGCATATCCTGATAAGTTTTTTCCAAACTTTCTTCATCTACGTTGAACGAGTAAGCATCCTTCATGATGAATTCTCGTCCGCGCATCAAACCAAACCGGGGACGAATTTCATCGCGGAACTTGGTTTGAATTTGGTAGAGGAGCTGTGGTAGCTGACGGTAGGAACCAATCATATCACGAGCGATCGCCGTGATGACTTCCTCGTGAGTCGGTCCTAGCGCTTGTTCTTGGTCGCGGCGGTCTTTGAGGGCAAACATGATACCCTCAGCTTTGGTGTAGGTGTCCCAGCGTCCAGACTCTTTCCATAAATCAGCAGGTTGGAGTTGGGGTAAGAGACATTCCTGTCCACCAGCAGCGTTCATTTCTTCCCGGACAATTTGGGAAACTTTTTGCAGTACCCGCCACATCAAAGGAAGATAGGCATAGACACCACTACCGATGCGACGAATGTAGCCTGCGCGGAGTAAGAGTTTATGACTGGGAATTTCAGCATCTGCTGGGTCATCCCTGAGTGTAACGAATAACATTTGTGACAGTCGCATCGTTTGTCCCCTTTCCAGATTTGATAATCTCTATTTCAGTTACAGTCTAAAATGAAGCTTGCAACTTCAGGAGAAAACCACTTTGCCTGATGTCGTTTATCAAGCACAGCCACCCCTAGAATTTATCCCTCCAGCGCTAGACCCTACCTTTCTACGAGTCTGCCAGTTGTTCTTACCCAGCTTAATACACTGGAGAACGGCAATTAGTCATATTGAAGCAGACAACCTAGAAGTTTTGCTGGATCTATATCACCAGTTTCAGGATAGGAAAATCCGTTTTTTAATAGCTTTTCGTCATCCTAAGGCAGAAGACCCGCTTTGTTTGGTTTACTTGCTTTCCCACATTTTGCCAAAACTAGCACGACACAAGGGTATCGTGCTACAGCCTCCGATTCATGCCCATTTTATCTACGACCGTGGAATTCCTCTATGGGCTGGTTCTTACATCGGCTGGGTTGCTCCGCGCTTGGGTGGCACATCTATCCAGCGAGGTAAGGCAGATTGGACAGGGTTGCGTTCAGCGCGTGATTTGTTTGCCAATGGTCAGTTCCCGATGGCAGCTGCACCCGAAGGAGTGACTAATGGTCTTTCAGAAATTGTCAACCCATTGGAACCCGGCATTGCTCAACTCGGTTTTTGGTGTGCTGAAGATTTGCACAAGGACAATCGAGATGAGCAGGTTTTCATTGTACCAATTGGGATTAAATACAATTACGTCGCCGCTCCTTGGGATGCTATTGCCAACCTTTTGAGTGAATTGGAAGCGAAGAGTGGTTTACCTGTAGAGACGAGAGGTGGCGCGTCTCTACAACAAGATGGCGCGTCTCTACAACAAGATAGCGCGTCTCTACCACCGGACACCCTCTACCCACGGTTGTTTCATTTGAGCGAACATTTACTGTCTTTGATGGAAAATTTCTACACGCGATTTTATCATCAAAAACTGCCAGTGCAAGGGGACATCAAAGATGCCAATGAACTTTTAGCAGCTCGTTTGCAAGCTTTGTTAAATGTCGTATTACATGTAGCAGAACAGTATTTTGATTTACAACCTAAAGGAAATTTTAATGATCGCTGTCGTCGGGTAGAACAAGCTGGCTGGAATTATATTTTTCGAGAAGAGTTTAAGGATGTCAAAGCAGTGTCGCCTTTAGAACGTGCTTTAGGCGATCGCATTGCCGAAGAAGCGAATTTGCGAATGTGGCACATGAGGCTGGTAGAAAGTTTCGTTGCTGTCACAGGCAAATACGTACGAGAAAAACCCACAGCAGAACGCTTTGCTGAGACAACGTTACTCATATGGGATATGGTGACTCGAATTAGAGGCGGTAACCCTTTCCAGCGTCCAACTCTTGGCAAGCAACAGGTAAAAATAACGATAGGTGACCCGCTATCGGTTTCTGAACGCTACCCAGCTTATAAAGCGAGTCGTCAAGCTGCAAGGCAAGCAGTGGGTGATTTAACCAAAGACTTACAACTGGCGATGGAGGATTTAATTTTAAAAGAAGGATAATATAACTGACAAACTTTTTATGCTAACAATAGTTTCTGGCAATTAGCTCAAAATTACTCGGAAAGAACATGTAGCACTTTCTCTCGTTACTTTCCCCCTGATAACAGGCTCCGTAATACTGCTCCTAGTGTCTGTGAATACAGATGATACTTTTGCTAGCATCCCCTATAAAAAACCTTATCCGCTTTTTCTACAAGGCTATCAAAAGCGTATTAAACAAAAATAATACAAATCAAAGAGCAGAATTAGGAGGCAAAATACAATGGAAATTCAAATTCCTACTAGTTATCAGAAAATTGTCAATGAGCTAGTTAATTTTACTGATTTATCCAGACAGGAAGTAGAACACAGAGTGTGGAAGCAGGCTCTGGGGGATGGGAGTGTGAAACATGATGCTGAACATTTTGGCATAACTCCGCATCAATATAACGACAAAATGGAACAGCTATATAAAGAAGGATATGGGTTGATAATTGAAACTCTAGTTTTTTGGGCAACAAGTGAAAGACAGCTTTGGATTGAACAGGCGGTTGAAAGGATTCGCTTATACGCACAAAAGAGCGATCGTGGTTTAGATGAATTAGCAATACTAATGTTGGGTGACGGAACTGGCAATGATTCTTTAGAGCTTGTAAGGAATGGCTTTAAGGTCAACTATTTTGACATACCTGGCAGTAAAACGTACGATTTTGCCACAAAGCGTTTCGCTCATTATGGTTTATTAGGAAAGAGTGTAAATCTTATATCTGACTTTAATTCCTGTCTTTCTTCTCAATACGATGTTGTAATTTCCTTTGAAGTCCTTGAACATCTTACTGACCCAATATCAGCTATCAGAGATATTTCATTGATGTTGAAAATAGGAGGAATAGCACTAATAACAGAAGCATTCGATGCTGTTTCAGACAATTTTCCTACTCATTTACAATCTAACTTCAAGTTTGCCAATCAAACACCTTTTTTGTTTATAAAAAGTGGAATGCTACTTTCTTGGTATAGTCAAAAAACTTTCTTTAAGTTCAAACCAATGGAGTTTACTAAACTGGAAAAGCCATCAATTATGAACTATATCTCTCTCTTTAGAGATGGTAAGATCAGCAAACCATATTTAAATAAAAAAATGAGTGAATTGAAGTTGGCAGTCAAGAGAATGCTTGCAATGCAGGGTTGAGCGTATTACTCAGGTAATGTTTTTGGAAAAACCTTTGACAAATTTAAGGACAAATCAGGAAAAAACGGTAGATTAACTGATTCGTTAAGCAGAAAAATAAACTTGCTGCGATAACCAAAATTACCTTGCAAATCTTGATAGGGTTCACTGTAGCATTCCAGGCAGTTATTTACTAAATTAAATATCCAATAATCAGAAATACCCGCTTCAGCATAAATTGGTAATTTCACCTCTTGGTCATATTTTAAAGAGGAATCAGAAATTTCAATTAGAAGTAATACATCACTTGGAATCGGATGCGCTGAGAGATAATCGTCTTCTTGATTTTTTACAATGACAAAATCTGGTTCAGGTTCGCTGTACTCACGGATAATAATTGGTTCTTGTCCTCGCAGTGTCCCCCGTTCTCCAACAAGCTTGAATAACTCGCGAAATAAACGGGTGCTGCAAACAGAATGTGGTTTACCTTTCGATACCATTGGGATAATTTCTCCGTTGATTAGCTCGACTCGGTCATCCTCACTGAAAAATCCGAGTTCTGCTAAACGATCAAATTCAGCTATGGTAAAGCGTTTAGCGGTGGTTATGGTCATAGCATTTTAGGAAGTGCAGGACTATTTGAATCTTAATGTTTAATAGCAAAACAGTGGCAGGCAACACGCCTCGCCTGCCTCACTCTTGCTAGCCTCGCTTACCTTTCATCACTGGTAAGTCAATGTAGGAAGCATTTACAGCATTTCGTTTTACGCTAATTTCTGGTGTCCCTTCTGCTGGATAGCGGGCGAATAAGTCTTTGTCGTGTCCGGCAATCGCCACTCGAATTCGGTGTCCTTGTTTAAATAGCACCGAGGAACACGTCCTGCCGGTGTAGCGTGGTTTGCCGTAAGCGTAGGCGATCGCATCTTCGGGTTGCCAATTTCTGCTTAAAAGTATCGATGGGTCTTTTGCTATTTCTGGATCCAGATCTTGTGTGAAATCGTATATCCCAGCACTACCATTGAGAAGTTGGCGAATTGTGATGTTGCTACCATCAGGAATTTTACTGGCAATCTCAGGCAGCCATTTACCAAGAGTATCGTCCAGACTCAGCTTGCCTTGTTCCTGTAGCTTGAGCAAAGTTGCTGCTGTAAATGTCTTCTTAATGCTACCAGTGAAGAACAGGTTATCTAGCTGCATTGGTGTTCCAGTTTCCCGGTTAGAGAGACCGCTTGCACCATACCATGTCCCTTGAGGGCTGACTATTCCTACGACTGCGCTAGGAATGCCAGTTTCCTGAACAGTCTTGTCTAGTGTCGCTTGGAGTTGACTGGCTAAGTCGGGTGAAACAGTGTTTCTATATGTACTACCTACCGTAGCAGTTAGGGATGGAATAGAATTGCTGTCTCCAACCAGTGTTGCTGCTTCTACTGTACCTGTCATACCGACAACAAAAGCGGTTGCCAAAGCGACTGATGCAGCCGTTGTCTGAAGAAGTTTCATATTTTGTATTACTTGTTGAAACTTAAATGAGACAGATGTCACTTACACAACTTGTGAGTTGTGAAAGTTTCTAGGACTGGCATCAATGTAAAGCTGGGCAGTGGTATATCACATCGGTTAGTCGGTTCTACCAATAGGACAATTTGAAATGACCGACCGGACGATAGTGTCAAATATCAATAAATGGTAGTTTTGAGGCTATTCTCAACTCATCGCTTGAGGCTTTTGCCTTGAGTGATCTGTTGTGTGACTCATAAACTGAGGACAAATCACCATCCTTCGTCTTTTATGGCACCTCAAGCCAGCAAGTTGCTATTGACAGGTAAAGCTACCCTAAATTCGCTTATTCACCTTTTGCTGACAAAAGTTCTGCAATTGATTTCTCCTAAAGAGCCAGCAGAATACAAAGCTTGGCGAAACAAGTTTATGTGGCGGCGTATTCGCTTCTTTTTATGGGGGGTACTCATGCTCATGTAGAGTTCAGCTGCAATTTCCGGGTTACTTCGACCGTCAACTATAACTTTTAAAACTTCTAGCTCCCGCGATGAAAGTTGACTAGTATTTTTAGTAGAAGTTGGGGGTTTAAGATGTTCGATGACTTTGCGGGCAATCAAGGGGTCTAGGTAAGTAGCTCCTGTTTGAGCAGCACTCATGGCTACTGAAAGTTGCTCCAAACTCGTACTCTTGATACAGCAAGCATCAGCGCCACTGGCTAAGGCGGCAATCATCTCTGTTTCATTATTATGGGAAGTCAGCATAACTACCCCTACATTCGGTAGATTCGCCTTGATTTGCTTTGTCGCTGCAATTCCATCTAACTGAGGAAAACCAATATCCATGACCACTAAGTCAGGCTGGAGTCTCATGGCAACTTCGACACCTGTGTAACCATCAGCCGCCATTCCCACAATTTGGTATTTAGGGTATTCTTCAAAGAATTGCTCTAAGCCCAACCGCATAACCGGATCATCTTCCACAATTAAAATTCGCTGCAGTGGAGATTGATGGGATTTGTTCCAGTCAAGATTTGTTTGAGATGACATGGATGAATTTAACTTTAGGGCTTAGAGACGC
Organism: Kalymmatonema gypsitolerans NIES-4073; assembly: GCF_002368435.1. Classification (GTDB taxonomy): domain Bacteria; phylum Cyanobacteriota; class Cyanobacteriia; order Cyanobacteriales; family Nostocaceae; genus Kalymmatonema; species Kalymmatonema gypsitolerans. The sequence continues at coordinate 538,499 of NZ_AP018268.1, forward strand.
TCAAGCAGGGCATCAACAAGTTCATTGGAACAGCGAACAGCTTACTTACTTTGCTTAATAGCTTATCAGCGTCTTATGTCACAAATCTACTGACCTTTTACCAAAGCAAAAACAGCCCAACCAAGACAAATCATACTGGCACTTTGGGCTGATTTTGATTGATGATGAAATTGCCTAGGTAGATAAGTTTATCAATTCCTGGCTCAACTGAATGTTAGTAGTCAAAAGTCAGGAACTCATGACTCATGACTCATAACTAACACCTAAGAAGCTGTTTCTCTAGCTGTACCAGAACCTAGCTTTTTCGGAGACGCGGAACTCTCGCGACGTCCTGTCCGCAGTTTGGGCTTGGAACTGTGTTTGTCTCCTTCTGTCGTGCTGCCGTCTGATGCTACCCAAGCGGAGCGAGGGCGTTCACCAGAAAACTCGCCACGACGATTGTTGGAACGCAACCTGGGTTTGCTAGATGGCTGCATGATCTCTTCTTCTGGAATGTCAAGTTCTGATTGCAGCCAAACAGGACGGGTTTGGTCGTAAGCGATTTGCAACGCCGCCGCAGCGATCGCCTGAGCATCGTATTGTTCAATCAGTTCGCTCACCATCGGTAAAAATGAAGCCAAACGCTCGCCAGCTAAAGCTTCGCGCACCTGAACTTGCAATTTTTCTATCTGGCGTGCTTCAATTTGTGTCCGTGAAGGAATCGACAGGACTTGCCAACTTTGGCGGTTATGGCGTTCAAACAGTTGCTGCTTGCGTCGCTCAAACGGCTGTACTAAAGAAATTGCTGTGCCTTCCTTACCAGCTCGACCAGTACGACCAATCCGGTGGACGTAGGTTTCTACGCTATCGGGTAAGTCGAAGTTGATCACGTGGGACAATTGGTCAACGTCCAAACCTCGTGCCGCAATATCTGTTGCGACCACCCAGCGTACTTGACGATTGCGGAACCGTGTCAGTAACCGTTCGCGTGCTTGTTGTGACAAATCACCGTGGTATTCATCGACACTATGACCTGCTGCTTGCAGTTGATTGGTGAGTTCTGCTGCTGTACGTCTGGTGCGGACAAAGATTAAAGCCGATTCTGGGTCTTCCATTTCCAAGATAGGCTGTAAAGCTTTGGCTTTTGTCCAATGACGCGGTACAAGATAAGCGACTTGATTAATTTTGTTAGGAGCGGCTTTTGGCTGCTCAACAGTCACTGTCACCGGCGAGTGCAAGAACTTGTTCACCAATTGGCGAATCGAAGGTGGCATAGTTGCCGAGAACAACGCTGTCTGGCGCTCTTGAGGTGCTTGTGAGAGAATTTTGTCTACATCGTCGATAAAGCCCATGCTCAACATTTCATCGGCTTCATCTAACACAAACCACTTCACTCGATCCAGCTTCAAACTACCCCGCTCTAGCAAGTCTATGACTCGCCCTGGCGTACCAACAACCATGTGAACGCCGCGTTTGAGTTGTAACATTTGGCGCTCAATCGATTGACCACCGTAGATTGCTAAAACCCGCAATCCTTGGCTTCCCATGAAGGTGCTTATAGCATCATGAACTTGGATGGCTAACTCACGAGTCGGTGTCAGAACCACAGCTTGGACTGCTTTTTGAGTCAGATCCAGCCGCTCTATGATCGGTAGGGAAAATGCCGCTGTTTTTCCTGTTCCTGTTTGCGATTGACCTACGACATCACGACCACCCAATAGGTGGGGAATTGCTTGTGCTTGAATGTTAGTTGGTGCGGTAAAGCCTAATTTTTCTAATTGCTCAACACGCTCTTGTGAAATTCCTAAATCTAGAAACGAAAGATTCATCAACTCTCCTATGTTTTTCTTTGGTCTTGATAGATTGGTTAGTAGTTAGTGGTTATGGGTTAATAATGACAACTAATAACCATTAATTATTGACAACTTGACCATAAAGGTCGTAAGCATCAGCATTTTGGATAGCTACTGGCACGATTGTTCCTAATCGTGCTTCCCCATGAACTAACACCTGCCCATCGACTTCTGGGGAAAATCTGTCAGAACGACCAATTAATTCTCCTGTTACGGGATTTTCTTGTTCAATCAGAACATTGACCACTTTGCCAACTTCTTGTTGATTTTTCTTTAAAGAAATTGGCTGTTGGAGTTCCATCAATACGTTCCGCCGCTCATCCATGACGAATTGAGGCAGTTGGTTTGGTAGGTTGTAGGCAGGAGTTCCTTCTTCGGGTGAAAAGGTGAATACACCTACGTGGTCGAATTCATGACGCTCGACAAACTGTAACAAATGCTCAAAATGCTCCTGTGTCTCTCCTGGAAAACCGACAATAAATGTCGTTCGCAGCACAGCTTTTGGTAGCGCCTCTTTGATGCGTTCGATAATCGCATCATTCACTCGTCCTTGCCAGGGACGATTCATGGCGCGGAGAATATCTGGATGGGAATGTTGTAGGGGCAAATCCAGGTAAGGCAAGACGTTGGGTGTTTCTTGAATGACCGCTATCACATCTGGGGTCAGTCCGGTGGGATAGGCATAGTGCATGCGAATCCACGGCACATCAACTTTCCCTAAGGCACTAAGTAATTCGGCTAACTTCGGCTTGCCGTAAATATCAATACCGTAATTGGTGGTTATTTGGGAAATTAGAATAATTTCCTGTACCCCTTGACTTGCTAACTGCTCTGCTTCGGTCACTATTGATTCTATGGTACGCGATCGCTGGTTTCCCCGCAGGTGGGGAATTATGCAAAAAGCGCATCGGTAATCACAACCTTCAGCAACCCGCAGGTAAGCCACGCCTTCAGTCGTAGTGCGATAACGGGGTGTGGTTTCATCAGCAATGTAGGTTGGGTGTGAACTTACGATCTTAACCCGCTTGCCTTGTTCTACCTGCTGAATGACATCGACTATTTTGTGGTAATCCCCGGTTCCTACTACGGCTACCGCTTCGGGCAACTCTTCCAATAACTGTTCTTGGAAGTGCTGCGCCATACAGCCTGTGATAACGATTTTTTTATCTGCTTCTGCCAGTTCCACTAAGGTTCTGACAGATTCTTCTCTTGCTGCTTCAATAAAACTACATGTATTGACTATAACATAATCTGCTAACTGTTCATCAGAATCTACGCTGTAGCCTGCTTCTACTAGCAGTCCTAGCATATGTTCTGTGTCAACTCGATTTTTCTCGCAGCCTAGGTGAGAAATTGAAATTGTTGGCTTGTCACCCATATTAACAAAGAGTCTTTAGGTTTTTTCATCTACTTAAACGCGATTGAGCGCAAAATTTTTGCTTGAGATATCAACGAGGTCAAAACCTCTCAAACTAAGCCATGACCTCCAATAGTCTTACACACCGTCAAAGCAAGCTACGACCATGATGAATCTGGAGTTCATGCTATGATAGCTTTATTAATCTCTTTTTCAGGGGAAAATAGACAGAATTTAGATAAATTGGACACTAGTAGTTAATCTTTTTTAAAATTTTGCCTGTTGGTATTCTACATTACCGCAAAGTGTATGTTATTTATCAACCTACTGGGAAGCCACTCTCTAAATGACATTGGTTTTGGTCAGGAGCGGAGTCATCCATCTCGCCGAAACCAAGTGTGTGTGGCGCATTTGGAGAAGTCGCTACCAGTCGCGAAAATATCGCGTGACTACGCTTGTATAGCGGTAATGCTACCCTTTGGCTCAGGCGATACCTGCACCTTGATTAGGCGAGATGCCTTTTCATCGGGAAGCGGCCTCGCGTCTTATGAGCGGCAAACTCCTCTTCTATCCATATGTTATCTTAACATATCTTAGGGAAAGTGTGACGCTACATTCCATCTAAAGGAGGAGGTAAGCAATTTCCCTTTGAAAGTCGAAGAAACCAGTGCTAGCAAGCATCCTAAGTGCTAACAGGGTGCAAATGAAATGCGTGACAGAAATGGCAGCACGGTTGAAACACAGAAGCCGTAAGTCACCTCAAAGGAGGTACAGCGCCCTTTACTTTACTTAAGCCCTTTACTTTACTTAATTAGTAATGAGTCATAAGTAAATAGTCAATAGTTACCAGCGATAATAACAAATGACTAAGGACCCTTCGGGTTCGCCAGTCGCCTACGGAGGGAAACCCTCCTGCAGCGCTGGCTCACTAAGGACTGAAGACTCCGTAAAGCGGGTTAAAGACGTGACTTTATATCAGCTATTTAAAACCCGAACACCAATTATTGGCGTAGTTCACCTACTACCGTTACCTACCTCGCCGCGCTGGGGAGGTAGCCTGAAAGCAGTTATAGACCGTGCCGAACAAGAAGCAACAGCCCTAGCAAGTGGAGGGGTTGACGGCATTATTGTGGAGAATTTTTTCGACGCGCCGTTTCCCAAAAACCAGGTCGATCCAGCGGTTGTGAGTGCCATGACCGTAGTAGTACAGCGGATACAGAATTTGGTGACACTACCAGTAGGTATAAATGTTTTGCGGAACGATGGCAGAAGCGCAATAGCGATCGCCACCTGCACAAAAGCGCAATTCATTCGCGTGAATGTACTGACAGGTGTTATGGCAACCGACCAGGGAATCATTGAGGGAGAAGCTCATCAACTGCTACGCTATCGCAGAGAATTAGGCAGCGATGTGAAAATTTTCGCCGATGTGTTGGTCAAACACGCCCGTCCGTTGAGTGCAGTGAATCTCACCACTGCGGTGCAAGACACAATTGAACGCGGTTTGGCAGATGCAGTGATTATGTCTGGCTGGGCTACAGGTGATCCTCCAAACCTACAAGATTTGGAAATGGCAACTTCTGCTGCTCACGGCACTCCAGTGTTTATTGGCAGTGGAGCAAGTTGGGAAAATATTGGTACACTCCTGGTGGCGGCAGATGGTGTCATTGTTTCGAGTGCCTTGAAACGCCACGGTCGCCGCGAGCAACCGATAGACCCAAATCGAGTCAGTCAGTTTGTGGAAGCTGCACGTAAAGGTTGGAACTCTAAAGAGGAAACACAATCAATTCCTTCTGTAAAGCTACACTCATAGGTACGGAATAGGTCATGGGTGATGGGTAGTCATGAATGATGAATTATAAATAAGGAAACACACAATTCCTAATTGATCATTCACATCAGATGACCCAATACTCATTACCAATTCTCAATTCCTAATTTTCTATTGCAGTTTATGAATCGCCGCCGTTCTACTCCCTGGATTCATAGATGGTCGCGGATATTGATTGCCGCGATCGCATCTGTTGGTGCATTGACAACGGGTTATCTCACCGTAGTTAAGTTGACACAAGGTTCCGCTGCTTGCCCGACCAATAGCTGTGATTTAGTACTGTCTAGCCCTTATGCTACCGTTCTCGGGCTACCTTTAGCCTTGTTTGGCTTTCTCGCTTACGCTAGCATGGCTATCTTCGCATTGGCTCCTTTGGCAGTTAACCCAGCACAAAGTAAAGATACCCGGACAAAGCTGGAAAATTGGACGTGGTTGCTGCTTTTGGCAGGTGCGATCGCCATGTCTGTCTTTAGTGGGTACTTAATGTACCTGCTATTTTTCAAAATCAAAGCAGTCTGTCTCTACTGTCTTGCCTCGGCTATCTTCTCCACCAGCCTCTTAGTGCTGACGATGATTGGTCGCACATGGGAAGATATAGGACAAATCTTTTTTACCGCCATTGTTGTGGGCATGGTAACGCTGATTGGTACTTTAGGCGTTTATGCCAATGTTAATAACCCTAATGCTAACGCTGGCAATAGTCCTAGCTTAAGACCAACCGGAGATCCGACAACTGGAGTGGGTTGGACCATTACCACGACCTCTGGTGAGGCAGAGATTCAGTTGGCACGTCACCTGACGAAAATAGGTGCTAAGGAATACATAGCTTGGTGGTGTCCTCATTGCCATGAACAAAAGCAACTGTTTGGTAAAGAGGCGTATCAAGAAATTAAGCACATAGAGTGCGACCCGCAGGGCAAAGACGCCCGTCCAGATTTGTGCAAAGCAGCTGGTATTCAAGGCTTTCCTACTTGGGAAATTAACGGTAAACTTTATCCCAACGTGCAAGCATTAGAGAAATTAGCGCAAATTTCTGGTTATCAAGGTCCCCGCAACTTTAAGAATTTTCCTGACGCTTTTAAGTAGTCTACAAAAGCAGGATAACTTCAAACAAAAAAGTCAGGTGGTAGTAATGTATGACTTCTGTACCATCTGACTTATTTTTTTTATACCTTCTGCTCTACCATTAGACTTATTTTTTACTATGTTGCGAAAGATACCATTGCCGTTTTAGGAAATGATGAGTAATTTATATCAGAGACATCTGAGATTGTCTTTAATAACTCAACAAGTAGATTAACAGCTTATAAAGCATTAAAGATAGCGTATGAACTGCATTCGCCAGGTAGTTAATAATTACAAAAATATAAAAATATTTCTCCCACCTAGGTTATGGGAATAAGTAAGCAGCTTAGTCAGCGTCTTGTGAAGTTGCTGCCTGCACTGCAACAACCACTTAATCAAGGACGCAGTGAAATTTTTACCGCTTCTAGCGTCGCAATCTGCATTTTATTGCTGCGCTCTTTCGGATTCATGCAATTTTTAGAATGGGCAGCCCTAGATTATCTTTTTCATTTGCGTCCACAGGAGCCACCAGAGCAGCGCATTACAATTGTAGCGATTGACGAAGCTTCTTTACACCAAGTCGGTTCATGGCCAATTCCAGACCGGTATATTGCTGAGGTGTTGCAAAAATTAAAAGATAACCAACCTCGGGCTATTGGTTTAGATATTTACCGTAATTTACCAGTGGAACCAGGTCATCAGGATTTGGTTAATGCTTACAAATCCATACCAAACTTGGTTGGAATTGAACTCCTGTCCAATAATAAAAACACCAGTGTTCCTCCACCACCCCAGCTAAATCAGACCCGCCGAGTAGGTTTTAACAATGTAGTGTATGACGCTGATGGCAAAGTACGTCGTAGCTTGTTGTACTGGCACATTAATGATCAAGCACACGAAAGTTTTGCCTTGAAACTCGCTTTAATGTATTTAAAGTCCGAGGGTATTACTCCGAAGCAAGCAAAAAACAATCATGAGTCTTTACAGTTGGGTAAGGCTGAGTTTCGGCGTTTTCAGCCTAATGATGGTGGTTACGTGGGAGCTGATAACAGAGGATACCAAATTTTGTCCAATTTTCCCAAAGTTGGCACCGGAAGCTCATCAGTGGAAGGTTATGGCTTCCGCAAGGTATCGATGCAAGATTTGTTAAACAATCAGGTACCACCAAGTTGGATTAAAGACCGCATTGTACTTATTGGTTCCACTGCAACCAGTCTCCAGGATTTTGTATTCTTCCCATATTCCAGCCGTCTGATTGGTACGGTCAAGCCTGTGGCTGGCATTGAACTACAAGCTCATTTTATCAGTGAGATTATCTCAGCCGCCCTCCAAGGAAGACCTTTACTCAAAGTTTGGTCTCACCTTATAGAATGCTTGTGGATTTGTGCTTGGGCTTATGTGGGAGCAGTTGTAACCAGGCGAATACAACGTCCAAGCTTAAACTTTATCAGTATTATACTATTATACTTTGTGCTATGTGGAAGCGCCTACGTTGGTTTGTTGTTTGGTTGGTGGATACCAGTTGTACCTGCGTTGCTCACCTTTAGCGGCTCAACTATTGCAATCACTTATCAAGTTGCATATCGTCAGGAAGAGTTGAAACGCTCCAAAGAGTTTGTGCATGAACTGATCAATAAGATTCCCGATCCAATTTTTGTCAAAAATAAAAAACATCAGTGGATAGTCTTGAATGAGGCTTATTGTCAATTTATTGGCTATGCCGAAAATGTGTTAATTGAAAAGTCTGACTATGACTTTTTCCCCAAGCATGAGGCGGATGCTTTTCATGCCTGTGATGATCTCGTTTTCCAAACGCAGCAACCCCATGAAAACGAAGAGGATTTCACAGACGCTCGTGGAATCACTCATGTGATTGCCACAAAGCGATCGCTTCATAAAGATGCTGCTGGCAATTTCTTCTTAGTTGGGGTTATCCGAGATATTACTATACGCAAGCGGATGGAAGACGAACTCAGACGTGCTGCTGACGATTTATCTCGGATGAACAAACAATTAAAAATAAAAGAAGACCACTTACGTTATCTTGCTTATCACGACCCTTTGACTGGTCTACCCAATCGTAAATTTTTTATAGAACAACTTCAAGAGTCGCTTTTGTGGGCACAGGAAAATAATTCGTTAACAGGGCTACTATTTATTGATTTAGATGGTTTCAAACAGGTTAATGATAACTGTGGGCATGAGATAGGCGATCGCCTGTTGATAACCATTGCCCGACGTCTCACTCAGTGCTTACGTAGCACTGATACTGTTTCTCGCCTAGGTGGTGATGAGTTCACCGTTATTTTACGCGCAATTCCTAGGGTACAAGTTGCTGCTACAGTTGCTGAAAAAATTCTGGTAACTCTAACTGAGGCGATTGTCTTACAAGAACATATAATTAACATCTCCGCCAGTATTGGCATCAGTGTCTACCCAAGTAACAGCCAAGACAGTGAAACTTTGATTAAGCTGGCAGACAATGCAATGTACCGTGCCAAGCATCTCGGGAAAAATCGCTATGAGTTTGCCTAATTAACTCAAGTTGTGGGCTTGGATCCCATATACCACAAGAATTCCTCAACTTTTGCTTCCTCCATCTACTGACTGTATCGCTCAATACAGTTCAGTGAGTGCTGTTCGGTTACAAAAACTCCCCCCAGCCCCCCTTAAAAAGGGCAGGGTGGTTTCATACAAAGAAAGAAAAATAATAATAATTTGTAGAGGGTGGAGAAAAATTGATAAATAAAAAGTATGAATCTCATCGAACAATTGCAGCAAATCCCAGACTATCGACATATTCGGGGACGAAGACATGACTTCTGGTTGGTATTATTGTTGATCTTATTGGGAGCAATGACAGGGTATTGGGGCTACCGACCATTGGAAGATTTTACCAGAGTACACAGACAAGGCTTGATTGAACTGTTAAGCCTAGATGAGACAATCAAGTTTCCATCCTACTCAACGTTCCGACGAGTACTGAAAACATTAGATTTTCAGCCATTCACCGACTTATTCAATAATTGGGCATCAGTTCTTGTGCCACCGATGCCAGGAGAAAGATTGGCAATTGATGGTAAAGGTATTCGCTGCACAGTAACAGATTACAGTCAGTCCTACCAAAACTTTATCAGTACAGTATCAGTTTATAGTCACGGGCGGGGCATTGTACTCAGGATGCAACCAATGTCGAACAAAAAAATTAGTGAGATGGCGATCGCACAGCAATTAATATCCGAATTTTGTGCTCAACAAGTGATGTTCACTCTTGATGCTTTGCATTGCCAAAAAAAACAGTATCGCTGATTATTAATGGTGGCAACGACTACATGATTGGATTAAAAGAAAATCAACCGACGCTCTACAAAATGGCTCAAACTCAGTCACACAAACAGGAACCTTTGAGCAGTACTACAACAGAAGATGATACTCACGATCGCTCGGTCAAGCGTTGTTGTCAGGTATTCGCCGCTCCAGAAAAATTACAAAGTCAATGGGCTGGACTTAAAACCTTTGTCCAAGTTGAACGTTCTGGTATTCGTGATGGTCAATCATTTCAAGAGCGTCAGTTCTATATTTGTAGTCAGATCATGTCGGCTCAAGATGCTCTAACCGACACCCAGAAACATTGGGGAATTGAAAACCGGCTCCATTGGGTTCGCGATGTGACCTTTCCCTTCAGACTTTCCACTACGACGAGGTGGCAATGCACCAGTTAACTGGGCAATATTACATAATTTTTTCATCACTCTTGCCAGATTTCTTGGTTTTCGCACTATCCCTCAAGCTCAACGTGCTTTAGCCAATCAAATCCAAAAGGTTTTTTCTTTCTTTGTATGAAACCACCCTGCCCCAACCCCCTTACAAAAGGGGGCTTAATTGCCTCCTTTTTAAGGAGGGTTAGGGAGGAGCAAGTCTTATCATCAACTGTATTGCTATATACCTTGGCTTTCTTTGGTCATGATGCCTACCCTACAAGTCGCATCTTAGCTAACTGAAGCTTATGATACCAGTAATTGGCTGGTATTCACCTGTAAGGATCTCAATCTTCCGATAGAGGTAAATAACTCTATTTTCATAATAAAACTTAACTTAAACATAGAAAGTAGTAAAAATAGCCCTATGGTAAAGCTGCTATTTACCACTGTAGAAAGATGGTAAAGCTAAGCAATTACCCGGATGACAGTGTGAAATTTATAAATTCTTAAATCATCTGTCATCGTACTTAAGTAAAAAAAATACTATTTTTAATAAATTTAAAGCGAATTTACTGAGGCTTATGAGAACTAACTTGAAATTGACTAGCGTTGTGATATTTTTTATCGGAGCCTATCTGATAACTCCCAAAATTGCTGATACTGCGGCTGCTGTGGATTCGCACACCACACAGAAAGCAGTTGTGAATGGAGTGAAACACAGTCAAAGTAGGGGCTGTTCTTTGTCGTACCCCTACCGTGTAGTGCATACAATTGAGAACTGCTATAATCAAGGCTTGGCAAATCTCAAGCTTGATACTCAAGTGTTCAAGCAAGTTGTTTCTGATGCTGACTTAGATAATAATTACGAACCACCAAATTATGGTGGTCCTGATAGCCAGCATGGGAGTGGTACTCGATAAAGGCTTGAAAATTTTAATCACTCAACACTGGAGATTTCCACCAATTGTTTTGTTGTACAAGTGTGTGGACTTGCCAGTTAGGGTCTAGTTGAGGGTAATCTAAGCGGTAATGCCCTCCCCGGCTTTCGGTTCTAAAGGCAGCACTTTTGAGAATTAAAAAAGCGACATCCAATAAATTACGGGTTTCTGCCCACAATCGCAATTGTCGTTCAACATGAGGTATATCTAAACGAGCTGATTCTGTAGGATGTACAGACAACAAGAATTGACTGATTGGCAAAGAAGTAAAATCTTGCTGCCAGGACTTAATTGTTGATATCGCTGCTTCTAAGCCTGATTGCTCCCGGCAAATACCAGCACTTTGCCAAACCAGACGCGGTATGTTTTCTCGCAGTCGTTCTAAGTTTTCTTGCTGAGCTTGCCATTGGGCTACATTGGCAGAAAATTCTCGTTGAGGAACTACTGGCACGTCTTCTGGTCTACTCACATCTAGAGGCTGCAAATGAGCCATCTGTGCGCCAAATACGATACATTCCAGCAGAGAATTGCTGGCGAGGCGATTTGCTCCATGCACACCAGTACTTGCGGTTTCTCCGACTGCGTATAAACCGGGAATGTTTGTCCGGTTCATGAAATCGGTAACAATACCACCCATCCAGTAATGAGCAGCAGGGGCGACGGGAACGGGTTCTGTGAAGACATCCACACCCCAATGTTGACAAACTTTGATGATGTTGGGAAAACGGTGGCGAATTTTTTCAGCAGGGATGGGGCGCATATCTAACCACACATGAGCGGTTGCGGGGTCAGTTGAAGTGCGTTGCAAGTGACTAAAGATTGCCCGACTCACCACATCTCTGGGGGCAAGTTCGCCTGCTGGGTGATAATCAAAGGTAAAACGCCGCCCTTGATGATCGATAAGGTGTGCGCCCTCGCCACGTACAGCTTCACTAATGAGAAAGCGACCGGGTTTTGTCAAAGCAGTGGGGTGGAATTGCACAAATTCCAAATCTCGGAGAATCGCGCCAGCACGCCATGCGATCGCCACTCCATCACCTGTACTAACAGCGGGGTTTGTGCTTTGGGCAAACACCTGACCCCCACCACCTGTTGCCAGAACGACAGCATTTGCTCTAACGAGGCTGATTTGACCTTGGTAAAACAGGCTAATTCCTTGACAAGACTGTGTTTTTGGTTCTAGCCATAAACCTAACGCCAAAGCTTGTTGAATGACTTGAATGTTTTGGCGTCGCAGGACTTGGGCGGTGAGAGTGGTGGTAACTTCTCTGCCTGTCGTATCTGCGGCATGAAGAACGCGGTTGCGGGAATGAGCAGCTTCTAAGGTTAAGGCTAACTGGGTGCCATGACGGTCAAAGGCTACTCCCAAGTTTACAAGCGATTGAATGCAGCTAGGAGCTTGTTTGGCAAGGAATTCGACAGCAGGGCGATCGCATAAGCCAACACCTGCCGCTATTGTGTCTTCAATGTGTAAATAAGGAGAATCTTCTTTTGCGATCGCTGCAGCAATACCACCCTGCGCCCAATCACTAGCAGAAAGAGAAACTGTTTCTTTGGTAATCAAGCCGACTCGCAATTCGGCAGGTAGGCATAATGCCGTGTACAGTCCAGCAGCACCAGCACCGACAACGATGACATCAAATTGGCTAGGAATATCTATCTCAAGCAAAGCAGGGGGTGGGGGGAGTGAGGGCGATGAGGCAGATGAGGAGCCAGCGCCGTGGGCGGGTTTCCCGACTTGAGGCGACTGGCGTGGAGATGAGGGAGTGCGGGAACTAGGGGTAAATGGGGAAGTGGAGGAAGTTTTTTCTCCGGGTGCTCCGGGTGCTCCGGGTGCTCCGGGTGCTCTTCCTTGTCCCCGTTTTCCCTCTTGCTGAATAAATCAATTCCCACTCCCAGAAAGGAGTGGGTTATGACGGCTTAATAAGCTGCAAGTCTAATTATCTGTAAATACCGTTGTTAAAGCGGTCGTCTCCTTCGGTGAAGACTGATTCCACTTCTGACACGGTAAAGTGGTCTAGGTTAGCTTGCAGAACTTGTTTTTGACGTTCGCTCAATCCTTGAATATCCAACACATCCTCTACTTTGTCGTAAGGAGCATTCTTAATGAGTGTCCTTGCGAGAGTGGGATACAATCCTGGATACTTTTGGAAAGCTCGCACGTTGGTATTATTCAAATCAATTTTTTTACCATAAACCTCTGCCAGCCTAGCGTCTGCGCGGTTGCTCAAACTTTGAGTTCCTTCAACTGCTAGAACTGGGACTGAACGAAAAGCAATTGAGTTGAAGTCAGCTGCTTGGGCTATTTGAGGCGTTAAAAGCCATCCCAAGCATCCTAACACCAAACTAAACATTGTTAATAAACGCACCAATCGTTTCACAATTTTTCACCTCTTTCCATCCACTCTAATTGAAATAGAAGCCTTAAGCTAAAAGCAGTCAGCGCAAAAAAGTTCTAAGCAATGAATGTTAAGTGCGGAGTAGACCGACTTATTATCCCACTCTTTACTCGCTACTTTGTACTCAGAACTGAGTAAGGCTGATAGGCGATCGCTTAATCAACACAGCAGTATCAGAAACTAATATACAGCGTATTAATATCCACAATATTTACCGCTACTAGGTTTGACTGTAACTTTTGTCAAAAATTATTTGCAGTGGCAGAAGTGCCTACTCTCGCATGGGTTTAAACAGAGTCAAAGTCGGGGCACAACGCATTGCGTCGTGCCTCTACCATGTAGTGCATACAATTGACACAATGACGGTAAAATGTTCACGCTAGAACTCCAGCTAGCAAAAATAGGCAGTCTACCAAAATAGTACTCAAAACTGCTCCACTAAAAGCGTACCAGTGCCGCTGCTTCTTGGGTAAAGGTAAAACTCCGATTGTTAACAACGCTATGGCGAGAATCAGCGCCCAGACTTGTCCCCAAGGCGTTTGTACTTGCGTCACGGCACTTTGCAAAATTGCTGCCACTTCAGTCGTTGATTCTACCTGCATAATTTGCCGCCAATAGGGGATTAAATCTACCAGGTAAAAATACACATCAGTCAACACTGTACCGAGTAAAGAACCTAAATAAAACCAGTTACCTATCTTGCCCCAGTTCCGACTCAGACACCACAACGCAAATGGCAAACCTATAGACTCCACAGGTAAATGCCATAAGGGTTCCCAGCGCAACCAGCCCCAATAAATTGAGCCTGCTAACCAACTCCAACTAAATCCTAAGAGCAAATCTCCCCACACATAGGTGGAGGGACGCGACATTAATTTAAAACTTAGCCATACCCAGCCTGCTGTTAGGGCTAAACTCAACCACGGAAGCGATCGCACGAGTGGCGCTTCAATAAACACAGGCACAGACACCAAAAATACCGCCGCCGCAAATACTAACCATGCTGGCTGAGAGGCGACTTTCCATAACAAAGGAACGTCAGCGCTTTTCGTTGGCTCAATTGGCGCGATCGTACTGGTAGAAGCAGCGTAAGAGGACAAAGTATTGTTAACCAAAGTTTTTAATAATTGTTACTTAACTTTATTTTATTTAAGATATCACAACATAATATCCCCCCTAGGGGCATATTGCTTTTAGATTTTAGCTTAATTTCAGAGTATGTTGTGTGCCACCCGGAAAGACTAAGGAAAACAGCGTAAATTTGGATAATCCAGTACAATTACGCAGGTATATTGGGAGTCCGAGTCATGACGACAATATTAGAGGTGGGTAGTACACAGTGGTATGGGTTGCTTTATCCTGTGTGGGGACAACTGGCACAGGTGGGAGAAATTCAAAACGCCACAGCTGGTGGTGAAGCCAACCTCATGCAGCAACTCATTCAAGCATTTATCTTGGGGCTTATCCAAGGCATAACAGAATTTCTGCCTATCAGCAGTACTGCACATTTGGAGGTATTTACCAAAGCATTTGGATGGGAACTCTTGGGGCAAAAGGCATTTGTGGCGACGATTCAATTTGGCAGTGTCATTGCCGTCTTAATGTATTTCCGCAAAGATATCAGTCAAATCTTGACTGGAGGCTGGAAAGCTTTTCAGCAAAAAGACTGGCAGCGAAATGAATGGCAATTGCTCGTTGGTATAGCAATAGGCACATTACCAATTTTGGTGGCAGGCTTTCTGCTGAAGGATGTGCTTAATGATGAAAACTCTTTGATTAACAGCATGAGTACCATTGCCATCGATTCAATTGTCTTAGCGATTTTACTAGGAGCAGCAGAAAAATTTGGTAGTCGCAAGCGAGATTTTTTAGCACTAAAAATGCAAGATGGACTTTTGATAGGGTTGGGGCAAATGCTCTCGCTAGCACCTGGTGTATCCCGTTCTGGTTCCACTTTTACGACTGGTTTATTTTTAGGACTCCAGAGACAAACAGCCGCAAGATTTTCCTTTTTGTTAGGGACTCCAGCCTTGGCTATTGCAACAATATATCAGTTTTTGAAAGAGGCGTTGGGCAAAATTGACTTGGTGGTGGTGAGTGTTGGGGTACTTTCTACGTTTGTATTTTCTTATATATCGATTGCTTGGTTACTGCGATATGTTCAAACGCGTAACAATTGGATATTTGTTTGGTATCGTTTGGCTTTTGGGGCTACAATTCTGGTTGCGATCGCGACTGGGCTATTGAAAAATACTTAGAAGCTATTATTATATTTTTTACAGTTACAACTTTAGACTACTGCCTGTGGACTCATGGCTCGATGCGTGAGTTTAACCACGTAGCACTCCTGAAAAAGCTATTTTGCCTCCGGGTTTGTGTGTGGGGTGTTTGTGTATTTGGTTGTAGAGACAGTGAGCATAGGTAAAGGAATGGCTCTATCAAAACGTCAATTGTTTTTGCTTTTAAGTGCTGCATCCGCGATGATCTCGGTTGTCGCAGTACCGATAAAAGTTCTTGCCACCCAGCCCAACGTAGGGGCAGATGGGGTGCAACAAATGAATATTTTCCAAGCTTTGGTTTTAGGCTTTGTGCAAGGAGCTACGGAATTTCTACCTATCAGTAGCACAGCACACTTAAAGGTTGTGCCCGTGCTGCTTGGATGGGGCGATCCGGGGGTAACTTTTACCGCTGTGATTCAGCTTGGAAGTATTGCTGCTGTGGTATGGTATTTCTGGAGCGATTTGACACAACTTGCCCAAGGCACAACAAAAGCGATCGCGCGTTCTGATTATCAAGACAACGACTTTCGTGTCACCTTGGGAATTCTCATCGGAACGTTGCCAATTGTCTTTTTTGGACTTCTAATAAAAAAATTCATTCCCGATTTTGATAATTCACCTTTGCGGAGTATGACAGCGATCGCAGGTGCCTCAATTTTTATGTCACTGTTATTGGGGGTTGCAGAAAAAGTGGGCACACGAAAGCGAGAGTTTAGCCAATTGAATATGTCAGATGGTATATTCATGGGATTAGCTCAAGCTATGGCATTAATTCCTGGTGTTTCGCGCTCCGGTTCTACCTTAACAGCAGGATTATTTATTGGTTTAGAAAGGGCAACAGCAGCTAGATTTTCCTTTTTGCTAGGTATCCCTGCCATTACCTTAGCTGGGTTAGTTGAGTTAAAAGATGTTTTCGGACAAGGCTTAGAGAATGCAGCGATAGTTTCTTTGGTAGTTGGCGTCGTTTCATCTGCGATATTTTCTTACATGGCGATCGCTGGGTTGTTGCGCTTTTTGAAAAACCGAAGCACTTGGGTATTTATCTGGTATCGATTGGTGTTTGGCGTACTTATCTTGGTGGCGGTTGGAGCAGGATTATTGAAGAATATTTGATGAGATTTCTTGCAAAAATCTGGTTTTTGGCTCTTTAAAACCGCAGATGGACGCCGAAGTAGATGGACGCAGATAATTTATCTGTGTCCATCTGTGTCCATCTGTGGTTCTTATCTCCTGATGTATTGCACTCAATTGAGTCCGCTATATTAACTGTTTACTTCTAGCCAGATAGGGCTACTTTTAATTGCTGACAAGCTTTTTCAATCGCATCTACACTGCCAGGATTGACAAGTCCGTAATAGTCGAACTCGTAAACTCGATTATTTTTCGTAGCTTTGAGTTGATTCCAAAAAGATTCTGACTTGAAAGATTTCAAAAGCCCAGGTTGGGGACTAACAACAATTAATACATCTGGATTTGCTTCCAGAACTTTTTCAGCAGAAAGCGTCACATAACCTGGTACTGACATTTTACCTTGTAAATCAGCTGTGAGATTTTTTGCTTGAAATTTCTCTAGCAAATTTCCCGCCCAACTTTTTTTGCTTGGTGACAAAATTGGTTGACGGCTAACTAGCACCAATATAGAAGGATTCTGAGCAGGCTTATCTGGCACAAAAGTTTGATAGCGGTTTAATAATGGAGTTGAGTCTGCATCAACTATTTTTGCCAGGGTTTTGGTTAAATCTTGTAATCCTTCCCAACTGTCAACTTTGGTAAGTAAAGTTGTTATACCTAACTCTTTGAGTTTGTCGGTAATCAAATTAGAAAAACCTTCAGCGCCAATCACTAAATCCGGTTTCAGTGCTACGATTTTCTCTAAATTTGGTGTTGCTTGCCCCTCACTCACACGGGGAATATTTTTAAATCGTGAGTCATTTTTGAATAAATTGCTACCAGATATACCTACTAGTTTTGTACTATCGAGTTGATAAAGAATATCAGCCGAAAGAGATGTGAGGCTGACAACTCTTTGGACTAGCTGTTGGGATTGCTGCAATGTAGAGATAGTAGTTGCATCTGTATTTTTTGCTTGTTCAGTTGTTGTATTTGTGCAAGCAAAAATGCCCAAAGTCAAGCAGAGTATTAACCCAAATAGTATGAAACGACGTTGCATAATTATCCCAGATTTTTTATTCATTGCTAGATGCAGATGCAGCTTGGTACTTATCACCAATAGCAGCCAAGGAGCAAATTTGCAAACCAACAGGCGTTTCCAACACAGCAACTTCTACGCCTAAAACATCAGCCAAATTAAGAGGTGTCAAAACTAGCCTTGGTTCTCCCACTGCCCAAATTTTACCTTGGCACAACAGCGCAATGCGAGAGCTATATCTTGCTGCCAAATTTACATCATGCAAAACTGTGATAATTGACAAGCCTTGTTCTTGGTTAAGCTGTTTGAGCAGTTCTAGTAACTGTAACTGGTAGCGAATATCTAAATAAGTCGTCGGTTCATCCAACAGCAGAACTTGCGGATCTTGGGCTAACGCCAACGCCAAAAAAGCTCTTTGTCGCTCACCACCGGATAATTGTTCTACAGGGCGATCGCACAAAGATTGCATCCGCGTTAACTGTAAGGCTCTCTCTACTTTATCTCTATCCTCGGGGTTTAATTCCCATTGCCACCAAGGTTGATAAGGTGTGCGTCCTAAAGACACCAACTGTCGCACCGTCAACCCCGCAGGTATCGTTTGCTGTTGTGGTAATAATGCGAGTTTTTGGGCGACAACAGCAGCTTTTTGGGTGTGAATGGCTTTACCATCGAGTAGCACAGCGCCTGTTTGCGGTTTCAGCAGGCGACTCATGAGTTTTAGGAGGGTGGATTTTCCTGAACCATTCGCACCTACTAGACTCAGCCATTCTCCCGCTTGGAGTGCGAGAGTGATTTCTTGAACAATCGGTTTACCTGCGTATCCACCTGTAAGATTGTGTGTTTCTAATGGCATTGAAGAAAGTTAAAGATAAAAGGAGTCAAAATACACAATTGCTGGAACAGGACTTACGCAAAAATTGCCAAAAAGCTTAATTTATCGTTCGCGTAGCGTGCCGCAGGCATACCGCCAAGACGCCAAGAACGCCAAGAATTCCTACAGTGTGCGTAAGTCCTATGGAAAAAGGGTTAAGAATGGAGTTCTAAAATTGTACTGCATACATCCAAACTAGAACCGCACTTGCGTAGAAGAACCCATGAAACTAAATGGTCAGCAATACAAACAATTCACACAAGCTCTACTTGACGCATTTCCAGAGCAGCAAAGACTTGCTGAAGTAGTAAAATTCCAGTTTGGGAAAAACCTAAATGTGATAGCAATGGGCAATGACTTACAAGCAATTGTCTTTAGATTAATTCAAGCGGCAGAAGCTGAGGGATGGGTTGATAAACTGATTGCAGGTGCTCGTGAGTCAAATCCTGGAAACTCAGCATTATTTGTCTTTGCTCAAGAGTTTAATCTTGCTACTCCTATGCCACCACAGCTATCAGCAAGAGGCGCATTAGAGAAAATTATTAAGAAAACGAATAGTTTTCTAGACGTGAATACATGGCGAGAAAAGTTAGGCACCATTGAAGCGCAAGTCTGCCGCATAGAAATTACCAATAACAATAAGACGAAAGAATTTGGTACAGGTTTTCTGATTGCACCAAATGTGGTGATTACCAATTATCATGTCATTGAATCTGTGGATTCAGGACAAGCAAATGCCAGCAATATTATTCTGCGTTTTGACTATAAACAACTAGCGGATGGGAAGATTATCAATAAAGGTACAGAGTATCGCTTAGTAGACGACTGGCTGATTGATAAAAGTCCTTATGCCAAAAATACTTTACCAACACCTGACGAACTAGATTATGCCTTGCTCCGAGTAGATGGAGTTCCTGGAGAAGAAGCGATCGGGAAAAACTCTGATCCAAAAGCTCCACAGCGAGGATGGATTTCGTTACCTACCCAACCTTATGAATTTTTGCCAGAGACTCCATTATTAATAGTGCAACATCCAAAAGCCGAGCCATTAAAATTGGCGTTTGACACAGATGCTATTATTGGCATCAATGAAAATGGCACAACTGTTAAATACAAAACTAATACTCAGCCTGGTTCCTCTGGTTCTCCATGCTTTGACATTAACTGGAATTTAGTAGCGCTGCATCATAGCGGTGATCCCGACTGGAGAAATCCAACTTACAACGCGGGAACACCTTTCAGTGCTATTTGTTCACGTTTAGAGAAGCAAGGTTTATTGGCAGATTTACGAAGTGGTCAAGCAGTATGGTAAATATTTTATATCGAGAATAGGAAAGTTGAATTTCCGGAAGCAAATAAAATCAGGGTGTAGATACTTGAATGGAGTTAACAACTGTGAATTTTCATTTTGGTAGGTATGGAGTAGTCACTCATGTGCTTGTCTGGATATGAGATAAAAAAAATAAGAAAGGCACTAAAATCTGCTTACCCTAGGCGAGACAGATTGATTATAATGCTACGTGAAGAAATTGATATAGATGAGTCAGAAGTTCCTCAAGATTCAGATTATGATATTGTTCTCTCTAGATTAATAACCAATTTTGAGATTCGAGGTAATATCCAAGAATTAATTAATGGTGCGCGTAAGGGAAATCCTGGTAATTACTGGTTGCAGAAATTATCTATTACAATTGCTGTTTTTAAAAGACTTGCTCCTTTCAGGGAAAAATATCTTGAAGAAATGAAGCAGTCTTATCTTACCTGTTGTCCTAAGGATTGGCATATTAATCAAAATACTGATACTGCTCATGATCTGGAAGAAATTTTAGATAATCTTGAGGATATGCCTCAAGGGAGTAATCTTTACAGCCGTACTGAGCAGTTTGTGGCTCGTTTCTTAGTAGATGTAGAAAATAAGCTACATCCTGAGGAATTTAATAAATTAAAGGAATGGGGCGAACAGAGTTTTGAGAATTTTTCTGAGTTGCTTCTTCGGAAAGATGAGAAAAAAACAAGCAAAGAACAAGAAAATATACCAAATCACCTGATCATTTACCTAGACTCAAGTAAACAACAAAAAAAGCGTTATTTTGTTTCGGCTTGGTTTATCCCTGATGGAGCAAATGAGAAATTCAATCATCTGACAGGAGAAGGTTATAAATTTTTAGAAATCGAAGAACAGGAGCAAGAAACATTTACTCTAGAACAAATCCCTTCTTTACTAGAAGACTATCTTGACAAAATAACTCCATACCTAACTGACTTCTCTAGCCAACCAACAATTGAGGTTTTCTTACCGTATGAACTGTTAAACGAACCTATTGATACTTGGATAATTCAGCAAGAGGAAGAACTACCAATTTCTATCGGTAGTTTATACAAAGTTATTGTTCGTTCTAGTCGTCGTTTCAGGAAGGAATATCCTCATAGAAATGTTTGGGTTCAGAAGTGGAAGACTTTAAAGGAGCTAACTGAAAACGCTTGCTCTAAGTGTTGTACCTCTGGTGACTGTCATTCTTGGAAAGAACTGTTTTCTATATTAAATCAAGAGACTGCTATTGCTTTAAAACTGTTGAAACCACCGTCTAATGATTTTTTTAAAGTGATGAATCAAACTGCCATTCCAGTTGCATTCTGGTTAAGACAGGAATTACAAAACTCACATCATCAAGTTGAACTTGATGAACTCCTGAAATGTTCAATAACAGAATTACCAGAGCGAGTCAAACAGAAGCGTTCAGATGATTTTCCTTATGATTATGAGCAGCGCATCGGACATCATCTCTCTTTGCTATGGGAAAATCCTCATATATTGCCACCTCAGATTGAATATACAACGCCATCATGACATCTTGGAAAATCTTTCAAGGAACTCCTGAAAATCCTCACAATGGAATTGAACGCCTTCCTGAGCCTCCTAACTGGCGCAGATTTGACAAAGAAGAACGAGGTATCACTTATCAGGCGAGGGGTGAGGAAATAGAGCTAGTCAATGCAGCTTTATATTTGCGTCGTCCTTTATTGGTGACAGGAAAACCGGGGACAGGGAAAACTTCTTTAGCTTATGCGGTGGCTAAAGAATTACAACTGGGAGAAGTCTTGCGTTGGAACATTACGACTCGCTCGACTTTACAGCAAGGACTTTATCGTTATGATGCCATTGGTAGGTTACAAGATGCTCAAATGAGGTTACAAGTTGCTCCTCAAATCAAGTTACAAATTCCTCAAATGAGTGGTAAGGAAAACAAAGATAGTAACAAGAATAATAGTGAGAAGGATAATAAAGATAATTTAGCTGAGATTGGCAAGTATATTCAATTGGGTTCCTTGGGAACAGCGTTACTTCCTTCAAAAAATCCCAAGGTGTTATTAATTGACGAAATGGATAAAAGCGATATTGATTTACCCAATGATTTATTAAATATCTTTGAAGAAGGGGAATATGAGATACCCGAACTAGCAAGGATAGCTGATAAAATTCCGGAAATTGTTGTACAAACTTATGATAACCAAACGACAACCATCGTTAAAGGAAAGGTGCAGTGTCAGGCGTTTCCGTTTGTTGTCCTCACAAGTAACGGCGAAAGAGAATTTCCACCTGCTTTCTTGCGGCGCTGCTTGAGATTAGATTTACGAGAACCGACTCGTGAGGAGTTAGAAGCGATTGTCAAAGCGCATTTAGGAGATATTATTGGACAAGCAGACAAAATTATTGAGAAGTTTGTCAACCGACGAGATAAGGGAGACTTGGCAACAGACCAATTACTCAATGCCATTTATATGTTAACCCGTACGGCTCATTTGCCTGATTCTCCAATGCTTGATTCTGTTGTTGATGAAGAAAAGGAACAGAAAAAAGAAAAGTTCATCGAACGGTTGCTGCAATACTTGAGCAGTACAGAGGGGATATGATTGAGCGGGCGATCGCCATTCTACAACAAGCAGGCTTTGACCTAACCGCCCGCGAGTTAGCAGAAATTATTTGGTTGGCGGTTCATGTAGAGGAGTCTGAGCAATTACAGCAGCAATTACAGCAGCAATTACAACAGCGATTCCCTACGGCAGAGCTTCGCTTAACCCAACAATTAACTGTATCAAAATCACAGCCACCCAGAACTAACCAACCCCAAACCCAAACTCAAGAAATTCCAGAGATAGCATCTTCACCTCAAGTCACAGAACCTCGTGCTGAAGTCTATCTTCCCTCTTCTGTACCAAGTTCCGCAAAGTCTCCAGAAAATCGGGAAGCAATTCCTATCAAAGTACCTGCGGCTGTAGCACTAAGAAATTCTCTAGCTTTAGGACGCGCACTTCGCCCTTTAATGCGGAAAATTCCATCTCCTACAGAAAACATACTAGATGAGGAAGCAACCGTTTACCGCATTGCACAAGAAAAAATTTGGGTACCAGTTCTAAAACCTGCGCCAGAAAGATGGTTAGAGTTAGCGTTAGTGGTTGAACAAAATAGTTCGACTGCTATCTGGAAACAGACTATCACCGAACTCCAACGCCTCTTAAAACATCACGGTGCGTTTCGGGATGTGCGAACTTGGGAATTAAAGGTTACTGAAACAAAAGCACAATTATTCCCTCAAAATAGTACAGGTAGTTATAGTTCAACTCCCTATAGTCCTGAGGTATTGATTGACCCCAAGGGACAGCGTTTAATTTTACTGGTGAGTGATTGTATTTCTCCCGCTTGGCGAAAGAAGTTTATTCATCCAGTGTTAAAGTTGTGGGGACGTAAGGGTTTAATGACTATTGTGCAATTACTCCCCGAACGGCTTTGGGAACGCACAGCTTTAGCTTCAGAAATTCCTGTCCAACTGCGTTCCCTTAACCCTGGAGTTTTCAATTCTCAGCTGATTGTAGAAACTTGGGATGATGAGACAACTGATGAAATTGAGAACATTGTCCAAGAAGACGGAAATATAATCATAAATTCTATCCCTGTTCCCATTATCACTCTAGAGCCTGAACCTTTACTATTATGGTCACGGGTTATAGCGGGTTTAGGGAATGTAAAAACAGCAGGGTTTAAATTTTCCTCTGTAAATGGAGTTGAACACAGCGACACTCAACAATTTACAGAACACAAAGAACTTAACCTGACTCCAGCAGCGTTAGTTAGTCGATTTCGCGCCACAGCTTCTCCCCTTGCTCGTCGGTTAGCTGGATTAATGGCAGCTGCACCCGTTAGTTTACCAGTCGTGCAACTGATTCAGCAAACCCTGCTCTCGCAATCATCACAAATTCATGTGGCGGAGGTGTTTATGAGTGGATTGCTCAAACCTCTAACATCTATTCGCCAAGATACAGACGCTGATTATATTGAGTATGAGTTTGTTGAAGGGGTAAGGGAATTACTGCTAGAGTCTGTCCCAATTAGTAAAACAATTTCAGTTATTGATAACGTATCTGAGTTTGTCGCTAAACGACTCGGTTTATCAGTACGGGAATTTGAAGCGCGTTTGCTTACACCTGCGTCTCAGGGGGAAGATTCCTTAAAAACAAAGATTCGTCCCATTGCACAGCTCAAGGCTCAAGTTTTACGACAATTGGGAGGAGAGTATGCGCGTTTTGCCGAGGAATTAGAAGGACAATATTTAAAATTAGATGAGAAAACTGAAGAGCGAGGCGATTTAGGATTACAAGTTTTTGAATTTAATGTCGTCACTGTCAACCGTCGCGGTGAAATTATCAAACGAGAAACCAAACAAGCTCAATACTTCACCGAAGACTTAGGAAATAGTATCACCTTAGAAATGGTCGCGATTCCTGGTGGTACGTTTATGATGGGCGCACCAAAGAATGAGAAAAATAGTAGAGATGACGAACGTCCCCAACACCAAGTCACAGTTCAACCCTTCTTCATGGGTAAATATCCCGTTACTCAAGCGCAATGGAGAGCCGTAGCGGCTTTACCTCAAGTCAACAAAGAACTAGACCCAAATCCGTCTTACTTTAAAGGAGATGACCGACCAGTAGAGCAAATTTCTTGGTATGATGCATTGGAATTCTGTGCTAGACTTAATTTTAGAATAAATTTCACAGCGGAAAGGGATTATCGCTTACCCAGCGAAGCGGAGTGGGAATATGCTTGTCGTGCAGGTACAACGACACCCTTTTACTTTGGTGAGACGATAACGACTGATTTAGCAAATTATCGCGGTAACTGCACTTACGGAAATGCTCCCACGGGACAGTATCGACAACAAATCATCCCAGTAGGAAGCTTTCCACCTAATGCCTTTGGTTTATACGATATGCATGGCAATGTCTGGGAATGGTGTGCTGATACTTGGCATGAGAGCTATCAAGGGGCACCCAAAGATGGCAGTGCATGGATAAATGATAATGATAATCGCAGACTGCTGCGGGGCGGTTCCTGGAACGACAATCCTGTTTTCTGCCGTTCCGCGTTTCGCTACCTCAACGTCTGGGCGGTGCGCGACCTCATCGACATCGATATTGGTTTTCGTGTTGTCTGCGCGTTCGGGAGGACTTGGTAGCCCTTTATACTTTTGCCCTTTTACCCTTTACTCTTTTTTCTTTTCTCTGGTGTAAGCGGAGCGAGATAAAATTTTTTCAGGAAATAGAGTAGAGCAAAATAAGACTCTTTCGATTATTTTAATTTAAAAAACCCTAGAACACAACTATTTCAGTATTTAGTGTTTTGGCGATTTCTTCAAACGACATACCTGATCTTAACTCGAATGCCCGTTTGACTAAATCAGCCGTAATTTCCACTAATCCAAATTCCAACTTAACGATGTCACCTCTGTCTGGAATGTATGAACTACTCACCAAATTTCATTCCCCATAGCGATTCCAGTATCAACTTCAGAATGGAATTTCTCTGGTGTCATACCTTCGAGTAATTCATCAAGCGTATATTTTTTCCGCTTTCTTGGTGTGATGACAATGCTGTTACCCGAAATGCTCAAACTCACATCGGTTCCTTCTTGAATTTGTACCTGTTCTGCCAATGTGGGAATACGAACCGCTAAGCTGTTTCCCCACTTCGTAATGATGGTGGTCATAAATTCCTTAATGATCTTGCCTGAAAAATGACACGTTCAAATGTTACTTTCATATGTATCTACTTTGAATATACATAACCTGTCCCAAAAACATCAATTGTTAAGTTTATAAATCAGCTCTAAGTAGATAGGTAGAAATAAACCGAACTATGTTAAGAAATGTAAAAGCCTCTAAAACCCTTACTAATGAACGGCAGGTGACGCCAGTCCGCTCAAGTCGGCAGAGCCGCCCACGCGGCTGGCTCCTTTATGCCGGGGAACCCGTCCACCGCACTGCCTCCGAATGAGATGTAGAGACGCGCCATGGCGCGTCTCTACAATGACTAATTAAAATTTCCTTTGCGTTGATACAGCAACCAGATAAACAAAGGTGATCCAAAGAGTGCCGTGACAGCACCAACTGGTAACTCCACAGCGCCTAAGCGAGAGAGCAAATCAGCGCCTGTGAGGACGAAAGCACCGCCAACCGCACTCAATGGCAAAACAACCCGATAATCTGTGCCAACAAACAAGCGGATAGCGTGGGGAACGATTAAGCCGACAAAGCCAATCAATCCCGCTACACTCACAGCACCTGCGGTTAATAGTGTGGCGATCGCACCGATAAAAATGCGCGATCGCACTAAAGAAACCCCTAACCCAACTGCTAAGTCATCGCCCAAATTGAGCAAATTAACACTACGCCCCAACAGACACCCCAGCAGTAAGGATAAACAAATATAAGGTCCGGCGATCGCCACCAGATTCCATCCTCTTCCATTCAAACTACCAATTAACCAATTTAAGGCTGCTTGCACCCGTCCATCGTCTGCCAGCAGCAACAATACCGATTGAATCGCCCCAAATAATGAACTGACTGCGACTCCACCCAAAATTAACCGTTCAATGGAAATACCATCACCACTGCGAGCCAGAAAATAAACGAAAATGGTTGTTAATAAGCTGCCAATCCAAGCAGCCAAAGGTACCCAACTCTGCAATACTCCAAGCGTAATTATTGGTACAACTACCAAACCTGCACCAGCAGAAATACCGAGTAAGAACGGATCTGCGAGTCCGTTTCGCAGCATCCCCTGAAGCAGTGCGCCAGACATTCCTAAGGCTGCACCGACTAGCATTGCGGCTAGGGTGCGCGGTAGTCGTAAATCCCAGATAATCGTTTGGGTGAGTGTGTCTCCTTTACGCAGTATTGCTTGCCATAATTGGGCTGGAGTCATCGCCACCGCCCCAAATGACAGGGAAATCCCTATCATAAAAAGTAGTGCGATACTCAGTAATAAAGTTACCACCAGTACACGGTTGCTTGAGATTATTTTCCGCACTAGAACTCTACACTGCTGCTTTTAGTACTTAAATCTTGAGAAAAATACTCATATTTAATTTTCTTCAAAATGTTAATACTGATTTTTATTCTTTATCAAATCAATTAAAGTATTTTATGGGCTTTTGATTCAGTTATAAACGTTACTTGAATGGGCAGGTAAGTTAAAATCAGTAGCGATAAACCACAAACTTGTAGAGTATCATTCGTTTGACCCTACAAGTTCCCAGACGATTAATTATCGCATATTCACTAATAAATAATAGTCCGTATATTATAACTCACAACTTATGACTACCATTCGTCCTGCCCGAATTACAAAAGTCCTACCAGAGTCCATCGCCGCAGAAATTGGATTTGAAGTGGGAGATGCAATCGTCAGCATCAACGGTACACATCCTCGCGATTTGATAGATTATCAGTTTTTGTGTGCTGATGAGGTACTAGAACTAGAAGTTTTAGACGCTGCTGGCAAAACTCATCATCTTGAAATTGAAAAAGACTATGACGACGACTTAGGGCTAGAGTTTGAAACAGCTCTATTTGATGGTTTGATTCAGTGTAATAACCGTTGTCCGTTTTGCTTTATTGATCAGCAACCACCAGGCAAGCGCTCAAGCTTATACCTAAAGGATGATGATTATCGCCTGAGCTTTTTGTATGGCTCCTACTTAACTCTCACTAATTTAACAGAACGAGAATGGCAGCGAATTGAAAATATGCGGCTATCTCCTTTGTATGTGTCGGTTCATGCAACGGAACCCGATGTTAGAATTAGACTGCTGAAAAATTCTCGTGCAGGACAAATCTTGCAGCAAATCAAGTGGTTCCAAAAAAGGAGACTGCAAATTCACGCACAAGTCGTAGTTTGTCCTGGTATCAATGATGGTATCCATCTGGAACAGACATTAAGAGATTTAGCGTCTTTTCATACTGGAGAAGTGCCAGCTGTTGCCTCTGTGGCAGTGGTACCAGTGGGTTTAACGCGGTTTCGTCCCCAAGAAGATGAACTCACACCTGTCAGCAGAGAAAAAGCACGGGAAGTGATTTCCCAAGTGCGATCGCTACAGCAGGAATTTCAAAAGAAACAACGACAAAGCGGTGTTTGGCTGGCTGATGAGTGGTTTTTGATTGCTGGAGAGGAATTACCAACCGAAGCAGAATACAAAGATTATCCTCAAATAGATAACGGTGTCGGTTCCATTCGTTTGTTTCTTAAGCAGTTTGCCGAAACAGCAAACAAGTTGCTACCGCCAAAAGTTCAGCCGAGAAAATTGACTTGGATAGTTGGTAATGCAGTAGAACAAGCGTTTCAACCTATTTTGAAGCAATTGAATTCTGTTGAGGGTTTAGAGATCAAAATGTGTGCTTTGTCAAGCAATTACTGGGGACAAAGTATTACCGTTACTGGCTTGCTAACTGGTCATGATTTGCTTTTGAAATTACAGGGGCAAGATTTAGGAGATGGAATTTTGCTGCCAAGTGTCATGCTAAAACATGGTGAATTGGTATTTTTAGATGATATAAGTGTTGAGGATGTGGCTTGTAAGCTGGGTACTAAAATATTTCCAGTAGCAGGAGTTGAAGAATTCATTCAAAAGTGCATCAAACCACTTAACGGAGACAAGAGTTAAGATTTTATAGTTTGATTTCAAAATTCATCATTAAGTTGTTTTATTTTGAATTTTGAAGTTTGAATTTTTCAAGGTGAGGGTAAAGAGTGAGAAATCAGAAAAGACGAAGTAAAAAAATAAAATTGAAAATTAAAAAAGCAGGAATATTAATTCTAAATTTTAATTTTTTAATATTTAATCTATTAAACATTTTGCCAGCCAGCGCGGCAACTTCAGAACCGATATTAAGCATAGTCCAGAGCGAAGAGAATGCAAATCAGTGGACAGGGATAACAAACCGTTTACAGGCGGCTGGGGTGAAGTATTGCGTGATACCTCTAGCGAGTGTGAAGGATGCAGCAGATTGGGGCGATCGCGCGGTTTTATTTTTGCCAAACGTCGAGTTATTATCGCCCGCACAAGCCATTGCCCTGGAAGAGTGGATGAGCAAGGGAGGGCGCATAATTGCCAGCGGTCCTGTCGGGAGTTTGTCTGCGCCGGGAGTGCGACAGCTACTGCGAACTCTTCTAGGCGGCTATTGGGGATTCAGCCTTGATAGTCCACAAAAGCTGCAACCATCACCAAAAGCAAAATTCCTAGAATGGGCAAACCAAAACGGACTCTTTGGTGAGGTACGCGGTGGCGTCGTGATTCCTGATAACTTCACAACTCAAGCTGCTGCTGTTTGGGGTTCCAAAGATAATCCAGCAGCAGTGGTAGCTAATGAGCGTTCCACCTTTTTTGGCTGGCGCTGGGGTGTAGATGCGGCTTCACCCGCTCAGTTAGATACTGCTTGGTTACAAACCACCATCAACCGATATGTAAAAAAGCCCACAACTACCCCAACTAAAGTAGCAGGAGGTTCCCAAACCTGCTCCACCACTGTGGTGGCGAAAGCGCCAGCAACTCCGACGAGAGGACAAGCAGGGAGCAGGGGAGCTCTTGAGCAGGGGAGCAGGGGAGCTCTTGAGCAGGGGAGCAGGGGAGCAGGGGGAGAAAAGACTTCCTCCACTTCCCCATCTACCCCGAGTTCCCGCACTCCCTCATCCCCCTCATCTGCCTCATCTCCCCCTCCTCCCAAGATTGCCACAGCTCCTCTACCCAGACCTCTTCCTAGTGTCACACCCCCAAAATCAGATGAGGCTATTGACCAACTTGAAACAGCGGTACGGTTTGATGTTGTCCCTAACTCGCAAGCACCAATTAGCCAAACTGAAACGCTCACCCTGCAATATGAGCTAGAAAAACTTATTGGTAGAGTGGAGAGTGCTCATTTAGCAGCACGATCTCTTTCTGAAAATGGCGACAACGCCCAATTAGCAAAGACGCAACAAGCGCAAGTTGCCTCAACACGACCTGGAGGAGCAGTTGTGAACGTAGAGCAAGCTTTAGATGCTGCTCGCGAAGTTGCGAAAAACTTGCCGCAATTGATTGCACAGAAAAATTACGCTCAGGCTCGTCAGCAATGGTTAGTAGCAAAAGCAAATTTGTGGAACCAATTTCCTCTGAATCGCAGGCTGGCGCAACCAGAAATCAGGGCAATATGGCTCGACCGAGGAACAATTATCCGTGCGAGAAACGAGCAGGGACTCGCTCTGATTTTTGATCGCATGGCGCAAGCCGGAATTAACACTATATTTTTTGAAACGGTAAATGCTGGCTACACGATCTATCCCAGCAAAATTGCGCCGCAGCAAAACCCTTTAGTTCGCGGTTGGGATCCATTGGCATCTGGAGTCAAGTTGGCTCACGAGCGAGGTATAGAATTACACGCTTGGGTTTGGGCTTTTGCTGCTGGCAATCGAAAACACAATGAACTCCTCAACATAGATCCGAACTACCCAGGACCAGTGCTTGCTGCTTATCCTGATTGGGCAGGATACGATAATCGCGGTCAAATGATTCCTTCTGGACAAAGCAAGCCATTCTTAGACCCAGCAAATCCCCAAGTGCGGCAGTACTTGCTCAGTTTGTATGAGGAAATTGTCAGCCGCTATGACGTGGATGGTCTACAACTAGATTATATTCGCTATCCCTTTCAAGACCCAGCCGCTAACCGGACTTATGGTTATGGCAAGGCGGCTAGAGAGCAGTTTCAGCAAATCGCTGGTGTAGATCCAGTCAGGATTTCTCCAAGAGAACGGCAACTGTGGCAAAAGTGGACAGAATTCCGTACCCTACAAATTGATAACTTTGTTGCTCAAGTGTCACAGCAACTGCGAAAAAAGCGACCTAATTTGATTTTATCGGCTGCTGTCTTTCCCCTTCCAGAACAAGAACGCATTCAGAAACTGCAGCAACACTGGGAGGTTTGGGCAAGGCGTGGCGATGTCGATTTAATCGTCCCCATGACTTATGCTCAGGATACCCCGCGCTTTGAGCGGCTCGCACAACCTTGGATAACATCTTCTACACAACTGGGTTCTTCGCTGTTGGTACCAGGAATTCGGCTGCTTTCTTTGCAGACAGTCGGAGCATTTGATCAAATTCAACTACTGAGAGACTTGCCTGTTATCGGTTACGCTTTGTTTGCTGCAGAGAATTTCACCAATGACCTCAATAAAGTCTTTAGTAATACTCAAGGTAACGTTCAACCCGCACAAAAAGAACCGATTCCGCACCGCAAACCTTTTCAAACTGCTGCTGTCCGTTACACAGCCCTACAAAGTGAGTGGAAATTGGCATTGCAAAACAACAAGCTGCGAATATCTTCCACAACGCTTTCAACTTTTAACTCCCAAGCAGAAGTTGTGGAAAATGCTTTAAATCAACTGGCTACTAACCCAAATCAAACTAAGTTGGTAACAGCAAGAGCGTCGCTTTTAAGGTTACAGTCTCAATTTAGAGTGTGGATGCGTCTACAAGCTCTGGAAAATCCATATCAAGTCAAAGTTTGGGAAAATCGTCTCGCCACGATAGAAAAGTTATTGCGTTACGGAGAACGGGTACAGTTGCATCCCTAGTGCGCTTTTAATAGAGATATTTTGCAATAATTTTAGGACTTACGCACTGTACAAAAAGATTGGATTATGTATAATTTGCCCGCTCTCTACTCAAAGCATTGGCTGTATCTGCAGATCAATTGCACTGCGGTTGCAAAATGCTTCAACTATCTACAATCCACGTTACATCTTCCGAAGAGTGCATAAGTTAATTTCACTTACACCTATATAAAAAATCGAAGGAGGGCTGATGTCTTCTAAGTTCAAAACCTCAACTTTGTTAAGGTTATTTATGTCTACTATGGTAAACATCACACAATAAAATTTTTGTTAATGCGTAAATTCTAAATTTGTTAGACAAGGCAGATAAGAGGGGGAAAATAAGGAAGCAAATTCCTCCTTATCCCCCTTGTCTTGCTTCACTGATTGCAAAAAAGGTTCCTTGAACTGGCACTATAGCGGTTTGCAATTGGCTATAGGTATGCCAAAGAAATAATGAACCACTCATGGACAATAAATAAAAGTTTTTCCTCTGTCTGCCCACGCCACTTCTCAAGGGCGGGGGGAACCCCCCTTCTCAAGGGCGGAGACGCTACGCGAACGGGTATGCCTGCGGCACGCCAAGGGCTGTACCCTGCAACCTCCGTAGGAGGCACGCAGTCCCCAGGGCGCGGGAAACCGTTCGGAGTTCGGCGAGGAGTTCGGCGAAGGCTCACTCGAGCCGCTCACTCGAGCCGCTGAGCGCTCACGGACGTTCGGCGAAGACTTCGGACGTTCGGCGAAGCTCAGTCGAGCCGCGAAGCGCGCCTGCTTTCTCTGTCTCACCGCACTGTTTGTGGCTCCCCTCTTGTAGGGGGGAATGAGGGGGGTGGACACAGATAAATGTGTACTTCATTCAATTGAGTTGCGCTATAGGGAGAATGGACAGAAGAATGGAAGAGTTTTGCTTAACCTTAAAAGATGCACCTGAAGTACGTAACCGCTTAATTTCTTGCCCTCTACTTGTTTTGACTTCCTCTTAATATGCATCGGCTAAATCTTAGTATAAAATTCAATTATTCTAAGGAATTATACGCAAGAAATTACTGAGGAAAAACGTAAAAATAATAGAAAATAATTAAAGGCATTACCTCATAGATCTAAAACATTTTTGTGCTACAAGCTATTGCAAACATTTATGCACGCCTTTGCTCAATTTATCTCACTACCATCATTGGATTCTGCAATTGACTTTTCTCCCCTGAGTGTTGCACCTGATACACCATTGTTAGATGTAGTTGCTTTGATGAGTCAGCGTCAACCGCAAGCAGGTTGTGCGTTGATAGTTGAAAATTTGCAGGTAGTGGGGTGGTTCACAGAGCATGATGCATTGCAACTTTTGTACTCAGACGTAAACCTACAAACAGCTAAAATATCTGAAGTTATGGAGACTTCAGTAATCACTCTAAAATGCTCTGAGGTTTCTAGTGTAATATCAATACTGTCATTTTTACGCGAATATCGTTTGTATTTTATACCACTAGTTGATGAGCAAAGTCAACTCGTGGGCTTATGCACTTATGAAAGTATTTGTCAAGCTCTCGAACAAGAAGCAGGGGAAACAAGAGGCGAATTAAGGCAAACCGAGGCACAAGGGCGCTTGTTGGAGGCTGCTGTTGTCAATGGCAATGACGCTGTTGTGATCATTGAAGCTCAGGGGCTGGATGATCCATTAGGTTGGCGTATGGTGTATGTCAACGAAGCGTTTACCCGTATGAGCGGTTGGTCAGCTGATGAAATTATTGGCAAAACGCTACCTACTTTATATGGTGAAAAAACTTCTAGCACAGAGATAGATAGAATTTGCACGGCGCTTAGGGATGGCTCCTCAATTAGAACAGAATTTATCAATCACCACAAAAACGGCTGTTGTACATACTGGGTTGAGGTTAACATAGCCCCAATTGCATATTGCGAAGGCAAAATCACTCATTTTGTTTGCACACAAAGAGACATTACTGAGCGCAAACTGGCAGAAGAAGCGCTACGAGCAAGTGAAGAACTCTTCAGACAAACAGCAGAAGATATTCGTCAAGTTTTGTTTGTGCGAGACCTCAAACAGGACAAAGTTATATATGTAAATCCAGGGTACGAAGAAATTTGCGGACGTAGCCGCGATCGCCTTTACGAAAACCCAAAAGATTTTATAGAGGCTATCCATCCACAAGACCGCGCTCGCGTTATAGCTGCGAGCAAAACCTTTGATCATGGTGATGTTTACACTCAAGAATATCGCATTGTCCGTCCTGACGGCGAGGAGCGCTGGGTTTGGACGCGAGCCGTTCCCGTAAAAAATGAACTGGGAGAATACCGCATCTTTGGAATCAGCGAAGACATTACCGAGCAAAAAAGAGCGACTGAAGCATTGCGCGAGAGTGAAGAGCGCTTTCGTAAACTCGCAGACGAAGCACCTGTACTGATTTGGATGAATGATGCTAATGCTTCGGGTACGTTTGTCAACCAATATTGTCTGGAATTTACAGGACGACCTTTAGAAGAGTTACTGGGTGAAGGTTGGGCAGAAGGAATTCATCCTGAAGATAAACAGCGCTGTTTTGAGATATACCTATCCGCATTCAAAAAGCATCAGCGTTTCCAGTATGTCTGTCGTTATTTGCATGCAGATGGAGAATATCGTTGGCTGATCAACATGGGCGTTCCCAGGTTTGCATCTGATGGCAGCTTTATCGGTTATATCGGCTGCTGTACAGATATTACTGAACGTATGCAGGCAGAAGCAGCATTGCAGCAAGCACAAGCAGAACTTCAGCAGGCAAACGCAGAGCTAGAAATGCGAGTTGAGGAGCGAACAAGGGCTGTTAACGAAATGAATCGGCAACTCATTTCTGAAATGAGCGATCGCCTCTATGCCCAAGAGCAACTGCGGCAATCACAGGAAATGTTGCAGCTCGTCATGGACAACATCCCCCAAAGTATTTTCTGGAAAGATACAGCTTCTGTATTTTTGGGTTGCAATCGCATCTTTGCCGAAATAGCTGGTCTTGAGAGTCCAGAAGATATTGTGGGTAAGACTGACTATGATTTACTCCCTCAAAAGGAGGAAGCAGATCTCTACCGTGAATCTGACCTTCGGGTGATGCAAAGCGATACGCCAGAATATGGCGTTATCATTCCCCACCTCCAAAAGGATGGCACACAACTTTGGCTAGAGGTAAGTAGAATTCCACTTCACGATGCTGAAGGGAATGTGATAGGAGTTCTTGGCACTTGTGAAGATATAACCGAGCGCAGGCAAGCACAAGAAGCGCTCAAACGCAGCAAAGAGCGTTTCCGTAATTTAGTTGAAACGAGCAGTGATTGGGTTTGGGAAGTAGATGAGAACACTGTCTACACTTATGCGAGTCCAAAAATATACGACCTGTTGGGTTACCAGCCGCAATTCGTGTTGGGCAAAACTCCGTTTGACTTGATGCCACCGCAAGAAGCCGAGCGTGTTGCTAATATATTTGCCCCAATTGCTGCTGCACAACAACCATTCAAATGTCTGGAGAACACAAATACTCATAAAGATGGGCATTTAGTTATTTGCGAAACCAGTGGGGTTCCCATATTTGATGGTGAAGGTAAATTTCGGGGTTATCGTGGCGTTGGCCGAGATATTACTGTGCGTAAGCTCAGAGAGGCAGTATTGCGGGAGACTCAGGAACAACTACAGGCGATTTTGGATAACTCCCCAGCTTTCATTCATTTACTAGACACTGAAAATAAATTCCTGTTAGTCAACCACCAGTATGAAAAGCATTTCAAAATTAGCAAAGAGCAGATTGTAGGCAAAACTTTATATGATTTCTGGCCTGACGACATTGCCCATAAGCTCACGGCAAATAGCTGCAAGGTCATAAGAGAAGGCATACCAATAGAAGTTGAAGAAGTTGTTCCCCACGAGGATGGGTTACACACTTACCTTTGTGTCAAATTTCCTTTAAAAGATGCCAATGGCATCCCCTATGCTGTTTGCGGCATCTCTACAGACATCACTGAGCGCAAATTAGCCGAGGAGTCTCTGCTGCGCTTTCGTAAAGCCATAGAAAGCAGCAGCAATGCTATCGGTATGGCTGATATGACACGTAACGTTATTTACCTTAATCCAGCGTTTGTTGAGTTATTTGGCTATACCTTGGAGGAATTGCGCGACTCTGGGGGACCGCCAGCTATTTATACCAATCAGGCAGAGTGTGAACGAATTTTTGCAACTGTTAACAAAGGAGAATCTTGGCGCGGTGAAGTGACGATGAAAACTCGCAGTGGTCGTATCATCGAAATCGAATTACATGGTGATGCAATTAAAGATACTACTGGCAAAATCATCGGCTCGGTCGGTATTCATACTGACATCACAGAACGCAAACAAGCAGAAGAAAGTTTACAACTGCGCGATCGCGCGATCGCAGCTAGCAGTAATGGCATCATCATTGCTGATGTCACTATGCCAAACTCCCCAATCATATATGCTAATCCGGCGTTGGAGCAAATTACTGGTTATTCAGTAGTGGAAGTGATTGGACAAAACAGTAGTTTTCTGCATAGTGCTGATCTCAATCAACCAGGCATCACCGAAGTACATGATGCCATTACCCAAGGAAAAAGCTGTACCGTGGTATTACGTAATTACCGTAAAGATGGCACTCTATTTTGGAATGAGATAAGTATTTCTCCGGTTTATGACATTCATGGCAGATTCACTCATTATATTGGTATTCAAACTGATATCACCGAGCGCAAGCAGGCAGAGGTAGCGGTCTTAATATCGCAAGAGCGGTTACAATATTTACTTTCTTCTAGTCCAGGTGTCATTTATAGCTGCAAAATTTACGGTGATCATAGCATTACCTTTATGAGCGAAAACGTTGTCAGTATGCTGGGATATGAAGTAGAGGAATTTATGGAAAATCCTAATTTTTGGGCTAGTCATGTTCACCCGGAAGACTTACATCAAGTTTTTGCTGCGACGGCAAAACTGATTGAGCAAGGACAACACAGCCAGGAGTACCGCTTTTTGCACTCAAATGGTACTTATCGGTGGATGTACGATCAAGTCAAGCTGGTGCAGGATGACGCTGGTAATCCATTGGAAATTGTCGGTTACTGGTTAGATATCACCGAACGTAAGCAACTAGAAGAGGAACTGAAAGCTGCGCTGCACAAAGAAAAAGAGCTTAATGAACTCAAATCTCGCTTTGTCGCCATGACGAGCCATGAGTTCCGTACGCCTTTGAGTACTATTCTTTCCTCATCAGAGTTGCTGGAACACTACCGCCATAGGTGGACAGAGGAAAAACAAGTGTCGCACCTGCATCGCATTCAAACTGCTGTCAAGCATATGACTGAGATGTTAAACAATGTATTGGTGATTGGCAAGGCAGAGGCAGGAAAACTAGACTTTATACCCGTGCCTTTCGATTTAGTGAAATACTGCCGCTATCTAGTGGAAGAATTACAACTGAATGTCAACAATCAACATCCAATCAACTTTATTCGTCAAGAGGATTCGATGCCGTGTTGTATGGATGAGAAATTGCTAGAACATATTCTTACTAATTTACTCTCGAATGCAATTAAGTATTCTCCAACTGGTAGTACTGTCAGGTTTTATCTTACCTTTAAGGATGGACTAGCAGTATTTACAATTCAAGACCAAGGTATTGGCATTCCACCAGAAGATTTACCCCACCTATTTGAGTCTTTTCATCGAGCTACTAATGTCGGTAATATCCAAGGCACGGGGTTAGGATTAGCAATTGTCAAAAAGTGTGTGGATACCCACAATGGTGAAATTGCTGTGAAAAGTGAAGTCGGAGTGGGAACAATATTTACTGTCACTCTGCCGTTAAATAGTCACACCAAAACAGAGGCAAACTATGACAAAAATTTTAGTTATTGAAGACGAAAAATCAGTACGAGAGAATATTCTGGATTTGTTGGAAGCAGAAAATTTTGATACTATTGCTGCTGCTAATGGACGCATTGGGGTAGAGTTAGCGGTTTCGGAAGTTCCCGATTTAATTTTATGCGACCTGATGATGCCAGAAATTGATGGTTATGGCGTACTGATAGCATTACGGGAAGAATCACTAACAGCAAACATTCCGTTTATTTTTCTGACAGCCAGAGCCGCTCGGGCTGATTTTCGTCAAGGGATGGAATTGGGTGCTGATGACTATCTGACGAAACCATTTACTCGTGATGAATTATTAAGTGCGATCGCAAGTCGCTTACTCAAGCAAGCGAATTTAACAAAGCAAGTATCTACAAAATTTGAAACTCAGACTATTTCTCCCAGAGTACAGATGATAGAAATCTGCTTGCGTCGTACTTTAGAACGGAGAGATTTTCAACAATTTCTAGTTTACTATCAACCTATAGTCGATCTTCGTTCTGGTAAAATCATCGCTGCTGAAAGTTTATTACGTTGGCAGCATCCCGAATTGGGGATGGTTTCTCCTACAGAATTGATTCCTTTGGCTGAATCTACTGGTTTAATTCTCCCTATTGGTGATTGGGTTTTAAAAAATGCTTGTAAACAAAATAAACTCTGGCATAATGCAGGATTCCCCGAGTTACGTGTCGCTGTTAACCTATCATCACATCAGTTGGTTCAACCTGATTTTAGTGAAAAAATAATGAAATTTTTATTAGTAAACGATTTGCTGCCAAATTGCTTAGAATTAGAGTTAACAGAAAACATAATTATGCAAGATGTCAATAGCGCTACTTCTACTATGAAGGAAGTACACTCGTTCGGTGTAAAAATAGCTATTGATGATTTTGGTGCTGGATATTCTGCTTTAATGTATTTGAAGCAATTACCGATTGATACGTTAAAAATAGACCGTTACTTTATTCAAGATATTGCAAATGATTTTCAAAAAGCAGCAATTACAAGGGCATTGATTGAAATGGGCCATAATCTCAATATTCAGACAGTTGCTGAAGGTGTGGAAACGGAACAAGAACTTGATTTTTTACGCGGATATAAATGTGATGCTATGCAAGGTTTTCTCTTTAGCCGTCCCTTAAGCGCCGCAGAATTTGAAAAGATTTTGTTTGCTAACAAACGGTTGAATGTATAGGTTTGATACAGCAGAACTCAGAACTCAGAACTTAGAACTTAGAACTGAGAACTTAGAACTGAGAAGTAAAATTTTCTTGATCTCTGGCTTTCGAGTTGAAAAGATCTACTTCAATAAAGATACAACCTGCTGTAATAATGGTTTGTACTCAGTGGAACAGCACTACTACCAAGCAACTTGAGATAAACAATAGTAAATGAAACCACTAGTACCGCTGAGTCCCAAGGGGACACGCTGCGCGTTGGCGGAGCCTGCGCTTTGCGCTTACGCAAAATTCACGCATTCACGCATTCAAAATTCAAAAAGCTTGAAATACAAGGTTTCTGACTATTTTGAATGGTTGGTTTATTTACGCCATGCTGTACTAGTAGAAATGATTTCTATAGTTAATTTTTTGATTTTTTTAATATGTATAAAATTTTAGTCATAGAAGATGAGACAAGTGTACGGCAGAATCTTTGGGAATTACTAACCTATGAGGATTTCGATGTCATTGCTGCAGAAAATGGTCGCATTGGCGTACAGTTAGCTCAACAGGAAATTCCCGATCTGGTGATTTGTGATGTGATGATGCCAGAACTAGACGGTCATGCTGTTTTAAATATATTACGTCAAGAGCCTACAACAGCGACAATTCCGTTGATTTTTTTAACAGCTAAAAGTGACAAAACTGACTTGCGCCAAGGGATGGAGTTGGGAGCTGATGATTACATAACAAAACCTTTCACCCGCGCAGAACTACTAGCTGCGATTTCCTCGCGATTACAAAAACAAGTTACCATTCATCAGCAGTCAGAAAAAAGGTTAGACGAGTTACGAAGTAGTATTACTATGTCCCTTCCTCACGAAATGAGGACACCACTCAATGGTATTTTGGGTTTTTCAGAACTTTTAATGAAAGAAGCTAATACCCTTTCTCGGCATGAAATCCGTGATATGGCTTTATTTATTCATCTGTCGGGAGAACGCTTACACAGATTGGTTCAGAACTTTTTACTTTATGCAGAACTCGAAATTATCGCAACAGATTCAAAACGAATTAACCAGTTGCGAAGTGAAAAAACGATTTTCCCTTCAATGGCGTTGAAAAAATTAATTACCGAACAAGCTAAACAAGCAGGACGTGATGCAGATTTACACGTGATTTTCCAAACTTATTGTTGTCTACAAATTTGTGAAACAAAACTTTATAAAATTATTGAAGAATTAATTGATAATGCCTTGAAATTTTCAGAATCAGGAACAACAATTCATCTTGTAAGTACTTTAGTGAGCAATCAACTTATCATATCAGTGACTGACCACGGGCGAGGAATGACGGCTGCTCAAATTGCTGAATTGGGAGCATATCGGCAATTTGATCGCCAACTTTATGAACAACAAGGTTTGGGTTTGGGTTTAATCATTGCTAAACGTATGACTGAATTACACGGAGGGGAACTCAGCATCCAGAGTCAGCTAGGAGAAAAAACAGTTGTGCAGGTGGTGCTTCCGCTACATTTTTCCGAGACTTAACAGGACTTCCTTAGCAAAAAAGGCGGGTAAATCTTTCAACAAGTACGAATAATTGAGAATAACCGCCTATGCATGCCCCCACCACAGATATCTGTGGATGCTTCAAGAGTACTCGTGGGGGATGTTGTCCTGTTTTGTCATGGTTTCACCCAACCCTGTATTTGAGTTAAAAATCAAGACTCAAGAATCAAGTTGGACTTTTGAAAGCCCTAACAAAAGGAAAAATCGGACTTTAGACTGGTGACAATTTTGGAACATCTAGTCTAATTTTGAAGAGAACGTGCATCATTATTGAAATTGCTACCGTCAACAACCCAGGTCTAAAGACACGCTTGCTTAAGCGCCTAAGTCTTAGACAATAGTTGACCCGACGCGCGTACCTCGTGTACTACGTTATTGGTAAGTGTTAAAGTTCCTACCTACGGATGCGCAGCCAGTCTGTAGCTCTAGAAATCGAGGATTAAACAGGCTTATTGGGTTAAGCCAGTGTCTTCGATAAGTACCGACCAATAACCTCGTCTAGGCTAACTCAACCCCGAAAGGGAGGCTCTTTGGAGCAAAACCATTATGCGTACAGGTGAGTCCAGTCCTGTTCGCGTAGCGTGTCCGTTCGCGCAGCGTGTCCGTAAGGACTCAGGACATAGGAGGGTTTCCCGACAGCACGGAACTGGTGAGACCAGTCCTGAAGGCGGGTCTCCCGCCGTAGGGAACTGGCTCTCCCGTTGGGCTCTCCCGTTGGGGTGAAAGATATCAGTTCATCATTGCCTGAACGAAAGTAGATTGCAATACTACACGGTATCGAGTAACCCCAAGGCGGTAATGGAACAAAGCAAAGGTGCTTGAGTCGTATTTCCTCTCACGTCTAAAGACACGCTCGTTACCATACTTTCCACGAGGTTTTATGAAACATCTGCGTTGCTTGCTGCTTTTTCTGCTACTGTCTACAGCAGCAGCGTGTGACCAGACTCGCGCCTCCCTAGAAGAAGTCACACCCCAATCTTCTCCAGCTTCTCAAATAGCACAGAATTCTACACAGCCAAAAAATCTCGTTCGTACTCAACCACTTTCACCCACGCCCATCCGCATTAATGTCGGTGATTTGCCAAAACCCTTCGCAACTGAAAGTGCCTCAAAGTCACCTAACGTAGTGCCAATTCCAGCCAACCCGACTCTACGTGTACCTGCTGGCTTTGTGGTCAATGTTTTTGCTGACGGTTTAGATGCGCCACGCTGGTTAGCTTTAACTCCCAACGGTGATGTGCTGGTGACAGAAACCAAGCAAAACCGTATTCGTTTACTACGCGATACAAACGGTGATGGAGTGGCTGATGTCAAAAACACTTTTGCGAGTGCAGCAAACGGACTCAATAGACCCCTTGGCATGGCTTTTGCAGATAATTCCTTTTTCCTGGGTAACACTGATGCGGTGTTGCGGTTTCCTTACGCTAAAAATCAGCAGGAAATCACTGGTTCTGCCACAAAAATCGCTGATTTGCCTGCTAGCGGCTACAATAACCACTGGACGCGCAATATCGTTATCTCACCTGATGGCAACAAGCTGTACGTTTCTATTGGTTCAGGAACCAATGTAGATGAAGAACCACTGCCACGGGCTTCGGTGCAGGTGATGAATTTGGACGGTTCCCAGCAGCAGACTTTTGCATCTGGCTTGCGTAACCCAGTCGGTTTGGACTTTCACCCTGTGACTAAGGAACTTTACACATCTGTCAATGAACGGGATGGTATAGGCGATGACCTGGTACCAGACTATTTAACACGCATTCGGCAAGGGGAATTCTATGGCTGGCCTTATACATATCTAGCACCAAATAACCTTGACCCACGTCAGAAGACGAGTGACAAAAGTAAACGCCCCGATTTAGCAGCCCGTACCCGGACTCCAGATGTGCTGTTCCAGGCGCACTCAGCCGCGTTGGGATTGCAATTCTATGACGGTCAGACGTTCCCCCAAAAGTATCGTAATGGTGCTTTTGTTACCTTTCGTGGTTCCTGGAACCGCGATCGCGGCACTGGCTACAAAGTTGTTTTTGTACCATTTGATACGAAAGGACAACCGCAAGGTTACTATGAAGATTTCCTGACAGGATTTCTGCTAGATCCTGCTGTACCAACGACTTGGGGACGTCCTGTAGGCTTGCTCGTCTTACCCGACGGTAGTCTTTTAGTCACAGAGGAAGCGAATAATCGTATTTATCGGATTCAGTATACGGGCGGAAAAAGTTAAAAGTAAAAAGTTAAAACTCAAAAGAAATTTCTTTTTACTTTTGCCTTTTTACTTTTAACTTGTTAAAACCATCCTTCTTGTTCGAGTGTTTCAATTAACTGAAGTCCACGGGGATCGCCGACTCCCAGAAGGGCTGCTTTGGTGTCTTCCCGCACTCCCAAATCTTGGTCTTCGGCAAATGCTTGAATTAATGCATCAATAGCGGTGGCGTAAACTACGTTAGAAGGCAGTTCGCGACACAGTTGTCCAATCGCCCAAGCACAATTACTTCGCACTGCTGCTACAGGATCTTGCACCAAGGCTGCAATCAAGGCTGGTATTGCTCCCACAACTGTCTCGTAACCCACGTCTGCCATCTGCGCCAAGGCGCTGGCTGCCCACAAACGTACTGCGGAAATATCGGTTCTTAAAGCGTCTGCTAGGGGTGCGAGGCTTCGGCGATCGCGGCAGTTTCCCAATGCCCAAACGACTCCTTTACGTACGTAGCCGTTCCAATCTCGATTCAACTGGGCAATCAACGGTTCAACAGCATCTGGATTTGGGTTTCTTCCGATACCATATGCCGCACTAACGCGCACCAAGGGACAGGTATCAGTTAACAAGCGAATCAGATGCGGAGTTGCCCTCGCATCTTCTATGTCGCAAAAAGCACGCGCTGCCAGCATCCTTTGCTGTGGCTGAGGATGTTCTAATAATGCCAGCATCTGCTCTGGATTGGGCTTTGGCGTCTCTGTTTGGGCAGAGAGGGGTTCCATATGATCCAGAGGGCTTTCTAGCTCTGCTTCGACATCTAGTAGGCTGAGGTCGTCTTCGTCATACATAGCTTCAATCCCTGATAGGGATTAACATATAACCCCCCGTGTCAATAAGTCAAACTCTTAATAGTAGTTTATTTTTATAACTATTTATTTTTCTAACTATAAGGATAAGGGATAAGGGAAGTTCATTGAGAATTCAACATTCAAAAATTTTTCTACACCCCTATTTCCTTGAACTATCAAGAGATTTTACCATCCACAGTGACTGGGTTTGATAACCTAACTGATTGTAAAGATTCAATGCGGCTGTGTTGCTTTGAAACACTTGCAAGCCAATTTGGTGATCGCCTCTCGCCCTTGCCCAATCTTCTACATATCGCATCAAACCTGTGCCGATACCTCGTTGTCTGTGTTCTGGGACAACGTAGAGTAAAAAGATGTGAGCATGGCGATCGCCCTGCACTTGATCTATGGCATTTCCCACCCAGAGACAGGCGATCGGGGATGAGGGGGATGAGGGGGATGTTATTTCCTGATCTCGCCTTAGTTCTTCTTCACCTAAAAAGTCTACCCACCACACAGGGGTGTCTTTGGAGAAGTATTGCTCGACTGTTCTGGCTAAATGGGAGAAATCTTGCTGTGGGTAGGCTTCTTGGTAAGTTCGCTGCATGAATTTCACGAGCAGCGCCTGATCCAAGGTAGAACCACGGCGAATTTTGTAACCTGGTAGCAGTTCCTTAGACACTTAAAGAATGAGACAAGGAGGACAAGGAGGAATTGATTTCCCCTACTGTCCCCAACTCCACAGGGAACTCCAAACCCTCATTTCCCGAGCTGCTTATCTGCCTATTTTCTTCAATCGGCGCGGGTGCAGCCATATCAGAGGGTAAAAAGATGCGGGCGCTCACTGCTACAAGGGCAGTGAGGAATATCAGCACCACGATGAACGGGGCGATGTACTGACGAAATATAGCCATATTGTATTTTGCAACGAACAGCGGTCTTTTATGAGAATCTTACTTAAGTATTGTGAAGCTTTCTTGGTTTATTGTAGCGAGTTTTAGGTGATTTTAACTAATTCGGCGTAACTCCCCCGCCATAATCTACTCATTTGGCGGCGGGATATAAGCCGGGGGATAACGAAAGCATCTCCGAACAATAATGACCGCAGGTCATTGAGAGAGAGGGGTGCTTGAGGAATCCCCTATCTCCGGACTTGGCAACCTGTCAATCCAATCTTCAACTAACTGTGTCATTGTTTTTTCCTTGCTGGCTGCATATAACCTGAGTTTATTTAAACGGCGTTCAGATATGCGTAAATTCAATCCTTTTTTCGTCATATTTATCTACACAACATCTACACTAAATATGTTATTATAGATGCATCTTCAGCAGGTCTACATGGTTCGGCATGGGCTGATGACCTGAAGCTAGGTGATAAGAGAAGTAGTCCTTGCACGTTGATGAACTCGCCCACCGTTTGCCTCGGCATTCAGAAAACAAGAGTGCAAGATGCTGCAAAGCATTATTTGGTTGTCAGCACAACCCCAGTCCGTGAAAACCAAACGGCACGAACAAAAATCAATAACTGCCAAGGG
This sequence comes from Kalymmatonema gypsitolerans NIES-4073, assembly GCF_002368435.1. GTDB lineage: Bacteria > Cyanobacteriota > Cyanobacteriia > Cyanobacteriales > Nostocaceae > Kalymmatonema > Kalymmatonema gypsitolerans. Next base: position 583,086 of record NZ_AP018268.1, read on the forward strand.
ATACGCAGGGCGCCTGCGCGGGTTCTTCCTTCGTGGAGATAAAGGCAGCAATGCCAGAGACGCTGTGTAAGACCATCACCGGATTTGGTTCCGGACATTCAGTAATGATTGTTCCTAACGTGGCAACGGCGAATGAGACGCGTTCGCGAAGCGTGCGCCTTAGCGCTTAGCCCCCACTATACGCGAAGCGTATAGTGGGGGCTTCACAGAAAACACTTTCGCTGATTGTAAAGCACGTACTAGCTGTTAATGAGCCTCAAGCCCTGCTAAAAGCAAAGCTTGAGGCTTGTTGGACTGAGTAATGCTTTTTAAGGGCGATCACGCAGTGCGTGCTGCTTGCGATGCGAAGAGCGCACATAGCTGGGGGCTACGGGCGATTGGGCAAGGAACAGCGCCGTTAAGGGCGATGGCGCAAAACGCCCGCCCTTTAGGGGCGATCGCGTTCTAAGTCAGCAATTGCTTTTTCCCAATACCAATTTTCTGGCATACCAGGGTAATCTTGCTTTGTCTGGTTGACTAGCCGTTCGGCGCTAGCAACATCACCAGCTAAAGAGATGAGCCTGTTTTTGAGATTGACATCAGGTGAACGCTCTTCTGTTCTTGAACGTCGCGTTCTTCCGGGACCTGTTTGCGACTGTTGTCTTCTAAACTCCCAAAATAAAACGTAATAAAGCGTACCAAAAATGACGATTAGGCTAAATGTTCCTAGAAATGTTAGTAGGTTAAGCGTCAAGAATCCCAGAACTAACTGGGAGAGAACGTAGCCAAGTAAGACGCCAGTAATTAAGAGAATAGCTGTTGCAACAATAATAATTAGTTTCTGCCCCATAAATCCTTATTCCTCATAGTCGAGACCTGGTCTGTTCATTGCCACTGGCTTAGAGTTCCAAGGGGCAAAGAATGGCAACAGAAGTAGCCCCGGCAAAGCAGCGACTATACTAATTAAGAAAAACATAGACCAACCTGTGCTTTTTGCCAATCCGCCAGTTGGGGCAACAAGAATATTATTGCTGACAGCCATGAAGCTGGAAAGTAAGGCATATTGCGTGGCAGAAAAGCGCTGGTTACAAAGACTCATCATAAAGGCAACAAACCCTGCTGTTCCCAACCCAGCACAAAAGTTTTCCACATTGATTGTAATTATCAGAAATTGATAGTTTTTACCTACTTGAGAAAGAAAAAAGTAAAAAATGTTACTTAAAGCCTGCAAAGCGCCAAACACCCAAATTGAGCGATTGATACCAATTTTGCTTAATATTGAACCACCTACTAAAGTACCTACAATGGTAGCAAGCAGCCCCATACCATTTCGGATATCACCTATTTCGGTTTGGGTAAATCCGGTTTGCAGCAAAAAGGGTATGGACATATTAGCAACCAAGGCATCACCTAGTCTGTAAAGAATGATGAACAACAGAATTAAAAAGCCTTGGAGTAACCCCAATCGCTGGAAAAATTCCCCAAATGGTAATATCACGGCATCGGCTAAAGATTCTGGTGGGCTCATTTCCTTTGGTTGTGGTGCTAACAAAGTACCAAGAATTCCAATCACCATGAATCCCGCCACCACCAAGTAAACTGATGACCAAGAAATCTGATCTGCAAGTCTGAACGCTAACCAACCTGTAGTTAACAGCGCTACTCGATAACCCAAGACAAAAACCGCTGCACCAGCGCCCATTTCTAGTTGATGAAGGACATCGGTACGATAGGCGTCAGCGACGATATCTTGAGTCGCACTGAAAAAGGCAATCAGTACGGCATTGATGGCTAATAGTTGTAATGCTTGCTTGGGTTGTTGCAAAGACATGAAGGCGATCGCAATCAACAACGCCACTTGTATCGAAATTAACCAACCCCGCCGCCGTCCCAAAAATGGCAGCGAAAATCGGTCTAACAGAGGCGACCAGACAAACTTCAACGAGTAAGGTAAACCGACTAGGCTAGACAACCCAATGACTGTCAAATCGACATTCTCCACAGTCATCCAAGCTTGCAACATCTGAGTTGTTAAATACAAAGGCAAACCGGATGAAAAACCTAGTAACGACAAAGCCGCCATCTTCCGGCTGCCAAAAACTTGCAAAAGCGATGAAATTGTTTTCACTGTTTTATATAATTCTCCTGACCAGGATGAATTTCAGATATCTTGCCACACTTACTGTGTAATGTCAGGCAAAGATGCCAATATGTAACACAAAGTTCCGCAATCTTATGCACTTTGCGCTTTTCATTTTTTGGCTGTTTCCTAAATGTCTTTAACTTGATAAATTTGATGTCCTCTAATTTCTACACCGTGTTCAGCCAGGCATTTTGCCCAACTTTCACGAGTTCCGATATCGCTTTTGTGCTTGAGTAGGCCTAATTCCTGTTCTTGTTGGGTGAGTTGGGCAAATTCTTCGTAGAGTGGGTAATTTGTTGTCACAAATGTTTCTTTACGGTGGAGAATTGGCGGATTTGCTCTTTGTTCGTAGTCTCGGTGAGTTATGTACAACGTTTTTAAGTCAATTGTGATACTTGCTTTTAACGCTGGATGGGGATCAGTATCAAATTCAGGGTAAAATAGGTAGGAAATACGCGGTTCATCTGTACAAAACTTTATCAGTGTTGCCCCATCAACACGCCCTATGGTCCGGCTAGCGCAGCCTTCGTAAATTCGCAGCAAAGGGTCGAGTTCACCAAGCGCACAAACATGGACGTAAAGGGCGCTGCGAGTATGTTTGCCAATTTTACTTTTTTCGCAAGCAGTTTGAACGACTCTTGGTTTCCCTAAGCTAAAAAGCTTGGCGTCAGCGACTTCGCAAGCTTCCTCATAGCTGCCAAAAAAGGCTTTGATGTCATGGCGCATTTCTGGTGATAGTTTGTGCCATGCAGGGCGCTGCTCGAAATGGGTGAGAGCAAGATAAACTTGGATATCAAGAGAACGACGGTAGGCGATCGCATCCCATTCCGCTTCATCCGTGGCTTGCAAAACTACAGCAAAAGCACGGCGGAAGTTTCCAAATTCGCCTAGTAATTCCTGTTCGTTATCCAATTCGCCTTTCACTGGAAGTCTCCCACGTTTGGTAAAAAAATCCATCAGTGGTTCCAGCTTTTCTTTGTAGTCCTCAAACCGTTTGGTAGGGATGCGTACTCTTGGCGTTGAGGTTCTGGAGAAAAAGCGTATTGCCTTGAATCCTTCTTTTTCGGCTTCATCTCGAAAAACAAAATAGACGCCCAGCGCCACTGGTACCGCATCGACATTCAGGGCTTCATCAATGTATTTTTTGAGTTCTTCTTGTTCGTAATATTTCTGAAAAGTATTGCGGCGAGTTACAATGCCATCGCCGTAAGCAAGTTGAGCTTTGCTGGGAGCATTTATCAGCACTTGTGCCGCGACAATTAAGACCTTGCGGGTGAGTTCCCATGCTTTGCAAAGAGCGTGGCGACGTTCTTCTGGGTCTTCAATCACGTTCAGGACATAGCCCAAGTTAACGACATCAGCAGGAATGGGCGGAATATCCGGGTAGTAGTAAGGGTCCCAGCCTGCACTGCTGTAGCCCAAGTTTGCCACTCGCTGGACATCGCCACCGTGTCCGCATCCGTAGTCAAAAAACGTGGTATCTTTATTTATAATTGCCCATTCTATTGCCAATCGCACAGGTCTCGATAAGTCAGTGCGAACAATCGCGGCTCTATGGCGTTCTATTTCTACGTAGCTCTCTAACGACATAATAATATTAAGAAGAACCACAGATACACACAGATGAACACAGATGTTTTTTATCTGTGTCCATCTGTGTCCATCTGTGGTTTATTAATTCTTATATCTTGTTCGTCGCCAGTTCTATCAAATCTTCAATCTTCTTGATATTTGGATCGCCTGCTAAGTACGCAATACCACGATGCAAGTGGAGACGAAATTGCGTGGCGAGAGTTTCTTTGTCTGTTCCGAAGCCGTCGTTGTAGCAGCGTTGCTTGAGGGCGAGTAGCAAAATATCGGACATTTCACCGCCAAAAACGCGCCATGTCATCTCGACGTTGCTATCTTGGGGAATTGGTACAGGTGAGGGTGGGGTTGGTTCGGCGAGGGAACGACAAAATGCCCAACGACATAGAATATTCCATTGATCGATTTTAGTGTTGCGTCTGAGTTTGAGGAGTTGGTCTTTGGCTGTTTGAGAGAGTTTGATACGATCTATTGGGGATTCCATAGTTTTCTTAGAATCTTAGAATAACGAACCGCCAAGACGCCAAAAGCGCCAAGAAGAGATGAAGAAGAGGGTTACCGAAGAAAGGCAGAGGGCAGAGGGCAGAGGGCAGAAGGAAAGATAGTAAGCTTTTATACAGATACAAGTCCTCTGTGCTCTGCCATACGGTAAGACAGCCCCTACTTTTAAGTATGGAGAAAAATAATAGAGTGCAAACTTTATCAAATCCCTCGCATTTATGCGTAGGGTCTCCTTCTGCCTTCAGACGAGCGTACTTCTGCCTTCTTAACAGAAGTAGCCTGGTTGGACTGTTGTTTGGCGGGTGGATGAGTCGTATTTGAGGAGGTATTCGCGGGCGATCGCCTCATTTTCCCGCAAGGCTTGCACTTCCTTTTGTCCGATTTCGGTGTCGGTGGAAAGGAGAATGACTTGATGAGAAGCTGATGGAAAGTAACGTTCAACTAGGTTACTGCGGTGAGAGGAGTCTAAGCGTCCTAATGGTGTATCAATTGCAACTGGTAGGCGGCGTCCGGAAACACGGGCTAATCCCCAAAGGAAGGCGATCGCTAGGAGTTGCTTCTCTCCAGCGCTAAGGCGATGTTTGGGAACGGGTTTCCCCTGTAAATCATACAGCGAGAGGCTGAAGGTGTGGGTGTCGATTGCCACGCGATGCACTAAATCTGATTTGTGCAGGAGATAGCGAAAGCACTCGGTGACTTCGACTTCAAGTTTATTGAGTTTGCGGAGAGTGAGGCGTTCTCGGAAAAGTTTGAGGGTTTCTTGGACTTTAGCAGAAGCTGTAATAATATGCTCTCTATTTTTGCGGTTAATAGTTTGCACAGTATATTCTTGTAAGTCTTTTTTTAACTTTTTGATTGTATCTTCTAATTCAGTCACCCGACGGCGTGTTGCTTCCCAATTCGCTTTAACTTCAGCAACGTGACTTTGTGATTTTTGCAGTGCTTGGACTAGCTTATTATAATCTTCTGGTGATGCAGCAGTCTGCACTTGTCGTTCCAGGGTGATAATTTCTTCTTCCTTATTTTTGAGAATCCCTAATTGTTGCTTGGCAAGATTTTTAGTATTTTGCAAATAGTAGAGAACATTACCCAATTGACTCAAAGTTTCAGCATCAGCTAATAACCAAAGTTCTTCAGGTTGTAGAAAGCTTGAATTCAAAGTTTCTACATCTTGGTCGAGAAAAGTTTTAATTTTGTCAACTTGTTCTTCTGAAATACCTACCTGACTAATCCAATTCAAGAGGCGTTTATCTCGTTCAAATAAGATATCCCGTGCAATTTGTGCTTGAGAGATGCGAAATTCTTTTTCTGCTTGGGTTTGTGCTTGAGTCAGTAAAGGTTCAATCAACGCTAGCGGTAAAACATTAGCCGCTAATTCACACATACCTTGACGAGATTCCTCTGTCTCTGCTTTCTTTTGGTCACGCTGCTTTTCTAACTGGGTGCGTTCTGCTGCAATTTTACCGCCCTCAGAAATGAATTTATCAAAAGCTTCTTGCTGTTCTTTTTCGGCATCTTTTAGAGATGTTGCCAAGCTAATCTCTACCTCTTTAGTTGCTTCGGACTCTTCTTCTTGCTGTTTCAGCTTTTGTTCAATTTCCTCTAAATTTGCCAAATCCTTAGTATCTGCAAGTTCCTTACGTTTGCGATTGGTTATAATTTCTATATCAACTGCTAAACGTTCCGCCAATTCTAATCCTAGAAGGGCGCGAATTGCATCAACGACAATTGGTGGAGGAATTTCCTGTTCTGCAAGTTCCTTAACCTGTTCCCCATCAAAGAGAAACAAATTAGAAATTCCTACAGGCAGCAGATTTTCAATATACTCATCCCACGTATTAACTAAAGCTTCAAGAGGCCATGTATCATCCTTCTTATTAACAATACCCAAGCTATCTTTACCATCTTTAGGATTTTTTTCCCAAGTTCGTACTACCCTATATTGCACGGGCTTGTCGTTTTCTATGTGTTCAAAAACTATTTCAACACGGGTTTTATCATTTGGTGCAGTATGGCTGTTGACGCATTGAGTCAGAAAATCGCCATAACTTAAATTGCCACGAGTAGAACATTGTGCGCGAGCCCCATAAAGAGCGAGGCGAATGGCATCCATTAGCGTAGTTTTTCCCCCTCCATTCATTCCACCTAAGAGGATAATTGGGCGAGAATTTTCTTTATCAGTTTTTGGGTAAAGATTAATTACCTGACGACCACAATAGGGACCAAAATTTTCTAGGACAAGTTCAATAAAAATCATAATAATCTTTTATATTTCCGCCTCACGCATTAGACACCTTGAGAGTATCTTCCCACAGTCTAGATATCGCAAAGTGTCTCTTTGCATCTTGGGTGAAATTCTTATCAATCTTTGGCTTGGAATTTTATATTTGCCCAATTTTTCGGTTTAGCAGGAGATTCGTTGCTCTCTGTAGTAGATGGGTTATCTGTAGCACTTACAGATAATTTATCCGTTATATCTTTTACATCCTTTGTCTCATCCGTTGCCACGACATCCCCTAAAGTCAACTGCTTTACTTTTGCAACGTCGCCTTGCTCAACCGCTTTTTTCAACTTAAATTTTACGCGAGCATTATCAATTGCTTCCCTTCGAGAACGCGAACTTGTCTCAAAACATTTCTCCAACGCTTCGTATATTCCCACGCGACGCGCCATCTTGCGAAACTGCCGTTCTGTGTCCAAAAGCTTCACCATGAGTTCCAAATGCATGGTGTCATCTTCACAAATTTCTTCCAGCACAGCCCATTCATCGCTACCTAGTAAACTATAGCCAGCATCGGGACGGGGATCTTGGAACTCTTCACCAGTAACTTCCATATAAATGCGGGGCAAACTATCATCAAATTCGTGTTTTTCTTCTAGCCAGATGCGACGAATTTCGCTCAATTCTTCTAAGGTAATTAGGGTTGTGTCGCGCATATTTGCTGGTGCTGTGTGCCGGATTTGTGTTTGCGCTTTTAAGACTCTTCTTAACCAATGCTCCCGCCAATATTTTGTATAAGGACCAGGTATTGGATCAACTGAAGTTTCACCGTTTTTATTGCGCTCAAAGAGTTGCACATCCCCCCAAATTCGTCTAAAGTCTCTTTTGTCATGGTCATCTTGCACATCTAATTCATTACGGATATCCAGTAGAGGCTGCATCCATTCTTTCTCTTCGTCATTTTGGATCATTGCCTCCATCGATTTATCCTTACTAACCATTGTGCAAACCCAGCATCCAAAGCGGGAATCGCCACAACTGGGAGTAGAAGTATCAATCACAAGAGGGCATTCGTTATCTGCTGTTGCACCTCGATAGAGATAGAATAATTCTTTATTGCTTTGTCCCCAAGGATTTTCACATTGATGAAGGTAAACCCAAACATCATTGTTACTCCAGTCTTCAATAGGAGTGTAGATGAGAGAGTTGGGTAGACTTGCGTTTGGGCTGAGGCGATCGCGTACTCTACCGACTTGATGCTTTTTCATCGTAGCAGCACGTTTGCTACTCTCAGCTTTACGAGTACCTAAGACAAGAATTGTTTCGCCATTAGCGCGAACTATCTCACGGATGAATTGATTAGCCGGATTGATTTTCAAACGTGGAGTACACCAGCGAAACTGGTTACGAGGAGCTGGGTAGCCCTTACCAATCAAATTTACCCAAAATGTGTCTTCAATGACTGGTTTTAGCAGATGAGGCTCAATTGGTAGACCCTTTTCTTTGGCGGCAAGCTTGAGCTGTTCCAATGATTTGCGAACCCAAGCAGAGACTACAGGGTTTTCTACCAGAGTATCTGTTGTAATGACATGGATTGTTTTCGTTCGTTTTTCAGTAGGCAAAGCGGCGATCGCATTCCAAACAAGCTGCAATACAGCACTAGAATCTTTACCCCAAGATACGCCTATAATCCAAGGTATTTCGTCTAGACAGTATAACTCTTGTATTTCAGTGGTAAGAGATGGGATATTATCTATCACCGTAGAAGGTGCTTGCTGAGCTTGATTTTCTAGTTGTTGTGCTTTAGCCATTTCTCCCTACCTCTGGAAACACGGGCGATCATCACTTCATCGAAAACTTGGGTAGAAACCCCGTCCTTGTAGGACGGCTTTACTTAATTTGGGATACGGGGAGGTTAATCCCCGTAATAAACCTTGTCACCGCCTTGGAGATACTTCACACCGTGTACTTTTCTATTGCACTTTCGCTATCGACAGTTACCAAGTGATGTTGTTCACTCTGTACGCATGAGCAAGTGGCGATAAGCCCTTGTGTTTATTTCCCTTCGCTACTGACTATCGGAGAGGTTACAGACTTGGGAAGCATCCAGTAACGTCCGCGTGATGTACCACCATCAGATAATTCAGTTTGGGCTCGTACCCTAAGCTAGACACTGGTTTAGTCCTGAATTAAGAAGTTGGTGAATCTTCCGCTTTCAAGCCCCATCCCTTTTAGGCTGGGGTCAGTGACTTCTTGCAACCAGCGACTGACGCCCACTCCTTAGACTTTGGTATCGGTCTGCACAAACAAAGTCCGCGCTGGCGGACTTAATTGAGGTTGTAAAACCCACGACGTCGGCTGGTTTTGTTTGTGTGGCTACGACTTAAAGTTGTCTGCCGCTTTGGTCAGTATATAATTGTATCATCTTTTATTTGAAGAGTTTTTAAAAACACTAATATTAATATCGAATTTTTTAGACAATTGATCTGTGCAACAAACTTCTATTTTCAAAAACCACCATGAAGGACAGCGCATCCGACCTAACCACTGAGATCGCTAGCGAGTACTTGCAACGGGAAATTAAAGATCAACAGCTACTCGCTTTACTGCTGGAGAAGTTCCTTGGGAGGAAGGATCGCATTCTCGTTCAGAAAACCGAGATGGGTGGTACCGAGGCTTATGTTGGTTCTGTCACCCTAGAATGGTTTGCCGGTCGTGTTCACTTCGCGTCTGGCTTACCACTGCTTCAAAAAAAGTACAATCCAGAGACTGATAACATCGAAATTGACGCGGATAGCATTGATGAAATTCAACAGCGTCCCCTTGATTGGTCACGTCAAGCACCGCTTGTGCAGTATTTGGCAGCGCGAAAAAATCACAAGTTTCCGCCAGTTCTCGTGGTGATTAATCAACCGTGGGTGGATAATCCCAAAGCTGCTGAGTGGGATAGTCAGGGACGCGCCACAAAATCTACCACCGAATTCACTCCACTGGATAAAGATGATAAAGTCGGTCTGCTAAATCTTTCTGAAGAAAATGTAACCATTTATGCTTTGGATGGTCAACACCGATTGATGGGGGTGCAGGGTTTGATGGAGTTGATCAAAACTGGCAAACTCCAGCGATACAGAAAGGATAAAACCGCTTACGAAACTTTCATTACGTTGGCTGATTTGATAGAACAATATCGTGTCGAACCAAGTTACCTGCAAAGCTTGCCCAAGGAAAAAATTGGTATTGAGTTCATTTGTGCAGTTGGGGCGGGTGAAACCCGCGAAGAGGCAAGGCGACGGGTGAGATCCATCTTTGTTCATGTCAATCTGATGGCTGCACCCTTGAGTAAAGGTCAGTTAGCACAGCTGAATGAGGATGATGGTTTTTCGATTGTTGCCAGAAAAATCGCTGTCAACCATCCGCTTTTAGAACAACAAGAAACGCGAAAGCCTCGCGTCAATTGGAATAGTGCGACAGTTGCAGCGAACTCAACAGTTTTGACGACACTGCAAGCTGTCAAAGAAATGTCTGAGCGATATTTGGGGCAAAAGTACTCTCACTGGAAACCCTTGGATAAAGGTCTAATTCCCATGCGTCCAGAGGATGAGGAACTTGAGCAGGGGATACAGGAGTTTCACAAGTTATTCGATTGTTTAGCAAGCCTTCCAAGTTATAAGCTTCTTGAAGATGAAGGTACGCCTGCGTTGCGACGGTTCAGCTTTGAGAAAGATGGGGGCGAAGGAAATATGCTTTTCCGTCCTGTTGGTCAAGTGGCTTTAGCGCAAGCTTTGGGTATTCTGGTTTTTAAGAAAAGTTTTTCGCTAGCAGACATTTTTAAGAAGCTGCAAAAGTTCGACTGTTCCGGTGGTTTTAGCGGTATGGAGTACCCTCAATCTCTCTGGTACGGTATTTTGTATGACCCAAACAAAAAGCGAGTGCAGGTTGCTGGACGGGATTTGGCAGCAAGGTTACTTATTTACATCTTGGGTGGAATTCAAGATCAGATGGAACGTGCTGAACTTCGTAAGGATTTGGCTAAAGCCAGAACTTTTGAAAATAAAACAATAGGTTTTGATGGCAAGTTTGTTGAACCGAAGGCGGTAGGACTTCCACCCGTTCTGTAGTTACTAATGATGACTCGCCGATAGAGAAATTCTTATGCTACCTTGATACGTAATGTATAAAAGGAGTCTACTTTGTGGCATGGCTACATGGCAATGATGCTGTGCAACAGCTAAGTGAAAACGTTGTCTTGTACGATTTAGCACAGATACGTGGAAATAGTGCTGTTTTAAGCCGCATCCCCGAAAATATCGGTGGTGTTTACGCTTGGTATCGGCGATTTGAGCTTGATCCTGCTGCTAAAGACGATCCTGAAGTTTTCGTTCAGTATATTCTGGAGGAACTTTGTAAGGATCATTCGGCTCCCAGAGAAACAAGACTTCCTCCAGCACACAGGATCAGACTCCAAGCGGAGACTTCATTTTCTAAAGAGCTTTTGCTCAAAGAGTTAGCTGCTGATTCGTCCTTTCGTCAATTGCTGTTTATGCTTCTGAATAATTCCCTGATATTTCAGCAGCCATTATATATAGGTAAAGCGACTAATTTATACTCTCGAATTCGCAGCCATCTTCGTGAGAGTAGCATTCTACGCGAACGATTGGCGACTGCTGGGCACAAAATTAACCGATGCAGACTTTTAATAATTCACACTTCATATAGTACTTCAAACATTGCTCCAGATGCTATTGATGAGGATGACGAATTGGATAATCAAGTTGATGGAGATTATGAATGCCCTGAACAGGCTTCAGACAAGCTAATTGAAGATATTTTATCTAGGTTATTTCTTCCATCATTTACTCTTAGATACGGTTGACACAAAATGCTGATATTCTCAAATAACGAAGGAAAAGCAAGGTTCAATAAACCTCTATATGGTTTAACTGGTATTTACACATTGTCGGAAGGTATAGCACTTCCTTACTTCCTTTCATTAATTGAAATAAACAGAGCAATTGATGAACTTAAAATTGCTGAACAAATTCCTGCATCATTAGATACAAGTTGGTCATGAAAAGAACTTTTCCAAAGGGAAATTGATGAAAAGAGAGTAGAAGATGAAATTGTTAAAGGTTACCTTTTAGACCCAAAAAAGCTTAAGTTTTTTAATGCAATTACTATTGTATTAATGCCAAAAGGAGCGGATGGTAAAATTCAGGATTTTTTCAATGATTCTACAAACATCGAGCCTCCTCCTATTCCTTGGGATGGTACTGATCCCGATGATGCACAATGGAATAACCCACAAACAAAGGTTTCTAACTTTGGTGGAGTTCAATTCGTTTCTTTTGGGCTCTCTGCTCGACTTAGGTGGGATGAAGATCGAGTATTAGCAGTAGCTGTAGATGGACAACATCGTCTTTGGGCACTCCGTACTTTCCGTGAAGATCAAAAATTTAGAGGCGGTACTCTTCGTACAGTTGAACAACAAACTAAAATTCCAGTCTTGTTCGTTTTGCTTGATCCAAGTGCTGGTTTCGAGAATGTTCAGAGTGAAGCTGACTATTCGATTCGGGGAATTGCTCGTGAATTATTCACTGACTTGAATAAAAATGCTAAGACAGTAGATAAGGCTAGAGAGCTAATCCTTGATGACAAGAGCATTAGCGCACAATGTGTCAGAACATTATTGACTGAAAGTACAGCTAAAGATACGAAAGATCGGCTTCCTCTGTCTCTCGTGCGCTGGCAAGATGACTCAAATCGGTTTGATAGTTCCTACTATTTGAATTCGTTAGTCCATTTAGATTTATTGGTTTCGGCAATATTGGATCTAAAACCACCACGCGATCCAATGGAAAAGAAGCAAGTTTTCGATTTTATCGAAAGTATTGACTCTGCACTCGGTATAAATGATAAAGAAGTTCAGTATGAGGGGCGTTCTCTCAAAGAATATTATGTAGAAGACTACTGTGATGAAGATGGAGAACCAGTTACACCATTTGTGCGAATACCAGAAAATTACCTTGACTCTGCAATAAAAGGTTTTAAAGTTAACTTTCGTCCCTGGTTATTAAAACTTTTATTAGAGTTCAAGCCATACAGTAACTTGCTTGAATATGCTCGCAAAAATAATTTAATTGAGGGTAATTTTGGTAAATTTCAAGCTCAAACGAGCAAACATAAAGGAATTATTCGGGAACAGGAAATTGCCAGAGATAGTGATTGGAATAAACGAGAAATACTGGCTCATCAAGATGCTATTACTCGGATGAAAGAGAATCAATGGGCTTTCAAAACAATATTTCAGAAAGCTATGGTTCGTCTGGGGAAAATAGTGGAATTTGAATCTAAAGGTAAAGATGTAAACTTAGGCAACATAGAAGATGTATTGAAATTTTTGGATCGGTTATATGATAAAGATATTCTTAGAGTAGATGCCAGTTTGCCAGGAGACTCCTATCCTCTATGGACATTTGTAGCTATCAACCCTGGAAATAACAAAATCAAGGTTGCAAAAGCAGTAGAAGATAGAATATTTTCATTATTATCCTTGTGGTACTTCGGTTCTCGAAAAACTGAAATTGATGCTGTTAAAGGTTATCAGATATTAACGAGGCGAAGGCTACTAAATTTCTTTAATGCAGATACAAATAAAGCCCAGTGGCCCGGTTGTACTGATGCTTATAAAGCATTACATAAAGGTTTTGATACTGTTGCCTTTTATGGTAGAGAACATGAAAAATTGAATGATAAGAAAAAAGAAGATATGGTTCGTGATAGATTTTCTGCTGTACTAGCTGCTGGTTTGCCTGAATTATATAATCAGTCCTTAGCTAAACAAACATCTGATGATGATGAGCTAGATACAGAGTAGTAGAGTAATGAAAGAAAAATTGGAATTGTACAGAGCGTCAAAATCAGTTTACTTAAGAAAGGAATTTGCTGAGATCAAATTCCTCTTCTTGCTGTTCTTGCTTAAATTTTTCAGAACTAAGAATCAAAAGGAGCCGCTCTGAATAGTCTACTGCTCCACGCAGTTCATTTTGCAAAATTTCCAGTCCACCATTAGCATATTCTTCAAAAATATGGATGCGTTGCTCGTCAGCTATATCATCATCACCTAAAATCTTAATGTCTTTTATTTCGGTAATAGCCAATAAATTAATTAACAGAGCAAAGCTGCTGGTAAAATAATCCTGTCGCAGTGGAGATAAATCTTTTGCAACTGCCTCTAAAGGAACTCGTTTTTTATGCTTTGCCCCTAAAGCTGCTGCAAACACCATAACCTCTACATAAGTTTGGAAAGGTCCAGTTGTATCTTTAGATGCTACTAAAGCTTTTACTAATTCAACCTTATCTTTAGCAATTTTGATTCTATTTGCAGCCATGATATTGATATCTAATTTGTCACAATTTTAACTTAGAGATAGAGCGATCGCCCTCTCTTCCCTCTGCGTCCTTGGCGTCTTGGCGGTAGCCTGCGGCACGCCGCTGCGCGTCTACATTTCTTCCAAAAGCGCGCTCGCACTCTCTTCCCGTAGTTCGTTATCCCTACCCCTCGCGGTTCACCTCAACAATCACCGTATACTCAAACTCATTCGGACTTTGCCTAACCAAAGGATACCGTTCCCTACCCAACTTAATAGAATCTTGTTCACAATCAGGCTTAGAAGAATAGTAAGTCAGCACATATTCCCTACCAATTCTTTCTGCTATCTCTTCTTCTACTTCACCCCGCCACTGCGTCTTACTCACCAACACAATCAACTGATTTGCTAATTTAGGAATTGTCTTAGCAATTCGCCGCCGAGAAATTTCATCCAAACTCCCAAAGGGCGAATCCATGACAATCGGGAAAGTACTACTATCAGGAACCAGTAGAATTTTTTTCTTTTCACTCCAATCCCGTACCATATCGATAATGCTGGCAATAAAAGATAAACTGAGAATTTGATTCTCTCCTGTAGAAGCTGCAACTGGCATTTCTAAACCAGCAGTATTTTCTACAAGCGTCAGTTCATATTTATCGCTAATTTTGGGAATGTAGGGTGTAAATGAAATTTCGCTGAATATCTCTTGGACTCGCTTTTCGAGTTGCCAGCGAAACTGCTTTTCTTGACGGTTTCTGACTTCCGTGAAACGTTCAATTGCATCTTGAGTTGCGGCTATGCGTCGCTGCGCCAGTGCTTGCCTATCTTCATTCAGTTTCTGTTTGGCGATTTGTTTTCTCAAAACTTCCAACTCAGTTTTAAGAGTCGCAATTTGCTGCTGATTTGCACCCTGTTCTAATATTAAATCTCTGATTTTCTCTTCAATCTCATCCAACCGCTTTTGTAAACTGCTAATTTCTTCATTGGCATCTTTCCGCAACCGTTCTTGGATATTATCTAACTCACCTTCAATTTGGGAGATAGTTTGCCTTAACTGATTAATCCTCGCTTGTTCTCTGTCAACTTCTTCCCAAAAGCTGACTGCTTGCTTGTCAATTTCATCCACTTGAGCACTCATGCGGATGGCTGTTTCTTGCACCGCCGAAGAACCCGCTTTATCCAATATTTTTCTCACATTCTTGTGCGAGTGACTTCCATCACGTAAGTCTGCACCACAAATACAGCGTTGAGAGTCAAGTAATTCATTCACAAATTCCCGCGAAATTCCAGAAGTTAACTTCCCTTGCTGCTTCAAATCATTCACAATTGTCCGAAATTGTGCTGTTGTTTCTGAGAGCAATACTGTATAACCGCGTGCAGAAATCGCTTTTTTGATTGCTTCCTTACTTTCTCTCAGGTTTTCCTGACTTGATGCTTTCTGTTTTTCTAACTCTTGCCGTCTTTCTTGCAATTCCTTAGCTGCACTAAGTTCTCTTAAAAGGTTGCTTGTCTCTTTTTTAAAAGTTTCTTGATATTCCGACTCTTGTTTAATTTCTGTTTGCCGCTTGGTGATGCGCTCAATTTCCTGTTCTAGATTGTCCTGCTGTTTCAAAAGCTGTTTAATTTCTGAATCACCAATTGCCTTTAACTCATTTTCTAAAGTTTTTTTAGCTTCCTTCAGGTGGGTGATGGAACGGTTAATGACTTCCACACCTAAGAAAATCTTCGTGGCTTCCGCAATTTCCGCTTTCTTATCAGAACGGACTATCTCTTCAATACGCTCGCCGTCAAAGAAGAAATATTGATGTAAACTCACAGGTAAAATCTGGGCTATCACGTCTTCTGGTTGCTGAGGGGGAAAATACCAACGTCCATCATCCCCAGCTACCTGCATACGCAATTCTGTTTTGGTAACGTTGACGTCGGTTTCTTTTTTATAAACCCGACACACGCGTTTCACGTTGTAGCGTTTGCCTTCATGTTCCCACTCCAACTCTACCCAACATTCTACAACTTGCCCTGGTTTTGCTTCGGCGATCGCCCGCTTATTCACCAACTGTTCAACTGATGCAAAAGCTGCACTAAATTTCTCATACAGTACCCAAGTAAACGCATTCAAGAGACTGGTTTTTCCTGAACCATTATTGCCGTGAATTATCGTTGTGTTACAACTCTCTGTTCCCGCTAGGATGATTTCCGGCGTTTTGCCATAAAAAGACCGAAAGTTGCAAAGCTTAATTGAAGTCAGCTTCATCGTACCGCTTCCTTCACAATCGCCAGAATATCATCATTAATATGGCTGTTAATTTTCTTATCTAGTCGGCTTTTTTCTAGTTGCCATACGCGATCAATAATTTGCCGCACTTCTGGCGGAGCACTGGTAATTGGCTCCTGCACATCATCTATATTATGTTCTTTATTATTATCTTCTTTATTCATTTTTTTTCAATAAAATTTTAGTTATATTTTAACCAGTCTACTGGGCTTATTGCATCTTCATATATGTAAGTTTTTAATTTTTCAAATTTCGCCCATTTTTTTTCATAAAATTTTCAAAAAATGCTTGATTTTTGGGTCTTTCTGATATTATCATATTAGTTAATAGAACTTATTTTATAATACTAATATTGGTTATCTTAAAAAAAGAGCCAATATTTCGATTATTTAAATAATACCCCATTGCCCCGCTCGGTAGATCATCTATTTATAATAATTTAAATTTTTTCTTGCCCAGATGTGAAAATTATTTCACGCCAATCCGCAAAGTTTTTCTTGGCGGATTGGCGCGATACTCAAAAATTAAATATCCAGTAATCCGTATCGCTTCTGTAAGTTCAATAACTTGATTCTAGCTTCACCTGCATTATCAGCTAAATCAGCAAACTCAACAAATCTCAGTAATTCCTTTCGCAGTAAATTCCGCTCAACTTCTAAAGTTTTCCTATCTAAATCTGGTGGCAAAACAATCATGTCAAATATCGTGGCGCGTTCCTTTTTTGGGTGAGGACGCAAAACTCGTCCGCGCCGCTGAATGAACTGGCGAGGATTACCAGAACTTGCCAAAATCACAGCCGTCTGAATTGCTGGAATATCTACCCCTTCATCTAAACAGCGAATTGCTACTAAACCTTGCAATTCGCCGCTTTCAAATTGACGGCGCAAAACTTCTCTTTCTTCTAAAGATGTTTGGGCGGTGTAGGTGCTTACCTTGTAACCAAGTTCTACCCCCAAAATTTTGGCGACGGCTTTTAGTTGGTGCAAGCTAGAACGCTGTCCCACGTCTTGTGAACCATCACTGCAATAGAAAAGCGTGTGAGTCGTTTCGCGGCGAGTTGACATTAACTCCCGCAAAGCATTTAACTTATTTTCTGCTGCACCAATTAACCTGGCTCGTTGCATCAACAACGGCTTCAAATCTTCGTTATCTTCAAAATATGCCGATTCCACATTTTCTCGTTGCCGATAAAGTAGCGCCCGTCCAATTTTTTGCGTTAATTTAGCATATGAGCGGCTTTCTGTATCTGTTAATTCTACTAATATGGGATAATAAAGATAATGTACTAACGCACCTTGAGCGATCGCATCTCTTAAGGTTAATTCTGGTTGGAGAACAGGACCAAAATAATCAAATAAAGATTGAGTCCCACCTTCATCAAAATACCTTTCTGGCGTAGCAGACAAAGCCAGTCGCAAGCCAACGCGGCGAGGTAAACTTTCTTCCAACCTGGGTGCGCCTAAGTTATGTGCCTCGTCTCCAATAATTAAAGTTTTTTCAGGAAAATACTTGAGTTGAAATTGGAAGCCATCTCCAATTAAGGTAGAGTTGCTAGTAATCACCGTGAGAAAACGTTGAGAACCAGAACGTATATTATAAAGTTGTGTAGAAAGTTGGCTCTGCCAATTACGTACGTTTTCAAAAGCTAAGATGGGTTGCAAATTAAATTTTTCACATTCTCGCGCCCACTGAGTGACGAGATGTCGGTAAGGACATACCACCACCAAGACTTGCAAGTGAATTTGCTTGTATAATTCGTAGGCGATCGCCAACGCCGTGATTGTCTTCCCACTACCAGTCGCCATTTTCAGGGTACCTCTGCCGTTATTGGCAAACCAGTTGTTAACGGCTTGTTGCTGATATCCCCGCAATTGCAGAGATGGTGGCATTCTGGGGCATCCTGGTGATGGTTGTGTCTGATAACCGCCTCTTGTTTCGCCTACAAATGGTAATTTGAGTTTGAAAGTGGGCGGTTGCTTAACTTGATTCTTTGTCAAATACATAAACTAATTCATCGATAAGGGAAGTGGTGAGTGGGGAGTGGGAATTGTTAGTTGTTAGTTGTTGGTTGTTGGTTGGTGGTTGTTGGTTGTTGGTTGTTAGTTGTTGGTTGTAGAGACGCGCTGTTTGAAGCGTCTCTACATTTGTCAGTTGTTGTTTCACTATCCACTATCCACTACCTACTACCCACTACCCACTACCCACTATCCACTAACCACTAACTACTACCCATTACCCAATCCCTATTCCCTACTCCCCATTCCCGATTTATGAGTTGTAATTGCGCCAAATGGCAACAAGGGAACCTTGCACCTGCACTTGAATGGCGTTCACTTCTATGGGATCGTATTTAGGGTTTGCAGGTTTGAGGGAGACGCGATCGCCTAGTCGATAAAACCGTTTCAATGTGGTACCATATCCATCCACTCGTGCGGCGACTATGGTACCATTTCTCACCTGATCGGGTTCTGGTACTGGGCGCAGAAATACCAAATCTCCGTCCACAATCGAATCTTCAATCATGCTATCGCCAGCAACCCGCAAAGCATAAGTTTGCGGAGGTAATGTCAAAGTCGTTAAATCTACATTTTCTACAGCCTCAGTGAAAGGTTCTATTAATCCACCAGCGGCGATTGTTCCCAAAACTGGTACACCTTGTTTTATCGCTTGCAGAACTCTAATTGTCCGTGCCTTACCTTCACTCCATTCAATGTACCCCTTGGTGCGTAAATGTTCCAAGCGGCTTTGAATTGGTGCAGGCGATTTTAAATTCATCGCCTGCATCATTTGTCGAATTGAAGGTGAATGCTGATGGACTCGTATGTATTCTCCTAGCCATTCGTAAAGTTCTCTTTGCGCTTCTGTGAGACGTTCCATAAATTTGTAGGGAGGTAAATACTAATGTTCTTAGAACATTAGTACTACAAAAAACCTCCCTATGCACTATATATTTTGGGATTTTTGATTTTTTATTTAAGAATTTAGAACACAGAAGTTAAAACTGAGGAGTAAATACTTAGCTACTTATGAGCGATCACTTAAAATTCCTCTGCCCCTAAAACACTTGCAAGTAAAGCTTTTTGAGCGTGCATCCGATTTTCTGCTTGGTTCCAAATTTGTGAGTGAGAACCTTCCATCACTTCATCGGTAATTTCTTCACCGCGATGTGCTGGTAAACAGTGTAAAACAATTGCCTCTGGGTCAGCAAGGCTCATCAGTTGTTCATTGACTTGATAAGGTTGGAAAATCGGCATGCGATCGTCTGCTTCTGATTCTTGCCCCATACTTGCCCAAACATCAGTGTAAATGACATGAGCACCTTTTGTCGCGACTTCAGCGTCATGAGTTAAGAGGACTTCGGTTTTATTGGCTGCGATCGAACGTGCTGTTTCTATAATTGCTGCATTTGCTTCAAATCCACTAGGTGTGGCAATTCTCACATTCATTCCCACCAAAGCACAGCCTAACAACAGGGAATTAGCAACATTATTCCCATCCCCTACATAAGTTAAAGTCAATCCAGAAAAAGTGCCAAAGCATTCTTGAACTGTCATCAAATCAGCGAGTACCTGACAGGGATGCTCTAAATCAGTGAGAGCATTAATAACAGGAATTTTGGCATAATTGGCAAAAATTTCTAATTCTTGCTGTGCAAAGGTACGAATAGCCAAAACATCGAGGTATCTATCCAAAACCCGCGCTGTATCCTGCACTGGTTCACCGCGACTCACTTGAGTGACATTAGGATTCAAGTCAATCACTTGTCCACCTAGTTGGTACATTGCTACAGTAAAACTCACCCTTGTCCGAGTTGAAGCTTTGGAGAACAACAGCCCCAACACCTTCTGACACCGCAACCTCAGCTTTTGTGATTTTAGCTGCGATGCCATTTGCAGAAGTTCTAGAACTTCCGTTGGACTAAAGTCTGCCAGACTTAAGAAATCTCGTCCGATCAACGCTGCCATGCTTCTGATGATCTGTAAAAAACAATTCTGTCTTTTTGTGAGAGTGTACCTAGCCGTCTCAAAAAATGGTGCCTTAAAACTGTACCAGATATTTTTGTGTTTAGCCCATAATTTAAGGTGGTTTTGGTCTATGATTTAGTTTATCAATTTCATCAGTCATAAAAATCACAATTTTATTTTAATCTCTTTACACTTGCAGCGCTTTAATATATTTCCGGCTGAAAAATCAACAGTATGAGAATAATTACTTATTTTCAGGCTCATTTGGACTCAATACTGCTCTTCAATTAAATATTGTACAATCAGCTAGCTTGTGGTAGAATCATAAATTAGTGTGATGCTTAAAAAAGATAAGGTAAATCCTATCCTAAAAGAGCCAAGTACGCCAGCATAGCACAGTGGTAGTGCATCCGACTTGTAATCGGAAGGTCGTCGGTTCAAATCCGACTGCTGGCTTTTAAATAATGATAATCATTCCGTTAGGGGGAGAAAGCGACGCTTTTGGCGTTGGGGCTATCACAAAATTACTCAAAATTGACGAACCATCAGGAAGCGCCTCCCTTGCTGTAATATCGTTTTACAATGAGGCTGCATAGAATAGAAAATCACTCTCATCGTCAACGACCTAACCGTTGAGTGTAAACCCCATGCCTATAAGGCAGGGGCTTGCAGTTGACTCTAGTTGACCAGTTCAAGTCCATCAAAGGGCTACGTTTACGACAAGCGTTCAAGAACTCACCTTGGGGTGCGTGCCAGCCCCAAGCTCTGAAACCAGATTGTTAAACGTCCGAGAAGGTTTAGGCAGTGCAATTTGGATAGTTACTGATCGTAAACATGAACGAGGCAAACTTTACCCGCAAGGAGTATGCAGCAATGCAAAACTATGTCTTCGTTATCGACCAAAACAAACAACCTCTTAATCCAGTCTCTCCAGCACGAGCAAGAGAGTTACTCACGAAACAAAAAGCTGCTGTATATCGGCTTTACCCGTTTGTAATCATTCTGAAGCACGTGGTTGATAACCCCCAGAGCAAGCCATTAACTATCAAGCTCGACCCCGGTAGTCGATTCACGGGTATTGCAATTTTGGATCAAGACAAGGTTGTTTGGGCGGCAGAACTGGAACATAGAGGCTGGCAAATTAAGAATGCTTTAGAATCAAGACGCTCTTTACGTCGCAGCCGTCGTAATCGCAAAACTCGGTATCGTCAGCCGCGATTTAACAACCGCAAGCGCAAAGAGGGATGGCTTGCTCCATCGTTGATGCATCGTGTCCTGACGATTGAGACATGGGTAAAACGGCTTTGCTTGTATTCTCCTATCACTCAAATAGCGATGGAGTTGATTAAGTTCGATACTCAAAAAATGCAAAACCCAGAAATTGATGGTGTTGAGTATCAACAAGGGGAACTCGCTGGTTATGAGGTGCGAGAATACTTGCTTGAAAAGTGGGGCAGGAAGTGCGCTTACTGTGATCATGCTGGTGTACCCCTCCAAGTTGAGCATATTCACCCTAGAGCAAAAGGAGGTAGCAACAGAGTCAGTAACTTAACTTTGTCATGCGAACGATGTAACACCAAAAAAGGAACTAAGTCTATAGGCGAGTTTCTCAAAAAGGATGGTTCTAGGTTAGAAAAAATTCAATGCCTTGCCAAGCAACCATTAAAAGATGCAGCCGCAGTCAATGCAACTCGTTGGGAATTATTTCGCACCTTAAAAAACATCCTACCCACCACAACGGGAACGGGTGGACAAACGAAATATAACCGAACAAGGCTTGAACTATCCAAGCAACATTGGATTGATGCAGCTTGTGTTGGAGAAGTTAATAATTTAAATCTGTTAACCCAACAGCCACTGAAGATTAAATGCACTGGTTGGGGGACTCGTCAAATGTGCGGCACTGATAAGTATGGGTTTCCGACCCGTCACAGAGAACGCAAACAAATTCATTTTGGTTTCAAAACTGGCGACATTGTAAAAGCTGTTGTCACTTCTGGGAAGAAGGTTGGTACATATATTGGTCGCGTGTTATGCCGCAAGACTGGCAGCTTTGACATTGCAACCATTAGTGGTCGTGTTGCAGGTATTAGCCACAGATTTTGTATATCAATTCACAAAAAGGACGGCTATTCGTATGGATTTTAGGATATTTGAACGGGGAATAAATTCCCCCGCCCCTTCCTCCCCATGTTTAGAAAACAGGGGCTTCCGGTGCGAGGAGGCTCGGTGATGAACTTTAATTGATAAGCATCTTAAAGCTTTAACATTTTGTGCAAGCTCAATGTAATTTGATATAAATACAAATTTATGGATAGTAATTGGGATTATCAGTGATGAGTTTTTCGGCTTGAGCAACTGCTAGCAAGCGTTCGTCAGCAGTGAGAAATGTGAATGTTATCGTATTTGTCCCAGAGAGTTGAGGGAAAATGCTTGAACTCTCCTGGCTTTGAAAAACCAGGATTCTAGACTGTTGTTGCTCCGAGGGCTTTTAGCCCATCTCCGCAACATTGTCCCATGTTTTTTGCAAAACACATTGACGAGGGTAAGACAGCCCTACCCGCCTCGACCAATTCAACGGCTGTGCGGCACTTTCCTTCCTTCCAACCATGAAGATTTTACGTGTTGAAGGCTCCTAAAAAGGACTTCTCAACACAACCTCATATCTTCAGTTGTCGTGGTTCAGAACGTTTAACGCCACTTTCGCTTTTGGAGTTTTTCATCCTATAGTGTTAAACTAATCCTATATTAGCACATATATGGGATTATGCAGCGCTATAACTTGAGGCTGTCTGATAAAGAATATGAAGATATAAAAAAGATGTCAGCACAAACAGAACGCTCAATCAACGACTTGATTAGAGAAGCAATAAGAGAATACGTTGATAAAAAAGAAAGAGAAACAAAGGGCTAAAGCCCTATGAGTCGGATTTCCCGTCCCTGTTTAAAACACAGATGTAGTTTTCCTCCGTGCGTCAAACTACATCTTCCCTTCGGGACGCTACGCGAACAGGGGTTCTCATCCTCCCACTATATTTTGATAGTGCAGAAGCCAGTTGAACAGCATCATAAGCTCTCAGGGGATGACGACTGACAAGTTGTCCTGTCATTTCAGTCACTACTGGCAACAATTCAACTTTTTGATACTGAGTATCGAAGTGGTAACGAAATGCTTGCAAAATTTGGTTAGCCTGATTACCAGAAATACTGCCCTCTCGCTGACGACGAGCCAATGCAGCTTGTAGCGCTACGGATGTAAATACTAACCAGAGCGATCGCGCATGCTGCTGCCTTTAGCGGATCGCCGACATCAACCCCATCATCAAAAGTGCGATCGCCCCCATACCGCAAAGCCCACTAGACTAAAATCAAACTAACCCTGTTGTCTAAACGGTAGAACAAAGCTTAAGTAAAGTGTCATGACCGTAACTACCTATAAATGGACAATTGAACGATATCACCGAGCAATAGAGGCAGGCATTTTTGATGACCAGCCCATAGAATTATTGCGCGGCGACCTCATTGTTATGCCCCCAGAACGAGAATCCCACGCCTACTACAACACAGAAGCCGCCGATTATCTGCGCACACTACTTGGTGAACGGGCAAAAATCCGCGATGCTAAACCTGTAACTCTGCCAAACAATTCCGAACCAGCCCCCGACGTTGCCATTGTCAAACCTTTAGGCGAGGTCTACTTAGAACACCACCCCTACCCTGAAGATATTTTCTGGATTATTGAATTCTCCAACGCCACCTTAAATAAAGATTTAGGTGAAAAAAAAGATATCTACGCTGAGGCAGGCATTACTGAATATTGGGTTGTTAACCTCAAATATAAGCGGTTGCAAGTATTTCGTGACCTCAAAAATGGGCAATACAGAACTGAACTGGCACTAACTGCAGGTACTATTGCCTCTCTAGCCTTTCCTGATGTATCCGTCCAAGTTGAGCGTCTCGTAGGTGTAGCGAAAAGCTACAAAGAACTATCCTAACCCATGAAGCTCGGTGATGTCCTCGATCGCCAGCAAAATCATCTGTGTATTGTCGATCATAGGCATCTTGCGAGCATTGAGCCGCATAATTTTACGCCCAATCTGCTCAAAATCATGTTCAACCTCAAAATCTTGAAACTGGGTATTCTTGGTAAGAATCTCTTCTAGCAGCGATCGCAATTGGGGAATGTTCCACTGTCGATTGCCCAACTCAAAAATCAAATGCTGCTCAGTTTCCACTGGCGCAACGTGAAACGTGTCATAAAAAGAACGATTTGCAGTGATGACCCGCAGGTCTAGATTCAGCACGACCAGAGGTTCCCGCACGGTTTGCACAATCGCTTCCGCATAATCTCTCGCTTCCATCAATTTGATGTTACTGCGTTTGAGATTGTCAATATCAACCAACACCAACACAGCCCCATCAATCTTGTTGTCAATTGTCCGATAAGGGCGAATCCGCAGGTCATACCAATGCCCATCTCGATCTTGAATCTCAGCCGCTTTCAAGTTGAGCGTACGAATCACCTCTAAAATCTGTTGCTCTAAGTTCGGCACATTCAACTTGTGGTTAATATCGCTCAACGGTCGCCCCACGTCCGTTGAAATCAGGTTGAAGATGCCTTCGACCGATGGAGTAAACTGCCGAATTTGCAGATCGCCTCCTAGCATCAGGATAGGAATATTGATACTGCTGAGGAGATTTTGCAAATCGTTGCTCACCTGAGTCGCTTCCAGCGTGCGACGGCGCAGTTCGTCATTCACCGTGTTCAGTTCTTCATTCGCCGCCTGAATTTCTTCTTTCGCCGTTTCCAGTTCCTCATTCGTACTTTGCAGCTCTTCATTGCTCGACAAAATCTCTTCGTTGGCGGCTCTCAAGTCTTGGTTCGTAGCTTGTTGCTCTTCAATGATCGATTGCAGATGCTCTCTTGTCGTTGCCAGTTCCTGCTGAAGCCGAGCAATCTCAGCCGCCTCCCTTGTCTTGCGCTTAGACGGGGTGCTGCCATCATCGGTTGCCGCAGGCAACGCCGGGATGAGCGGAGCATCTTCAAATAGAACTAAGAAACACTCTTGTGTTGCCCCAATTTGGAACGGAATGACATTAATGGTGATTTGCCGGATGCTATCGCCCTCTCTCACCTGTAAGCCTTCCCGTTTTATCGGCACCTTTTGCTGTTTTGCCTGATAGACAGCAGTCTGTAGCTCTCGCCGCAATTCTTCTTTTGCCATTCTGAGCAGATTCAAGCTCGCCTTACCAGGAGCCGGTTCCAGATAAGGACTGGTCTGTCCCCGAAATTGCAGAATCTCCAGGTTGGTGTCAACCACGACGCCAGCCGGGGCATATTGATTCAAGACAATCCGGTCTGCCTCTCTCTGCAATTCCAGGTCGCTTGGGTTCTGCTCGGTCATAAGGGGTTGAGGGTCGATAATTACCGGAGAATAGGGACTGGCAGTCAATTCAATGTTGCCTCGAGTCGCTGTCAGCTTTTTGGCATAAATTTTGTTCTTTTTGTCGCGTAGGGTAAACAAGTCTGAAAACTCACCCACCGTTTCCGAGGTGCCTAACATGAGAAAGCCCGTGGACTTAAGACCGTAGTGGAAGATTGGCAGGAGCTTTTTCTGCAAAGAGGTTCCCAGATAGATCAGCACATTCCGACAGGTAATCAGGTCCAGCCGAGAAAATGGAGGATCGCCAATCAGGTTCTGTCTCGCAAAGACGCAGACTTCGCGCACGGACTTACTGATTTGATAGCCCCCCTCAACTTGGACAAAGAACCGATACAGACGTTCAGGGGAAACATTTGCGACTTGGCTGGGCGTGTAGATGCCGTTGCGGGCATGCTCGATCACCGTTTCACTGATGTCAGTTGCATAAATCTGAATCGGCACTCGCGGAACCTGATCGGCTAAAAACTCTAGCAAGCAGATGGCGAGCGAGTAAGCTTCTTCGCCTGTCGAACAGCCCGCGACCCAAATCCGAATCGGTGTCCCTGGCGTTTTATCTTTGATGATGACGGGAAAGACCAGGCTTTTTAGTGCCTCGAAGCTTTCGGGATCGCGGAAAAAACTGGTGACATGAATCAAGGCATCGTGATACAATGCCATCACTTCTGCCGGGTTGCTCTGGAGATAGCGGGCATAATCCTCCAGTCGTTCCAGCTTGTACAACAGCATCCGCCGCTGAATCCGTCGATTTAAGGTGGTTTGTTTATAGTAAGTGAAGTCAACTCCTGTCGCCTTGCGCAGCAAATTGAAGATAATGCTGACCGCATCTTGGCTTGCAGGCGAAGATAGGTTTGCCTGCGATTCGGTTACAGGCAGATTGGCGATGTAGGGATGACGGCTAATCTCTGCTAGCTTCTGGGCAATTTTGTCCGGAGGTAAGATGAAGTCTACCTGACCCGTGGCGATCGCTGTGTTGGGCATACTATCGACTTGTGCCGTCTCCTGACATTGGGCAAAGGTAAGACCACCTGCTCCCTTGATTGCCTCGACTCCCCGCGCCCCGTCAGAATCGCCACCTGATAGAATCACGCCGATCGCTTTGTTCCCGCGCTCCTCGGCAAGTGAAAGCAGAAACGTATCAACCGACATAAACATCCGACTTGTACTAGAGCGAGGCGTTAGCTTTAGCACCCCTTGAACAATGGTCATGCCTGCATTCGGCGGAATCACGTAGACCTGATTCGGTGCGACTGCCATTCCATCTTGCACTTCATTCACGGGCATCCGGGTTGCCCTGCCAAGAATCAGACTCAATGCGCTTTCCTGCTCCGGAGGCATGTGCTGAACAATGACAAACGCCATGCCCGTATTGGTTGGCACAGAATTCAGCAACTGGGTAAACGCTTCCAATCCACCTGCCGAGCCTCCAATCCCGACCACTGGAAATAATCCATCTTGATTGTCCTGCTGATTGTCACTAGGGACTTTGCCATCAGAGGTGTTGGGTTGAGATTTTTTGGAAGAGCGTCTGAGGTTCATGTCTTGTAGCGGCTGTCGGGCTGGCTATGCTGCGATCGCCTATTTATTAATTTTGCAACAGAGTTAACTGTGGTTTTAACAGATAACCTGATATAGTCCACAGCCTATTGTAACTTCTTAAAGCATAAGGGGTAATGTAGTGAGCGCTTAAGCGCTCTCGGAGTTTAGGACTAAAGTCCTTACTACGAACTTATACAACCATCAGAATTAATGCGATGAACCACTAGTCCTAAGGGAGTGTTGCACGCCAAGAAGGGCGTGTTACCGTGTTAAATACAGTTGCGCGGATATCTTCAGTACAAGGAGCATCGAGTGTTTAAGCGGGACATCATTGTCATCGGAGCATCAGCTGGAGGACTCAAAGCGTTTGAAACACTCGTTTCTCAACTGCCCTCTAACATCCCCGCAGCGATTTTTATAGTTTGGCATATCTCCCCAAATTACCCAAGTATATTGCCTGAAATCTTGGCTCGGGTTAGTTTACTGCCAGTTGCACACGCAATTCACAGAGAACCGATCAAACGAGGTCACATTTATGTTGCCCCTCCCGATCACCATCTGTTGGTCGAACCGGGGCATGTCCGTCTTAGTCGTGGTCCCAGGGAAAACCGCTTTCGTCCGGCGATCGATGTCTTGTTTCGCTCTGCCGCTCGGTATTATGGATCGCGAGTCATTGGGGTGGTTTTGAGTGGCAGTCTCGACGATGGAGCAGCTGGGCTTTATGCAATCAAGGAGCAAGGCGGAATAGCCGTCGTTCAAGACCCGTCTGATGCGCTTCACTCTTCTATGCCTAGGGCAGCGATGAAAGCGGTAGCGGTCGATCATTGTGTGCCCATCATAGAAATGGGAGCTTTGTTAACATATCTGGTTGACAAAGCGATTCCGGTAGAGGAGGTGAATCCGGTGTCTGAGAAAATGGATATTGAAGTTGGCGTTGCACGGGAAGATAACGGGCTGGAGATGGGCATTATGAAGTTAGGTGACTTTTCTCCCTATACCTGTCCTGAGTGTCATGGCGTACTGATGCAGTTGAAAGAAGGCAACCTGATCCGCTTTCGCTGCCACACGGGTCATGCCTATTCGCTCAATGCCCTTTTAACAGAAGTAACGCAGTCGATTGAAGAAACCCTCTGGGATGGAATTCGCACGATTGAGGCGAGTGAGATGTTGATGACCCATACGGCGAAGCATCTGCGGGAAATGAACGAGCATGAGGCGGCAGACCTCCTGTTGCAAAAAGCTGAGGACGCAAAGCGGCGAGGTAATTTGGTTAGGCAAGCGGTGATGAGCAACGAAATATTGAGCCAGGAGAATATAAATGAAGAAATAGAGGAAGAACATAGAGCGTTGACCACAGATAGTAAAAGAGAACTTTAGATGACACTCCTATACCTACAAAGTAGAGAGGTTTGACATCCTCCCACCGCTAACCCTTGCGGGTGTAGCGGGGGATTCCAAGAATCACTTCTTGGGCTTCCTCTTTCTGTGAGTCGGCTTATCTTGAGGAATTGCTTCACCAAGACAGAGGTCGGTCTCTCCAGAGGCGTGACTCCCCGTGTGCCCCACGGTACGTAATGCCTTTTCTAGTATGTTTCGTGCTGCATTGTGGTCGCGGTCTTGAATGTGTCCGCAATGAGAACAATTATGCGTCCTAGTACTGAGACTTTTCTTGACTTCGGAGCCACAATTGGAGCAATTTTGACTTGTGTATTGAGGTGGGACGGCAACTGTCGCCACACCGAACACTTTTCCAAAATACTCAACCCATTCTCGAAACTGAGTCCATGCAGCATCTGATATTGACTTGGCAAGGCGTCGATTCCTCACCATGTTACGCACCTTCAAATCCTCATACGCCACGAGGTCGTTAGACATCACTACGCACCTTGCTGTCTTTACGGCAAAGTCTTTACGCTGGCGACTTACTTTGAGGTGTTTCCTTGCTAGCACCTGTCTAAACTTCGCTCTATTTTTAGAGCCTTTCTCGGTCTTAGAAAGACGACGTTGCAATCGTTTTAACGACTTTTCACTTTTACGCAGATGCCTTGGATTGGGAGCGGTGTTCCCATCTGAATCCGTGTAAAAGTGGTTTAGTCCAACGTCAATCCCTACTGTCGTATAAGTTGGTTCACGTTTCTCAATTCGTTCTTGGTCAATACAAAACTGAACATAATAGCCATCTGCTCGGCGCACGACGCGCACACGCTTGATTTGCTTGATTTGATAAAAATGCAAATCGCGGGTTCCCCACATTTTAAAGGTTCCCGCACTAAAACCGTCACGGAAGGTTATATTCCTCCTGTCTTCTGAAAGCTTCCACCCATCGACTTTGTACTCTACGCTTGCGTGGGTTTGCTCTGTCTTGAATTTGGGATAACCTTTCTTCCCTGGTTTAGCCTTTTTGCAATTATCAAGGAAACGAGAGATTGCTGACCAAGCACGCTCAGCAGAAGCTTGACACGCTTGTGCAGACAGCTTTTTGCACCAATCAAACTGTTCTCGCAATACTTTGCAGTATGCGCTCAGGTCATATCGACCTATGTTCTTCCCATCCATCCAGTGTCGAAGGCAAGCGTTGCGAACAAAACGAGCAGTCCTGATTGCCTCGTCTAGCAATCTGTACTGCTCCTCTGTTCCTTGCAACTTTGCCTCAAAAACTAGCATGGCGTTCCTCAATCCTACGTTTAAAATTATAACGTAGGATTGTTCTTTCTGTGGGCATTGAACCCACAGAAAGAACCTGGAGGGTCCATGTACCCCACCACGCTCACGGAGTACCGTTGTAGTGGGGGCACTATCGCCCTCCAGACCTCCCATTAAGGTAGGAGTGTCACTGACCGTGGGGATGTCCCCTTCTAAGATCAATCATCCTTGCCCCTAACAGTTTGCCAACAGCAACTGACTGCCGCAGTGAAGCTCTCAACGCTTGACTTTTGGCAATGACTTCCTTAACCAGACGCTCTTGTTCAGTCAAATCAGTGAATATCACCGTACTTTGAGGTTGTCCTTCCAGCGATCGCGTAGCGCGCCCTATGCCCGAACCAGGCTCCGCTTCGTCCAGAAGGTTTGTGGAAGAAATCTTTTGGGCAAACAAGGGCGATCGCTCAAGACTGTCAGCCGGAAGCATGGGAATTTGCACTCTCGTTTCATGCGGTGTTGATATCCCTAATGAGTCACTTGATGAGTCAGTTGTTGCCGTGAGTTGTTCAAGTCGCTGCTGAAGTTTCTCAATCTGGCGGTCAATCTGCTTTAACTGCCGCCCACGAGCGATCGCTGCTTTGTAATCCTCTACTTCATCAGGTTTCAAGTGTTTTAGCGTCTTGCCATCAAACATTGCTTGACGGCTTCTGGCTTGCCAATATTTGCGATCGGTTCGGGCATTGCCTCCCGGCTTCACTTGCACCAACCAGCAATTTTGCAAATACCAACCTTCACGAGCGATTCGTGTTCGTTCCGTATTGAGCGCATCTAGGGCAGACTGAAGTTTTTCTAGCGTGTGCATTTTTGATTCGTACGCAATCTAAATATGTTTTTGACAAAAATATTCGTACGCAATTCCATTATAATAATAAAAGCATACGAATCAGACTTTACTATGTCAGCAAGTAAATTTTGTCAATACGTCTATATGTAGAAAATTTTGACGTAATAATAATAGTTACAAAAAAGAGAGGGGGTGAGAGGCGAGCCTCTCACCCCCTGTTTCACATTATCATTTGTTGTCCAGGTGTCGCAAACCGCCGTCTACAACTGCACGCAGCTTTTACAACAGCGATTGGCTGGCTGTTTGAAGTGCGTTTTTTGAGTCAATTCAGACGATCTAAGGGATTGGGGATTAGGGATTGGGGATTAGGGATTGGGAAGAGTATTGCCCAGTCCCCAGTCCCCCAAACAGAGGTTAAGGCATGGCTTTACAAGAGAAAACATCAAAACTCGTTATCAATTCGCCCGAAGCTAACCCAGAATTTGAAGCGTTATTAGACTATCTCAAGCACAGCCAAGATTGTGACTTGACGGGCTATAGACGCTCTACCTTGATGCGGCGGTTCCAGCACCGAATGCAAAGCATCAACATTAATAGCTATCAAAACTACCGACAGTATTTGCAAAGTGAGCCAAGAGAATTGCTTGATCTGTTAAACGACGTTCTGATTAACGTTACTAGTTTTTTTCGCGATCGCGACGCTTGGGATTATTTAGCAACTGACATCATCCCCAAAATCATCGCTAGCAAACAACCTGATGAACCCATTCGAGTTTGGAGTGCGGGGTGTGCTGCTGGGCAAGAAATCTATAGTTCCCTGATCTTATTAGCAGAAGCGCTCGGTATCGAGTCTTGCTTAAAGCGAGTTCAGTGTTTTGCAACCGATGTAGATGAACCCGCCATATGGCAAGCGCGGCAAGGCACATACAGTGCGAGAGATATTACAGGCATTCCTCCCGTTCTGCTTAAAAAATACTTTCAACATACTAAGGAGGGTTATGTCTTTCACCCACAACTTCGCCGCACGATCATCTTTTGTCGTCATAACTTGGCTAAAGATGCTCCCATGTCTAAAATTGATCTGCTGATGTGCCGCAATGTGTTCATTTATTTCAACCCAGAGGCTCAAGCGTCTATCTTGGTTCGTTTTCACTTTGCGCTCAAAAACACGGGTTTTTTATTCCTGGGTAAGGCAGAATCAGTAACCACCGCCAGGAAAATTTTTACGCCTGTCAGTTGGAAGTACCATGTTTATGCAAAAGGGCTAAATCTAGAACGGGAGGATTACTTATCCATTATCAATCCTGCCAAGTTAAAAGCAAGTGGACGAACAAGCATTGTTGAGGTTCCCGAAAAAGCTACGGTGAGTGAACCTCACCCAGCAGCACTTCTTGACTTGCGCCTGTAGCAGTTGGTAAGTTACCAGGAGTACCGGACTGTCGCCAGTATGCCAAAACTGCAAAGGCGATCGCTTCTTTAAAATCGGCATTCAAACCAACTTCATCTGTTGTTAAGACGGGTACTGATGCCAACAGCTGTTGTAACCGACTTTTCAGATAAAGATTGCGACTGCCACCCCCGCACAATAACACCCGCTCTGGCATTTGTGGTAGAAAAGTGCGGTAACTGTGAACAATCGAAGCCGCCGTTAGTTCTGTGAGAGTTGCCAAAAAGTCGGCTGGACTGAGTTGGTATGCTTCGGCGTCTTGTAAACACTGATGCAAATATGTTACACCGAATAACTCTCGACCCGTAGATTTGGGGGGTGGTAGATGAAAGTAGTCTTGGCTCAGCCATTCTTCTACTAAAGGATCGCAGGGAGTGCCACTCGCTGCCCAATTGCCATTTTCATCGTAGCTTTTGGCACCATCCGTTAAATGCTGCACCGCCAAATCCAAAAGACTATTTGCAGGTCCCGTATCCCAAGCGCGAATTTTTTCTAACCAGTTGTCCCGGCGAGGTGGTATGTAAGTAACATTACCAATACCTCCAAGATTTTGTATACAACGTGCTTCTTGAGGATGGCTGAGCAAAGCCGCATCTATGCGAGGTACGAGGGGCGCACCATGACCTCCCGCAGCAATATCCGCTACACGCAGGTTACTCACTGTCGTTATACCGGTCAAATTGGCTATGACCGCACCGCGACCAAGTTGGAAAGTGTAACCGAGTGGGGATGAGGAAGCATTTGCTTTCTTATCTCCCGGTGGTCGATGGAAAACGGTTTGACCGTGAGAACCAATCAAAGTGGCTTTTTCGTGACTAATTTGAATATTTTGCGCTGCTTGGGCAAAAGCAAAGGCGATCGCATCATCTAATTCTGCCAACTCTGCCATTGAGATGGCAACGCCTGCACAGACTGCTAAGATGCGTTCTCTGAGATCCGCTGGGTAGGCATAAGTTGCACCAGCGACCAACTCAATTTTGATATCGAGATTTGTACCAGAAATATCTACTAACGCAGCGTCTATACCATCGACGGACGTGCCACTGATTAAACCTATTACACGAGTCATTTGATTTTAAACCGGAGATGGAGGAGGCAGTGCGTTGCTCTGGTTCCCAGAGTTGAAGCAACTGCCGTGCAGATAATAATTATCTCAAAATATCATTCCTGCATTGAACGATTGAACCCATTATTTCTCTCAGCGGATTTCTCAGCGGAAATAATATGTAAATCGATGTTTTTCAGCAAGCGTAGCAATTTATGAGTTAAAGACCCTTTAAGGAGGATTTGCCAACGTGTACGCTGACTTGCACCTATAACAATTTGGGTGATGCGGTATTTTTCAGCGATTTGGGCGATCGCCTGAGCTACATCACTGCTGGTGTGACGAATGAATGTACCGTCAAATTCTTTACATAACTTTTCACAAGTTTCTATATATAGGCTTTCTTCCTTTGTGAGGAAGCGGTCTGACTCGGCAACAAACACAACATATAGAGGGGCATTCATGTAGCTAGCAATTCTAGCTCCCCGACGTAATAATTGTACTGAGTTGGCATAAGTGGATACACATACCAAAACCCGCTCGTGAATATTGCAAAATTGACCTTGTGGAGTCGAAGCAACGGCATTTTCCTCAATGTTGTCCGCCACTTCCCGCAGTGCTAACTCTCGTAAAGCAATCAGGTTGCGGCGTTGGAAAAAGTTATCGAGTGATTCTTGAATTTTTTGCGGTGCGTAAATTTTGCCTTCTAGCAAGCGCTCTCGCAGCGTTTCTGGAGTAACATCTACTACCACAACCTCCGATGCTTCCTCTAGGATGCGGTCAGGAACGCGCTCTCGTACTACCACCCCAGTAATTCTTGCTACCAGGTCATTGAGGCTTTCCAAATGCTGAATATTCATTGTGGAGTAAACATCAATACCTGCTGCCAGAATAATTTCTACATCTTGGTAACGTTTTTCTCGTAGCGAACCTGGGACATTAGTATGTGCTAGTTCATCGACTAACACCAACTGAGGCGATCGGGCTATGATTGCATCTGTATCCATTTCTGTCAAAATCAACCCACCTCGAGGAATTTCCTTGCGCTTTACTATCTCCAACCCTTGAGCCTTTTGCGCCGTTTCCTTACGTCCGTGGGTTTCCAACAGCCCAATCACGACATCAATACCTTCATGTTTCAGTGAATGAGCTTCTTCCAACATCCGGAAGGTTTTGCCTACTCCGGGAGCCATCCCAATGTATATTTTGTGTTTACCTCGCCGTGCTGGACTCAGGTCATAAGGGGCAGAAGGTACGGATTTAGTGCCTGCTTCTTTTGAGTTATTTTTACCGAGAAGCTCACGCTTATCAATCATGAAAGTGTTGACTTATATGCTTTAATATGGTTGCACTGCTACAGCGCGAATAGTCCAACAAAACTAATGATTCAAAACTAATGACTACTCCCTTCCCGGTACAAAATTACCTATCTTTTCCTTGGCGTTCTTGGCGACGCCAGTCGCCTACGGAGGGAAACCCTCCTGCAGCGCTGGCTCGTCTTGGCGGTTAGTTAATAGGTAATCTTCCAGCGTGACAGGAGTAATATAGAGACATTGCATCCGAAAGTTCTACATTAATGACCGAAGAAAGACCACAGAATAGGAACTCAGTAGTCAGAATAGTAAAAGTATACAAGCCCCTCAAACAAGTTAAAACTTAAAAGAAATATTGAATTCTTCTTTATTTTTACTTTTTACTTGTTGTGGTGTGTTTTTTAAATACCCTAACGTTTCGGCTTCGCTCAACGTTAGCCCTGAGCGTAGCCGAGGGGCTAAATTTATTTATGGGGATGCCGTTCCTGTGTTCTGTGTTCTGTGTTCTTCTTAAGACTTATCTATTTTGCTGACGGTTAAACTCATCTAAATCAAGGGCGTAATTTAATTTTAAAACATTAACTCCAGGCTCTCCAAAAATGCCTAAAAATCTGCCCTCGGTATACTTATTAATAAAAGGCAATATTTCATCTGGTCTGACACCACGGGCACGAGCAACCCGATCTAACTGCTCCCGTGCTGCTTTCACTGAAATATGCGGATCTAAACCCGAGCCAGAGGTGTAAATTAAATCAGCGTATGGTTGAATATTTTCATCTTTGAGGCGATTTGCCTCTTCCACAATTCGCTTCAGTAATTCTGGGCTGCTAGGAGCGAGATTGCTAGCCCCAGAAATACCAGTAGGATTTCCTTGTTTTCCTTGGCTATATCTAATAGTACTGGGACGACTCTGAAAATACTGTTCAGAACGAAACTGTTGACCAATCAACGCTGAACCAATTTCTTCTCCCTGAATATTTTGCACTATGCTGCCCTGTGCCTTGTCTTTAAGGAAAGGGACTTGACCGACCAAAAGTATGAATAAAGGATAAATAATGGCGGTCAACAACCATAAAATCAGAGTGATACGAATTGCTTTAGCAACTTCTCTAAGAATAGACATACAAATTTTTCTACACCCTTTCAAATGTACTTTAGATAATCAAGAAAATTGTGTAGCCTAAAAGCGTTCTGGCTGAAAAACAACAACAAATAAGTAAACGATAACTGCCAAAGTCACCAATCCTAAAACCCCAATAGCCCAAGCAGAACGGCGCTCTAAAGTACCATCGGCAGCAGCATAAACTATGGGGGCAATAAGCAAATTCAGGCAAAGTGCTACAAAAATTGCAAGTGGCAACTTTTGAGAGCGCGATTTTGACCAGATAAAATAAATTGCCTCCACGATATTCATCGGCAAAAACTTAGCCAAGACATCAACTTTTTTCTTCATAAATTAACCTACTAAGTCATTAGACTTATTGCACGAATATCTAGCACCCCACCCTAACCCTCCCCGCAAGCGAGGAGGGAACTAAATTTTCTCCTCATCTCCCCTTTGTTTGCCCTTTGCGTCTATGTCCTGAGGGACACGCTGCGCAAAGGCGGTTTCTCTCCTATTAAGCCAATCCCACTGCTGCAATCAATATATCTATCAACTTAATCGCAATAAATGGCGCAATCACACCACCCAAACCATAAATCAAAATATTTTGTTGCAAAAGCTGATTAGCGCTCAAAGGTCTAAACTTGACGCCGGTTAGTGCCAAAGGAATCAAAGCTGGAATAATCAAAGCGTTGTAAATTAAAGCTGACAGCACAGCAGAATTAGTACTAGTCAACTTCATGATATTTAAACTTCCCAAATTAGCTGAGGTAAATAACACCGGGATAATTGCAAAGTATTTAGCAATATCATTAGCGAGGGAAAAAGTTGTCAGCGCACCGCGAGTAATCAGCAATTGTTTTCCAATAGCAACAATATCAATCAGCTTTGTGGGATCAGAGTCCAAATCCACCATATTGGCGGCTTCTTTTGCCGCTTGAGTCCCAGTATTCATTGCGACTCCGACATTTGCCTGGGCGAGTGCTGGTGCATCGTTGGTACCGTCTCCCGTCATCGCTACCAGTTTGCCCAGCGCCTGTTCTCGTTGAATTACGGAGATTTTGTCTTCTGGGGTGGCTTCGGCAATAAAGTCATCGACTCCAGCTTCTTTGGCAATCACAGAAGCGGTAATGCGGTTGTCTCCAGTCAGCATGACGGTACGCACTCCCATCCGCCGCAACTGGTCAAAACGTTCGTGGATACCTGGTTTGATAATGTCTTTGAGATAGATAACGCCATATATTTCACCATCAAGGGCGACTGCTAACGGTGTCCCTCCCAGTTGCGAAACTTTTGTGTATGCTGCATCAAGTTCTGGCGAATCTCGTCCATCTCGGGAACGGACAAATCCCTTGATGGCTGAAACTGCACCTTTACGCACTTGACTGCCATTGGGCAAGTTTGTGCCACTCATGCGGGTTTTTGCTGAAAATTCTATCGCTTGGGACCTTTCGTGGTCAAAATCAATCCTTGCCCCTAGTCTTTCTGCCAGTCGAACAATTGATTTTCCTTCAGGTGTATCATCAAACACACTGGCGGTCAAAGCTACATTCGCAATTTCCTCCTGAGAATGACTGTTTATGGGGATAAATTCTTCTGCTAAGCGGTTGCCCAAGGTAATTGTCCCTGTTTTATCGAGAACCAGTGTATTGACATCACCACACGCTTCTACAGCTCGTCCGGAGGTGGCTATGACGTTAAACTGGGCGACTCGATCCATACCAGCAATACCGATCGCACTTAGTAACCCGCCAATTGTCGTGGGTATCAACGCGACTAACAAAGCAACCAATATCGCCACACTAATTGGGCTTCTGGCATAGCTGGCGATCGCACTCAGAGTCACCACGACAAACAAAAACACTAATGTCAGAACCGCGAGTAACACCGTCAGGGCAATTTCGTTCGGTGTTTTGCTGCGTTCCGCCCCTTCTACCAAGGCAATCATTCGGTCAATAAATCCTTTACCAGGGTCTGCACTGATGCGGATAATCAGCTCATCAGAGATAATCCGCGTACCGCCGGTGACAGAACTGGCGACATCTGAACCTGTTTCCTTCAGGACTGGCGCAGATTCCCCGGTAATTGCCGATTCATCCACACTGGCGACACCCATAATCACTTCCCCATCGGCGGGGATCACATCACCAGCAACCACGTACACCGTATCACCCTGGCGCAAGCTGGTGGAAGAAACTTCACTCATTGAACCATCAGGAGCGAGTTTTTTGGCAATTGTTTCTGACTTGGTTGCTCTTAAGGCATCAGCTTGGGCTTTACCCCGCCCCTCTGCGACTGCTTCGGCAAAGTTGGCAAATAAAACGGTGAACAACAGAATTACCGTAATCAATCCGTTAAAAAGTCGTAGGTTATTGCCTGAAACTGGACCAAACAAATAAGGGTCGATGGTCACAAGTAAGGTGATAATGGTGCCAACCCAAACTAAGAACATGACTGGGTTTTTGATCGCGTTTTTGGGATTGAGCTTGACAAAAGCATCAATGATTGCTCTTTGGTAAAGCCCTTTCGTGTTTACCCGCGATTGTTTGCGTGCTTGGCGGCGATGGCGCAGAGCGCCCGCTTCGCGATCGCTTTTACGAGGAGAAGGTTTAGATAAAGGATTTCCGGAGTCCATGAGGAACAATTCAAAATTCAAAATTCAAAACTAGCACTCACCACAAGATTATTTAATCCGACTAGCAAGGTTAAAACCTTCAGCTATTGGTCCTAAAGCCAAAACGGGGAAAAATGTTAGCACACCCAAAATCAAAATGACACCAGCTGTGACAGTCGTAAATAGCGTAGAGTCGGTTCTCAGGGTACCTGGAGTTTCAGGTACTGGTTGTTTGCGTGCCATGCTGTCTGCTAAAAGCAAAATGGCAATAATCGGAATGTAGCGCCCCAGTAACAAACTGAAACAGGTGCTTAAGTTCCACCACAAAGTGCTATTCCCCAGCCCACCAAAGCCAGAACCATTGTTGGCGCTGGCTGAAGCGTATTCATACACCACTCGTGAGATGTTGTGAAATTCCGGGGAACCGGTATATCCTGGCGGCGGAATTTGAAATGCTAAGGTACTGGGAAATGCCAAAGCAATGGCAGTGGGAATCAAAACCGCAATTGGGTGAATCAGCAGCACTACACTGGCAAGGACAATTTCCCGCTTTTCAATTTTGCGCCCTAAAAACTCTGGTGTTCGCCCTACCATAAGTCCTGTAAGAAATACGGAGAGAATTAAATAAATGAATAAATAAGCGGTTCCTGTTCCTTGCCCACCCCAAACAATCTGCAAAAATAAGTTTAATAAGGTGGAAAACCCTCCCGATGGCATGAGAGAATCGAGCATTCCATTGACTGCACCGCACATGGTTCCAGTGGTTGCGATCGCCCACAATGCCGTTTGTGACCAGCCAAACCTGACTTCTTTGCCCTCTAAATTCGGCTGTTCCAATCCCAATGTGTTCTCAACAATGGGATTGCCTTGATACTCGCCAACCGCTGTAATACTCACCAAAACCGCAAAGATGGCAAAAACCATCCAGAAAAGTCGCCAAGCTTGCTTGGTGTTGTTGGTAAACAAACCGTAGGTGTAAATCAACGCTGCTGGAATACAAATCATGGCGATGATTTCTATTAAGTTAGAAGCACTATTGGGATTTTCATACGGGTGTGCTGAATTCGTCTCAAAAAAGCCGCCGCCGTTTTCTCCTAACTGTTTAATGATCTCAAATGTTGCCACTGGACCTCTGGCTATATATTGCGTTGCTCCCTCCAAGGTTGTCACCTGTAAAGGACCATTTAATGTTTGCGGTACACCCAGTGTGAGCAGTGCGATCGCACCTACAATTGAAATGGGTAGTAATATGCGCGTAATTGAGCGCGTCAGATCCACGTAGAAATTTCCCAGTGGTCTACCTGTCAAACCCCTAATAAAAGCAATTCCTACTGCCAACCCGGTAGCGGCTGAGGTAAACATCAAAAAAGCTAAAGCTGCCGTTTGGCTGAAATAACTTAAGGTTGTCTCACCAGAGTAATGCTGCTGGTCGGTATTTGTTAAAAATGAAATCGTGGTGTGCAGCGTGATGTCCCATTTAGGAGCTGCCAACCCAAGAGGATTCCAGGGTAAAAATTTCTGAAAAGATATGAGCAGAAACACCACAACACCCATAAGAATGTTGCTGTAAAGTACTGCTCTGGCATACTGCCAACCCCTCATCTCGTCTTTTGTGCGTGTACCAGCTAATGTAAAAATAATTCGCTCTACAGGTTTCATGACTGGGTCAAGCAGCGTTTTTTCTTCCAAGAAAACACGCGCTATATATCTGCCCAATAGCGGAGTTATTGCTATCACGATACACAGCGTTACGCCAATTTGAAAAAATCCTTGTCCCATTTATCTAGCCAAAATTATAGATGGATCATCTGAAATATTTTTTAAGTCAAAATGACTCAGTAATCTCTTGATTACTTGGAGCTTTACTTATAAATTTAATTTTTCTTTTTAATTTGCTATATTATCTCTCCTAATTTCATTTTCTGCTTTTTTTTAAACTCCATTTTCTGCTTTTTTCATTTAGATTTTATTTTTTGCATCTGTCTTTCGGTATACTCTTTTTTCTATTATCAACAAAATTTTGACTAAAAAATACATGTTTTTGAATTTTAGGTAGTATTGCGCTCTACTTATAAGCAAATCAAATAACCACTTTTTAGCACAAAATGAGCTTGTTTATTAACTCTGTTCTTAAGAGATATCACATTTTTACCAGAGCCAGCAATTATCTATTTGGTATAACGATCTATAGATGTGTTGATATAGGTGAAAGCAAGGTTCTATATATATTGATATATATAGAACTTTGCAGGAGTTGTGAGATATCTATTGAAAGGGTAGACGCCCAGCGCCGTGCCGTAGGCTAGAGCGCGAATAAACGAGAAAAAGAGATTTTTCACGTAGCCGAAGGCAGCCCCTAGGGCTTATGATTTAAGATTGCTATAGGTCAGAAAAGGATGAGAGTATAAAGTATAAAGTGAAAAGTCCTTAAAAGGATTATTAGATAGAGGGGCTGACAACAGGGAGATTTTTCGTTTGATAGAAATAGTATTTAAATAAGAATTGCAACTCAATGACATTATCAGTCAGATTGTAATTTATCTCATTCTTTATTAAAAGCTTACGATGTGGTTTTGGTTATTGAAAATCAAAGAAAATATCTTGACGAAGAACGAACGAGGACTGATTTACCGGAAAAGGTGGGTTTAAAGCCCCGTCCTTCGTTTGACGGCTTTTAATTGTAAACTCTCTTTATTTAGACTTGCAATTGTGTGTCTATTGCTGCTAAACTATTTTTTAGCGGTAATGCGCACATATAAAAAGCCTACTAGGCTTCGCCGTGAGCTCAGCCGAACG
The DNA here is from genome assembly GCF_002368435.1 of Kalymmatonema gypsitolerans NIES-4073. GTDB lineage: Bacteria > Cyanobacteriota > Cyanobacteriia > Cyanobacteriales > Nostocaceae > Kalymmatonema > Kalymmatonema gypsitolerans. Next base: position 623,911 of record NZ_AP018268.1, read on the forward strand.
GTCAAGTGGATAACTCCTGAGCCAAAACCCGTCAAGAATTAATTATCGGCTAACCTGAGTCAAAATCAGTCATGATAGAAGCATAGACGCTGTCGTATGCTGGGGGAACCATGACAAACACCCCGCTTTTTACTAACCGCATTCAAGCTGGTGAGCAACTGGCGCAAGCGATTCAGGCTATTTTAACCCAGCAAACTGCTAACTCGGTAGCAAAGCCTAAGACAATTGTGTATGCTTTGCCAAGAGGAGGATTACCAGTAGCAGCACCAGTAGCGCGTCTCCTCAACTGTCCCTTGACGATAGAGGTAGCAAAAAAAATTAGCCATCCAGAAAATCCCGAGTTGGCTATTGGTGCGGTTACTGCTTCCGGAAATGTTCTTTGGGATCAGCACAAGCTGTCTTTTCGCAATCTGCCGAATTCAGGGTGGCGAGAAGCAGCATTAGATACAGCTGCGATTCAAGCGAAGTTTCTTGAGGCTCAATTGAGTCCTGGTTGTCCGCAGGTGAATACCGAAGGTGCTACGCTCATTTTAGTTGATGATGGTATTGCCACAGGTATGACAATGGCAGTAGCGGCAACATCTCTCAAGGCACTTTCTCCGGCTGAAGTTTGGTTATGTGCTCCAGTAGCGCCCTTGAAGTTGCTACCTTGGTTACATCAGTGGGGCGATCGCGTGATTATCCTCGCAACACCAGAACCTTTCTGTAGTGTAAGTCATTTTTACTCCGAATTTCCCCAGCTAAAGACAAAAGAAGCTTTGGAATATCTGCTGCAACAAAACGAAGAAAAGATGAATTAATCAAGAAGAATTCAGTTGGAACCTCACAAATTTTTATTCCATCATCGCTAACACTGATTTTGGCAACAACTTATCTTTAAACCAAACAATTTTTGCAGGAACATCATTTAATTTGACCCCTGCTTTATCCAAATTCAATCGTTCAGAAATTGCTAAAATTAAATTATCGCATCCCGAACGTCGCACCTGTGAAAACTTCTTTTGTAAATACTCTGGTCGCCAATAACCAACTATTTCTAATAAAAACGTACGACCATCAGGATGGACTAATCTAAAATCCGGAATCATCACACTTCCAGGAATGGGAATGAGGTCAACTTCTCGTTCTAATACCCAATCCGTTTTCATTGACTCCCACTTATTAGCAAAAGATTCTTCCAGCATACTATCATATGGCTTGCCTGCTGAATAATGAGACACCAACCCACATTCAGAATTGAGAGTAAAACGCCCACTTTTCCATGTATTTGTGTAAAAATCACGAGTTTGCAAAGTCGCCGAAAGACTCCATTTTGTCACATGAAGTAAAGCCGGGATAAGTTTAGCAATAGCCAAACCATAACGTGTACTTGGAGTAAACAAACTCGTCGGACCATCAATCGTAATTGTAAAGCCGTGGTCAGCATCGCCCTCAATATAAGACATTAATTGAAACAACTTAAGATAGCGAAACAAAAGCTTATATTGCCCTGGAACATTGCGATGAGCATTTATGATCAACTGACTCGCCTTATAAAACACCCCTTGCACCTGAGATAAATTGTATCGATGCAACACTTCTTTAGAGTCTGGCGTATCAAAAGCAGTTAAAATTTTATTCTCAGATAAATCAGCATATAACCCATCACGAACTTGTTTCGGCAAAACTTCGCGTTCAAGTTCATGACTCAATTCATCAGCAATCTTTGTCAACGTAACCTCAGTCAACTCCCGACTCGGAGGAGACTTCGCAGCCATTGCAAAAACCCTTTCTCGTAACATTTGAGGTTCCAAAGGACTCACCACCTCAAACGTGCAAAAAGCGCTTTTGAGGATATAAGCCAAACCCCGCTTTATTTTATAATCAGGAGTATCCCCCTCCAACTCCAACAACTGACGCTCCAGCGCACCCTGAGTATCACCCACAGCCTTCTGAAAACAAGTCATTAACTCAGTGGCGATCGCCAAATTCTTATCATCAATCTTCAATCTCTTCGGGATTATCTCTTCCCCATTTTGCCTGTGACTTAGTAACTCTGTTGGTAGCATTGGAACTTTAAACCGCAGATAAACGCAGATGAACACAAAGAACTATTGAAACATTATCAACTTTCATCCGTGTTTATCGGCGGCTTTTTTTGAACCTTATAATTTATTTCTAACTGTTCAGCAGCCTTAAGATTCTTTTCCTGTCCACTCCCATAAACAACCCGCAAATTCCCTTTCTTCTCCTCTTTACCTTGGCGTTCTTGGCGTTTTGGCGGTTCATTTCTCTCCACACCTCTTCTCCTCGCCGAAGTCCCCTCCTCACTCGTATCCTCCGCCACCACCTCGTACAAAATCGCCTGCTTATTATTATCCTTCCCCTTCCTTAAAACCCTTCCCAATCTTTGAATATACTCCCGTGTCGAACCAGTCCCAGATAAAATAACAGCAACAGAAGCCGCTGGTACATCAACCCCCTCATTCAACACATGAGAAGCAACCAGAGTTTTATACTCCCCTTCCCGAAATTTTGTTAATATCTCATGACGTTCCTTCACAGGAGTTTGATGAGTAATAGCCGGAACGAGAAACTCTTGCGAAATATGATAAACTGTAGCATTATCAGCAGTAAAAATCAAAATACGTTCCGGATAATGCTGAGCTAATATATCAGCAAGAACTCTTATCTTCCCATCAGTTCCCAAAGCGATTTCTTTCGCTTCCCGGTGTGCTAACATCGCTCTACGTCCAGCTTGCGATCGCGCACTCATCTGCACAAAATTTTGCCAGCCTTGAAGACTCCCCAAAGAAATCTTTGATTCCTTCAAAAAGTCGTTGCGAGTTTGAATCAGTTGAGTGTATCTTTCGCGTTCCAGTTGTGATAATTTCACCTTAAGTTGTACAATTTCATGTTCTGCTAACGCCTTGCCCGCTAAATCTTCAGCCCTTTTACGATAGACTTCTTTGCCTATTAAAATATTTAAGTCAGCGTGTTTGCCATCAGTACGTTCGGGTGTGGCGGATAGTCCCAGACGGTAGGGTGCGATCGCGTATTCCGCAATCACTCGACTAAAATCTGTTGGCAAATGATGACATTCATCAAAAATTAACAAAGCATACAAATTCCCCAGACTTTCCGCATGGATAGCTGCACTGTCATAAGTGGCAACAAGTACAGGTGTTCTATCCCGTGAACCACCCCCCAGTAACCCCACCTCAGTATCAGGGAACGCCGCCTTTAAATGAGCATACCACTGGTGCATTAAATCCAGCGTTGGAACGACAATCAGTGTCGTACGCGGTGTTGCTTGCATCGCCATCTGCGCCAAATACGTCTTTCCTGCTGCTGTGGGAAGCACTACTACCCCTTGTCTTCCCGCAAGTTTCCAAGCTGCTAGCGCCTCACTTTGGTGGGGGTAAGGTTCCATTTCCACACTGGGAACCAACTCAAGAGGATAAAACGCCTTAGCCTCATCGATAAAGTCAGTATTTTCCGCTTGCATTGCTTCCACCAAAGCACGGTAATGAATAGCCGGAATGCGGAATTTTTCCACTCTATCATCCCATGTAGCAAAATCCATCCAAGCTTTGCCGCGTGGTGGTGGATGCAAAATTAATGTGCCACGATCAAAAGTTAATATGGACGTGCGAGCCATTTTTCGCTTTTCCCAGCTTTTTTACAATGCAAGATATCTCTCACATTTAACTATGAATAACGTAAAAGCTGCATGAGAAATCCAAGTCGCGCTCTTTTCCACACTCACCGCAAGGTTTTATGAAGGTCAAGGAAAAATGAAAAAATGTTAAAGAAATATAAAGTTATTTTCGGTATTTTTGAAAAAAATTTAAAACTCTTTAAAATTATCTGCAATTAGAGTTTTAACAAAGTAAAGTTGCTGATACAAGCTACAGCAGTAGAGCAAGCAATTGTTGCTGTGAGTGCTGCACCAAAGGAGAACCCGCTTTGAAAGGAATTCGCCCTCTTCTTGTGCCTTACGCTGTGGCAGCCTTAGCTGTTGGTGGCGCGTTCATACTAACACTATTGCTACAGTCACTGCTGATGCCAACCTTGTGCCAACTGTTTTTTGCAGCTGTAGCAGTGAGTACTTGGTATGGTGGAATGCAACCAGGGTTGCTGGCTACTGCTCTGTCTACTTTGGCTATGGGCTACTTTTTTACACAACCTGTGTACTTGCTAGGCAATTTTGCTCTGCATAACATATTGCAGTTAGGGACGTTCGTACCTGTAGCGATTCTTATTAGCTCGCTAACAGGGTTACGCACGCTTAAGCAGCGCTTTAATAAAATCGATGCATACCATGAGATAGATAAGCATGGTAATTATAAGTACTTGGTGAACAATCTTGTGGGAAGTGTGGAAAATGGCGTTTTAGTGCGAGGATGGGGAACTCAACACGACATGACAGAACGCCAGTGTGAAGATACCACGCGCGAGAGCGACAAGCTGTTCCGAAGACTTGTAGAGTCGAATATTTTTGGTGTAGCCTTAGGTGACTTTAGTGGCGGTGTTCACTACGCCAACGACTATTTTCTCAATATGGTGGGCTATACCCGTGAAGAACTACTAAAAGGCAAGTTACGTTGGGATGCCATAACAGCGCCGGAATATCGGCATTTGGATGCACAACGAACAGAAGAACTCAGCAAACAGGGAGTTGGCACTCCCTTTGAGAAAGAATACATCCACAAAGATGGTAGCCGTGTCCCAATTCTCATCGGTGGTGCACTGTTGCAGGAACCTTACGACACTCAACAGGAGATGATTGTATTCTCTCTCGATTTGAGCGAACGCAAACGGATGGAAGAAGCATTGCGTCAACGAGAAGAACAACTGCGCCTAATTACAGATGCTGTGCCAGTTTTAATTTCCTATGTCGATGCCGAGCAACGGTATCGCTTTAATAATAAAAGATATGAAGAATGGCATGGGATTCCCGCCTCAGAAATTTACGGCAAGCATATTAAAGAAGTTGTGGGCGAGTCAGCTTATGAGTCCATTCGTCGATATGTGGAAGCGGTATTAACAGGAGAGCAAGTTTCCTACGAGACAAATTTAGATTATGAAGATGGCGTAACCCGTTATGTTAACGTCTCTTACGTTCCTCAATTTAGCCAAGGAGGAGAAGTCGTAGGATTTGTTGCCTTAATTAGTAATATCTCAGAACGCAAGCTTTCAGAAGCAGCTCTCAAAGACAGCGAAGAACGGTTTCGCAAACTGGCAGAAAAGGTGCGCGTGATTCCTTGGGAGGCAGACGCTACTACAGGAAATTTTACTTATGTAGGACCGCAAACAGTTGAAATTCTTGGTTATCCACTCTCAGACTGGTACACAGATCATTTCTGGGAGTTTCATATCCATCCAGAGGATCGGGAGTGGACAATCAAGCATTGCATAGAGTGTTCGCTGTCTCTAGAGAATTACGAATTTGAATATAGAATGTTGGATCGCGATGGCAGAGTCGTGTGGCTGTATGACATTGTCAATGTCGTGCGGGGAGAGGATGGACCCCAGCTACTGCGTGGATTTATGATTGACATTAGCGATCGCAAGCAAGCAGAGCAAGAACGCGAACAACTGTTGGCAAGAGAACAAGCTTCCCGCGAGTCGGCAGAAGCAGCAAATCGCATGAAGGATGAGTTTTTAGCTACACTCTCCCACGAACTCCGTACCCCCCTCAACGCAATGCTCGGCTGGACACAACTACTCAGGAGCCGTAAATTTGATGAGGAAACCACTGCCCGAGCGCTGGAAACAATTGACCGCAACACGAAAACCCTAACAACACTGATAGATGATGTATTGGATGTATCACGAATTATTACTGGTAAACTCCGCCTAGATGTGCGTCCAGTCAAACTTGCATCGCTGATAAAGGTAGCAATAGATACGGTTATTCCAGGTGCTGAGGCGAAGGAAATTTGTATTGAATATTTTTCAGACCCAAGTGTCGGGGTAATTTTGGGCGATGCCAACCGCTTGCAACAAATTGTGTGGAATTTACTATCCAACGCCGTTAAGTTCACACCTAAGGGGGGAACGGTAGACGTACGACTTGAAAGCATGAATTCCCGCGTGGAATTTCACGTGAGAGATACAGGAGTTGGGATTGCTGCTGAGTTTTTGCCGTATGTGTTTGAGCGCTTCCGCCAAGCTGATAGCTCAAGTACGCGATCGCATGGCGGACTCGGTTTGGGTTTAGCCATTGTGCGCCATTTGGTAGAATTGCACGGTGGTACAGTTCGTGCCGAAAGTCCAGGAATCGGACAGGGAGCGACGTTCATTGTCAATCTGCCACAGAAAGTTGTTGCCACAAAGACAAGTGAGGCAAAGCAGCTTTTATCTACACCAGACACTCAAGTGGTTGAGAACGATCTTCCAAACTTGGGAGGCTTGCGGGTGCTAGTCGTAGATGATGAGCCAGACGCCTGTCAGCTACTAAGTACGGTGCTGAAACAGCATGAAGCACAAGTCATAGCAGTGTCATCTGCTTCTGAGGCACTTGTTGCCCTGCAAAAATTTCAACCGGATGTCTTAGTCAGCGATATTGGGATGCCACAAGAAGATGGCTACTCCTTAATTCGTAAAATCAGGGCGCTTCCTGGTGAAAAAGGCGGACGAACTCCCGCCGTGGCGCTGACAGCATACGCTAGAGCAGAAGATCGGATAAAAGCACTCAACGCAGGTTTTCAGCTTCATGTTGCCAAACCAGTCAACCCAACCGAGTTAGCTGCCGTTGTTGCCAATCTCGCCGGACGGACTTGAAGAGGAGGGGGAGATGGGGAGAGATTCCAAATGCGTGAATTTTGAATGCGTGAATTTTGAATGCGTGAATATTGAATTGATTTGTCGCCCTCATCTTCTTATGCACCTTTACCGAGACAGGAATTAAAATTAACGTATCCCTTTCTGGTTGCTAAAGTGTCTGACTCTCTGCCATTGCGTGAAAAGTATCTCGCCTTAATCGACGAAATTGTCCAAAATACACTTAAGGGCAAGATTAGCTCTCAAGAGCAAGTGTATCAAATGTTGCTTAAAGGTGTGACTGCTGACACAGGGGAAGTTTTTGAGTTAGGTTTGAGCGATCGCCTCAATTCCACTCAGCAACAAGTAGACAGCGAAAAAGATGAACTCAAGCAAGCCAAAGCAACCCGCACTCTTAGGGCAATAAAGACGATTCAAAGTCAATGGCAACGCGCTCAACAGCAAAATAAAGTCGTAGAAGCCATTACTTCTGCAATTAAAGAAATTACTACAGCCGAAGCAGGACAGCGTCTTACTGCATTCTTACGCACTATCGACTTTAACCGAAAGAATGCACTAAATTTGCAGCAAATTCAGCAATTGTCAAAATCTTTACAGCAATTTGCTCAGGCGAATTCTGATTTGCAGCAAATATCAGAAGGTATCACCCGTGGTGTAGCTGCTTGGGTGCGACTGCAAGACCACTTGATCAGCTGGATGTACGAGCAAAGCCGGGAGTCACTGGGATTTGGCGGCGTACCGGGAGAACGTGGTCCTTGGGCAACTTGGGCAAAGCAAGTGAATACTGAGTTACCCCAAGCACTGTTTCGCACCTTGGCAATGGAGCAATCTGCAATAGAATTTGCCCAACAGCAGCGCGGTATCACCGTCCGCGACTGGGTGGAGATGGCAATCGTTTTGCAGTACTTGCAACGAGGGTTAGTCAACTGGTTTGACCAACAACCATACAACGTCAAAGCAGGGTCAAAGTTGTCAATTTCAACTTTCTTGACGTTTGCAGTGATTTGGAGTCAACTAGCAGATGGTTTTAGCAGTGCAGCGGTGTACAGCGCTGGTTGTTCTCAAGTGATGCTACAGATTCTGCGAACTTTTGCACAGCGTCCATACTTTCCTTTGTACGGCGGAATTTTCGCTTCGTTTTCTGGCAGCTATTTGCGGGATGCACTGAATTATCTGGATGAACCGTTGCGTCAAGCTGAGGGTACTCAAGAAAAAGCAAGGGTTTTGACACTTTTAGGCTATTCTCAACGAGCATTTGGACAATATAACCGCTCTGTAGAGTTTCATCAGCAAGCATTGGAGATAGCACGCAATTCAGGCGATCGCCTTTGTGAAATTGCCAATTTCAACCACCTCAGCCGTACTTACGTTGCCCAAAAAATGTATGATGAGGCAATTAACTACAGCCAACGCGCATTAATACTGAGTCGGCAAACAGGCGATCGTACGGGCGAAGCAAACGCTCTGGTAAACTTGGGCTACAGCGAAGTCATGCAGGCACAGCAGCTCGAACAAGTAGAACCCGAGACGTATGAAATGCCGATTAACTACTTACAACAAGGCTTAACACTATCAGAAAGATTGGGTGATGTTCAAAGTAAAGCTCTGTGTGTCAGTAGTTTAGGCATCGCTTATCTAGTTATCGAACAACCACAAACAGCGATTAAATATTTGGAAGACGGCTTGCAAGCAGCGCAAATTTCTGGCGATTTGTATCTCCAAGCTTTGAATTTAGCGAAGTTAGCAGAAGCTTATTATCATCTACAAGACCAAGAAAAAGCAATTTACACAGGCTGCTTGGGAATGTACTTGTTAAACCAAATTGCTTCAAATGAATGGCAGAAAACAGCAGCATTGCTAATAATTTTGCAGCGAGAAATAGGCGAAGAAAGTTTCAGAAATTTCTTGCAACAAAATCGTTCTAAAATCATTCCGGTGATTGGTGTTGATGGGTATGATTATATTCCTCAACTGTTAGATGAGTACAAGCAAAGTATTTAGTATTTATACCTCAGGCTCTATGTCTGAGGCTCTAAAGATGCTTGTTTTATCAAGCTAAAACAAGCATACTGAAATATAGACAGAAGTTGCTTTTTAGTTATAGCAACAGCCAAGGTGGTTAGGACATCAACAGATGATAAAACCTAGACACAAAAAGACTTTTCACCCAGTCCCCAGTCCCCAGTCCAAGCGTCCCCTGCTATATAATGCAAACTCTTATTGAAGCAACGGTACATAACACGGCTTCAACACATCTTTATTTAAGATTTACTTTATAAATAGTGCTTAAGCTATTGCTCAGAGTAAAATAAAAAGCTGTCTCTTAAAAACAAATTTATAGCAAGGAATCCCAGCAGTATGCTCAAAGTCCAGCGCCCCCAAGTACTGCGCTACGGTGTCTCCGTTTTTTGTGTTTTATTAGCACTGCTACTGGGCTTGCTATTAGAACCACTGTTTAAGCAAGAGGTTTCATTACTTTTCTTTGCTGCTGTAGTCTTTAGTAGCTGGTATGGGGGACTGGCTTCTGGTTTAGTGTCCACAGTTTTGACTATTTTAGTTAACGACTACTTCTTTACACAGCCGTTTGACTTGTTAGCTATAGCCAGTAGGGCTGACAGATTAGAGTTAATCGTATTCAGTTCAGTCGCATTATTGATGAGCTCGTTAAATGTAGAGCAACAGACTGCTAGGGAACGAACAGAACTCAAACAAGTAGAGAAAATACTGGCACAAGAACAAGCAAATCGTGATCTCGAACGTCAGCGTCTCCGCAGCGTGTTGGATATTTTACCTGTTGGAGTCCTGATTTCTGATGCGAAGGGACGGCTTTTAGAAATCAATCCAGCCGTCAAAGCGATTTGGGGTGCGGATGCTCCATTGTTGGATGATGCCAGTCAATACCACAAATACAAAGGCTGGTGGGCAAGTACAGGCAAACCTGTTGCTGCCAAAGAGTGGGCATTAGCCCGTACCTTGGCTACAGGTAAGGCGGTGATTGGCGAAGAGATTGATATTGAGACGTTTGATGGACAGCGAAAAACTATTCTCAATTCTGCCGTGCCGATTCGAGATCACACAGGTACTGTTGTAAATGCAGTGGCTGTCAACGTAGACATCACTGCTCGTAAAGTTGCAGAGGAAGCATTGCGGCAAAGTGAAGCGATCGCCAAAGCACGAGCAGAAGAACTCGAAACTATCATGGAGACTGTTCCGGCTGCTGTCTGGATTGCTCATGATCCACAATGCCATCACATGACAGTCAATCGAACTGCCTACGAATTGATGCGCTTGTCACTAGGTTCTGTCATGACGGCGACTCCTGCTAGTGGAGAATATCCCTTCCCATTTAAAATCCAGAAAAATGGTCAAGATATTCCACTTGATGAACTAGCGATGCAGCAAGCCAGTCGCACTGGGCAAGAAGTTGAGGCAGAATTTGAATTTGTCTTTAGTGAAGATGATGTAAGGTCAATTTACGGCAAAGCTGTGCCATTGCGGGAGCCGGACGGTGCTGTAAGAGGAGTTGTCGGAGCATTCCTGGATGTGACTGAGCACAAGCAAGCGGAGGCAGAACGCCAACAGATAGAAGCAGCATTGCGTCAAAAGCAGGAATGGCTTGATTTAGCGCAAACAGCAGCTAAATTGGGCAGTTTTGACTGGAATATACAAACCAATGTGAATCTTTGGTCAAAAGAGCTAGAAGCCATCTATGGTTTACAACCTGGTGAGTTTGGCGGCACTCGCGAAGACTGGGCAAGATGGGCTCACCCGGATGATTTACCTAAGATAGAAGCAGAATTCAGCCATTCTCTAACGACAGGTACGAGCGAATTTTTCGCCGACTTTCGCATCATTAGGAGGGATGGTAGCATTCGCTGGCTGCAAACGAGAGCGAGAATTCTTTATGATGATGTAGGTCAACCCTGGCGGTTGGTAGGAGTCAATGTTGATATCACAGATAGCAAGCAGATAGAAATTGCATTGCACTATAGCGAAGCTCGATTCCGGCACATTGTTGAGTCTAATATTTTAGGCGTGTTTTTCGGTAATATGAGCGGCAACATCACAGAAGCCAATGATGCCTTTTTGCAAATGGTTGGCTATACACAGCAGGATTTGCTCTTAGGAAAACTGCATTGGCTTGATATGACTCCACTAGAACAGGTTGAGCGAACTCAGCAAGCAGCTGAGGAATTGAGAAAGTATGGAGTTTGCAAACCTTTCGAGAAAGAATTCTTCCGCAAAGATGGCAGCCGTGTGTCTGTGCTGATTGCTGCTGCCTTGTTTAAGGATTCGCCAGAATACGGGTTCTCTTGTGTTATCGACATGACTGCTCGTAAGCAGGCAGAAGCAGAACGCGATCGCAGTGAATTAATGTTTCGCACACTTGCGGATACAATGCCGCAGATGTTTTGGATTACCAAGCCAGATGGCTACCATGAATACTTCAATCAACGCTGGTATGAATACACCGGAACGACGCTAGAACAAACACAAGGCGAAGGATGGCAACATATCTTGCATCCCGACGACGTGCAACGCACAATCAAAGTTTGGCAAAATTCCCTTCAAACTGGAAAAACTTATGAGATTGAGTACCGTCTCCGTTGTGCTTCTAACGGAGAATACCGCTGGCATTTAGCACGGGCGTTTCCATTGCGAGATCGAGACGGTCAAATTATGCAATGGTTTGGCTCGTGTACCGATATTCAGGATCAGAAGTTGGCAATTGAGGAACGGGCACAGGCTTTGCAACGGGAACGTGCTGCCCGAATAGAACTCGAAAAAGTCAACCGGATGAAAGATGACTTTCTGGCAATTGTCTCCCACGAACTGCGCTCCCCGTTGAATCCGATTTTGGGCTGGTCACAACTCCTCAAGTGCCGAAAATTGGATGCAGCAAAGACGACTCAAGCGCTAGAAATCATCGAGCGCAATGCGAAATTGCAAGCGCGGTTGATTGACGATTTGCTTGATGTTTCGCGGATTCTGCGCGGTAAGCTCAGCTTGAATGTCTCTGCGGTTGACTTGGTTGCTACGATTGAAGCAGCAGTGGAAACCGTGCGTCTGGCGGCTGAAGCGAAATCAATTCAAATTCAGACAAAGTTTGCTTCTGCTGTAAGCACACTCCATGGTGATCCGAACCGCTTGCAGCAGGTGGTTTGGAATCTACTCACGAATGCCGTTAAGTTCACACCCGCAGGTGGTAGGGTAGAAATTCGCCTGGAACAAGTTGGCTGTTTTGCCCAAATGACAGTCACTGACACTGGCAAAGGCATTAGTCCCGACTTTCTGCCCCATGTGTTTGACCGCTTCCGACAAGCGGATGATGCAACGACAAGAACGTACGGCGGGCTGGGGCTAGGGCTAGCAATTGTGCGCAACCTGGTTGAACTCCATAGTGGTTCTGTTGAGGTCACGAGCCTAGGAGAAGGGCTGGGAGCAACCTTTAGGGTAACGCTACCCCTGCTCACGACTGGTGTTTCACAAACAAGTGACGACTATCAGTTACCTGAGCATTCCTTAGATCTTAAGGGCTTGCGAATCGTGGTTGTGGATGATAATGTTGATACGCTGGATTTACTAGCCTTCATCCTTGAGCAGTATGGGGTTGAAGTCAAGGCAGTTGCGTCGGCAAGCGAGGCACTCGAGGCGATCGCACAAACACAACCCGATTTACTGTTAAGTGATATTGCAATGCCTGAAATGGACGGATATATGCTGATTCGTCAAGTGAGAGCTTTGGAGGGAACCTCAGAAAGGACGTTACCGGCGATCGCCCTAACAGCATTTGCAGCAGAGACTGACCATAACAAGATCATCTCAGCAGGTTTTCAAACACACCTTACTAAACCTGTAGAGCCAGCCGAGTTAGCAGTGGCAATTGCCAACCTCTGTAGACGCAACAGTCAACCCCTTTGGGGAATTCAAAATTCAAAATTCAAAATTCAAAATTGAAGACCCCAAAGGATGAATCCGGGGGCTTGTATCCTTTTGTTTTTCGCTCATATAATAACTTTTGACAATGCAACTCAACTTCATGTATTGTATTTAACATATACAATACATACTTAAAAATACTACTAAAAGGGTTGTGCAAACCCAACAAACATAAATATCGACCTGTAAAATAGCAGAGATACTATAGGAATGGGATGCATTAAAATTTATTATGAAAACCCTTGTATCTCATTACAAAGAAATAAAAGAAAAGCTAAAGTCTCAATTAGAACGTGTAGAAACAACTGAGCAAGTCGTCAAGATAGTCCAAGAAGAGATTAACAAGCTTGCAGACTTGAGTGGTGATTACATTAGGGGATTGACTCCACCACAGGCGCGCCTTGCTACAGTCATGTTAAAGGCGCTTAACCAATACACAAGCATTTTGATATTAGTCAAACTGCAAGATTCAACCCCAAATGCTCTAGAAAAATCTAACAGCAGTACCAACTCGCCCAGCGAAAGCCAGCTAGCCTTAACTGAGTTAACTTCTAACACTTTATCGTCATTTAACACAATTACTCAGCTAGAAAAAAATCTGAAAGCCTTAACATCGCTTGATTATTACAAGCAGACGTTATCACAACAAGTACACAACAACCGCGAGGTTATAAGCAGCCTACTTACTGGCGGTATAGCAGGAACCTTGGCAGGAGGTTATTCATGGGGGTTAATAGGAGCAATAACCGGAGGTTTGCTTGGAAAAATATTTCAGCAAACGCAGTCGTCTGAGAACGCAAGTATTGCCTCACAGTTAGAACCTCGTAAAAACGAGTTGAAAGTAGGTATAGATATTGAGAAATTACTTGAACATCTTTATCAAGCTTTTCAATCAATTGACCTAACTGTTGCTGCGTACGGGGGAACGGAAGAGAAAGCACCCAAACCCGGTCTGGAAAATCATTTAGACTTGTTAGAGTACCTACAAGACTTGATGGCGGATGGACTGGATGAACAAACTCAACTTCCAACAGCCGTGCGTAGGCGCATTGAACAAGCTGCGACGATTTTGAGACGCTACGGAATTGAGACACGAGTTTATCAACCCACAGAAGAACAGGATTTGGCAATGGAACCTTGGTCAATGTTCTACTTTGAACCAAGTCTCGATCCACAAATCACAGATTACATCACCCTGAAGCACGCTTTTGTGAAAGATGACCAAGTACTCTTACCAGGGAGCGTAGTTGAGCCTCCATCGTCTTCAGCAGCCTAGTGGTGTGTCCCATTCATTTTCACGGTTGTAGAGACGTTGCATGCAACGTCTCTACAGAATTTATCACAAATACTCTCGTTCCCAGGTTACTCTCGTTACTCTCGTTCCCAGGTTCCACCTGGGAATGCCTTGCGAGAGGCTCTGCCTCTGGTTTCAGGAGCCAGAGCCTCCTGGATGCATTCCCACCCAGAGCGTGGGAACGAGTCATGGTATAAAATTAGGAGACAGAATTACAAATGCATGATTATCATAATCTTAAAATTATAGGATTTGATTTAGGGCACGGAGAAACGGCTCTAACCTGGGTGCGAGCAGATAATCCAGAAACGACTCCTCAAAGTCTGCTTATTAATAACAGGAAAAGCCAAACCACCGCCATTGCCCACCATCCTAAAAAAGGAATTTTCATTGGGGAAATGGCGTATCAAATGCCCGATGCCACCATCTTTGAAATTGCCTTTAAAAGCAGAAAATTTAATGAACCAACATACCAAAAAAACATTAAAGAATTTGTGAATGCTATCTATCAGCATTTGATTGATACTAAACAAATTCAGTTGGCAGATGACAACTACTTTTTCATAGGTTGTCCATCAGGATGGTGGCAAGAAGAAATTGAGACTTACAAACAACTCCTTTCTGAAGATTGCTTGCCAAATGCAACCGTAGTCAAAGAGTCACGCGCTGCTTTGATGCACGCCAAAGAAAGTGGCATATTCACTATAGAAGAATTACAAAAGTCGGTATTGGTCATCGACATTGGTTCTTCCACCACAGATTACACCCTTGTCAAGGGTATGTCTGACACGCCGATAGATTTCGGACACGACTTAGGTGCATCTCTCATTGAAAAAGAAATTCTCAAGAAAACTTTGGAATGTCAAAGACAATATAGAGAGCAACGCGAAGAAATTTTACGACTTGGAGAAATTGTTAGAGATGAAGAAATTCTGCAACTAGAAGAAATTTCACAGCTGGAAAAAATTTTTGAGCAAAACCCAATATACAAAAATCGCTGTGAACTCCGATGCCGTAAAGCAAAAGAAGAGTATTTTAACTATCAAGATTCTTACGAAGAAACCATTGTTAATGTAGGCGTTGAGGATATTCAAAGAAAATATAAGTTTTTGCCTCTGGTCAATGGCAAAATTATGAACGCAATCCTCAGCCAACCTCTACCAGAACTTGGCAATAAAAGTTGGCGTGATGCTTTCCGTGACGAGTTGCAGGCAGTCAAACAAAAGTTGGAGCACATAGGCATTCAACCCAGCGTCATCCTCCTTACAGGCAGTGCTTCCAAAATGGGGTTTGTTCTGGAACTATGCCAAGAAGTCTTTCCTGATTTGCCTTGCAAGCGCGATGGAGAACCTGAGCTTTCTATAGCCAGAGGACTTGCCCGTTGGGGACGGGTGTACATTCGCACAGAAGGATTTATCGAAGAAATTACTCAATTCCTTGACCAAGAACTAACAGGTATTGTGGGAAATTACATACCCGTATTCTTGGAAAAATTAGCAGAGGAACTGGCAAATGGTTTGGTAGACGAGGTCATAAAGCCAAGCGTGCAATCTTGGCGGAAGAGGGATATCATAACGCTCTCATCTCTTGAATCGGAAATAGAGCAGAAAGCTAAAGCTTGGCTAACAGGAAGTGATGCCAATGACAAAATGGCTACTTGTTTAGTTGAGTGGTTGTCAAAAGTTCAGAACGAGGTGAGGGAAAAAACAGATTCAATCTGTAGAAAGTATGGTTTACCATTGGAAACCTTTAGCAGCAAAACAATTGACTTAGGCGACCACACAGAAAAAGTTCCCACATCCATATCTCTTGATGATTTAACCGGACTTTCTATATTTGTTGGACACCTTGTTGCTTTAATCGTAGGCGTTGTCCTAGCAGGAATATTCCATATCCTACTTTTTACTGGAATCATTGCACCGATTGTTGGGATATTAGCTTACTTTGTAGGTGAGTCGTTAGTTAAGGAAACAGATATACCTGGTTGGATACGCAAATTGGTGCCTGATCAGAAAATTGACGAACTAGCGTATCAGAAGAAACCAGAGTTGCAGCAAAAAATTCAACAAACTTTAACCCAAGATCCAACAATAGGTGTCAAGCTAGGTAAATCTATCAGTGAATGGCTGAAGGAAAGTGTGCAAGAGCAGGCGGATAAGGCTAGGTTGTTGATTGCTTAAGGGAGTATTGCAGTTTTACAAATATACGCCCACAGACTTCCAGTCTGTGGCTACACGAACAAAGCCCGCCTACGCGGGCTAAATTTTTGGCGTAGCTGAATCCAGGGATGATTCTTGTGGGGTAGGCATCCTGCCATTGGTGTCAACTTAAGCTAAAACCCTTGTAAATAGGCTAAATCATGCTCTCCTGAATGCCCACAATCTCGCTCCACCCCACCCCGGTTTTGTCTGACGCCAAAACCTCCCCTCCCCGAGCTTGCGGGGAGGGGATTAAGGGGAGCCAGCGCTGCAGGAGGGTTTCCCGACAGCAGGCGACTGGCGTGTGGGGTAAATCAACGTGGAATAAAGGTTTAAACGTGATTGTTGACACTAATGGCAAGATGCCCATCCCACAAGAACACAAAATTCGTCTTGCAAATATGCAACGCCAAATTTTTTTGCCCTTTATTTACTGACCTATGACACCATAGATCAAGTAATAGCCTGCAATTCCTGCCCAAAATTAACCGAGGCGTTACCGTATGGTCAACCCCACCATCACCATTCCCAAAACATTCAAAGTTAGCCACGAACAGTTCAAGGAACTCGCCGCAGTCAACCGTGATTTAAGGCTAGAGAGAACCGCGACTGGAGAATTAATCGTTATGCCCCCAACTGGAAGCGATACGGGTAATCGTAACTTGGACATTGAAGGGCAACTTTGGCTGTGGAACCGTCAAACTAAGTTAGGGGTAGTATTTGACTCATCCACCGGATTTCACCTCCCCAATGGTGCGAATCGTTCTCCTGATGCCTCTTGGGTGAAGTTAGAGCGATGGGAAGCACTCACGCCCAAAGAGCGAGAAGGTTTCGCCCCAATATGCCCAGACTTCGTTGTGGAACTGCGTTCTCCTTCTGACAGCATAGAAACGTTACGAGCAAAGATGCGCGAATACATGGAAAACGGAGCCAGTTTGGGTTGGTTAATTGACCGCAAAAGCCGGAAAGTAGAAATATACAGGCAAGGTCGGGATGTGGAAGTATTAGACAATCCCACAACTCTATCAGGAGAAGATGTGCTACCGGGATTTGTCTTGGATTTGAGCGAAGTTTGGTAATGGTTTTGTAATGAATATTCCTTGAGGTACAACCAAGGAAGCAGATATTTGACCTCTCCTCGCTCTAAAGAGACGGGCATTCTAAGAAGTTGTGAGTGAGTTTCGCAAAGCTAAGGGTTTAGCTTAATCGGACGATCGCTTTATCAGGTCTTGGTTAGGCAGATCCTCCAGGACATTGCCTCTAGCGGGTGCTTCGCACATCGCGCGTGTCCCCCAGGAACAAACCTTTCAAACATTCTCTTCCATAAGATTGAGGGAAGAATTCTGACTAAAGAGTAAAGTGATAACCATGTTCTAAATGCTATGTTTCGACATTGCGACCTTGCGAATTCCAATAGCACTGATAAATCACCCGGCTGTCATTGTCCTATTTGCCCTAGTTGCATTCATCTCGGTTGGTTATCTCATAGTTCGTGAACGACTTCTTATTTGGAAATAAAGTTAGGTACATAGTGAAGGGTAATGGTCATCGGTCGTTTGAAAGTCGGTCGTTGGAAAGCAAGCCATCACCGATTACTAGTAACCTACTCACGATACTAAAGAACTTACTTCACTGAAAACCAACAGTTCAGGATGCAAAGAGATGAAATGGAATAAATATAAATATTTTATTTTGGTATTGGTGTCAGCCTTTGCAATTTTGATATCTACAACGGTTCTGGCACAAACTGATATCAACGTTAACAAAAATAATATTATTCGTTTTGGGGGTGATGTGATAGTTCCACCCAACGAAGTTGTAGAAAATGCCCACGCGATTGGGGGTGATGTAACCATTCAGGAGGGGGCGCGAGTCACCCAGACTGCGATCGCCATTGATGGGGACGTGATTTTAGAAAGAGGTGCTCGTGTTGATGGTGATGCCTACGCAGTGAACGGTGAAGTGATCACAGCACCGGGAGCTACCATTGGTGGTGCCTCAGGAACAGCTTTAAGGAATGGTCAATTGGGCATAGGTTCCAGAAGAAGGGGAGTTGGTGGCTATTTTTTTCGCTATCTGTTCCATAGCGCCTTTCACATTTTCAATGTCGTTGTAGCCGCTATTATTGGTCTTTTAATTCTGCGTTGGCGACCAAATTTCCTGACTGACTTGGCAACAATTGTCAGAGAATATCCGCTTCAATGTGGTTTGTGGGGTTTAGGCAGTTTGTTTGCTGTCATTTTGCTTGTTATCTTCCTGGCAGTAAGCTTAATTGGAATTCCGTTGTTACCGTTAGTTGGTTTAGCAGTAACTGTTGCAGTCCTGTTGGGAGGTTTGGGAGTTTCTCTTTGGGTTGGGCAAAGGGTGATGGCATCAACACGAACACTCATGCAACAATTTCTCATCGGTGTTCTGATTTTGGGTTCAATCGGTTTGATTCCTGTACTGGGGGGATTGGTGTTGTCAGTGGTGAATATTTTTGGCTTGGGTGCATTAATAACATGGCTGTTGGACAAAAGGCGATCGCGTGAAGTGCCTGCTATGAGCGATCACCATATAAACTAAAAAGCCAAAGTAGAAACAATAACTTACCAGAGGTCAACCGCTATGAGCGAGGATAATTTGTTGTCGAGAATTTCTATCGACCCGAATATTTGTTCTGGTAAACCTTGCATTCGCGGACATCGTATTTGGGTTTCTCTCATTCTTGGTCTCTTAGCAAGTGGTGAAACCATTGAGAAAATTCTTGAGGAATATCCAAGTATTGAGCGGCAAGACGTGCTTGCTTGTCTTGCCTATGGTGCGGAAATGTCGCGGGACGTTTTTGTTGAAATTCCTTTAGGTACAACCAAGCAAGCAGATGTGTAAGAGCATAGCGATCCTATCAATCCTTTGTTTCAATTTCATATAACTGACAAAGGGTGCGGAGCTTTTGCTTAAGGCGATCGCGCATACTTTCGGGTGACACAATCACGCACTCATCCCAGTAACGCGCAACTTCCCTAATGAGCCAAAAAGGATTTGCAACTCGCCGCACGACTTGACGCACATCTCCAATGATTTCATCACTCACGTCATCATCTTTGGGTTGATAGCTTTTTTTCAACCAACCATAAAAGTGTAAGTACACTTTGAGATAATCTAACTGTCCTCGCCAATTTCCATTGATAGGTACAGATGACTGAATGCGGTCATAGGTTAAGCAACGGTTGTGCCAAAGTTCTGGGAATTCTGGAATATCATTTTCTACATCATAAGTTTCTTCGCACCAGACGAGTAGATAAAAGCGGTTATCAAAGGAGCGAGGTTCTGCATGACGAATTGTGTATTCTAGTTCTTGACCTTGAGAATTCCGGTAAAGGATATAAAATGGCTGTTGCTTTTTCCTCCAGTCTTCAATTTGAATCCGCCATCCTTGAGTAGATTGGCTAATTTGTTTCATTAGAGACTGACGCAGGGGCGGTTCGAGATTACCTCTTTCTATCAAAAGCGCAAGTACAGTTTGGGCTTCCCCAATGCGACCTATATCATTTAGGGCTTTTATCGCTCGTTGCAGGGCGTTAACCTGGTTGGAATCAAGAGTAAAGGGCTTCCCAACTTCTAGAGTTTGTTCAGCTATGGCTACTATTAAACCGGAAATACTGGGTTCTTTACCCCATAGGATATTGAGGTTAAGGGCGATTTCCTCAAGCTTTTCCTTAGTTCCGGGCGGGATTGACAGTGTAATCGTGTCTTTTTTTCTGGGCATTTTCCGAAATGTACTTGCACTCTGATAAAGGTTGTGCGATAGTCATAAATGTAATTATAAATTATCTGCTCATAGGTAAGTGCAGTGACATCGTCTTGAGACAGTATTCCTGATAGCGGATATGTCTAACTCACAACTTTGTGGTGAGCGTATGTCACTCATGGAAAACACTGATAAAACGCTAGAGTAAAACACTCATAACAGCAAAATATCAGTGTAAGTGACAGTCTCAAGAATTTGTTTTGTAACCTAGACTCAATTTTCAATTGAAGTATTTCTATATGTCGAAGCGTACCCGGCTTTTGAACCGTCCTCCGAAAACGTTGGAGGAACGTTATTTTAGTGAAATTCGCCCCCTATTCTACGAACGCTTGGGAACTCATCATCAATATGGGGTGAGGAAGGGAACAACTCTTGCAGAACATCTGGACTCTGCGTGTCAATTCATGTTGACAGTGAGTCGGATAGCTGGAGTCCCTGAAGATAAACGACCTGTGTTATTAGCAGCAACTGCGGTTCACGACTTAAATAAATTAGACCCGTTAGAACGTAAGGTAAAAACCTTAGCCAGAGACAGGGGCTTTTTACGCCAACAGTTTGAACTTGCAGGTGTAGTGAGTTTAGTTTCTAGTGAAGAAGATTTTGAATTAGCCAGACGTCTTATTGAACGTCATTCAGGGCATAACGTTACTGATGGCGCGAGATTTTTACCGGAAGACCCTGCTATTGAACGTTGGGCGGCGATGATAACAGCTGCTGACTTATTTGATTTAGGAATTCCTGATTCAGAACGTTTTCGTAAAGTTCAAAACGAATTGACAGTTGCATTCGACCGTTCCAGCAATCTTTTTAGAGTGCGGTTATCCGAGGATAGAGGTTATATCACTGCACTCTTACTGGCATCTTGTGAAGAAGTTTTGACAAAGCATGGCTTGACACCTCTAGCGATTTTCCCTGATGGCGAACTTTTTGAGGGAGAAGCGGTACCAAAGATAGATTTAGTGACAGAGATAGCTGGTGTTTGGCAAAGAAAGATTGACGAAGTTTTTGGAAACAATATTGAACGACTTGTCAGACCTACTAAAGATGGAATTAAGATTGCTCACCAAGCTATTCAACAAAATGTTGAAGAGGTGTTGGTAAATGTAGAAGCACTTTTAGAAAAGAAAAAGGCGGGTTACAAATCAGATAAAGTTGCAAAGGATGTATCAAAGTGGGGCGATGCTGCTGCTAGTGATGCTGTAAAGAATGCAGTCGATTTGGAATTACTATCTGTAAGCAATGCAGAAGAATTTGCAATATCTGAAGGATTGAAGGCTGCATATCTCAGCTATCGAGAAGTAGGCTTAAGCCCTAAAGAAGTTTGGGATACAATCGCTCATCATGTAGGAATATCTGAACAGCAACGTACAGTATTAGAAGCATTTAACGGACAATATGGACGACCTTTGTTTGCAGCAAAGGCAGCAGTGAAAGGTATCGAAGGCATTAAAGAGGCGTTGCGAGAATCTTTCCAACTCCGAATGGAAAGTACACAAGCATCACAAGCAACAGAAGTATCAGAAGAAATGATTGCTGTTGTCAATCGAATGCTGAATTTACCTATTCCATCTAAGTTGGATGGGCTAAAAGAATTAGATGCTTATGTAGAAGCTAACCCTAAACTAAGGTGTTCTCTAGGTTCTACTTCCAATGACATTGACGAACTAATTTCTGATGCTATGCCTCCCGGTACAAAAGTACAGGCTTTTTCTAACCGCTTACCTGGTGGAATCACTGCAGAACCGAAAAGGCAAGCAGATTCAATTGCAGCATTAGCATATCAATTGATGACAGTTGGAGCAAATTTTCCTGCTGTCAAAAAACAAGATCCACTGTATTTACACTTTGCATTGCCTAAAGGTTCAAGCCCAGAACTATTAAGACTTTGGCGGGAATATTTAGAAAGGCTTGCTGCAACTAATGCTGAAGGTGGCACGGTTACAGTTGATGAATTCCAACTTTATCGAGAAAATTCTCTAGATTTTAAACCTAACAAAGTTGTAGGATTTGCTTTTCCTAAGCGTCCTGACTTTGTTCACACAACGGTTATTATTCCTCTTGTTTGGGGAGATGCAAATGCTTCTTTAGCCCTACTCAAATCGCTACGTCTAGCTTTGGAACTTTCCCTGTCTTTGGAGTTTGGATTTCCATTTACTGTAAGTGGAAATTTGGAAGTAGAGTTATCTAACGATATTTACGGGCGAGTAGAAGGCATTCCTGCTTCATTACAACCTTTATTAGGTAATGGTCAATATGAACGCCAAGACTCAGAACAAATTCTTGAGCGTTTGCGCTGTATTGGAAAACTTGCTATATCTGTGGCCAGTATTCAGAAAGTAGATGATTGCCTATATGATTTAGCCCGTGCTTGTGTCAGACCAATTGAACTTTATTATGTCCTACTACGCTGGACTTTACGAGAAGAAGATGAACCAAATCTAAGTGTCACTTGGACTCGAATTCGTGAGCCATTAAATACTTTACTGGAGAACCTTATGCCTGATGATAACTCACTTTTAACTCAATATCTTAAAGAGGCGGCGCAAGTCGCTGCTGAAGGGAAAATATGGGGAAGTTCTTTTAAACGAACTGCACAAGCTGAACCCTTTACAGCCTTGATTGCAGCTATTCGATCTCAAAAACCTCATTTAGGTTTAGATGTCATTTTTGCTGCTTTAATTCAGCAATATCATACTCGCTTAGACCGTATCCGAGAACATGGTGTTGGTCAAACAAAGTTTGAGCAAATCAAGCGATATTACGAAGTTTTGCGAAAACTTTATGAGGAGGTTTACCAAGGACGTCCTGAAAAGTTTTTAGCCGACCAAAAGACATTGGAAGCTGCTTATCTATTTTTCCTTGAAGAAGCCCGTCAGCAGCTTAAAGGCAAACCAGAAGAGAATTCTGTTGAAGCTAGCATATCTGTTTAATTAGGAGGTTATCATGTCAATTCAAAAACTTTCTCCAGTTCTTGCCCAAACCTACGAAAACTTTCCCAAAGGACGGTTTATTAGTTTAGTTGTTCTCAGGAAAACTCAATCTGAAACTATCTTTCGCACAGAAGGTTCTGGTGAACCTATATGTAGCGAGTTTGTACAAGCAGGTATCAACGATGAGGATATTATCCAACGCCTAGTAATGACTAAGCGCAAACAAGTGGCACCAGAAAGACGTTACGGACGAGAATTTTTAAGAGCGCATGAAGTTTTGTATACCAGTAAAGATGGTTCTCTTTGTTCTTTGAACACAAACTCTCCTTGTGAAATGTGTGTGGACTGTTTTCTCTACGGTTTTGCTGCTGGTGGCGGTGGCGCACAGAAAAGTCGGATTTGGACTGAAGATGCTTTTAGTGTTTTACCTGCTACTGAAGTTTTAGGAGAAAGAACGATTAATGCTATTTACGAAAATGGCACAATGCGTGACCAAAATGGTAATGCTTCAACTGCTTTAAATACCAGTGAATATATCAAACCAGGGGTACATTTTCTTGATGTTGTCACTCTCAAAGATGTCACTGCTGATGAATTGCGGTATGTCATTGGCAACATTCTCTATACCAGTCGCTATGGTGCTGTTTCCAGTCGTGTTGGACGGATGGAAAATGCAATATTGGGTATCTTTGGTAGCATTGCCGAACTTCCCAGTTCTTTGGAACTTGTCCAAGCTGTCTATGATGTCTTGGAAAAACCTTTAGAACATCCAATGAATACCAAGCGGCTGATAGAAAAATCTCAACAAGTGCTTTCAACCTGGAAGAATAAGCGAGGTGTTTCTGTGTCTTTATCTGACGAAGAATTAGCAAGCGTAATGACTGATGTCGATAATCATTGGTCAGAAGAAGAACGGGATAATTTCTTAAAGCGGTTAAGCCAATCTTATGAACCTTTCCGTCAAGTTCCTGCTGAGTCTAAAAAAGGCAAAAGCAAAGGTAAAAAAGCAACAGTTGAAGTAGAGAGTTAGGTTATGTCTACAATTCCTTTTCAGCAGGCAAAGCTTGTGGAATTACTGTGTTTAGAACCAGTCTTTTTTGCCTCTAGGGAGTTGTCGGATACCTACTACACTGAGGGGACGATTGGGAATTATGCTCTAACCTACGCTTTAGGTTTAGTTCATTCTCCTTATCGTCTCCAAGGACAGGCTATAGGACGACCTACCTACAAAGAAGATTTTGAAGCGATCGCACAAGCATTCTATATATTACCTGCTTCTCCTATTAATGGTCGAGTGACTTTCCGGTTTGAACGTTTTAATGCTCTTTCTGATGCTTATTGGTATGCAATGACGAATAACCGAGTCGCCACTGCACGGGAGGATGTACCATTGCAACGCCAAGGGAAAAAACCCAATTCCTTTAGACCAAGTAATTTTCCTCAAACAGGACGCTTGCGGATGATTGAACGTGGTAATAAATTTCAAACTGTGGTTTTTGGCAATTATGAATTACCTGAGTACATTCGTGTTGGTAAATTTGCAAGCAAAGTGAGAGTGAATATTCTAGAGAAGTTTGATGTCATTCCCTTACCAAAAGGAAATTACCAAACTAGAGCTTACTTGAATATTGCTGATTTACCACCACAGATAGAGATATTGTCTTTTGATTTAATTTCTATGCCTCCAGCACCAATACTTAAAAATCTTCATTTCCGGGGTGCTGCTTGGCAGGTAGGAGAAATAATTGTTCCAGAGGGTTTACAATTTTGTTGTGGAGCTAGACACAATGGCTAACCAAAAATTAGTTACTAAACTTGAACCTCGTAGTATTTGTGCCTGTGCATCATTACCGGATAAACTTTCATTCATGAACAATGCACTTCAACATCAAGTTGAGGTTTTTGAAAAATCTCGTGATGCTGATATTATCCTTGATTTAGCACCGACAGGTACAGGTAAAACAAAAGCAGGATTTACGGTTTTATTGCACAAACCTACAAAAAGTGCTATCTACATCGCCCCAACTAATGCTTTGGTAGAACAGCAACGCGAAGCCGCAGAGAATTTTGTGAAAGAAGCTGGTTTACCCCATGTAGTCAAATCTGCTTCTAAAAGAGAAATTCAAACTTGGTCTAATGATAAAGTTGGTAAGCGCCGAGGAGAAAAACTGTACAATGTTTTACGAAATCCTGCAACTATCTTTCCAGAAGTAGGTGCAAATAAACCAATTATATTGGTGACAAATCCCGACATTTTTTACTACGCTACTTTCTTCGCCTACAATAACCTTGATAGAGGTAACATCGCCAACGCTTTCTACACCAAATTTGCTACAGTCATCTTTGATGAATTTCATCTTTATGATGCTAAGCAGTTGGTAGGATTACTGTTCTATCTTGCCTATTCCCATATTTTTGGCTTTTTTAAGGATGGAAGGCGAGTTGTCTTGCTCACTGCTACACCAGAACCAGCTTGTGAATTAGCATTGCAAAGTTTGGAAAAGCAGGGTGTGAGAATAGCAAAAATAAATGGGGAAACTGGTAACAGTAATCTTTTCCCATCACAAACAGCAGTAAATCTAGAATTAAGACCGCAACCTGATACTAGGGAAGAGTGGTTAGCAGAGTTAACATCTGAAGTCATCAAACGTTTTCGAGAAAGACCAAAGGAAAATGGTGCGGTCATTCTTGACTCTCTGGACACCATTAATCGTCTCAAAGAATTGTTAGATAAGCAAGGACTGACTGATTTTATTGGACGCATTACTGGTCCTGCACCCTTTAAAGATAGACAAAGGGCAATGCAGTGTCAAATAATTTTGGCAACTAGCACTGTAGATGTTGGATTTAACTTTGAAAGAAACCCTGCACCAACACGACAAAATTTAGATTGGTTGATTTTTTCAGCCCATAATCGTGCAGCATTTTGGCAAAGAATTGGTAGAGTTGGACGTGTTTTGGGTAAGGCTGAAACTAACATTGTCTCAGAAGCTATAGCTTATTTACCAGCGATCGCTTGGGAACAAGGTTTAGCTTCCCTCGATACATCTGGAGGACGTGCTGCACTTGAGCAAACACTTAAGGATGTTCCTTGTCTAGATAAACCTTTATTGATTGCATATTGGCGTTCCGAAGCATTTTTAGAAATTGCTCGTCCACTATTAGAACTTGAAGAAGCATTTCAAGATATAGCAGGTGCAGAACTCATCCCACAGCTTTTTGAAACAGTCAAATCAACTTTAGGAGGAAATCGTACTTGGGATGACTGCCGTTTTAGAATGAAAGTTTTACGAGGTGCGGAGAACATTAGTAAAGCTTCGCTTAAAGATGTCCAAAATAAATGGAAGTTTACTCCTGGTGGTCAAGCTTTTGTTAGAACTTACATTAAAGCCAAGTACCCCGAAGATTGGGAAGACTTACAAAATGGAGGTGCTACCTTAGATGACTATGAACCTCTGTTCAAACAAGATGAGGAAGCAGCAAAGGATTTAAAAGAATTTGCTGAAATCTTCAGTACTAGTTATGCACCATTATTCTCTTTTAGAGATAGTTTGTTTGAAAGTCTCCCAATTCGTGATCCTCATGGATATCTTTTAGATGAATCAGAAGAAACACGTCTCGATCCTATTCATCTATTACGTCACTATGAATTTGTCCCAAATGGGGAACTTATAGAAGTCACTAGTCGGGCAAAGGACAATTATGAACTGGTTTTTCGTCTGAGTTATTCTGACACTTGGCAAGAATTTGTCAATACAGAACTCAATAAACTGACTGCCTTCAAAAATTGCCGTATTGAACGACGTTTAGGAGTAGGAGGAGCAATACGACCTACGCCCTTGATTCAAGTGCTAGAAAAATATCTCATTCCAGGGGTGATTATAGCTGAAAAAGAGAATCAGTACATTATCTTCCAAATGCGAAAAGAAGGAATTGTTTCATATCCAATTGTCATTCAATGTAGCAATGCTCAAAAAGAATACAGATTTTTACCTGGAATTCCAGGAATTTTAACAATGGCAATGAAGGGTAAACAATTGCGTCTTCCAGATGATGAACCGTTTATTGCTTGATAACTCTGAATTATGCCCCACAGCCTCGTCCTCAACCTCATCCCCCAATCTCCCATTTACCCCGAATTCCTCACAGGCAGACACTACCACGCCCTATTCCTCACCCTCATCAGTTCCGTCGATCGCACCTTGGGAGACTATCTACACCAATCTAACGCAGAGAAAGCCTTCACCCTTTCACCCTTACAAGTACAACGAAATCATAAAAACCACCAACACAAACACCACTCTCTGCAATTTTGTCATCAACGCCCAATTCCCGCAGGTACGCCTTGCTGGTGGCGCATCTCACTCCTAGACGACAACCTATTTAGCAAGCTGACTCCATTGTGGCTCAATCTCAACCCCAATCATCCTTGGCATTTGGGTTCAGCAGATTTGTATATTACCAGCATTTTTGGGACTCCACAATCAACTCAACCGTGGGCAAATGCTTGCACATATGCTCAATTATATGAACAAGCAAGCGATCGCAATCGCACTCTTCACTTCACCTTTGCCACACCTGTAGCCTTCCGCCAAGGAGGATACGATACCATTCTGCCAACACGAGAATGTTTCTTCAACAGTCTTCTGACTCGCTGGAACAAATATAGTGGGATTGAATTTACCAACACTCCCATCGAATCAATTTATCCAAGTTTTTGCAACATCCATACGGAAGTTGTTAGCAACTATGACAGCAAATTTATTGGTTGCATTGGCGAAATAGGCTATCGAATTCTAGGAAATGTTGAACCAATAGCAATTAAGCAAATAAACGCTCTTGCCGACTTTGCCTTATATGCAGGAGTTGGACGCAAAACAACAATGGGTATGGGTATGACACGTTGTCTAAGCTAAAACACATTTAGTTTGCATGGACAAAATTAATAAATCTCTTGTGGGGTGGGCGTCTCGCCCGCCCAAAATATGCAAGTTAAATGTCCATCAGCTTATCAATAACTAATTCTCGCTCATCAAATATTGAAAGCCATGAATGATATAGAATACATTCCTATCGCTGCATTAAATCAATATGCCTACTGCCCACATCGCTGCTGGCGAATGTTTTGTGTAGGAGAATTTCTTGATAATCAATACACAATTGAAGGAACAAGTTTACACGAACGTGTTCACACAGTTGGGGAAGGACATCAACAGGAAACTTGGCAAATACGGGCAATTTGGTTGAAATCAGAAAAATACCAACTTATCGGCAAAGCTGATTTAATTGAAGCCGAAAACAGTGAATGGTATCCGATTGAATACAAGCGGGGACGCAAAGGCGAATGGGATAACGATGAACTGCAAGTCTGCGCCCAAGCGTTATGTCTCGAAGAAATGACAGGACAACGTATCAACAATGGCTATGTTTACTACGCACACTCGCACCAACGTCAATTAGTAGAAATGACCGAGGAACTGCGTCAGAGTACGATCGCCACCATTAAAGCCGTTCAAACACTGCTCTTTACAGGCACTATGCCAAAAGCTGTCAAAAGTAAGCGCTGTACTGGATGCAGCCTTCAATTGCGATGTCTGCCAGGGACTGCTGAAAAAGTAGGACGCTATCAAGAAACCAAATAATTTTGGATGACAGTTTGATTTCAGTTAACTTTTGATGAATTGAGAATGCAATTATGGGTACAGTTTATATCACTCAAGAAGATGCTTTTATCGGCAAAATTGATGAACGCCTGACTGTGAAATTTGATAAAAAGACGATTTTGGATGTACCATTAATTAAAATAGATGGTGTTGTAGTTTTAGGACGCGCTACAGTTTCACCTGCAACAATTTCTGAACTGCTTGAGC
Organism: Kalymmatonema gypsitolerans NIES-4073; assembly: GCF_002368435.1. Taxonomy (GTDB): domain Bacteria; phylum Cyanobacteriota; class Cyanobacteriia; order Cyanobacteriales; family Nostocaceae; genus Kalymmatonema; species Kalymmatonema gypsitolerans. Next base: position 652,701 of record NZ_AP018268.1, read on the forward strand.
GTCAAATACCCCTGACTTTTCTCACCGATACAGGACGTTATTTGGGACGTTTAGAACCAGAAGTCACCAAAAACATTTTTGTCCGTAAAGCACAATGGCAAGCCGCTGGTGAATCAGCCCAAGCAATTCATGCCGTCCAAGGGTTTGTACGTGGTAAGCTGAAAAACTACCGCAACATCCTCATCCGTCGTCAACGTGAATGTCCAGGCTTGGATTTATCCGAAAATGTAACGCGTTTAGAGCAAGCAATTGCACCTATTGACAAAACTCAAAGTATTGATTCTTTACGCGGTTTGGAAGGCGCTGGTAGTGCAGCTTATTTTGGCTGCTTTAATCAACTTCTGCGGACAACAGAATTTACTTTTCCCAAACGTGTCCGTCGTCCTCCCACCGATCCTGTGAATTCTTTACTCAGCTTTGGTTATTCCTTGCTGCGTCATGATATTCAAGGGGCAGTCAATATTGCCGGGTTTGACCCTTATCTAGGATATCTCCACTGCGATCGCTATGGTAGACCATCGCTGGCGTTAGATTTAATGGAAGAATTTCGTCCCTTAATTGTGGATGCAGTCGTCTTATCTACATTGAATAAGCAATTTTTGACACCTAAGGATTTTATAACAGAACCATTAAGCGGTGCAGTTTCCCTCACTCCAGAAGGGCGAAAAACATTTTTACGGTTATACGCCCAAAAGAAGCAATCCGAATTCAAACATCCAGTTCTCGGACGCAAATGTATGTACCAGGAAGCATTTGAAATGCAAGCCCGTTTACTGGCGAAATACTTCATGGGTGAAATTGAGAAATATCCTCCGTTAGTTTTGAAGTAGGTGCTAAAGGTGAAAAGTCGCGATGAATGTTGTTGTGTCCTACGATATTTCTGAAGATAAACGCCGCACCAAAATCCACAAAGTCCTCAAGTCTTACGGACAGTGGGTGCAGTATAGTGTGTTTGAGTGCCAGTTGACTGATACTCAATATGCAAAATTGCGATCGCGCTTGAACAAGCTCATCAAGCCTGATACTGATAGTATTCGATTTTACTTTCTATGCGTTTGCTGTTTTGGTAAAATCGAGCGTATCGGTGGTGAACAACCTCCTGATGAAACCATTTTCTTTGCTGAATGCGCGGATGGGTAGGTGTTGGTAAAGAGGTTTTGAAAAAATGGCTGAATTTCCCACAGTGCAAGGCTTTAAGGGAATATGCTCTGACAAAGTATCCGCGCTGCTTGCCCAGACTGGGTTTCAGCCATTTGTATTTTCATCAAACCTGATTTCATATGCTATGATTACTCTATCCGCGCTCAAGAACCTTGAAAATCTTATATATATTAGTTCTCACGCTTCCGAGTTGAAATTTCATTAACTCCCTATTAGGGATTGAAACTAACTTAATTGAATATAATATTTTATGAGGAATGGTTGAAATTTCATTAACTCCCTATTAGGGATTGAAACTCAATCCATTGCACTGCCTACATAAATGTCAGGTACGTTGAAATTTCATTAACTCCCTATTAGGGATTGAAACGAGAGAAGCGTACTATACTTTACCACGGCTAACGATTGGCTTGAAATTTCATTAACTCCCTATTAGGGATTGAAACGAGTATGACCCCTCTATAGCCGTCAAAGTGGTGGTTGAAATTTCATTAACTCCCTATTAGGGATTGAAACGATAAGCACATTACTGTTGATGCAAACCCCTTCAGTTGAAATTTCATTAACTCCCTATTAGGGATTGAAACATGTAACTGCTTCTGCATACTCGTTTGGGTCCAGTTGAAATTTCATTAACTCCCTATTAGGGATTGAAACACGCTTTTGAATTGCTTCATTAAGCGCTCGTTGTTGAAATTTCATTAACTCCCTATTAGGGATTGAAACCGACTTTGAACGTAATCATTAGCGAAAAAGCTAAAGGTTGAAATTTCATTAACTCCCTATTAGGGATTGAAACAGCAATCTTGGCAGGTACACGCACAACTTTAGTAGGTTGAAATTTCATTAACTCCCTATTAGGGATTGAAACATCGCCATCCAACACTTGCGCTATGCAGCTAGATGTTGAAATTTCATTAACTCCCTATTAGGGATTGAAACATTTCACAGCTAATTACCCCACAACTATCGGATAAGGTTGAAATTTCATTAACTCCCTATTAGGGATTGAAACATGCAGCCTGATTAGATTGATCTTGCGTCTCCCCGAGGTTGAAATTTCATTAACTCCCTATTAGGGATTGAAACAGAAACTAAAACAGCCGAAGCAAAAAAACAAGCTAAGTTGAAATTTCATTAACTCCCTATTAGGGATTGAAACTAAGCAGAAATGGATCGCTTTGTGGCGTGACTGCGTTGAAATTTCATTAACTCCCTATTAGGGATTGAAACCGACCGCTATGCACAACGTATCGCCGGATGTAGTGTTGAAATTTCATTAACTCCCTATTAGGGATTGAAACGGTAGAGCAGATCTCAATATTTTGGAAGCGGCCCAGTTGAAATTTCATTAACTCCCTATTAGGGATTGAAACTTTGTAACCCAACCTCTATCGGCGGCAAGATAAGGTTGAAATTTCATTAACTCCCTATTAGGGATTGAAACGATTTTGGTGCTCAATACCGGAATGAAACAACTTTGTTGAAATTTCATTAACTCCCTATTAGGGATTGAAACACAAATGTTGCTCAAGGTACTGCTAGCGTTGTTAGTTGAAATTTCATTAACTCCCTATTAGGGATTGAAACGTAAAAACTACCGGACAATTCCGGCAATAGGCAAGAGGTTGAAATTTCATTAACTCCCTATTAGGGATTGAAACCGAAGGACTTAGCGAACCGTCAAGCGGAATGCTGGAGTTGAAATTTCATTAACTCCCTATTAGGGATTGAAACTGCTTTGCCATTCCCAATACAGCAGCCACGGAAGTAGGTTGAAATTTCATTAACTCCCTATTAGGGATTGAAACAAACCATGCCCTACCTCGCCGTGCCTCTGCGATCCGTTGAAATTTCATTAACTCCCTATTAGGGATTGAAACATAGAATGTGAAATCTGCTCACCTGCCTGTGTCGCGTTGAAATTTCATTAACTCCCTATTAGGGATTGAAACTCTTTCTATCATTGCAAATTGGTGGAGAAGATCAGGTTGAAATTTCATTAACTCCCTATTAGGGATTGAAACAAAGAAGTCCGAAAGAACGCAGCAAGAAAAATGCGGTTGAAATTTCATTAACTCCCTATTAGGGATTGAAACAGGTGAGAAGTACAAATACCAGCCCCATAAGCGATGTTGAAATTTCATTAACTCCCTATTAGGGATTGAAACGAACTCCGCAAAGTTCAGACTGAATTCCTGGCACAGTTGAAATTTCATTAACTCCCTATTAGGGATTGAAACAAGCACTTAGAGCCATCAGACTACGCAGCCATAGGGTTGAAATTTCATTAACTCCCTATTAGGGATTGAAACAAGCGCTTGGTGCTGATATTACTGATTTTTTTGACGTTGAAATTTCATTAACTCCCTATTAGGGATTGAAACTACTCTTATTTACCTGTGTGTATACATAGGAAAGTAGTTGAAATTTCATTAACTCCCTATTAGGGATTGAAACTAATGCTAAACCTCCCAAGTTTACAATGGATGATTTAGAGTTGAAATTTCATTAACTCCCTATTAGGGATTGAAACGGTATGCTATCATTCCATTTGGTTGGACTATGGCGTTGAAATTTCATTAACTCCCTATTAGGGATTGAAACAATTAAGCAATTAAGATCAACTAAGAACAGGCAGCGGTTGAAATTTCATTAACTCCCTATTAGGGATTGAAACAAATCGGGGGTTGTGGGTGTAATTTCCACGTTTCCAAGGTTGAAATTTCATTAACTCCCTACTAGGGATTGAACCCACATTCCGCAGGTTAGTTAAGAAAGAAGATAATATTTTCGACAAGGAGCACCAAAAAACTGGAGAATCCATTGCCTTTCCTGGGTTAAGTTGATAACTTGCTTGATTTGGGCGATCGAAACCCGCGTGAATCGACATAAAGCATTGGAACACCCAACGTAAAGTTGGAGTCGCAGTCGGTTTGCCCAGTTGATTATCAATAGTCTGTTTTGCTCGTAGCAAAGCTTGACTTCTTGCTCTTTGACCGACGAAGCTATAAACAAGCAGGCATAAACCCATAACCATAGCTAGCGCTGCAACTCGTTCAGCCGAGTTAAGGAAAACACTGCTTGTAAAGAATAACCGGTCTTTCAGAAATCGGAAACCACGTACGCGCTTGGCGCATGCTTCGCAAACGGTTGATTGTTGTGCCTTATACTCAAAGCAGCACATCCTAAAGCGCTCAATTGGCTCGCGTCAACAACATTTGTTGCCAAGATAAATCTTCCGGCTCTTCCAATTTCAATATCTATCGCGGTTTGTTTAGGCACAACACAGCCACGAACCTGGTAATAAACATTTGCGTTTCGGTCTTTACGAGGTCTACCACGACCAGTATGTTGTCTAACTTCGTGGATTTCAATATCAGCTAGTTGATGTAAAGGTAATTTACGACTGATGCGTTCGGCTGCAGTGGCGGCATCTTTGGAGCAGGCAAATTTTTGTTTACACAACTGCCTCAGTTCAGATTCAGCAATTGATTCGCTGTTTGGCTAAACGTTTTTCTAGTTGTTTGAGATCAGCATCTTTACGTGCTTGGCTCTCAACAACCAGCCAGCGTTGTTGCACTTCACCATAGTCATTACAACACGAGGTAATACGATATCCATTTATTTATATCGCTGCAATAGGTTTGAGAACATGGCTCAGGCGTAGCGACGTTCCGCTTTTGGTCTTACCACACTTATGCACCTATTTAGAATGAAATAGCCCTGCCCTTCTCCCCATTGTGCCAACAGCTGCCTCATATCTTTGAACGCAACTCTGTATAAAGACTAGGGAGCAAACCGTTAACAGTGGTAAGAGCTACCCAAAAAGAAAAACTCGTGCAGCCTTGGGTCAAATCTGTGTAAAACTGGGCAACCCTCCCCACGAGTAATCGTGGTGCGCCTTACAGATACTCGTGGTGGGGGCATGCTCCCGGCGGTCCATTCTCAATTACTGAACTTATTGATGAGTTAACCCGCCGGGAGCATGCCAGGGTTGCCCAGTTTTACATACTTTTAATGAAAGCCATCATGCCAAAGTCCGCTTTCCAGCCCAAACATTCAAAAATTGTGTATTTCTGGTAAAAAAGTGTTGAACAAAGCAAAGCTCCAAGACATGCCGAACCAAAAAAAGAGTGTCAGCAATCAGCGTGCTTGAAAATTTTGAGCTATTATGTATGGATAAACAGTGGCACAAGGCGCACTCAGTAGCCAAAAAATCAAGGGTCAGAAAAAAGTTTGAAATGCCCCTTGACAAAAAAAAAAGCGGTGGCTAGACTAGATAAAGTGTGAAGAAAGAAAACACACGCCGAACCAAGAAAAAGCAATAGTTTGAAAGCCAAAAGCAGCAAAAATCCTCGTCAAAGATAATGAAGTCAACGGGGGAACCCGAAGACAAAAAAAACGAAGGAAAGATTTCGGAAATTTATTTCCGGGAGCTTAGGAAAACTCAAAACAAAACGGAGAGTTTGATCCTGGCTCAGGATGAACGCTGGCGGTATGCTTAACACATGCAAGTCGAACGAGCTCTTCGGAGCTAGTGGCGGACGGGTGAGTAACGCGTGAGAATCTGGCTTCAGGTTCGGGACAACAGTTGGAAACGGCTGCTAATACCGGATGTGCCTTAGGGTGAAAGATTTATCACCTGAAGATGAGCTCGCGTCTGATTAGCTAGTAGGTGTGGTAAGAGCGCACCTAGGCGACGATCAGTAGCTGGTCTGAGAGGATGATCAGCCACACTGGGACTGAGACACGGCCCAGACTCCTACGGGAGGCAGCAGTGGGGAATTTTCCGCAATGGGCGAAAGCCTGACGGAGCAATACCGCGTGAGGGAGGAAGGCTCTTGGGTTGTAAACCTCTTTTCTCAGGGAAGAATAATGACGGTACCTGAGGAATAAGCATCGGCTAACTCCGTGCCAGCAGCCGCGGTAATACGGAGGATGCAAGCGTTATCCGGAATGATTGGGCGTAAAGCGTCCGCAGGTGGCAATGTAAGTCTGCTGTCAAAGCGTCTGGCTCAACCAGATAAAGGCAGTGGAAACTACATAGCTAGAGTAAGGTAGGGGTAGAGGGAATTCCTGGTGTAGCGGTGAAATGCGTAGAGATCAGGAAGAACACCGGTGGCGAAAGCGCTCTGCTGGACCTTAACTGACACTGAGGGACGAAAGCTAGGGGAGCGAATGGGATTAGATACCCCAGTAGTCCTAGCCGTAAACGATGGATACTAGGCGTTGCCCGTATCGACCCGGGCAGTGTCGTAGCTAACGCGTTAAGTATCCCGCCTGGGGAGTACGCAGGCAACTGTGAAACTCAAAGGAATTGACGGGGGCCCGCACAAGCGGTGGAGTATGTGGTTTAATTCGATGCAACGCGAAGAACCTTACCAGGGCTTGACATGTCCGGAATCCTGACGAAAGTTAGGAGTGCCTTCGGGAGCCGGAACACAGGTGGTGCATGGCTGTCGTCAGCTCGTGTCGTGAGATGTTGGGTTAAGTCCCGCAACGAGCGCAACCCTCGTTCTTAGTTGCCATCATTAAGTTGGGAACTCTAAGGAGACTGCCGGTGACAAACCGGAGGAAGGTGGGGATGACGTCAAGTCAGCATGCCCCTTACGCCCTGGGCTACACACGTACTACAATGCTATGGACAAAGGGCAGCAAGCCAGCGATGGCAAGCAAATCTCGCAAACCATGGCTCAGTTCAGATCGCAGGCTGCAACTCGCCTGCGTGAAGGTGGAATCGCTAGTAATTGCAGGTCAGCATACTGCAGTGAATTCGTTCCCGGGCCTTGTACACACCGCCCGTCACACCATGGAAGCTGGTCACGCCCGAAGTCGTTACCCTAACCTTTCGAGGAGGGGGACGCCGAAGGTAGGACTGGTGACTGGGGTGAAGTCGTAACAAGGTAGCCGTACCGGAAGGTGTGGCTGGATCACCTCCTTTTTAGGGAGACCTGCTTTTCAGTCAGCAGTGACCAGTAAACAGTGAGCAAAAAAACTGATACTGCGGGTACTTGATAACTGAACACTGAAAAGACATCCCGAGGTCGGTCGAGGAAAAGTTGTTGGCTTTCAAACTATCATTGGTTCGATCCAAGTCGCACAAAAACAACCGAACAACAAAGTACGGTTGTCAGTGTGGAAACAGTCAAATCGATTGTGACACTCCAAAATTGCGACTGCAAGTATTGCGAAAAAGCAATAATTGATTGGAGAAATTGCTTCAGCAATCTTGCTTGAAATAGCAAGACTGCTGGATGATATTCAGCCAGAACCTTGAAAACTGCATAGTAACGCGAAGCAGGTAGACACAGACATGACATGATTGCATGGATGAAAGTGTTTGGTAAATTGAACCAATTGTTGAGTGGTCAAGCGAATAAGGGCTAATGGTGGATACCTAGGCACACAGAGGCGAAGAAGGACGTGGTGACCGACGAAACGCTCCGGGGAGCTGGAAGCAAGCGACTGAGCCGGAGATATCCGAATGGGGCAACCCCAAGTACTGCCTGTTGAATATATAGACAGGTTAGAGCCAACCCAGCGAATTGAAACATCTTAGTAGCTGGAGGAAAAGAAATCAATCAGAGATTCCCCAAGTAGTGGTGAGCGAACGGGGAAGAGCCTAAACCAACGAGCTTGCTTGTTGGGGTAGTGGGACAGCAATATCGAATCTGGCGGTTAGACGAAGCAGCTAAATACTGCACCAAAGAAGGTGAGAGTCCTGTAGTCGAAAACTTAAGGATAGTAGCTGAATCCCGAGTAGCATGGGACACGTGAAATCCCATGTGAATCAGTCTCGACCACGAGATAAGGCTAAATACTACTGTGTGACCGATAGTGAACCAGTACCGCGAGGGAAAGGTGAAAAGAACCCCGATAAGGGGAGTGAAATAGAACATGAAACCATTAGCTTACAAGCAGTGGGAGGACGATTCAACGTCTGACCGCGTGCCTGTTGAAGAATGAGCCGGCGAGTTATAAGCACTGGTAGGTTAAGTCAAGGACGTAGCCAAAGCGAAAGCGAGTCTGAAAAGGGCGTTGATCAGTGTTTATAGACCCGAACCCGGGTGATCTAACCATGTCCAGGATGAAGCTTGGGTAACACCAAGTGGAGGTCCGCACCGACCGATGTTGAAAAATCGGCGGATGAGGTGTGGTTAGGGGTGAAATGCCAATCGAACCCGGAGCTAGCTGGTTCTCCCCGAAATGTGTTTAGGCGCAGCGGTAACGAATATATCTGGGGGGTAAAGCACTGTTGAGGTGCGGGCTGGGAGACCGGTACCAAATCTCGACAAACTCAGAATACCCAGAGCACACGTTGCCAGTGAGACGGTGGGGGATAAGCTTCATCGTCAAGAGGGAAACAGCCCAGACCACCAGCTAAGGTCCCGAAATCATCGCTAAGTGGCAAAGGAGGTGGGAGTGCACAGACAACCAGGAGGTTTGCCTAGAAGCAGCCACCCTTGAAAGAGTGCGTAATAGCTCACTGGTCAAGCGCTCCTGCGCCGAAAATGAATGGGACTAAGCGATGTACCGAAGCTGTGGACTTAGAAATAAGTGGTAGGGGAGCGTTCCGTAGTAGAGAGAAGCACTAGCGGCAAGCAGGTGTGGACGAAACGGAAGTGAGAATGTCGGCTTGAGTAGCGCAAACATTGGTGAGAATCCAATGCCCCGAAACCCCAAGGGTTCCAGAGCCAGGTTCGTCCACTCTGGGTTAGTCGGGACCTAAGGCGAGGCTGAAAAGCGTAGTCGATGGACACAGGGTCAACAATCCCTGACTATTAAGCCGGAGCATACACAGGACGCATAAAGATAAGCTACACCCTGACTGGATTGGGAGGTGTCTACGGACGCCGGGTAGTGAAAATAGTGCCAAGAAAAGCCGTGTATGTGATGAAAGCTTAGTACCCGTACCCCAAACCGACACAGGTGGGGGGGTAGAGAATACTAAGGGGCGCGAGATAACTCTCTCTAAGGAACTCGGCAAAATGACCCCGTAACTTCGGGAGAAGGGGTACCCGAGCAATCGGGTCGCAGTGAAGAGGCCCAGGCGACTGTTTACCAAAAACACAGGTCTCCGCCAACTCGTAAGAGGAAGTATGGGGGCTGACGCCTGCCCAGTGCCGGAAGGTTAAGGAAGTTGGTCAGGGGTTCGCCCTAAAGCTGACGACTGAAGCCCCGGTGAACGGCGGCCGTAACTATAACGGTCCTAAGGTAGCGAAATTCCTTGTCGGGTAAGTTCCGACCCGCACGAAAGGCGTAACGATCTGGGCACTGTCTCGGAGAGAGACTCGGCGAAATAGGAGTGTCTGTGAAGATACGGACTACCTGCACCTGGACAGAAAGACCCTATGAAGCTTTACTGTAGCCTGGAATTGGGTCCGGGCTTGGCTTGCGCAGGATAGGTGGGAGGCATTGATTCACTCCTTGTGGGGAGTGAGGAGCCAACGGTGAGATACCACTCTGGCGAAGCTAGGATTCTAACCCGTTTCCGTGATCCGGAAAGGAGACAGTTTCAGGTGGGCAGTTTGACTGGGGCGGTCGCCTCCTAAAAGGTAACGGAGGCGCACAAAGGTTCCCTCAGCACGCTTGGAAACCGTGCGTTGAGTGTAAAGGCAATAAGGGAGCTTGACTGCAAGACCAACAAGTCGAGCAGGGTGGAAACACGGTCTTAGTGATCCGACGGCACAGCGTGGAATGGCCGTCGCTCAACGGATAAAAGTTACTCTAGGGATAACAGGCTGATCTCCCCCAAGAGTCCACATCGACGGGGAGGTTTGGCACCTCGATGTCGGCTCATCGCAACCTGGGGCGGAAGTACGTCCCAAGGGTTGGGCTGTTCGCCCATTAAAGCGGTACGTGAGCTGGGTTCAGAACGTCGTGAGACAGTTCGGTCCATATCCGGTGCAGGCGTAAGAGTATTGAGAGGAGCCCTCCTTAGTACGAGAGGACCGGGAGGGACGCACCGCTGGTGTACCAGTTATCGTGCCAACGGTAAACGCTGGGTAGCCAAGTGCGGAGTGGATAACCGCTGAAAGCATCTAAGTGGGAAGCCCACCTCAAGATGAGTACTCTCACAGCAATAAGCTGGTAAGGTCACAGGAAGAACACCTGTTGATAGGCGGGCGGTGTAAGTGCAGTGATGTGCTCAGCCAACCCGTGCTAATAGACCGAGGGCTTGACTTCAACAACATTGATGAATGAAATTCGCGTTACTGTGCAGCCTTCAGGGTTTTGAATCAGTTCTCAGTTAACAGTTATCAGTGAACAGGATGTCTGATAAGTGGTAACTGGTCACTGGTAACTGACCACTGTTTTTCCTGGTGCCTATGGCGCGGTGGAACCACTCTGACCCCATCCCGAACTCAGTTGTGAAACGCTGCTGTGGCGACGATAGTTGGCGGGTAGCTGCCTGTGACAATAGCTCGGTGTCAGGAGTATTTTTACAACCATAAAGCCTCTTTCTAATCTAGAAAGAGGCTTTTGGTCATGTAACCCACATTCCGCAGGTTAGTTAAGAGGATGTCTGAAAAGTAAGAAAGCTCACGTCACGGTATTCTGTCAGTAGAAAAAATACTTATGTAGACAGCGTGACGAAAGCGATGAATCCATATTATCCAAGTAACCTGACAGCAGAACAGTGGGAACTATTATCAGGACTCGTGCCTGCTGCAAAACCAGGTGGACGCAAACGCACTGTTGATATGCAGGCGAAATTTAATGCGATTCTCTATATTTTGTGTGCCGGTTGTGCGTGGCGTATGCTCCCGAACGATTTCCCGAAATGGAAAACTGTATATCACTACTTTCGACAGTGGCGTCTTGATGGAACTTGGCAAGAAATTCATGAGCGGTTGCGCTTGTGGGTACGCGTATCCAGTGATCGAGAACCATCCCCATCCGAAGCGATTATGGCACGAGCCTTTCGATTGAGACGGCAACAATGGTAGCAAACGAAGTTGGTTACGATTCAGGTAAAAAAATTAAGGGACTGATGCGGCACATACTGATCGATACTTTGGGCTTGCTTATCGTTGTCGTTATCACGACAAGCAAACGTGAGCGAACAAGCGGGTGCAAAGAAGGTTCTCACAAAACTTAACCAAGTACGCGATAGTGAAGCGCTGCCGCCTCCGGCAGTTCGCTTTAATCGCTTGATTACAATTTGGGATGAGGTCGGATATCGCGGTCAGGATTTCGCCCATTGGGTCATCGACGTATATCGCTGGATTTTAAGTGTTCGTACCGTACGCAGGAGCAGAAAGGATTTGTTGTCCTACCTACAGCAGGGCTTGTTGAGCGGACTTTTGGTTGGTTTAACTGGTGTCGAAGATTAAGTAAGGATTATGAAATCCTACCTCAAACAACTGAAGCATTTATTTATGTTGCAATGATTCGTTTAATGTTAAAGCAGCTTGCGTAATCAAAATCACCTCCTTAAAACTTTTCAGACATCCTCTAAGAAAGAAGATAATATTTTCGACAAGGAGCACCAAAAAACTGGAGAATCCATTGCCTTTCCTGGGTTAAGTTGATAACTTGCTTGATTTGGGCGATCGAAACCCGCGTGAATCGACATAAAGCATTGGAACACCCAACGTAAAGTTGGAGTCGCAGTCGGTTTGCCCAGTTGATTATCAATAGTCTGTTTTGCTCGTAGCAAAGCTTGACTTCTTGCTCTTTGACCGACGAAGCTATAAACAAGCAGGCATAAACCCATAACCATAGCTAGCGCTGCAACTCGTTCAGCCGAGTTAAGGAAAACACTGCTTGTAAAGAATAACCGGTCTTTCAGAAATCGGAAACCACGTACGCGCTTGGCGCATGCTTCGCAAACGGTTGATTGTTGTGCCTTATACTCAAAGCAGCACATCCTAAAGCGCTCAATTGGCTTGCGTCAACAACATTTGTTGCCAAGATAAATCTTCCGGCTCTTCCAATTTCAATATCTATCGCGATTTGTTTAGGCACAACACAGCCACGAACCTGGTAATAAACATTTGCGTTTCGGTCTTTACGAGGTCTACCACGACCAGTATGTTGTCTAACTTCGTGGATTTCAATATCAGCTAGTTGATGTAAAGGTAATTTACGACTGATGCGTTCGGCTGCAGTGGCGGCATCTTTGGAGCAGGCAAATTCTTGTTTACACAACTGCCTCAGTTCAGATTCAGCAATTGATTCGCTGTTTGGCTAAACGTTTTTCTAGTTGTTTGAGATCAGCATCTTTACGTGCTTGGCTCTCAACAACCAGCCAGCGTTGTTGCACTTCACCATAGTCGTTACAACACGAAGTAATACGATATCCATCTAAAGCGCTGGAAACAAATGCTTCTTGGCAGATCTTCTCTAACAAAAACTTAGCAGCACTGAGAGTGCATGGCACTCTTGATATCCAACGCAATTGCTTGATTTGTTGTAAATTTTCTTCCGTATACAGGGCTGCGTCTGCAACAAACAATGCTTCAATCTGCCATTGCCGCTTTGTGCAGAGTTTCTAGGGTTACTCCCACAGGTTGAAATTTCATTAACTCCCTACTAGGGATTGAAACTAAAAGCTGAAAGCCTTGCTATATCTAAAATTCGTTGAAATTTCATTAACTCCCTACTAGGGATTGAAACTCATTTACCAGTAAATCAAGAAACAAATTAAGGAGGTTGAAATTTCATTAACTCCCTACTAGGGATTGAAACTGCAACTGCTTCTGTAAGGTTTATCGAGTGCAAGTTGAAATTTCATTAACTCCCTATTAGGGATTGAAACTTAAGAACTGCTTGCGATCGCGCGAAAATCTCAGGAGTTGAAATTTCATTAACTCCCTATTAGGGATTGAAATACAGAATCAAGTGAGCGAACTGCAACACAGTGTTGGTTGAAATTTCATTAACTCCCTATTAGGGATTGAAACAGAAGAAAATTGCACTGCTAACATGAGCAGGGGAGTTGTTGAAATATCACTTACTCCCTACTAGGGATTGAAACGAGAAAGTGCTTGATTTCGCTGATCGTAATTGAGTTGAAATATCACTTACTCCCTACTAGGGATTGAAACTTGGAATCAGGATAAACCTGTAATGCCGTGGGACTATGTTGAAATATCACTTACTCCCTACTAGGGATTGAAACTTTCAGCAATCTCAAACCAAAGTAGGTGTACTGAGTTTAAATTTCATTAACTCCCTCAGGACTTACGCAAAAACTCTCTGAAACTCTTATCCCTTCGTGTCCTTGGCGTCTTGGCGGTAGCCTACGGCACGCCGCTGAGTCCCAAGGGGACACGCTGCGCGAACGCGTCTACGTTTTTTCATTAATTTGCGTAAGTTCTATCCCTATTAGGGATTGAAACTATTACTTATCATTTCATCCTTGAAGCCGCTCTGCCTTAAGAGCCGCAGAGCCTCCCAAGGCTGCATTCCCAGCCTCAGGCTGGGAACGAGGCAATCTCTTAAAGCTTGTTCTATACTGGTTTTCACCTTAAGTTGACACGTATGGGCATAGAACAGTCTCTACCCCGTGGTTTATTTACTTGAAAACTGCTCTAAATTGGGTTTCATTAACTCCCTATTAACTTCACGCTGCTGGATAGGAACTGACACTACACAACTAGAGTCCAAGATTGGGGGCAGTAGCCTTTTACAGTTGTATTGTCAAAAATATCACTTGTGAACCTCAAAGCGATTTTTCTCAGTTTATTATTACTCGGATCCAGTTCCCCCGTCCTATCTCAGGACATCCCACAAAAACCAGAAAATACTATCCCAACACCGCCCGCAAGAGAATTTCGAGGTGTGTGGATTGCTACCGTAGGCAACGTTGATTGGCCCTCTCGACCCGGCTTAACCAGCGACCAGCAAAAGGCGGAACTCATTACGATACTTGACAGGGCGGTAGCATTAAAGCTCAACGCGGTCATCTTTCAGGTACGCCCAGCCTGTGATGCCTTATACCCCTCTCCCTACGAACCTTGGTCAGAGTACTTAACTGGACAAATGGGCAAAGCGCCAGAACCTTATTATGACCCTTTAGCTTTTGCAGTGGAAGAAGCGCATAAACGGGGTTTGGAGTTTCACGCATGGTTTAATCCCTACCGTGCCCGTCAAGCAAACGCAAAATCTGAAATTGCGGCTAACCACATTAGCAGAACTCAACCACAGTTAGTCAAGCACTATGGCAAGGCTCTGTGGTTAGATCCTGGAGAAACGGCAGTTCAGGACTACTCTCTGAAAGTCATTATGGATGTTGTTAGCCGATATGACATAGATGGAGTTCACATTGACGACTACTTCTATCCTTACCCAGAACGCGACGGGGGGAAGCAGATTGACTTCCCCGACGAACTCAGTTGGCAGCAATATCTCCGTTCCGGAGGGAGACTGAACCGCAATGACTGGCGGCGCGAAAATATCAACACGTTTGTTCACCGTCTTTATCAAAGTGTCAAAACTCAAAAACCTTGGGTCAAAGTTGGCATTAGCCCGTTTGGAGTTTGGAAACCGGGCTACCCTCAAGCGACAGCAAATAAAACGTTCAACGCCTACGACCAAATATATGCTGATTCTCTAAAATGGTTGGTGAACGGCTGGCTAGATTATTTGTCCCCACAACTTTATTGGAAAATTTCACAAACTCATCAAAGTTACCCTGTTTTGCTGAACTGGTGGCTAGAGCAAAACTCCTTGGGTAGGCATATTTGGTCTGGAATTTACACGAGCCGCGTAGGTAACGACACCTCCAAAACTTGGGATCCTCACGAAATACTCTCTCAAATTCAGGGGACGCGGGGTTTTTCAGGAGCAGGTGGCAACATTCACTTCAGTATGAAATCTTTGATGCAAAATCGTGGCGGAATTTCTGACTTGTTAGCAAAAGAGGTTTACACAAAACCAGCATTGGTTCCAGCATCGCCGTGGTTGGATAACACACCACCAGCTAAACCCGAACTGACAATAACTAAAGATGCAATTACAGGCAGAATTCAACTTAACTGGAAACCCACAGGGCAACAAAAAGTTTGGTGGTGGGTTGTACAGACTAAAACAGGAAGTGAATGGACGACAAATATCTTACCCGTCGGGCAAACTTCCTACGTGTTAAATAATACGCAAGTTGAAAGTGCGGCTGTCTCGGCAGTGACTCGCTACGGTACTCAGGGAGCGATCGCCCAAACGACACTGGCAAAGCCAGTCGCTGTTACACCTTTTAAATCAATACAGTCCAGATAAGACCAAAACCGTTATAAAGACGTTGCATGCAACGTCTCTACACGTGTACAATCTTTACCAACAATCCTTCACTGAACCGTATTGCCTTTTAAATAGAAGTATGAAAAGTGTCCTAGATGTACATCTACCTAGCATCAGAACTGCGATTTGACGGAGCGTTCAGAAAAAATTCCCTTCATCAGGTAATAGTAAATTGTAAAGAGAATTGTTGAGAAGATTTGTCCACCCCAACCTGTGTGCCAGAATTCAAATGCTTCTTTCCCCCAGAAGGAATTTGCAAACGCTAGCAACATAATTCGGGGTACATTCACAACAAAAGCTAGAGTAATCCCTAGAATAACTAATCCTACTGTTTGCAGCCAGCTTTGCTTAAGAATTAAGCCCAATAACAAGCTAGTTGCAGCCATAGTAATAGCCATATCAGCGCCAGTACAACCCCACTCTACCTGGATTGCACCTGTGCCTAAATAGATAATATTATCAGTTGAAGTCGCTGACTGACCTATAGCTTGAAGTGCTAGACTACTACTCCAAGCCACCAAGTGCTCTAGAGACTTGTGCGAATTAACGGCTCCCCACAGATAATCTATGACATAATTTGGTCTTGGATGTACGCTCAGGAGTATCAAGAAGGTAGGCTGCGGATACTTTTTGAAGAAGCTTACACCCCAAGAACTTAAAGCAATCCCAACTAAGACCAAAAACCACAGTAGAGCTTGTGACCAGAAGGCGAAACGACAGAACGCAAAAAGACCTACACTAGTCAGAATTACGATGTGTCCTAGTTGCCTCTGTTCGACAGGAGCAATTAGTTTAGCAAGTTGGTTTCGCTGATGCCATAACTCTTGTATTGCCAGATAAACAGCTACAAAGACAAGTAAAGGAAATGCAACACCGTGAGCAAGTAATTTTAGTAGAATCCCCAGCCAAGCAGGCAGGTACCACAGACCTACTGCAAGACCACATAGAACTATCCAATTGTGAGCAGTTCTTGGGCTTTTAAACAACAACAGCCGACCCATATTGCCTACCTTTTACCACATTTTTACAGGACTGGGATTCTATGCATTGGTACAATCTTCGGAGATAACCTCAAGCAGCAATGGTATCTCCCGGCTAACTGCTCTCAGTAGCATGGCAAGAGCTTTTCTACGTTGCTCTAAAGACTTCCTGCCTTATCAGCAGGCTAAAACTCAATTGACAGATAAACAAGAATGATGGCTCTCTAGCCAAAGTTTTGAAAAGTGCCATCATTTATGACTTATAGCTAGTGAGCCTAAGTGGGACGACATAACAGTCCAGGTACTTAGCTGTAAGAAACTTTAGATATTAACCTCAGCCTCCTTAGCCTTACGCTTACGCAGTAGTCCCACGCCTAAACCAATTAAACCTGGTAGTAGAGCAGGAGTAGGAACTTGTGCTTGATTGTTATTGTTGTTGGTGGAACAACTTCTCCCGGTGTTTTCTTCGAGAACCTGTCCCCTAAGGTTAATAGTTCGGTTAAATATCGTTCCGCCAATGCAAACTTCTATAGCTTGAGCAGACTCCTGATGGCTCAGTGTTAACCCTGTGAATACGGCAACAGTTACGGCTGTCCTCATGAAAATAGCTTGAAATTTCATGTCCACTCCTGGTAACTTCATAAGAAATTTCATAACAATCTAATGTTACTTATGTTCTATTTCCATCCGAAATTTTACTGGAAAGTTGTTTGCCTGTTATTTTGCACCTCGCATTTGAAACTCTATTACCTAAGTATGAAGTGCAAATATTTCATCAACTAGGGATGACATTTAAACACAACAGTGCAAATACCGAATACCTGATTGATTTCCCTTATTTATGTGTCATAACAACCGTATTCGTCGCTGTCGGCTAATGAATTCACAGAACTACAGGAACTACATCGCCTCCAAGGGTTGCTCTCTTATTAATCAGGCAAAGTGCGAGGCTAACGCATACTGGCAAAATCAGAAGATAATTACATAAAACCAGCTTGTAAGTTACCTATGCCACAGGATAACCAAATCGCTGTCGAATTCCACAATGTTACCTTTAGCCGTAACAACCGCCCTTTAGTATCAAACCTCAATTTTTCTATCCATCGGGGAGAAGCACTGATATTACTAGGGCGCAGTGGAAGCGGCAAAACTACGACAATGAAATTAATCAATCGCCTATTTATACCCACACAAGGCGAGGTGTTATTTGATGGCATTTCTACAACTCGATGGGATGAAATTAAACTGCGGCGCAAGATTGGTTATGTTATTCAAGAAACGGGTTTATTTCCTCATTTCACAGTGGAACGCAATGTAGGTTTAGTTCCATCTTTAGAAGGTTGGAAACCGAAACAAATTAAAACGCGAGTTTATGAATTGTTGCATTTAGTTGGTTTAGATCCAGAAAAATTTGCTCAAAGATATCCACATGAACTTTCCGGAGGGCAAAGGCAACGGGTTGGTGTGGCAAGGGCGCTTGCAGCAGATCCGCCAGTATTATTGATGGATGAACCGTTTGGCGCACTCGATCCCATTACGCGGTTGGAACTGCAACAAGAATTTAAAAGGTTACAGCAGGAATTGGGTAAGACAGTTGTGTTTGTGACTCACGATATCCAAGAAGCTTTTGTCTTGGCATCGAGAATTGGGTTAATGGATGGGGGAGAATTGGTAGTGTTAGGTACAACTGAGGAATTTTTGCATTCTCAACATCCAGAAGCCCTCGCATTTCTCCAATGTCTTAAGCCAGTTATATGAATATCAGTGACTTCTTCTTAATAAAATATGCCCCGGAAATCCTGGAACGCAGTTTAGAACACTTATTGCTTGTAGCGATTTCTATCGGGATTGCCACTGTTGTAGGTATTCCACTTGGTATATTAATTACCAGACAGAAGAATCTCCGTCAACCAATTCTCGGGATTGCGAATATTATGCAAACCGTTCCTAGTCTGGCACTATTTGGCTTGCTTATCCCTGTGCCTGTCATTGGGGGAATTGGAGCAAACCCTGCTATTTTTGCCCTAATTTTGTATTCTCTATTGCCAATTATTCGCAACACTGACACGGGTATTACTGGTGTGGATTCAGCCATTATAGAAGCTGGGCGGGGCATGGGAATGACAGATAGAGAACTCTTGCTTCAGGTGGAGATTCCCTTGGCGCTGAGTGTTATTCTGGCAGGAGTGCGGGTGGCGACGGTGATTGCGATTGGAATTGCAACTATTGCTGCAGCAATTGGTGCTGGTGGTTTAGGGGAGTTGATTTTTCGAGGTATTTCAGCGGTGAATAATCAGTTGATTTTAGCTGGTGCGATTCCTGCGGCGGTGATTGCTTTAGTTGCTGATTTTGCTATTGGTTGGTTGGAGGGGAAATTTAAAGTGACAAAAAAATAGGGTGCGTTGTAATTTATGAACCGCAGAGACGCAGAGGGCGCAGAGGAGGAGAAAGAGAGATAAATGAAGAGATTTTTTGCCTTTTTCCTTTTAACTTTTGCCTTAGTACTAGGAATCGCCAGTTGTAACCCCAGCACAAGTGGCGGTGGTGGTGGTGATATTGCCGTTGCTTCAAAAGGTTTTACTGAACAAGATATTTTAAGCGAACTTTTAGCACAGCAAATCGAAGCAACAACCAATTTAAAAGTTCAGCGTCTTCGCTTTACGAGTGCGTTAGTCACTCATCAAGCAATTACTGCTGGCAAAATTGATGCTTATGTTGAGTACACGGGTACGGCTTTTACTGTTATTTTAAAACAAAAAGCAATTAATGATCCAAAAGAGGTTTATCAGCGGTTAAAAGAAGCTTACGCTCAACAATTCAATTTAGAAGTGATGGAATCGTTGGGTTTTGAAAACACTTTTGCAATGATTATACGCGGTGAAGATGCAAGTCGTTATAATATCAAAACTCTCTCGGAAGCTGCTCAATATACACCCCAATGGCGTGGTGGTTTTGGCTATGAATTTATAGAACGGGAAGATGGTTTTCCTGGATTGTCTAAAAGCTACGGTTTACGCTTTACGAAATCTCCTCGAATTATGGATTTGGGGTTGATATACCGGGCGATTCTACAAAAGCAAGTAGACATGATAAATGGCAATTCTACTGATGGGCAAATTTCTCGCTTGGGTTTAGTTGTGCTTAAGGATGATAAGCAGTATTTTCCACCTTATCAAGCGACTCCAATTGTACGGAAAGAAACTTTGCAAAAGTATCCAGAAGTTAGGAAGGCGATCGCCCAACTTGGTGGAAGAATTTCGGCTTCGGAAATGCGACAATTGAACTATTTAGTTGAGGGCGAGTTACGTGATGTGAAGGAAGTTGTCAGCGAGTTTCGCAAAGCAAAAGGTTTCGCCTCACGCCAAGACGTAAAGTTGGCAAGGAATTTTATCACGGATGCTGCAAATGAAGGATCTGTGGGGCTAACAGATCATTGATTAGACAAGAGTGCAAAAATCAAATTTATGAAAATGAAACCACAGATGGACACAGATGCACACAGATAATTTATCGGTGTTCATCTGTTTGTTTTCATCTGTGGTTCAAAATATCCATTTACCATGACTTTTGCAAAAAAAATATTACATTCTTTATCTTATTGATTCTTGAGGTTTTGTTGATATCATATAATATATTTTTCCAGCAAATGATTTATGAATAATATTTTAATGAAAGTTATCAGATTTCCTTTAAAGACTTTGATAATAGGTGCTTGTGTTGCTGGTGGAAGTGTCTTTGGTCAAACATTAACTCTGCCACAAAATTTGATTACTTTCAACTCTCCTGAAGGCGAAAAATTATTATTTGAAAGTCAATCAAGAGACGATTTTTTTCCACTCGGTATGCAGTTTGTTACTCAAAACACTCAGACATATTGCGGAGTTGCTAGTATCGTTATGGTTCTGAATGGTTTGCAAATTCCTGCACCAGAAACGCCCGAATATTCTCCTTATCGTGTGTTTACTCAAGAAAACTTTTTTAATAACGAAGCGACGCGAAAAGTGTTACCACCCGAAGTTGTTTCTCGTATGGGTATGACGCTAGAGCAGATAGGGCAATTGTTGGCTAGTTATGGTGTTAAGGTCAAAGTTTACCACGCTGCTGACACTAACCTAGAAGATTTTAGAAAATTGGTTTCACAAAATTTGAAACAGCCAGCTAATTTCGTCATAATTAATTATTTACGTAAAGAAATTGGGCAACAAAAAGGCGGGCATATCTCGCCCATAGCAGCATACAACGAGAAAACAGATAGGTTTTTAATCATGGATGTTGCTCGTTACAAGTATCCCCCGATTTGGGTGAAAACAGCGGATTTATGGAAGGCTATGGCAACGCCTGATTCAGTTTCTGGTAAGACACGGGGATTTGTATTTGTCAGTCGAAGTTAAAGGTTGAAGGCAGAAGTGCAATAGTCTATTCTGCCTTTCGACAGATGCACAATAAGTAATATTCCTTATGGGAACTTCAAAGATGCATTTTGAGTCTAACTTGTCTGTTCATAATCCTCCCAGTCCAAGGATCCCCAATCCCCAATCCCCAATCCCCAGTTCAATAGATTATTCGTTTCTCCACACCCGAGTTATTATTGTATCCACACGAGAACCGCTATCATTATGGTTCAGCCCCAACATGGATTCAGCCAAGGTGTATCTTTCGGTTTTCGCCAGTGGGTGAGTTACACAGTTATTCTCAGCCTTCTCGGTTGGTGTACTGCCTGCGGTGGTACAATCCAGGCACAGGATAATACTTCTGAAACTCCTTCTGCAGCAAATCCCAGTTCTACCACTCGGGTTGTTGCTCTTGGTAAGTTAATCCCAGAAGGAGACGTGATCAAGATTTCAGTCGCAAATGCGCAGGATAGCCGCGTTAACCAAATTTTGGTAAAGGAAGGCGACTTTGTCAAAGCAAATCAAATCATTGCCATCCTTCAGGGAAAAGATAGAGCTGAACAACAACTGAGGGATGCTAGGGCAAATGTTGCCATTAAACGGGCGCAGTTGCTGAAAATCCAGCAAGGAGACGTAAAAGAGGGAGAAATTAGTGCCCAACGTGCGACTATTGTTGAGTTAGAGGCTCGCATTCGTTCTGAAACGAAACAAAGAGAAGCAGCGATCGCCTCTTCTGAAGCAACTCTCCGCAATGCCAATCTGAAATATCAGCGTAACCTTGCTTTGTCAAAAGAAGGAGCTATCAGTACATCTAACGTAGATAATACACAAGAAGAATTTGACAAGGCTACAGCAATTCTTGCACAAAACAAAGCAGAGTTAGAAAACACTAAGACGACTTTACAGGCACAACTTGCTAAAGAACGGGCGAATTTGGCGAAATTGCAAGAAGTTCGCCCAGTCGATGTAGAAATTGCCAAAGCTGAGTTAGAGCAAGCCCTGATTCAGGTGGAACAGCGAAAGGCTGAATTGGACAACACCCAAGTGCGAGTACCGATTTCTGGACAAATTTTGAGAATCAACACCCGCGTTGGAGAACTCGTGAGTACCCAACAAGGAATAGCAGAATTGGGAAGGACAAACCAAATGTATGCGATCGCCGAAGTCTACGAAACCGATATTGTCAAAGTGCGCCCAGGACTGCAAGCTACTATTACGAGTGAATATGGCGGCTTTGGTGGCGAGATTCGGGGTAAAGTTGACCAAATTGGTTTACAAATTGGCAAAACTCGTCTTAATCAAGACCAGAGTAACCCAACTAATGATGTCAATGCTCGTGTTGTGGAAGTGAAAATCCGCCTTAACCCACAGGATAGTCCGAAAGTAGCCGCTTTAACAGGTATGCAGGTAAGAGTCAAAATTGATACTGATTCTAAGTAAGGACGAGATTTCAAAACATCAAAGAAATAATGAACCACAGATGGACACAGATGAAATTTCCCTATTTGAAATCATTCTTCAAGAATTTTGACTTCGAGACTCCCCTTGCTTGGGCGCAATTGTCTCATCAAAAGGTTCGCCTTGCTGTTGCAACGACAGGCGTTTGCTTTGCCAACATCCTGATGTTTAGCCAGCTAGGGCTTCTGGCAATGCTGACGGATGGATCAACCAAACTTCATGAAAGCTTGGCTGGTGATTTGCTGTTAGTATCGTCTTTCAGCCCAAGTTTACTGTTTAGGATATCTTTTCCACGTGCTTACCTTTATCAAGCAGCAGCTGTAGAAGGTGTCGCTTCTGCTAGCCCTGTATATATAGGTAGGGCGAATTGGGTGAATCCCAATCAGTTATCTTCTTCTAGTGAAGGTAATCTTAGCAAAGAGAAACGCCCACGATCGCGTCTTTTTGGCAACGAAGTCAGGATAATTGCCTTCAATCCTGCCCAACCTGCCGTACTGAATATGCCAGAAGTTAATCAGCAGTTGGCAAAATTGGCAATCCCAGATGCGGTGCTGTTCGATCGCCTATCCCAATCATCTCTTGGAGACATTCCAGAAATGCTAGGCAAGCGCGAAGAGTTACCAACTATCATGGACAATCACCGCACCTATGTTGTTGGGCTTTTCAATATGGGCAGCACCATGAATGATAAGGGTAATGTCATCATGAGTGACTGGAATTATGCTCAACGCAATGGGCAAAATAGCCTGCAACAAGTCAGGATAGGAGTTTTGACTCTAGAAAAAGGAGCAAACAAACAAACAGTGCAAGCAAAATTGCGCGATCGCCTTCCCAAAGATGTTGCTGTGCTGACTCGTGAGGAATTGATTCAACGAGAACAGCAATTTCATGCATCACAGCCGGAGGGTGTCATCCTGAAGTTCGGTACCATTGTAGGTTTTGTGGTCGGTGTCATCATCCTTTATCAAGTCCTTTACGCTGATATCAGCGACCACCTATCTGAGTATGCCACACTCAAGGCAATGGGTTATTCAGATCGCTCGCTGCTTATGGTGGTACTTCAGGAAGCCATCATTCTTGGTGTCATGGGGTTTGTCCCCGGCTTTATCGCTTCAGTGGGGATCTATCAATTGCTGGTTACACTTACAAGAATTCCTTTGACTATGAAGGTGAGTGTCGCCGTTCAGGTATTCATTCTTACTCTAGTCATGTGTGCTGTATCAGGTGCGATCGCCACAGGAAAACTTCGTTCCGCCGACCCAGCCGATGTATTTTAAATCAAGGAACTGGTAATATCAAGTCCGGTTAATTAGTTATTATAAAACTTTCTGTGCAAAAACCGGAAAACCCGCTCCCCTGCTCCCCTGCTGCCTTAATGATAAGTCTTTATCCGGACATGATATAAGTGGTACTTTTTGACAACTCCCAAATGTAGAGACGCGCCATGGCGCGTCTCTACAACTAACAATTCCCAATCCAAAATCTCAAATCCAAAATGGTATGGAACCTACTGTTGCTGTTCGCAATCTCAACCACGCTTTCGGTCAAGGGATGTTGCGTAAACCCGTGCTGAGTGATGTGAATTTGGATATTTACCCAGGAGAAATTGTTATCCTTACTGGTCCCTCTGGTAGTGGTAAGACAACATTATTATCACTCATTGGAGGATTGCGTTCTGTGCAGGAGGGTAATCTAAAAGTCCTTGGTAAAGAACTACGGGGTATCAGTAAAGGACAACTCACTAAAGTCCGGAACAAAATTGGTTTTATCTTCCAACACCACAACTTACTGAAATGCCTAACTGCTTATGGTAATGTCCGTATGTCGCTAAAACTGCACCAGGAAATTCCTAAACAGCAGTATCGACAACGAGCTGTCGCAACACTGCAAGCAGTAGGATTGAGTGATAAGGTGGACTCCTACCCAGCGAATCTTTCAGGAGGACAACAGCAACGGGTGGCGATCGCTCGTGCTTTGGTTGCTCAACCTAGATTATTACTTGCAGACGAACCCACTGCATCTTTGGACAGCAAAACTGGTCGAGATGTTGTTGATATTATCCAGCGCCTTGCAAAAGAAGAGGGTTGCTCTGTTCTACTTGTAACCCACGACAACCGTATCCTAGATATTGCCGATCGCATTGTTCATATGGAAGATGGTCGCATACAACGGCTGTGAAAGATAGGGCAAAAGCAGAGTAAGGAACAAAAAAGTTTTCATGGCAATTTGGTACTCTAGATATGGGTTTAGCCCTCAATAAAAAGCTAAGATGATCCTTTGAATCGATCTTGTCTAAATTTGCCCTGTGATCCAATTCTCGGCAAGAAAGGTGTATTTACGGGTGAGGTGATGAGTCCAGTCCTGTAAGCGCTTCCTTGCACGCAGATGATTGATTACGAAAGTGATGTACTATACAAATAAAATAAAAAAAATTAACAATGGTAGAACGCCCAATCAAGAAATCTGACCGTCAGCCCAAAGCAGGTACTGACAACGATTTAGAAAATTCGGATTCTGTGCCTCCTATTGAATCCAATCGCAAAAGCTCAAAACAAAGTGATGAGCGCTCAAAGGATAAAGGCAAAAGAGCATCCTTTGGGGATGAATCTAGGCAACCGGTTAATCCTGCTTTAGCGCGTGGACCGAAACCCGTGAAGCCGAAAGCCAATGTCAAAACTGAGCCGGAAACCGAATCGGAACCTATCTCTGAAGAGTCTCAAGAGTGAAGTACCCCATCTTGCCCTAGGCTGAAGATGGGGCTTCCCCCCAAATCCAACTACTACAAGGACGGTCTTATTCGTCTTTTGGGCTTCCCGCTTCATCCGCCGATGCCTCCTCAAACCCGTGTTTGATTTGGTCTTACTCCGCGTCCACAGGTAGAACCTCGCCTTCCGCAAGGTTATAACTTTACGACACGCTCACCTTGGATTTACAGCAATGGCTAACCAGCTGGGCTTGCGTCTTCCCTGATCTCTGCTCTTTCTGTACCAAGCGTCGTACCGCTACTTAGGGTTATCTGTTCCGAGACAGTCAGGTGGGTTATCAACCAGTACTATAATAGTACCAATATAGTACTAATGTCAACATGAAAGCGCTAAATATTCGATTTTCCGACAAAGAACACAAAGACCTACAGGAAACAAGTCAGCGTTTAGAACGTTCTATCAACGACCTGGTTCGAGAGGCAGTCAGAGAACACTTGCTAAAATTGGGGGCATCGAACCCCCAATTTTAGCCCGCTATCCATCCCCACCGCATGGCGGATGGGGAATTTCGCGAAATTCGTTAAAAATAATTTGGAGATATAAAATGCGTGTTTTTGACCAATGCACGCGGTTTTCAGGGTTTTTAGTTTATCTGTGTTTCTCTCTGTTGCTGTTTAGCAGCCACAAAGCAGCATTCGGCTTTGTTGTCTCACCGCTACGTACGAAAAAGGCGATGGTAGTCTCAGCGCATCCCCTAGCAAGTGAAGCGGGGATGGCGATGTTACGCAAGGGTGGCAATGCAGTTGATGCAGCAGTAGCGACCACCTTTGCAATTTCTGTGGTAGAACCTTTTTCAGCGGGAATTGGTGGCGGTGGGTTTTTGCTATTGCATCAGCCGAAAACTGGCGAAATCAAGGCGTTGGACTTTCGGGAACGCGCACCGCTAAAAGCGACAAAAAATATGTATTTGGATGCACAAGGCAAAGTGCGTCCAAATGCAAGTGTAAACGGTTATTTGGCTGCGGCGACACCAGGAACAGTGGCTGGATTGTATGAAGTCCATCGTCGTTATGGTAAGCTGCGTTGGCAAGAAGTGGTGCAACCTGCGATCGCTCTGGCTAAAGATGGTTTCATCGTCTCTCAACAGCAGACTTGGCGTTCTATAAAATTCTACGAGAATCGCAAGCAGGTGATTCTTGATAATCCAGCAGCACGAGCAATTTTCACTCGCAACGGTGAATTTTTTGGTCCTGGGGAAAGGTTGGTACAGAGAGATTTAGGACGAACTTTGGCAGAAATTGCTAAGAATCCCCAAAGTTTCTACACCGGAAATATTGCTCGTGCGATCGCCTCCGACATGACAAAAAACGGTGGTTTAATCACTCGTGACGATCTAAAATCTTACAAACCAGTATGGCGCACTCCAATATGTGGCAATTTCCGCAAAGCTAAAATTTGCTCAATGCCACCACCTTCATCAGGAGGCGTTCATCTATTACAGATTTTAAATATTATTGGTAACACCGATTTAAAATCTTTAGGATGGCACCACCCAGACGCCTTACACTTGATGGTGGAAGCCATGAAAATAGCTTATGCTGATCGTTCGCAACTTTTAGGCGATCCAGATTTTGTCAAAGTCCCGGTAGCAGAACTTATCAACGTTGCCTACGCTCAAAAACGGCGTCAACAAATCAATATGCAAAGGGCTACACCTTCAAGTGAGATTAAGCCAGCAGACAAGGAGACGCTACAGCAGTTTACATCAAATTCGCTTCATTACCCTCAATTATTGCAGCACCTCACCTCCAAACCCTTCTTAGTAAGAGGGGGCTTAGGGGTGGGGTTGGGCGCTACTCGATATGAATCGCCCGAAACTAGTCATCTTACCGTTATCGATGAACAGCGCAATGCTGTGAGTTTAACTTTCACGGTAAACTACGGCTTTGGTTCTGGCGTTGTGGTGCCAGGAACTGGTATTCTACTTAATGATGAGATGGATGACTTTGCAGCAGCACCCGGAGTCCCAAATGCATTTGGACTTGTGGGGAATCAAGCGAACGCGATCGCACCGCGCAAAACTCCCTTATCTAGCATGACTCCCACAATTGTCACGGAAAATGGTCGCCTGCGGATGGCTGTGGGTGCCCCTGGTGGTGGTACCATCATCACCCAAGTGTTGCAAGTGATCTTGAATGTATTGGAATACAATATGGATGCAGGCGCGGCTGTTTCTGCACCCCGCATACATCATCAGTGGTTACCAGATGAGTTAAGAGTGGAACCTCTTGGTTTGGATGCTCTCACCCTTGCAGACTTGCAGCGTCGGGGACACAAAATCACCCCGACTGAACCTTGGGGTAATATTAACGCGATTCTCGTCACACCTGATGGAACATTAGAAGGTGCAGCCGATCCGCGTGGAGAAGGTTCCCCCAGAGGTTTCTAAAGAGTGAAAAATGAAAACTCAAGAGTGAAGAAAGTTTTTTATCTTCTATCTTCTATCTTTTATCTTCTGTTCTATCTTTCTGATGACTGAACTGAAGTGGCTGATGGGGAGAACTCGTTTGCTCTTGCACTTGGTATCAAAGTCCAGCCTGCTTTTAACAATTTTTGGTAAGTCGCCCAACCTTTGGAACCGCCTGGTATTTGGTAATCTGGAACTGCATATTGTGGAAAAGCTGTGTAAGGACGCCAAGGTTCATTAGGTGCAGTCTGCAAGTGCAAAACTTTTTCCCCATTGTCGCCAGACTTTGATAACCAGCAGATTCGTCGATACATGGCAAACTCCTCATGTATTTTATTTCGCTTTTAATGCATAATCGCAGACCGATGTCAAGAGGTACATCACCCTTGTGGGGTACTTTTTTTATCCTTCACAACTGTTAACCTCAACATACGTAATAGAATTCAAGGCAAACGTAAGATCTAGACACTTTACAAACGAAAGGGTACAGAAATAAACGCAGCAAGCTTCTACGTTTAGCCAATGTTATCTGTGGTTCACAAAAATGTATGTATGTTTGAGTACTTTTTTAGATAGTTATGCCTTATATGGATGAGGCATATAGCTTATCGGTAACGATGTTGCGAATTTGGGCGACTAATTGAGTGTATGTTGAATCAGACAAAACTGGTTCTGCTCCTTGCCGTGAAATCGCTTGAGTCAAATCAATCCATGATTTACACCCGCCATATTCGCGACAATAGGGAATTTCCTGCTCTTGAGGGAGTTTGTAAGTCCGCAGCAGGAGAATATACAGTGGCTGACGCGGTTTCCAATTGAGGCGATCGCTAATAAAGTACTCATTCCAGATATGGAACGGAAGTAAAGCATTGACTATTGACTCATCACTGACTGGGAAAATATCCGTAATTTCAGCCCAACTGCTGATACGGACTGTTTCTGGATGCCAGCCAGGTGTTACGGGAACAACGAGATTAGCATACTCGGGTTTGAGCAAGAAAGGTTGTTGATGTTCAAACGTTGGGTAAAGCAATATTTCCTTGTGGGCAACTTGGAAGTGTCCATTGCGTTCGTGGATACCACCTTTGCGAAGCAGCATAATTGTTTTACCTGTTTCCAAGGCGTTGATAGCAACAGCCCATTCTTTGAGTGCATGATTCGTCATCTAAAAATCTCCGGGAGTGTGGAAACCGTGTGTCTTTAGACCACGGAGGAAACACGGTATTCGCTTCGCTCTCTACGGCTAATTTATTAGCCGTTTAAGTATCCGTGAATACCATTACCGCCTTGGGATTACTTGATTCGGGGTGCTATTGTATTGCACTTTCAACGAGACAATTACCGTTTCAAATCGTTCACTCTGTACGCACAACGGTTTTGCTCAAAAGAGCCTTCCCTTGCGGGAGTGATGTTAGCCTAGCCAAAGTTATCGGTCGGTACTATCCAAACAGCACTGTCTTACCCCTCGTAAAACTGGTTAACCATTTGGTTCTAGAGCTACAGACTGGCTGCGTATCCGTAGGTAGGAACTTAAACACTTGCCGATAACGTAGTACACAGGGTACTTAAGCGGGTCAGCTATCTAGAGAGGGAGGCACGAAGCCCCGTCTCTTTAGAGCGGGGTGCTGACAGTCAGTTCTTGCATAAGCATCTACTGTAACTCTGATTTAATTTGAAACCAAGACCGATACACTAGGTTACTGTCTGAGGAAATGAATTAAGGAACAGTTAAGGAGGAATTATAGAAAAGCGAAAGCTGGGTAGATTGGATATGAGAATCACGCCTATTCTCATGGAGACATGGCAAGCTGGTAAAAAAGCATGGATGGGAGTTGAGGATACTGACTCGATTAGCCATAGGAGCAGCATTTGAAGCTAGTATCACAACAATGGACACCGCTGGAGTTTATGGTGACGCGTACTTAAGGCGAATTGTTGCTGAAGCTTTATCTGATGTTTGCCATCAAGTGGAGTTTACCACGAAAGTTTTTGCCAACCATGTTACTGCTACTTACAACGGTTTTCTGTAAGGTGTTCCTTGCCTCACCAATATCTTAAATATCCATTAGATAAGCTTTTATAAGTAAGGGACACCCGAAGATTTGTGGCTTAATCATAAGAATAAGCGCTGTAACAATCGAAAATCAAGAATGTCTCTAAATTTCACGCTTTTAATCGTATTTTTAAATAAAACCTATTGAAGACCGAAATTTTTAGCATATTTTTTCTTAAAATCAACTGCTTTAAGTTAGTAAAAACAAAGCTGATTCCACAAAAAATGTATTCTCAAGTACAAGCTTGTGGAATATGAGACTATGCTTTAGGCAGAGGAGCAACAAAATTAACAGAGTTAACTTTTAAAGAGAAATATCAACATCAAGTTAAATACTTCTGACAAACAGAGTGAATTAATTGCAGTTCAGAAGTGCCACAACATTTTGTCAAAATTTCTGCAAATTGCGTGGTAGGTTAAAAGTTTTTCAGCTTCAACCTAAGGAGATACAAATGAACGGAAACAACAGCAAAAATTTCTTCCAAACCCTTGCTAGCCTCGTAGGAGTTGCTAGTGCCAGTGCTTTACTCAGTCTCCCAGCATCTGCACTGCCAAATTCCAGCTCTAGAAGCACTGTAATTAGTGAAGCCCCAGAAGGCACCTTATACTCCCAAGCCTCCCAAAGAGGGCAATCCTCGGGTGGTTCCAGTACCACAACGCAGCAAAATCAAAATATTCGGACCAACACAACACAACAAGATACAGGTGGTTACACCACTCCTGGCGGATCTACTACAGGTGGTTCCAGTACCACAACGCAGCAAAATCAAAATATCCGGACCAACACAATACAACAAGATACAGGTGGTTACACCACTCCTGGCGGATCTACTACAGGCGGTTCTAGCACCACCGATGGATCAAATACAGGTGGTTACACCACTCCCGGCGGATCTACTACAGGCGGTTCTAGCACCACCGATGGATCAAATACAGGTGGTTACACCACTCCTGGCGGATCAAATACAGGTGGTTCTAGTACAACAGGCGGACAAGATACAGGCGGTTACGGCACTACTGGAACCCAGCGAAATAGAGGTGGTTCCGGCACAACAGGCGGACAAAATACTGGTGGTGGTAGTGGAGGTGTCAGAGGGCTGTGGTAAATTCCCTTGGAACTTCCTAGCTCTACATACACTGGCAAACTTGTTAAGTGTAGTGCCTCTCATTATTCTTTCCTAGGCTACCCAAATTACTCCTGCAACTAGAGGTTAGGCTCTACTAGTTATCAGGGGTAATTTTTATCTGAATTACCCTCAAGATAGATGTTTAACAACTTACTAATGTAATTGGATACTAAATAATTTGTTGCAAATTATTTATGAAACTAAAGCAATCAGTCAGGTTGTTTTTTTTAATTGGTGCAGTTGGGTTATGTTCAAGCCCTCAGATATCGTTAGCTTCTGAGCAGACTTTTGATTATAACAACTCTTTCAATAATTCAGTTACTGTACCGACTAATTATTATCTCGATGATTTACAAAATCAACCTACTTACGATGATTTACAAAATCAACCTACTTACCTAAAGATAAGTCTTAGCCGCCGTCAAGTAACCCTGTATCGAGGGAAAACCGAAATTAAAAGTTATCCGATTGCAGTAGGTCGCCGAGGCTGGCAAACCCCAATTGGCAATTTTCGAGTACGTGAAATGTTAGAAAATCCTACTTGGATACACCCTTTGAAAAAAGGTATAGCTATCCCAGGAGGAGACCCTGAAAATCCTCTTGGTCGCCACTGGATTGGATTTTGGACAAACGGTAAAAATTGGATTGGCTTTCATGGTACCCCGAATCCTGAGTCAGTAGGCAAAGCAGTCTCACACGGTTGTATTCGGATGTACAACAAGGATGTTGAGGAATTATTCTCTCAAGTGAGGATTGGAACACCAGTGACTGTTGTGCAGTAGCATATAGTCCTCGTCAACAACAGCTATCTATCTAGCTCAGTTGCGTAATCTTAAGAAAACATGACTTGTCAGGATTGAAAGATGGAAAAGCGACGCTTGGGCACATCGGATGTGCAAATCACACCTATCCTTATGGGGACTTGGCAAGCTGGTAAAAAAATGTGGGTGGGGGTTGAGGACACTGACTCGATTAAAGCAATACGAGCAGCATTTGAAGCTGGGATCACGACAATTGACACCGCTGAAGTTTATGGTGACGGACACTCGGAGCGCATTGTTGCTGAAGCTTTATCTGATGTTCGAGACCAAGTGGAGTATGCGACGAAAGTGTTTGCTAACCATCTCAAGTACGACCAAGTGATTGAGGCTTGTGAACGCTCTTTGAAAAACCTCAAAACTGACTATATAGACCTTTATCAGATTCATTGGCCCGCTGGCTCGTTCAATTCTGAAGTTGTCCCTATTGAGGAGACAATGAGCGCTCTTAACCACCTCAAAGAGCAAGGGAAAATTCGGGCTATTGGTGTTTCCAATTTTTCCCGTACCCAATTAGAAGAAGCATCTCAATACGGACGTATTGATAGCTTACAACCTCCCTATTCTTTGTTCTGGCGGTCTGTAGAAAAGGATGCAATGCCTTATTGTATCGAAAACCAGATTAGCATCATTGCTTATTCACC
This sequence comes from Kalymmatonema gypsitolerans NIES-4073, assembly GCF_002368435.1. Classification (GTDB taxonomy): domain Bacteria; phylum Cyanobacteriota; class Cyanobacteriia; order Cyanobacteriales; family Nostocaceae; genus Kalymmatonema; species Kalymmatonema gypsitolerans. Next base: position 684,752 of record NZ_AP018268.1, read on the forward strand.
TTTAGCTCAGGGATTGTTGACAGGGAAATTCGGACCTGGTCACAAATTTGACCCACAAGACAACCGCGCCAAAAATAAGCTGTTTCAGGGAGAAAACTTTGAACGTGCTCAACAAGCTTTAGAAAAACTGCGTCCGATTAGCGATCGCCATCATTGTACCCTTGCTCAGTTAGCCCTGGCATGGCTCATTGCCCAACCACAGGCGAATGCAATAGCTGGTGCGCGTCATCCCGAACAAGCGATCGCAAACGCCCAAGCTGCTTCTGTTCAACTTTCTACAGAGGATCTTCAAGAAATTGATGCCATTGGGCGTATTGTTACCGACCATTTGGACGATGGCTCAGTTATGTGGAATTGGTGATTTGTAGAGGGCTGTAAATCAATTAATTTTTCAATTTTTATTTTTAATTGATTTACACGCTTACGCCTTCTTATTGAGAAGTTCTACAACTTATTAACTTAGGTTAACAACTGCTTGCAATTCCATATTGAGGTGATAACTTATAGATAAGACACCAAACAAGGCACTACCAAACTGAAAAGGGCAAATGACCCGGTGTCTCCTGTCAGTAGCCCGAGCAAATGTCAGCATAAGTCTGATGATAAGTGGCACAGCGCCCTGGTTGCGAGGCGAAGCCAAATCCCAAAGCGGAAAAACAAATGTATGCTGAGTTTGCTAGTATCTTTGTACACCCTAGTTATTGACCGTTTACATTTTTTAACGATAAAAGCAGTTTGATCACTACGAACCTTTTTAAAAAACCTGGTCACCGTTGACCAGGTTTTCGCGTTTTATATAGGGTTTAGGTTAAGTAAACATGCTTAACTAAACAGTGATGCAACTGCTATGCAGCTAGGGGGTGCAATGTCGGGTTTAGGTCGTATTCGTTGCGGTTGGTTCTTAGGTATTGCGATAGGGAGTGTCAGCGTTTGCAGTGCAAATTGTGCAATCGCTCAAATTACCCCCGATGGCACTCTACCTAATAATTCCAGTGTCACAAGAGAAAGTAATATTTTCAATATCACTGGTGGAACCTCAGCAGGAAACAATCTGTTCCACAGTTTTGAGCAGTTTTCTGTACCCACTGGCAGTACGGCTTACTTTAATAATGCTGTTGACATTCAAAACATTATTAGTCGGGTGACGGGTAAGTCTATTTCTAATATTGATGGTTTGATTCAAGCCAATGGTACAGCGAACCTGTTTCTGATGAATCCCAACGGAATTATCTTTGGATCGAATGCCAGTTTAAATATTGGCGGCTCGTTTTTGGCAACGACTGCAACCAGTTTTAAGTTTCCTGATGGTAGCTTTTGGGGTGTAGTGCCATCACTAGATAAACCCCTATTGACGATAACAGCGCCTGTGGGATTGGGTATGGGGAGCAATCCGGGAACGATTCAGGTACAAGGACCAGGGCACGAAATTGTCTATGAGGAGCTAAGCAAGGAAAAACCCCGTCCCAAAATTGACACGACTTTTACGGGATTGCAAGTCAGGGCGGGAAAAACCTTAGCACTCGTAGGAGGCAATGTCTTGCTTAAGGGTGGCGTACTCACCTCAGAAGCAGGACGTGTTGAAATCGGCAGTGTAGATAGCAATGGGGTTGTGGATCTTGTCCCAGTACAAGAAGGTTGGAAGCTGGGTTATGAAAGCACTCCCAGTTTTAGAGACATCCAATTTTCTGGTAAAGCGTTCGTAAATACCACAGGAGATGGTGGTGGTTCTATTGCAGTTGCAGGTAAGAATATCAATTTGACAGAGCAATCAATTCTATTAGCTGATACGCTTGCTGATAAAAATGGGGGAGAAATTAGCATTGCTGGTGAGGAGATAGTTTTCAATCAGTCCAATATCAGCACTAACACCTTCAGTTCGGGGAACGCTGGAAAAATTAAACTGGGTGCCAACAACATCAAGTTTGAGAATCAGGCTAGTGCGAGCATTCAGACATGGAACAGCGGTAACGCAGGAGATATCAACATTAGTGCAAATTCTTTGGGGATTGAAGGCTCGGGGTTTGTTAGCATAACGACAGAAAACAGCACAGGTAAAGCCGGAGACATCAACATTACTGTCAAAGATCCATTGATGATTGTCGGTACAGGTATAGTTACTGACACCTCTGGCACGGGTAACGCTGGCAAAATCAGCATTAATGCAAATTCTTTGCGGATTGAACACTCGCGTGTCTCTAGCCGTGTGGTGAACGCAGGTAAAGCCGGAGAAATCAACCTTAATGTTGCAGACTCTCTTGCTATCAAGGGTACATTGATAGATACCGACACCTCTGGCACGGGTGATGCTGGCAAAATCAATATCTACGCAAATTCTTTTCGGCTTGAAGATGGAGGTGTCCAGAGCAACACGCGGGAAAATAGCACAGGTAAGGCTGGAGAAATCAAGATTAATGTCGCAGATTCTTTGGAGTTACCGTACCACGGTGGTATAAATACAAATAGTTTTGGTCAAGGCGATGCTGGAAAAATCAACATTCGTGCAAATTCTTTTCTACTGGAAAACTCAGCGGTCGTTAGCAATACGGGGGGAAGTAGCACAGGTAAGCCTGGAGAAATGAACATTACTGTCGCAGATCAATTTACGATCAAAACCGCAGGTGCCCAAACCAACACCCTTGGCAGTGTCACTGCTGGAGACTTGAATGTGCGAGCAAAAACCCTAATTCTTGACAATAAAGGGGGATTGGAAGTTCTAAGTACTGGTAATGGTGATGGTGGTAATTTGACGATTGTGGCAGATACCATTAAGCTTGAGCATGACAGTGCGATCCGTGCAACCACTACCTCTGGTAATGGGGGCAACCTTCAACTAAACGTTGCTAAATTACTGTTGCTACGTGGTAATAGCAGCATTTCTGCCACTGCAGGTACTGAGAATGCTGGTGGCAATGGTGGCAACATCACCATTGATGTTCCAAAGGGCTTTATTGTTACTGTCAGGGGTGAAAATAGCGACATTACCGCTAATGCGTTCAATGGCAAAGGTGGGGATGTCATAATCAACGCTAGTGGTATTTTTGGCATCGCTCCACTGAGTCGGCAAGACCTTGAGAAGTTGAACCCTACAGACCCGCGTCAAATTCCGACAAATGACATCACAGCCATTTCCCAGACAAGTCCTACTTTAAACGGCCAGGTAACTATCAACACGCCCAATGTTGACCTCAATCGGGGATTAGTCCAACTGCCAACAAATCTAGTTGATGCCTCACAGCAAATTGACACAAGCTGCAATCCCAACAGCAGGCAAAGAGCTAGTTCGTTTGTGATGACAGGACGTGGCGGATTACCTCCTAACCCCATAAGTGAACTCCTTAACAGTGATGCGGTGCTGGTTGATTGGATATCGCTTAAACCAAGCACAGAAAAACGCTCTACTGCATCTGTTACAACCAAACCATCTACAACTACACCAGAACCAATAGTAGAAGCGACTGGGTGGGTGATAAATAAAAACGGAGAAGTAGTTCTTACAGCTAATCCGCCTACCACCACGCCTCATAGTCCTTGGCTAACCCCAGCATCTTGCAGAGCAAGTTAGAAGCCCAAACGGAGTAATATCATGTCCGGCAAATTACCCATAATTACAGAACCCCACCCCTAACCCCTCCCCGCAAGCGGGGAGGGGACGTGAAGCGTAGCTTTACGGGGGTGGGGTTCTTAGGGTAATGATAAGTATTCAACCGGACTTGATATAACTCATAACTGTAGACAAAACCCAATCACCTAACAGACGATTTACCTCATCTGGTACTTCATCATGAGGACAATGACCAGCCCGTAAGAAGTGTTCTGTCAGTTGAGGATAGTATTGCCGAAATTTGTTTGAACGTTCTCTAGCATTCACCCAAGGGTCAGCTTCTCCCCACAACAGCAACAGAGGACAAGTTAACTGCTTCAGCAGCACATCAACTTTTTCCCCTTGAGGAGTGCTAAACACAGACGTAAACACATCCAATGCACCTGAGTCGCAAGCAGGGCGATAAATTTCTTCTACTAATTGGTCTGTAATCGCGCTTTTGTCAAGATAAACCTTCTCCAAAGTTTGGCGAATGACCCAAGGCTGTTTTATGTATTGGAATAAGAGAAACTGGGCTAAAGGTTGTTGAAAAATCCACTTGACAACATCACCAAGTAGTTTTTGCAGCTGTTCGTTCGCCTTCAAAGGAGGAGGAGGCTCAATTTCAGTTTGTAAAGCTTCTGGTTCAGCTGAAGGCTGGTTTTCGCTAAAAGGACCAGCACTGTTAAGCAATACCAAACCCGCTGCTGCATCAGGGCGTTGTCCTGCGACACACAAACTGGCATATCCTCCCAAGGAATTGCCTGCTAACACTGCCTTTTGACCAATCACTTCCGTGATAAAGTCGTAAAGTTGGTCGCGCCACAAGTCTCCACTGTATTCCAATTTAGGTTTTGCGGAACGCCCAAATCCTAAAAGGTCAATGGCGAAGACTTCAAAATCGTTACACAGTCCGCTGAGATTCTTGCGCCAGTGGTCTGTGGATGCACCAAACCCATGTACCAATAGCAACGGAGGACGTTGCGTGTGCTTTTCTCCCGCTTGTACGTAATAAATTCTATGCCCTCGCCACTGCCAATATTTACCTGGAATTGGGGTTGTAGAGGGGGCTATTGTTCCCTGCATGATCCGAACAAATGTTAAGTACCTTTTAATAATTGTAACGGAGTCATGAGAGTCATTTGTGGTTCGTATCAGTGAATAATGACTAATGACTCATGACTCATGACAAACGAATGATTACAGGCAAAACCAAACTGCTTGGAGTGATTGGGTATCCGGTGGAACATTCCCTATCGCCAGTGATGCATAATGCTGCGATCGCCGCTTGCAGCACTGGGCAAAGCCCAATCGCCCATTTAGGATTAGATTACGTCTATGTCCCCTGGACCATAGAACCACAGAATTTAGAAATCGCTATTCAAGGCTTTGCCGCTGTCGGTGTAGTTGGCTTTAACGTCACAATTCCTCATAAAGAAGCAATTCTACCTTTGCTATCAGAAATTTCACCCATTGCCAAAGTCGTGGGGGCAGTAAATACTGTTAGTCGCAAAGATAATAAATGGATTGGCACAAATACTGACGTTGAAGGATTTCTCGCCCCTTTACGAACAACCTATAACCGAGATTGGAGCCAGACGGTAGCCGTGATTTTAGGCAATGGTGGTGCAGCCAGGGCAGTTGTTGCAGGTTGTGCCCAATTGGGTTGTGCCAAGATTTTGGTCATTGGACGCAACGCCCAAAAGTTAGAAGAATTTCGCAAGAGTTGGGACAATTCACTCGAATCGAAAAATTTGCACATCTATCAATGGGATGAACTACCAAAAATAATTCCACAAGCAAACTTGATAGTAAATACAACTCCTATTGGGATGTATCCTAAGGTAGAGGAATCACCTTTGAGTGCAGCGGAAATGGCGAATTTGCCACCGCAAGCGATCGCCTACGATTTGATCTACACCCCTAACCCAACAAAATTTCTCCAACAGGCGCAGCAAGTGGGTGTCATTGCGATTGATGGACTGGAAATGCTCGTTCAACAAGGCGCAGCAGCGTTAAAAATCTGGTTGGAACGGGACACAGTTCCTGTTGATGTCATGCGCCAAGCCGTGCGAAAGCACCTCGGTTTAACAAGTTAGAGCATAAGTCTGATGAGGAGGAAGAGGAGTCTGTTCCTCATCAGACTTATGCCGTACCTTATAAATTTTGAATTGATTTGTCCCTCACTCCTCACCCCTGCAGTCTTCGCCAATTAAAGCGATTCCATTCGTACATACCTTGAATTTCAAACTCAGAACCGTTGTTGAAGCGGATGATGCAGTTGGTACACGAGTCATCACCATTGCTTATTTCATCAACCTTTATGACGATGCAGGAATACCATTCCGGGGGACAAGGACTATTCTCTTGTACCCATTCCCAAAGAGCATTGCAAACTTCAATGCGATCGCCTACCTTCAGCTTGAGGACATCCTGAGCAGAATACTTCTCAAAATGATATGGCTCAATCCGATTCAACCACTGCAAACCATAGCGATCGCGAATAAATTGTACTGCTCCAGAATCATTTTCTTGCAGCCAGTCGTTCAGTAACTGGGCTTTCCACGAGCTATTTTGTTCTTCTTGTGCTTTGACGAACTCAAAAAATACTTGCAATTCCTCTTGTGTCAGTTCGTCTAAAGGATTGGCGATATCAGACACAGTAGGATGAGATCCCTTCATTTGCTCTAAGACTTGCAGTAATATCTCTTTCTGCGTATCAGAGAGAGGGCAGCTTGCGACATCACAACGATAAAACGCTGCTTGCAAGGCTACTTTAATCTCATCTGGACTCATAAGTGACGTAGCAATTTAGGGTTTAATATTTAATAATTATTACAAAAGTTAAAAAGAACTTGCCAATACCTTGAGAGTGAATTTCGCTTAACCTGAGGTTGAAAATACTGCTCAGAAGCTTTTCGCCTGTGCTGAGTTAGCCGCAGCGCTTCTATTGTTACAAATCTCGTTATTTCTTGTTATTTGAGATATGGAAAAGAAAAATCGCCTAGTATCGTTGTTGAATCTCCTGCCTTTAGCTATTAGGAACTTCTTAGAACTCAGTACCCAGTACTTAGGACTACTTAAGGTTATTTTGATTTCCTGTGTTATTGGGGTTCTATCGTGGGTGTTGACTCCAAGTGCCGTAGCGCTGACACAGATTAAACTATCTAACATTTCCTATCATGAATGCCCACAAGAACTCGCGCAAGGAGCCGTTACGAGTGGGACAACGATGGCAGCCAACTGCTTTATTGTTACAGGTAAAGCTCAAAATGGCACTAACAAAACGGTCTACGATGCAGATATTTTTGGGCGCATTTATGATGCTAACAATGACTCAGTGATGCAAAACCGTACCCGTCTTGGTTCTATTGACGAAATTCCACCAGGCGACAGTGATTTTGAATTAAGGATTTCTGTCCCTGCAAATCAGCCGTTACCCTTGAAGTTGAAGCAGTTCAAGGCGGCGGGATTTGGCGCTCAAGTTCGTAAATAGTTGGACAAAATAAATTTGTAGAGACGTTTTCCACAAGCGTCTCTACAAAGGTTGCTATATCTTTGGTGTAGACTTAACCAACTAATGGAATGGTACTTAGCGAGGCGAGCAAAGAACTCAATAAGTTGAGTAACAGAAACGCCAAGAGTGGGGAAAAATCAATGCCGCCCAACGGGGGAATGATGGAACGGAACAGATTGAGGTAGGGATCGGTAATCTGGCTCAAAGCAGCAAATGGTTGGTTGTACCAGTTGATACTGGGGAACCATGTCAGGAGGACTCTAATAATCAGTAGAGTGCTATAAATCTGTATGAAAGTACTCAGTGTGGTAATCAGTAGACTCATGGATTGGTTGATTTCCTGTTAAGTGTCAAATGCGGTCTTATCATTAATTTTAAATTAGCCTCTGTCATGGCGGATGCAAGTTCTGCATCTCCTCATGATTGCCACTCTCGCACTTGTCGTTGATATTTGCCACCAGTCCCAAGGTATGTGTTAGCGTCACTCCTCACTGCGCGAGGAACGCTCATGAATGGCTTGCTCGGAATTGCCATTCACATTCCCTAGTTGTTGCCGCACTTCATCAATTGTGGCATTGAGTTGGGCAATTTTATCTTCAAGCGATCGCCGCGCCGTTTCCATTTCCATGTTCTCCTGATCCGAAGCTTTCATCTGACGCCTTTTTGCGGCTTTTTTAGCTTCTACTGAGTTGGTACTCATTTGAGGTTCTTCCTCTGCTGCTTGTTCTGAATCGCGTTTCGTCACTACAAGCGCACCAACAATACCACCAACGACACTACCGAAAATTGCTCCGGCGAAAAAACCGCTCGCGAAACCATCTTTTTGACTCATATTTTTAACCGCCTTGAAGAAACGCTGCACCTCTTGGGTTGTTTTTGCTCTTCCATTGCTGTCTTAGCTGCATACTAACTTATGTCCCAAAGATGCGATCGCCCGCATCTCCTAATCCCGGTACAATAAATCCCTGACTGTTGACCGTTTCGTCAATTGTTGCAGTGTAAACTATTAAACCTGGATAAGCATCATTCAGTTTTTGTAAAGCTGGCGGAGATGCTACCACACATACAATCCGCGTCAACGCTGGCTCAACACCCCGTTGTGTCAATTGTGCCATTGCGTTCATGATCGACCCTCCTGTTGCTAACATCGGATCGGTGACTAACACTCGCGTTTGTGGTTGAAATTTTTCTGGCAATTTGTTGAGGTAACAAGAGGGTTGCAGTGTTTTTTCATCTCGCACCAAGCCAAAATGGTAAATTGATGCCAGAGGTAACACTGTTTGCGCTCCTTCTAGTAATCCCAGCCCGGCCCGTAGAATCGGCACCACCGCCACTGGAATTGTTGGATCTATTAAAGTTGCGCTGCTGTAATCCAAGGGGGTTTGCACTGTTGTCTCTTGAGTTGGCAACCACTCTCTAGCCGCTTCATAAGTCAACCACCGTCCCAACTCAGTCATCGCACTGCGGAATAAAACCGAAGGTGTAGCAGCATCACGGGCAACTGCCAACCAATGCTTAATTAGGGGATGGGGTGGGACATAAACACGCAATTGTAGCGTCATAGCCGGAAATAGGCTTTTCCATATCGTATAACAACTGAAACATAATAATACTTTTTCTTGCATGCGGCTGACCCACAATCACTCAAACATTCAAAAAATCATTTTGAATTTTGAATTTATATTGAGTGAGTTGTAAAGGCGACTGGGGATTAGGGATTAGGGATTGGATGAACAAGAGGGGGAATGGGCACTCGTAAAAAGGGGAAAGGGAACCCCAGCCACGCATTCTTCAGGGGTTTCAAGTATGGACGCTGATTTTTATCGCACTGCGTGTCGAAAAAATCTTCTTTTTTGTTCTCCATCTTTAAAAAGAGGGGGGAACGCCCTTCGGACTGGGGAATGGGGAATGGGAAGGGTATAGGGGTTTAGGGGTGTAGGGGTTTAGGGGGGAATGTGTTTTTTAAAATATGTTACCGAAGAAAGGCAGAGGGCAGGAGGCAGGAGGCAGAAGGAAGAAACTATATTTTGCCCTCTGCCATATGGTTTAAAGCCCCTGAATTTATTTATGGAAAATGTAGAAAGATTTTTTTCGAGACGCGCAGCGCGAGAAAAAAGGCGTCCTTGCTTGAAACCCCTGAATTTATTTATGGGGTTTCCCTTCTGCCCTCTGCCCTCAGCATAGATGCCTTCTCATAAAAAATTCTTCCCCTTATACCCTTATACCCGTGACCCCCTTACACCCCCTGTTTCTTCCCTTTCCCCTTTGCCGTTTACCCTTTTCCCCTCTTTCTCCCCTTTACCCGCAAACCCTTTCCCCTTTTCCCCTTATCGGTAAGAGAGCCTCAAAATTATGTCCGGGGAAATATTGACCATTACCAAGTCGGGAGCATTTCCCCGGAGCCTGATCCTGAAAAATTGGGCTGCCCTGTATTTTGTTGATCTGTCGGCGTAGTTGCGTACTCGTTCTTTGAGGGCAGCCCAATTTTTTGCGGCAAATTCGACCCCAACAACCGTCCCCAGTACCCAGCTTTCAACTGCGGCATACAGTCGCCAGTACTGCACTCCTAGTCTGCCGACCTAGGGATAAGAGCGTCCCCCACCAACAAGTACGTATGGTGGGGAGGACACTGACCTCACCATCTGAGACTTTATTGAAAAATAGTTGCATTAGTATTTGACATTTATTCTCAAGCAAGGTTATATTGTAATTCAGTGTTCTCCTCTCTTTAAGGATCGGCAGACGGGATTGGCCAGCGGTAGCGGGCTTGTCCCTCTTTTTTGTAATCAGTCATTAGTAAGCTGAAAATCCTACAATTTGCACATCATCTTTTAATCAAATTCTTGTGGGGTGGGCTGTCCTGCCCGCCCAAATTGTGCAAACGGCACGGCACAACAGCTTATTAGACAATTGGACTTTGGACAAAAAACAAAATGCAGGATACTGATGTCATCGTCATTGGATCTGGTATTGGCGGCTTGGTAACAGCGACTCAGTTAGCGGCAAAAGGTGCTAAAGTACTTGTCTTGGAACGTTATCTGATTCCAGGGGGTAGCGCGGGTTACTTTGAACGCCAAGGCTATCGCTTCGATGTTGGGGCGTCGATGATTTTTGGTTTCGGTCAGAACGGTACCACCAACTTACTCACTCGTGCTTTGCAAGCCGTCAACGTAAGTTTAGATGTGATTCCCGATCCAGTGGAGATTCATTATCATCTGCCCAATGGCTTAGACCTGAAAGTTGAGCGAGTATATGAAAAATTTTTGCAAAATCTAACTGGCTATTTCCCCAATCAAAGCCAAGGGATTCGTCGCTTTTATGACGAGTGTTGGAAAGTATTTCATTGTCTCAACAGCATGGACTTGCTGTCGCTTGAAGAACCCCGATATTTAATGCGTGTATTTTTTCAGCATCCTTTAGCGTGTCTTGGTTTGGTCAAGTATCTGCCTCAAAATGCCGGAGATATGGCGCGGCGCTATATTCAAGACCCCGAGTTGTTGAAATTTATTGATATGGAGTGTTATTGCTGGTCGGTGGTACCAGCTGACATGACGCCAATGATTAATGCTGGGATGGTATTTTCCGACAGGCACTATGGAGGAGTCAACTATCCTAAAGGTGGTGTGGGACAAATAGCCCAAAAATTGGTAGAGGGGCTTGTCAAAGCAGGTGGTCAGATCAAGTATCAAGCTAGGGTAACAAAAATTATCATAGAAAATAGGAGATCCGTAGGTGTGCAACTGGCTAATGGTCAAATCTACCGTGCTAAGCGCATCGTTTCCAATGCTACACGTTGGGATACCTTTGGGAAATTACTTAGTCAACAACAAATTCCTATTGCTGAGAAAAGATGGCAGCAACGATATCACAAGTCGCCCAGTTTTCTGAGTTTGCATATGGGAGTGAAGGCAGAAGTTTTGCCCCAAGGGACGGAATGCCATCACATTGTGCTAGAAGATTGGGAGAAGATGACAGCCCCAGAAGGGACTTTATTTGTGTCTATCCCGACGTTGCTTGATCCAGATTTAGCGCCTAGCGGGTACCATATTATTCACGCCTTCACACCTGAGTGGATTGATGATTGGCAAGGACTCTCTGCGCGGGAGTACCAGGAAAAGAAGCAAGAGGCGGCTAGGCGAATTGTTGACCGCTTGGAGAAGATTTTCCCTGGTTTAAATGCAGGGTTGGATTATCTGGAGGTGGGGACACCACGAACCCATCGCCGCTTTTTAGGTCGTGAGGATGGTACTTACGGACCAATTCCTCGCCACAAATTGCGGGGGTTGTTGGGGATGCCGTTTAACAGAACGGCAATTCCAGGGCTTTATTGTGTGGGAGATAGTACATTTCCAGGTCAGGGGTTGAATGCAGTGGCGTTTTCCGGGTTTGCTTGCGCCCATCGCATTGCGGTGGATTTGGGGTTAGAAGCGGTCTGAATCTAGTTTCCACTCATGCTTGAGCAATTCCTGGTACGTCGTTTCCCGAATCATCATCTGCTTATACAGCATCAGCAAAAACTCTTGAGATTGTTCACGGGACATCTGTTGTACTTGGTCGGCAAAGGTTCTAAGGCTAAATTCTTGTTCTAAAGATAATGTAATGGGCGGATTCATCGTAGGCTCCTGTGCCAAACTGGGCGAAAACTAGAGGGTGAATGCTGGCTATCTTGGAAAGAAGCTAAATACCTAGCTATCCTCAGCAGTCATACACTCATTAAGCAGGAGGGCATTCTCTTTTTTAGCGGTGTAGTGCTTGAGTGTGAACTTATATTAATTAGTATAACAAAATATTTACAAAGTTGAGATAATCGCACCTCAATGCCGAGATACGTCCTGTGCCACAGATACTCAAAATTTCCTGTTCGGAAAAACCAAGCTCGCTCAAGTCATCTCCTCCTAGAAGCGTAGATTTTGATGACATTGCTAAAAGCAGGCGGCTCACGACACAACGCACTGCACTCTGTTACAATACAGAACTGCGGGATTCGCTCTCAGTCTTGGCGCTTACTGCCCATCTAGCCCTTCAAACCATCCGTCCGCCTAAGACTGATGCCGCCACTGGCGACAGGCCGATGTTATTTCTGGAGTTTTATGTCTTTTTCTACTCTCGGCTTGTCCAATGAAATTATCCGTGCCGTCACCGAGCGAGGGTACACCGAACCCACGCCAATCCAGATGCAGGCGATACCTGCGGTATTGTCGGGTGGTGATCTGCTAGCTGGTGCCCAAACCGGTACTGGAAAGACTGCCAGCTTCACCCTGCCGCTCCTGCATCGGTTGTCGGCCGACAAGAGCGTTAAAGGCACTTCTAATGGATGCCCGCCGATCCGAGGGCTGATTCTCACCCCGACTCGTGAACTCGCCGCACAGGTGGAGGAAAGCGTGCGCGAGTACGGCAAGTACCTGAAGCTGAACTCAATGGTCATGTTCGGCGGGGTCAGCATTAGTCAGCAAAAACGGCGTTTGAAGAGCAGCGTGGATATTCTGGTCGCTACCCCAGGACGACTGCTAGACCACGTGCAGCAGGGCACGGTGAACCTGTCGCACATTGAGGTGTTAGTGTTGGATGAAGCTGATCGGATGCTAGACATGGGCTTTATTCATGATATCCGCCGCATTCTCTCGCTTCTGCCCAAACAGCGACAGAACTTGCTATTCTTCGCCACCTTCTCGGACAAAATCAAAGCACTCGCCGCCAGGCTACTCAATCACCCGACGATGATCGAGGTGGCACGCCGCAACGTTACCGCCGACACGGTAGCACAGAAAGTCTACCAGGTAGACCGTGACAAGAAGCGCCAATTACTTGCTCACCTGATTCGGCAAGAAAATTGGTACCAAGTGCTAGTGTTCACTCGCACTAAGTATGGCGCTGACCGTCTGGTTAAGCAATTAATCGAGAACCGCATTCAAGCACTCGCCATCCACGGTAACAAGAGCCAGTCGGCGCGTACCCACGCTCTAACAAAGTTCAAGAATGGCAGCCTACAGGTACTGGTTGCAACCGACATTGCGGCGCGGGGTCTCGACATCAGCGAACTGCCTCATGTGGTCAACTTCGATCTGCCCAATGTACCGGAGGATTATGTTCATCGTATTGGTCGCACTGGTCGTGCTGGCGCGTCAGGTGAAGCCGTATCGCTCGTGTCCGTCGATGAATACCCGTTGTTGGCAGATATCGAAAAACTCATTGAACAGCGGTTGCCATTAGAAGTGGTCGCTGGCTTTGGAGCCAACCCCGACACCAAGCCCGAACCAATCCCAAATGGACACCAACAAAAACCCAGAACCGGACGCCACAAGCATCCGGCTCCCTCTACTGCTAAACCGTCACCAGAGACAGTGGCTAAAAAATCGGCAGCGCGAACCGTGGCAGATGGCAACAAGTCCGGTGGTCGTTCGTCCAAATCGCGCCGTTCCGCTAAACGCGATCGCTGATCCATTAGTATGAGCAGGTGAGCTAATTGCTTTTGAGTTAGCTCTAGCCGAAACGCGTAGTTCGCGGATAAGGTTTTTTATGTTTGAATGTTTGGTTTGTAGCATATTTATACACACTACTGTTCCCGATAAACTTAACTTCTGTAAGTGTGAGATTGATAACAAATGTTTGTGAAATTAATCACCGAGGTTTTTGACTTTCACTAGATCACAAACTTTCGGATATATGAATTGATTTATGTACATGGGCATATTGACAAAATGTACATATTTTTAACCTGTTAGAAATGGTATCACGCAGCTAAGTGCTGTTAAGTTAAATAGTAATATTTAATACTTAGTAACACATTCATGCGAAGCTTGTGTTAAATTAGTATTACTTGCACCGACCAAGTATTGAACAATTGAGAGGAAAACATTATCGCAGTCCAAAATCAACTAATTAATTCGCAAATCAAGTCACGTCAAGTCTTCTTGATTGATCATGAAAGTAACAATCGTGGTCTGATGGATACATCTGAGGCTCTACAGATAGCACAGAGCGTAGAGCTTGATCTAGTTGTAGTCTCCGAAGGCAAAGACGCTCCAGTCGCGAAGATTCTCAACTACGGCAAGCTTCAGTACCAAAAGAAAAAGCGTCAGACACAGAGTGCTAGACCCACAGTGAAGGAAGTTCGGCTTCGTCCTAACGTGGGTGTAGCTGATTACAACTTACGCATTGAGCAAGCAATTGCCTGGTTGAGTAAAGGCGATTCAGTGAAGTTTTCTATTCGTTTACGAGGTCGAGAAAATCAATATCGTGAGCAAGCTGGAGAACTGTTAGAGCGGGTTGTAACTGCTCTGGGCAAAGTAGGTAAAGTCCACTCCTTTGATAAACGCTCACTGATTGCTCAAGTTATTCCTGCCTAAATTAATTTTCCAAAATATCTGATGAACTCAAAGAGCCAGAGGAATGCTCATACGCACTAGCTACTGGCATTCTTCTGTCTGCTGGTGCTGCGGCTTTGATTCGTTGGTTGTTGAGGGATTTTTGTATAAATCCCCGCACCACTGCCGCCCCAATGCCGTATCCTTAGTGAATAGATTTGAATAAGATTGGGCAGATTTGAGCAGGCTTAGCCGAACCCTTGAACCCATGTATGGAATGGGAGTAATGTTCAGGCGTGGCTAGGGCAGTTGTATAAATGTGCGCCAAAAACGAGACCCGCAACTACTGAGAGTTGACGGGTTTTTAACAATCCGCCGTAATTCCCCATCCCTCTTACAGGGCAGGGCTGTTTCATTCCCTAAAAGACGTAAAATGACAAGCGTCCTTGGAATGAAAAACAATGAGTGCAAACCTGATTGAACAACTGCGGCAAGTAAAAGACTTTCGCACACTCATATGGGCAGAGACATCCAATGCAGGTTGGTATTGCTGTTCGTCATAATGGGAACTACTCGCTTTGTATGTAGGGTATCGTGCATGGGGAGACTTCGTTAAACGGCATTACCGCGTATTGATTGAGATGTTTAGCATAACTAGACATGGCGTACCATCCTACTCAACAATAAGGTGGGAAGTTGGTTGAGATTGACAGATGGTTCCCTAGTTCCAAGCTTTGCTCTAATTGCTACCACCAAGTTGATGAAATGTCATTGGATGTGCGGGAATGGACTTGCCCCCACTGTGGTACTCATCATGACAGGGATGGAAACGCTGCAACGAATATTAGAGCAGAAGGCATCAGAATGCTAAAGACCGATGGGACAGCCGTCTCTGCCAGTGGAGGGGAGGTAAGACCAAGGGGTGGACGTAAGTCCAATCTGAGGCACTCCCCCGTGAGACTGGAAGCCCCACCCTCAGGCTCTGCCAGGGTGGGGTAGTTCACTTATTGGAACTAACCTTCTAGACGCCAAAGTGGTTAGTCTAACTTATGCACTTTTTAGAGAAAAAAGGGGCATGATATGCCAATACAGTTCAGTTAAGGATTTTTCCTGGAATTCGCGTTCTTTGTAGAGACGCTTTCATTCAGCGCGTCTCTATATTGTCTTGCTGATAAGGGTTCTGGTCTTATCACCAACCGTATTGCATGATATGCAATTCACGCATTCGCTCATTCAAAGTATGCTCTAGGGGCACGCACTTTACAAAATGAAAAAATCCAGTACTAGCAAGTAGTCTAGCCCTTAGCAGTATACACTTGTTTTGGCGCGACAACTTAGGAAGAACGCAGCTCACACCACTCGTGTCGCTTGTGGTTGCCGCCTCAAAGAAGCAGAGTGGGAAAACTGCATAAGTTGAAAACGCTGGCATTTACATATTTAATGCAACTATATGAGATTGGTTATTCTGGGGCGAGGCAGTCACTATGGATGTATCACGAAGATACTGGAAAATTTGCCGAATCAGTGCCAGTCAAAGAGTAGGATACGAATACACTTCCGTACCTCTGGCACACGAGTTCTTAAACAAACAAATTCGCCATCTTGCTCCTAAAGACACGCAAGCTGTTCTGTTATCGTATTTTCTCGCTAAAAATTCTGCTGTTGATGCCATAACTCGCGCTCATGCGGGACTTTGTTTGCGCTGCTATGTTTCTGAACCCATCCTGAGAGCTTGTCAAAAAATTGACAGCCTATTCAGTGGTGAAAAGCAGTTTACCTACCAGCATTTGCTGTCTTATGTCCTCAATGACGATGGACGATCTCTCGTTACCATAGATCGGGATGGCAAAACTCAACTGATTGTAGATAACAATGGTGAAACTAAGACAACCGCTTACAAATTCTTTTCTGTCAAAATTTTGCAAACATTTAATGCCGATTCTGACTCTAGCATGAGCTTAGACAATTGGGCATACTTGCAAACCAGACAAAACCCCGAACTCAAAGATTATTTATCAGAATTTGGATTTAAGCATCTTAGCGACTGGGCGCTTCTCAACAGAGTTAGACCAAAACAACTCGAACGTTTATCAAAGCGCGATCGCCACCTTGTAGAAGTGTTTCATGCTGTCTATCGCCGTGACAGACTTCAACAAAATTCCAAGGGAGGAAGAAAATGTCCGGATCCATCAAGCCCTCAACAGCAAGAAATGCTCAACGGCTTGCGAAAAAGAGATGTCATTATCAACTCTACAGTGGAGTTGATGAATGAACTCAAACAGGTAGCCACACAGGTCAGACACTATGATATCTGGAGTTATAGAGAACCTTTGGAAATCCAAGATCCTGATACTGGAGGTTATAGCCTTAGAGCAGATTTACCCGGTGACAACCTGGCGGAGGTTGATGTAGAACAGCAGGAGATGTTAGATTTCTTACATGAGCAAGTTAGCTTAGCTTTGACTAGTGCGATAGAACAAGAAATACGCGATCGCATTGCTGCCTTGACAAAAAGCAAAAAATATAGTATTTATGCTCAACAATTTATTCCTGGTTTGCAGCTCTACTACTGCGAGAATTTATCTCTTAAGGATATTGCTCCTAAGTTGGGAATGACAAGTTGGGATCAAGCCAGACGGATATTGAATCCGGGTGATTTACTCAGCAAGATACGCGCTTCAACAGTCCAACAAATTCTTGACAACGTTCTTAAGAAGGCTGTTGAAAAGGGTTTGACCAAAATGCCTCCGGAACCAGACTATCTTAAAACATTAGCTGAATATATAGAAGCTTTTGCTGATGACGAAATCTTTCAGGAAGCAGCAGAAGAAATCAGAGCTGGAAAGAGCCGTTCAATGGATAGTGCATATGCTCAACAACTTCGCAAATATTTAGATCCACAGACACACGACAAACACATACATCTCCAAACCCTCCTGTTGAAGCGAGGCTAAAGGAATCTTAGACAGAAAACACATACATATAAGGAGTACAATAATGCGCCCTTCCTCGGTTAATTCATCAGACATAAGACTCTCGCTTCCAGAAGTGATTTGGCTAGAACCAGAAGACTTCCATCAAGCAAGAGGTTGTAGCCAACTGGTGATGAGTGAAGCACAACAGTGGCAAACCTATCTAAATACATTGGCAATACTTGGCTGTGAAAAATGGTTAAGTACACGCATAAGCGATCAACCCATCCATCGAGATACAGATGTTATGGAAACTGGTTGTCATCTCAAGGTAGGTGAGTTTAAGATTTGTCCAATTGCTACAGAACACATACTTGATGAAATAGTAAATATCCCAACAGATGCCATTGATCAACCAGAATTGGCAGCTCATTTCTATGTTGTCGTTGAGGTGTTAGAAGAAGAAGAACAAGTTATTCTCAGAGGCTTTCTACGTTACGACCAACTGGTTAATTACCGAAACGAATTCAATTTACAAATTCTGGAGGATGGTTATTATCAGCTACCACTGTCTTTATTTGATGCAGAACTCAATCACCTGTTGTTCTACCACCATTTCTCAGAAGCCTCAGCTATCCCTTTACCTGTAGCCTCAACCCAGTCTGCCGCCGTATCACTTCAAACATATTTGCATAATACCAAAACCAAGTTGGGTCAATGGTTAGAGGGAGTTTTTGAAGAAGGTTGGCAGACGATTGACACGCTGATAAATCCAGAAGCTAATCTAGCTTTAAGTACTAGAATTACACACAAAGGTCCCAAAAAAGCCAAACTCATTGACTTGGGAGTGCAACTCGGTCATCAAACTGTGGCGCTGCTGGTTAATATCACAGAGGAAACCGAGGATAAATTGGGTATTTTGATCCAGTTACATCCTACAGGTGGAGAAAGATATTTGCCGCCTTATTTGAATTTAACTTTGCTGTCTAAAGCAGGAAAAACTCTTCAGGAAGTCACTTCCAGAAGTCAAGACAATTACATTCAACTCAAACCTTTTAAGGGGGAATCAGGAAAACGTTTCAGTGTTGAGGTAAGTTTAGGGGAAAATCTAAAGGTGAAAGAAGACTTTGAACTGTAGTAAAGGGGAAAGAGCGTGGCGAGAAAAAAGCCTGTATTTTTCCGTATTCTAAAATCCATTTTTCAATCCAACTACTTCGGTAGGGGTTGGATAGCTCAACCCTTACTAGCAGTTATGGTTGCGTTTCTCTGCGTGATCATATCACCTGTGTTGACAAGAGCTTCGGCTGTCAATTCTACTGCACAAAACTTCGCCATCAGCCGCTTTAAGACGCAAGACCTTGTGCAACAGGGTAAAAAACTCTATGAGGCTGGACAGTTCACTCTTGCAGTCAAAGCGTTGCAACAGGCTGCTGCTGATTTTAGAACTCATGGGGATAGTTTACGGGAAGCTATGACTTTGAGCAATGTTTCCTTAGCTTTTCAGCAACTGGGTTTATGGGATCGAGCAGAAAAAGCGATCGCTCAAAGTCTCAATTTATTGAAAAATTTGAATAACTCTCAAGAGGGTTCTAAAATTTTGGCACAAGTCCTCGATGTGCGAGGACGGTTACAATTGGCGCAGGGACAAGCTGAGGCAGCAGTTACCACTTGGCAACAAGCTAGTGAGATTTATCAGCAAATAAAAGATAGTGCTGCATTAACCCGTAACCGCATTAACTCGGCTCAAGCCATGCAAGTTTTGGGGCGATACCGTCAGGCAAATAAGATTTTAACTGAGGTTTCGCAAACCCTGAAAAACCAACCAGATTCACCGACGAAAGCCGCAGGACTGCTGAGCCTTGGTAACATTCGCCAAGTGGTTGGTGATTTAAAGGAATCGCAGCAAGTTTTAGAGCAAAGTTTAGCACTAGCAGAAGCCACGTCATCGAATCAAGTTGTCAGCGAGGCTCTCTTCAACCTGGGAAATACAGCCCGCCTCCAGCATGACACGAAAACTGCGCTACATTACTACCAGCAAGCTGCAAGTGGATCTGTTGACCCCACCATACGTATTCAGGCATATCTCAATCAACTGAGCCTACTGATTGAGACAAAGCGACTTGCGGATGCATTCTTCTTATCTTCCCAAATCCAGCCTGAAATCAACAACTTGCCCCCAAGCCGGATGGCAGTTGACGCCAAAATTAACTTTGCCCAAAGTTTGATGAAGCTGGCTAGCATTGATAGGGCGGATGAGCGAGCACTAAAAGCAATGTCCCCCTCATCCCCTTCGCTGCAAACCTCAGCCCAGATACTGGCTACCGCAGTCCAGCAGGCGGAAAGCTTGCAAGACAAGCGAGCAGAATCTTATGCCCTTGGAACTCTTGGGAATCTGTATGAAATCAATCAGCAGTTTACTGATGCCCAAAAGTTGACTGAAAAAGCTTTGTTTCTAGCCCAAAGTATTCAAGCATCAGATATTGTTTATCAATGGCAATGGCAACTAGGGCGTATCCGCAAACAGCAGGGAGATATCAAAGGCGCAATCCCCTACTATTCTGAAGCCTTCAAGACTCTGCAGACTCTACGTAGCGATTTAGTTGCGATCAATCCAGACATTCAGTTTTCCTTCCGGGAAACTGTGGAACCCGTGTATCGGGAGTTAGTGGCATTGCTTTTGCAAACAGAGAACGGCGAACAGAAGACAGCAAAAGGAAATTCCAATGTCCAATACCCAGACCAAAAGCCAGAAAGCCAAAAGAACTTACGGCAAGCTCGTTTTGTGATGGAATCGCTGCAATTAGCAGAACTGGACAACTTTTTTCGCTCAGCCTGTTTAACTGCTAAGCAGGAACTCGACCCAGTGATTGATAAAAAAGACCAACAAGCAGCAGTTCTGTATCCGATTATTTTACCAGACCGTCTAGATGTTATTCTCAAGTTACCTAACCAGGACTTGCGTCACTACAAAACTGTCATTGCCCAAGATAAAGTAGAACGTGTTGTAGAAGACCTCAGAGAATATTTACGGGATGTCACCAGGACTGCTCAGGTAAAGCAGCTGTCCCAACAGATATATGATTGGTTAATCCGACCTGCTGAAGCAGAGTTAAGCAAAAGTGGCATCAAAACTCTAGTCTTTGTCCTAGATGGGACGTTGCGAAATCTACCAATGTCGGTTCTCTATGACAAACAACAGCAGAAATATCTGATTCAAAAGTATGCGATCGCCGTCGCCCCTGGTTTGCAACTCCTTGATCCCAAACCGTTGCAAAAGGTACGCTTAAATACTTTAACTGCTGGAGTAGCGGCAGAACGCTCTATCGAAAACCGCAAGTTTCCTTCACTAAATAACGTGCCACGGGAATTGCAAGAAATCAAGTCTGAGGTACCTAGGAGTCAAGAACTGTTAAATCAGCAGTTTACCGAAACCAACCTGCAAAACCAATTGCAATCAGCTTCCTTTTCAGTAGTTCATCTAGCAACTCACGGCGAGTTTAGTTCCGATCCAGAAAAAACCTTTATTGTCACCTGGGATGAACTCCTGAAGGTGAAGGAATTTGATAAATTACTGCGAGTCAGCGACACGGGTAAGTCTAACAATTCTAACACTAACAATATACAATTACTTGTTCTGAGTGCTTGCAAAACTGCTGTTGGAGACAAGCGAGCAGCTTTAGGACTAGCTGGAGTTGCTGTGCGGGCGGGCGCACGCAGTACAGTGGCAACATTGTGGTCTGTAGACGATGAGTCTACCGCCAATTTGATGAGTAAGTTTTATCAAGAGTTAAAAGCTGGAGTCAATAAAGCCGAAGCACTCCAGCATGCCCAACTCACTGTTTTTGCTCAGCAGAAAAATCCATATTTTTGGGCACCGTTTGTGTTAGTCGGGAATTGGCTTTGAACAACAGAAGAATTCAGGAGTTGCAAGAAGCAGGAGTCAATCAGGAACTATGAGGAGTCACGGTGAGTGCAGTAGGGGGGGGGCTAAGGGTAAAGCGATCGCCATCCACTACCCACCCCTGGACTTCTACAATCTCCCGCTTGATTGTTCTTGACATAATCTGCGTTACTTTTGGGGATTGTAACGTTGCACAATCGGTGCTTGGGCTAGTTCTTCCAAGCCAACAGCTTTAAACAAGTTAGTCCAGTCTTCCGCCAACACGTGCTCATTTGGATTGCTGCTGCGGAGGTTAGCTAAATTTGTTACAGCATCGTACCAAAGATTATTAGCAGCATAGACGGTGTACTCTTCTGATTTTGCAGTCTTTAACTGTTGCTCAAGCTGGGGAGTTAGTGCCACCCGTTGCAGCCATGCGTCCACAAAAAAATAGTCCGGTTTGTTTTGTGGATTACCACAATAAACTCGGAAGAACCAGTGATACTTTAAGTTTTGCTTGAGAGCATATTGTGAACTTGAGGGTAGGCTAATGCCTATAGTACCAGCCTTTCCTGGCAATGTCAGAGAAGTTCGGTATAGATCATTACCCTGCTCATCCTGCAACACAAACTCTCCAAAACGTGATGTCGGTAATTCAGGAACATAAACCCAAAAGGTTGGATACTCAGCTACTGTGGATGCGAAGAAAGATTTGTTGTTATTTTCCTCACCAGGTACTAAAGCAGTCATAGGTGTTTTCAGTTCTGGACATCCATCACGACGGCTTGTTCCTCCTCGGCGGCGTCCTCTAGGCTCACCATTATCAGGAAATTTCTGGGCAAGAAGGTTTGATGTGTGAGTGACTCTATTGCCCAATGATTGTACTGGATTTGCCTGCACTTTTATTGGATCACTCACAAGCCCAATCACTAGCAAAGGGATAGCGCAAGCTAGTTTACGGTGTCTTTGAAGCAACTTATTTTTATTCATATTTGAGAGTTCCAACGTTTTTTGCTGTTACTCGCATGGTGCTTTAGTAGTATCTTCAACACAACCGCACAAGATACCAATGCCAATGTTGGGGGAACGAGTGGAATCCACCCTGCTTGTGTAAATATACCAAAGCAGATACTAAAAAGTATCAATAGTGCTGTTACAATAGCTAATCCTATATGAAGTGGCTGTAAAATTCGCCAAGATAGAATTCCTCCCACCAATGCCCAACCCCATATCCACAGCGCTTCCACCCATCCAGGCCACCACCACATCAAAGGTCTACCATCCAAAACAGCACTCAGAATATGGCTCACCATGTGCGCTTGTAGAAATACGCCTGAAATTTGCTTTTCTTTATCCGGTGCTTTTGCAGTGTATGGAGTTTCCCAATCATCAGGAGAACTAGAAGCGGTCACGCCAATGAGGACGATGCGGTTCTTCACCGACTTCTGCAATAACTCAGGAACAATATCATCATTGAGAATTTCTTTAAGAGAGACTGTTTGGGCAATATTGGCAACAGAGGGCAGAGAACGATAATTGAGCAGAATTTGATATCCTGAGGCATCCACTCCCTGGTAGCCGCTTGTATGGGATTGTAAGCGCTTAAAAACAGTGTTGCCAATTTGCAAGTTTTTCTCTTGATTAATGTCCCACTTTATACCTCTATTTTTCAGATATTGCTGTGCTAGCTGAAAGCTCAAAGCATATTCTGCTGCACAAGGAGATTGCACAGGAGGAGTTAATTGCACAGCTTGGCGACGAAGAACACGGTCTGCGTCAGCTACAAAATCACTAAAAGCGAGACGTTCTTTTGAGACTTCAGGAGGGGGAGGCACACCATCAGGTGCGCCATCATTAGGAGCAGAAACTTTGCACACCGTAAATATTCGCTTGTCTTGCTGCAAGACTTCGCCTAACTGTGGATAATTGGGATCAACAGGGAAATCCCGATAAATATCTAAACCAATAGTTGCGGGTTGGTACTTCTCCAACTTTTGTAAGAGTTGACTGAGTGCTTGGTCTGATAGCGACCAACGCATATTCATCTTCTTCTGAATCTGATACTGAATATCCGCTTCATTAAGAGTGACGATTAATAAACGCTGATCTGGCTTTTCATCTGCTGCTCGCAGTTGCATTAAATGATCATAAGAATGCAGTTCCCAAGGTTGTAGCATCCCTAAATGGCGCACCCCCGTGAGACTAGCAGCTACCAGCACACTTGCTAGTAGTATTGGGAGACGACTGGTGGCGGCGACGCCTAAGCGATGTCTAACGAATTGGTTTTGCTTTGCTGTTCTCGAAAGAGTATGGTTTCCAAAGTAACGAGCAGTGGGTTGTTTGGTTACGGAACCCGCCACTAAAGAGCTTACCTTGTATATAGGTTCAGTCCGTCGCTCTGTATGCCAGACCATCGGCAATTCCCCAGGATTTTGGCAAATCACTGGTAACCAAGTGGCACAAGGGTATTCTCCTTCCAATCCTTGCAGTCTTTCTCGTGCAGAACGTAATGCAGTGTATAAAGACTGTCCCCGAGAAAATTCCGCGAGAAAATGCTTTAAAAATTCTTGAGCGACGACGTTTGGTACTGGCTCACGCATGACAATGACTTGCCCAATGTGCAACTCCTGGAGCTGCTGCGCCAACCCCAACCCATCACAAGAGTTGAAAATTGCCAAACGTAATCCACGACTGATAGCTTGCTTGAGACCATACTTCAGTTGGTCAAGGGTAATGGTGTCTTTTTGATTGAGTTGCAGCCTACCTTTTTCTTGAGTGCAGCTATGACCACCAAAAAAGAGAATATCCCAACTTTGTTGCCAAAGCTGGTCATTGAGATTGCCTAGCTTCGGCTCTACTAAAAACTGAATTTCTGCATCAGTTGATAATTGTTCTAAAAAAATCCTATCTTGGCTAATATCAATTTCTTGATTATTTCCCAATATTGCTAGTATTCTAATTTTACTTTTTTTTTGTTGAGGAATTTTATGTGGTTGTTTATACTCAGACGCACTTAAGCCAACTTCTGCATGAGGATAATCATCAAAGAAACTCCACAAATGCCAAGGTAATCGCCGCAACAAATTGTCGTTGGTTTCAATAATGAAGCGAATTTCTTCAGATGGTTTTAAATGTGTACGTAATTGCTGGTCAATTTTGCGAAATTCTGCGGAATTAAGCCACAAATTGATCGACTCGTAAAGTTGCTCGCATAAATCCTTAAGATCTACTTCAGAAACATTAGTGACGTAAGCGTCTTCGATTTCAAAAGTATCGTCACTTTCTTCAGTTTCTTCTACACCAACTCGTAAACATGGACGATGAAAAAAAGCCGAATAAAGTGACTGCCAATTGCGGTAGAGTTTTAGAAGTTCTGGTGCAGACGGTAAGCTAGCAGTAAATTTCGTTTGATAGGGATTTTCTGCTGACCCGATATATGCTGTGACACCAGGAAAGCCTTCGTGTAGATTTCCCTGACCCAAGCTTAAAACTATCAACCTATTCATAAGCGTCTTAGGTGTCTGATTCAAAGAGTGGTCAGATGATAATTTTCTTAAAGTTAATTAATTAAACTTATCTTAAGGCTTTAATATGCGTTAATCAAAAAATGCATCACAAAAAATTATTTTTTACTTTATAAAAAATAACCTCTTTTAGTAAAATCTCAAAATATTCTACAACAGATTTAACAAGAACGCGATGCACCCAGATATTAAAGAATAAAGGCTGTTATTACAGAAATAGCTCTGTTGAGACCTTAGTATAAACCTTGGAAAGCATCGCCGCCAAAATAACCTACAAAAAAGTCAGAATCTTGGTAGTTTTGGGCAATAGCCAAGAAGCTGATTTGGAGATAGAAACCAACTTTTTCAATAGCTGAAAATGCATAAGTAGTTGATATTGTCAAGGGAAACTGTTATGAATTCAACACGCAGCTTTGGAACGTGGTACGCTGGGATACTCTCTTTTTCGCTGGTCATAGTCAAACTGGCGTCGTTCCCGATAGTTTTTGAATACGGCTCAATACGGTTACGGAAGAACTGTATAAGTTGAAATGGGGGCGACTATATATCTTAATGAATTTTATTATTGTGAAAGTGTATCTTTATGAGGATGTGTTTCAAGAGGAGCGATAGGCTATTAAAGATATTCTTCTTAAAGACAGTAGACTGGGCTGTGATTCCGAAACTAAACTAACTCTTTTACAAATCTTATTGTTGATGTAAAGATACGAAAAAGAATAAACTGACTTTGTAGAAGAGAGCATGCTTGCAAAAAAAAAGAGATGTCTTCTCTATGAGTAAATCAGTTGTTATCAGCCTAGGAAGTGGGGATTTGAACAACGGATTTCCAAATGTTACTGCTAGGTTATGGTCATCAGGAAACTCTTTTCCACAGCAATTTATTGGTAGCTTACCTGCAGCACCATCTTTAGTTGAACTCTGTCAAAATTGGCAGTTAAATTACAAAAATGTTTGTGGTCGCCAACATTTGCGTTCTCTATTGATGGAAGATGATGATGATCTGGAAATTGACGAAGGCGGCATAACTAATGTCTCTGTTGTCAGTTTTCATGAGGTGTGCCAAAAACTACAAGAAGATATCAATAATTGGCTCAAATCTTTTGAGTTTATCAATATAGAACGACAACTGCGATCGCAACTACACCCAGCCGAAGAAATTCGAGTCATTATTGAAACCAACAATGACTTGCTACGGCGATTACCTTGGCATCGTTGGGACTTCTTCAATGATTATCCCCAGGCAGAAATGGCACTTTCCCAACCCGAGTATAAGCGCCGGGAACCAAACAAGTCAAAATTACCTAGAAAGAAAGTGAGAATCTTAGCGGTTCTGGGTAATAGCCAAGGGATTGATTTGGAGAGAGAAATCAGATTTCTTGATAGTTTATTAGATGCAGAAATAGTTTTTCTTGTCAATCCTTCTCGTCAGGAATTTAACACTCTTCTTTGGCAAAACCCCGGCTGGGACATGTTCTTTTTTGCGGGCCATAGTCAAACCGAGGGTGAAACGGGCAGAATTTATATTAATGATCATAAGACCAACAATAGTTTAACAATTGGACAGTTAGAAGAAGCTCTCAAAGCAGCGATTGACAATGGTTTACAACTAGCAATTTTCAACTCCTGTGATGGGCTGGGATTGGCGAGTGCGCTGGAAAAATTAAATATTCCGACGGTGATTGTGATGCGTGAGCCAGTGCCGAATCTGGTAGCACAGGAATTTTTTAAGCATTTTTTAACAGCTTTTGCAGTTGAACGGCGTTCTTTATATTTAGCAGTACAGCAAGCACGCAGAAAGTTACAAGGTTTGGAAGATGACTTTCCGGGTGCTTCTTGGTTGCCTGTCATTTGTCAAAATCCGGCAGTGGAACCGCCGAGTTGGCTAAACTTAGGCGGAGTCCCTCCATGCCCGTATCGCGGTTTATTTGCATTTGGTGAGGAAGATGCTGACCTATTTTTTGGGCGGGAGCAGTTCACACAGAACTTGGTGACGGCGACCAAAAGAAAGCCGTTGGTAGCGGTGGTCGGTTCCAGTGGAAGTGGGAAGTCGAGTGTGGTGTTTGCTGGGTTGGTTCCTCAGTTGCGCCAAGATCCAAATCTTAAGTGGCAGATTGTCTCGTTTCGTCCGGGTAATAATCCGTTTGAGGCGTTGGCAGCTGCGTTAACTTCTAGTATTGGCGAAGGTTTATCCCTTCCATGTCGGCAAGGAGAGAACCTAAATAAATATATAAATCAAATAAATCAAAATTCAAAATTAAATGCTCGCCGCCTGATTGAATTAGAACTGGAAATCGCACTACGACAAGATAATAAAGCCTTATACAAAATTATCGAAAGCTTTGTCCAGCAAAACCCCAAAACTCGTCTGGTCTTAATAGCTGACCAATTTGAAGAACTCTACACTCTTTGCCCAGAAGAAGAACGCCAAGGTGTGTTAGATGCATTATTGAACGCAGCCAGATTAGCTCCAGCATTTACCCTAGTCCTAACCCTGCGAGCAGACTTTTACGGACATGCCCTTTCTTACCGCCCCTTTAGCGATGCATTGCAAGGAGCAGTCCTGAATCTCGGACCAATGAGCCGTGAGGAATTACGAGCAGCTATTGAACAGCCTGCAACACAAATGCAGGTGAGACTAGAGAAAGAGTTGACAAATAAACTGATTTATGCAGGTGATGATCAGTCAGGACGTTTACCGTTGCTGGAGTTTGCCTTAACACAACTTTGGTCAAAACAGACAGATGGATGGCTAACTCATGCGGGTTACGAGGAGATTGGCGGCGTTGAGGAGGCTTTGGCTATCCACGCCGAAGCAGTGTATGCCCAGCTTTCTGAGGTAGACCGAAGTCGGGCGCAGCGAGTGTTTATGCAGTTAGTGCGTTTAGGGGAAGGAGTGGAGGCTACCCGGAGGTTGGCGACTCGTGATGAGGTGAAGTCAGAAAACTGGGATTTGGTGATGCGCTTAGCTGATGCACGTCTTGTGGTGACTAACCGCAACGAGTCATCTGGTGAAGAAACGGTGGAAATTGTGCATGAGGCGCTGATTAGAAATTGGGGACGCTTAGAGCAGTGGATACAAGTTGATGGTGAATTTCGCTATTGGCAAGAGCAGTTGCGATCGGCAATTCGTCAATGGGAGAGTAGCGGTAAAGATGAAGGTGCTTTGTTGCGTGGAAAGCCCCTCTCAGATGCAGAATATTGGCAGAGCAAACGCATAGACGAACTGAGTTCTGGTGAGAAACATTTCATTGAGCTTTCTTTGGCATTGCGGGATAACGAGATAAATAAGCAGAAGCGTAGACGCCAACTTACTATTTTAGGACTCACAGGTGGCTTAGTGGGAGCTTTAATGCTGGCTGGACTTGCTTGGTGGCAATGGCAGGAAGCTCGGATTAGGGAGATTCAAGCGATTAGTACATCCTCAGAAGCACTTTTTGCCTCAAATAAAAGATTGGATGCGCTCATAGCAGCACTCACAGCGAGTCAGAAACTAAGGACAGTAGGTACAGCCTCCACAGAAACCCGCACTCAGGTGGAATTGGTGCTGAGGCAGGCAATTGCTGGGGCAGATGAGTACAACCGCCTGTCAGGGCATGGCGATGTTGTTCGGGGAGTTGCTTTTAGCCCGCAAGGTAATCTCATTGCCACAGCAAGCGACGATAAAACTGTGAAACTTTGGAGGCGGGATGGCTCATTACTGACTACTCTCAAGGGTCATAGCGCGGCGGTTTATGCAGTTGCAATAAGCCGTGATGGTAATACGATCGCCTCGGCAAGTGTAGACAAGACGGTGAAACTCTGGAAGCTGGATGGTACTTTACAAACTACTCTCAAAGGTCACACTCAGGGGATTTATGGAGTTGCAATAAGCCCTGATGGTCAAGCGATCGCCTCGGCAAGTGCAGACAAGACGGTGAAACTCTGGAAGCTAGATGGCACTGAACTTACCACTTTTATTGGTCATAGTAATATAGTAAGCGCAGTAGCGTTCAGTCCTGACGGTCAAACAATCGCCTCAGCAAGTTGGGACAAAACAGTGAAACTTTGGAAGCGGGATGGCTCATTGCTGGCAACTCTCAAGGGTCATAGTGATACAGTAAGTGCAGTTGCAATAAGCCCTGACGGTCAGCTCATCGCCTCAGCAAGTGGGGACAACACGGTGAAACTCTGGAAACGCGACGGCTCGTTGCGAACCACCATCACTGACAGTAGCAGTCCGGTTTACGCAGTAGCGTTCAGTCCTGACGGTCAAACAATCGCCTCAGCACATTGGGATAAGACGGTGAAACTCTCGAACCTGGATGGCACTTTGTTGAGCACGCTTCATGGACATAGCGAGTTTGTTTCAGGAGTAGCGTATGCGCCAAGCGCAGGCTCCGCCAACAGCCCTCAAGGTAGTACAATTGCCTCGGTAAGTCGCGACAAAACGGTCAGATTCTGGAAGCTCAAAAGCACCTTGCAGACTCCTCTCAAAGGTCATAGCGCTGCGGTTCGCACAGTTGCCTTTAGCCCGCAAAGTAGTATTATTGCCACAGCAGGTGACGAAAAAACAGTGAAACTCTGGAAGCGGGATGGCACATTGTTGACAAGCCTAAAGGGACATAGCGGTAGAATTTGGGGAGTGGCGTTTAGTCCGGATGGTCAAACAATCGCCTCGGCAAGTGAGGACAAAACAGTAAGACTGTGGAAGCTTGATGGTAGCTTGATAAATATCTTTAAAGCACATGGCGAGATAGTGAACGCTGTTGCCTTTAGCCCTGACGGCAAGACAATTGCTACGGCAAGCGACGACAAAACAGTGAAACTCTGGAGGCGAGATGGTAGCCTGCTACAAACCCTCAACGGTCATAATCAAGAAGTTTGGGGAGTCGCATTTAGTCCTGACGGTCAGATAATTGCTTCGGCGAGTCGAGATCGGACAGTGAAACTCTGGAGGCGAGATGGCAGCCTGCTACAAACCCTCAAGGGTCATAATGGTGAGGTGAAAGCAGTTGCATTCAGTCCGCAAGGTAATATCATTGCCACGGGAAGTGAGGACAACACAGTCAAATTGTGGAAGCCAGATGGTTCTTTGATAACTACTCTCAGGGGTCATAGCGGTGGTGTTAGGGGAGTTGCGTTTAGCCCTAATGGCAAGATGATTGCTTCGGCAAGTGACGACAAGACAGTGAAACTTTGGAAACCTGATGGCACCGAACTTAGCACCCTCAATGGAGGTCATAGCAGTGGTGTTTCGGGAGTGGCGTTTAGTCCCGACGGTCAGACAATCGCCTCCGCAAGTGAAGATAGGACAACGATTCTGTGGGATTTGGATCATGTTTTATCTCTGGAGAAGCTACTGAGCTACAGTTGTGATTGGGTCAGCGATTATCTAAGAACAAATGCACAGGTGCAAAACAGCGTAAGCGTTGCTTCCACCCAGGAGGCTCACCATCTTTGTGCGAAGATTGAGGCTCAGTAGTTCGAGTTCAGCGATAAACTACGAAAGTAATTGCTTTGTTAACGTCACTATGTTTGGAGGGGTGCATGGCTATCTTAGTTGGTAATCTACCTTCTCAAGTAACTCAAGCTGATATAATCAGCCTTTTTACCAAATATGGTACAGTCCAAAAGATTTACTTTTTTCCCACAGTTGGTTACGCAGTAGTAGAAATAGGGAACGAGGAAGATCAAGCGACTGAAGAGCGTGTTATTCAAGACCTAAATGGTGCAGAACACTTCGGTCAGAAACTCCAACTTTTTAAGTCAGCAGTTGAAGAGCTACCCCCCACAAGAAGTCTGCTGACGCAACCACCGCCACCACCGCCACCACCACCCCAATAAGATTGATTATTTCAATTTGATTTTACTTGCTGCTCTCGCAGCCTTTTCTCGTGCTTCTTGAATATCACTTCCTTGAGCTAAAGCGACTCCCATTCGCCGATAAGGATGGGCATTAGGTTTACCAAATAGCCTAATGTCCACATCTTTTTCTGACAGCGCCTCGGCTACACCTGTATATACAATAGAATCTGATTTTTCCGTGGCTAAAATGACGGCACTGGCAGAAAACCCCAACTGTTCTATATTGGGAATGGGCAAGCCTAAAATCGCTCTTAAGTGCAGTTCAAATTCGTTGAGATTTTGCGAAATTAATGTCACCATTCCCGTATCATGAGGTCTTGGTGAAAGCTCCGAAAAAATCACTTCGTCTTTGGTAATGAAAAATTCAACCCCAAAAATTCCTGCTCCTCCCAAAGCATCGGTGACTTTTTTAGCTATTTCCTGCGCTTCCACTATCATTTTTTCGGAAATTTCTGCTGGTTGCCAAGATTCTTGATAATCTCCTCTTTCTTGGCGATGACCAATAGGAGAACAGAAAATTGTTGGTGCATTCCACTGCTTAATAGTCAGTAAAGTAATTTCAATTTCAAAATTTATAAATTCTTCGACAATCACCTTTTGACTGTCACCTCTGGAATTGGCGATCGCATAATTCCAAGCCTTCTCAACTTCACTCTTTTCTTTAACTACAGACTGCCCTTTACCAGAGGATGACATCACAGGTTTCACGACATTAGGAAACCCAACTTCATCAGAAACAGCAATCAACTCTTCTAAAGTTATCGCATAACCATATTTAGCAGTGCGGATACCCAACTCTTGATGTGCCAGTTCCCTAATTCTATCCCGGTTCATTGTATAATTAGTAGCCGCCGCAGTTGGGATAACTGTCATTCCTCGCTGCTCAAATTCCAAAAGTTTTTCTGTTCTAATTGCTTCAATTTCCGGTATAATAAAATCAGGTTGATATTTGCTAACAACCGCTTCCAAATCATCAGCACTCAGCATCGAAATCACTTCCGAGCAATCAGCAACTTGCATTGCCGGAGCATTCCCATAGCGGTCAACAGCAATCACATAGTTACCAAGACGTTTAGCCGCAATTACAAATTCTTTGCCGAGTTCTCCTGAACCTAAGAGCATCAACTTTTGGGGCAGCTTAATCGAATTATTCATTAATTTCTTAATTTCCATCTATATACAACAAAAGCCTCTATTTTTCTCTGCGTTCTCTGCGTCTCTGTGGTTATTTAATTTAATTCTCACGTAAAAGACTAAACCTACCACCGCGAAGTCGTAAATCTTGACGCTGACTTTTTGTCAACCCAATTCCTTCTCCAAACTCGCACTCCTCTACAAGAGTATTTAACCACATAGTCTCATTAAGAGTAGCACCAGTCAAATTTGCATTTCTCAAGTCTGCGTTGCTAAAATTGGCAAATATAAGGTCTGCATTTACTAAACTGCTTCCTTGTAGATTTGCAGCTAAGAAATTACCACGGATGAAGTTAACTTCATCTAAAATCAAGCCAGATAAATCTGCTCCCATTAAATTAGGGAACTTTAACTGGCTAGGATTTTGGAGAAACCGCATAACACAAGCTATGTTTGCTTCATTGAGGCACATCTTGGTTAAAAAATCATAGCGGGCTATGCCAAGTTGCTTGAGAATTTCTAGACGTTGTTGAGGACTTTGTTCTAAAAACTGAATAGCCCTGCTACGGAGATTTTGAGTAGAAGTATTTAGCATAATCATCAGATTGTGGTGATGCTATTAATTTTTAAAATCTTTATCGCTAATTCTTTTGTGTAACTGCTGAAAAGCTTTGCGCTCTTCAATAAAATACTGATATTATATGCTACTAAATGACGGAAGCCTCGATTCAGTAATCAAAAACCTAACCCCCCAGCCCCCTTCCCTTGTAGGGAAGGGGGAGCATTACTCCCCTCCCCTATGAGGGCAGGGGTTGGGGGAGAGGTTCTTCTGTGGATTACTGAATTGGTGTTCTAGGCAACCATCCATATAACAATTGAATCCGGGTAATACTAAGTACTATTTGTAAAGTTAGGCAGTTACAGCCTTTGTCACCAAAGCAAGCATGAAAAAGACAATTATACCGTACAAAATTAAAGGTAGTATAGTAACAATAACAATATTGTTTGGGGTTATTTCACTGTTCTTGACCTGCTTCTTAGCTAAGATTGTGAGAGTCAAATTTGTAGAGATTGATTTTGTACTTAAAAGATTAGAAGCTCAAAGCGAAGCACAGGCAAATAATCCTCATGCTATTCCTAAAGTTGATGTACAAAGGCGGTTAGGTTCTGATATCAGACCTGATTTTAGATGCCTATTTTGGGCTACAACTGAAGTAGGTAGAGGCTGGACTAACGATTCTGCGGATCGTGATTTTTTTGTAGATTATTATATACCTCCAGATAAGAAAGCAATGATTTGTACAACGCCAGCCCTAGCAGCTGCACTCATTGCTAAGCGTACTAAACCGCTTTTATATAAGGTTTACCCAACAGAATATGGCTTTCGTGTTCGCATTGTCGAAGGTCTTTCAAAAGTGAGAAAACCCTGTAAAGATTGGACAGGGAATGCTGATTGTGCAAATTCTATATTGTCGCGACAGGCAATTATTAGGTATGAACCGTAAACAATAGTAAATTCAGCTTTCTTTCTACTGTGCTGCATGAAAAGCCATTTGCCAAAAATCTTTCTCGAATTTTGCTACCCTTAAAAAAGCCTCTTCAGCTTGCTTTTGAACAGTTGCTGATGCCGTTTGCAACACCTCATCAGCTTGCTGTTCCAAAAGTTTCACATATTCAGTAAAACCGCGATTTCCCCATCTGTCTGCAAATTCGATGTATGGTTTAGGCATGACTCCAGGCAACTGCCAACCTTGATTGTAAGCAAATTCAATTGCCCAAAATGTACTTGCTTGCACTGGATAAGGCATTGTAGCAAGGCTCTGCATATATTCACAATATTCTATGCAGGTAGGTTGTTTTGCTGTATCTAAATTAAGCTGTCGTTGGGCTGCTTTTTCCTTAAACCAATTGAGTTCATCTTTGAGTGCTGTCAGTCCCCCCAAAATGACATCAAAATGGTGTGGAGGCGCGCTTGCCAACGTCCGTCCCACCATTCGTGTAAAATCGACAACGAACAGATAATCTTGCACCAGCCATGTGTTAAATTGCTGCGGCTGAATGGTGCCTAATTTGCACTGTTCAAGGAAGGGATGCACAGTAGCTTCTTGCCAAGCTTGAGCATGGTTTTGTAGAAGTTGTTTGCAAGTCAAGATCATCGTGTTCCAGCCCAATAGACTAAGATTCAATCTCAGCCAATTCTAACCAACGTTCAGTCGCCACATCTATTGCTTCCTTAAGGGTTTCCACCTGTTCGTAGAGTTTTTGTACTTGCGTGTAGTTACCAGGAGGAACATTCACCAATGCTTTCTCCGCTTCTGCTTTTTCGGCTTCCATTTGGGCAATTTTCCCTTCCAACTGCTCAAATTCTCGTTTTTGCCAATTAGATAACCCGCGCCGCTTTTTAGTTTCGTTTTCTTTAGGTAAAGATGTTGTATGCAACGTCTCTACATTTTTCGCCTTTTCTTTAGTATTATTAATTTGCTGCTGTTGTGCTTCCTCTGCTTGCTTGTAATCTAGATACACTGAATAATTGCCTGGATATTGTTTAATATTCCCACCTTCTTGAAAGGCAAAGATTGTATCTACAGTGCGGTCTAGAAAGTAGCGATCGTGAGAAACGACAATAACACAACCTGAAAAATCTTCTAAATAATCCTCTAGTATTGCCAATGTCTGTACATCCAAATCATTGGTCGGTTCATCTAATATTAAGACATTCGGTGTACCCATAAGAACACGCAACAAAAATAAACGCCGTTTTTCACCACCAGACAATTTATGAATTGGAGCATACTGTTGGTTCCCAGGAAACAGAAAACGCTCCAACATTTGGGATGCGGTAATTCTAGTTCCATCGGCAATTGTGACAAACTCCCCTTCTTCTTTGATGTAGTCAATCACGCGCTGATTTTCGTTTAATGCCGATTGTAATTCCTCTGAATGCTGGTTAAAATAGCCAATGTGAACTGTAGTCCCAATTTCCACACTCCCCGAATCTGGCTGAACACGCCCAGTGATCATATCTAATAAAGTGGATTTACCCGCACCATTACCGCCAATGATCCCAATGCGGTCATCTGGGCTAAATTCGTAGGTAAACTCTTTAATTAAGGTGCGTCCGTCATAAGCCTTGGATATGTTATTCAGTTCAATAACTTTTTTGCCAATGCGACGACTGGGTGTAGAAATATCAACTTTCCCCTGAGCTTGTTTAAACTCAGTTTCCTGCATATCGTGAATGCGATCAATTCTAGCTTTTTGTTTGGTACTGCGGGCTTTTGGTCCTCGTTTGAGCCATTCCAACTCGCGCCGTAGTACACCTTGATGTTTCCGTTGACTGCTTACGGCAGATTCTTCAGATAAAGCCTTCTTTTCCAAGTAATATGAATAGTTACCTGCGTAAGTGTAAATGTCTCCTCGGTCAATTTCGATAATGCGGTTAGTCACCTTATCCAAAAAGTAGCGATCGTGAGTGATCAGCAAGATTGCACCACGATAGCGATTTAAATAACTTTGCAACCACTCAACAGAATTAGCATCTAGATGGTTTGTCGGTTCATCCATCAGCAACAAATCTGGTTCTGACAGCAAAGCTGTGGCTAAAGCAATGCGCTTGCGATAACCACCGGATAAAGTCCCAATCACAGCATTAAAATCTGTAATTCCTAACTGGGAAAGGATGATTTTGGCATTCGTTTCCACCTCCCAAGCACCAATTGCGTCCATGCGCTGCATTAGGGAAGAAAGACGCGTCATGAGTTGCTTATCTTCTGGTGCATGAGCTAACTTATCAGAAATTTCCTCATACTCACGCACCAACGCCATCTGTTCGCCAGCATCCGCGAATATTTGCTCTAAAACTGTACGATTTTCATCTAAATCTGGCTGCTGAGGCAAGTATACAATTGTCGCTCCTGAGTTTGCTAAAATTTGACCATGATCAATCGGTTCTAGTCCCGCCATCATTTTTAATAATGTTGACTTACCAGAACCGTTAGTACCAATTAAGCCAACTTTATCAGTAGCATCCAAACTCAAGCTGGCATCTTTTAATATTTCTTTGATACCAAAATCTTTTTTAACAGATTGTAGGGTAATGAGACTCATAAAATTTAGTGATTAGCTAGTAGTCATTAGTCATTAGTCATTAGTCATTAGTTAAATTTCAACTAATGACTTTCACCTGAACTTTTCTATTTCCACTTTGCGTCCTCTCTTACCTTGTACGGTTTGTAAAAGTCCTAACTTGCTGTATTAGGTAGTGCGTTAGCAAAGTGTAACGCACCCTACGCTTAATACCATCTACCATCTACTACCCTACTATTTAAACAAATAAATCAAGGGGTAGATGCCCGTACATTTCGTTAATTCCTCCTGGAGAGTAAGATTGGCAAGAGACTAATACACCCCGATGATGACCTGAGTAAGAATCGAGATAGCACACACCGTTTTTGCCGTTTAATTTGATGTAAACTGGACCTTCAATCACAGGTAAATCGCTTGGAGGTTCATAGCCGAAAGCATGGGAATATGTTTTCATTGCTAGTATTCCTTCCTCTGGTGTGTCAGCACAAATACCTAAAATTTGATAGTCTGAAATACTGGCAAGCCAAACTAAAGCCTGACGAATTAAAGTCTTCTCTGATGGCTTGAGTTTGGGTGGAATGTCTATACAGTTGAATTTATTAAGAATTTTTTTCGCTTCTTGAATGGTGAGATTGCTCTGATGATTGCTTGACATAAATACTTTTATTATTCCTTAATGTTTCCTCTTCGTTTGAGTAGGGCGATCGCCCTACATAAGATTTCAATTCGGGATTAATCTTGCATGTTACCTACATTAAAGAGAAATGGTACACCAGTTTTTGTATCACCACTCATAACGAGGACTTTTGGCATTTGAGCGCCGCCAGTCTTCCAGGCTTCAATTGCTTCCTTTTGCAGAACCAATTGTCCACCTTGCGCTTTCAAAGTCTCCGCTAAAAGTCTTTGAGCTTCCGCTTTTCCCCTGGCGCGATTTATTTCTGCTTGAGCCTCTTGTTCCGCTTCTTGTGCTACATAGACGGCTCTTTGTGCCCTTTGCTCAGCGATTTGTTTTTCCTCAACGGCTCTGGCAAATTCTGGAGAAAATGTTAAGTCAATCACGCTGGTATCTAGTACAATTATTCCATATTTATCTAAGCGTTGCCCCAATGCCATATCAAAGTCTTCCTTTAAGTCGCTTCTTCTGGTAATTGCTTCCTCAACTGTTCTTTTAGCCGCTGCGATTTTAAATGATTCCTGGGTCTGGGGTGCAATAATTTTATTGACAATATTTGCTAGAGTTCCTTGTTTTCTTCTTATATCAACAACTTGTACCGGATCGATGCGAAAGTTAATAGCAAATCTTGCAGTTAAGGTTTGCAGATCCTTGGTTGAACTCTCCGCCGGAACTTCAAATTTTTGCACTGTCAAATCGTACACATCTACTACTGAGATAAAGGGTGGTATCAGGTGGATACCTTCTATTAAAGCTCCATCTCTGGCTTTACCCAAGATACTGAGTACTCCTGCTTGCCCTGGATTTATAATGATAAAGGAATTAAGGCTGAGGATAACAAGGACTGCCGCTACAATTGCTGCTACTATAGTTTGCCAATTCCCCAATTGCTGATTTTTCAACTTTTTATCTCCTGTTCGTTTCAGATAACTCTTTTTAATAGTGATACTTTACTACTAGCGCTCGTGGTAAAATTTCTAATCCACGCATCTACAAACAACTGTGGCTAAGGTATTTAAATCTCATCGGGCATCGAGAAGACAGACACGCGTAGCAGGTGATGCTCCCAAGATATCGCCCTCAACTCATCCCCTCCTGCGGCTGTTTGACTACGGACACCAGTATCGCAAACAAATCTGGCAAGCAACGATCTGTTCTATCCTTAATAAATTTTTTGACTTGGCTCCACCCGTGTTAATTGGCATTGCGGTGGATGTGGTGGTAAAGCAGCAAGATTCTATCATTGCTCAGTTGGGAGTGAAAGATATTTTTGGGCAATTTTTCATTCTTTCGTTCCTGACTGTAATCATCTGGATACTAGAATCGGTTTTTGAATATGCTTACGCAAGGCTTTGGCGTAATTTGGCACAGGAGATTCAGCATGATTTGCGTCTGGATGCTTATAAACATTTGCAGGAGTTGGAACTCGCCTATTTTGAAGAACGCAGTACAGGCGGTTTGATGTCCATCCTTAGCGATGACGTCAACCAACTGGAACGTTTTTTAGATGCGGGAGCAAACGACATTCTCCAAGTTGCCACAACGGTGGTCATTATAGGTGGTGCTTTCTTTATTTTGGCTC
This sequence comes from Kalymmatonema gypsitolerans NIES-4073, assembly GCF_002368435.1. GTDB lineage: Bacteria > Cyanobacteriota > Cyanobacteriia > Cyanobacteriales > Nostocaceae > Kalymmatonema > Kalymmatonema gypsitolerans. The sequence goes on from NZ_AP018268.1 coordinate 722,788, forward strand.
CCAGTGTTGCCTGGATGGCAATGTTGCCGATACCGTTTATTCTTTGGGGTTCGTTTGCTTTTCAAGATTTACTTGCCCCTCGCTACGCTGATGTCCGAGAAAAAGTCGGTCTTCTCAACTCGCGTCTGGCAAACAATTTGAGTGGTATTACTACTATTAAAAGTTTCACCTCCGAAGATTACGAAATTTCGCGTTTAGGACAAGATAGTGAGGGATATCGTCGTAGTAACACTAGAGCAATTAAACTATCGGCAGCATTTATTCCCCTGATTCGGATGTTAATTTTGGTGGGGTTTACAGCCTTACTGCTGTTTGGTGGTATGGCAGCAGTGAATGGCAAAATGTCTGTGGGTACATATAGTGTATTAATCTTTTTAATTCAGCGGTTACTCTGGCCCTTAACCAGATTAGGCGATACTTTTGATCAGTATCAAAGGGCAATGGCTTCTACTAATAGAGTGATGGATTTGTTGGATACTCCTATTGCTATTCATACGGGTGAGATAGATTTACCTGTTGCTAGAGTACGCGGTGAAGTACAATTAAAAAATGTCACTTTTGCTTATCAAGACAGGTTGCCAGTCGTTAAAAATCTGTCTTTGCATATTCCCGCAGGTAAAACAATTGCCATTGTCGGTTCTACTGGTTCTGGAAAAAGCACTTTGGTGAAACTTCTCTTGCGATTGTATGAAGTGCAATCGGGAACAATGACCCTTGATGGCATTGATATACAACAGTTAAATCTGCGGGATTTGCGCCGCTGCATTGGTCTGGTGAGTCAGGATGTATTCCTATTTCATGGTAGTGTAGCAGAAAATATTGCCTATGGCAGTTTTGATGCTTCAGATGATGAAATTATTAAGGCGGCTAAAGTGGCTGAAGCACATGAATTTATTGAGCGACTGCCTCAGGGATATGAGACAATTGTAGGTGAACGGGGACAAAAATTATCTGGTGGACAGCGACAGCGGATTGCTATTGCTCGCGCCATCTTAAAGAATCCACCGATTTTGATTTTAGATGAAGCCACCTCAGCGGTGGATAATGAAACAGAGGCAGCGATTCAGCGATCGCTAGAACGTATCACTGTGAATCGCACAACAATTGCGATCGCCCACCGTCTTTCCACCATCCGCAATGCCGATCGCATCTATGTCATGGAATACGGACAATTTGTCGAGTCGGGAAATCATCAAGAATTATTAGACAAAAACGGAGTTTATGCGAGTCTGTGGCGGGTGCAGTCGGGGTTGAGATAGGATTTCAAAGCAAAGGCGTAATGACGCAAAGTTTTCTTGGCGTCTTTGCGTGAGATTATGCTTTTAATAATAAAATACACACTTCAATCCAAAATTTAAAATCTGAAATTGGTATGATATTTCCTACTACCCAACCTGAATCACCAGATAACAAGTGGCGTCGCCAGTTGGAGAAATTTGTTAAAGAAAACCAACAAGAATTGGCGGCACTGTCGTGGGCTTTATGGTTAGAAAATGGTGACGGCAAGGGTACAATTGGTATTGATTTGCAACCAACGCCGCATTTTGTTTATTGTCCGAAAGAAGCTATAGAAGAACTAAATAGCAGAGCTGATAACAGACTTCAGGAACTTTTAGGGATTGTAGAGCATTTTCAACCTGAAGTTGAAGTTCTCATGATAGGGATTGCAAAAGACCAAATCAAGTTAATTTACTTTGAGCCGGAACCTGCGCCACCAAGTTGTTATGAACGAGTTGGTAAAGATGTGGATACTTTATTAGAACATCTGGAACAGCTTCTGAGCGAGCAGTTGAGGGGCTGATGTAGCTTGCTGTCTGACGGGGTTGCCAACTGGTGACAACCCCGTCAGATCCAGCGACTTTGTCTTCCGGTAAACCTACATAGGTGAAATTGTGTTACCTAGTAACAAGTTAGCCACAGCAAAACCTGCTTCAAGCCCCTGATCAACGGGCACCTCAGCCAGCAGTGCGAACGGTCCGGTTGGCACCGGTTCTACTGATGATCGGACATGGACCCCACCGTAAACACGGCTATCTGCATTCTCCATTGCTGCCTGCGTAAAGCTGCTGAATGAGCGATACTCACCAGGTAATTCTTGTGAAGGAATATTAAAACTGACGTTGTTGCCGAATTCGTAACTCAAAATTCCGGCTGCTGCACCACCGAAGACTGAGTGTCCAGATATGTAGTCGGGGAATGGTGGAGTATCTAGCAGCGGCGTCCAGTCCAAATCGGTAGTCTGGCGGATTGCAGTAATCGGTCGCAATTGCTGGAAGTCGTACTTGACATCCCACGCAAGGATGCCTGCGTTAGCCATAGCCCTGTTCAGATCCGCAAACAAACGAGCATTATCTACCAGCGTTCTACCCTCCTGCAAGGCGACTTCTTGCGCGATCTCATTCCACTGTCCCGGTGGTCTAAAAGTGTCTGGACGGTCATAAGCCCAGAATAGAGCAATTTCCGTCTCCTCGTCGGTGCGAGCAGTGCTGTTTCTCTCGCCTTTACTCAGAACTTCATTAAGATCGTTTAGGTACTGCTCGCTACCAAAGGGCGCGGGACCAAGAAGCTGACCTTGTTGTTCGAGGTCTGAGCGTATTTGCTCGACGCTACGATCTCCAAAGGTAGCGACGTTACCCCAATCTGGCAATAATGCTGGCACAAAATCGGGAGGAGTCGGTCGCCACTCGCCTAGACCCCTACCCGGCGTGAAAACTCCGTCCGTAAGAGCCGCCTCAAGAGCACCATCGTTCTGCCGCTCTTGGAGTATTCGATTAGCAACCTCTACTCCAAAATTAAAGCCAGCTTGCTCAGCCGCTGGGTCGTCGGTGATTTCATCCAAAGACCTCGTCAGCTGTCTGTCGAATTCGCCTCTTACTACTTCTAGTCTTCTTCTTAGTAGTTCTTCTTCTGAAAATTGTGCTCTACCGAACAGATTAGTATCTGTTTGCTCGGATAATTCTGGGGGTTGTTCTCCTGAGAACTGACCGATTTGTGCTTGCGCGTTGATTTCTGTCTCAATGGATAGTTCTGGGAGTTGTTGTGCTGAGATGTCTTCTAATAATAATTCTGCTGGGGAGAACAAACTGGTTAGTGTTTGGTACGCCGCTCCTACTGCCGCAGCTTCAACCGACACGCCCTCAGGTTTGTTTGTGACAGCATCATAAATTGCCGTGTGAACTATCGCTGCATTGCGTGCCACGAATGGAGGCGACGTTATGGGTCTTGTTGCAACAAACTGTACAGCATTCAAGAACGTTGAATTCCAATCAAGTACAACGTCAGTCCCTTCTGTAGAGACAAAAGCTGGGGGAGGGACTGAGGGCGTGTCTAGCCTGGTCACATTGTTGGTTTCATCGTTTTCAACAACAATGTTGTTTGAGTCAATCTGACCAATCAGATAGTAGGCTCCTGGTGACACAACGCTGGGATTCCTTAGCTCCTCCGTAGCAAAGTCTAAGGTTAAGGTTGTGGACTCTCCTGGTGCCAAGTTAAACGCAAAGTTTGTCACCCTGCCCAGTAGTTCATCTGTTCCCTCAAGTCTCTCATCGTTGGTTACTCTGCCAAGTTCGTCATCAATAACATTAAGTGGAACTCTATTGAGAAATGGATCTGTCGATGCGAAGAGGTCGAGAGTAATAGGACCGTTGACCTGTTGATCGCCTTGATTGGTAACAGTAACTGTTACCGTGCCTTGATCATCGGGGAAGAGTGTTAGCCCCTCGATAGGACCGAACTCGACAATCAGATCTGAAGACATAAGATTTTTGTTCCTTTTTTGAAAGTAGGATTGCGGTGGTTTCGCGGTTAACCCTCTTCTGTCGAGATGGGAAAAGCATACAGCGCTTTTAAGCGCATTTGGTAATGCTTTTGTCGGATCTACCCTTTCCTAAAATCACAAAAAAGCTTAAAGCTTGAAAACCTTATTTAGCAAACAATTTGAACTTCTACTAGCCGAGAGTGAACAAAAGAGGATTAACTATCACAGGAGACAACATGAAAATTAAGTTCGCCCTAAGTAATGCTATCCTCGTGGCGATCGCCCTCCATCCGTACTCAAAAAAAAAACTTCCGTATATTTAAATACAGTTATTTTGTTTAAGCTGATGTATAATACTCGAACTGATGTTTGGGAAGACCACTTTGCAGTGCAAGCAACACCCCCTTTTCAGTTAGAGGGGAAAACATCCATTGGTCCTGCTACTGTGGAGAGGTTAGAAAGGAATGCACCCTTGCAGCTTAGAGCTAGGGCATTATGGATAGTATTAGGAATCTTTGGGTAGTTTGAATAACTGAAGCGCTGTTTCTACACCTGGCAAAATTTCAGCAAACATTTCCTCTGCAAGTTGTTGTTTCTTTGCTAAATCAGCCAAATCCGTCACACAATAAAGCTGTTCCACACGCGCTACAACCTCAGGCGGAAAATCTCGGTAAAAATATTTCAGATTCATAAAATCGTATCGGTAGGGACGATATATCATTCCCAAAAGTTCAACCAAGGTTGACAGAGTGTGGGATTGATAGTTGACAATTGCCTGCGCCAAAAGATGTGAGTAACTCGATATAAGGGTTAGTGCTAGGTGTACCAAGGGTCATTTTTCCAGTCCTCTTTCTTAGCAAATTGCGAAGATTAGAGTGGGCATCGCCCACCCTAATCGCCTAAACAAGCACAGGAGTATTTGCACGCTTCTGTACAGGCGTTGCAACCGTCTGCATTCCTCCAGGTAATGCCAAGGTAAGACCACGGCGCACGGGACGCACAGGACGCTTGTTAACAAACGATACCTGAAAGCGCGATACAATGGTCGCCAATACTAGTTTCATTTCATATTGGGCAAATGCAAGCCCAATACAGCGACGATTTCCGCCACCAAAGGGCAAATACTCATATGGGGAAAATTGTCTTTCTAAAAAGCGTTCTGGTCTAAACTGCTTTGATTGTGGGTAAGTTTCTTCCCTGTGATGCGCCAAGTAGATACTGGGGAATATGATCGTTCCTTCTGGCAACTTGTAGTCCATAATTTCAATTGGCGATCGCACAATCCGAGGGAAAGCATTGATCGCGATCGGGTATATTCGCAGGGTTTCTTGGCAGACTGCTGTTAGGTAAGGCAATCTAGCAACAGTACTTGGATCTGGGTTGTCGCCAAGAGTGTTTAGTTCCCTCACCAACTTGTCGCGCACTTCTGGGTAATGGTCAACCCAGTAAAACGCCCATGTCAATGCTGAAGCCGTGGTTTCATGTCCCGCTGTCAGCAGCGTCATCAACTCATCGCGTAACTCTTCATCAGTCATGGCTTGACCATCGTCATAACGAGCAGACATCATCAAACTGAGGATATCTTGCCGATTCTGCTCAGATTCTGCTCGTCGTTCCCGAATCAGCGCATAAATCATTTCATCAATTTGTTGCAGCAGGCGTACCATCCGACCCCACGGACTCCACGCGCCGAAATCTTTTTGCATAAATCGAAAAAATAAGCCTACGGACGCCAGAGGGGAACCCATAGACTCCAGCAGTGAACTCAATAGTTGTCGAATTTTTTCCAAACGGGGTCCTTCATCTAAGCCAAACACCACCCGCAAGATGACGCGCAAGGTGATTTCTTGCATTGGCGTACGGATATGAAACGGCTTGCCAACCTTCCACTCGTCGGTGACTTGCTGTGTGATTTCGCTTATAGTTTCACCGTAAGCCCGCATTCTGTCGCCATGAAAGGGAGGGGTTAATAATTGACGTTGGCGCTGGTGGGAATCGCCTTCGAGTAAAAGCAGAGAATTGCTCCCCAGCATAAATTTTAAAATCCTGTTTCCTCTGCCAACTTCCAACTGGCCCGAATCAGCACTAAATATCTGTTGCAGTGCTTGGGGGTGGCTAAAATACACCATTTGGGAATCATTGCGACCCCATAGGGTAAAGTTGTCACCGTAAGCTTTGGCAAAATCTTCCACATATTCCAATGGCTGAAAAATAAATTTCATCCGCCGCAGGAAAATGGGCATTTTGGATCCATCAGGCAGATTGTTAGTTGGTTTCATAAATATTTACGATACTTATAGCGTTGAGCGCTTATCGATTCTATTGTGACCTTTTCGGGAAAGGGTGTGGGGGGTGTCAGGATGTAAAAGTATTCCCTGATTTGCTATTTTCCATTCCCCATTCCTATCTAGGGAGTGGCAAATAAAGGCAGATAAAGAGGTATATTCTTTGAAAGCAGCGTCGGAAGCAAACAGTGCCAAAAATCATCGCTATCCTCAACGGTAAGGGAGGCGTCGGTAAAACAACGACCGCAGTCAATCTGGCTGCAACTTTTGCAGAGAAAAAAAAGGTTCTTTTAATCGACGCAGATATTCAGGGTTCTGCCAGTTGGTGGTTTGGGCGCAGTCAGAACACTATGAAATTTGATTTATCACAATCAACTGACCCCAAACTTTTAGGTCATTTACGAAGGATAACAGGTTACGATTTAGTAGTAGTAGATACGCCTCCGGCGCTGCGCTCTGAAGCATTAGCGGCGGTAGTTGCTGGAGCAGATTATCTGGTTTTGCCCACACCATGTGCACCAATGGATTTGGCTATCCTGATCGAGACAGTCCAGCAAGCAGTCATTCCCGTGGGGAAACCTCATCGGGTTCTGCTTACTAAAGTGGATACGCGGAGTTTGGGGGAAGTGCTGGAAGCTCAAAATACTCTTATGGAAATGGGAATTCCTGCTTGTAAAGCCTTCATCCGCGCCTATAAAGCGCATGAACGAGCTGCACTTGAGGGTGTTCCAATTACCCAAGGGCGAGGAAAGAACGCACGGGAGGCGGAGTCAGACTACCGCCGCGTAGCTGAAGAACTAAAGCGTGATTGGAGGGAATAATGGCTAAGAAACGTCTTTCTGACTTATTACAAGAAGAAGCACAAAAATTTTCACCACCAGAAGGTGAACCTACTATCGATGTTGTTGCTATCTCTGATGATAGTCCCTCCACCTCCTCGGATAATGATACCGGGGAAGAAGAGGATTCTGCTCAATTAGAGGAACCACTACAAGCTGCTGAGACAATAACGTCTCGGCGTACAACCCCAACAAAAGCCGACTTAGAAGCAACTGTCAAAGAGTTGAAAGAAGCTTTAGAAAAAGCACAGCAAAAAGAAACCTCTCTTGTCAAAGAGTGGAAAGAAACTTTTGAAAAAACACACCAAAAAGAAGCTTCTCTTGCCAAAGAGTTGAAAGAAGCTTTGGACAAAGCACAGCAAAAAGAAGTTTCTTTTCAGCAGCAAATTATTGATTTGCAATCAGCATTATCAGAACAAAAAGAATTAGCAGCAAAGCTGAAAAGCGATCTGAAAGACGCAAAACAGGCAGCCGTCCATCTAGCAGACGCTAATTCCAAGCTGACAGAAACAATCAGTACATTAGAAGCCAAAAAAGAAAACAGTCAATCATTACAACCGAGAAAAGAAAACACTCAATCATTACAACCGAGAAAGGACAACACTCAATCATTACAACCGAGAAAGGACAACACTCAATCATTACAACCGAGAAAGGACAACACTCAATCATTACAACCGAGAAAGGACAACACTCAATCATTACAACCGAAAAAGGACAACAGTCAATCGTCACAATCAATAAAAAGCTCGCTCAGCTATAGAAAATCATACCACCTACCAGAAAGACAGCCTATGAAGAAGCCTGAAGAGCCTGTTGACAATTCCTCACCAATGTGGTTACTTGACTAAGGAATTAGAAATCACATTAAAAATCACAATCTTTTTGGTGCATTATATGCGTTAACGCACTATGTATAGCAATCCTAAATGATTCGTGAAAAACAAGATCCCCGACTTCTTAGAGAAGTCGGGGATCTGAAGGGTAGTGAATTTTCATGTTTGAACTTACGTATTACGTATGAAAACAAGATACTCATTGCCCCCGTTTTGCTTGCGAAACCTCTGGACAGGTACAAATGCCAGGTTTTGCCAGACTTTCAAGGCTCTAAAATTGAACGCTGCAATTGTGACGCGAAGGCGTTGAGGAGAAAAGGACTGTTTGGCATAATCGATTGTAGCGATCGCTATGGGAGATCCAAGACCCTGACCAGTCAGTTCTGGACGAATTCCAAGTCCGATATCAAGAGCATCCAGCGAATAGTCGCCACCTGGAACCTGAGCGTCAGCCCCAAAACAGCAGAAAGCCGTGAATTCATGCAAATCAGAGGAAATCGCGAAGTAGGAATTTTCTGGATCTACGAAAAAATCAACCGTGTTTTGGAGACTATCAGTATCAACCTCAATGTTGTAAATGTCTAATGGTTTATCATATCGCCATGAGATAAGTTCGGTGGCTTCTTTTCTCGTCAATGGGTGGAATTGAAACTGCATATCCGAGCAATTATTAGCTTTTTGTCAACAGTTATCAGTACCAGCCGCAGTTATCAAGTTATTCATAGTTACCCATAAAGCTGTTCACGAATGGTGGGAGTAAGAGTCCCCTACTAAGATAGGTAGTATGTTTGGGTTGGGGTAAAATCCCCATCACGCTCCCTGTTAACTGATAACTGGTAACTGGTAACTGGTAACTGATTAAAACCTATCTCGAATTTATAGCAGCATTAAGACATTCAGGTGATGTACAACTTTTGTCTTATCCAAATTCTAAAATATGCTAGGCGGTGATTTGCGCCTCAACACTCTACTGTAAGGTAATATTTACTGAATCTTTAGACTAGCGGAGACTCGCCTCTACAAACGCCACATAAGGACAACTATAATTAGAATAAGCATTTTTACAAGTTGCTTTTATTCCAACGCTTCTAGCATTCTGAACATTAATGTTCAAAACTTGCTTTGCCGCTAATGTCAAATTCTCTGTAGCTACTACTTTGTTGTCAAGACTTACTTCAAATACTATCTTATGGTCTTGACGAGCATAACTATGTTTGCCATTTATGCCAACAACTAAATTCAATTGTCGAAACTTAGAGTTAAGAGCGCATGATACTCCAGCAGATTCATCATTGTAAATATAAGAATATGGCTCGCCACTTCGGTTAGACAAATAAGCGATTTCAGGCAAAACTTCGCCTCCTATAGCAATGTTTTTTGGTTCACGCTGCTTTACAAAAGGTTTTTCAACGCCAGGAGTAGAACTCAGACATTCCATATCTAAAAGAGAAACGGCAGTTTCAGATGGTGAAGCAGTAGGGGATTCGGCAACGATGGGCGTAGGTGAAGCAGTAGGTGATTCGGCAACCGTTGGCGTGGGTGAAGCGGTAGGAGTTTCGGCAACGGTGGGCGTAGGTGAAGCAGTAGGGGTTTCGGCGACGGTGGGCGTGGGTGAAGCGGTAGGTAATTCGGCAACCATTGACGTGGGTGAGGCTGTAGAGTTGTTGCCACCGATTAGATTACCCTGTTTTAGAATTACCGCAGTAATTACAGATGCACCTATTGCAGTAGCAATGATTAACCCGGTAATCAAAGAGATGAAAACAATTGGATTTTTTCTCTGTTTATTCTCATTTCCCCCTTCTGATTTTTGAGGATGATTTGGCGAATTCCTTGAATCTTTCGGACTCATTTGTTTGACTCCTTTAACTGATAATTTAAATGTCAAAGTCGTAACTAATGAAGGTTAGAGTTTACAAGTCTCGACGCGCGAGAATAAAAAAACCCCAGACCAGCACCACACCCAACCAAACGGTCGGGAAAAGTCGTGAAGCAAACACAAGGGAACAGCACCCTCCCCAGATCCCACGCCCGAAAGTAACTCCAATCTCGGCGGTGACATCCCAACCAACCGCGCTGGGAGATGACCTTGGGGGGCATTCAGGGAGAAAGTCATGTTTGAATATCCCAGCCAGTCATAGTCATATGGCAGCCAGTTGCATTTCACACGCCAGCCGACGTGATCGCCCAAAAGACACTCTGTGACTTTATTCACTTTGCCGCCAACTTCCTGCCAAATGCGGTGCTGCACGCTAAAGCCGAAGTGCCCATTGCTGTACTTTACCCAAAGAGCGTCGATAGTGCGTAAGCCTTGACAGGGAAACTTTTCCATATCTTCATTTCTCAGCCAGCCAACTTCATCTCGACCGACTAACTTGAGCATGAGATTTGCAGTTTCCCGATCAGCTTCTTTCCATTTCCCCGTTGCCAATAAATCCCGCAGCCGCGTGTAGTCTATTCCCCGCTTAGAACTCAGCTCATCGGTTGAAGTTTCTGTCTTGACATTGGAAGTCGGCTCAGTTGTATTTGAGGGTTCTGTCTTCAACTGGTTTTTTGTCAGAAGTTTAGGAGTCAGATTCTCTGGAATACCTTCCAAGCGAATTGCACTGCAGCCAAATTGATAGGCAAACTCAACCGGGCGTCCAGCTCCTAGGGCATCGTAAAAACCCACAGCAAATGCAATTGCGGCTTGGTCGCCAATTTCCTGATTCATGCCAATCACATAGTTAATGTGTCGGGCGATCGCCTTGGCTTGAATCTCTGAGTAGCAGGCATTAAGAACTACACATTCCACCTGCTCGGCGAACAACTCGAACAGTCCCGCTAATCCTTCTGCATCAATAAGCTTGACTTGTCCTTTTTCATCCTCAAATGCCAATCCTCCATCCCCCGCTCCATGTCCACAAAAGTGGACAATGTGCGGTTCGACATCCAACATAGCTCGTTGAACGTCTCGTGTACGCACTGCCCACCACTGCTCCAAGACAAATTGCTCGCGGTGCTTCGCCTGCCGTAACCCAGCATTAATTTCACGCACCTCTTCATCCAGACGTAGTCCTGATGTACCTTGGGGATTCGCTGCCAGAATCAGGATTTTCTTAACCAAAGTGTTGCTGTTCATTCAAAAGTTTGGGACACGGATGATTGCACGCTGCTCATGTATGCTTTTCAACCAGCAATCAACTACATCCGGAAGCAGAGCAAAAAATCTTACTGTCTTAGGTATGAAGACACTTAAGGGTAGAGTGAGCAATAGCTGTTAAACCAACTTCTGCAAGTGGTCATCTTGAAACTCTAAAATACGCTGTGCAGTTATTTGCGGCTGTTCTAAATGAGGGACATGACCGGAATCTTTAATCCAGATAAGTTTACTATTTGGAATTGCCAGTTTGAACCTGTTGGCATCCGTGATACCTAAAATCCTGTCAGAATCACCCCACAAAATAAGCGTTGGTTGCACAATTTCTGCTAGTTTCTTAAATCTAAAAGCACTGTAACCACCACTTTTGGTAAAAGCAATCAAAGCTTTATGCCAGTCTACGCATTCTAGGTGCAATGCTGCACATAATTGAGCATCAAGTGATGCTAACTCCCTATTTTTGTACGCTGTGCGGGAAATACTTGCCCGAACTTTAGGATTACGCAAAAACTGAGTTGCCCAATAATCTAGCGGTGGAAACATGAGTTTGCCTAACGGCGAACCACTTGCCAAACCAGCACTATCAATTAACACCAGCTTTTGCACGACTTCTGGGTAAGTGAGGGTGAAATCAATCGCCGCTGCACCCCCCATTGAAGCGCCCACTAAAATGACAGGTTTGTTAATCAGGGTTTTCCAGAAATAATAGAGATGGGTTTTTATTGCACTGGGGCTAAACTTGACTCCCTCTGGTCTATCTGTGAACCCAAAACCCAATAAATCCACTGCCCATGTCTCATTTTGTACCGCAAGTAGAGGCACAAGGCGGCGAAACTCTAACACAGAACCGTCAAAGCCGTGAATCAACAGCAAAGGTGTACCCCCACTACCTTGACGCACATAGGTGGTGGTGATTGGTTGTGTACTCAAGGGAGTGGCTAGCGCTATCTGTTCAATGCTCTGAGCAAGAGCGATCGAGGTGGATTCTGTGAGATCCCCAACTGTAATCGGTAAGAAACTTGGAAACATAGGATTTAGTTTACCTTGTGGCAGAAAAGTGGGCAATACCCTTTGTTGAGCGGCTTATATTATGTCTAATATTATGTCTAATTTTATGGTCGGTGATTAAGATTTCTTGGGTGAGAACAACCGAACCAACAGTATTTTTATCTGGCAATAATATGAAAATCAAAGGAAGGAATTGATTCCTGACTTGATTGAAACAACAACTTTTTAGATAAGAGGGAGAAGTATATATGTTAAGTCGTTGGAACCCGAGGCAAGAATTTAACGCTCTCAGCAATCAACTTAATCGGCTATTTGATGAAATAGCGCCAACAAAAACTTGGGAAGGCTTCACAAGATTTCCTGCGGCTGAACTCATTGAAGCAGATGATGCCATCCATCTGAAGTTAGAAGTTCCAGGCTTGGAAGCCAAAGATATAGATATTCAAGTAACAGAAAATGCCGTTTCTATCAGTGGGGAGCGTAAGTCTGAAACCAAAACTGAAGAGAAAGGCTATACCCGCAGTGAATTCCAATATGGGAAATTTCAACGCGTCATTCCTTTACCTACTCACATTCAAAACACCAAAGTCACCGCAGAATACGAAGACGGTATTTTGAATCTGACATTACCTAAGAAGGAAGAAGCGAAAAACACAGTCGTCAAAGTTAATCTAGAACAAGCTGCTCATTAAATTGTTGTAAATTTCAACTGTGCAGTATAGATTTCTTCCTCATTACTCTGTAACTTAAATATTAGCCTGGTTGCATTATAGCTACCAGGCTTTTTTATCATCCTGTACAAAAGACTTCTTGCAAAAGTATGATTAATAGATATTTAGAGTTGATTTATAAAGTAAATCTTAAGTAGGGTGCGTTACGGCGCTTTGCCTAACGCACCGCTATATAGCAGTCCTATTTGATAGGTAAAAATTATCAACCGCCAAGACGAGCCAGCGCTGCAGGAGGGTTTCCCGACAGCAGGCGACTGGCGTCGCCAAGAGCGCCAAGAAAAGAGAGAACAGAGAATTTTACGAATGATTTAGGATTGCTATATAACATGGTGCGTTAGGCGCTTTAAACATGTTTTTCGTTACAAATTATATCGAAAAGGTGCGCCTAACACACGCTACAGTAATTTGATTTTTACTTTATAAATGACTAAAGCACTAAATCTTTAAACCAATGCCGTTTTTGGCAAACTCTTCTACAGTTTTGTCGGAGAATTCATGGGTAGTCATGGCTCGTAACATTGGCAAAGGTAAAGTGAGATGATGCGCTCCAGCTTGTAGCGATGCTGCGGCTTCTTCTGGTGATTTGATACTAGCTGCTAGAATTTCAGTATCACTGCCAGTAAGTACGCTAGCCATATCCCGTACCAAGGCAATTCCGTCGCCTAACAACCGGGTTGCACGATTGACATAAGCGATCGCCATTTTAGCACCCGCCTCCCGTGCCACTGCTGCCTGTGCTGCACTGTAAATTGCCGTCACTGAGCAAGTTATTTCCGGCGACAGACTCGCCACCACTGCAAACCCAACTGGTGTTGCTGGAATTTTCAACACCGTTTGTTTGCCAATAATCTCAAAAGCTTTCCTCCCTTCCGCCAGCATCCCCTCAAAATCAGACGACACAAGCTGGTAGAATAGTGGTCCTGAGGTTAACGGTGCCAATTTTTTCAGCGTGGTTTCCGGTGGCTCCGAGCTTTTAGCTAAAAGTGTGGGATTCGTCGTGATGCCCTTTACCCAGCCCATTTTACTAGCAATTTCAGCTTCAGATAGAATTGCCGAGTCTAGATAAATTGCCATAATTGTTTAGCCGTTTCAGGTTTGTTAACAACACAGGTACTTTAACAGTACTTAAGAGTGGTTCTCTGGTAACTCACCAAACCGTTCCCGATAGCGAGCCAGTAACGCCTCCATTTCTGAAAGGTGCTGTTGCACTTGTTCGCGCTGTAGCCGCTCTTGCTGTGCTACTTCTTCTGGTGTGGGTATGAGTTCTCCTTGAGGAGTAAAGAAACGTAGCTTGGAATTCTCAACACCCAAATATAGCTCCAATTGCTGACTCCATAACCAGCCAGCTTCGTTGGGAGCAAGTTCTTGGTAACGACCACCTACCAGCTCAAAACCTTTGAACTCCAATGTGTCCGGGTCAAACCAGAAGTAATTTGGCGTACGCCAGATATCCTGGTAGATTTGCTTTTTTAAACCTCGGTCGGTGTCAGCTGTTGCAGAAGAAAGAATTTCCACAATCACGTTAGGATATTTGCCATCCTCTTCCCAAACGACCCAGCTTTTACGCGGTTTGCGTTCCGTATCCAGTACAACAAAAAAGTCGGGACCTCTGAATTGTTCAGATTTGCGCTGACGAGGACTGTAGTAAATCGTCAGGTTCCCAGAAGCGTAGAAGTTGTTGCGATTACGCCACACCCATTCCAAACACTGAATGAGCAGCGTCATTTGTAACCGATGTAGATCTGTTTCCAATGGCGGTTCGTCACTATATAAGTCACTAGGAGGAAAGATAACATCTTCCATAGTGTTTTCCGAATTTCTTATGTCTGGAGCGAAAGACATAGCATCTGCGTATATATTTGACGTGGCGGTTGTAAGTCTAGTTTAGCTGGTGAATGTTGCACCAAGAGTTCTTTGCCAGAGGTAAACTGAAAGCTGTGGTACAACCTCTGGATGCTGTTCTTCCTAGGCTTTGTGTAAAAAGCCACAACTTTTAGTCGTTGCTTAGAAAAATATGCAATGGATAATAAGTGCTAATGAAGCCAAGCAATTGATATCTCAAGGGGCGACAATTCTTGACACTCGCAACAAGTTGGCGTTGTTGATTTCACATATTCCTGGTGCTGTTCACGTCACTTGGCAGCAATTTTCAAATAACCAAAAACCCTATCGGGGAAAACTACTTGCAGATGCAAATCTTTTAGAAGAAAAACTACGTCAAGTTGGTATTTGTAACTCTAAACCTGTCATTGTTCTTGGCAATCCGCCTGACAATTTTGGGGAAGAAGGGCGCATTGTTTGGATGTTACGCACTTTAGGACATCAAAGTGCAGCCTTGGTTGATGGCGGGTACAATGCACTAGTTAAAGCAGGTGTTCCGACGACTCGCGGACTTAATCAACCGCTAGAAATAGGAGATTTTGTTGTTAATCGCACTGCTTTATGGGAAATTCAGCGTGATGAACTTCAAGTCAATCTTTCAGAAAACAAGTTGGCTGTCATTGATACTCGGCAAAAGCGAGAATATGCTGGAGAAACTCCCTATGGTGAACAGCGAGGGGGACATATCCCTGGTGCTGTGCATTTCTACTTTAAAGATTTAATGGATACTAAGGGAAATTTACTTAAGCCAGAGGAAATTATCGCCAAATTAGAAACCTTAGGAATTCAGCGTGATACTCCTACTGTTACTTATTGTACGGGTGGAATTCGCTCGGCTTTTTTTGTCGCTGTTCTTGTTAACTTGGGCTTTTCTAATGTAAAGAATTATGCTGGTTCTATGTGGGAATGGTCAGCTTCTTCAGATGAAAAGTACCCGCTTGAATAAATAAGCGTTTTTTGTGAAAATCAATTGGTTTAGATCCCCGACTTCTTTAAGAAGTCGGGGATCTTGCTTCTATTTCGACTTGTGAGGTGGGCCGGAAAGCTCGCCCTAGGCAAGATGCACACAGATAAATTATTCGTGTGGCAGTGTACGAAGTTCTTTCTAGCAATTAAATTGCTAAAGTGAATAGTACCTGGGATAATCTCAATTTTTCTTAGTCCCTAGTCTGGAACTGAAGTTCCAGGTTTGAAAAGTCTACCACATTTTGGCTAGTGCCGCATCTCCGTGATTACAGGACTATTACAAAAACTGCGTGCTTCATGGGCAAAAAATGGAGGTCGCTTGAGTGTTCGAGCCTCTCCATCTCCTTTGCAGATGTTCCATCGGTTTCGCTCTATGCTTGTTGAACGCAAGCCTGAGGAAGTTGGTTTAACTGAGGCTCCCAAAGAACGCATTTCTGATCACAACAATGCTCCCAAAGGCTGGCTGCGAACTGTTCTTGTAACAAGTTTGGGTGTCACTGCCTTAGTATTGGGAGTACGGGAACTCAAATGGTTGCAGTCTTGGGAGTTAAGAGCATATGACCAGATGTTACGGTTACGTCCTACTGAACCACCTGATCCCCGTATTTTGCTGGTGACTGTTACTGAAGATGATCTTCGGCAATACAGATGGCCTCTGTCAGACAGTAAAATGAACGAGCTGTTGGCGAAATTAGAGTCCTATCAACCGCGTGTCATTGGTGTAAATATATATAGACCAGAACAAGCAAATCTGGGGGCTTCTTTAAAGCGTCGAGATAACATTTTGAGTACGTGTGCATTCAGCAGCGTCGGCTTACCGGAAATTGCACCACCACCGAATTTTCCTATAGATAATGTCGGATTTACCGACTTGATATCTGATGAAGATGGCATCGTTCGCCGCAGTTTGTTGTTTGCGAATTCCCCAGAAGATAAGAAATGTACAACGAACTTCTCGTTTGCGGCAATACTAGCAATTAAATATTTAGAAAAAGAAGGTATTGAACCTGATTTCAGGGATGAAAATAATTTCAAGCTGGTTGATGCTCATTCACAAAAGGTGAAAGCCAGTTTTAAATTTCTTGACAGCAATGCAGGTGGTTATAAAAGCATGGATGCTGGCGGCTACCAAATCATGTTGAATTATCGCCATCCGGATAGCCTAGCCCAAGAAGTCACTTTCTCACAAGCCCTGAACGGCAATATAAATCCTAACTGGATAAAAGACCGTCTCGTTATTATTGGTACTAAGTCTCCCAGCCTTCATCCTGGCTTCTATACACCATATAATGCTCTGCCAAACCAACCTGCAAGAATGGCTGCTGTCTTTATTCATGCACAGATAGCCAGTCAGATGCTCAGTACAGTCTTGGATGGACGACGTGTCATTTGGTACTTTTCTGACTCGGGTGAAGTTGTATGGGTTTGGGTTTGGTCGCTGTTAGGTGCTGCTTTAGCGTGGCGTCTGCGACATCCTTTATTGCTGGTTGTTGTAGAAGGTATAAGTTTAAGTGGCTTGGTGATGATTTGCGCTCTGTTGTTTCTGCAAGCAGGGTGGGTGCCCTTGATACCGCCTGCTATAGCATTGGTACTGAGTGGAGTTAGTGTGATGGCTTACACTACATACCAAACTCAGCAGCAAACAAAAATCATCGTTGTGCAAGTAGAAAAACAACAAGAGGCAATAGAACAGTTAAATACACTTTTAAAAGAAAGTACAGCAATTAAAGACAAACATCTTCACAGTTCATCAAAAATTGATACCTTAGAAAAAAGAACTGGTGATACCGTCTTAAGCGGACGCTACAAAATTACTAGAGTTCTTGGTTCAGGTGGATTTGGTTGCACTTATTTAGCAGAAGATACCCAGCGCCCAGGCAATCCTATCTGTGTCGTTAAGCAACTGATGCCCGCCCGCCGGGATACAAGATTTTTGCAAGTTGCAAGAAGATTATTTGATGCCGAAGCCGAAATTTTAGAGGCTTTGGGAAAACATCATCAAATTCCACAACTCTTAGCATATTTTGAAGACAATAATGAATTTTATTTAGTACAAGAATATATTGAGGGACATACTTTAAGTGAGGAATTACCACCTGTGCGGGGGGTGCAAAATGAACTGTTTGTTATCGATATGCTCAAAGGGATTTTAGAAGTTCTTGCCTTTGTTCACGAGCGTCGTGTGATTCATCGAGATATTAAACCAACTAACATTATCAGGCGTGCTACAGATAATCACTTAGTACTGATTGATTTTGGTGCAGTTAAGATGATGCAACCACTCAATCAGGAGGAAACTGAATTAGCGACAGTAGCTATTGGGACGCGGGGTTACGCACCACCAGAACAGTTTGCTGGTCATCCCCGCTTGTCGAGTGATATTTATGCTTTGGGGATGATTGGCATTCAGGCGGTTACTGGATTGTCACCTCACGAACTCCAGCCAAATAATGATACTGGTACTGTAATGTGGCGTCAATGGGCGCAAGTGAGCGAGGAATTGGCGGAGATTTTAGATAAGATGGTGCGTTACCACTTTAGCGATCGCTATCAATCAGCTTCTGCTGTACTACAGGATTTGAGTGGTGTAGAAAAGTAAAAAGTAAAAAAGATTTTTGACTTTTGACTTTTGACTTTTGACTTTTGACTTTTGACTTTTGACTTTCACCCCCATCTAATTCACCTTGAATGTCCGCACACTTTCTTGCAATTGCTGGGAAATCTCCACTGTTTCTTGGAGAGAAGTGGAAACTTGACGAGATGAATTGCTGGTCATTTCAGATATTTGGGCGATATCTTGCATGAGAATAGAAACCTCTTGGGAAGTTTGCACCTGAGATACTGTAGCGTGAGAAATTGACTGTACCAATTGGTCAATTTGGCGACACACCTCAAGAATGTGGTTGAAACTGTACTTACTATTTTGAACCAGACGCGTCCCTTCAACAACCTGCGTGGTTCCCAACTCCATAGCCTTAACAACTTCCCTGGTTTCCCGTTGGATATTGGCAACAATTTCTTCAATTTCCTCAGTTGCTTCGCTACTTTGAACTGCTAGTAGGGCGACTTCTTCCGCAATCACCGCAAAACCCTGAGCTTCTTCACCAGCACGCGCCGCTTCAATACCCGTGTTGATAGCTAACAAGTTGGTTTGCATGGCAAGTTGCTTAATCAATGCCACCACACGCGAAATTTGTTGCGAAGATTCTCCAAGACGCTTGACTTTTTTCCCTGTTTCCCCTATCGTATCGCGCAAACTTATAATATTTTCCACTGTCAGGTCTATTGCTGTGTCTCCGGTTTCGGCGGCGTCATATGCCGTACGGGCAACTTCTTCGGCTTGCTTCGCATTTTTTGCTACGGCTTTAATCGATTGCCTCATTTGGTCAACAGCATCCAGGGTACGGCTAATTTCCTCTGCTTGTTTGAGTGCTTCAATTGCCAAATCACCCATCGATCCTGAGTTGTCTCCAATTGCATTATTTACCTGAGTAGCGGCTAGTTTGACTTGGGTAACAATCTCCTGCCAACTTTCCAATAAGGAGTTGAAAAAGTCAGCGACAGTGCCAATTTCTCCAGCGGTGACTTGCGCACGCACTGTCAGGTCTCCTTGAGATGCTCGTTCAAGATCGTCTATTAATCTTAGCAGTTGCAGTTGCAGCCTTTCTTTCTGCTGACGTTGCAGTTGAGAAGCTTTTTCTGCTTCTTGGCGTCCTTGTTCGGCTTGCTCTAAATAATTGGCTCGCTCTAAAGCCAGCCCCACAATTCTGGCAAATTGCTCAAACAAATCAATTTCAGACTGTTGCCATAAACGAGGTTGCTCACACTGATGGGCAATTAACAAGCCGAGCAGTTGGTCACCTATCAAAATCGGTGTGACCAAATTTGCTTTGACTGCAAACGGTTCTAATTGCTTGATGTAACACTCGCTCAAATTAGCTTGGTAAATATCGTTAATGGCGACAACACGACCTTGCCGATACTTATCAATATAATCTTTCAAACAGGGGTCGTAAATTTCTGCCCCAAGAGAAGCCGGCCAACCTGCAACGACTGATTCTGCAATCACCCTTCCTTGCAAATTTTCGTCTATTTTGTAAACGACTGCTCGCTCCACCTTCAAGGCTTTGCAGATGCTTTGAACCGCCAAATTGTAGATATCTTGCGAGTTATGAGTTCTAGACAAGTGGATAGCAAGGTCTTTGAGTGTCTGTGTCACCTGCAATAAACTGACACGTTCTAAAGTCAGCCCGACTTGAATTGCTAACTGCCGCAAGAAATTAATTTCATAGGGCTGCCAAGCATGAATTTCTTGGCAGTGATGAGCAATCAAAAAGCCTAAGACTTGGTTATCTTTTAAAATTGGCGTGATCAAGTTCGCTTTGACTTGCAATTTTTCCATCAACTTCTGATGTTCGGGAGAAAAGCCTGCTTCACTGATGTTGTTCACAGCCATCACCCGACCTTGTCTGTAAGCGTCTATGATGTCCTTATGAATACAGCCATCTTCAATCATCTCCCCAAAAGCCACAGGCAAACCAGGATTCACTGATTCAGCTATAACTTGTCCGCCTCCTTTAGCATTGAAATGATAAATCACGACTCGATCCGCTTTGAGGGCAAGTCTTGCTTGTGTGACTGTAATGTTGAACAATTCTTCAGAATTGAGAGAGGAGCGAATTGAGAGCAAGATGTTTGTCAACAACTTTGATTGCTCAGCTTCGGCGGTTTGTTTTTGTAGGAAGCCTTGCACTTGATCTGCCATCTGGTTGATCTGAGAAGCCAAGATTCCAAGTTCGTCTTCGCCTTTGATCGCAATTCGGGTATCAAGATTACCTTTACCCAATTTTTGCACTGCCATGATAGCAGCTTCAAGTGGCTTGATCACACGAGTGGCTATAATTGCCGCGATGCTCCCAACTAGCAATGCTGTTATTAGCGTCCCTATCCCCAATGCCAGTAATAATTCTTGCTGCGTTGCGAATGCAGTTGCTGTATCTAGGCTCAAAAGTAATGTCCATTTTAAATCTGGCAAGCCTTCTACTTTTTGCCAAGGCGCGTAGGTTACTAGTTTTTCAGCATTGTCCTTTTTATTAAATAATATCTGAGTCGTTATTTGCTTCTTTGCTTGTATTTCTTTCCACTGAGGAATTTCTTGTTTTGCATCTAAACCCGTTTTGCTCCCTGTCGTAGATATGAATATTTTTCCAGAACTATCTACAACATCGTAATCATCTTGACTAATTTGCGGGTTCAGGACTACCTTTTCTAAAGATTTCACGGGTATCACTGTCCGAACAATATAAATTGTTTCACCCGTGTCACTATCTTTGACAGGCGCAGCCATGTAAATTTTAGATTGGTCTACGCTTTTTGTGGCTTTCGGCTGGCTAATATAGGGCGTGTTAGTTTTAAGTGTTTCTTGAAAATACTGTTCGTTTTTTTGGTTAGGAATAGATTCTCCTGCTGAATCTGCAACAAGATTACCATTGATATCAAAAACGGCAATGCTTTCATAGCTGTCTTCAATATCTAAATAGTTCCTCAGCCGTGCTTGCATCTGTTCGCGGCTGATCACTCCCCTCAATTGGCGATTTTGCAGGAATGTCAGTTTAGACAGTATTTGAATATCTCCATACCGTCTCTCCATGAAACTGCTGATATTATTTGCCAACAAAGAAGCTCTATCTTGCTTGTTGTTAACAATTTCCTTAGTCGTTGATTGGTTCACCAAGTAATAGGTGATTGCCCCAATTCCAAATACTGGTAGAGTTCCAATCACAAAGATAAAAGCGATCGCTTTATTACGTAAGCTTATCCGCTTGAGCCAAGAAATAATACGACGGCGGCGGGAATTATGAAAGTCAATTTTAGGTTGTATGACAGTTTTTTGCTGTAACGATGTTACGAAGAAACTCTGTTCAATATCTTCATTTTCGTCTTTAGCATAATTTGTATCTTTGTCAACCATTCTAACCATCTACCAATCCTCAAAAACCTTATGTTTGAATGAGTAACGTTTCAAAATTGCTAGTGGTAGATGCAAGTTTTTAGATGAGAACAAAGACTGAACAATAGCTTATAGGTGTCACACAAATAAGATTAAGTCGTTTCGCCTACATTAACATCAATAGGAAAATAAGCTAAGTATTGATTACTGCTTAGTAGATTCAATAGTATCAGAAACTAATTATTTTGTATACTCTATTTCTATTAAAATGAAATCTAATTTTTTATTGTAAAAAATTAGATTTCTACTGCCACTGATTCAATGGCACGTAGTAACTGTTCGCGGCTAAAGGGTTTAGAGACATAGGCGACAGCGCCTTGCTTCATCCCCCACAAACGGTCAACTTTCTGATTTTTGGAACTGCAAATCACAATTGGCACTTTTTGAGTCGCTGGATTTTTTTTGAGGAAACGGCACAACTCAAACCCGCTCATTTGAGGCATAACAACATCAGTAATTATCAAGTCAAGTTCTTCTTGTAAGGCGATTTTTAAAGCTTGTTGAGCGCTAGTTGCTTTAATAATGCGGTAAACACTATCTCTGAGATAATAACACATGAGATCCAACTGGCTCAGAGAATCCTCTACAATTAAAATCTTTTCAAGCAAAGCCATACTCGTCCTTTAATTTCAAGAAATAGTTGTTCGATTAATTGCAATAAGCAATGGCATTGCTAAATAATTTCGCCTGATTTTTATCACTTACGCCGCTTTTTTATTAAAAACCATTCAACCCATATTTAGATATTCAAAAAATAGTCAATATCTAAATAAACTCATTTAGTATGACTAGGAATGTGGAAAGTTTTTTAGTTTAGTACCTTTACATTTTCTTGCTTCCAACCAAGAAATTTTGCAATTTGAGGAACCAGAGTCAAAGCGTTAAATGGTTTAGCGATCGCCCCCACAGCACCCAACGCTGAAAACCGATACTGTTCAGTGATATTCCACCTTGAGGTTAAAAAAATTACTGGTATTGCTTGAGTCTTGGCATTTAACTTTAGTTTTTCCAAACAATCAACACCATCCATATCGGGCATAATCACGTCTAAAATGATCGCATCTGGTTTCAACTCCTCTGCTTTAACTAAACCCTCTGTACCTGATTTGGCGACTTCTACCTCCCACCCTCCTAATGTCTGGAGACAGGTTTTCACAATCAGCTGCATATCCGGTTCATCATCAATATATAAAACTCTTTTAGTAACAGGTTTTACCATCGTCTGTTGTTTATGCATATATCTAAGTCAAAAAATATACTTTTTTTGTCAGAATGCGAAGCTTCTGTCAGAATTACGAATGGATTCAAACCATAATTTTTTTTTCAGAATAATTAAGAGTTCTGAACTGTTTAGAAAGATTTTGATGCTTCTGTTATGAAGTTATGCAAAAAAAATGAGGAAATTCTGAGGATTGCCAAAAAGTTGTAGTGCTTGGAATTTTGTGTGTGTGAGGATAATATGAATGAAACTAAGGCAAGCTTATTCCCATCGCAGCAATTCGGCTACCTGATCCGCCAACTCTAGAGGGTCAAAAGGTTTGGGAATAACCCCTACAAGGCTTAACTGTGCAGATTGATTCAAGTTTACAGGCTGTGGTTTAGCAGTCAGTAAAATCACTGGAATTGTTTGGGTTACCGGATTAATGTGCAATGCATGTAACAGAACCAACCCGTCCATATCCGGCATCATAACATCTAGTAAAATAGCATCAGGGAGTTCGGTTGCAGCTAATGCCAGTCCTTCGCTAGCAGATCGAGCTATCAGCACTTGCCAACCCCCTATGTGTTCTAAACAAACCTTAATAACAGTACACAGGTTTATTTCGTCATCGATAACCAAAATCCGCTTTGCTAACATAGTTTAGTTTTAGCTTTCAAGCCATTTGCGAAGACAGCCAAGTCAAAACAACACATTTTTTCACAAGCTTTTGAGCGCAAATTCTGTAATTACCTGAAAATGCTATACTTTCGTAAGGGCAGCCAACCCATGAACATAATGGTTTTTTTGTAACTAAGTAAGTATAAGCGATTAAGCGCAGTATTAAAGATAAATAAAAAAAAATAAGAAAATAATGAGGATTTTTTAGCTATTATTGCTTATTATTTTGTGTCTCTTCGTACATCAATTTTGATTCTGCAATACCTACGGTTTTCAACAGCCTTCGCTCTCAAGCGGTTGAGGTAGAGTAAAATAAAAAACAGTACCGAGTCCTAACACACTCTCAGCCCAAATTCTGCCGCCATGCTGTTGTACTATACTACGGCAGATAGCTAAACCCAAACCTGTTCCTCCTTTTTGGCGGGAGTCACTCGCATCGACTTGTTGAAAGCGTCTAAAAATAGTTTTTAGCTGGTCATGGGGAATGCCTCGTCCTTGATCTTGAATTTTAAATAAAACGTGGTCTGGCAGCGCTTGGACACTCAGCGTTACTGTACTCTGTGGAGGCGAAAATTTAATTGCGTTGCTCAGCAAATTAACAAGAGTTTGAATCATCCGGTCTGAATCTGCCCATACTTGCACCGAAGAAGGCACAACACAAAGCGTGATGTTGTTTTGTGCCGCTAGAAATTGCACGGTTTCTACAGACTGATGCATTAATGTGGCAGCATGGCACCATTGCTTTACGAAAAAGACTTTGTTCGCTTCCAAGCGCTCTAAGTCGAGAATATCATTCACCAAACGTACCAAACGTTCTGTGTCCTTGGCAGCAATTTCTAACATTTGTTTCGCAGTGTCCGGTTGGTCTTTGAGTACGCCAGCGGCGAGTAATCCCAAAGAACCGCGAATTGCAGTAAGAGGAGTTCGTAGTTCATGGCTGACAATCGAGATAAATTCTTTTTTCATTTTCTCAACTGCCAGACTTTCCGTGATATCCTCTACTACGCCAACATGACCCATGAGTTCACCTGACTCGCAAAAGAGGGGAACTGACATAGTTCGACCAAACCGGATAGTTTTGTCCTTGTGGACACAACGAATTTTACAGCGGTATTCCTGCTTTGCTGCCACTGATGCAGCCCATTCGGGCATAATAACATCTAAATCGTCTGGGTGAACAAATTGCATCCAGCCATCCCCCAAAGCTTCCTCAAAGGTATAGCCAAAAATTGCCTGACAGTGAGGATTAGTATAGATAATTTGCCCCTGAGCATCAGTTCTGAAAATGCCCACGGGTGCAAACTCCGTTAGAGAACGAAACAGAGTTTCGCTTTGTCGCAATGCGACTTCTGCTGAGGTGCGATCGCGCAGTTCTTCCTTAAGTTGCTGATAAAGTTCTGATTGTTGAATGGCGATCGCTACTTGGCTACTTAATTGCTTGAGCAAATCTATTTCTTCGGTTTGCCATTCTCTTGGTTCACTGCACTGGTGAACAATCAGCAGTCCCCAAACGGTATCTTGTTGGATAATGGGAACCACCAGTTCTGCCCTAACTTGAATTTCTGCTAAAAAGTCCGCAAAACAGGGTGATATTTCCTCGCTATCACGATTGGTAAGGCTGTAAATCTGTCCTTCGAGATCGCGTTTTTGGGATCGTTTGGGGAAAATCTCTTTGGGAAATTTCTGGTGTAAAGTCCTAGTCCAGTCTCCCACAACAGCTTCGGCAACGACACTGCCAGTACCATCTGGCTGAATTTGGTAGACTGAAACTCGGTCAGATGCCAGCAATTTTTGGACTTCGCTAACAACAGTGTTAAGGATTATTTCCAAGTCAAGAGACTGGTGTATTTGTTGCGTGAGCCTTTTGATTAACTGCTCTCGTCTGAGCTGCTGTTGCAGAATGAGTTGAGAGCGTTCTAGCTCAAGAGTCCGCTGTTTAACTCGAATTTCTAACTCCTCATTAAGTTGTTGTAGTGCAGCTTCAGCAAGTTTCCGCTCAGTGATATCCTGTGCTATTCCTGTAATGTACTTGAGTTGCCCTTCATCTTTAACCGGAAATCCTCGGTCTCGAATCCACCGCACCGTTCCATCTGGGCGCACGATGCGATACTCATGCTCAAACACTCCTAGATGTGCTTTTTCAACAAAAGTCGCTAGCACTGCTTCCCGGTCATCCGGATGGGTACTATTAATAAGGTTTATGTTACTGGCGTACAAGCTTTCTATGGAACGCCCCCAAATTT
The DNA here is from genome assembly GCF_002368435.1 of Kalymmatonema gypsitolerans NIES-4073. GTDB lineage: Bacteria > Cyanobacteriota > Cyanobacteriia > Cyanobacteriales > Nostocaceae > Kalymmatonema > Kalymmatonema gypsitolerans. Next base: position 748,362 of record NZ_AP018268.1, read on the forward strand.
TTTCGTATGCCGGGCTGATGTAGAGCAACTGGGGCTTTGTGGGGTCTGATATCCAAAAAACATCTTCGATGTTCTCTGCTATTTGGCGAAATCGCTCCTCGCTTTCTCTCAAAGCAACTTCTGAGAGCTTCTGCTCTGTGATGTCCTCTGCTATCCCTGTTATGCGCTGGACTTGTCCGAACTCATCCTTAACCGGAAACCCTCGGTCTCGAATCCAACGCACTGTTCCATCTGGACGCATGATACGATACTCATGCTCAAACAGTTCTCTGTGTACTTTATCACCAAGAACCGCTTGCACTTTTTCCCGGTCATCAGGATGTATGCTATTCATCCAATTCGTTCGAGTGGCGTACAAACTTTCACACTTGCGCCCCCAAATTCTTTCATAGACAGGGCTAATATAAACTATTTGGCGCTTTTGAGGATCTAATATCCAGAAAACATCTTGGATATTCTCTGCTATTTGGCGAAACCGCTCCTCGCTTTCTTTCAAAGCAGCTTCTGTCTGCTTACGCTCAGTGATGTCCCGCCCCACTGATACCCAATGACTCACCCGACCTGTTTCATCCTCTATTGGGAAAATACTGAGTTCAACCCAAAATTCTTTGCCGTCTTTGGTATAGTTAATCCCTTCAACCTGCACTGGTTGACCACTTTGCCGCGCTGTACAAATTTTATCTAAAGTTGCCTTACCAGTTTTTTCTCCTACGAGAATATACGGTGTCTTGCCCAAGACTTCCTCTAAGGTATAACCTGTCATTTGGGTAAAAGCAGGGTTGGCGTAGACAATCGGGGAAGCCATAGGCTCGGTGGGGTTTGCCTCGCTAATTATTACTCCGTCATTTGTATGGACGACGACAGATTCCAGTAATCGCAGTTGTTCTTCTTTGGCTTTGCGATCGCTAATCTCCATTACAGTTCCCACCATCCGCACCGCTTGACGTTCATCGTTATAAAAAAATCTTCCCTTTACCTCAATCCAGTGGATACTACCATCAGCTCCAAAAATCCGTAGTTCCTGATCATAATCATGCCGCTCAACACGTGCCTGATTCAAACATAAAGTCGCAGCTTCTAGGTCACTTGGATGAACACGAGCTATAGCAGATTCGTAAGTTTCTGGAAAACTTCCAGGTGCCAACCCAAATAATTCTTCTTGACTGCTTGACCAAACGACACAATTAGTCAGCAAATCCCATTCCCAAATCACCATTTTTGCTGCTTCCAAAGCTATGCTCAGGTGCTGACTAATCTTGCTTATTTCATTAACTGTACACATGATAATTACTACAATGTGCTTTCAACTGGTGAGGCCACGGAGTCCCCCACCATACGTACACGCGTTGGTGGGGGAGGAATGCCAATGCTTTAGTTTAGGTACTGCGGACGGTTGTTGGGGAAAATGCCCCAAAAATGGTACGGGGTTAAAGCCCCGGACATAATTTTTCGTTTGATATACTACTACCCCAATCCCTAATCCCCAATCCCCAGTCCCTTTTACTTCATCCATTTATTTTAATTTTGTTAACTTTCCTAACTTAAAGCTTCTTCTATGTTATTAATTCAAACTCTTTATTACGGATTTTTTCTAAAATTATAAAATAATTTTTAACGCCTTCAAGAATTGAGCCGTTTTTACCTGTAATATCAAATTCATCTAATTATTTACACAGCTGATTCTATGATTAAACCACAAATCTGTCGGGTCAGCATTGCCTACAAAAGTGAGCAATGCCTGCCTAACAGAAAACCACTATATCATTCAAAACTCTCCTTTGTATCCGTTTCTACCCATCTCTCTTGTCTTCTTCGGTCAATCTTAACCAGATAAATTGCGCGTTATTTAAGAAAGCAATCCTTCTAATTGTTCTAATTCTAATTGTTGTAATTTTTGTCTGAGTTGTGTCCGCTCTAACCTATTAAGAACACGGGTTATCAGTTCTTGTTCCACTATTGGCTTACGCAGATAATCATCAGCTCCTACCGCGTACACTTGACGCACTATTTTTGCATCGGAATGGACAGAGAGAAACAGCACGGGTAAATGATTCCAACGGCTGTCAGTGCGGACGACTTGGCATAGTTCAATGCCATTAAAATTTGGCATCTCAATGTCTAAAATCAGTAATTCGGGGCTAAAAGTTTCTAATTCCTTCCAAAAATGTTGAGGCTGTTGCAGTGTAGTGACTTGAAATCCCAAAGGTAAAAGCAACGATTTCACATGATTTAGCACAACCGGGTCATCATCTACAACCATAATTTTAGCTTCATCAGTACCAGCAGACTGATTCAGTGATTTCCTGACAACAGAAAGCACTTCATCCACAGGTGTAGTTTTGTGGAAAAAGGTATGTGCTCCGAGACGAGCAGCTTCTACGCGACAACGAAATTGATGGGAAGCGGTAAAAATTATAACAGGTATTTTAGGATGATTCTGGGTAATTTCTGATAGGAAGTTTAAACCATTTTCCTGTGAGTTGGAAAAAGTCAAGTCTAGTAAAATCACATTGGGAGAGTATGAGGCAAGTAGGCTTTTTGCCGTGGTCAAATCTGTAGCTATCTCTACCTGTAAGCCCCAAGCTGCGGCATCTAATTTAATTCGTTGTGTTAGGATAGTATCATCATCAATAATCAGCAGTCGCGGCAATGATAATTTAGAGGTTGCAAGGGTAGCAAGTTGAAATGGCTGCTGCAGCAATATGTTTTGTAGTGATGTTATTAATTTCTCCAATCTCTCCAACTGCCAAAGTGGATACTGCTCCCAACTTGTTAAACTTTGCAGCATGACTTCGATTTGGCGTGCTAGTTTTGAACCTTCATGAAAGCCGTAACAGCCTAAAGTACCAGCTAAGCGGTGAGCCTCTGTCTGTGCTTGCTGCATCAGATAGCTGTCTGGCTTTCCACTGGATAAGTGTGCTAGCACTTGCTCAAATAACTGCAACTGTTCCTGTAGACGGCTCCCTTTAAACTCTTCCCACATCTTTTTGACGAGAACTACAACTTCTGCTTCGGCTTTGCGACGGCAGTCGCTCATGCGGGAAACCCCCAAGACCGCGCTGCCTCGCTTTTGCGAAAGCTCAGAAGATGATAAGGAACTGCGCCTATTGTGCTTCTTTGAGTCTTGTGTGCTAGTGTCTTTTTCATGTTTTCGGAGCCGATACCCCAATCCGTAAAGTGTCTCAATCAAATCTTCGGTCATTCCCACTGCTTTTAACTTTTGCCGCAAACCTTTAATTTGGGTTGTCACAGCTTCCTCTCCAGAAGATTCAGAGGATAACCAAATGCTGTCGAGCAAAGCACTGCGAGTGAATATTCTGCCGGGATTTCGCAAGAAAAGCTCTAATAAACTATACTCTTTGGGGGTGAGGTGCAAACTCTCGCCGTTATAGGTAACAACTCTTGTGTTGATGTCTACAGACAAGTTTTCCCAACTCAATATTGTAGGTAATATCACCTTTGCCCGCCGCAGTAACGCTTTCATCCGAGCGACTAACTCTGACAGGTCAATAGGCTTGGTTATGTAATCATCCGCACCCGCCTCCATACCTGTAACGCGAAGGCTGGTACTATCATTTGCAGTCAGCATCAGAATGGGCATATGATAACCCTCTAGACGCAGTTGCCGACAAAGGCTAATGCCATCCATCTTAGGAAGCATCACATCTAGCAAAAGCAGGTCATATTCAAACATTTTTGCCAACTCCAGCCCAGTTTCACCATCTTTTGCAGTCTCAATCTGGTAGTTGTATGCCTTGAGTGCTTTTTCAAGCAATAAAGCATTAAATTCATCATCTTCTACCAAAAGAATTTTCATGTAAAATTCTCCCCTTTTGAGACATTCATGCCTGCTGTATTGATTTTATAAATTCTTGATAAGTCGGATAGTGGTAGTGCCAAAACGAGAGCAGCCTGTGTTATGCTCAAATATCCTTTGCAGTGGTTGATCCCTACATTTTTTCATTCTCAATATGCCCGCTGCAATTTTGCGCCCACTTGAACAGCAGAAGGTAATATCTTTATACATAAGAATGAGAACACACTTTTAAGTTGTATTTGTATAGAGACTCACCCTGAATATCTCTAAGTGCCAAGTTCTTGAACTAGTCGTAAAGTACAAGAAGTTGACTATTGGCTACCAGAAATCCAGTATATCTAGAATAGTAGAAATTTTTTTAAAATCTATCCAAGATTAAGCTAATAGTTTCCAAAATTGGTCAAAAATCTATCAAGAGTATGGCAATGAAAAAAAAAGAATGTTAAAAATCGTAGTTGCCAAGCCTAAATTGTTACAACTACTTACTTGTTATTTAGTAAAAAGCAACACTGATTATTGCTACTTTTCTGTATCCTACTATACTTAAGTCCGTTTTGCGGTCATTTTTTGTAAATTTTTTTATATGAATAGAATATAAAAATATTGAGTTAACAGTAAACAGTTATAATTATCATTTGCATTTACATTTGTAATATCAATATTAAGCTAAACATTATTAAGCTAACAAATGGATTTGTGGAGAAATTCCAAAAATCTTTAGTGACAGAAACTAACTGATAACTGAACACTGCTAAAAAAAGCACTTGAATGATATGTCATAACTAACTATGAATCAGGGGCAACAAACGGCTATTGAAGGCATCTACGAGGTGTGTATTGGCGTCAAAGAGCCAATTTCTGCTATTCAGTATTGGGAACTATTTGGCTACCGCGTTGGTCAAGTAGGTGAATTATCACAAGCCGCAGCTTACCAATTATATGGAGTCAATTCATCTTTACGTTCGATTCGCCTTTACCACCAGTATACAGATCATGGTTTGCTTCGTCTGATGATTTGGCAAAATCCTACTAATGAGGGATTAGGGATGGGGTCGATGAAAGTGAAGGGAAATCGCTGGGCAACGACCTTAACGGATGATGTGTTAAGCATCTTAAATCATGTGGAGGAGGCTAAAACAGCCGGTTGGGCGATTAAATATACATACCCTCACTGGGAAATTATTTACAACAAGGACAAGAAAAGCCGTCCTTTTATCGAACCAGTGATCGGGGTGCGAGAAATGCTTTTGTTGCAACCCTTTACGCGACAGGTTTTCTTTCAGAGGTTTGGTTATACTCTGCCACATTACGGAAACATCAACAAAAATTCCACCCTCAAAACCAGCCAGTTTACTCATATGGGCTTGGTCATTCAGGATGACAGCAAAGAAATTCTAAAGTTTTATGACGAAGTTTTGGGTTTGCTGCGCGTGCGTGACGATGTAGAGACAAGCTACGAATCTTCCTTAGCAGGTCGAGAGATTTTTGACCTCCAACCAGGGGAAAAGTTTTCTCTTACCGCCTTTGATGATCCGAGATCTTCAACAACAAACGTGTTTGCTGCCCGTTCCGGTAGACTTTACATCATTCGCTTTCCTGATTATATCAAGTTAAATTCCCAGTTTGAAGCCGCGCAACCAGGTTGCTTGGGAGTTTGTCTTTACACCTACCGGGTACGAGGACTAGATCTGTACTGCGATCGCATTAAAGCAAGTCCCGTGCAAAAGTATACACACATAGTTGCCAACGAGTTTGGAGAGCTGAGTTTCTCCTTCGTTGCACCGGATGGCTACTTTTGGACCTTGTTAGAAGCTGTGTAAAGTTGTTAAAACGGAGATGAAGTGTTGTAAATTTACATTCGGAGATATTAACAATGCCCAGTTACCAAACTAAAATACAATGGCTAGCTTTGGTTGTACTTGGGATTGTGTCTGCACTCCTACTGGTAGTCGCAATCACAGCATTCAGAATATACTTTTACGGCAGCGCTAACCGTATTGTCAAAGCTGATGCTGCAATAGTTTTGGGAGCAGCAGTTTGGGGAGACGAACCATCTCCAGTTTTCAGAGAAAGAATTAACCACGCAATAAACCTTTACAAAAGAGGAATTGTCCGCAGCATTATTTTCACAGGTGGCGTTGGCAAAAACGATCATCTCGCTGAAGCCGTTGTCGGCAAACGCTACGCGATGGCGCGGGGGGTCAAACCAGGCAATATTCTCATCGAAACAGAATCGCACACAACTCACCAAAACCTGGAGTATGCTCAGAAGGTGGCGTCTTTGTATCATCAATCCAAGTTTCTCATTGTCAGCGACCCCCTGCATCTTAAGCGAGCCGTGTTAATGGCACAAGACTTGGGAATGGATGCCTATCCATCCCCTACACCCACCACTCGCTACCGCAGTTTCAAAAGCCAGTTTGATTTTCTGATGCGAGAGACATATTTTTACTTTGTCTACCTCGTGTTAAAGTACTGACCAAGAACTCAGAACGAGGAAGTCAGAGTTCTGAGTTCTTTTCAAATTCTTGTGGAGTGAGCCGGAAAGTCATTGGTGTCAACTCAAGGTGAAAAGCAGTATAGAACAAGCTTTTAGAGATTGCCTCGTTCCCAGCCTCAGGCTGGGAATGCCTATTGGGGGGCTGCTCTGCTGCCTACCTTAAGAGCGGCAGAGCCGCTTCAATTGCCTTTCCAGGTTCCACCTGGAAACGAGATTTTAGAAGGTTTTTAGCTTAAGTTGACACCAATGGCATCTTGCTCGCCCAGATAATGCAAGCTTATTGTGGAACAGCTTAAGAGTTAACTCTTGATTGCAAGAGCCTTAATGAGAAAACTAAATCTCCTCCGCTTCTGGTAGCGGAAAGGTTTCACCAGCTAAGTAAGCATCAAAGTGCTGTTGGAAGTAAAGCCAAGAAGTCATATCTTCCAAATCAAGAAACGATTTAGGTGCATTCTTGTACAAAGGAACGCGCGTATTGATTTCATCTTGCAGCAATTGCGGCAACTCGCTAAAGCCATTCACTTTGCTTCCATAAGCACTGTAGATCAGATGACCGAGGCGTGCGCCCATCTTCATCCAAGGAAGCCATTGACCAATTCTATCCCAACTCAGCTTGAGTTCAGTCACACTCTTGAGTTGAGAGTTGAATAAATCTGCGGTTGGGACGGTTATTTTAAACAATTCTGCCGCTTGATAAGTGGCGTGTGGGCTATATTCTGCAAACTTGGGATTTTCCCCCAAAGGATTGGGATAAGTGGGAAATATATCAAACACGAAGGTTGTACTGTCTCCTTCTACAGGTGCGGGAAACTTGCTTTTAAAATGACCCTGCACGGGATTATTGGCAACGTGTACCACTGGGACTGTTTCTCCTGTCCAAGGATTATCCCACTTATGCAAAATCTCACCTGTTTCTGGGTTGAGGTAATAAGTGAGTTCCCTAGAGGTAAAATCCCAGCTACCCTCTTCTGTAGGAATACACCTACTCACGCTCATACCGACAATTTTAAACAAGAGTTTTTTCTTCTCCCCTGGGACAAAAGCGTAAATATTGCCCTTCCAGACGAGAAAGGTTGATTCGTTCGGGTCTAGGGATGAACGAGTTTTCACCCAGTGCTGGGCATCAAATTCTTTGATTTGTGCGACCATCTACAGCATCCTTGGTTTGTGAGTGAGGGAAAAATACCTTTTGAACCAGGGGTAATTTAGCAGCAGCTACCAATTTACACTAGATTTCGGTCAAAAATGCGGTTTAGGGCTATTTGGAACCGCAGATGCACGCAGATAAACACAGAACAATTTATCGCACGTTGATTTGACCCCATCCCTAGGTAGGTTCTTCTAGTTGATTGTCAAGACGGCGAAATAAATATACCCATATTGGCAGGGAACTGTTAATCGCGATCAGTCGCACCAAATGACCTGCTGTGACAATTTCAACATTATGATGCAATGTTAGGGCAACTAAAATCATTTCTGCTGAACCTCCGGGTGCTGTTACTAACAGACACGTTAACCAGTCCCAGGAAGTTAATTCCATAGCAAGGATGGTGGCGAGTCCCCCTGCAACAAGGGTCATTCCTACAGACATCAAGGCGTAGACTATACTCCTTTTCCCAAAAGTGGGTTTGTCACCCCAATACTCACCGATGGTAATTCCCAAGAGCATTTGACCGACTATGTTGACTAAAGGCGGCAAGATAAAGTTAATATCACCTATAAAAGGCAGCCAATCCAGCAAGGGATTAAACGCGATCCCGGCAACTATTGCACCGAAAAATTCACCAGCGGGAATTTTGAGTAATACAGCAAGATATACTCCTAAGGAGCCAAATAGCAATGCCAATAATAGGAATCCTAATTGGGATGGGTCGAGACTGAATAAGACAGTTTTAATGGGAAGTGCTTGTGGGTAAACTTGATGACCGGATAAGACTTTAGCAACTAGGGGAATGAGAAAAACTACGCTCGTCACGCGAATCGCTTGTACGAGTGCTACAAGGGTAACATTTCTGTTGTAGTCTGCGGCGATCGCCGACATCATTCCTACACCGCCAGGAACTGTTGCCAACATTGCCGTTAAGAAATTCGTTTTGCTTAAGCGTGAGTAAATATAGCCAATCAGAGTACCACACAGCAACAGGAAAAAGGTAAGAAGAGCAAAAACAGGAAAACAAGAAGCAACATTAGCTAGATCCGCGTGGGCAATAGAAAAGCCGACATTCAGCCCAACAAGTGCCATTCCTGTCTTTCTGGCAACCCGGTTGGGTTTGGGGGTATAGCCACCCCAAACTCGATACGTCTGAAGCACCACTGCACCAGAAACAATACCGCCAAATATCCAAGCAACTCCTCCAATCTGGAACCTTGTCAAGATTAAACCTAGGGGTAAGGCTAGAAGCATTTCCCACCCCAAGACAATCAACGGCTTGACAGATATTTGCTTCGCAACAATGACTTGCTCTTGAGTACTAACTTGTTTGGGAGTCGCTACGCTTAAGGTGTGATTCATCAATTCGCGTTTTTTAAATGAATTTACGATTTACCCCAAGCTAGCGCGATCGCACAAAATACGCAGCGACTCATTGACGTACATCTTAAGTAAATATAAAACTTTAGAACGCAGAACACAGAACGCAGTTGTCAACTGTTAACTGTTAACTGTTAACTGTTAACTGTGAATTGTCAACGGTTAACATTCTGATACTCTCGCTGCGTGCGTGCCGTGCGGCTTTCAAGTACAATCTTGCAGTAAAATTTCCTCTGTGTCTGGCTTTTAGACAAGAGTATTCTACTTCATTTACTTGCAATCTGCTGTATCTAATGGTACGTGACAGGAGCATGATGAACAACTTCTACATTTTGGATAGTGACTAATCCATCTCTGACCATTTCTCTGACTTGGGGTAAAAGTTCTGCAAGTGCTTCTTCTGTGTCAATCATTGTCACTACTATCGGTACGTCAGAGGACAACTCCCATAATTGAGAGGTCTGACAAGTTGTTTGTTTGCCAAACCCTGCGATCGCTTGCGTCACCGTTGCACCAGCAATTCCCCGTTTTCGGGCAAGTCCAATTAAAGCGGAGTACAACGGTTGATGATACCAACGATCCGATTTCCCGATGTAGATTGTCAGTTGTTTCCAGACTGCCATAACAATTATCAACCTCCACAAGCTGGCTATGGCTGCGCCTAACTAAATGCTGCTCATTTCCAGTATTGCACTGCTTGCCTTAAACAAACTGTCTGTTAACAATTTGCCATCTAGACTTCCTTTGCATTGTACTTTCGCCACACCGGAACGGTTGGGGACAGGACACCAATGTAGTGAAAGTGCATGCACTTCCATTACATATCACCGAGTTTTACCAAAAATTCTTAACTGAACGGTATTGGCTTATGTCTGGTTTTTGGTGAGCATTACCGGAAAGATACTGAAATTTTTTCAAAAATAAAACCGGATTGCTATATATTTAAATACTGGTTCAAAATTTTGACTCCTGAGTTGTGAGTTCTAAGTACTTTTTCGGTAAAGATTTTTAAGGCTTAGAGTAAGGGAGCATCCCAAATGTTTGAGTTTATTTTAAAACGCAAAGGGTCGCAGAGGTTGGCGCAAAGGAACACAGAGTGTGAATCAGAGCTACTTTGTTTTGCGTTTTGAAAAAATTGGGATGCTCCCTAGAGTAAAACTTTCACCAAATAATCGATTAAATAGTTAAAGTACGCCCTCAACTCGACAACTGCTTCAGTTGAGACTTGCGCTGAATTTTCCCAATAGCTTATATACTTATCTTGAATCAATTTGAATGCTTTCACATATGTCTCAACTGACGGCTGATGGTGAGTGATGATTCCTTGATAAAGTAAACGGGCTTCAATTCCATTTTCCAAGCAGCTTCCAAGCAGCTTTAAATATCTACCAAGGTTATGACGAAATACTTCTCTTTGGGGATGTTGCGAACCCAATAACTCATCTGCTACTTCTTGTGCTAATTCTTCTCGATGAGCTAGTAGCCAAAATCCTGCTTCTAGACAAGCTGCTGATTGTGCCTCTAAGCTTGGTAGTGAGGTAGTGAGCTGTTGGATCTGTGCTAGAGATTGTTGGAGTTTGTGCTGTTTGCCTTGAACATCTGCAAGGCTTGCTTTCCCCTCTGAACGCTTATTCTCCTCTAGCTCGCGGATTAAATTTTCAACACTTGGTTTGATGTTCTCAATAATGATATCTGTCTGCTCCTTCAGCATGTCCAGCACTTGCTGACGCAATTCGTACTCTAATAACCTGTCTAACCGATTTTTTGTACTATCTTGCAGAATGTTGAACTGGTGTTGTAACTGCCCAATAAGCGACTCCAGACGTTGTTCTGTGTTTGGTAAACCTTGATAGAAATGTCGTTCCAGAGAATCGACTCGTTTTTGCAGAGATTTGACAGATGCTCTATTTAACCAAGGGCTGATGATAAATACTGCAAAGTCCTGCAAAATCTTGATAGACTTCTGCACAACTCCTACTTTGTTTATGTTTTGCGCCATTACACTTGTCCTCGGAGGTGATGACTGATCCATTCGATTCCCAGGGCATAGCCCATTTTTGGGTTATTGTCTAGAGCAGTCAAAAATACGACTTATATGCCAATAGTTCCTTACTTTCATGCTTAGAATGCTGTTATCCCAAGCAAATACAGTTCTCAACCTACTCATTCAACCTTGTAACTAGCTATACTAGCCTAGTTGTCAGAAATATCACGCAGCAATGATTGACTAATTTCTAAATATAAACTACCACCAGAAAATTTTCTACGTTTTAGGAAGAGAAAGAGAAATAAGTTTTAGCCTTTTTTTAGGAGAATACTTCTATTTTTTTGTTTTTTGGAGATTTTACTCAATTTTCTTGCAGATTTGCCAATTTTACTCACGAAATACTGTAGAAAATATCTACACATAAACCTTTTTTACTGATTTTTGTAATTTTGCTAAAAATTTTGTTTAAAACAGAATTTTTTGGATTTTGGCTCTGCCCATGTCCTGAGGATGTTTAGTTAAACAACTGTAGGGATTAGCAGGATTTAATGTATAGCCAGCAACGAAGCTCATACTATAAATAATTAAAATTTACTACTTAAGATAGTTGTTGTTGCATAAACAATAAATTCTGAAGTTTAGGGATGCTGGTTATACTCGTCATTTGTCTAGCAGCCCTGAATTATTAGTAATGGCAAAGAACGGCTTTGAATGAACATCTTAGAAATTATGCCGAATTGCTATTTTGTTAAAGAAGGTATATGAAAAAGTAAAATTATTGAAAATGAAAATTGTATTGGCAAATACAAAAAAATGAAGCCTAGATTGAAAGAAGATACCAACACGCTTAGTGGGAAAACCGTACTTAATTGGAGCGCAATTTCTACCTGGTGGATCTGTGTTTGGGTCGATACAATGAAAATGCGGCTTAAGTAATGCTGTTGCTAGCAAATTACAGAATCAGTACAGCATTATAAGGAGAGCATTCAACATGAGAAATCAAATTAAAACGGCTGTATTACTAGCTTTATTAAGTGCAATTTTGATTGCCATCAGCTACTGGGTGATTGGCGGTACTAGTGGTATTATTATAGGAATTGTCATAGCAGCAGTGACAAACTTATTTTCTTGGTACCAATCGGATAAAATTGCGCTGGCGGCATACCGTGCTGTGCCAGTATCACCGCAGGAAGCACCAGGGCTATATCAGATGGTGCAAAGATTGTGTGAGCGCGCCAATCTGCCCATGCCGAGAATTTACATTGTTCCTGGCGATGCCGCCAACGCTTTTGCAACAGGACGTGATCCAGAACACGCCGCTGTCGCAGTAACAGAAGGTATATTAAATTTATTACCACAAGACGAACTCGAAAGCGTCATCGCCCACGAACTCACCCACGTTGCCAACCGTGACACCTTAACACAGGCTGTTGCGGCAACAATTGCAGGTGCTATATCGTTTTTAGCCCAAATCGTCAGCTACAGCGTTTGGTATACTCCATACTCACCCAATGACCGCAATAATGGTCCAAATCCTTTAGGGATGCTGTTGACAATATTCCTTGCCCCAATTGCTGCAACAGTGATTCAACTGGCAATTTCACGCACGCGGGAATTTTCAGCGGATGCAGGTTCTGCTAGATTAACTGGTAATCCTCGCGCCTTAGCCCGTGCGCTGCAACGTTTAGAAGCGACAGCAAGGCAACTACCTCTGCAAGCTAACCCAGCTTTTGAGCCACTGTTGATTATGAATGGATTCTCCGGACAGTTCCTCGGTAACTTGTTCTCCAGCCACCCTTCGACTGAAGCACGAGTTGAGGCATTGGTAAAGTTAGAACAAGAACAACTGTCTAGAACCTCAGAGTTTTCATTTAGGCGATAAAGGGACTGGGAACTGGGGACTGGCGACTGGGCAATACTCGCACCTTACCCCAATCCCTAATCCCCAATCCCTAATCCCTAATCCCTACAGGGTGCAGCTATCATGCGACAAGTACAGTATTGCATAAAGGAGCCTAACCATGACTTACAATGCAGATAACGAAGAAAACTTAGTCATCGTACAAGTCAGCCCTCAAACCCATGAGGTGGTAGAAACTGAATTGGCTGGCGAAACCGATGAGGTGAAGGATGAAACCAAAGCACTGATTGAGGCGATTAGAAGACGCGCTCAATCTGAGGCAGAATCAGCAGGTACCCTCACCCGTGAAACCTATTTGAATGCAGTACGTCAAGCACGGGAAGCCCTGGAAGGCGATAAACTCATTGAGCGCGATCGCATTGAACACGCGTTTGCAGTCCTCCAGCAGGAAGCTGAGAAAAACTGGCACTTGCTGTTCAAAGAAATAGGAGAACTAGGCGATCGCTTCCAAGCTGCTGCTAAAGCCGCATGGGATGCTTTCAATGCTCCTCGCCATCAACGTTAATGTTTCACCCACAAAACAAATGCCATGCTGTAGAGACGTGCGATCGCGCGTCTCTACATTTTTGCGTTAGATTTCTTGAACCGGAACGACTAGAATGACTAAATGATGCTAGATAATAAAAAAGCTCTAACATTAACTTGGATTCTCTAGCTCGGTTATTAAGAATTAACACTTATGCGAACTTACTATTGCGGCGAACTCCGAAAAGAACACATTGGAGAAACTGTCACCTTGTACGGATGGGTGGACCGTCGCCGCGATCATGGGGGTGTGATATTTATAGATTTACGCGATCGCAATGGCATCGTCCAAATTGTCAGCGATCCACAGCGTACTCCTGATTCCTACGAATTGGCAAATACCCTACGGAATGAATACGTTGTTGAAATCACTGGTAGAGTGACGCAACGTCCGGAAGAATCCCTCAACCCCCGCATACCTACAGGCGAAGTTGAAATTTACGCGGATAAAATCAAACTCCTCAACTCAGTCCGCAAACAGTTACCATTCCAAGTTTCCACCGCCGACGCCGATCAAGTGCGGGAAGATTTGCGGCTGAAGTATCGTTATTTAGATTTGCGGCGCGATCGCATGGCACATAACTTGCAACTGCGTCATCAAGTCGTTAAAGCTATGCGCCGTTACCTAGAAGACGTGGAAGGTTTCATGGAAATCGAAACCCCCGTCCTCACCCGTTCCACTCCCGAAGGTGCGCGGGATTACATCTTACCCAGTCGCGTCAACCTTGGCGAGTGGTTTGCCTTGCCGCAATCACCCCAGCTCTTCAAACAGTTGCTGATGGTATCAGGTTTTGACAGATACTATCAAATTGCGCATTGCTTTCGTGATGAAGACTTACGCGCCGACAGACAACCAGAGTTTACCCAGTTGGACATGGAAATGAGTTTCATGTCCCAAGAAGAAATTATCGAACTCAATGAAAAGTTAGTTGGTTATATCTTCAAGACAGTAAAGGGCATTGAAATACAGCTTCCCTTTCCGCGTCTCACCTACGCCGAGGCGATGGAACGCTATGGCAGTGATAAACCAGATACACGTTATGGTTTAGAACTCGTCAATGTCTCGGATGTCCTTAAAGACTCTGGTTTTAAAGTCTTTCGCGAAGCCGTTGCCAATGGTGGTATTGTCAAAATTCTTCCTATTCCCAACGGGAACGATTTAATTTCCAACGTCCGTATCAAACCAGGCGGCGACTTATTCAAAGAAGCCAGCGAAGCCGGTGCCAAAGGTTTAGCTTACATCCGGGTACGAGATGACGGTGAAATTGACACCATTGGCGCGATTAAAGACAACCTCACCGCAGAACAAAAACAGGAAATTTTGCGTCGTACAGATGCAAAACCTGGTCATTTGCTGCTATTTGGGGCTGGTGACGCAGCTACTGTTAATAAAACTTTAGATAGGTTGCGGCAAGTTGTCGCTAAAGAGTTCGGGTTAATCGAGCCAGAAAAAATCAACTTGCTTTGGGTGACAGACTTCCCGATGTTTGAATGGAATGCACAGGAAAAGCGCCTAGAAGCGCTGCACCACCCATTTACAGCACCTAATCCCGATGATTTGAGCGACTTGAAAACTGCAAGAGCGCAAGCTTACGATTTAGTGTTTAATGGGTTTGAAGTTGGCGGCGGTAGTCTGCGGATTTATCAACCAGAACTACAACAACAAGTGTTTGAGACAATTGGCTTTTCTCCTGAGGAAGCGCACAATAAATTTGGCTTTCTCTTAGAGGCGTTTGAATATGGCACACCGCCTCACGGTGGTATTGCCTACGGTTTGGATCGCTTAGTCATGTTGCTAGCTGGGGAAGAATCAATTCGAGATGTCATTGCTTTTCCGAAGACACAACAAGCACGTTGTTTGTTAACAGATGCACCTTCGCAAGTTGATGCCAAGCAGTTGAAAGAGTTGCATGTTGCTTCAACCTACAAGCCAAAGTCGTAGTTAGGGACTGTTTCGTGAGGGCTAAAAGGGAGCGATGCTGACATCACTCCCTTTTTCATAATTTCCTTTTGACATCCTCACCGCCCTATAAGGGACGGTGATTCCTAAGACTCACGACTGACCCGACCTTCAATTAATGCGCAACCGCATTCTCAAATCTTTTCACATACCCTGTCGTCAAAGTAGGAAAAGTAGGAAAAGTAAGAAAAGTAGGAAAAGTATGATGTTTTTTTAACGAATGAAATAAATTTGAATTATGCTGTATGTTTTATATAGTATATGGTTTAAGCACCGAGGTGATTGGTAGTTTTCACCTAGGTATCCAGAGGCTGCAATCTATATAACGATTGTGTTCTTTATAGATTGATAAAGAGCTACTTCTGGCATGGGTATAGACTGTAGATTGAATATACAATTGAGCATCCTGACAATCCAGAAGAACAACTGACATATCGTTTGATTACTAGCTTATTAGACCCAATCGAGATTTCCTGCCGAGTTGTTAACACCTTTTTTGGAGATAAATGAGTATGCTCAGATCTTGCACCTATCCGTAGAAAATTGTACAAGCGACAAATATGCGCGATAAAGCTACAAGATTTTTATTGGCTTTTCTCGTTAAATCAAGGACTTTTGGTTTAATATTGAGTCACCAAATTTTATCAATTTTTCTTGGTGCAAGATATGAGTATGCGAAGGTAGGTTATTTATGGCTGCTCTTGCAGTGGCATTTATAGCTCTGGAAACTGTAAGTGAGTGATTCTAGCACATCAATTTTTTTTGATATACTATATTACGCAACCCACAATAAAAATTAATATTACTTGTGGACGGTGGTCATCCTGCCTGCGATAGATGAAGAAATAATGAGTGTTAGTATAGTAATTATACATGAGTTTAAAAGGAATTATGTCAATCATTTTTCTTACACTTCTACTATCGGTATTTCAGTAAATATGATATTCTGATAGCAAAGATAAAAACTGCAATATCGTTAGAAAAATAGTGTATTTAATATTACCTTCTTCACGAGTGCATGTGTCTAGCAAGAATAAAAATAAAATTGCACGCAAGGTATAATCGGCTACTGGTGATTACAGATATACTACTTAGGGATAGTGTGTCTACGTCTACTAAAAATAAAAATAAAATTCCATACAAGGTGTAACCAACTACTGTCGAGTTAAGGGATGCTACCTCTATACGGTGAATCAACAGTATTCATTGTTTGTAGTCGCTCTAAGTGCGGTGCAATGTGTTTGTAGCCGAGTTTTCTGTTGTAAGTTAAGTTGAAACATCAAGTTTTAGCGCTTGGTGATCCGGAGGTTGGAAATCCTTGAAGCATATGCAGTGTATGGGTTTCCAAACTGTATGAAGGCTAAGGGTGTATTTAACCGTAATTAAATAGTTGATTGTTAAAGTGCGGAGTTGGGCTTCGATGGTCTTTTTGATCTCAGTCCCTCCAACGTAACCTTTTAATTGTGTGTAGTTTGTTTAGCAATGAGGGGGTCGAATTGCAGAGAAGGTGTGACCGAAATCGAAAACGTTCAAAGCGACGGGGGGTTCACTGCCCAGTTCATGGATGCTATCTCCAGAGTGTGAGTCAAAAGTATACATTGTTTGCTAATCGCGCAGGACAACTCCAGCAACGGGGAGTCAGCCGACGGAATGCGTTAATGTTGCTGGCGACCAAGACCGCAGTTTCTCTAGAAGATGAATGGTTGGAAGCATTCTGGTGTGAACAGTGCCAACAAACGAAGTGGTATCACGTCCAAAAGCACGTTAGCAAAGCTCCTCAGAAAGAGGCTTGTACTTATGAGGTGTCAGTAGCATCCCCAGAACTTTGGCAACAAGCGATCGGGGTAATTGACCTGGAGGGAAATCCTTCCGTAGGTGAATTTACTCGCAGGCATGCACGGAGGGTTGGCTATAACGGCAGCAAGGATTTCCGATCTAAAGATTAAGCCAGTTGCGATCGCAATTGAAAGCATCAGTACTCTCACTATCTGCCATTATGGAGTCCAAACCTAACTTTGAAGAGATAGATTTTCAAAAATACTTGCTTGTTCTGCAACGACGCTGGGTGCCTGCTGTCGGCGTTTTTGGAGTGGCTGTTACCCTTGTATCCTTGTATGCATTCTCATTGAAACCCACATACAAAGCGGAGGGCAGTCTGCTAATTAAGACGAATCGTACCTCCTCACTAACGGGTTTGGGGGAAGCTCTAGGAAGGTTAGAGTCTTTAGGTGTTAACAACAATCCGTCAGATACTCAGGCAAAGATAGTTGTATCTGTTCCAGTTATTCAGGAGACAATTACAGAACTTGACCTCAGAGACGACAAAGGCAAACCCCTCACAATTCAGGAATTAAGCAAGGAACTTAAAATAAAAGGTGACAAAGGAACTGAAGTTTTAGAAGTTTCCTATACTGACACCAATCCGACATTGGCTGCAAAAGTTGTCAATAAACTTATGCAGGCTTATATCAAGAATAACATAGGAGCGAATCGGGAAGAGGCAGTCTCAGTCCGCAAGTTTATTCAAAAACAACTACCTGCAACAGAGAGGTCTGTAAAAAGAGCGGAGGCAGAACTGCGTAGATTCAAAGAGGAAAATAAAGTCATTGCTTTGCAAGAAGAAGCAACTGCAGCAGTCAATGAGATTTCCAAGTTAGAAGAGCAAATTTCTCAAGCTCAAGCTCAACTAGCAGATGTTAGCGCTCGGTCACAAAAGTTACAGAATCAGGCGAAAATTGATTCGCAGCAAGGTGTGACCTTTACTTCATTGAGCCAAACACCTGGAATTCAGCAAGTACTTACTCAACTCCAAGAAGCGCAAAGCCAGCTTGCGGTTGAGCGCACCCGTTTACAGCCCGAACACCCTATTATCATCAACTTGGAAGAAAAAGTTGCTGCTCTCAACAGCTTGCTACAACAGCGGCTCAAGCAGGCCGTTGGCAGTGATCGCCAAATTCCTACGCTTAATTTACAGACTGGAGAACTGCGACAAAAGTTACTTGAAGATTATGCTCGCTCTGAGGCAGAACGGGTCGGTTTAGAGAAAAAAATAATTACACTGTCTAGTAAGCGGTCTGCGTACAAACAACGAGCAAATGTTTTACCCAAGCTAGAACAGAACCAGCGGCAGCTTGAGCGGAAGATCAAAGCTGCTCAAACAACTTACGAAACACTTTTGACCAGACTGCAAGAAATCCAGGTAGCAGAAAACCAAAATGTTGGTAATGCTCGTATAATTTCCCCTGCCTTGATACCTGATAAACCAGCGGGTTCTCGAAAAATACTGATGATAACGGGTGGAGGAGTTCTCGGTATCCTGCTTGGTGTTATTGCTGCCTTCACTTTAGATTTGATTGACCGCTCGGTGAAAACGGTTAAAGAAGCCAGGGAACTTTTCAAATACACCCTGCTAGGCGTCATTCCTTCAATAAGTAGCAATAGCACAAAGAGTTCTTTTTTGCGAGGGGTAGACCAACCGATTCCCAGAGTGATTGGCACAGACATTCCCCAGTTTCCTGTGGGTGACGCTTACCAAATGCTGCAAGCGAACTTAAAGTTTTTAAGTTCGGATAATGAACTAAAAGCGATCGTGGTTACGAGTTCCGTTCCCAAAGAGGGAAAGTCTGAGGTGGCTGCAAATTTGGCTGTGGCAATGGCTCAAGTGGGGCGTCGGGTGCTGCTGGTGGATGCTGATATGCGTCATCCAGTCCAACATCACGTTTGGGGCATGACGAATGCAGTAGGTCTGTCTAATGTCATTGTTGACGAACTTCCCATAGATATAGCTGTGCAGGAAGTCATACCCAACGTATATGTTCTTCCCTCTGGAGTTGTACCCCCTAACCCAGTGGCGCTGCTAGATTCTAGGCGGATGGCTGCATTAGTCAACACGTTTGTTAGCAATTACGATTTCGTAATTTTCGACACTCCTCCCTTAGCAGGAATAGCAGATGCTGCGGTTTTGGGCAAGCTAGCTGACGGTATCTTACTGGTGGTTCGTCCTGGGGTGGTTGATTCTGCCAGTGCCAATGCGGCTAAAGAGTTTTTAACCCAGTCAGGTCAACAGGTTTTGGGCATGGTCATCAACGGTGTAAATGTGAAACGTGAGCCTGACAGCTATTTCTATTACACGAAAGAGTCAGATGAGTCAGGTGTTGTGTCGCGAAATTCTGTTCCTACGAGACAAGCTCGTTCAAGGATTATGGATGAGCGGTAATAGGCAAAGACGATATCAGCGTGACTTCTTGAGTCAGAAAACCACAACAAAATGATCAATAAGCTAGCTACAATAACCCAGAAGCTGAGCCCTAACTTGCTCAAGATTATCGGCAATACAGCTTGGCTGTTAGCTGATAGACTTCTACGGATGGGTATAGGACTTCTGGTAGGGGTTTGGGTGGCTCGCTACTTCGGACCAGAGGACTTTGGTATTTACAATTACGCGATCGCCTTTACTTCGATATTCAACACCGTTGCTAATTTAGGACTCGATAGCATTGTTGTACGTAACATTGTCAGTCAACCATCCAGCAAGGACGAAGTTTTAGGCACTGCCTTCGTCCTCAAAATGATTGCCCAAGTAGCAGCTCTGGTATTAGCTGTCGTAGTTATACTGCTACTGCGCCCTAATGATAGCTTG
Source organism: Kalymmatonema gypsitolerans NIES-4073 (assembly GCF_002368435.1). Taxonomy (GTDB): domain Bacteria; phylum Cyanobacteriota; class Cyanobacteriia; order Cyanobacteriales; family Nostocaceae; genus Kalymmatonema; species Kalymmatonema gypsitolerans. Next base: position 768,241 of record NZ_AP018268.1, read on the forward strand.
ACTCACTGGTTGATTGGAATCATTGCAGCGGGAATGTTTTTTGAATCATTTTTTGTTATTGATTTTTGGTTCCAATCACAAGTTCAGTCAAAATACGCAGTTTGGTTTAAGAATGTAGGCTTTGTGTTAGCTAGTTGCGGCAGAGTTTTATTGATTCAAGCGCAAGCTCCATTAATTCTATTTGCCTGGGCTTATGCAGCTGAAACTGCACTGAGCGCTGTAGGGCTTGTGGTTGCATACCGTGTCAAGGGATTTTTGCTGAAAGCTTGGCAGTTTAGCTGGCGCTGTGCAAAGGAGTTACTCAAAGATAGCTGGACTCTGATTCTTTCGAGCTTTGTAATTATGATTTATATGCGAATGGATCAGCTCATGCTAGGGCAAATGATTGGCGATCGCGCCGTGGGAATCTATTCAGCAGCAGTGAAGATATCAGAACTTTGGTATTTCGTGCCAATGGCGGTAACAAATTCAGTTTTTCCCTCAATCGTAAAAGCTAAGCAAGAGAGTACACAACTGTACTATGAGCGGATACAAAAAGTTCTTGATTTCCTATCAATTCTGTCATATGCAGTTGCCATTCCAGTCGCATTACTATCTAATCAATTTGTCACTTTGCTGTATGGCGAAAGTTATATAGAAGCTGGAGCTATACTGACAATTCACATCTGGACTGGAATATTCGTTTCATCTGGATTAGTAAGAAGTTTGTGGACAACAGCAGAGAATCTGATGCCGTTCGCATTTATGACAACGGCAACTGGTGCCATTGTCAATGTAGTTTTGAACTACTTTTTGATTAAGAGCTATGGAGGTGTGGGAGCAGCTATTTCTACTCTGATTGCTCAGGTTTTGGCTTCATATGCATCAAATGCATTTTTTTCAAGAACAAGGATATTTTTTATTAGACAGACAAAAGCGCTTATATTAGCTAGTCTATTTATTAGAATTAGTGCCTCTGTTAAGAGGTTGATACAAAAGTAATCTCAAACTAATCTAGTTAATCTTTTATATGTTCAATGTTTTGTGACTGTTTAACTATGGCACAAAAAAGTATTTTGATTCACTATAGTGCAGTTCAAACTACTGGCTTTCTTATACCTTTAGTTGTCCTTAGGAGGAGCGCAAGTTATGATGTTCGATTCTCAGTTGAAAACTCCGGTAGCTTTTATTATCTTCAAGCGACCACATACAACCGAAAGGGTGTTTGAAGCAATTCGCCAAGCAAAACCAACGAAACTTTTTGTAATCGCAGACGGACCCCGTGGCGACCGTCCTGATGAAGTCGAAAAGTCCGAAGCTACCCGTGCAATTATTGAGCGAGTTGATTGGGAATGCGAGGTTCTAAAGAATTATTCCGAGATTAATTTAGGCTGTGCAAAGCGTCTTCCCAGTGGTTTAGACTGGGTATTTAATCAAGTTGAAGAGGCAATTGTCTTGGAAGATGACTGTTTACCTCATCCGACGTTTTTTCCATTTTGTCAAGACTTGCTTGAAAAATATAGATATGATGAGAGAATTGGTACAATTGTTGGTCAAAATGTACAGTTTGGACGTAAACGAACCGAATATAGTTACTACTTCTCTGTCTATAATCGCTGTTGGGGTTGGGCGACTTGGAGACGAGCATGGCAGTACTTTGATTTTGACATGAAACTTTGGCCAGAAATCAAAGAAAGACAATTCCTAAAAGATATACTTATAAACCCTACAGCTGTCAGATATTGGCATGAGCTTTTTGAGGATACGTATCAAAGACATATAAATACGGTATGGGATTATCAATGGACTTTTACTTGTTGGCTTCGGAGCCAATTAAGTATTGTTCCAAATGTCAATTTGATTTCTAATATTGGTTTTGGCAATGATGCAACCCATTCAACAGGTACCAAGGGCAGCTTTATAAAAAAGTATGCTGCTATGCCCGTAGAAGCAATTAGTTTTCCCCTGAAGCATCCACCCTTTATGATTCGTGATTTAAAGTCGGATCTTTTCATGCAAAAAACCTTCTTTTTTGAAGACAATCCCCTGAGAATTATAAAGGAAGCAATCAAGAAAAAACTGAAACGTCGTTAGAGAAAAGCTATTTAAGTAAGAAGAGCATTGAGCACAACCAATCATACCTAAATGAGCGTAAATTAAAGGTATTAACCCTAAATTGATAATTATGGATTTATGAATTTAGGGAGCTAGAAAAAATGTTGAAAATGTGTCATTTAAGGATGGCAGAGACTGACAATTCCAAATTATGTGGAATTTGTCTTGAGCAACAGAAAGTTAAAAAATGAAAAATCAATTGCTCGTGCTTCTAATGAAAAAGCTAGAAGTAGGGATTGTCATTCTCTTACTTCTGGTTGCTGAGCCTTTAAGTCTTCCACGGTTTGTAGAGAATATTGTCAGTATAATTAGCTATGCCTTTCTATTTTTTGTATTTATTAGGCAATGGAAAAAGAGCATTTATTTTGCTACAACAGACATATCTTTGCTACTCTTTGTTACCTTTGCTGTCGCTTCAGTTTTTTGGTCTGCCAATCCATCAAATACTGCATATCAAGCTAGATTAATGCTGCGAGTAACTCTTTTGGGAGTTTATTTAGGAATGCAATACACTCCCAGAGAACAAATACGCTTGCTATGTTGGACATCTGGTATATCGATGATTCTTAGCGTAGCTACCAGTTTGTTATTTCCATCTCATGGCACACAATTTATTAATGGCTCTGTAGCATGGACGGGAATTTATACGCATAAGCAAATATTAGGTCGTCAAATGGGCTTCGCTGCTTCACTTTTTATGATCAACATTTTTGACAGACGAAGTAATCGATGGATTGCTATAATTGGACTCAGCCTCGCCTTTGCTATACTTTTATTTTCTAAAAGTAAAACAGGATTAATACTTCTTATATTCTCTCTAGCAATTCTCCCCATATACAAGATTATTAAACAGCGGAGTGATAGGTTTTTATTCTTACTGATAATATTATTTATAGTAACTATATTTGCATTTTTAGTCATAGTGAATTTTGAATTTATAGTCGTTGACTTTCTAGGAAAAGACATTGAATTAAACGGTCGTCTCCCTATATGGGAGCTAGCTATTGAAAAAGGATATGAACAGCCTTGGCTAGGCTATGGATATAGAGGTTTTTGGACTTCTGAAGCCTCTGATTCTATCTTATATAATACCTGGGCGGCTTTATTAGAAGAATTTGCAACCCGTGAGATTGCATTCCATGCTCATAATGGTTTGATAGATATGTTTTTAGAACTAGGATTAATAGGACTTTTCCTATTTTTGCTGAATTTCTTTTATATGAGCCAAAGAATAATCATATTACTCCTTTCAAGCAGAGCCATAGAATATTTGTGGATGTTGTCATTCATCGGAATCTGTTTTCTTACTAACATCACAGAAAGCCAAATTATTTTGTCGTCAACTAATACTTTCTGGATTGTGTATGTATCAGTAGCAATTTCATCTGCTTTTGATTTTAGGCAAATGAAGAATAATCTTTATCTTAAAACATCTCTATAAGCTTTAAAAATAGCGGAGCCATGACGAAGATTTATAAAATATAAGCACAGAGACTTTCCTGAAAAATGTAGGCAGCACAATCATGCCCAATGCTAATTGTTAATATCTCTAGCTTTATGACAAAAGTCTACTTGCTCCGAATGTTTTTAGCAAATATAAACTTCAATATATTTGAGGTAAATTATGGTCAGGGTTTTACAGACTGATAATTACGGTATGTCTTTCAATTCTCCTCGATTTTCGAGACATGAACTCATCCGAACTAAATTTTTTCCATTAAGAAAAGTTTGGACTCCGCTAGATGGTTTGGCAGTCTGGTTACCTCGTTCCAGTGGTTATGACTTGATTCATTCATTTAATCGAATACCCCTGACCAGAAAACCTTGGATTGTCACATTTGAAGCAGAACTTCCTCGCACAATAGGAGATACCACAGGCAAAATTAAACAGTTTTTGCGAAGAAGGCTAACTTTGGACAATTGTCGCCAAATTATTGCCATGTCGGACTATGCGAAGTTTAAGTTCATCGAATACAACCGAGACTGGAATTTACTAGAAGCAGTCACAAAAAAAATAGAAATCATCCATCCAAATATTCCAATAAAAGCTTCGCAGCCCAAAACTTATGATAAAACCCAACCTTTACAAATTTTATTTGTTGGTAATCATTTTGCGAGAAAGGGAGGTATTGTAGCGTTAAGATTAGCAAAGAAAGCCAAAGCTGCGGGATTGCCAATTGTAATGCATATCGTATCTCAGATGGCTTATGGTAATAATATCTATACAGATCATCCTAACCAGAAGCTATACAAAGAAGACATAGAACTACTCAGCTTGGATAATATCGTGTTCCATGGAAAACAGCCTAACCAAGTTGTGATGGAATTAATGGCTCGCAGTCACTTTATCATCTTGATGTCACTCCATGATACTTATGGATATAGCGTAATTGAAGGGTTTTCAGTGGCAACACCAGCGATTGTCACAAACGTCTGTGCCCTTCCTGAATTTGTTTACCACAATCACAATGGCTACGTTATCCCGTTACAACTGAATCAAAAGGAATGGATTCACTTATCCCAGCGAGGTGATAGTGATGAATATTGGGATATTTTGCACAAAACTTACGAAGATTTAGCCGAACATACTCTACAAGTACTAGCAGCAAAAATTTTTGAGAACCCTGCTAATTATGAATCTCTAAGTTTAGGAGCTTTAGCACAGGCACAGAAGCTTCACAACACTCAGAAAACTTCTGAAAAATTGGATAGTTTGTATGACCAACTTGTTAATAGATAAAGCTGTCATGTCAGCATGGTGAAGATAATATTGAGAGGTTAATCTTGCTATGAACCAGGCTAAAATAGCGGTTCTCATGACCTGCTACAACAGGCGTGATACAACCTTGGTATGTTTACAAGCACTGTACAACCAAGATTCTATTTTTGATGTTTACCTAGTAGATGATGGTAGTTCCGATGGTACCTCGGATGCGGTCAGGGCAAATTACCCAGCAGTCAAAATCCTCAAGGGTAATGGCAACCTTTTCTGGGTGGGAGGCATGCGACTGGCATTTGCCGAAGCTCTCAAGGAGAATTATGACTACTATCTCTGGCTGAATGACGACACGCTGCTTGAGCCAAATGCCCTTAGCAAACTGTTTGTCACTCACCATCACCTGACAGAAAAAGGTTCTCCAAATTCCATCATTGTTGGCTCAACCAGAGATGCTGCGACAGGCAAACCGACTTACGGTGGTGCTGTGCGTTCAAAGCACTGGTACTCCAATAAGTACGAATTTCTACAGCCAAGTCAGGAACTTCAGCAGTGCGACACAATGTATGGTAACTGCGTACTCATTCCCCGTTCTGTTGCACAAAGGGTTGGTAATTTAGATCCTGCTTTCATCCATAGCTTAGGAGATTTGGATTACGGACTTAGGGCACGCAAGCTAGGTTGTTCAGTATGGATGGCATCCGGATTTATAGGTACTTGCTCTAGAAACTCTATTCAAGGGAGCTGGGTGGATACTAAGCTTTCTGTTCGCGATCGCTTAAGAAAGGTGCTTCAACCCAAAGGTTTTCCAATACGAGCATGGACTGTTTTTGCCAAGCGACATTCCGGTCCATTCTGGTTCTTTTATTGGATATTGCCTTATCTACGTGCAGTCATTGGTTACAGAAATTTGAGTGCATCTCCCACTTTTTCTGAAGAATTGAAACAATATCAATAGTCGAGGTTAGATGTTTGAATAAACGCTTACTAATCATTTCCACCCTTGATTCAAGTCAACCCTTCGGTGCCTTTACAAGACCCTTCTACCTTGGATTATATCTCGCTAAATATTTTGAGGTTTGTCAGCTTGGCTTAGATTGTTCAGCAGTTAACTATGCGCCCTCTGTGTCTGTTGACTCAAGAAGTCTGAGTTCATATATTAAGGCAATTCAAAAGTGTATAGAGGAGTTTCGTCCAGATATAGTCTACGCTCAAGAAACACTGCCTGGGTTGACTGCTCTAATTTCACTGACACTCACAAAACAGAAGAACTGTTCTCTTGTATTGGATTTTCATACTTTTTCTGCCTTTGAATACTGGAGCCGCTTATCTTCTGTTGCTAATCCGTTCAAGGAATTTCTGCAATTTATCAAGACATATATTGCTCAGGGAATGCTTATATTTTCTGGTCATCCCATTATTGCCGCAGGTGAGTCAACTCCCCGACTCATCTCGCAGTGGTATGGCAGAAAACCAAGCAATATTTACTGCATAGGCAATGGAGTTGCCGAGGACTTACTGAATTGCCAATTTCCTTCTGCTCCAGACCCATACGAGGTGCTGCGACCAGCGAAGATAGTGGTTGTTGTTGCTCCTAAAACTTTTCAGTTTCCAAGCAACGATATGTCTGTATCGATGACTATTGAAGTAGCCAAACACCTTGAACCTTTTCACCAAAAGGTTCACTTTGTTGTCATTGGTCGTAATATCAGCGATGTTGACCAACCATTGCCATCAAACATCACGTTTGTTGGTTTTTTGCCAGAGCGAAAAGATTTTGTCAATCATCTAAGCTACGCAGATATAGGTCTTCTACCATTTCCGAAGCAAGCTGTTGCTGGTGGAGCTCGCAATAAGGCATTAGATTATTTCGCAACTAAGAAATTAGTTGTATCAACACCTGAAGGTTTGAGGGGACTGGAAGAATTCCGTCATCAACAGCATCTTATAGTTACAGGGTACTCGGTTAAAGAGGTGGCTGACGCTGTACTAGATGCAGCCTCTCACTTGGAGAAATATCAGCCAGTTGTAGAAACAGCATACGCTCTAATTCAAGAGAAATATTCTTGGAGTGCAAGAGCACAAGCAGTTGCTGAAATTCTTACAAAGACAGGGGAGCATTGAGCCAATTTAAGTAATCAGCCGCTGTTGTCTTAACTCCACTCTCGTTAAGGTTTTACCAATTTTGTGGTCAACTAGCAGGGAAAACTTCACTGCTGATATTTCCATGTCGATGCGGTTTTTCATAAACACATAACAGGTTAAATTTTCTTTTCACTTAGTACTTAAGCCTTACTGGCGTTTAATTTCTTTGCCAATACACTAGGGTGCTTGAGTTTGTAAACCCCAAACTTCCTTTAAGGATTATCTATGAAGCGATCGCCCTACAAATTTCTTGGTGTTCAAGTGGATGCACTCTCTATCCCTGAACTGAACTCGTTAATTGCAGAATCTATTAAGCGGGATAAAAAATGGATTATTGCTAATCACAATCTGCATAGCCTTTATCTTTACCATCACGACCCCAAAATGCGAGCCTTTTATGCCAAAGCAGACTATGCCCATATTGACGGTATGCCTTTGGTGTTGCTTGGGAAGCTGCTTGGTTTTCCACTGAAGCGAGAGCAAAGAGTAACTTATGCTGACTGGGTTTGGCCCCTGATGGCAGAAGCCGCTGTTAAGGGTTGGCGCGTATTCTACCTGGGATCGAAACCAGGAGTCGCGGAACGAGGAGCTAGGATGTTGCGCGAGAAGTTTGCAGGTTTACAGATTTCTACAGGTCACGGCTACATCAATATTGAAAAAGGTAGTCCAGAAAGCCTTGCTACTCTGGCAGCAATTAATGCTTATCAACCCCATGTATTGATGGTGGGAATGGGTATGCCACGCCAGGAGTACTGGATTTTAGACAACCTAGAGCGTATCCATACCAATGCCATTCTGACTAGTGGAGCCTGCATGGACTATGTAGCTGGAGCTATTCCTACTCCACCTCGCTGGATGGGAAAGTTTGGTTTGGAGTGGTTGTATCGCTTGTTGAGTGAGCCAAAAAGACTCTGGAGGCGTTACTTGCTTGAGCCTTGGTTTGTTGCCAGACTATTCTTACGGGAGATTCTGAATGCCCAATAGAAGATTAGTGAGTAGGCGACGTGCCCTATGGCTAAGTTTAGCCGGTTTGACAAGCATAGGGGCTATAACGACAGCTAAAGCTGGGTATCAAAGTTACCAGATCCAATCACTCGACAACCCAAAAAGGGATTTTAAAGTAACTGGGTACGCTCCGTTAAAGAAACGTGCTGAGGCTAAAGGAATAATTTTTGGATCAGCGATTAGACAGGATCTTCTGGTCTCAGAGCCACAATTGGCGACTAGCTTTGCTCAACAGTGCGGCATCTTGGTACCAGAATGGGAACTCAAATGGAATATTCTGCGCCCTGCGCCAGATAAATTTGACTTTTCCAAAGCTGATTGGTTAGCTCAGTTTGCCCGTACTCACGGCATGCTTTTTCGGGGACATACTTTAGTTTGGTATCAGGTTCTGCCTAACTGGTTTAACGAAATAGTTAACCGTCAGAATGCTGAAAAATTTTTGATCCAACATATTACAACTGTTACTAAACACTATGCTGGTCAAATGCACTCTTGGGATGTGGTGAACGAGGCAATTGAACCCGAACAAAGACGATCTGACGGTTTGCGAAACTCACCATGGCTTGAGTTTTTAGGTCCAGATTACATTGAGCTAGCCTTTCGGGTTGCTGCCCAAGCCGATCCTAAAGCCTTGTTGGTCTATAACGACTATGGGCTAGAGTATGATACCCCTGAAGACGAAGCGAAAAGGACTGCTGTTTTAAAACTGCTAGAACGTTTAAAATCTCGAGGAACACCGCTTCATGCCCTTGGTATCCAGTCTCACCTAACAGGTGATGAAGCTCGTTTCAATCCCAAGAAACTACGAAAATTTCTAGCTGATGTCGCAAGTCTTGGTCTAAAAATTCTGATTACCGAACTAGATGTAGTAGACCAAAAATTACCTCTAGATGCTGCTGTTCGCGATCGCATTGTCGCTAGTACTTATGAAGACTATCTTTCAGTCGTGCTAGATGAGCCAGCAGTGATTGCAGTATTAACTTGGGGATTGAGCGATCGCCATACTTGGCTTTCAAACCATGCTCCCCGTTCTGATAGTGCGTCAGTACGTCCTTTACCATTTGACTCAAACCTCAAATCCAAGTTGGCATGGAATGCTATGGCAAGAGCGTTTGACAAAGCTCGAAAACGTTAAATCCAGCTTTCCATTTTATTAGTGTATTTCCTAATGTTCCCACATAGGCTGTAATGCCGTGACTACCTGTAATGAGTTACAGAGCAGTCAATATGGCTCTTGCATTCCTATCTACTGAATGCTTTGAGTAGCTAAATATCGGAATCCGCATTGTTTTGTCAATCAAGTATATCTGACTTATCAACCTAATCAAGAGTACATCTAACAGCAAAAATACAGGAGAAATAAGGAGCATGGCTGCTAAATCTTTATCAGTAGCAAGTTTCAAACCAGACTTAAGGTCAGCTAGAGGCACAAGGATACAGAGAGGATTAGCAATAAGATTTCTGAGGGTATTAACACTTATCTTGCTAGATATCATTGCTGTGACTTTAGCATGGAAGTTAGCAGTATTTTATGGAACCCCACTAGAGTCTCCTTGGACATATAAATCATCTTTTCTACTGCTAACTCTTACAGTTGAAATAGGCATGATTGCATCTAAAGGACTATATCATGCAGGCATTCGTCGTCGTAACTATCTTGGTCTGATTAACGCAATCTCTCTGTCAGAAGTTTTACTCTTACTTATTGCTTTTCTCTACGAGCCAAATCATTATATTTCGCGCTCAACTTTCCTACTCTTTTGGTTTTTATCTGTAGCGTTGATCTGTACTGAACGACTCATTTTTGATTTTACCACTAAATTGCTTCGTAAGCAAGGAGCAATCCGTTATCCTGTTTTCCTCATTACTGATGCCCAAGAGCGAGAAAGTGATATTAGGTTAATAGAACAAGAAAATTGCTACATAATACAAGGAATTTCTGACTCTAGCTGCCTTGACAGATGTAACCGAGACGCAACCTTGGAATATCTTCGCGAACAGGGCATAGTAGAGGCTTTTGTTTCTTGGAATGCAATCAAGAATCGTCTATATGTTTGCTGGCATTTCCATACAGCTGGCATTACTCTAAGAATTCTCCCAACACACAGCGCAATCCGTCACCCTAAATCAGAGTTATGGATGATTGGTGAAGTCCCCTGTATGACAATTCCAGCACCAATTATTACAGGTAGCGACTTTTGGGTAAAGCGGTGTTTTGACCTTTGTTGTTCGATTATTTTGTTAATCATACTCTCACCAGTCTATCTGTTGATTGCCCTGCTGATTAAGCTAGGTTCTCCTGGTCCAGTCTTTTTCAAGCAAGACCGAATTGGTCTGCATTGTAAGAAGTTCAAGATTTGGAAATTCCGTACGATGGTTGTAAATGCAGAAAAGTTGCAAGCAACCCTAGAAGCAAAAAATGAAATCAAGGATGGTGTTCTGTTTAAAGTCAAAGACGACCCTCGCATCACACGAGTTGGCAAGTTGCTGCGCCGTTACAGTTTGGACGAGTTACCGCAACTGTTTAATGTTTTACTTGGGCAAATGAGTTTGGTTGGTCCGCGCCCTCTCCCTGTCAGGGATGTAGAGAGGTTCCAAACAGCGCATTTTATCCGACAAGAAGTTCTGCCTGGTATCACTGGATTGTGGCAGGTTTCTGGTCGCTCGAATATTGAGAACTTTGAAGATGCGGTGAAATTAGATATCGCCTACATTGAGAACTGGTCCCTCTGGCTAGATTTGAAAATTTTGCTGCAAACTATCCAGGTTGTCCTGCAAAAAACAGGTGCCTACTAATACGAATTCCCCATAAAGATGCAATTCAGAGGTAGGTTTCTTCTGTTCACTATTTTACTAATTTCCAAAGCTGGATCTTTTTGGGGTAAACATCCTCCTCTATCTTGTATTTCTGCTCTTTCTCAAGCTTATATTCCAATATCGGCATCGGAGCATTGTAATAAGGATTGTAGAAAAACACATCACTGAAAGTATTAGGGATTTGGGGCACATTTGACTCTTTCACCAACAGAAGCCGCGCTTTTGGAGCAAGCCGATTGTCCAGCCTGTTGTTTTATTAATTTGAGTTGATTGACTCAGAATAACCACTACCCAAGGCGTGAAAGCTAGAATTCCCACTAAAGACGCAAGCAGATAAGCAATAACTCTCTTGGTTAATCGGAAGTTTTCAGTTGCAATTACATAGACACCGTGAGCAATTGACACCAACCCAGAAAACACAAATGTATACAGTCCTAATGCCACAGTGACTGCATACATTCCCCAACTGAACTTTGTTTTTAATCGCATTGCCCGTAGTAGTGTTGCGCTTGATAGCAAAATTGTCAAAGTCCACAAACTATACTCCCGCGCTTCCTGTGCGTATAGCACATGGAATGGCGTCACAGCTAGCAGTGCAACTGCAACCCATCCCACAAGCGACGAGTTAAATAATTCCAGACATAGCCAATAGATGCAGGGTAATGCCAGCAAGCTAAACAGGGCAGCCAAACTTCTTGTTACCGCAACTGAATTAGCAAACCATTGCACCCAAAATCGCGTCATCACGTAATATAGCGCAATACGGTTCAGTTAAGGAAATTTATCTGTTGAGGCAGGCAGGGGGAGCACAGGGAAACACCAACAAGCTGATAAGGCTAGAAACACTTCTTGTAACCGCAACAGAACTACCAAATATTTACACATCGCTTGCCAGCAGAACTAGTAACTTTTGTTAGTAGCTGGAGCACCCAATTATCAAATCGGAATCTTAATGACAAATTCCACCCCCTCTCCTGGTGCAGAAAAAGCGCTCAACTGACCACCATGTTTTTCTACAATGATCTGATAGCTAATAGATAGACCCAATCCAGTCCCCTTACCAGGAGATTTTGTTGTAAAAAAGGGACAAAAAAGTTGCTGTTTGACTTCCTCCGTCATGCCAATACCATTATCAGCTATGCGAATCACAACATGAGTATTGTCTACCACTTCAGTACGAATCCGAATCACATTAGGACGGCATTGGCTTTCCTCAAACCTTCGTTCATGGTTATACTCATCAAGAGCATCAATGGCATTAGCAATGAGGTTCATAAACACTTGGTTGAGCTGTCCTGCATAACATTCGACGAGTGGCAAATCACCATACTCTTTCACCAGTTGGATAGCAGGACGTTTTTTTGAGGCTTTTAGGCGATGCTGGAGAATAAGCAGCGTACTGTCGAGACATTCATGGATGTCGGCGGGTTTTTTTTGGGGCGCATCTTGTCGGGAGAAGATACGAAGGGAAGACATAATTGAGCAGATGCGGTCTGTTCCCAGTTTCATAGAACCCAGGATTTTGGGCAAGTCTGACAGCAGAAATTCCAGATCTATTTCCTCGACTTTTTCTTGAATATCAGCAGGAGAATTAGGAAGGTATTGCTGATAAAGTTCCAGTAAATCGACTAAGCCTTTGATGTATCCTTGGAGATGTTCAAGATTTGTAGCAATAAATCCGACAGGGTTATTCACTTCATGGGAAACCCCTGCAACCAGTTGACCTAGACTGGAGATTTTTTCAGTCTGCACCAATTGTGCCTGAGTTTGTTGCAACTTATGCAGAGATTGTTCAAGTTGTCGAGATTTTTCTTGCTCTCGTGCGTAAAGACGGGCATTTTCAATTGAAATAGAAACCTGAGATGTTAATACTTTCAAAACTTCTAGGCGCTCTTTTGTAAAAGCACCTGTTGTTAAATTGTTTTCTAGATAAAGAATGGCAGTTAATTTACTTTGATGAATAATAGGTAAACATAAGATAGATTTTGGTTGATTTGCCACTATATAAGCATCAGTTGCAAATCTTTCTTCTTGGATGGCATCATTTATAACTAAATTTTCTCTAGTCCGCTGCACATAGTTAATCACAGAAATAGCTAAATTTTGACTTGCGTCAACTGGTATAGATTGGAGTACTGTGACTTCAGAATTTTCTAACTTCTCAGCCTCAATTGTCCAATGATTGTCTTGCTTAGCGAGAAATAAGCCTTTTTGAGCGCCAGCATTTTCAATCATAATATTCATTAATTGCCTCAATAGCTTCTCTAGAATAATTTCACTAGAAAGCGCAAGGGAAGCTTTGATAACGGTTGTTGCATCCAGTATTCTTGCATCTGCACTTATTGTGAAAGTTGTCGTTTCAGTAGTTCTTGGAATTATAGTTTTTCGTGTCGAGGCTGCCACGAAAAACTGAGGATATCTGGCTTCTAGGTCTTGAACTTTTGCTGTTGCACCCCAAGAACCATAGCAGAAGTGAGCCTTGTGCAGGTAAGTTTGAGCAATTTCCTGCCTGCTCAAAGCGTAATAAAATTCTGCTGCAAGTTCATACGCCAGGGCTTCTTCCTGGAGGTATTCGTGTTCTCTTGCTCCTTGTATAGCGCGGTCATAGTATTCCATTGCTTCTATATATTGGTTCAATATCCGCGCTTTCTCTGCTTGGACTAGCTCATATTTATGCTGATAATTCTCTGGGGCATGTTCTGCCCAATGTTTCATTTTTTGCTGATTGGTTTCTACGATTTGCAAAGCTTCTTTTTTTTGAGCCGGGTTGAAACTTAGATATTGAGCCAAAAGACTGAGAGAATAATAAAAGTTGGTTTGTGCAATCTGGAGCATCCCAACTAATATCGTTTCGTATTTCATCCCCAATTCTGCATTAGCAACTGCTTGAGAATAGTTTTTAAATAAATAGCTCAAAATAGTCTTGCACAGATACAGAGAAATGAGGGAAACATGATTATTATTCTTCAGTAACAAACCTGTCACTTCTGCTTCATCAAAGTCTTGACTAGCAAAACAATTTTTCTCGCCTACTTTGCCCTGTAGCTTCAACGTTAATTGATACCATACTTTTCCAAAATAAAGCTGAAATTCTTGTTTTGATTTTCTAATAAAATCAAGGTAAACACGCTGACCTTGGCTAACGACTTCTAGAGATTCTCCGGTTAAAAATATATATCCACAATAGAGCATTGCAGAATAACAAGCGTATTCCACATCGCCAACTTCAATGCCACTTTGAAATGCTTCTTGCAAAGGCTGGATTGTTGTTCTGATATGCTCTTTCCAATGTCTAACAAAGAAGTTATATACCACGTATACTTTAGGTTTTAGCTCTCTAGAGTCGAATTGAGTTAATAACTTCAAAGCCAATCGACCAAATCGATAGCCAGAATCAATGTCTCCCATTGCCCCCAAAAACAGCAAGCTATACTCAACATAGCCATAGGAAGCTAATACGGAATTACCATACTGGATACACAGATTGACCATCGTCAATGCAAGCAGCGGAAACAAAGTGGGATATGCAATAAAAACTGGCGGAGTTACAGTCACTAAAATCCGCATCGCCGCAATTTTATAAGGGTCAGTCATTGTGGGAAGATATTGTAAATCGTCAATTTTTTCTCCACGCCAACTGCTTAGCTCTTGCTGTAGTTGTTCTGTTGCAAGATTCAATTCTTCCGGTTCTTCGGGCAGGAATATACCTAATTCTGACAAGACTTGTAAAGCAATGTCTATCCCTTCTCTCATTTTATTTTGAGAGATATAAAACTGGATTTGGATTTCATAAACTTTAACTTTGTCTAGAAGCTCCCTTGATTCTTGAAAAACTATTTTGGCAAGCGTCTGGGCTCGCTCAAAGTTAGTATTCAAGTATTCCACTTCCACAGCTTCTGTATGCAGCGCTAGTGTCAAATCATAGTGGTTTTGCCAAGAGTCTTCAGCTAAGAGTCTCAACCCCACTGTTAAATTTCGAGAAGCAGTTTCATAAGCAGTAGAAGTCTTGGCTTTGCGACCTGCAAGTAAATTTAGGCGAGCTAATTCATATTTTTCTGACTGTTCGTTAATTAGGTCAAATCCAATATTTAACTGGTTAACAATGTCAAATATTTGGTCTTCTAATCGTTCTGATATTATATTTTGTAGTAGCTTTCCTACTTGAAAATGTGTCATTTTTTTCTTGTCTTCTGGAATGAGCGAATAGGCAGCCTGTTGGACGCGATCATGTAAAAATCGGTAAGCAGTTTTCGACGGTTCAAAGGGAAGCTTATCGAGTTCTTCTTGCGTAAAAACTAAGGGAATATTATAATTATCATTAATAGGTAAAATGAAACCTTCAGAAACTGCTTCCCATAACTCATGAGCAGTCTCTTTCAAGGGTTTTTGGTTAACAATAGCAAGCACGTTCAATTTAAAGACTGTGCCAATGCATGCTGCTAATTTGAGAACTTGTTGTGTTGTCTCTGGTAATTTTTGAATTTTATCTACCATTAACTCGACCACACTCTGGTCTGTGATGCCAACTGCTTGGATTTGCTCGATATCCCATAACCACTTGCGTTTTACAAAGTCAAAGATTAAAAGATTTTGCTGGTATAGAGCTTTTAGCAATTGATTAAGAAAAAAGGGATTTCCTTGAGTCTTCTTGAACAGTAGCTCTGCTAGTTGCTTTGAATCTTCTGTTTTGTTAAGTGCGTCAGCAATCAGTTGATCAACATGACTTTTCTGTAAATTTTGTAAGGTAATGTAGCTGACTCGGACACCCATTTTCTGTACTTCATCTAACATCAGCATGAGAGGATGGGTTGGGCTAACTTCGTTATCTCTGTAAGCTCCAATGATAAGAAGAGATTGACTATCCGAGTCGCTAATGAGTAACTGAATTAACTTAAGAGAAGCAGAATCAGCCCACTGCAAGTCATCTAGAAATAGTACAAGTGGGTGTTCTGGATTCGCAAAAACATGAATGAATTTTTGGAAAACTAAATTAAAGCGATTTTGGGCTTCAGCAGCAGCTAGCCGGGGTACAGAATTCTGTTCTCCTACAATCAACTCGACTTGAGGTATAACATCAATAATCACTTGACCGTTAGGACCAACTGCCTCTAAAATTTTTGCTTTCCAAGTCTCAATTCTGTCTTGCTCTTCTGTTAGCAACTGGCGAATCAATTCCTGAAAAGCCTGAATGAGAGATGCATAGGGAATATCTCGTTTAAATTGGTCAAACTTTCCAGAGATAAAATAACCGTGTTTGCGAACCATCGGTTTATGAACTTCATTGACCAAAGAGGACTTGCCGATGCCTGAATAACCACTTACCAACATCATTTCGGTACTGCCTTGGCTAATTCTCTCAAAAGCTGCCATTAAGGTTTGGACCTCACGTTCCCGACCATAGAGTTTTTCAGGAATATGAAATTGGCTAGATTTATCCTGCTGACCGAGAGTAAAGTCAATAATTGTCCCTGTTGCTTGCCATTGCAGCAGACACTCCTCTAAATCTGCCTTTAATCCATAGGCATTTTGGTATCGGTCTTCCGCCGTCTTGGCTAAGAGTTTCATCACCAGCTTGGAAACGGCTAGTGGCACTGATTGATTTAACTCATGGGGAGCTACAGGTGTTTGAGCGATATGAGAGTGAACTAATTCCATGACATCTTTCGTCTGGAATGGTAACTGTCCAGTTAAAATCTCATAGAATGTGACTCCCAAGGAGTAAAAATCAGTGCGATAGTCAATGGCTCGATTCATTCGCCCCGTTTGTTCGGGGGACATATAAGGTAGAGTGCCTTCCAAAGATTTGGGATTAATAATCCTAGGATTCTCTCGTGACAGGGATGAGGCAATGCTAAAGTCTGTAATTTTAACTTTTCCGGTTTCCGAATTAAAGATAATGTTTTGTGGTTTAATATCTTTATGAATAATCTTGTGGGTATGCAACTGTCCTAGAGTTTCAGAAAGTTGGATAGCAATTTCTAAAAAAAATTCTAGTGTCAGCGATTTATTATTAATAAATTCTTTTAAAGATTTGCCACTAAAGTCTTCTAAAATTAAGGCTAAACCGTTTTCATAATTAACGAGTTCATAGGCTTTGACAATCCCAACAATTTCTAAATCTCGAATGATTTCATATTCATGTTTAAGTCGAGCAACATTTTTCAGAATAGAATACTCATTCTTGAGTAGCTTAATCACTACATATTGCTGATCTTGCTCTCTTTGTGCTCGGTAAATAACAGTTTTGTTAGTTTCATACAAGACTTCTGCGAGCCTGTACTTCAGACCGATCAGCATACCTTTGCTCTGTTGGTGAGTTGCAAAAATGACTTTTGTTAATGGGAAAGCAGCTTTTTAATTTTGTATTCTTGTTAAGAGCTGCTTATCCCAAGATAACAGAAGTAAGATTCTTTCATCTGCTATCCGTAAATTCTCATAATCCTGCACGTTGGCGGACACACACAGCACGTTCACGCGCTTTCACTAAAATTTCTTTCTCATCCATTGTCGTCACTGTTCTGTTCTGCATCACAATTTGCCCATTAATAATGACTGTGTGGACATCAGATCCCCTGGCAGAGTAGACGAGCGTAGCCATTGGGTCATGCATCGGGGTGAGGTGGGGAGCTTCAGTGTTAATCAAGATGATGTCAGCTAGAAATCCCGGCTGAATGGAACCTAACGATGAACCCATGCCAATCGCTCTTGCACCTCCTCTGGTTGCCATAGTGAATACATCCTTAGCAATCAGTGCGTCTGCCTGACCGGTAACGGCTTTTTGCAGCAAAGCAGCATTCTTCATCACCTCAATCATGTCTTGCGTGTTGTTACACGCTGGTCCATCGCAGGCAAGACCAATATTAATCCCTGCTGCTCGCAGCTGTGGAATCGGTGCTACCCCAGAGGCAAGTATCATATTACTAGTGGGATCGTGGATGACATGAGAGCCAGTTTCGGCAATCAGACCAATGTCATGCTCAGAAAGATGCACACAATGGTTTAGCATTACGCGATCGCCCAGTGCGCCCACATCAGCGAGCATCTCCACATTGCTTTTCCCTGTACGACTGCGGACAAGGTCGTTGTATTCAGGTGTTTCTGATGTATGCAGGTGAATGATAACGTTGTTTTCCTGTGACAGATGGACGGCATCAACAAAGGCATCAGCACTTGATCCCCAAGGAATTAAAGGACCAATCCCAATGCGGACTCGCTCATGATCTCTCCAATTTCGGATCAGGCGTTCGGATCTGCTAATAATGTCCTGCCTAGTCTCAATGAATCCGTCAAAAAATGATTCATCGTTGCTACAACGGCAAAAAATGGAGCGGATTCCAGTACGAGCTAGGGCGGCGACACAAACTTCATCAAAGCCATCTGCATAGTGTGCACAGACAAAAACTTCGCAGATAGTTGTGTTACCAGCCTTGATATTCTCAATTGCCCCCAACTCCATCGATAGCACATAGTCTTCAATCTGCAACGCCCGTAGCATTGGCACCTGGGCATCTGAGAGCCACTGGAGTAGAGAGCGATCGCTGCCCAACGAGCGACCGAAAATTGTGCATAGATGAGTATGGGCATTGATAAAGCCTGGGCAAACTACCATACCTTTGGCATCAATGACTTGGTCATAGTTGGACGTTGTCGGCTGACCACTGCCTACTTCCACAATCATATTCTCATTAACCAGTACGTAGCCATTCTCAATAATGCTATTAGCATCATCGCTTGTGAGAATGGTGCCCCCTAAAATTAGTAGTGTTGACATCTGAACTTACCTTAGTCTCGGTAAGTTGAGGTTAGAGCAAAATCTGTCCCCTTACAAGATTACGGCTGCCTCAGATGACAACTTTTTTATTAATTCTAAAAACTGGAAGAAACTAACTTGGCGTTACTTGATTTTATTGACCCTTTGGCGATTAGACAAAGCCCAGTGCTTAAAGGGCAATCGCATCTTCCCGAGGTACGCAAAACACTACTTCAAATGTCGTGTTCTCTGGATTTTCACCGGATATAGTATTAGGGCAAGATAGCAGGTGTCAGCAGTAGAAACGCTGCAAAAATTACTGAATAACACCTGGTAACTAGTAACTAATGCAGAGGTAAATAGTTTATGATGATTCGCTACTGGCAACCTTTCAGAGAATTAGAAAACCTTCGCCGTCAGATGGATCAAGTGTTTGATGAGCTAACGGCTCAAACTAGTGATGCACCATCTGCTGCTTGGGCTCCTGCTGTTGAATTAATTGATGCAGGTGATAACTTGATTTTAAAAGCACAGCTTCCTGGTGTTGCAGCAAAGGATGTGGATGTGCAAGTTACTCGTGATGCTATTTCTCTTTCCGGAGAACGTCAGCGCCAGCATAACGACTTCAACCACCTGCACTCTGAATTCCGTTATGGTCAGTTCCAGCGTATCATTAACTTGCCAGTTGGAGTGCAAAATGACAAGGTACAAGCTGACTACCGCGATGGTATTCTAACTCTTACCCTGCCTAAGGTAGAAGAAGTCCGTAATCGTGTGGTCAAGATTAATCTAGGCGAACTATCTCCCTCTACTTCTGGTCAAACCCTCCAAGCCAGTGCCAAATAACTTCTAATACAAAATTCGCTTAATCAATTATCGTCAGTTTCCTCACCTTTAAACTCTCTCCCAAGGTGGCAAAGAAAGGAGTTAGGGGTGAGGATTTTTGTGCTGGAACGCTATTTCAACCAATCGCCCCGGGACTGGGTACTGGGGACTGGCGATTGGGGGCTGGCGACTGGCGACTGGCGACTAGCGATTGGCGACTGGGCAATACTGCTCTTCGGTATAAATGCGTTGGTTCCCTAATGTCCGTTCTGGAATTAACTTCTTTTCCCTCTCCCAGCGCCGTAAAGTGGAAGAGGAAACTCCAACAAGTTCTCCGAACTCTGCAACTTTCCACATGAAATATGTCTATAGCAGTTAACTATGGGCAAGTTTAGCAAACTATTCTGGCACTAAGTCAGCCTCTTCCTAATCCCTAATCCCCAATCCCCAGTCCCCTTTACACAAAAACCCGCCTAAGCGGGCTAATACACAACAAAACTATGAACTAGAACAATAAAATCTTGACTTAGCTAAAATACTTCATTTCTGCTTCCAATTGGCTAATTAGCTTTTCATCGCCCTTGGCTCTAGCTACTTCTAAGCGATGTTCTAAAGTTCTTCTAATATTCAATTGATGCGCTTCACGCGCTTTTGTTATTGCTTGCACTCTGTTCTTGGTCATTTAACGATCAGCCTCTTTCCTTTCTCCATAAATGTCTGCTTTTCATAACATAGCAAATTTTTCGTAGCTTATGTTACAGAAAAAGCAAACTTAATATATATTAATCAACCAGAATATATTATAGCCAGATGCATCCTAACCCCATGATCACTATGCTCAGCGACTTTGGCGATCGCGATATTTATGTCGGCGTGATGAAGGGAGTCATTGCCCAAATCAACCCCCAAGTGAGGGTGGTAGACTTGACACACCAAATTGCGCCGCAAAACATCGCAGCAGCTAGGTTTTGCCTGATGAATGCTTACCCCTACTTTTCAGATGGGACAGTGCATTTGGCAGTGGTTGATCCGGGTGTGGGAGGAACCCGACGGGCGATCGCCGTAGAATTTGCCAATGGCTATCTGGTAGGACCAGATAATGGCACATTCAGCGGATTATTAAGTCAAAGTCCAGCGATCGCAGTAGTAGAATTGACAAACCCTGATTATTGGAGAACCCCTCAACCGAGCAAGACTTTTCACGGTAGGGATATTTTTGCACCAGTCGCTGCACATCTTGCCAAAGGAGTCCCTTTTCAAGAACTGGGGAATCCAATTAACTCAGCAACTTTGGTACAAATGGATATATCTGGATGTATTTTAACAGAAACTGGTATAGCCGGTTCTATTCAATATATTGACCACTTCGGTAACTTAGTGACAAACATTCCAGGAAATTATGTGCAAGGCAAAACTTGGTATGTTAAAGCAGGTGGGTTAACGATGAGAGGATGTGAAACTTATAGTGAGGTGGAAGTTGGAGAGGCGATCGCACTCGTTGAAAGTCACGGTTGGGTAGAAATTGCCATCAATAGCGGTAACGCACAGTCACAGTTGCAGATGCAGTTGGGAGATACGGTGGAACTTGCTTTTTAAGCTTAGGCAGTTTTTCAGAACTGGGGACTCGGGACTAGGGACTGGGGACTGGGGAAAGATTTCTAGAAATTTCTACCAGATCACAGGCAAGGGTTAGTACTTATTAGTATAGAAATTGTGGGTTGAAAATTTTTTTGCTTCTATCACCAAGTCATCCAAAATGTCAAATCTAAAATAATTATGACTCAGCAAACAGTATATGTACCAGAAGTATATCAAGGTCAGTTTGGAGAATTTACTCTAACTGAGGGCGATCGCACTGGCGTGATCATCTACCGTGCTGGCTTAATGGTAGCTGCACTCAGTTTTGCGATCGGCAGCGCTTTGGTTGTGCTAAACAATAACCCTGATTTCCAACTCCTAACGCCTCTATATGCCTGTTTCAGTCTGGCGCTTGGTGTCAGTTTACTGACCATCCATATATATATGGCGTTTCTGCACCGACTTTTGCAAGTTTTTTGGGGTATTGGCAGCATAACCGCAGTTATCCTGGCATTATCTAGCAGTACACCTTTAGCTGTAACCGTTTACACTCAACCACTAACCTTGCTGGGAATAGGCTTTACCTTTGTCGCTTTGACAGGAATTTACTTCAAAGAAGCATTTTGCTTCAATCGTCTGGAAACCAAAATACTGACGCCAATAGTGCCAGTACTACTGCTAGGGCATATGCTTGGAGTCTTGCCAACACAAGGAGAACAGGTTTTATTAGGACTGTGGGCAATTTTGTTTGTGGTGTTTGCAGTGCGTAAAGCAATACAAGCAATTCCTCCGGATATTGGGGATAAATCTGTGTTTCAATATTTGAAGGCACAGCGTTTAGCAAAGGTGTAATGCCTACTACAACTCGTTATAAAAAGCACAAGTTCCCCAAAATTCGGTTAATAAAGCGGCAAGAAATGTGGATGTTTACCCTTCAAGGATGGGTGAGTCTGTTCGCAACTGCCGCTATTTTATTATTTTTCATGATAACTTACATACACCCATTTCTAGCAGTCACTTCTCCCATCAAAGCAGATGCATTGGTTGTCGAAGGATGGCTAACAGACGAAGCACTAAAACAAGCGTTTGCTGAAATTTCCACTGGTTCCTATCGCCAAATTTTTACCACAGGAGTACCTGTGGAAAGAGGTTCCTATCTGGTTGAATACAAGAATTTTGCAGAAATTGCCGCAGCAACTTTGAAAGAAATGGGTGTACCAAAAGAAAAGCTGGTCGTTGTTCCGGCACCTAAAGTTATTAAGGATCGTACTCATGCCTCTGCCGTGGCATTTCATCAATGGTTATCAAATTCAAATGACCAGCTAGAATCAGTAAATTTGTTTACAAATGATGCCCATGCCCGCAGGAGCTGGCTGATATACAAACAAGTCCTTGCTCCCAAAATCAAAGTGGGAGTGATTGCCGCCGATCCATCAGAATACGATCCAAAGAAATGGTGGGTTTCTAGCGAAGGTGTGCGGACAGTCATTTCTGAAGCGATCGCTTATATTTATGCCTTATTTGTGAAGTGGAAAGCCTGAAGAAGAACTAAGGGAACTTCACGTTCCCACCACTTTTTTGATAGCTGAGTCGTACCAGAATTTTGCGCTGGATTGTATTATTTATATAGTAGTATAGTCAGTATTTTTAAGAAACTTTATTTTCAAGAAACTTTGGTTGTCTAACGGAGGCAACTGAAAAGCAGCACAAGCGCATGACTAGCTATTTGCGCTTTCAAACGAAGCGTGTTGATTCATTTTTCGTTCCGAACGCAATGACATCCAGTCTTCCCCAACTTTACCAATTGCGTGACTACCAAATCGAACTCATCCAACAGGTTTTCCGCCATTGGGGAGTCGGAGAACATCGCGTCATGGTACAGCTACCAACTGGAGGCGGTAAAACTATTATCTTCTGTGCGATCGCCAACGAGTTCACTAAAAAATCAGAACCTGTACTTGTCATCGCCCATCGGGAAGAATTAATTACCCAAGCCGCCAGCAAACTAGAAGCCGTTGCTGGTGTAGCTGTAGGTATCATCAAAGCTGGGTATAAACCTA
This sequence comes from Kalymmatonema gypsitolerans NIES-4073, assembly GCF_002368435.1. Classification (GTDB taxonomy): domain Bacteria; phylum Cyanobacteriota; class Cyanobacteriia; order Cyanobacteriales; family Nostocaceae; genus Kalymmatonema; species Kalymmatonema gypsitolerans. Next base: position 791,231 of record NZ_AP018268.1, read on the forward strand.
ACCCCGATGCACTGCTACAGGTGGCGTCCATCCAAACCTTAATCCGCCGTCAGCCGCCACCAGCATCGCTTGTCATCTTTGACGAGGCACATCACTGTCACAGCCGCACTTATGCCACTGTATTTAAACACTACGCAGAACAAGGTAGTTATATCTTAGGTTTTACCGCCACCCCTATGAGAACGGATGGTAGGGGGTTGCGCTGGTTGTATAGCGGCACACCAGGGTTTGAATCGTTAATTTGTGGTCCATCTGTTAACCAACTCATTGCTGCTGATTATTTAGTACCTTTTAAGCTTTACGCACCTGGACATATCATTCGTGCCAGTGGCGCTGGGTTAAAAACCACGGCTGGGGATTACAACAAAGCCCAACTGGAAAAATTCGTCAAAAAGACTTTAGTTGTTGGCGATGTGATTGATACTTGGAAAAAACACGCCTCTGGACGCCGGACGGTGCTGTTTGCCGTGTCTGTAGACCATTCCAAAGAACTCGCCAACGCTTTTTTGGAAGCAGGAATACCCGCTGCCCACTTGGATGGCGATACACCCATGTCAAAACGGCAAGATATTCTGGCGGAATTTGCCATTGGCAGGGTGTTAGTCCTGTGCCAGCATTCTATCGTGACTGAAGGTGTGGATATTCCCCTTATAGAAGCGATTCAATTTACCCGCCCCACTAAAAGTTTGACGGTTTGGTTTCAGGCGATCGGCAGAAGTTTAAGACCAGCACCTGGAAAAACTCACGCTATCATTATCGACCACACCGACACCCACATCAACCTGCCGTGGCCCGATAACGAAATTCCTTGGAGTCTCGACCCGATTAGCCTTAAGCTGGGTCCGGGGGTATTGCAATGTCCCAACTGTCGTCACGTATTTCGTCCCACCCAATCGGAGAGAGAACGCAATTTGGCTACCTGTCCGGCTTGTCAGGCGAAATTTATCTTTGTCAACAAGCCAAGAGATAAAAAGGGGGTACAAGAACTCTCAATTTTGGAAGTTTTACCAGCCGAATTTGCAGAAATCGTCGTTGAGTACAACCCCCTGAAGCTGGCGGTAGTACAACAAATGATTAACATTCAACAAGAGAAAGGGTATCAAAAGGGCTGGGTTTATCATCAACTCAAAGATTTACCAGAATTGAACCTCAGCTTAAGCGACTGGCAGGAAGTCGCGCGAAGATTGGACTACAAACCAGGCTGGGCTTGGCACAAGTGGCAGGAGATGCAGGAACGATATGGACTGGATTCGGCTTAGTACAGCATTTCATTAATTGGTAATAGCCTTATTGCAAAAGTATGATTAATGGATCAGGACGTACGCAAAATACCTCTCAAACTCTTATTCCTCTGTGTCCTCTGTGCCTAGTAAGGTTTGATTCTTCCGTTACTTGTGCGTAAGTCCTATGGATATTTAAAACCGCAGATGCAGGCAGATAAATTATCTGTGTCCATCTGTGTCCATCTGTGGTTTTTTTTATAAAATCGACTTTTGCACTCTTGTTTAATGTTTTTAAACGCAGAGGATCAGTGTGTCTTTGCTTGGACAATCTGGGAATAATAAACCCAGTGGCTTGAGGATAGGGAATTGGGACAAGAACGTGCATACTGGCTAGCTTGGTCGCAAATTTCTGGGGTTGGTCCAGTATTATTACAACGGTTGCAGCAGCATTTTGGTACACTGGCAGCAGCTTGGGAAGCTACGCCTGCCGAGTTGGGAAAAGTAGAAGGTTTTGGTTTTCAGACTCTGCAAAAGGTTGTGCAACAACGTTCCCGTCTGCAACCTGAACAATTTCTTCTGCAACACCAAGAGCAAAACCCGAATTTCTGGACACCAGCAGATGCAGATTATCCCCGGTTACTGCTAGAAATTCCCAGTCCACCGCCGATAGTCTACTATCGCGGTGAAGTAGACTTGCAAGAAAATCTTGGACAAAAACAACTCGTTGGAATTGTGGGTACACGCCAACCTTCAGAGTATGGTATCCGTTGGACTCGTCAAATTAGTACGGCTTTGGCTAAAAATGGGTTCACAGTTGTTTCTGGTTTAGCAGAGGGAATTGATACTGAAAGTCACGCCGCCACGATCAAAGCTGGAGGACGCACGATCGCAGTTTTGGGTACTGGCGTAGATGTCGTATATCCATCCAAAAATCTAGAATTGTACAAGCAGATTTTGACGGCTGGGTTGGTTGTCAGTGAGTATCGAGCCAAAACGCCACCCGATCGCACTCACTTTCCCCGTCGTAACAGAATTATCGCAGGTTTGAGTCGTGCTGTTCTGGTGATGGAAGCACCGATAAAATCGGGTGCTTTGATTACCGCAAGTTACGCAAACGATTTTGGGCGAGATGTTTATGTCCTACCAGGAAGACTGGATGATTACCCATCTCAAGGGTGTTTAAAATTACTCACCCAAGGGGCGACTCCCATTCTTAAAGAATTAGACGAACTGTTAAAAATGCTGGGAGCAATACCACAACTCGATTCTGTTGAACCATCGCCGTCATTACAACAGCAGTTACCGTTGCCAATTTTATCACCAGAACTTCAACGGGTTATGAATGCGATCGCTTCAGAATCTTTACCCTTTGATTTTATTGTTCAACAAACGGGGATGAATGCAGGTGAAGTTTCCAGCGCTTTGTTGCAATTGGAATTGATGGGTTTAGTTTCGCAATTGCCAGGAATGCGGTATCAGCGCTGTTAATTTCTCGGGATTTGGGATTCGGGATTTGGGATTCGGGATTGGGATCAAATGACTGATAGAGGCTTTGAGTATTTAGACTTTTACCAAAATAGTCTCAAGCTACTGAAAGCAGCATATCGCCTTGCAGATACTTTGCCAGATTATGAACGTTATAATTTGAGCGATCAATTGCGAAGAGCAGCTTGTAGCTTAGTGCTGAATATAGCTGAAGGCTATGGACGCTATCACTACTTAGAGAGATTGCGTTTTCTATATATTGCTCGTGGTTCTTTGGCTGAAGTCAAGAGTGCTTTCATTATTGCTGAAAGCGTAGGATACTGCACAAAAGAACAATTAAGCTGGGTCAGTCAGGTAAAAGAACAGATTGAAAAAGCTCTGAATGGCTACTGTCGCTTTATCCGCACTCAACAACAGGGTAAACAAGAGTACGGCAATCAATATATTCGGGAGCAAGAGATTAGGGATGAGGGATTGGGGATTGGGGATTGGGGATTGGGGATTGGGGATTGGGGATTGGGGATTGGGGATTGGGGATTGGGGATTGAGACTTTCCAGTCCTCAATCTCTAGTACCGAGTCCTATTCCAAGTCCCTCTCTCAAGATATTGCGTTTAATTATGCCTACCAACTTATCTTTTCCAGTCTTCAGTTCCCAGTCGCTAGTCCCTAATCCCCAATCCCTAATCGCAGTAGATGTCATAAAACCGGGATTAGCGTTGGTAAGGATAATAATACTGCGGATTCATCACCGGGGGCTGAACGGGAGACTGATAAGTATTGTTAGGTACAGTGCTTCCCATATTGTTGGGTATGCTGTTAGGTAAAGGCGGACTCATGAGTGGGGACTGATAACCAGTTGGGGGCATTGTTCTTCCCATATTGTTGGGTATGCTGTTAGGTAAAGGCGGACTTATGAGTGGGGACTGATAACCAGTTGGAGGCATTGTGCTGCCTGTAGTGCCTGGTATGGCAGCAGGTTGGCTAAACTGTTGGTAAGCAGCACGAGAAATTGAACTGATGAGTTTTTCGGCGCGGGAGTCATTATTAGGGCGTTGTACCATAACAGCAACTATGTAACGCTTGCTAGTGGGCATATCCACCACACCCGCATCTGCTAGTGTTGTCCCAATATCGCCCGTTTTATGGGCAATGGTTGCACCTGGTCCTAAACCGGTTGGCAGGAGATGATTTCTGACAGTGCGGCGCATAATATCCAATATGCGATCGCGCGATGACATACTTACCAAATTGCCTTTACTCACCATCGCCATCAAATTCCCTAACTCCTTGGGACTGGTGGTGTTTGTCCCTTGCAAATCGGGAAGTGGATTGCGAATTGCAGTGGTTGTCAAACCCCAACTCTGGAAACGCTGATTCAGCACTTCCATACCACCCAAGCGAGCAATCAGCATATTTGTGGCTGTGTTGTCGCTAACTGTCATCATCTTAGTTGCTACTTCCATTGCTGTGAACTGGGTTCCCACTGCTTTGTACTGCATATCCCCAGAACCGCCCACCATCATTTCTTTCTGCATGGTGAGTGTTTCATCTAGGCGAATGTTGCCAGCATCTACATCTTGGAAAAAGGCAACTAGAATCGGAATCTTAATCGTGCTTGCAGCAGAAAAACTAGAGGAGCCATTCACATCCACATAACTGCCATTGTCCAAATCTACCAAGAAAACTCCTGGTGTGAGATTGGGGTTTGCTGCTGCTAAATTTTGTACAACAGTTTTTAAAGAAGAAATTTCCTGAGTTAACAATAAGCTAGGAGCTACTGGAGGATTTTGGGTAGACTGTGGTTGTGCTTGCCCGATAGTTGTCTCAGGTGATGTTGCTTCTGGTATGGCGATGCGAGTCGCAGGATCTAATACTGATAACACAGTGCCTACAATTGCACCGATACCAACTCCCACAATTAACAACCGCAGCCCATACAAAAATGTTCTTGCCATCGGCTTTAACCGCGTTTTTCGGGTTGGAATGGTTTTTCTGGGTAACGGCTGCTTCCGCGCCCGCACATTCTTGAATGCTGTCTTTGGGTTGTAGGGTGGAATCCTCCCTTTTGCGGTAGCGATGGGTTTAACTGTTTGGGCTACTACCCCGCTTCGCTTTGTTGGTATTGCAAGGGTGAGAGGGGGTATAGATTTTATACGTGTAGGCGTTGTTGCTTTATGGGAAGCTCGTTGCTGCTGTTTTGGCACTTCAACTTTATTTTGCCCCTGCTTTTGGACTTTGCGCTTAACCTGCTGACCGTTGGCGGGTTGACGCCGCGAAACAGTTTTTATAATGGTTCTGGTTGGCATAAAAAACAATGGTGATAAAAGTGTATAATTTAAAACATATTTATAAAGGCTTCACCTTAGGGGCGGAGGTAGTTTTTTATCAAACGTTTATAGGGATTGAATTGTTTTTTTCGTGCCGACTCCCTAACTACAATTCAAAGTAACTTTTAAAGCTCCTTGTTACTGAAATCAATTTCTGCTTACTAATAACATTTTTGTGTTTAGTTTAAGCCATAATCAAAGGCTTTGGTAGGATGACTGGATACATGGTAACCGATGAGTCAACCCTTCTGTTCCGGGGGTAGGGTGCACCAAAAAGAAAATCTTCACCCCGGACTGCAACCCCTACACCCTACACCCCTACACCCCTTTTTGGTCAAAAGTCTTCACGATTGTTCCGGTTCTCAAGCGCCCATTCTACCTGCCGTAAAATACCTCGCAACATACCAACTTCCTTAGTTTGTAGCTGAGCGCGATTATACAGTTGCCGGAATTTTTCCATCCTGCTGGCTGCCGTATGAGGATAAAGATACCCAATATCGAGCAGTAGTGATTCTAACTGCTGGTAGTATTCTTCCAACATATCCAAAGGTGCAGGCTCACTAGAAGACGCCTCGAGGGAAGAAGTCCCCGTGTCCTCTTCAATCTTTGCGTCACTTTGTGCCAGTTCATAACAGCAAATTCCCACAGCAGTCGCCAGATTCAGCGATGGATAGCTGGAACTGGTAGGAATGCGAATAAATCGTTGAGCATAATTTAATTCTTCATTACTCAACCCCCTGTCTTCCCTACCAAATATGAGTGCGGCGGGTTGTTCTGGTTTCTCCAGTAACCAGGGTAGTGCTGTGCGGGGGTTTTCTAGGGGGGAATCCCAGCTACGAACACGAGCTGTCGTGGCGATCGCTCGTGTACATCCTTGCAATGCTTGTGGCAATGTCCCCACTGATACCGCCGATTCTAAAACATCCTTAGCATGAACTGCCATTTGCAACGCTTCTGGTGAAAGCGGATCGCATTGAGGATTGACTAATACCAGATGATTGAACCCAAAATTTTTCATCACCCGTGCTATTGACCCCACGTTAATTGGACCTGCTGGCTCTACTAAGATAATTCTCACCCCAGCCAATCCCATTTGTTGCCTCACGTTTTGCCAAAAAGTGTCTTCATCATTGTAACTGTGCAGGTGAATCCACGCTTATATTCTGTACAGGCACAAAGCCAGGCGTAGCGTTACAAACATCACAATTATAAGCAATATTGCTTATTGACAAATATAACCTTGCTTTAAATTGTTACTAATGAGTTTGTGCCCTGGCTATGCCTTGAGAACATGGATAGCATATAAATCGTTTTGCACTTTCATAAAAAGAGCCAGATCGTGCTTTATATTTAGCAGTTCCATCCGATACCTATGATAGTTTTTTTCAACTGCCATTTACTCAGATGATAATTTAACAATATCAATTACGTTTGCTAATTTATAACATTGAAAATGAGGTGATTATCACATGGCAAAATTAGATGATTGTCGATCATATATTAAACAGCTACTAACAACATATAGTCAGTACGGTAAATCAGAAGGTGAAGTTGAAGTACAGACTATTTTTGATACTGAACATGACCACTATCAGTTAGTTTATGTGGGTTGGCAGAAGAATCGACGGGTATATGGTTGCGTTTTGCATCTTGATATCAAGGATGAAAAAATTTGGATTCAGCATAATGGTACGGAAGCTAACATTGCTGATGAATTAGTAGCGTTAGGCGTTGCCAAGCAAGATATTGTATTAGGATTTCACTCGCCTTACAAAAGAAAATTTACAGAGTTTGCTGTAGGTTAAACTTCTACTGATCCAAGTGCTTTAAATCTAGCAATAGTCGCTTCCGTTAAACCTGTTACCAAGCTAAAGCCGCAAGGAGTCTGGAACTGAACTTGCCCTTTTGAGATTTTTCCAAACTTAAGGTCTAAGGGTAGCTACTAATTGTTCAGACCTCTATTCGAGCTTCCTGGTGTCAGCAAAAGCTGTCCATTCGGACGTTCTCGTGTAGGGTTCAACCCTCCATTCGAGCTTCCTGGTGTAATAAAAGTTCCACCAGGACTAACTGTATTGCTATTGGTGTTAATGCGCGTCCCATCTTGGTAATAGTAAGTGGTAGTACCGTTACCATTATTAATTGTCGTGGCAGGATAAATCGCACTTCCATTTGGTTTGTTAATGACACCATTCGGATAGATCCGCGTCCCAATAGGATAATTGGGAATGTTGCCCACGCCCGGACTGGAAGTGGAATTACTTTGTGCTTCAGCTTCTTGAGGCGATAAAAAACTGATTCCCAATGCTGTCATAGCGACTATCAAAAGCTTGAAGACTTTTGCGCGATGATATGAGGACAGCTTGTCTATTGAAAAAACCTTATCCATAATTTTCTCCTTAAAACCAGTCTCCCGTGTACCAGTTCACGGTTGTTATATCAAGTTCGGCAAATTACCCATAATAAAATTTATATGTAGTAAGGACAAGAGTCCTTGTTTTTGTAGAAGAGGACGCGCATTCCTCACTACAAACTTGAGTTTGGTTATTTAATCGGACATGATATTAGTCCCGCTATCGTAAGTCAGGTAATCCTCAAAGCTTACTTTTACGGGTGTTGGCGTTATGGGAGCTTCCCAAGTAAAAACCGCAGAGGTTTCTATATCTATGATAGAAAACTGTTAAGCAATTTCACCCCAAAACACAAAGACGCAAAGTTTTTCTTAGCGTCTTTGCACGAAATATTATCTATTGTGCTTCACCTCAAACCATCTCTGAGGGTGCTTGCATCACTGGCTGAGGCTGCGGTTGAAACATGAACAAGGAGTATACCACATCTCGGCGGATGTTGACCATCATATCCAAGAATAATTCGTATCCCTCGCTCTTGTACTCAATCAGCGGGTCTTTTTGACCATAACCCCGCAATCCTACGGATTCGCGTAAGGCATCCATCTGTTGCAGGTGTTCTCGCCAGAGGGTATCAATCCGCTGCAAGATAAAGAATCGTTCAGCTTGGCGCATTAATCCGGCTTGAATTTGGTCAATTTGGGCTTCTTTGAGGTCGTAAGCAATCCGCACTTGTTCGTGGAGGAAGGCTTTGATCTCGCCAACCGACATATCTTCTAATTGATTTGGCTGCAAGTCCGCCAGCAGATAGACAAATTCTTTGACTTTATCAACCAACTTGTCTAATTCCCATTCTTCTGAGGGTAAGTCTGGGTTGATGTAGAAGTCAACGATCTCATCCATCGTTTTTTCAGCGTACTTAATGACCTGTTCTTTGAGGTCTTGCCCTTCTAGCACCCGACGACGTTCGGCGTAGATAGCACGGCGCTGGTTGTTCATTACCTCGTCGTACTCAAACACCTGCTTACGGATGTCGTAGTAGTAAGTTTCGACTTTTTTCTGTGCGCCTTCCAAACTGCGGGTAAGCATTCCGGATTCGATGGGCATATCTTCTTCTACTTGGAAGGCATCCATGAGGCGCGCGACGCGATCGCCACCAAAAATTCGCAGCAGGTTATCTTCTAAGCTCAGGAAAAATCTTGTCGAACCAGGGTCACCTTGGCGTCCTGCGCGTCCCCGCAACTGGTTGTCAATCCGTCGCGATTCGTGGCGTTCTGTACCAATAACGTGCAACCCGCCTAATTCCACGACCTCATCGTGTTCGCTATTAGTGAACTGTTCGTACTCCTGCTTAATACGCTTGTAAGCTTCGCGCAATTTCTGGATCACCGGGTCATTCGTGGGAGCTTTTTCCGCCGCCACAGCGACTTTGTCTTCTGCTTCCAGTTCTGTTAAGCTGCGATCGCCATACTCCCGCACAGCTACTTCCACCGCTTCTTTGAGGAGTTTTTCCGTTTCTTTGGTAAGCTGAGTGGGGAAAACCTGTGGCGAAGCTTTCCAAGTTTTCACTTTCTTACCTGGGACAAAGCCTTGACCTCCGCCAGTTCCCGGGGACGGTAATCCAGCAGCCCTATGAATGCCAAACGTATCATCATCTTCCGGCTTCACAATCCGGGGCATCAAGTATTCTCGCAGCTTTAGACGTGACATATACTCGGAATTACCACCCAAAATAATGTCAGTTCCTCTTCCTGCCATATTGGTAGCAATTGTTACAGCACCTCTGCGTCCGGCTTGGGCGACAATTTCGGCTTCGCGTTCCACGTTCTCAGGTCTAGCGTTGAGCAGTTCGTGGGGAATAGACATCTGCCTTAACAACTGGCTGAGATATTCCGATTTTTCCACGCTTGTGGTTCCTACCAGCACTGGTCTGCCAATTGTGTGCATTTCAGCACATTCTTTGGCAATTGCCCCCCACTTGCCCGCTTCTGTCTTAAAGACCATATCAGACAAGTCTTGGCGTCTTCTGGTTCTGTTGGTGGGAATTACCGTAACTTCCCGTTTGTAAATTTTTTCCAACTCCACTTCTTCCGTTTTTGCCGTTCCGGTCATACCACCGAGTTTGGGATACAGCAAAAACAGGTTTTGGTAGGTAATTGTCGCCAAAGTTTGAGTTTCCGGCTGAATTTCTACTCGTTCTTTTGCTTCAATTGCCTGGTGCAGTCCATCGCTCCAACGCCGTCCTGGCAAGACTCTACCAGTAAACTCGTCTACAATGACGACTTCTCCGTTACGGACAATATAGTTTACGTCTTTAAGGAACAGTTCTTTTGCCTTAATTGCGTTAAAAACGAAGTGCGCCCAAGGGTCTTCTGGGTCAAATAAATCTTTTACTCCCAAAAGCTGTTCCGCTTCAGCAAAGCCTTCATCTGTCAGCAGCACGTTCCGAGCTTTTTCATCAACTTCGTAATGCTCTTCTTTTTGCAGCGCTATTGCGATTTCAGCTGCTTTTAAGTATTTTTCTGTGGGTCTTTCTACCTGTCCGGAAATAATCAGCGGAGTCCGCGCCTCGTCAACTAAGATAGAGTCTACCTCGTCAATCACGCAGTAGTTGAACTCGCGCTGCACCACGTCTTTGATGTCTGTCGCCATGTTATCGCGCAGGTAGTCAAAGCCGACTTCGCTGTTGGTGACATAAGTAATATCACAGTCGTAGTTTTTCTTGCGTTCACTGGGCGTCATACTCTGCTGAATCAGCCCCACAGTTAATCCCAAGAAACGATGCACCTGTCCCATCCATTCTGCGTCCCGACGAGCCAGGTAATCGTTGACAGTGATGACGTGTACGCCTTTTCCAGTAAGAGCGTTCAAATAACTCGGTAAGGTAGCAACCAAAGTTTTCCCTTCACCAGTTTTCATTTCGGCAATTTGCCCGGAGTGCAGGATGACACCGCCTAAAAGTTGAACATCAAAGTGCCGCAACCCTAACACTCGCCGTCCTGCTTCCCGTACTACAGCAAACACTTCGCTTAAGATATCATCCAGAGTTTCGCCTTTCTTCAGGCGCTGTTTAAACTCTGTTGTTTTGCCCTTTAGCTCATCATCCGAAAGGGCTTTTATTTCTTCCTCTAGAAGGTTAATTTCTGTAATGTAAGGTTGGTATTTCTTAAGTTTACGAGCGTTGGGATCGCCCAACAAGGTCTTTAGCATGGCAGATTATACAGAATCAAAGGGGAATGGAAATTATAAGGATTGCGATTGATTATAAACTCTTAACCCAACCGAAGCGCAGGAGCGCACACAAAGGAGAAACCCGCTTAAGGCGCTGGCTTTGCAACGCGCTGCCTCGCTTTTCTAGTTTTGGATGGGTTATACATGAGCATTTGGTAAAAAATAGCAGCAGTACAAGTTAATGAGCTTACTAAATGATTGGTTTTAATTTTGAGCTTACAGCACTGATTGTATGATTAGACCACAAATCGTAGGGTGGGCATTGCCCAGAAAACCCTATGTGATGGACATTTAAGATAATGGTGAGCAATGCCCACCTTACAGGAAACCGCTGTAAATTTAAACTATTTTAATAGTATCATTTTGCCTCCTGATGAAGCAGAGAAGCCCTACCAAGCAGAGGTAGCGATCGCCCAACAGGGAGATGAGCCAGATGAGGGAGAGGTTAAGAATGCGGCGTGAATTGATTTGTCCTCGTCACTCGATTACTGCGAGTTCTCCCACTCTGGAGTCAGGCGACGAAAGTTAAAGTCCGCCGCACTGGGATGACAGGTCACACAACTGCCAATCTCTACTGGGTTGGGTAGTTTGACTTTGGGATGCAAAGCTTTGAAATACCGGGAACTATTGACACGATATGGTGTTTGCTCGTCTTCTAGTTGGACACGGGAAAAAGCTGTAATATACCTCCATACTAAAATCCGTGGCGGATCGACCAAAGGCTTTAACTGCGCGCCGTAGTGTTGTGTGTCTTCCAGGAGATTTTTCCAAGTTTGGGTAGGCAAAACAGCAGGTGGTAGGGCAATGTGACAAGTGGAGCAGTTTTCTATATACACTTGTTGTCCCAGCTGGTATTGTGCAGGCACTACATCAATGGTACCGACCTCTGAGGTAGGAGTTGCCCCTTGCGCATGAGTTGCCAAGGCTAACAGCCATCCCATGGCTAGACTCCAACCCAAAATCACCAAAAGCAAACCGATGGGCTTTCGCTTGAGTTTTCGGTTACGAGATTGGCGCTTAACAATATTTGACATTCGTCACACTCACAAACTTTGCATATGGCGCTTCTTGCACATCTTATGACATGGATAGCGTTGGCAGTGTTTCAGAATGTTTGTCTGCTTACTTGCGTTTGCTGGTGAAAACAGTGGTGAACATCATGAGGAAGCCGCCTAGGACAATAGCGATCGCCACTCCTCCTGTGATTAAGTCAAGCGTATTGTTATCCATAATTGAAAACAACTCAGAATACAGGACTCAGAATACAGAATAACCCCATGCCATAAGGTAAGGGGTTTCAACAAGAAAATACTTTTTTCTTATCCTAGAGATTTATCCGCGCTCTTGCAACCTCGACTCTCCACGCACTGGTATAGAAAACATTGCTGAGTTCTGAGTTCCTAGCTGCGGAGTTCTTTGTTTGTTATTTTAAAAATCTACCCCTTGCTTGAGTTCTACGCCATGATTGGCATAGTGCTTGTGGCAGTATACTTCAGAGTGAACGCTAGCCAAGTCAAAGTATGCTGGCTGATTTTGGCAGCGACCAGTGATAATAACTTCTGTATCGCGGGGTTTCCGGAGTAAAGCTTGAACAATCGGTTCCACTGGTAGGAGTTCCAAGTCAACTGTGGGATTAAGCTCATCAAGGATAATCGTCTTGTACAATCCGGAGGCGATCGCAGTCTTAGCAATTTCCCAACCGCGTTCTGCTTCCAAGTAGTCCATTTCTTGACGGGAGTTGCGCCAGACTATAGCATCTCGTCCACAGCGTTGATGATCGACCACTTCTGGATATGACTGCTGTAAAGCAGCTATAGCAGCATCTTCAGTGTAGCCTGTGCCACCTTTTAGCCACTGCATAATCAATACGCGAGTTGACCCAGGATGATTGATTCCCCGACCTATCGCTTTTAACGCCTTACCCAAAGCACTCGTAGATTTACCTTTGCCAGCACCTGTGTAAATTTCTATACCTTGTATTCCTTGTGCTTTTGCTGTTGGGTGGACATGAGGTTTCATTTCCGAGTGTAAATCGGCAATATCTAGCAACTGTTGTGGGGCTGCGCGTCCAGTCGCAATGATTTCTAACTCCTGTGGTTTGGATTTGAGTGTCCGCACCACTTCATCGACTCCAAGCAAACCTAAATCTAAAACGGGGTTAATTTCATCCAAGACGACAACTGAATACAAACCCGAGGCAAGTGCACCTTTAGCCACATCCCAGCCTCGCGCTGCTTCAGCCCGATCATAAACCGTAATTTCGTCTGGTCCAAAATATTCTGCTCTGCCCGTGCGAACTTGGTCAATAAGATGGGGAAAACCGCGTTGCAAGGCGGCGATCGCCCCATCCTCGTCATAATCTCGTTCTGGTCCTTTTAAGAACCGCAACAACAAAACACGGTTAGAATTGTTGGCAGTATTTATCCCTAAACCAATAGATCGCAAAACAACTCCTAAAGCTGCTTGTGACTTGCCTTTCCCGGAGCCATCATAAACGTGAATTTGACCAGTAAGCCGTGAGGATCGCAATTGAGCCGTGCGAATACCGATGCCGTTCCTTGTCATATGAATGAAAGCTGTAACGTGGCAGTCTTTCATCTTACCCAAGGTTTTGCACTCTTGGGTGTAGGGTGCAGGGTTGAGTCAAACCATGACACGCACAGGACAACATCCACTCGCGTGTACTTATGAAGCGCCGTACAGAACTTTAGGAGAGGCATGCATAGGCGGTTTTTTCTGAATTACAATGAGCGAATTTCCAAGTTAACCCGCCTTTAAAGCCAAGGAAGTCCTGTTTTGGAGAGGATTAATGTAGCGGCAGCCAGTCTTGTGCCAGGGTTTCCCCGATTCAGGGAACTGGTGAGTAAGCGTCCTGTTGGCGCAGCGTTCCGTAAGCGCAAAGCGCAGGCTCCGCCTTAGCGTTCGCGCAGCGTGTCCCTTTGGGACTCAGCCATGCCCGAAGGGCTATACGCGTAGCGTCTCCGCTTTTGAGAAGGAAAGGCATACCCGAAGGGCGTTGCGAGGTGTAGGGATTCTTCACACCCCACAAGGTATGGAGATATATGAAGAAAAGCAACAAAAGCAACAACGAAATACTAAAACAAAAACATGGTAAAAGACTGGAAGAATGAGATAATTGCCCGCATCACGCTCAGTATTACGGTTATACTCTCTTAAAGTTACACCTTAGCGATGACTTGTTTATGTTTGAAATTCCTGAACTTCCACTTCCCCGCATTTTTCCCCTTGGAGCAATTTTGTTTAATTTTTTATTTTTACTAGTAGCAATTCCTCTAGAAGCGTATGTCTTAAATACAAGGCTAAAATTTGACAAAAAGACGAGTACTTTTTATGCCGTCTCTATCAATCTTTTTTCCAATGTCATTGGTTGGATCATATTTTTCTTGAGCGATCCAGTGTTACCTGCACAAATAAAATCAGAATTAATAAACTTTATTTTTTTCAATCGTTTACAAGCCCCAAGTATACAAACATTAATCATTTTAACGGCTTTTATAATTTTCTTTGGGACTTTTTTAGTTAAGTATTTTTTGTTGAGAATCTTGTTATTGTTATTAAGTGAACTCAAAAAAGCTGAACCGCAACCCCAACAAATTCAACAACGGCGTAATTCCCGTCGTGCTTTGAAGAGTAAATGGCAAAATACCAATGTAGTAACCACAATACTTATAGGGAATGCACTCAGCTATAGTTTGATAGCAATCATCTTATTTATTCGCTCGGTTAATACGTAAAAAAAATATCCAATTTAATGGATTGTATATTCGATGATAGTTAAATAATTTTCAACCATAATTCAAGGAGAGAATATGCAAATTTTGAGAGATGTTTTTGGTTTATTTGGAATCATTGAAGACGTTTACGAGCGAATAAAAAAGATATTTATTCCGCCGAGAGCTTACTCCTGGCAGACTTTAATTTATCTCAGTATTTTTTCTTGGTTAATGTCATTTCTTTCTACAGGTTATATCAAAGATATAATTGCATTTGGCGGCTGGTTATTTTTAATTTTTGGTACTGCTTGGTATACGACAGACAAACCGTTACTCATTCCTGGTACCAATATGCCAATAGGGGCAGTGATCACTGGATTCTTAGTCAGTGTTTTTGCCTTTGGTAATCAAGAAGATGTTTTTACACCAAGAACAATTGTTCTCTGGCCAACAATTTCGGCAGTCATTACTGCAATTCCAGAATTTTTTGAAGGAACTGGTACAGAAGCAAAAGCTCAACTTCCGAAGATAGAAGACCGCCAAAAAATCATTATGTTACTTGGCAGTTGTATGGTAATCAGTTGCTGGTTACAATTCTATTTTGTGACAGAGAATTGGATCAATGAATATCCTAGTCTGCTAGTAGATAATTATCAGGACAGTGCCTTTGTTGTCAAAACACAACCTACTGACAAAATTCCGAAAAATGGCGTTCTAATTTTAGATAAACTGACTTCGCAAGTGGAAGCACAAATAGCTGGACAACCCTGGTCGCAAGTAGAGCAGTGGTTAATCGATGCTAGACAAAGGGTGGGCAACTTAGGCAGGCAAGTCATAGAAACAAACTTGGCAGAATATGAAGAAAGGTCTTTATGGGGCGTTGAACCGCGTATATCGGGTGTCAAGGACGGATACAAACTGGATTTACTAAGTATCTGGAAGGGTCCTAGTTCCAATCCCCGTGGATATTACCTAGTAAAATCCTGTCGAGTTGATCCGGTGTTAGATGGAAGCACCTCCAGTCAAACAGCCAGGAAACCCGAGCAGAGAAATACAATCGCCGAAATTGAGTGCGAAAGAAAAACTTCCTTTTTTGCAGGTTCACCACCACCGCAGCAGTGAAGAGATGAGGGGGATGAGGGGGGGGAGAATCATTAATGACGAATTTCCTATGAATTTTGGCAGAGTTATTGTATTGGCAAGCAATGTGTTTCGGGAAGTGGTGCGCGATCGCATCCTTTACATTATTGGTTTTTATGCTTTAATACTCGCAGCCGCCCTGCTCTTACTTCCTGAATTTGCCGCCACCACAGAGGACAAAATGTTTTTAGACTTTGGTTTGGCGGTGATGAGTTTCCTGGGCTTAATTGTTGCTATATTTGTTGGCACAGGATTGATTAACAAAGAAATTGAGAAACGCACTGTTTTGTTATTAATTGCCAAACCTTTAAGCCGCAGTGAATTGATTGTTGGCAAATACTTTGGTGCCTTAGCAGTCCTAGCGCTACTCATCGTCACCATGACGGTGATTTACCTAGGATTTTTGCAATTTAGGAATATTCCTTATCCTGTGGCAAGTCTTCTTCTTGCCGCAATTTTTCTATTTTTACAGTTATCTTTAATAACTGCTGTGGCGATGACCTTGGGTGTATTTACGAGTTCCTTGTTAGCGACAGCTTTAACATTTGCAGTGTATCTGGTGGGTAATTTTACCAAAGATCTACTACAAGTGAGTCGTTTAAGTAGCAATCCTAGCATTGGACGCATCACTCAAGCTTTGTATCTTGTCTTGCCAGATTTATCTCGATTAGATTTAAAAAATGAAGCTGTGTATGGTTTGGCTGCGCTACCTGACGCGATGTCACTGATTTTAAATGCTGTCTATGGGTTAATATACACTATCCTACTGTTAGCAATAGCTATCTTTATTTTCTCGCAACGAGAATTTTAACTATTTGTAGAGACTATTTGTAGAGACTATTTGTAGAGACGTGCCATGGCACGTCTCTACACTAAAGACGAGTCACTTTCCTTTAATTAAAAAAAGAATATTTGAGGTTGGTGAATTGTTCCGTCAGGCATGATAGCACCTTGTAGTTTTGCATTCGTCAAATTTGCCTCCCAAAGGTTTGCCTCACTCAAGTTTGCTTCCATGAGATTTGCCCATGTTAAGTCAGCAGCAGTTAAGTTAGCTTGATTCAAATTTGCTTCTAGCAGCATCGCTCCACATAGCTGTGCGCCTGTGAGATTGGCTCTCACTAAATTGGCTTCGATGAGCGATGCTTCAACTAATTTAGCTTCGGTTAAGTCGGCTTCGCTTAAATCAGCATCACACAAGGAAGCTCCCCATAGCTTACTTCCACATAATTTCACTCGCCATAAAAAAGCCCCGCACAAATTTGCATGGGTTAAATCAGCAGCAGTTAAGTTAGCTTCACACAAAGAAACTTCATACAAATAAGCTTCCTGCAGATTGGCTTGCATTAAATTTGCGCCACTTAGGTTTGCACCAGTGAGGACTGCTCCACTGAGATTTGCGCTTTGCAAATCTGCTCCTATCAAGTTAATTCCACTTAAATCGACTGCTCTCAAATCGATTCCACTTAAGTCGCATCCACTTAAATCCCTTTGTTGAAAACATTGATCTGTAATTTTACTGAAAATGAATTCCTGTTTTTCAGCAAAGTTTCTCATGGTATTGACCTCTGGGTGTAACATATCCAAACTGGAAATACTGAAAATCATTGTATTTTTGAGATTACACCCCAGAAGTAGATATGCTGAGTAAAAATCTCAAAAAAATTACGAAAAAATTAATAAAAATCAGTAAAAAGCTTTATTTAGGCGCTTACAGTCCTTTTTTGTGTCAAAATACTTTGATAAAGGTCAGGAAAGCTTAATATTTTAGCAAATAGCTAAAGTCGTGTTTAGGGGATGGAGTTAAAACAGATTCTCAGTACTCACAACTCAGCACTCATTAAGGTGTTTACATGCGCAACGGCTTCCAATTGGAGTAATCACCAAGATGTCCCCAGTAAGCTAGATACCCTGTGAAAGCGAAGATTAAAGCAGCAGCTACCAGTACTATTGCGCCAATGATCCGCAAAGTGCGTATCGATTGGAAATACAGTGTTGGTGCTGCAAAGACTCCTCCTAACCCTGTGAGGATAAATCCGATTCCTGATAATAACGGATTCCTTGTCAAACCCAGGTTAATAATACGTACACCAATTACAATGGCAGCAAGTCCAGCGAAGAAGCCATAGATTGCTACTGTGAGTAAATCCCAACCTTGGGCTAATGCGATCGCAGTACCGATAAATAAAATCCCAAATAAAACTGTTGTTTCGCCATAAGCAATATTGAAACTACCAGTAACGGGCCAAGTGAAAATCATGTGTAAGCCGGTAACAAGTGCTACTGCCCCTGTCATACCAAAGCCAGGAACCCAACGCTTTTGATTGGTGCGATTTAGACCAAAATATACGTAACCAGCAAGCAGAAACAGCCCTGCTACCAAATTAATTAACATTAAGGTGATGTAGTTAATAAACATAATCTACCTTTTGATAGTATTTTGATAGTATTTAATACTATTGGAATACATACTTTGGCTACTTGAAAATACGCATTTAGAAGCATTTTTTCAATAGGAATACTGGAATAATTGCAAACAACATTTACAAAAATCAATAATTAGTGAAAAGCTAAAAACTCTACATGACTCAAACTTGGCTATGGATTGGTGTCATGAGTATGGCACTAGGAAGTGTTTTTTTCGGATTCGGCGCAAATAATGCTAAAAATGAGCGATGGCAAATACTGTATACATTAAATTTTTTCATTTGCTTGATTGCTGCTGGTCTGTATCTAGCAATGGCATTGGGTCTAGTAGTCTGCCAAGGGAAATTTGCTGGGTCATACAGTCGGGTATAAACGCTCCATCTTTCTCCGTGCATCTGTAGTTTGAAAACGCCAATGGACACTTGTACGTTGAAGATTGCGTTGTTTCTCCCAAGTAGCAATTTCAGAGGATAATGTTTGTATATCCGGGATTCGTCGCTCTAAACATTGGCGAGATAAAACAGATAACTCAATCTCTACTTGATTCAACCAACTTGCATGTTTAGGAGTGTAGTGGAACTCTAATCTTTGTACAATTCGACGTGCCTCTTGAGGTTCAAAAACTTCATACAAGGCTGCTGGAGTATGAATATTAAGGTTATCAACTACTAAACGAATAACATCAGCATCGCGGTGATAAATATCTACTAAATCTTTCATTTGTTTTGCAAAATCGTGTTTTGTACGCCGTTGAGTTACTTCAATATGTCTCCACCCTACTAAAGGTTGAAAATAAGCAAATAAATTTACTGTTCCATTGCGTTTATATTCAAAGTCATAGCGTTCTGGTTGCTCTGGTTCAGGTGGCAATGGTTGTCTGACTTCTTCCACCAGTTGATATGAGCATTCATCAAAACAGACTACTGGACGTTTGGGATCATATGGTTCATTGTATAAATCCAATAAATCTTCCATCCGTAAAACGTACTCGGCGTTTACTTCGGGAATGCACCACTGTTCTTTCAGCCACGGCTTAATGTCGTTTTTTTTAGGGTCTGACGAACAGTTTCATCTGAAATCGAATCAACGATACCAACTTCTATTAAGTGGTCTGCCAAAAGTTGCATTGTCCATCTTACCCGTCCAGACGGTGCGTCAGAACAAGCTGTAGCTATCAAAAACGCTTCTGATTTTCCTTCAAGTTTACGAATCTTCGGTGGATGAGGTTCATCAATGAGTGCAAAATCTAACCCACCGATGACAAATTTCTCTCGTGTCCGTTCCACTGTCGTAACATGGACTCGAACAATGGCAGCGATCGCTTGATCTGTTTCTCCCTCAGAAGCCATCAGAAGAATGTTTGCGCGGGTGATGGTTCTTGCCTTGTGCTTACCTTTTTTAATTAATGCTTGCAGCTGAGAAACTTCGTCCTCACTCAAATCCACAATGTACTTCTTTGCCATGCTATTTCCTGATTTTTAAGTAGCTTATCAGTAAGATGTGCTACCCTGCAAAGTTCCCTTGGCAGACTACTAGGAGTTAATATTATCAATGGTCGTCCAACCTATTGGGTGGGGTTCGTGACTTGGTTTTGTTCCACGCCGCTGTTGCTGCTATAGCAACAGCCAAGGTGGTTAGGACATCAACAGATGATAAAACCTAGACACAAAAAGACTTTTCACCCAGTCCCCAGTCCCCAGTCCCCAGTCCAAGCGTCCCCTGCTATAGATTTAACTTTTTTAGCTAAATCGGGCAGAAGCCCCGCGCTGTAATCTTTGATTCAGCGACCGGGATGAATGCCCGGACAAAAACGAGGTGTACCCCCGACTTATGTTAAACGTAGTTTAGCGCGGGAGTGGGGTACCCTCGTTTTTGTCAATCTCTGGACTTGGTAACGAGTCAATGAAGTCTTCAAGTATTTGGGTCATAGTCTTGTCTTTCCAAGCCGAGTACAAACGAAACTTATTTAACCTACGTTCGCTGATTCGTATTTGTAGATATTTATTTTTCATTTTTGTCACTACATTGTCACAACTTTTATGCTAGCATAGTTGTAACAAAGGAGGTGATGAACAAATGAGGACTGCATACCAATACAAACTACGACCAACAAAGCAACAAGCAGAAGAAATAGACAGATGGCTATCTATGCTTTGCGCTCAATATAACTACTTGTTGGCCTCGAGATTTGATTGGTATGAGCAAAATCGTTGTCCGCTCAACGCTTGTCCTCTTGTATGCCACATTCCTGAATTACGAGAAAATCCAGATTACTATTCACAGAAGAAAACCTTGCCAAACCTCAAAAAAACTCATCCTCACTATGGTGATATTCATTCACAGGTTTTGCAAGATGTAGTCAAGCGAGTTAAGGTAACATTTGACCGCTTTCTAAGTGGAGATAGTAACGGTAAGCGGAGCGGTAGACCTCGCTTTAAGTCTCGTGACCGCTATCGAACTTTTACCTATCCACAAATGAAGGATGATTGCATTAAAGGAAGCGTGATATGTCTGCCAAAACTAGGAGACATCAAACTAATTTTGCATCGTCCAATACCAGATGGATTCAAGGTAAAAACAGCATCAGTTACCAAAAAAGCTGACGGATACTATGTAACCCTGAGTCTTGAAGATCCAACAGTTCCAAGTGTTAAGCCCGATATTAACCCAGATTCAATGACTGGTATTGACCTTGGTTTGAAGGAATTTTTGACCACTTCAACAGGTGAAACAGTCGAAATACCCCAGCATTACCGCAAGTCTCAAAAACGTTTACGTGTTATTCAAAAACGTGTTTCACGTCGTAAGAAAGGCAGTAAACGCAGACAAAAAGCTGTAAGACAACTGGGTAAGCAACACAAGAAAGTTGCTGATAAACGCAAAGACTTCCACTTCAAGACAGCAAAACAACTGTTGTCTAAGTATGACGTTGTAGCTCATGAAGACCTCAATGTTAAAGGACTTTCAAAGTCAAGACTAGCAAAATCTGTGCATGATGCTGGATGGTCTAGCTTCCTGTCAATACTGTCAAACAAAGCCGAAAACGCTGGTTTGCTGGTAGTAGCTGTAAATCCTAAGAACACATCACAAGATTGTTCTAGTTGTGGAGTGAAAGTACCTAAGAAGCTGCATGAAAGATGGCATTCTTGCCAATGTGGTTGTTCTCTAGGGCGTGATCACAATGCAGCTATAAATATAAAAAATAGAGCGGTAGGGCATTCCGTTCTTAAAGCTCAACGCCTCCGCGCGCAATAGCCGGATTGGTTGAGAAGCCCGCGCTGTACTCGAAGAGTCAGCGTCGGGAGTATGTCACGAAAAACGAGTTTATCTATTACAGGTAGCTTATTGGGAGCAAACGCCTATATGCTGGTGACTGGGTTCGTTGCTACAGTTACACCCAAACCAATGAGCTACATTTGGTATATTGTGAGTTGCGCTGCTTACCTAGCAATTATCTACTTGCTGGTGCAGCCGTACCGTGTTCAAGCTGAACGCAAACATCCCAGATCAAAGCAAGCATTTCGCAAGCTAGTAACTGTGCATCTCGTGCTGTGGACACTCTATCCGATTGTATGGATTCTTAGCCCAGAACGCTTCAGCAGTTTCGGTCAGGGTTCTGAGACAATGTTTTACACGCTGCTAGATATTGCCTCTAAAGTTGGTTTCGGTTTTCTATCGTTGAACACATTGAGTAAATTGGAACAAGCAAAAGAACCAGCAACAGAAGAGCAGGTATCGTATAAATTATGAATTTTAGATTATGGATTATGAAACTTTTGATGATTTATAATTCATAATTCCTAACTTTCCTCACCCCAAGTTCGCAACTGCAAATACACTAGCACCAGCGTTATTGCTAACAGTACAGTTGCTGCTGCTGCTGCATAACCAAAATCAAATTGACCAAAAGCTTCTTGATAAATGTAATAAACGAGTAAATTAGTAGAATTCAAAGGACCTCCACTAGTCATTACATAAACTTGTTCAAAACTCCGCAACGTAAAAATCACAGTCGTGACTGTGGCAAATATTAAAGTGGGTCGTAATCCGGGTAGGGTAATATGCCAAAATTGTTGCCAAGAATTCGCGCCATCAAGTTCCGCCGCTTCGTAACGACTGGGAGGAATTGCTTGCAACCCTGCCAAGAACACCACCATATTGAAACCCAGTTGTTTCCAAATACTTAATATAATTAGCACTGGCATTGCCCAAAAGGTGTCTCCTAGCCAGGAAATTGACGAAATGCCAACACTATTTAAGAGTGCGTTCACTGGTCCTTCTGGTTGAAACAACCAGCGAAACCCTAAACCTGCGGCTACCAGAGAAATGATTGAAGGTAAGAAATAGGTGGTTCGCAAGGCTTCGCGTAATGCTATGCTACGGTTTAACAGCACTGCCAGTCCTAAAGGAATAATGAGACTGGGAATGACCGTGGCAACTGTAAAATAAAAAGTGTTACCAAGAACTTGCCAAAAATCCGGATTAAGAAGCAAGCGCCAATAATTTTTAAGCCCCACCCAGTAAGCCCCTGTAGAGGTGAAATTACCAGCAGTAAAGCTGAGGAAGAACAAATAGGCAATAGGACCAAGGATAAAGATGCCCAGAAAAATCACTGCGGGAGTGAGAAAAATCCAGGCGGCAACTGTATCATTATCTAACCACGACTTAGTAGTATATATTTTTGGCATCTCCTGATTTATCCTCCCTGCCATTATGACGCTTCGCCCTGATTCTACCCTTAGCCTGGTTTCTCCCGATATAAGTGCTGACACACTTGGGACACAATCTCCCTTGAAATTGGGAATTTTGGCTTCTAGGAATGGCAGTAATTTTGAGGCTGTTGCCCAAGCAATCAAAGATGGGCAACTCAATGCCCAAATTCAAGTTTTAATCTACAACAATCCAGACGCATATGCCGCAGTCCGGGCAGCAAAGTGGGGTGTCCCTGCGGTGCTTCTCAACCACCGCGACTACAAAAGCCGCGAAGAATTGGATGAGCAAATTGTGCAAACTTTGCGGCAGTATGATGTGGAATGGGTAGTTATGGCAGGTTGGATGCGACTGGTAACGTCAGTTTTTATCGATGCGTTTCCTGACAAAATTATCAATATCCATCCGAGCTTGTTACCCAGTTTTAAGGGTGGGCGTGCTGTAGAATAAGCCCTTGCCTCTGGGGTGAAAATTACTGGTTGTACAGTGCATCTCGTTTGTTTAGAGATGGACAGTGGTCCGATTTTGATGCAAGCAGCCGTGCCAGTGCTACCTGATGATACACCAGAAACACTCCACGCTAGGATTCAAGTTCAGGAACATCGGATTTTGCCACAGGCGATCGCCGCTTGCGGCGCTGTTCCTTGCCCAATCGCTCTGATAGCACAAAAGCTATCTAATGATAAAGCGTTCGCGTAGCGTGCCGTGCCTCCTGTCTCCTATGTCCTTCGGACACGCTACGCGAACGGAGACGCTGCGCGAACCGAGAAGCTTCGCTTCGCTAACGGCGCAGCCGTGCCGCACCGCGAGGGCGATCGCTACTTTGGTAAAAACTACATACCAAGCGAATGCGCCAGCGCTGACTTATCAGTTCGCTATTCTTGCAAAAACTGCACACTAGATGCTTCGCGTAGGGTGCGGTAGGCAATCGCTTTATCATCCACTCTATGAATTAGGAAATAGCTTATGAAGCAGTGATACTCTTAGATTGGTGCTTAGGTTGCAATGATACCAGCTTTTTTCCACTTGCCGCCTGTTTCTTTTGCCAATCAGCAAATATTGCTTTGAAGTCATAGTTAAAAGATTTGGCGTGTTCTTCACGAATTCGATGTAGTTCTTCTAAAACTTCGTCTTCCCACATTTTTACTCTCCCATCAGTTCGTAAGGTGTACAAATAGTTGGTAACTTATACCCGAAATCAAAGCAGATTTGGGTAAGCTTCTTTTGAATCTGAGCATTAGCAATGTGTTTACAGTTCCACGTTAGCAGGTAGTCAAGTCCGTGAACTGTAGCCGTAGCAATATGAATTGCATCATCAGAGGCTTTTGAAGGAAGATTGCTTTTAGTGAGGAATTGCGCTGCTAATCCCACAGGGACACCACGACTAACCTCAAATAACCCTGACATTGCTTGACCTGCTTGTATTCGTTCATAGGCAAAGTTTGTCATTGTGGCGATATCGTGAGTTAGCACTACTCGGTTATGCTGTGCTGCCCATTCGAGAACAGTTGGGTCATCTGCTTCACTCAGCCCCATATCCTGAACGCGAACAATATCAACATTAGGCTTGCGACGCAAAATGCCCCGAACGATCTGATTGTTAAAGTTCTCATCAGCCAAGAATCGCACCATAGCCAACTACCCTTGTTGGTTGCGTCTGGCTAATAAGCGATCGCGTATGCCAACAGGGTTAAAACGTTTCTCAACTTCTTGACGCACTTCTGTGTTAAGACGTTGACGCATCATGAGATAATCATCAACTTCAGCTTGATGCCGTAAGTAATAACCAATCACCGAATAAATATCAGAAAGCTGAAGCGATGGGTACTGCTCTCTGATTTCTTCTGCTGTACACCCTTCCAGAAAAGCTGTAACTACTGTATCTAAGGTGACGCGACTTTTGCTGATGCGGACAACGCCATTTGCATCAATCGTGAGTGGAATTGGGTCAGCCTTTGGAAAAACTAGCATGGTGAAGGGCAGTATAGTTTAATATTGCTATATCTAAGTCTACTCACCCTAAAACGCAAAAGCTAGTCAATGAAAAAGCGATCGCTATTTTGTAAAAACTACACATCAAGGCGATCGCCAGCTTGCAAAATCCCAGTTACCCTGAAGTCCAAAAGCTATTCAAGGATGAGGTGATCACTCTAGTGCGGTAAAAAATCAGGTAAAGCAATAAAATAAAACAATATAAAGTTTATATAAAAATTATCAACTAACCTGTAACCATTATGCCAGCCCGCGACTACTACCATGACGTTGTACGCAATGCTCTTGAAAAAGATGGCTGGACAATTACCCATGATCCCTATCGACTCAAACTTACACGAGGTAAGAACCTATTCGTCGATCTCGGAGCAGAAAGACTAATTGCTGCCGAGAAAGGTATTAAAAAAATTGCTATCGAAATCAAAAGTTTCCGTAGTGCCTCAGAAATGAAAGATTTAGAGGAAGCAGTTGGTCAATTTGTCCTGTACGAACACTTACTAACACGCTATGAACCAGAAAGAAAGCTATATTTAGCCGTTCCTGAAGATGTTAGGGAATCAGTCTTTGAAGAAGAGGCTGGACAGGTTTTAATAGAAGACAAAATACTCCGGTTATTGACTTTTGATACTACTAAAGAGGAGGTTGTTAAGTGGATACCTTAAATAGAAATCACCTTAAACAAGCTATCATCACTGTCTTACAAGATTATCTTAAATTTCTTGGCAAGGATCTCGATAACGAAATTCAACTCATCATTGACGAAAAACAAAAGCATTATCTATTAGTTGAAACAGGTTGGCAAAAAAATCGCCGAATTTACGGCAACCTTATCCATATTGATCTTATTAACGACAAGATTTGGATACAACAAGACGGTACAGAAGAAGGCATTGCCAACGAACTTGTCAAACAGGGAATTTCCCCTCAGCAAATTGTTCTAGCCTTTAAAACGCCTGAACGCCGTAAAATAACTGACTTTGCCGTTTCTTAAATAAAAGTTTAAGTTGGTTGTAGTTTTCGGTCTTGAAATAATCGAGCGTTCGCGTAGCGTGCCGGAGGCAATCGCTATTCTTGCAAAAACTACACACCGGAGCGGTAAGCGAAGCCATGCCCGTAAGGGCTTATCGCCTTGACAAAAGCCCAGTTACCCTGAAATACAAAAGCTACCCAATAATAAGGCCATCACTATTCTCGAAAAACTACACACTCGTGAGTGATCGCCTTGACAAAAACTTTGGTAGATTGATTTTTTTGAAACTACAAACCAACTTGTTCAGGTGGCAATGCTGGTGGGGGAGGGATTGTATCTATGACAACTTTATCAATAGCAATCAAGTTTTTTATACTCTTAAATGCAGCTACCAGTTCAGCATAACCTGGCGAAACTGGTAAATTCCTAATAATATCAAGATCAATAACTCTAGGCTTGTATGTTTGTAATTTGATGAGCAATTCTGCCAAATCTCTATCGGGTATCGGGTAGCCGCCTACACTTCTGATGTCTGCTTCATTAATACCAACTATGACAATTCGTTCATCAATAGGTTCTTCAGGGCGTAGGCGCAGAAAATTATCTAAAGCTTGCCATTCTAAATATTGTAAATATCCACTTATACGGATTAAAATTATCAATCCAATCACTACAATTCCTGGCAGTGTCTCTATATGCCAATTAGCGATTTTCGCTTTAATTTTCCCCCAATTTTTAATTTCCAATTGCCTAATCTATTAATCCTTCTTCTCTAGCTTTCATTTCGGTTTGAATGCGGATATTCTTTCCTTCTTCAGGATAAACACCGAGAACGTCTTCCACCTTAGTCCAGTAGTGCCGTACCATGCGTTCAGATACGTACATTCGTTGTGCGATCGCTTTGTCTTGCAATCCTTCTTCAAACGCTAAAACCAGTACAGTCAGCCATTCTGGTTTGACTTCTAATCCCGTTTGTACCGCTTTAATATCTTTAGTATGGCTCAAACCTTGTAGCGCCCAGTCTACGCGGTTTAACATTTCTTGGAGAGAAAGACTTTTGTCAGCAACGGCGAAGCCTCCTTTATGAGAGTCAATATCAGGTATCATCCTAGCTAAAGCCTTAATATAGGTACTTTGCACCATCAGGTTGAGGGTAGGATAATTCTTCAGTAGAGTTCTCAGCAGTTGAATACCTGTATCAGCTTTAGCAGACTCTCCAGACTTTTCTGGTATGGAAAGATCCATAACCACGAGGTCTAGTTTAGCTTTCTCTACTTGCTCAATAGCTATCTGTACCGTTTGCGCTGTAAGAATTTCCGCTTCTGGATACTGCCGTCTTAGCACGTTAAGCGTTCCGTCTAGGATTAATTCATGATCATCAATTACAACAAATTTCAGATTGGCAGGTGTTGGTAAATCTTGGCTCATTGCAGGTTTGTAGATAAAATTAGGTATGATACAGCAGAATTCAGGAGTCAGGAGTCAGAAGTAAAATTTCCTCTATATCTGGCTTTTGAGTTGAAAAGCTATACCTCATGAACTTGCAATCTGCTGTAATACTCAAGTAATCCTTTGACTTTATCTCTTCAAAATATTAAAATTATTAATTACTAATTTACTTGCCATTCTTGTAAAGCTTTTTGCTTCATTCTTCAGAGGGTGTTTGAAAAGTGATCAGAGGTCATAATTCCTAACTTTCCTCACCCCAATATCATTATCTAACCACGACTTAGTAGTATATATTTTTGGCATCTCCTGATTTATCCTCCCTGCCGTTATGACGCTTCGCCCTGATTCTACCCTTAGCCTGGTTTCTCCCGATATAAGTGCTGACACACTTGGGACACAATCTCCCTTGAAATTGGGAATTTTGGCTTCTAGGAATGGCAGTAATTTTGAGGCTGTTGCCCAAGCAATCAAAGATGGGCAACTAAACGCCCAAATTCAAGTTTTAATCTACAACAATCCAGACGCATATGCCGCAGTCCGGGCAGCAAAGTGGGGTGTCCCTGCGGTGCTTCTCAACCACCGCGACTACAAAAGCCGCGAAGAATTAGATGAGCAAATTGTGCAAACTTTGCGGCAGTATGATGTGGAATGGGTAGTTATGGCAGGTTGGATGCGACTGGTAACGTCAGTTTTTATCGATGCGTTTCCTGACAAGATTATCAATATTCATCCCAGCTTGTTACCCAGTTTTAAGGGTGGGCGTGCTGTAGAAGAAGCCCTTGCCTCTGGGGTGAAAATTACTGGTTGTACAGTGCATCTCGTTTATTTAGAAATGGACAGTGGTCCGATTGTGATGCAAGCAGCTGTACCAGTGCTAGCTGATGATACACCAGAAACACTCCACGCTAGGATTCAAGTTCAGGAACATCGGATTTTGCCACAGGCGATCGCTCTTCTTGCCTCGGCAGATTTCTAGAACAAGCCTGCCCCCTCTCCCAGAGGGACAGCCCAACTGCACGGAGTGCGCTTGGAGGCAAGGGCGCTTTTTGCGATTCGCCCTTGCTGCACAATCGCAAAAAGCTCCTTTGAAACATTGTTGAATTAGCTACTTGCAGCCACTGTTGAGCATGCCAAAGTTGCCAAGAACCCACATTGCACTCATTGTCTATTTTTGCCACACGACCAGTTTTAAAGACAAAAATCCTTTAATTATGTCTTGAAGCAAGATTTCTCTACAATCTTGCTATGTCGGCTCAATAATCATTCAACAAAAAATTACTTTTTTTACCCTTACAAACTAGAAGACAAAATACCTTTAATTAAGACAAATTAACTATTTGAAAGTCATTGAATTTATCTTTAATATCGCTAAAAATAGATGCAAGGGTTAAGCAAGAGCTTAATCCAAATAACTACAAATTCAGGAATAAATCATGTCTAAAATCACAGTTTCCGACCTGGCATTCGACTCCAAATCCTTTATCAATGAAATCGCTGAAACAGAGTCAACCTCTGTTAACGGTGGTGATGCGCTAACTTCTTTTGTCCTCGGCTACGGTGGCTTTGCAGTACAAATCGCTGAAATTTTGCAAAATTCATTCTTGAAGGGTACAGGAATTTTAGCGATTACCCAGCTAGTGAAATAATGTAAATAACTAATTCATTAGTTTTATTTATAGAGATAGGTAAAACCTGTCTCTATAAATTTCATTTTTCAAGAAAACTCTGAGCAATAATTAACTTTTATAACTCAAGGAATCACAATGACTAAAATTACAATTTATGATATAAATCCGACGAGTTGCCAAATTTTATCAGAATCGGAAACTTTTTTAAATGAACTATCTGAAACTGAGTCTGCATCTGTCATGGGTGGGAATCCTTTTAGTATCTTCGCAAACACTTTATTAAAAGCATTTGCAGCTTATCTGATTTATCTCATAGTCACAGATAGTAATTTAAAAAAATGATAAAAAAATCTCAATAACTCAGGACTGATGCACCATATACTAGAAACTCGGTTTATTCCAGAAACCGAGTTTCTCTGTTCACAATTCATTGACAATTGCGATAGTGAATTAAATCATTAACCAGACACAATTGGCATCTGGTTAATAAAGAATACAAAAATTCAATTGTCTTAAGCTAGCTTCAGCAATTCCTGGACTATTGGAGAATAGGAATCTGATTCAAAATGTGGAATAATTTCTATTTGCGCCATTTGTTGCTTTAACCAAGTGGAAAAAAAGTCGCTCATAATCTTCAAGCGTAACTGCTGATCTAATTCCGGACGGATGATTTCCTCAACCCTCAGGAGATGGACTCCTTGTGTAGTGACAATAGGTTTGAGTAACTCAGGAGGATTGGCGACAAAGACCGCAGCGGCAATATCCGGTTTAAAATCTTTACGAGGTCTTATTCCACGATATCCGCCAGTACGGCGAAGTTCTGGATTTTGGATGTGTTGACGAGTCATGTCTTGGAAACTCATTTCACCTTCAGTGAGTGCATAAAAAAGTTCCCAAGCTAAGTCTTCATCCTCTAATATAACTTCGTAGGTGACTGCTGCCAAATAATCCAGTTGGTGTTCATAAAAAAATGGTTCCACTTTATCTGCAAATAAATGATTAGCTAACTTGGCAGATAGCAGGTTAATTTCGGCTAATTGTTCAAACTCTTCCAAGGAAAGATGATGTTTTTGTAGCCACGCCCAAGTATCTTCTGCTTTCAGTAATTTATTCGCTGTCCGCAGGCTATCGGCTGACTGTTGGAGTTCTTGTACTTCTACTTTAATCCCTGCAACTCTTGCAGCATCATAAATAATCTTGCGTGTTGCGATCGCATCTAATAAACCAGGAATCTGGCAGGAAAGTTTCAGTTGTTCTAGCATATCTTTCCCAGATACATTCAACATTTTTAACATCATCTCATTCCTCTGATTATTAACAATTTTTTTGATGGGGTACGAAAGAAACCAGGTTTAGAGTCAATTTCTGCGTCAGTTCTGAGTCCAGATACTATTAAAATAGTCAACAGTTATCATTGGTAACTAATAACGGATAACTCGTTAACTGTTAGTTAAAGCTCTAAACCACCTTTTTGCAGCTTTTTAAACGGATCTAAAATGAAATCAATCACGCGCCGCTGACGAACAATTACTTCTGCTGTTGCTGTCTGACCAGGGGTTAAGGGAATATGTTTGTTACCAGATTGGATATGAGCCTGATTCAGGGAGATTTCTAACTCAAAAGTTTCTATTTTGCCTTGGGAAGTTTCCTGAATTTTAGAATCAGGTGAAACCCGAATTACTCGTCCTTGAACGACTCCATAATCTTGGAAGGGATAGGCGTCAAACTTGATTTTGACTGGCATTCCTAATTTCAAGAAACCACTTTGTTGACTAGGCATATTGGCTTTAAGTACAAAGGGAGTTTGCTTAGGGGCAATTTGGGCAATGATCTGACCGGGTTGTACGACGACACCAGGCTTTTTGATGGGCAAATCAAAAATGACACCATCAACGGGCGATCGCATAACTCGTTGATCTAATTGCAGCTTTAAGGAAGCGATTTGGTTTTTGGTTTGAGCAATTTCTGATTTCAGGCTGACAATTTGTGTTTGCAAGTCTTTCAGTTGTTCCTGATTTTTCAAAACAGCCAGTTTACCAGCTTGAATAACACTTTGATAGCTGCTTTGAGCCTCTTGCAGTCTCAGTTTTGCTAGCTGAATATCCACTTGGGCTTGGCGCATAGTTGCCTGATAGCGGTTTTGTTCCTCTTGGAAGCGTAGCTGGGCTTGTTTGATATCCGATTGCGTTTTTTGGTTGAGTCGTTTGCTTTCTTGTTCTTCTTTTCTGAGTTGGTCAATTTGATTTGCGGAAACCGCACCATCCTTCACGAGTTTCCTAAAGCGTTCGACTTGTTTTGAATCTATACTCAAACGAATTTCAGCCGACTTCTGGTCATTCTGATTGCTGTTAATCTGCTGCTGCGCCTGATGTACTAAAGCCAGTTTTTCCAATTTTTGTAAGTTATAGGTACTCTGTTTTGCATCCAGGTTTTGCTTTGCTTGATTAATTTGGGCAATTTTTTCTGATTCTTGGGATTGGTTTTGTTGCTCTTGGACGTGAATTGCCAGTAGCAATTGGTTTTTGATGAGTTCCAGTTGTGAGTGCCGATTTATGAGTCCTTCTAGCTTTGCCTGCGCCTGTTTAAAATCGGTTTGCAGTACATCTGACTGTAGTTCTACCAGTAACTGTCCAGCTCGAACTTGCTCTCCTTCTTTCACCCTCACAGCAGTGATACTGGCGGTGACTTGAGAATCTAATCTTTGCGTTGCGCCTAGTGGTTCGATACGTCCTCTAGCAGTTCCTGTCTCATCAACTTGAGACAGCATTGCCCACGGTAAGGCGATCGCACTAAAACCTATCAGCAAATACAGCAAAGAACGCGTCCAAAGACGAGGTAAAGCATCTAGTAATTCCTCTGTACCGTAAAACCAATCTTTGGCATTAACTGCTACAGCATTATTTTCCTCAACTGCATTAGGTGAAGTGCTCAGTTGCTGATCATCGGTTGAGGTGAATGGTGATGATGAATTATTGGATGGATGAGGCATAGTTTGTGATCAAAGGAATACTGTCAACCTACTTGAGC
Organism: Kalymmatonema gypsitolerans NIES-4073; assembly: GCF_002368435.1. Taxonomy (GTDB): domain Bacteria; phylum Cyanobacteriota; class Cyanobacteriia; order Cyanobacteriales; family Nostocaceae; genus Kalymmatonema; species Kalymmatonema gypsitolerans. Next base: position 822,918 of record NZ_AP018268.1, read on the forward strand.
AAGTTGTTGTTGATTGAGGTAGTAGTAATGACCTTTTTTGGCGATTAATTCCTTGTGAGTACCGCTTTCCACCAACACACCTTGATCTAACACCAGAATCAAGTCAGCATTGCGAATGGTAGAAAGTCGATGGGCAATAATCAAGCTGGTACGTCCTTGGAGAATTGTTTTCAAATTGTTTTGAATGATGCGTTCTGATTCTGCATCGAGGTGACTGGTTGCTTCATCGAAAATTAACAACCGGGGATTACCTAGTAAAGCGCGAGCAATTGCTAGACGTTGGCGTTGTCCACCAGAGAGCATTCCGCCGCCTTCACCGATTTGGGTTTCGTAACCCATAGGTAATTGCTGAATAAATTCCGAAGCCCCTGCTAGATCCGCCGCTTGGGTAATCTCTTCTAAAGTGGCTTCTGGGTGAGCGATGCTAATGTTTTCCCGAATCGTACCGCCAAACAAAAAGGTTTCTTGATCGACAACACCAATTTGTTGTCGTAGCGATCGCATCTGAAGACTCGTCACATCATGACCATCAATCAATACTTTGCCATTTGTCGGGGTATATAAACCTAAAATCAGCTTGGAAAGGGTTGTTTTCCCGGAACCGCTACGCCCTACAACCGCTACGGTTTGCTCAGGCTGAATTTCAAAACTGAGGTTTTCCAGTACGTTGATATCACTTTCTGGGTGATAGCGGAAAGTCACATCCCGAAAGCGAATGTAACCCCGTAGTCTTGGCAAAGATTGGCGTGGTTGATGTTGTAAGTCTTCTTCTGGTTCGGCGTCTAGAACATCATTAATCCGTTCGGTGGAAACCATCACCTCTTGTAATTGATTCCACAGTACTGTCAGGCGTTGGAAAGGATGAATGATGTTACCCAACAACATATTGAAGGCAACGAGTTGCCCAATTGTCAGTTGGTTGTGAATCACTAGCCATGCTCCAAACCATAATAATGCTGTATTTGCCACTGATTCGATGCTAGAACTGAAAACTTGCAGTTGGTTGGCAATGACTTGTGCGCCAAACATTTTTTTTATCAAATTATTTAGCAGTTCTTCCCAACGCCAGCGCACCGTTTGTTCAATTGCCATTGAGCGAATCGAGCGAATTCCTGTCAGGGCTTGAATTAAATAACTGTTCTCGTTGGCTAAAGCATTAAAAACTTCACGGTTGATGCGGCGGAACAAAGGTGTAGCAAGCAGCGCCAGAATAAAAAATGGCGGCACAATCAACAGCACTAACAATGCCATTTGCCAGCTATACCAAAACATCAAACCCACATAGATAAACACCGTCAGTAAATCAAGAATGATTGACAGTGCTTCGCCAGTCAGGAAACGCTGAATTTTTTGGTTTTCTTGAACGCGAGAAACAATATCGCCGACGTAACGCGACTCAAAAAAGGCTAAGGGAAGGCGGAAGGTATGTTTGATAAAACCTACCATCAGCGCAGTTCCAATGCGGTTCGCTGTGTGATCTAGCAGGTATTGTCGTAGTCCGTTCATGGCGACGCGGAACAAACCAAAAATCAGCAACCCTAACCCAATGGCAGTTAAGGTGAGGGTACTACCTTGGACAATCACTCTGTCTAACAGTAACTGGGTGAACAGAGGTGTGACTAGTCCAAACACCTGGATAAATACCGAAGCAATGAAGACTTCCACCAGGACTTGCCAATGTGGTTTGACTAACTCCCACAACTGCCAGAATGGTGTACTCGCTTCTTGGCTTTCTTTGAGTTCTGCTGTCGGTTGCACTAATAAGGCATAACCAGTCCACCCTGCTTTAAACTCAGCATAAGTGAGGGTGCGTTGACCGATGGCAGGATCGCCGACAATCACCCGTTTAGGAGTGATTTCATAGACGACGATGTAATGCTTGCCTTGCCAGTGGGCGATCGCTGGTAGGGGTTGTTGTGCCAATTTGTCCAGGCTGGCTTTTACTGGACGAGTCGCAAAACCGATACTTTCTGCTGCGGCTGCTAAACCTTGTAGAGATGCGCCAGTCCGCCTGACGTTCGCTAAATCCCGCAATATGTTGATGCTAAAGCGCTTACCCCAATAGCGACTCATCATCACAAGGCATGCTGCACCACAGTCTGAGGCACTTTGTTGTTCAAAGAAGGGATAGCGTTTCGTCAGGTGTGCCCATAAATGTCCTGCTTTTACCTGAGGGCTAGGGAAGTAGACACGTCGCTGTCGCTTTTGTTTTGGAGGGGCGGCGTGCGAGGGAAATGGAATGACTTTCCTGCTATTGGTACGTCTTTGTGGAAATGAGGTGTGAGGCGGCGCTTCGTTTTCCTCAGTTGTGATTTGTTTAGAATCAGAAGCAATCAATTCTGTTAATTGGGGCAAGTGTTGCACTGCTGCAAGCCAATCAGAATTGGGCAGACTGTACAGAATTGTTGGTTGAGCCGCCTGCCAACAAGTATCTTGTGGAACAGCATAGATTTTGCCTGGAGTCAAGCAACTACCGTCAGGATGCTGTAGTTTGCCTCGCTGTAGCAGCCATAACTTAGTATCGGGAGCTACTTCAATTTCTTGAAATTCATTGAATGAATGCCTTTCAAACAAAGATAAGGCTTGAAATATGTTATTGACAGGTGTATTTTTATGTTGGTTTTGATACAACAACTGCAAATCCCAAAGTTCTGTGTTTCTCAACAGGCGATCGCGGATTTTGGGGTATTTGTCCATCAAAATCTGCAATGCATCTGCGCTGATATAACAGAGTTTTAAGTTATGTGAAGCTCTAGCAGCGTAAGGAATAAAGCCTTCTTCTGCAAACAGAGTCACCTCACCAAATGATGATCCTGCTGCAAGCGTGGAGATTAAGTTACCAGAACTATCCAGCAGTCTCACTTTACCCGCAAGGACTATATAAATTCCCGGCTGAGCGTTTGTTGATTGCCAAAACAGCTTTGCTACGGGTGGTTCGACAATTTCCACTTCTTTTAGACAATTCATCACTTCCTTTGGTGAAAGCTTCTCTCCTAAGAAAGTCATGAGTTGTTGACTCAGTTGTTCTTGGGAAAACCCTGATGACATGATTTCTCCTCCATCCCAAGAGTTAGTTATTAATTTGCATGATGATTGAATAACCAATGGAAACTAGGCTCACTGTGAGATTGCAAGTCACAGATCCTAATGCCAGTTTCCTTGGTGTCTTTAGTTGCTTGCTTTTTAGAGGAGCGTTTTTGTTGTGTAGAAAGCCCCATTTGTTTGAGCAGGCGATTGATGTGGCGATCGCTAATTTCAATCCCAAATTCAGTTGCTAAATGTTTACTTAACCATTGAGATGTCCAAGAAGTAAATGCATAGCCATATTTACGCGGGCTATGACCAAACAATTCTTTTAACCTTTGGATATATTGGTCGTTCACAATCTTCGGTCTACCTATCGGTCGTTCCTGCCATTTGTCTGCCAAACCTACCTGTGCGACGGTGATCCAATACCGCGCCATCTCCTGAGAACAACCTAAAATCTTACAGATTTGGGTTTGGGATTTACCCACATCTGCCAGCAACATAATTTCTATCCTCCGACGGTATTCTGGTTGCAAATTAGCTTGCAAATTCTTCAACAAAACCTGACGCTGACAAGGCGTTAAAAACTTGCTTTCAGAAAAGTCAGAAATCTCAAAAACCTTATCATGACTGGAATTTTGTGACATAATTTAAGCCAGTGATTGTCAAATTCAAGCAGGTAGACAAATGCTTCCACATCTGTTCTGAAATCTCTTACGCTCAGTTTTTACAGACGCAGAATCAATTTGCCTGAAAAGCACATCAGACAGGTAGCTGTTGTTCACCTAATTAACAACAGTGGGCAGCAAAAATATTGCGTTCCTTGAAAAGACCATCCCAAATCAGGTTTAACTACCCCCTGTTATGAAACCTGTAAATGACATTTACCAGGGGAAAAAGTAGCTATCGTAGGGTGGAGAGAAGTCCTGCAGGCGGAGAGAAGTTGCAAGGAGGAGCCAGCGCTGCAGGAGGGTTTCCCGGAGCAGGCGACTGGCGTTGGTTTCCCTCCGGGCAAACTTCGGAGTTTCCCAACAAGCGGGAACTGAGCGCAAAGCGCACGCTCCGCGAACGGGGCATTGCTCCTAAAAGCTTATATGATCGACATTTCAGATGTTGGTGAGCAGTCCTCACCAGATCTCAAAACCGCTATGACCCAAGAATTGCACAGGCTATTTTGATATCTGTGCACAGATAGAATCATGTTCTACTATTCATCTCATATGGTCTCATATGGATAAATAATACAAAACTCCTCTGCATAAGTTTTGATTATTTTCATGAATTCTACCTAACTGTTTAATAACTTATCCTCCTGAAATGTAGGGTGATGAAGTGGTGTTGCAAAAAGTCTGAAAACAGCTTCAAGGGTGTAAAAATAGCAACAGTTAAACTTAACTGCAATATCTGCTAGTTGAAGATGCCAACCACTAACTCTTTTTTCATCAAAAGATTTTGATAAATTGAGAAGTTATCTGGAAGACAAGTTCTAACTAAATCTGTATATGAATGTACTGTTTTGTTTTATTATAGAATCCTAGATTTTGTCAAGAGTGATTTAGTAAAAAATCAAATTGTTCACTAAAATTTATATTTTTTTAAGTCATTCTTGGGAATTTAGCTTTATGCACATTTTCCTATATAAAAATGTATCGAAAGGTAGAAAGTAATATATTTCTGGTAAAAATCAGATTTCGGTCTATTTGGAACCGGTGCACGCAGATAATTTGTCTGTGTATATGTGTTTATTTATAGTTTCGTTTGCTATTTTTACAGCGGTTTTCTGTAAGGTGGGCATTGCTCACCAATATCTCAAATGTCTAGGACATGGGCTTTTATGGGCAATAAACTTCTTGCACTCATTCGTTTCCGGAGCGCCTTCGCGCTTACGCCAGTCGCCTGCTGTCGGGAAACAAGGACTGCAGCGCGCTTACTCACCGTCATTCGCGCTGGCTCACCACGCGGCTACCTCGTCTTTGCGTCAGACAATAATAATATTTATGCAAGAGGTCTAATGCCCACGCAAAGATTTGTGGGATAAACATTTGAAAAGCAGTGTAATTTTTAATTTTTGATTTTTAATTTTTAATGATCTGAGACTGCCCAATCTTCCAAAAATAGCTGGAAATCAAATTGGTGATGATATGAGCAACAATTGGCACCAATAAGTTATTACTCAGGAGAGCACTATAACCCAGAAATAATCCGACAATGCTTGCCCAAATCACATACGGCCATTGTTGGGAACCACTCAGGTGTAATACACCAAAGCAAACACTTGAGAGGATCACAGCGAAATGGTCGTATCCAAAGGCTGGTATCATCACACCCCGAAATAACAATTCTTCACTTAATCCTGGTAGCAATCCTAGCCATATCAAGTCTGGCAAAGCTAAGGGTTTTAGTACCATTTCTAAGTAATAATTGGCACTTCTACGGTAGTCAGACCATAGGCGATAAGCTAAGCCACTCAAGGCGGTGATGCATAAACCCAACAACACCCCCCAAAGCAACTCTGTCTCGTGCCAGCGCCATGACATTAAGGAAAAGCGACCAAATTGCAGCCACACCTTAGCGATTATCCACAAAAGAATTGCAGTTGCTCCCATCGCCACCAGCACTTGAGTGCGTGTCAAATAAGGGATTTCTGGCTCTTGCTTCTGCTGTTGTGCCACGGGATACCACCAGGAGTAGACGACAAGGGAGATGAGGGAGATGAGGGAGATGAGGGAGACTATTGACTATGAACTAATGAGCGTAAAGGAGATATATTTGGGCTAAGAGCAGATGGGTTAATGCCTGCTTTCAGGGCAACTAATACACCTACTGCCTCTAAATAAGAGTTTACCTGTATTGATTTTATCCCTAAAGGTTCGGGACGAACTCGTACTTGAGTCTGATTTTCCTCTACGGTAATAATTTGACATCGCTTACTGTAACTTAAACTGAGCAAGGCGCTACTGCCACAAGCAGTTGCTGGTACAATCGCGGCATCAATCTGGTTTGCCCAAATGTCACCAAATTCAGACAATTTCTCAGACGCTTTGGGAATAAACTGGGGTGCGCGGCTCAAACCAACAAGCACGCTTGGTAAAAAAGTATAGCCTAATTCTTCGGCAGCGGAACGGGGAGATAAATTTGGATCTAGAGATGGGGGAAAGAATGCGGGAGAATGGGCGCAAGGAATTTGAAAAGTTCGCACTACCAAATGGCTGATTACGGCTTCTGCACCAGCGATGGGATCGACTCCTTTACCGTGGCGGTAGTTTTGATCGGCAACTTCATCAAGAGTATCGGGAAAACGAGCAACTACGGCGATCGCCTCTGCCCCCGCCCTCTTTATCAGAACTTCCGCCGCCCGTAACAAACTATCTGGGTTGCCTATCGTTCCCCAACTTGCCCCAGAAGTTGCTTGCCGTAATTCCACATTTAACGGTGCGTCAGTTATGACATAATCTGTTAAGGATAATCCTAGAGTTGCTCTAGCTGCATCCGCTGCTTGCAGGTGTCTGTGCCGTAACTCTGGTTCAATTGCTTGATCAAGAACTAAACCTATCCGATTTTGGTGAACTGGGCGCAAACCCCAGCATAAGGCTGCAAATTTGTCAAGCCCGTAACCTTCAACGTACAAAGTGTTGGACAAGTTCCAGTATAAGCTGGCACCGTTGAGGACATTAGGGTGAGTGATCAGGCGATCGCAAACCTGTGCGAAAGCCTTTGCAACTGGCAATGCATCTCCTGCATAACCTCCGATTGCTGCCCCAACCCCAGTAGGAACAATTAAGATAGCGGTATATGGACGCACAAATAAATTCAAAAATTTAAAGTCAAAAGAAATTGTAGAGACGCGCTGAATCAAAGCGTCTGTACATTTGTTAGTTGTAGAGACGCGCCATGGCGCGTCTTAGTTGTTTTTACTATTTGCTATTAGCTTTCTGTGGTGACAACAGCTTCAACAGTGCATGCTTGTTGTTCCACATCCACAGATGTAATTGCCCACCGCAAAGGTTCTCCCTGTTTTTTCAACTCTGCTTCAATGACTTTTTGCAGTTCTGTGGGAGTTTCTTGTAGGTCAATTTCTGCTGTAATAAAATGAGTTGTCATTATTTTACTCCTGACTTATCTAAAGACGCGCCATGGTGCGTCTCTACATTATTTACCAAATTGCAACTGATAAACAATTTCTTCCTTTTCGGTTTCAATTTTTAAATCGGAACGAGGATAAGCGACACAAAGCAATACATAACCTTGTTTTTGCAGTTCTGGACTCACGCCCATACCATCACTTTGATCCACAGTTCCAGAGACAATTTGGGCAGCGCAAGTCGTGCAAACACCAGCATGACAGGAACTCGGTAACTCTAAACCAGCTGCATCGGCAACTGATAGGACGGTTTGATTTTCGGGAACTTGCAAAGTATGAGTTTTGCCTTGGTGGTTAATTTCAACGGTGTAAGTTTCGGGCATATACAATAGCGGTGCTATGCAACGGATAAGTCAAATATCCTATCTTATAAATAGGTGGACAACTCAATAAAGAATCGCCAGCAATCATAGCTAACTGGAAAGAACTTGACTAGCTAGGGCGCTAACCAGTGATAATTATAAGTCCTTGCTAGACAAAAAACTTAACCAAGGGAGACTTCTTGGCGGTTATCGACTGAATTTTTGGACTGACTACTTGGAGAAGATAATGCTGGAATCATACCGCAGACACGTTGCTGAAAGAGCCGCACTAGGAATTCCCCCCCTGCCTTTAGATGCAAATCAAACATCTGAATTGTGCGAATTACTGAAAAATCCGCCTGCGGGTGAAGAGGATACATTACTGGAATTGTTGCGCGATCGCGTTTCCCCTGGAGTCGATCCCGCAGCGTATGTCAAAGCTGGGTTTCTCACCGGCATTGCCAAAGAGGAAATCACCAGCCCCTTAATTTCCCCCATCGAAGCAGTGCAATTGCTAGGCACAATGGTGGGTGGCTACAACGTCCAATCATTAATCGAACTGCTGCAAACGCCCACCGTATCCGTATCGTTATCTTCCGAAACACCATTGGTGATGGGCGGACAAGGAAAGGAACCTATAGCAGCATACGCCGCAGTGGCATTAAGCAAAATCTTGCTGGTGTATGACGCCTTCCACGATATCTTGGAATTATCCAAAACCAATCCCTTCGCCAAGCGCGTGATAGACTCTTGGGCAGAAGCTGAGTGGTTCACTGTTCGTCCGACGATACCAGAATTCGTCAACGTCATTGTCTTCAAAGTTCCTGGCGAGACGAATACCGACGACTTATCCCCCGCACCCCAGGCTATGACTCGCCCGGATATTCCCTTACACGCCTTGGCAATGTTGGAAAGCAAAATGCCTGGGGCGCTGCAAACCATTGCTGAGTTGAAGAAAAAGGGGTATCCCGTCGCCTACGTAGGAGATGTGGTTGGTACTGGTTCCTCCCGTAAATCGGCAATTAATTCCGTGTTATGGCACATGGGGCATGATATTCCCTATGTACCAAACAAGCGGGCGGGCGGGTATATTTTAGGCGGTTCTATTGCGCCTATCTTCTTCAACACCGCCGAAGATGCTGGTGCTTTGCCTATCCAGTGCGATGTCACCAAGATGGAAACTGGCATGGTGATTACCATCTACCCCTACAGAGGAGAAATCACCAATGAAGCTGGCGAAGTGATTTCCACCTTCACCCTGAAACCTGACACCATCTTAGATGAAGTCCGCGCCGGGGGACGCATTCCCCTGCTTATCGGACGCACTCTTACCGATAAAACAAGACTTGCACTGGGTTTAGAACCCACAGCACTCTTTACCCGTCCCCAGCAATCCGCTGATACAGGCAAAGGCTACACCTTAGCACAGAAAATGGTGGGTAAAGCTTGTGGTTTACCCGGTGTCCATCCCGGTACATCATGCGAACCGATCATCACAACCGTTGGTTCTCAGGATACCACTGGACCGATGACTCGCGATGAATTAAAAGAACTTGCTTGTCTCGGTTTCAGTGCAGACTTGGTGATGCAAAGTTTCTGTCACACCGCAGCTTATCCCAAACCAGTTGACATCAAAACTCATCACGAATTGCCCGACTTTTTCGCCTCTCGTGGCGGTGTCGCATTACGTCCCGGTGATGGTATCATCCACTCTTGGTTAAACCGGATGCTACTCCCCGATACCGTGGGGACTGGTGGCGACTCCCACACCCGTTTCCCCTTAGGCATTTCCTTCCCCGCTGGTTCCGGGTTGGTGGCGTTTGCGGCGGCGTTGGGTGTCATGCCTTTGGATATGCCAGAATCTGTTTTGGTGCGGTTCAAAGGTGAATTGCAACCCGGTGTTACCCTAAGGGATGTTGTGAATGCCATTCCCTACGTAGCAATTCAAAAAGGTTTGCTGACGGTAGAAAAGCAAAACAAGAAAAATGTCTTCGCTGGGCGGATAATGGAAATAGAAGGTTTGCCAGACTTGAAAGTTGAGCAAGCTTTTGAACTCACCGACGCTAGCGCCGAACGTTCTTGTGCTGGTTGCACCATCAAGCTGAGTATTGAGACAGTCTCCGAATATCTGCGTTCCAACGTCGCGCTGTTGAAGAACATGGTAGCACGGGGGTATCAAGATGCGCGTACGATTTTGCGTCGCGTTGCCAAGATGGAAGAGTGGTTAGCAAACCCTGTGCTTTTGGAAGCCGATGCAGACGCAGAATACGCGGAAATTATCGAAATTGATTTGAACGAAATTAAAGAACCCATTGTTGCTGCTCCCAATGACCCCGATAATGTGAAATTATTATCGGAAGTTGCTAACGATCCAGTGCAAGAAGTTTTCCTCGGTTCTTGTATGACGAATATCGGTCATTATCGCGCCACAGCTAAGGTGTTGGAAGGTGCAGGTGCAGTGAAGACTCGCCTGTGGATTTCTCCACCAACTCGCATGGATGAACACCAACTCAAAGATGAAGGTGTGTATGCCATTTTTGGTGCTGCGGGTGCGCGGACAGAAATGCCTGGTTGCAGTTTGTGCATGGGTAATCAAGCGCGGGTTGCTGATGGTACAACTGTGTTTTCAACTTCAACGCGCAACTTCAATAACCGCATGGGTAAAGATGCGCGAGTTTATCTCGGTTCAGCGGAATTAGCCGCAGTTTGTGCGCTGTTAGGAAGGATTCCCACGGTGCAGGAATATCTGGACATTGTGGCGAATAAGATTCATCCTTTTGCTGATAATTTGTATCGGTATTTAAACTTTGATCAAATTGCCGGTTTTGAGGATGAAGGAAGAGTGATTTCGTTGGAAGAAATGCCCAGGATTGAGGATATTTTGGGTATGCCGACCGGGGCGGGTAAGAAGTAGAAAAATCTCCATATTATGCCCGCAGGCTAAAGCCTGGGGCTATAGGAACGAAGCCCGCCTACGCGGGCTTTTTAACGTAAATCTATCTAAAGCCAGTCTTTAAGAATGTAAAAGCTTGTCTATGATTGTATAGAAGTACACATTAGTTGATAAGTAAGAATGAAAGCATCAGAAACTACTCTCCGCAATTTACTAGAAGGTGGTAAACAGTTTCAAATACCGCTTTTTCAACGACCTTACTCTTGGAAAAAAGAAAACTGGGAGACTCTCTGGGAAGACTTGATGAGTCTCTACAAGGAGGAAGTACAAGGCTTTTATTTTCTTGGTCCAATAGTAACCCAAGCCGTACTCGGAACAGCCGATAGTATTACTCCATTTATTGTTATAGACGGGCAACAACGTCTGACAACTCTAACAATTGTCTTGGCTGCATTACGCAACTATCTTAAAAAGACCGACCGGGATATGGCGCAAGAGGTCGAAGAATTATACTTGATAAATAAGTTTAAAAAAAATGATGATATCTATAAAGTTTTGCCTACTCAGGATGACCGTGAGGTATATAAGAGTATTATTCAAAGCAAGCAGGCTAAGGATATTAAAAAGGAAGGACAAATATATGAAGCTTATAAATTTTTTGAAGGAAAGTTTAAAAAGCCTGACTATGAAGATGAGATTTCCCTAGATTATGCAAAATTTAAAACCATTCTGTTAGAACGTTTAGTATTAGTAAATATTACTTCTGACGACAGCGATAACCCATACCTTATTTTTGAAAGCTTAAACAACAAGGGAGAAGAACTCTCTCAGGCTGATTTGGTTCGTAACTATATATTTATGAAGTTACCCGATGAAGAACGAGAAGATGTCTACAAAAGTGAATGGTTGCCTCTTCAAGAGAAATTTAAGGTTAACATGGACAAAAAGGAATATGCAGATGAATTAACAAGCGCATTCTGGTTCTACTTACGTAAAGATGGAGACGCAGTTAATCAGAAAGAAGTTTATAAAGCTCTTAAAAAGCGCTTTGACAAATCGGAAAAAAGCTTTGCTGAACCTGAATTAGGTATCAAAGCTGAGTTACAAAACCTTGTACAGTTCGCTAACTATTATCAGCGTTTGAATTTTGAGAATGAAGAACCAAAACCTCAGCTAAGGCGTTGGTTTAAGCGGTTGATGAGGTTAGATTTCACCACTTGTCATATATTTCTCCTTAATATTTATCATGAGTACGAGGAAGAACGCTTATCACTTCAAGATTTTGAAAAAATTCTGCGTTATTTAGAATCATACTTTGTACGCCGTTGGTTAACAGGAGTTTCTACAAGAGTTTTAGGTACTGTTTTTAACAACTTATACACTCAAGTCAAGGCAAAAAATTGTGATGATTTGGTAAGTGGGTTACGTGCTGTTCTTATAAGCTTTGAGGGTAATCAAGTCTGGCCTGACGATGATTCATTCCGTCATGCCATAATCCAGGGAAGTTTATATAGTAAAAGCTCAAGTGCCAATGACCGAGTGAAGCTTCTATTAGAAAGTATAGAGGAATTTGTTACCAAGGAGCGGGTTGAGTTTGAAAAACTGACTATTGAGCATATCATGCCGCAGAAGTCACCTTTACGTAAAGAGTGGCAACAAATGTTAGGCCCTAATTATAGCAATGTACAAAAGAAATGGCTGCACACGTTGGGTAACCTGACACTAACAGGGTATAACCCTGAGTTATCTAACAGACCTTTTGAAGAGAAAGTAATTCTTTTAAGAGATAGTAATTTGACTTTAAACCAGTATTTCCGCAAAATAGATATCTGGAATGAAGAAGCAATTAAAACTCGTGCTGAATATTTAGCCGACATAGCGATGAAAGTTTGGCTTCGATAAAAGGAGTTTTGAGTTCAGGAAACATTTGATATATGTATGTAAGCCCTGATGAAGGAAGCGGACTAGGTTTAACACGTTTTTAGAGTGGCGATCGCACCCTCTCATATAAGCGAAAAACCTAACCCCCCAACCCCCTTCCCTACAAGGGAAGGGGGAGTTCTTTATTCCCCTCCCCTCTTAGGGGAGGGGTTAGGGGAGAGGTCACACCGAGGTCAGCCATGATAAAACAGACAAATTTATCATGATGCTTACTCAATGAATAACCCCACACAAAAGCAACCCTCTCCACCAAGAAAAGAGGGAACTCGCAATATAGTTATCGGACAAAACATAACCTCTGCAAAACTACAACGTGCCAAAGAACTTCGTCACCAAATGACACCAGAAGAAAAAATTCTTTGGCAACATCTTCGCGCCAATCGTTTGAATGGTTTTCACTTTCGCCGTCAGCAGATTATTGATGGATTTATCACAGATTTCTACTGTCACGCTGCTGCATTAGTGATAGAACTAGATGGAAAAATTCACGAACAACAAACTGAATATGATGCAGAACGTGACAAGGTTTTGTCAGCACGGGGACTACGTTTGTTAAGAATTAAAAATGAAGAAGTGAGGGAGGAACTTGATAAAGTTTTGATGCGTATTTACAAAGCGTGTTCTCAAAAAACCTAACCCCCCAACCCCCTTCCCTACGAGGGAAGGGGGAGTTCTTAATTCCCCTCCCCTCTTAGGGGAGGGGTTAGGGGAGAGGTCAGCGTATGAGGCAAAAAACCTCACCCCTGCATCACAGCATCCAACAACTTACCTGCGCCAAACCGGACTGGATCGGTACAAGGTAGACCAGTTTCTGCTTCGGTTTGGGCGATCGCATCCAATGCCTGTGACTCATCCAGATGACCCGTGTTAAGAGCGATACCTACTACAGGTACAGATCCAAAGGCACCACCTGCACTGGCGACCATTTCGTAAAGCCTTACCACTTCTGTCAAGGGCGGAATTGAAATACCAACATCCTTGACTTCAGTTTGTCCGGCACGATGTACCAGTATCAACTGTGTTGGTTGCGAACCACGTATCAAAGGTAACGTTGCTGTGGAACCCGGGTGCAGCAGCGAACCTTGTCCTTCAATGTGCAGAATGTCGTAGTTTTTACCATAGCGCATGACCATTTGTTCTACAGCACCGGCGGCAAAGTCCACCCGCACTGCATCCAATGGCACACCATCCCCTTCTAACATCAAACCAGTTTGACCTGTGGCAAGGAACTTAGTATGCCAACCCCGCAGTCGTGATGCCCAATGTAACTCTAGGCTAGTTGACATTTTGCCAACTGCCATATCGGTACCTACAGTCAAAACCCGGCGACAGGGGAGAGTGCGTGCCATACCGCTGGCAACACCGATATTAGCTGGTTCTTTGCGCACATCCCAAATAACTTGCCCAGGTTTCAGCAGTGTCTTTAACTCCGGTATGGTTGCCAGAGGTGTGTGCAAGCCGTTCACCACCGACATCCCAGCTGTGACAGCGTCCTTGAGTTCATGCCAATAATCATCTGGCAAAGCGCCGCCTTTGGGCGCAATGCCAATAACTAAAACTTCCGGTTTGTACTCCAGTGCTGCTGCAACCGATGAGACTATCGGCACATCACGCTTGATACCTGTTAATTCGGTCAAGGATTTGCCTGCACATTCGCGATCAATCGCTGCTACGATTGGGGCTTCAGCATAGCGTAAAATTGACAGCCCAGTTTTGCCATAAGGTCCCTTGATTCCCTCATGCAATAGGATAGCGATCCGTTGATTAAGCGCCAGACGCACTGCGTTGTACCCCCAACCCTGGTAAATCGTTTGGTAAAATTCTCCCGTCCTGTACAAATGCACCTATAAAAGGGTCATCTATTAAATTCAGGTGACTATCCAAATCGAGATAGTCAGCTAGTGGTGCAAGTTGTGAGAAAGCTGTATTCGCTAGCGTACTGTCGGAATAGCAACCGAACATCACTTGTAACCCATGTGACCGCGCTGTATGTACCATCCGCATTGCTTCGGTTAAGCCCCCTGATTTCATGAGTTTGATATTAATTCCATCCACACAGTTTGCCAATTTTGGAATATCGGAGCTATTAAAGCAACTTTCATCGACAAAAATAGGTAGAGAAATTTGCTTCTTCAATTCGGCTAAATTTTCTTCCTGCCCTCTTGGCAATGGCTGCTCTACATACTTTACACCTATATCGACAAGCCAATTGCACATAAGTACTGCATCTTCCAAACTCCAACCCCCGTTTGCATCAACGTACAGCTCTAACGCTGGTGCTTCTTCTCGCACTGCCATTAACATTTTCTGATCTGCAGCAATGCCATCCGGACTACCCAACTTTATCTTCAAAACACGCACATCGGTCAATTGCAACCAATCCCGCGCCCTAGCCCTAGCCCCTTGAGGCGAATTGATACCAATTGTTACTGAAGTTGGTACTATGGCGTTGCGATTCAGCCCCCACATCTGCCACAGAGGTAACCCCACACGCTTTCCCAACCAGTCGTGCATAGCTACATCCAGCGCCGCCTTTACAGATGAGGGAACAAGCGCTTTTGTTAACACTTGCTCGATTTCTTGCCTTTGCAATGGGCTGAATGCTTGCAAAGAAGGCGCGACTTGCAGCAAAGCATCTTTTATGATCTCAGTTGATTGCGGATGAGTGCCCACACTGAATGGCGATGCTTCCCCCCAGCCTTCAATCCCATCTTGCGAAATCCTCACCCATACATTCGTCGTTTGTGCCGTTGTGCCGCGACTGATGGTCAAAGGAAAGCGCTTGTTTACGGTAAATATTTCTACTTGAATTTGCATGATAATGCATGATATTACGGTATACTTGCTTTCGTTTTGACATCAAAGCTTAGTTTAGTTTTTTACCCACATTGAGTCTCTGTTATACTTTTTTACAATTCTAAATTTTTGCTATTACCTTTTTACATATTTTGGTATCTAGTTTTTTCTATGACAAACTTAAAAAAATGGAAACTTTTGCGCTCCAAAATGGTCTTGGATCATCACTGGTGCCAAGTTAGACAAGATGAAATACAATTACCCAATGGTAGAATTATAGATGATTATTTTGTAAATATTAGACCAGAAATTGCTGTAATTTTACCTATTACCAGCAGCAGAGAGATTGTTTTCGTACGGCAATATAGATATGCGGTAGATGAATTTTTGTTAGAACTCCCTGCTGGCAGATTCAACCCTGCACAAGAGAGTGCTGAAGCCGCAGCTGTGCGAGAAATGCAAGAAGAAACTGGTTATATCGCCCAACAGGTGACAAAAATAGCAACGCTATATGACAACCCTACCAAAGATACAAATAAAGTACATTTATTTTTAGCAGAAAATGTGATAAAGTCCGGGGAACAAACACTAGACATTACAGAAGAAATAGAAGTTCTCCTTATTCCTGTGGAATCAGTTAGGGATAAAATCCTTAAAGGAGAAATTTCTGTAGCGGGAACTGTTGCAGCTATTTGTTTGGGTTTGAATTTCCTTAATAATGACAGCCATAACAAATAAATGTGCAATGGCTTAATTTTGTTCGTTTCAATACAATTCGTGTTTCCAACCGTTTTATTCACATTTAGTAAGATAAGTTGATATCTTACACCCAAGTTTATCCATACTTCCTTAAGTGTTTATAAAAACAATAATATTTTCCCTCATATACGACAATATAAGCCTTTCCAGCCTGCTTACGCAGGCTTTTTTTTGTATAAAACACTCTTCTAGAGTGTTGGTGCAAGATATGAAATAACAACATTCTTTCTTTAAGTTGATACTAAACTGGCTAAACTTGCCTGTTCAAATTTGGGAACTGAATAGAAGATAGAGGAACAAACAACTCCATAAGTCAAATTGAGTTGCACTTATTACAGGTTGATAGCGAAGGAAAGGCGAATCTCAAAGCAAAGTGAGTCTTCCAACATTACCAACAGAACAATGGAAACACTATTTACACAACTGAACAATTGAAGAGGTAAAGTATGGCATCTCAAAATCTCCCAGTTCTGATTAAGGGTAGCAATGGTCAAGCAGTGAAATTAGTACAACAGCTGCTGAACGCTTATGTGCCTTATATTAAAAATGCTAAAAGTATTAAAGAGGACTCAGACTTTGGTCAAAACACAGAGCAAGCTATCATAACCTTCCAAAAAGCATACCGAAACCAGTTTGATGGTACTTTGGAAGGCGATGGAAAAGTCGGTAATTTGACTTGGCGTGCCTTGGGTGATTTTGGTTATAGACACTCTCCTGCCGGTCAATCATAGTAGCTTCTGGAGTCACTTACTCCACCCCAAAACCGAATAATTCAAACCTCAATAATTCCAACTACAGATAAACAGCAAGCCAACACATATGACGGTTTATCTGTGGCAAACATCAGAAATAAATCAACACCAAAAAGATAATTCAAGGAGTCTAAATCATGACAACTGCAATTCAATCTGCAACCTTACCAGTACTGCAAAACGGTGACACAGGAGAAGCCGTGAGATTGCTACAACAACTGCTGATTACTTTTAACTATCTTGAAAAGGATCAGTTCGACGCTAAATTCGGTCAAAACACAAAGAATGCTGTAATTCAGTTTCAACGTGTTTGGTTTGGTCAAGACCCTTCAAAACAAGATGGTATTGTTGGTCCAAATACCTGGGATGCTTTAGGCGAAGCTGCTAAGGCTAAAGAGTGAAGCTAGCCTTTGTAGGTTAAGGGGTCACTCCTTAACCTAACTAGAAATTACCCACTTTACAAACAAGTCGTTGTGTGTATTGCCCAAGGCGTTCAGTTTGCCAGCGATTTCCTTGCATTGTTTTCCATTTCTATTCTCTCGGTGCATAAGTTGATTCATGCTTACACCGATTAAGAATACACAAAGCTTAGCTCAAGAAAGCTTAACTTTCATTGTTCAACTTTACTCAAATAACACAAAGGAGAAAATTATGTCTACTATTTCTGAGCCAATTCTGCGTATCGGTAGCCAAGGTGCAGATGTCAAACGTCTGCAAGAGTATCTGAATGCTCATGGCTACCATATAGCAGCCGACGGCATATTTGGTGCGAAAACCGAAGCGGCTGTTCAGAATTTCCAAAGAAGTCATGGTTTGACGCCGGATGGAATTGTCGGACATAACACCTGGGCAGCTATAGAAGGAGGAATCGGCTAACACATTTAATAAAACTTAAAGGTTTCACGATCACTTCCGACTTACGCATTGACGGTTAAAAAATTGTGTGTATTTAGTCGTACTTTCTGTTTAAGGTTAATGCACACTATGTGGGTAAGTTTTAGCTAATACCGAGTTGCGTTCATAACTGCAACTACCGCCCGCCCCTCTCCGATGCCTTGGAGAGGGGTGCCCGGAGGGCGGGGTGAGGTAATTAAGCCGCAACGCGCGTATAGTAGCTTACAGCTATTTTCAGTTAATTGAACCACAGATTTTCGTAGGGGCACGGCACAGGACAGCCCCTAAAGCGTGGTTTATTTACTTGAAAAGCGCTGTAATCTCAAACCTCAGAAGCGCGTTAGCGGAGCTTACCGTTCGCGTAGCGTTCCGCAGGAAAGGTATCGCCTACAGCGGAGGTTCCGCGTCATCGCTCTTTGGCGGCTTTGTGCATGAGCGATCGCCTACAGCACGCCTAGTGTAAGTGTGTTGAGCGATCGCTCTTTGGCGGCTTTGTGCATGAGCGCTCGCCCAGAGTGCTAACTAGTGTAAGTTGTTAAGCGATCGCCTGAGTATGGTTCCGTTTGCGCGATCGCACTCTGTACCCGGATGCAAAAGCGATCGCTTAACTCTGAATTCTGTATTCTTCAAACTCAACCCAATCCCAAATGCAATTTCAACGCACCATCAATTAATACCATCATTTCTTCGTTTAAACTACCTACGACTTCGCCAATAATTCGCTGCTTGGAAATTGTCCGCACTTGCTGTGCCTGTACTTTAGAAGACTTTGTTAAACCACTATCCTCTGGAGCAAGCAAAACCTCAAAGGGATAAACACGAGTAACATTGGAAGTCAATGGTAAAATCGTCACTGTGGTAGCAGCACGATTATTTGCATCATTACTTACTATTAGCACTGGACGGCGTTTATCCATTTCTGAACCCACCGCAGGACTAAGGTCTGCGTAATAAATATCACCCTTACGGGTATGTCCTGCGGACACGCTACGCGAACGGCAGTCGCTACAACGGGGGGAACCCCCGCAACGCGCTGCCGAACCACGTTTCATCTGTCAAGCCATCTGCTACTGTCACATCCCAATCGCTGTCAACTTCAGCAGATGCTTGTCGGTAAGCTTCCTCTAGTTCTCGGTTTCGCAGCAATTCTAATGCTTCTTCAATCACTTGAGAACGAGACTTGCATCCTTTATTAAGTTTGTAATTTTCGATAAACTCAACTAAAGACGGTGGCAAGGAAATGGATAGTTTTTCGACATTCATATTCCTACCAATGAGTAGTACAAATTATTCCTACTAATACAGTAGCTTAATCTCAAACGCCAGAAGCGCGTTACCGGAGCTTACCGTTCGCGTAGCGTTCCGCAGGAAAGGTCTCGCCCTTTGGCGGCTTTGTGGATGAGCGATCGCCCAGAGTGCTAACTAGTGTAAGTGATGTTAAGCGATCGCCCTTCGGCGGATACCTTTGCAAGCATTGCCTGAACGTGATTCCTATATGCGATACGCTCGCTGTCTTACCTCCGGCTTATCGCCTTTGGCAGATCCGTGTATAAGCACCGCCTACAGTTTACTGCAACTTGTAAGTGAACCACAGCGAATGCGATGCCCCCGAGAAGCACGTACGCTTTGGATTCAGTACACATCATCATGAGAACCCAAAGTTAACAACAAAATCTCTTCTTCTCCTGAATCTGAGTTATTAACAAACTGAAATAAGATACGATTGCTATAGTCAATAGAACACGACCATATACCCTCTAAATCACCTTTCAGTTTGTGACTGTGTAAACTGGGATAAAAAGGATCTTCAGCTAGTTTTTGTAGTGTTTCTTCAACTGGAGAACGTAATTGTGGATTTTGACGTACTAAACGTTTAAAAGCACGAAGAAATGCAGAACTCCAAACTAAATTCTTCAATCGTCTAACTCCGCCATCAAATCTGCAACAGAACCTCGCCGCACATTTCCCTGTTCATAATCATATTGTGCTTGTGCAACTTCCTTTAACAACTCATTTCGTCTATGTTGATTGAGGCGCTTGGTAATAATATCTATCAGCAAAATCTGAGCATCTATATCTAATGCTTCTAC
This sequence comes from Kalymmatonema gypsitolerans NIES-4073, assembly GCF_002368435.1. Classification (GTDB taxonomy): domain Bacteria; phylum Cyanobacteriota; class Cyanobacteriia; order Cyanobacteriales; family Nostocaceae; genus Kalymmatonema; species Kalymmatonema gypsitolerans. The sequence goes on from NZ_AP018268.1 coordinate 842,513, forward strand.
AGCTTCAATGACTTTTTGAAATGTAGATGTTTTTTCTATCATGCTGGTCATTAATCGAGGATAAGTCTAATTTAACAAAGTTACTCACCCCACAAAGGAGTAACAAAAACAAAACTGACCTCTCAAAAAGGGCGATCGCCCTTTAGCGGCTCGCGTTGAGAGCATCGCCTGAGCTTGATTGCACGGAGCGCGATCGCACTCTGTACCCGCATGCAAAAGCGATCGCTTAACTCCAAATTGTGCATTCTTCTTCAAACTCAACCCAATCCCAAATGCAATTTTAATACAGCATCAATTAATACCATCATCCCCTCATTTAAACTACCTACGACTTCGCCAATAATTCGCTGCTTGGAAATTGTTCGTACTTGCTGTGCCTGTACTTTAGAAGACTTTGTTAAACCACTATCCTCTGGAGCGAGCAAAACCTCAAAGGGATAAACACGGGTAACATTGGAAGTCACTGGTAAAATCGTCACTGTGGTAGCAGCACGATTATTTGCATTATTACTTACTATTAGTACTGGACGGCGTTTATCCATTTCTGAACCCACCGCAGGACTAAGGTCTGCGTAATAAATATCACCACGTTTCATCTGTCAAAGCATCTGCTACTGTCACATCCCAATCGCTGTCAACTTCAGCAGATGCTTGTCGGTAAGCTTCCTCTAGTTCTCGGTTTCGCAGCAATTCTAATGCTTCTTCAATCACTTGAGAACGAGACTTGCATCCTTTATTAAGTTTGTAATTTTCGATAAACTCAACTAAAGACGGTGGCAAGGAAATGGATAGTTTTTCGACATTCATATTCCTACCAATGAGTAGTACAAATTATTCCTACTAATACAGTAGCTTAGGGACTTCCAAATAAAAAAGTATCCAAAAATCTCTTGTGGAACGGGCGTCTCGCCCGTTCAAATCAAGGGCGGGCGGGGACGCCCACCCCACAAGATGAATAATTTATTTCTTGGAAATCCCTTAATCTCAAACCCCAGAAGCGCGATCGCCTGAGTATGATTCCGTTTGCGCGTTAGCGGAGCTTACCGAAGGTATCGCCTAACCATGATTCCTCCACCCCCTCTCCCTCCTTCCCTCCTTCCCTCCCTCCCTCCCTCCTCCTATCTCTTCGCCCGACACACCCACAACTTCTCCCGCGCCTCAGGATGGGTGACAAAGTAATCCTGCAGCCTAACCCTACATCATCAAGACAACATAGGTATTATCCGTCTTTCAACGTCCCAATCAATTAGCGATTGGCTCCGCCAGTGCCCCTTGGGCAATCGCCTGAAAATTTCCTCATTCACCCCAACGGCACTTTTTGCCTACTTTATCAATGCGTAAGTCCTAAGTTCTTATATAGAGCCAATCAAGTAGACTCCCACAGTAAGATACTATTACACTGTGGGAGTCAGGTTGATGCCGATCTTATCCAATAATCCATTGCAAAATAAAACTTTTATTCTTCAGGAGGCACTCCTGGATCGACATAGGTATTTATCTTGGATGGATCAACGAGTAGCTTCCACAATCGGGTTGGCACAGGTTTTTTTGTTTGTATATTATCCAAGCAAGCTTTGTTTGCTTGCGTTTGAGTCCAGTTAATGCTAGGTAGCGAATATCTTTCTATTACGTGATCGTAGCGATAGAGAAATACAGTTGCTCTCAATCCACACATGACACCAGCATCGTATTCCCTCCACTCGTGATTCGGACCATTGTGGTGTGCGTGGACAAAGCCTACGCTTCCAGCAGGATATTTCTTAAGATCTGAAAACGTGTTGACAATAACGTTGCCGTTGCCGGTGGCACTCGTTATATTCCCGTTAGAATCAGTCGGAAAAATAACCGTGTACTCTTTGTTTGTCTGCGTGGTGGTTGAGTAGCCTTGGGAGTTATCATCCTGGGATGCGCATGGAACCACAAAAAATCCCATTGAGTTGTTAAAACGTTTCTTCTCGTTGTACCAAGCCGAAAGTCCTGCTTGAAGTGCGAGACCACGCCTAGGAAAGCATTTCTTCTGTTTTATATCTTTGAACCAGACATCTAGCACTTGATGTTCTGGAACACTGTTTTCCGAGTACTTTATAAAATCTGTATCGCTAGCGTCTTCATCTGCCGTTGCGCTACTACAGCAAATAGTCGTTAATAGCGCCATAGATCCAATGACTGCCACCTGTCCGCATAAAATTATTGATAATTTCATGTATGCACCTTGGTGAAATTTTGACTGGATGTTTGTAGTTGGCTAAAAAAACTACGAGTTGTGCGAATGAATAGAGTTCAAGTGCTCCCAATCAAATGAGAACTTCCTTATTTTCACTCTCTTTGGTCAGCAATCTAGCGTTTTTGTGAGAAATGTTTATAGTTGTGAGTCGTTAAGATGTTTCTATTTTTCTTGGCTTTTATCGGTAAAATAAGAGCTTTAGGGTTAGTACTGTGTGTCATAATAACATCAATTTTTCTTGGTGCAATATGTGAGTTTGGATATTACCCAGTAGTTATTGTTGCTAGGACTTACGCATTGACAAAAATCTACTTGTGTAGATTCAATGCAAGCTTCTACTAAAGGTGTTTAAGGATGTGTTGCTTTAGCTCTCCTAAGAGCTACATACCAAACAATAGATGTAAATAGTGAGAGGATGTCTCAGAAGTAAGAAAGCTGACGTAACGGTATCCTGTCAGTAGAAAAATACTTAAGTATGACAGTGTTACGAAAGCCATGAATCCATCGTACCCAAGTAATCTGACTTCGGAGCAGTGGGAACTACTATCAGGACTGATTCCTGCGCCAAAGACTGGAGGTCGAAAACGTAGCGTCGATATGCAGGCGATCGTCAACGCAATCCTATACATTTTGTGTGCGGGTTGCGCGTGGCGAATGCTCCCGAACGATTTTCCCAAGTGGAAAACTGTTTATCACTACTTCCGAACTTGGCGCAAGGATGGAACTTGGCAACAAATTCATGAGCGACTACGGTTGTGGGTGCGTGTTTCTTGTGACCGAGAAGCATCCCCCTCTGAAGCCATTATGGACAGTCAAACGGTTGAAACTGCGACGATGGTATCCCAAGAAGTTGGCTACGACTCTGGCAAGAAGATAAAGGGGCGTAAACGGCATATACTTGTTGATACACTGGGTTTGCTAATTGTTGTTGTGATTACTGCGGCGAGTGTCAGTGAGCAAGCAGGCGCAAAACAAGTTCTAGCTAGGCTCAACAAAGTACGCGCACCCTCGACGAGGATGGACGCAGATGTAACAGACAATTATCTGCGTTTCTCTGCGTCGAGGGTGCGGTTAAAATCTAAAATTCACCGTGCCCACTGCTGCAAAATATAAGCGTAGAAAGCTTCTTTATCTACCGTATCCATCGCATAAATCTTACGCCCTCCAGACACTATTTTGGTGCGCCCCTGACTCAGACCTGTGGTGATAATTTCTGTTTCCCACTCCCGCAGTTGATAAAATTCTGGATGAGCAAGATAAGCTGTTGCCAGCACATCCCAAAAATAATAATCTTGCGGGATAACCAGCGCTTGGCATTGTCCCGCTAAATCAGATAAGGGATAGTGGCGTTGTTTTCCCACTTTGTACACAATGTCAGATGTCACAGGCACATTGTTGGTCAAATCCAAAGGACACATGATCATTTCAATCTGGGTTTGCCACACTCGTGCTGCGGAAATAGGATCCCAATACACATTCCATTCTGCGGAACCGTCTTGTCCTGGTTCCCAACTTTTGTCCACATTACCACCCACATTCAACGCACCTCCCATCCAGACAATCTTTTGAATTTTCGCTTCAATGTTTGGTGCTTTTTCGAGTGCAATTGCTACTGTGGTCAACGGACCAGTTACCATCAACGTTACAGGTTCTGGTGCCTCACGTAACACTTGTATCATGAAATCTTGACCAGGTTCGGCAAGTAAAGGTGTGCGAATTGTTTCGCTTTGATTGAGAATAGGAAGATGGTCAACAATAAATGAATCGCGGCGGTAAAGGCGAGGGAAGGGGTTGATACCGCGTACGGTGCTTTCGGCAACGGGAATATGAGAACATTTCATTAAATCCAAAATTTTACGTGTAGCGCTTACGGCTGGTTCGGCATAGCAATCCGCTGGAGTGACGACGATACCTAGCGGCTGTATGTGATCCATAGTCATCAGCAGCATAGTTGCTAGATAATCATCTACACCACCATCGTGATCCAATAAGACAAGTTGTTTAGACATGGAGATTTAAAAAATGGATGAATTTATGCAAGCTGCGATCGCACAAGCAAAACAAGGCAGACAAGAAGGTGGAATTCCCATTGGTTCCATTCTCGTCAAAGATGGCAAGATTATCGGCAAAGGACACAACAAGCGTGTGCAAGACGGAGATCCAGTCACCCATGCCGAAATTGATTGCCTTCGCAATGCTGGTAGAATCGGCAGCTACAAAGGTACAACACTCTATTCAACCTTAATGCCGTGTTATCTGTGCGCTGGGGCTGTCGTACAATTTGGCATAAAAAAAGTTATAGCCGGAGAATCAAGGACTTTTCCAGGTGCCAAAGAATTTATGGTATCCCACGGCGTGGAAGTTGTTGACCTCAATCTTAATGAATGCGAACAAATGATGAGCGAGTTTATTGAAGAAAAGCCCGAACTGTGGAACGAAGATATAGGTAAATAGTTGGTAGTTGTAGAGACGCGCCGCTTGAAGCGTCTCTACAGGCTACTCCCTTCCCGCTAGAAGATTACCTATAATGTAGGTCAACTCACATCTTGCACCAAGTAAAAGATACACGTAGCTTCTTGCCAAAAAAAATAAGAAGTCGTGGAACTAATTGAAAAAGGATGCGATTAGAGGTTTGATATTTGGAGCGAGAGACGTAGCGTTCTTTCTAGAATAAGTTAGAGAATTAAAGATGATTGTTGAACCCGAATTTGACAAAGAAACTTTTTTTGAAGCAGGCAATCACGAAGATTTTTGTAAATTATTACGTGCTTGTGCTTACGCTCTTGAAAAAAAGATTTCACTTTATAACGCCATAGAAGAAATCGGAGTGAAATTTCAAATTCTCATGTGTTCTATCGTAAAAAATGAAGAAGTCAACGATGAAGGAAAAATTGAAGAAAGCGAAGGTGAATTTTGTGAAAATTACGAGTTACAAGATTTCATAGAAGATATTCCGTACGGTGTTCGGCTGGCGTTTCTTGCGGCTGAATGCACTGCAAATTTAATTCGCTGCGTAAGTATTTCTGAGAATGAAGAAAGTCGAATTTTGTATGAGTATATAAAAAAGAGTTTAGAGGAAGAGAATGTTTGAGGATTATAGGTAATCTTCTAGCGGCAAGGGAGTAACTCCCCTTTCTTTGAGAAACTCATCAAAAGTCAATCTCTCTGGAAGCGAAGGTTGCGCCCCTGGTTTCGTTGCAGCCAAAGCACCCGCTGCTGCACCCCAAACCACCGCCTGACGCAAAGAAAGTCCCTCATGAAGCGCCGCCGCTAAACCACCATTAAACGCATCCCCCGCAGCAGTTGTGTCAACAGTATGAACTGGAAAACTAGGTATAAAAAAGCTTTCCTCTTGAGTGGCACACAAAACACCTTTTGCTCCCAGTTTGGCGATCGCATTTTTCACACCCCTTTGTCGTAATACAGCCGCTGCTTTTGTTGCCGATTCTTCTCCATCCACGGGAAAACCCACCAGTTGCGCTGCTTCCACTTCATTCGGTGTGATAATGTCTATTAATGGGTAAAGTTCATCTGGTACATCAGGCTGTACAGGTGCTGGATCGAGAATGACTGTGACTCCCGCTTCTCGTGCGGCTTTGGCAGCGGCAACAACAGCAGGCATAGGGATTTCAAATTGTAAAAGTAATGCAGTAGCTTCTGGTAACAAACGCGACAACCGTTCCACATCTTCCTCATTAACGCGCCCATTGGCACCAGGAATGACAAGAATTTGATTTTCACCCCTCATATCTACAGTGATCATGGCAACACCAGAACTCACGGTTTCATCCACCAACACATTGTCAGTTTGCACACCGGATGCTTGCAGAGAGTCGAGGAGTTCTGTACCAAAACTATCTGCGCCTACACGCCCCACCATGTAGGTTGGAATTCCCAGCCGCGCTGATGCTACTGCTTGATTTGCACCTTTACCGCCTGGTGCTTTGAAAAAATCTCGTCCCAGCAGCGTTTCTCCTGCAACTGGTAACCGGGGTGTTGTTGCTACCAAGTCTATGTTGATGCTGCCGAATACGATAATAGTCATAATTTAGCGAAGTAGCGCAGACTTATATTATCCCGCGTTTAGGCTCAGGTATCGACGCCGAATGTTTTGTGACGTCCTTAACAAAAAAGTGGAATACGTACGCGTATCAGCTTAAAACTTTTTGTTGCGAAAGAATACAATGTAGTAGAGTGAGGGGTCAACTCTATCTGTAAAACGAGTATAAAAATATTGCTCTTGGCTAGAGTCAGCTTCGTAGTGTTCAGATAGATTATTTTCCAGCGTTTCTGCTGGGCTTGGGGCAAGAGTTGCTTTCATCAGGGCAGCAATCTTTGACGATATAACAGAAAAAGGATTTTGTAGATATCTCTGTACTAGTGGCTTTTGTTCATGACAAGAAGATTCTACTTTTTCTAAATCTTGTTGTAACTGATCATTTATATTGTTAAACATATACGTCCTCCTGGAAAAGCATTAAGTTTTATTGCTGTTTTTTCCCTTTTTTAGGGAAATATATCCAAAGCAGAGATTTGGCAATGGGGAAACATCTAAAGAAGTGAATTTCTTCTGAAGAAAATAGGTAAATTTAGTTGGAATAAAGCTAACGAAAAGCAAATTACTTAGAACTTACGCACTATACCAATGCATCTGCAGATGCATTTAGTATTGTCGTTATTGCAAACATTATGTAGGAAGCTGTTGGTTTAACTTTAGACAGCAATCGTCAACAACTTGGAAATTTTTCAAGACAACCCTGAAAAATTATTTTGTCTTAAGATTTACTGCCACCATACAACCAGGCTATGCACGTGTTGCATAACGCATCATATCAGGAGTTATTTGTAAAGTGCCTAAGTCCTGTCACTATAGAATCTTAGTTATAAACTATAACAGGTAATCACTTTTCGTTGGTAATTCTAACTGCATTCTTAATAGTTGTGGGTGAAGTCAACTTATGCACTTTTAACTTTTATTGCAGTCACATGGCTTGTAACAAGTAAAATGAATTCGGACTCACCTTTTACGAGGTTTCCTACGGCTGCGCTGATTCGATGCCTTCTACACAACACTTCTATTTCTGTTTTCTTGCGTATGTTATTTGGGTTTCTTCAGCCCCAACAGTGCACCACAGGCACTGAGTACCACTAACCCCAATGTACAAGATGCTTCAGGAATAGGCTTAGCTTGGCTAACCACGCTCACATTTGGATCTAGAGCATCACCCGTGTCATAAACGTAATCAAAAGCAGCTTTGTCATCAAGAACACTAGCACGTAAAAAGAGTCCACTCCAACGGGCGACAGTTTCTACTCCCACAGATTGAGGGATGGTTGGCGTGTTAGGATCTGTGATTGCACCTGCAGGGTTATTGGTATTCGTGATGCCATAGTGGTTAGCACCCAAAATACTAATTAACGCTTTGGGAGGCGTCTGGATCTGCTCATAGGTTTTTTCAGCGTTAATGGGAAGAGCTCTGCTATCACGAGTTCCCTGCAATAGGGCGATGGGAATTCTTGAGTTGTTGATGGGAAGAAAGAACGCTCCGTTTTGATTACGCAGACCTGCACCAAAAAATGCTCCTGCTACCAGTTCATTTGGTCGGCTGAAAGAACCTTCACATTGAATAGGGGAGAGGCAGAGGTTTGCAATGGCAGATAGTCCAACTGCGCCTCCTGCAGAGTGACCGAGCAAGCCTAGTTTTTGTGTATTGATAACGCCAGCAACCGGTGAAGCAGGATTGGAATTTTCTGCTTCCATTTGTGCTAAAACAGCGTTGATTTGTGAGGTTTCAGGTAGTAGTCCTGTGAATCCAAACTGGGGGAGTGACCTTGGATGATTGGGTACAACAACTACAAATCCGTATCTAGCGACTATACTGGCATATTCTGAGTAATCTGATTTATCGACATTTGCACCTTGCAATAACAGCGCAACAGGAAAGGAGTAATTGCCAGTTTTCAAATTTGACGGGTTGGGAAAGTATATATCGGCTAGGTCATTATTAGCAGAGATTATTGTACTGTAGCTAGCCACATCGTTAAATAGAGGAGCATCGCTGAAGGTTGCAGCAGCTGCGACTTTCACTGTACCGCAAACTATAAATGCTGCTGCTGCAGCTACTGACACTTTAATGGTAGCCACAGAAACTACTCCTTCTTTCAGTATCTTTATGTATACTAGCTGTAAGAATATCTGATAGCGTAGTTCGGGACAACTTTTGTTAGCTAAAAATTATAATTCCCGAATAACTCTACAGGGATTACCAACAGCAACGACATTTGCAGGTATATCTTTGACAACGACACTACCAGCACCAATAGTCGTATTGTCGCCAATTGTGACACCTGGACAAATAATTGCACCGCCGCCTATCCAGACATTATTACCGATTTTAATTGGAGCGGCGAGTTCTTTACCAGAAAGGCGAGTTTCTGGGTCTGTCGGATGATATGCCGTGTAAATTTGAACGTAAGGAGCGCACAATACATTGTCACCAATATGAACTGTATTGCAATCTAAAATCACACAGCCATAATTCATGTACAATCCGTCGCCTGCATAAATATTTTTACCGTAGTCGCAGTGCAATGGCGGCAGAATTGTCACATTTTGTCCCACTTGACCAAATAATTCCTGTAGAATTTCCAAACGGTCTTCTTGTTGTTCTTCAGTTGTAGAGTTATACATTCTCAGTAGACGAAGTGCGAAGTTCCTTTCAGCAACTAACTCTGCATCGAAACCAAGATACAGTTCGCCTGCCAGCATTTTTTGTTTTTCTGTTTTTTCCATGCAAAATTTCTATTGACTCTCAACACTTTTTTATAATTTTTTTATGGCTGCTAAAATTTTCGGCAAAACTGTAAGGTTTAAAAATAATATATTCTCAATAAATAAATATTAAAATACTGGATTTGTTGCTCTTTTTTTATAGTTTTTATTAAAATTATAAGTAATATACTAACATAAAATTTAAATAATCGAGGATTGGGGAAAGTATGCCTTTTCGGATTTTGAGCTTGGATGGTGGGGGAATTCGGGGAGTCATTGGGGCAAAGATACTGGCAGAGATTGAACAGCAAGTAAATCAACCTTTAAATGAGTATTTTCACTTAATTGCTGGGACTTCTACAGGGGCAATTTTAGCAGCAACAATTGCCAAAGGATCCAGAAGTGAAGAAATTGTTGAATTTTACAAGCAAAACGGCAGAATACTCTTTCCTTATCAAAAGCGTTTTTCGCTGCAGAGAATTCCATTACTTTTGAGGTATGGTTTTTCTGCTCCTAAATATTCAGACAATGGCTTGATTCAAGTCCTAAAACAGACTTGCGGGGAGACAACACTGTTTGATATCGATTCGCCGTTACTATTAATTGTTTCTTATGACACGATTGAGCGGGAACCAATTATTTTTAAAAGCTGGCGTCAAGACAAAGGTTATGGTAATGTTCCTCTGTGGGAGGCGTGCGTTTGTTCGGGATCTGCTCCAACTTATTTCCCAGCCCATAAACTAGACAAGAGAATAGATGGAAAAGTTCAAAAGGCGACACTAGAGAATATCACTCTAGATGAGGAAGCATCCTCAACCATAGATATATATAATGACAAACTTATAAGCATCACAAGTGGCACAGGTAGTGGACAGTCTCGCACTATTAAAAGGTATGTGGGAGCAAATCGACAAGCGTTGGTCAATGCACCTTGGCTTGAGATACCTGACGAGACCTCAACTTATTCAATTCAAACTATATACTCTGCCATTGATGGGGCTGTCGCTGCCAATAACCCCTCTAGCTGTGCCGTTGCCGAAGCGCTAAGATTGGGTCATTCGCTGGAAGAAATTACTGTTCTTTCCATAGGAACGGGCGATGCTACGCGGGTCATCCCATTTGAAAAAGTTCAACAATGGGGTGTTCTACAATGGGCACAACCGATTGTCGATGTCTTGTTTGATGCTTCATCAGACGTTTACGACTACATTACCAGCCAAATCCTTGATCAGCGTCATTTGCGATTGCAATTTAAACTTGATAGGGAGTTAACTGGCAAACGGTTGAGCGATGACATTGATGATGTCAGTGAAGAGAATATCAATAATTTAATCGAAGCGGCAGATGTTTATATTAAGCAACCGGAAATACAAGCGTTACTACAAAAATTTTTGCAGATTAATCATTAGTATCGAGTGACTTCTGGGAATTAAACACAACATAACGAGCTTTTCCCTGTTGCTTTGCATGGTACATAGCCATATCAGCATCCCGCAGCAGATTTTCTGGTTGCTCATAACTACTAGAATTTAAAGCAATACCAATGCTAGCTGCAATTAGTATTTCATGTTCTTTCAACTCAAGTGGCAATTTTAAGCTTTCTTGAATACGTTTGGCAACGTTCGTTGCGTCGGTCACGTCTTTAATATCTTCGATGAGAATCGCAAATTCATCACCACCAAATCGTGCTACGGTATCGCCACTGCGTAAGCACGATTCTAAACGTCGAGCAACCTCCATCAACAAATCATCACCCACACTATGTCCAAAACTATCGTTAATTTTCTTGAAGCCATCCAAATCTAAAAACAAAACAGCATAGCGATCATTGTTTCGTCGTTTTCCCCGCTCAAACACTTGGGTCAGCCTCTCCAAGAATAAAACTCTATTCGGTAGTCCTGTGAGCGCATCGTAGAAAGCATTGCGTACAAGTTGTGCTTCTATGAGTTTACGTTGAGTAATATCTTGAAAAACTAAAACTGCGCCAATCATGTTCCCATCGTCATCGCGAATGGGAGCAATACTACCGCCAATATGTATTTCTGTATAGTTCTTAGTTATTAATGTCAAGGTTTCAGGTAGATTCAAAACGACACCCGTCTGTATGACTTGGGCCGTTAAATCCTTGATCATTAGCCCTGTATCCTTGTCAACCAAGCTCAAAACTTCTGTTAAATTCTTATTAACGGCTTCATCTTGCTTCCACGCTGTAAGCGCTTCTGCCACTGGATTCATCATACAAATACAACCAGAAGTATCTGTGATCATGACTGCAGAACCCATACTTTTAAGAATTGCTAGAAACTTTCGCTTCTCTTCCAGCAGTTTTCTTTTGGTTTGGTGTTTATAAAGAGCCATTTTGATAGCAATATGCATATCTCGTTCAGTAACTGGTTTAGTAATATAGCTAAAAGGTTCGGTTAATCGATTTTCATTGATTGTTTGTATTTTTGAATAATCAGTTAAATATAAAACTGGAACTTCAAAATTTTTTATGATAATATCAGCAACCTGTGCACCATTTATTGTTCCTGATAAACAAATATCAACTAAGACTAAGTTGGGATTTGTTTCTTCTACCTTTTTTATAGCTTCTTCTCCCGAAGAACTAATATCATAAACAAAATAACCCATTTTTTGCAATCTCTTTTTAATATCTAATGCTATTTTTTTTTCATTTTCAACGACTAAAATTCTTTGACTAGCCATATTAAGCTCTCCCTCTGAATTAGCTGATAATTTTCTTAAAAAGATTCCTTCACTCAATTTAAAGTGAATCATCCCATAATAGTAAATCTTCAAAATACCTGCATAGTTATTCTATAAAATACTAAATAGGCAGTTATTTTTGAAACTAAATATTGTTCTTCTAACACTTTTCTTAACTTCCGGACAAAGTTAATTGAATTATTTCATTATATTAATGTCAATTTACTAACTTGACATGTCAGTACTTTAAGAATAGCAGGTATAAAAGAAATCTTTTGCTCAGCTACAACCCTTTTTGTACTATTAAATACATTTGTTGTTTTTATGTATAAAAAACAACAAAAAGTATAACTGAGCTAATTTGAGACATATTGAGATCCATTGATTTTATGTATTCAACTAAATTGATAGATGAAATTTAATACAATATATAACACTTTTATCTAAAACCAACTGCCAAGATGCCTAGTATTAAGAAGGCAGAAAGCATACGGCTATAAAACTAGCTTTCTTGTCATTTTTAACTGTCTAGTTATTTCTGTCGTGCTAGACTAGAAGCCCGAAGAGCGGCTGAGGGTACGGTACGACACGAACGTATTGGAATGATCACAGAACAAAAGAAAATTGCTATCTCTATTGATAAACATCTTGTATAAATTCCTAAAACCTCCTCAATTCCCTCGCACTCTCCCCTTTCCGGGGAGATGACGGGAACGTAGAAAATTTGTTTCCCTGCTTACAAGTGGGGAGGGCTAGGGAAGGAGTGCCAGATATTCACAGCAAGCGAATATTAATCCTGGACTTCAGGCGTTAGGCTTAGACTTAGTTTTAGTCAGTTCAATGCTGATTTCGCCACCAAAGTCTGGGATGGGTGCAGCAGGTTTACTCAAAACAACTTGAACTTGTACCACGCGATCGCTTGACGCCAAAATAGAATCTGCAATGGTGGCTGCTAACCGTTCCACCAAAGAAAACTTTGATGTCTTCAGCAGATTTTGCACCAAGCTGATCACACTACGGTAATCGAGAGTATCTTCTATTGCGTCGGTTTCAGCAGCTTTTGAGAGATCCAGCCATAACCTCAGATCCACCTCAAACCATTGTCCTAGCACCTGTTCCTCTTGCAGATACCCAGTGTAGCCGTAGCCGCGAATTTTCCTTAAATGAATGCAGTCCATAAAAAATAGTCCCGAGTGAGTACTTTTAGTATTTACCAACGCCTTGAATTTCCTGATTCATCTACGATAAGAAAGTTGGTTGAAATATACCAGAGAATGCGGTCAACACCCAATCTCAGAACTCAAGACTTAGAACTTTTGGACTTTCAAGGTTGATGACAATTGATTTTAGAAACATTAATACTGTATGGGCGTCGATTGCAGCCGAGACATTAAAGCGCCTTGGATTGACTTGTGTCGTGATTTGTCCGGGTTCGCGTTCCACACCTCTAGCAGTCGCCTTTGCCCAACAATCACCCGATATTCAAGCGATTTCGATTCTTGATGAACGTTCTGCTGCCTTTTTTGCCTTGGGTCAAGCCAAAGCAACCGGACGCCCCACGGTCGTTGTTTGCACCTCTGGGACAGCGGGAGCGAATTTTTACCCAGCGGTGATAGAAGCTAAAGAAAGTCGTATACCTCTGCTGCTGTTTACCACTGATAGACCAGCAGAATTGCGAGATTGCCACTCTGGACAAACTATAGACCAGTTAAAATTATACGGCAATTACCCAAACTGGCAAACAGAGTTAGCTATTCCCTCCGTGGAGATAGGAATGCTGGCTTATTTGCGGCAAATGATGATTCATGCGTGGGAACGTTCACAAACTTCTGTACCTGGACCAGTACATCTCAATTTTCCCTTTCGCGACCCTCTTGCACCCATCCCCAATGTAGAGATGTTGCAGACAACGTCTTTACAATTGTTACAGTCTGAATTTGACCTAGAAGACTTCTTTTCTCATATAACAACCATCACCGCATCTGCCCATGTGCCGATCTCCTCACCTCCCTTTTTGGAAGAGTGGTTAAAATCTGATCGAGGAATCATCATTGCTGGTGTTGCCCAACCGCAAAGACCACAGGAATATTGTAGTGCGATCGCTCAACTATCCAAAACCCTAAAATTCCCCGTCTTAGCAGAGGGACTCTCTCCTGTAAGAAACTACGCTGACCGAAATCCTCATATTATTTCCACCTATGACCTCATTTTGCGGAATCAGGAATTGGCAAAACAGCTCACACCAGACGTGGTCATTCAAATTGGGGAATTGCCCACTAGTAAAGAATTACGTAACTGGTTAACTTCCACCCAAGCGCGACGCTGGATCATTGACCCAAGCGACCAAAACCTCGACCCTCTGCACGGGAGAACAACTCACCTACGCATAAGTATAGAAGAATTGGGGAGATGGGGACAAATCAATTCAAAATTCAAAATATGTCCTGCGGACACGCTACGCGTTAGTGAAACTCCTCCGGAGGAGGCACAGAATTCAAAATTAGGAGTCTCTTCCTCATCGCCCTCATCGCCTTCATCTCCCTCATCCTCCTGTAAGTATCTCGAACTATGGTGTGCAATAGAAGCAAAAGTTAGGGCAGCTGTTGACCAAACACTGACAACAACCGAGGAGTTATTTGAAGGTAAAGCTGCTTGGTTACTTTCTCAGACTTTACCAGCAAAAACACCCATTTTTATTGCTAACAGTATGCCAGTACGGGATGTTGAATTTTTCTGGAAACCAAGTCACTCAGAAGTGCAACCCTTTTTCAATCGAGGTGCGAATGGCATTGATGGCACATTGTCCACCGCTTTGGGAATTGCCCATCGCCATCAAAGCAGTGTGATGTTGACAGGTGATTTAGCCTTATTGCACGACACCAATGGATTTTTAATCAGAAATAAGTTTGTTGGACATCTCACCATTGTGTTAATTAACAACAATGGTGGTGGAATTTTTGAAATGCTACCCATTTCAAAATTTGACCCACCATTTGAAGAATTTTTTGCAACTCCGCAAGATATTGATTTTGCTCAATTATGTGCCACTTATGGTGTTGAATATGAATTGATAACCTCTTGGAAGCACTTGGTTTCAAGATTAAACCCACTTCCAACTCAGGGAATTCGGGTTTTAGAGTTGCGGACAAATCGCAAAGCAGATGCCAAATGGCGCAGGGAGAATTTAGGGAAATTTTCAGTAGGTTTAGGTTAGATTTTATCCTACACCCTGTGCAAGAGCCTTTGCTCTCCTGACAGCTGCATCGGCATTAATAAACCCGTAACCGTACTGTGTATCATAGCCTGCTGCACCCAAATCGTAAGCTGTTTGTGACAGGATCGACTTGATCTGGGTAGCAGTGAGATTTGAATTAGCACTCCATACTAATGAAGCAACTCCTGTCACGTTTGGCACTGCTGCTGAAGTGCCATTGAAACTCTTATCATAGCCGAACGCAAAAGCATTAGAGGACTTGGTAGCATTGGTTGTGGGAAACTCAGATGGTGCCATTAAAGTCAGACCATCTCCTGTGTTGGAACTCCACCATCCTTTATCTTGATAGGAGATGCGTGTTCCGGGTGTTTTTGGATTGCCATACCAGTCTTTAAGTCCCGAAGAAGCACCTACCGCTATGATATTGCCATACTTCTTCGCTAAGTCGGCAGGGCTTTCAAGACTATTGGCACCAGTATTTCCGGCAGCAACTACAAACAAGGTATTTTGGTTATTAGCAATGATTTGTTCAAATTGTGGTGAACTACCACCAGTCAAACTTAGGTTGACTACCAAACGCTGACTTTTACTATTTGCCTGATTAATCAATGCTTGTGTAGCACTCACCAAATCGGAATCTCCAGCGTCACCACCCATAACATCGATATGGAAAACATCAGAACTCCAGTTGATGCCACTCGTTCCTACGCCATTATTACTAGCAGCAGCAATCACTCCTTGAACTGAAGTACCGTGTGCCGTGGAGTTAGTCATTTCATCCAAGTAGTTGTTACTTAAAAAATTGGTGGAACGTAAATCGGGGTGAAGATGACCTCCATTGGCAGCTAAGCCTGTATCTTCAATTCCCACAAGTACGTTGCTGGAACCAGTCGTCAAACGCCACGCATTTTGAACACCCATCATGTGTAGGTTCCATTGTTGCCCAAACATCGGGTCATTGGGTGTCACTGATAAGCTAATTGTTTTGTCTGCAAATTTAATGGCTTCAATGCCCTCAAACAAAATTTCTTTGCCGTTGCTGAAAGTTATGGCATCAAATAGGCGATTACCATTGCCTGGGTTGTAGACAACACCACCTGTGGACTCTACTAAATTGAAGTTGATTGTGGCATCTGTAGACAAAAATGAAGATAGATCCAGTAAGTCTCGCGCTCCACTACCAAAGTCAACGTTGCCATTGCCAGAGTATACTGTCCGATTGTATGCAGACTGGTAAGCAAAGGTATCTGCCCGGAGAGTTCCCTTAATATAAGATGTCGTGCTGTCAAGGGGTAAAGGTGTACTGGAAGAAGCAGGAGTGGGCGGCTGTGTGTCGCTAGAAGCCAGAGATGATGTGTCAACAGAAGTAGGAGTCGGTGGTAAAACATCACCAGATACAGGGGTTGCTGACAAACTTAGGTTATAGAAAGTTTCACTGCCCTCGTATGGGTTAACTTGTACATAGTAAATTCCCGCATCTAAAGTGCGATTTATTGATTCATTTGTCGTACCGAAGTTAACGGAACTTGCAAGCGTATTGCCGTTAACGTCTAGTAATCGCACATTTGCATTATCACTTAGCTCAGTGAGTCCTAATTTGAAGTCACTGGTGGTCTTTAGGCTAAATTTGTAGTAGTCGTTCGTGTCTGATAGACCTACCCAATCACTGTAGTTTTTAGTTTGGGAATTAACAGTAACATTACGGGCAGCCTGGAAGAAATCTCCAGCATTATCAATAGGCGTTGCGGAAACAGCTAATTTATAGTTCGTTTCTAAGCCTTCATTAATATAGACTTCGACGTAATAAGAGCCTGCATCTAAGGTTTTACTAATTGATTCAGCATTTATGCTACTAAAAATAGAACCATTTATGACTTCACCGTCATCTACCACACCATTACCATTTGCATCTTTCAAATCTGCGTGTGCATTTTTGCTAGAATCTTCCAGAGCAAGGTCAAAACTGCTACGACCTTTCAGGGTAAAGCTGTAGAAATTGCTATGACTGGTACTTAATGTGTCGCTAAATATTTGAGGGCTTATACCAGTATTAAAGTTTTTAGCCGTTTCTAGAAACTTCCCAGGAACAGTTTCTGACATATGTTATGGGTATATGGACAGTATATATTACATCAACATCAATATCGACTTTCTCTAAAGAAAAAAAAATAGGTATGTATCTTAGTTTACTAAAAAAATAGGAAAATTTTACTGAATCTTCATAGTTAAGCTTCTGTTGCAGATAAATTAGGGTAGAACGGTAAAAAGGCTATCCTTGTCGCCATCTCTAGAAAAAATTTATTTTTGAATATTATCCTCCCCTCTCTACGATGAGTTATGGTCTCTTGAGAAATTGCAGAGAACTAAGATGCGTGTTCAAAGAAAGACGGAGTGTAATCTAGAATACGATAATGCTAAATATTTCTTACACAACTGGGGGGTTGCGCTCAGCAATCACATCTGTTCTAAATTAGTTATTCTATTGGTACTTTGGCAAAAATACTCCTAATAAAGATGAGTGGCTTATAATGTTCTGTTCCATTAATTCTCTGAATCCTTGGCTAGTTGGAGTAGGATTGAACTCTATCTTGGTGGTTGTGGCTTGGATTGTCCCCAAAAAGTTGCTGACTCCAGCTGGATTATTCCACGGTTGGTTACTTGGCGTCCTGATTTGGGGAACACTAGGATGGCAGGGATACATAGTAGTCATGTTCTATTTTCTTGTTGGTTCTTTGATTACGCGCGTAGGTATGGCGCAGAAAGAAGCAGAAGGCATTGCAGAAAAGCGTTCTGGTGCTAGAGGTCCAGAAAATGTCTGGGGTTCTGCTTTAACTGCGGCTTTATGTGCGTTGGGAGTATGGGCGATAAGTTTGGGAATCTTTCCTACGTCTCAAACCCTACACCCTACGCCCTACACCTTATTGTTGCTGGGCTATGTGGCGAGTTTTAGTACAAAGCTTTCTGACACCTGTGCTAGCGAAGTGGGTAAGGCTTATGGTAAAAGCACTTTTCTGATTACCACGCTGCAACCAGTGGCACGGGGAACTGAAGGGGCAATCAGCTTAGAGGGAACTTTAGCGGGTGCTGTAGCGTCACTTGCTCTAGCACTCCTTGGTTGGGGAGTAGGTTTGATAGATTTGTACGGTGTCCTTTGGTGTGTTGTAGCAGCATTCATTGCCACCAATTTAGAAAGTGTGATCGGAGCAACACTGCAATCTCGCTTTCACTGGCTCACTAATGAAGTGGTAAATATTTTCAACACATTGATCGGCGCTAGTACAGCAATTTTACTTGCCTGGATATGGGCAAATGTCATTGCCTAATTCTTTTTCTAAAAAGTTGAGTCTTTTCTACCAATTCTCTTAAGATTTGGTTGTCACTCTCGCCTAAGACCGCTTCGGATTGTCACACTATTTTTGCCTAAAATTGTCAATTAAAATGCAATTTTATTTTTTCAAAAGTTGTATGTTGTTTTTTTGTAACTTTTTCTACTCATTAACTTTTTAAGTTTATGGAAATTTCATCATTTTTAACCATAGATGACCAACCAATTTCTTATAGACAAGCAGTAAAATATTTGCAAGCCTCGGGAAAATTGGGACAATTCATTGGAGACATTCTCCGTCAGTACGTGATTGAACAAGAACTACAAACACGAGAAGATATATTTATCAGTCCTGCTTTGACCGAACAGACTATAATTGATTTTCGCCTAAAAAATCAGTTGACAGACCCTTCTAGGTTTCAAGAATGGCTACAGAGTAACGGGACGGATTATGATACCTTTCATTCATCAGTAACTTATGGTTTTAAGGTAGAAAAACTGAAAGCTGTCGTTACAGAATCAAAGCTGCAAGAATACTTCATCGAGCGTAAAATTTATCTAGATAGAGTGGTAGTCTCGCGAATTATTGTTGATAGCCAAGAACTCGCTGAAGAACTACAAACGCAAATCGAAGAAGGAGCAAACTTTGAGCAACTTGCTCAAGAATATTCACTAGCAGATGACAAAATTGTCAACGGTATGATGGGACCTGTGAGTCGGGGAACAATGCCAGATACACTCAGAGCAGCTATTGATATCGCTAGTCCCGGACAATTAGTAGGACCGATAGAACTAGAAGGACGGTATGGATTGTTTCGTGTGGAACAATTTCTGTCAGCGTCATTAGAAGATACTCAACTAAGGCAAGCACTACAAAACGAGTTGTTTGAGAAATGGCTAGCAGAGAAAATCCAAAAACTAACGGTAAAATTGCAGGTGAATTAAAACTTTTAGGTGAGGAATCTTCAGAAAATAGTGTGCTAGCGTCTCTACCTTGGAATCAACCACCGCTGTGCTGGCTAACTCCTGAACAACAAAGCCGACTGCAACAGGTGTCAGAAACTCTTCGCTACAATTTAGGAGAAAAAATCTGGTCACAAGAAGCAGGAGGTTTCCAATTCTTAATTGTTTCTGGAAAAGTCCGTTTGCGCGAAGAAAATGTTAGTAAGCCTTTGGCAACGCTACAGTCAGGAGATTGGTTCGGTGACTTAAACAGGTTTTCTGTGGAATGCAAGGCTGTCGCTGCTAGTAAAGAAGTCGTCGTGGTGCGCACCACGACAGCAGTGTGGGCAGAACTTTCCACACCACAAATTGAAAACTTTTGGTTAGGCACTCAAGAAGACCACCAGGACAATAGGAGTGAGGGAGGGAAGGAGGGAGGAACCGAAGAATTTTCCCTCCCTCTCTCACGCCCTCACTCTCCCACTCCTGTGTCAACATACCCATTTGTCTCTAGCTGGAATACGGCGGCTGCATGTTTAACAATGGTGGCGCAACAGTTAGATAATCCAGTGCAACTGGAATGGGTACAACGCCAAATTAGAGGACAGCGACCGAAACATCTTGTGGAAGCAGCAGAAAAGTTAGGATTTGTGCTGCGGCGGCTGCAAGTCACTTGGAATGAGTTGCGACAATTATCATTTCCAGCTTTGTTGCGCTGGGAAGCATCAGAAGCGAGAGAGGGAAGTTGGGTGGTTGCGTATGCCCTTAAGGGCGATCGCCTGACTGTTGGCAATCCCTTAAATTCTAATCACACCTGTGAAAGCATACCACGCTCAGTCGTTGAAGCGACTTGGGATGGGCAATTGTGGCAAGTAGAACTGATCAACAAGCAAGAAAAATTCAACCTCAATTGGTTCACTCCAGCAGTTTGGCAGTATCGGGGATTGCTGAGTGAAGTGCTGCTGGCGTCCTTTACATTGCAGCTTTTGGGGTTGGCAACACCACTAATTACACAAGTCGTTATTGATAAAGTGATGGTGCAGGAGAGTTTGCCAACTCTCGATGTTATGGCGATCGCACTCCTGTTCACAGCAGTATTTGAGGCAGTTCTTGGTATCCTGCGACTGTTTATTTTTACCCATACCGCCCGTCGCTTAGATTTAAGTTTATCGGCACAGCTGTTTCGCCACTTGATGCGCTTACCCTTGGCTTATTTTGAGTCTCGGCGGGTAGGAGATACAGTTGCACGAGTTCAGGAACTCGAACAAATCCGTCAATTTCTCACAGGTACAGCGTTAACTGTGGTTTTGGACAGCATCTTTGCTGTGGTGTACCTGGGATTGATGTTTTACTACAATATCCCGCTGACTTTTGTGGGGTTAGCAGTCTTGCCCTTGTTTGCCATTCTGACGCTGATAGCAACGCCAATTCTGCGTAACTGGCTGAACGAAACTTTTAACCGCAGTGCTGATAGTCAATCATTTCTTGTCGAAACTATTACAGGAATTCATTCAGTTAAAGCACATACAGCAGAACCAGCAGCACGCGATCGCTGGGAAGGTTTGTTTGCTCGTTTCGTCCGCACAGGTTTCAAAGCCTCTACCACCTCCAATATCAGCAGCAATATCGCTGACTTCCTCACCAAATTTTCCAGCTTACTGATTCTTTGGTTTGGAGCTAAGCTTGTCATTAAGCAGGAACTGACTATCGGTCAATTAGTCGCATTCCAGATGCTTTCTGGTAGAGTCACAGCACCACTTTTACGCCTAGTGCAGCTTTGGCAAAATTTACAACAAGTGCTGCTTTCTGTAGACCGCATTGGTGATATTCTCAACGTTGCCCCAGAAACTGAACCAGGAACTGGTTTAGTTTTACCATCCCTCAAAGGTCAAGTTAGCTTTGAGCAAGTTTTCTTCCGCTACCGACAAAGTACTGAACCTGTCTTGCGAGGAATTTCCTTCTCTGTCCAACCAGGACAGTTTGTCGGTATTGTTGGACGCAGTGGTTCTGGGAAAAGTACCCTTTCTAAATTATTGCAACGCCTTTATCAAATTGAATCAGGACGCATCCTGATTGATGGTTTTGATATTAAAAGTGCTGATTTAGCCTCACTGCGCCAACAAATTGGTGTTGTTCTTCAAGAAGACTTTTTATTCAACGGTTCTATTTTGGAGAACATCACTCTTGGTAATCCGGACATCACCGCAGAACAAGTCGTAGAAGCTGCAAGATGTGCCGTTGCCCACGATTTTATCAGTGAATTACCCCACGGTTACGAAACCAACGTCGGAGAACGCGGTACAGCTTTATCTGGCGGACAACGCCAACGCATCGCCTTGGCGCGATTATTTCTCTCACAAGCGCCGATTTTAATTTTGGATGAGGCAACCAGTGCTTTAGATAGCGAAACTGAACAGCAGGTGCTGGAAAACCTCCAAAAAATTTCCACCAACCGCACCGTGTTTCTCATCGCCCACCGTTTTGCCCCCCTCAAGCGTGCTGATTTGATTTTGGTGCTAGAAAAAGGCGTTCTTGCTGAACGGGGAAGCCACGCAGATCTATTGCGACAAAAAGGTTTGTACTGGTCATTGTATCAACGGCAGCAGGCGAATATTTAATTGAAATATGGGTGTTTGCGATCGCGTCAGTATACCAATTCCCTTTCCTTGTGAAACATATCTTATGTAGAGACGTGCCAAGGTAAGGCAAGCCTCTACCATCACTTCCCCAATGGAAAACAGGAGATGGCAAAGGCGGTGTTGGAATATGTCAGTCAGTGGTTTGGGGCAGCAATTCTCGAACCGTTACACAGTTCAGGTGAACCACGAAAGCGCATTCTGGCTATCAATGAAAGTCTCAAGCAGTTTTACAACTGTGGGCGAGATGCGTGTCTGTTAGCGCTATTTAGCCTTGGCGATTCCAAGGATTTGTTTCACGAGCAAGTCAATCAAGCGCTTAATGCTTGGATTGATGGTTTAGCGCAGGTGTTAGAAGAAGCAGGTTTGCCTAAAACACAGGCACGTCAACGAGCAGAGGATGCAGTCATACAAGTTCAAGGTGCGCTCGTTTTAACGCGGGGACTCAATAACACTGCGTCATTTGAAAGGGTTTTGGAACAACTTCCAGATCAGCTTTTACATAACGAATAGAACTTGCATTTTGCACAAACCAAAATACATTGAAAAATTGGTGCTGGGATTAAACTGAGTAAAGAGTGCTTTTTCACAAAACTCTATTTGTGAGCGATGAGGTAGGAATTGGGGCAACATGGCGGAAATATCTGCAAAACTTGTCCAAGAGCTACGTCAGAAAACTGGTGCCAGTATGATGGACTGTAAAAAGGCGCTAAAAGAAACTGACGGTGACATGGAAGAATCTATTGAGTGGCTGCGACAAAAGGGCATCGCCAAAGCCGATAAGGTCGCAGGACGTATTGCGGCAGAGGGTCTGGTGGATACATACATTCAACCCGGAGGTAAGGTTGGTGTGCTCATAGAAGTCAACTGTCAAACTGATTTTGTTGCCCGTAACGAAGCTTTCAAAGCCCTCGTTCAAAATCTGGCTAAGCAAGCAACGACCGCTGAAAATGTTGAGGCAATGCTTGCTCAACCTTACATTGAAGATGAAAGTGTTAAGGTCGAAGAATTCATCAAGCAAACGAGTGGTCAACTTGGTGAAAAGATTCAACTGCGTCGCTTTGCCAAATTTGCACTCTCCAAAGATATAAAAGGAATAGTAGACAGCTACATCCATACTGGTGGTCGAGTTGGTGTGTTAGTCGAACTGAACACTGAGAATAATTCAGTCGCTGATCGTAGCGAGTTTCAAACTCTGGCACGGAATGTAGCCATGCAAGTTGCAGCTTGCCCAAACGTTGAGTACGTGAACGTAGACGAAATTCCGGCTACAGTTGCTCAAAAGGAAAAGGATATCGAAATGGGGCGGGATGATTTGGCAAACAAGCCACAGAACATCAAAGAAAAGATTGTTCAAGGACGAATTGAAAAACGTCTACAAGAAATGAGTTTGCTAGATCAACCTTATATTCGCGATCAGAGTATCACGGTAAAAGATCTGCTACAGTGGAACACAGTTCAACTCGGTGGTTTCATTCAAGTTCATCGCTTCAAGCGTTTTATCTTGGGCGAAGGTATTGATAACAAAGATGACAGTAGTGGTTCTTCCCCAAGTCCTATTCCACTCAGACCAAGTCCCAAACCATCCAGCGATGATATAGCTGAATTACCGCCAGCAGCAAACCTATCATAGTAGTAGTCATGGGAGAAGCGAAACGTCGTCGTCAACAAGATCCAAACTACGGAAATAATCGAAGTGATACACCATTACTGCTTACCTTCACTCTTGTAGAACCCTTGCCTGATGGAACATATTTAGGGACAGCTACGTTTAATGGTCGTCGTTTCAACCTGCAATGGTATGGCGAGAGTTCGGGAGAACCGCAGCGTGTATTTAACACAATCTCTGAGTTTTTATTACCTAAAGCTAGAGAAATTCTTCGTTACTATCGTAACATTAAGGGAATCTACGGTTGGGAAGCTGGGAAGCGAAAATCAATCACTTCAAGTCACAATAAAAACTCCTGCACCAGGAACAGTGTTTGATGTTCAAAATACTTTATTTGACTCATAACGTAAAAGGCGATCGCTCTTATGTCGAATGAAAACTTATAGATAGATGAAACAAGACCCTTTGACTCGATAAACAGGTATATAGCTTGTACGGTTCGCACTCTGATTCCTTTAAATTAATGAGTAAGTGATTCCACAAAATTTCCCAAAATGTAGATCAGTCTTAACCCACACAAGCAATGAACCAAACGCTATTTCATCTTGCCTTTCCCGTCACAGACATTGCCCAGGCAAAAGCATACTATGTGGATGGTTTAGGCTGTACTTCTGGACGGGAAAACCGCAACGCCCTAATTCTCAATCTCTACGGTCATCAACTGGTAGCTCACGTTACAAAAGAACCACTTGCACCACAGCGCAGTATCTATCCCAGACACTTTGGGCTAATTTTTACCTCAGAAAACGACTGGGAGGACTTACTCGCTAGGGCGCAACAGCGACAACTCCTTTTTAGAGAAGAAGCCAAACACCGCTTTGTTGATTCTCCCTTAGAGCATCGCACTTTCTTTTTAGAAGACCCTTTTTATAACTTAATCGAGTTTAAGTACTACCGTCACCCTGAAGCAATTTTTGGCAGTGCCGAGTATACACAAATTGGCGATCGCCTTTAACAGTTACCAGTTATCAGTTTCATCCTTTGCATGTTTCAGTCCCCCACCAAGAACGTGGAAAGCGTTGGTGTCAGTACAACCACACCAGCCCGAGAAAGCGTCACTGTGGCTGGTACTGTTCACTATTTTAACGCATACAGTCAAGAGACAGAATACTTGGTAGTACTGGGTTGTTTGTTTTTGAATTTTGAATTTTGTAGATGCCCGGAGGGCAGCTTCCCGGAGGGTATTTTGAATTGTTGAACTGGGGTTGCCAACGCCTGTGCCACCGCAGCCAAACTTCTTGAATCTGTCAGCATCCAGGCGTGATTCAAAACTGGCACTATCACCTCCCGTCCCAGAGGCATTTGTGAACTACTTGCGGGGACAATCATCAAGTCATAAGGTGTCCAGATAGAGGTAAAATCTATCTGCTTTAACATACCAGCATCCCGATTCAAATCTTGTAGTAGAACACTGTCAGGACGCATTTGAATGCAACCCATACCCTGGCGACAGTAAGCAATCCAAGTGCCATGATGCGGTGATGAGATGGTAATAAACCGCTGCACGCGATTGATTCCTCCCAATCGTTGGACGTAATAACGACTGACGATACCTCCCATGCTGAAGCCCACTAAATCTACGGGTTGTTCTGGTTCAAAAGTGGCATCAATATAATCAGCGACTTGTTGAGCCAACGTGTCAAGACCCATATTGCCATTATTCGGCACTAAATCCAGATCATACACAGTCCAACCCCTCTGTTTCAGGTAGGGAATCATTTGATCGAAAACTCGACCTGTATCATAAATACCGTGTACTAATAACACGGGATTTCGCTGTTGTTTTACCTTATTCATGTACAAAATAATGTTGTGGCGGTTTTCAAGTCAGTAGAATATACGCCCTCATGCTTTGAATGTAGTATTCTATAATCTCCAGGCAGGGGCTAAACTGTATGAATCCCTATCAGGGATTGAAATCTATCTTTACCTAATTTAGTCGAGTGTCATTACCATTTGCCAAAAAGCTATGACACTCCTCCTACTGGCTTGAGCAACATCCCTCTTAAGACTGAATAGGTATTGTTAAAAGTATAAGTTAACTTTTGTTAAGCCTACTCTTAAAATATTGCCCCAAGTTACAGTAAAATTTAATAATTAAGTCTGACTGTGTACAAGTGGCAAGTGCTGAAAGTAAAGAGTTAAGAGCATGAGTCACTTGCTGTTAAAACAACTTTAGTTGAGAAAAAAACCTATGAAGGCTGTCACAATCATTAGGTTGTACAGACGAATGGGTGGGTCAAGAATATCTTGATAAAAATTAAAAATATTCCGTGATTTTTTCAGGATTGCGGTCATATTCCAGGTATAAGAGGCAGGAGAAATTGTAATGTTGGGTTTTATCAAAAATTTAATCGGTGGGGTTCTGAATTTCTTTATTGGGCTTTTTGGTGGCAAGAAAAGCGGTTACTACATGGAACTCGATGAAGCCGTCGAAGTAACGAAAGATGCAGCTAAACAAGCAGTATCGAAAGCTAAGGACGCGGCTGAATCAGTTGCATCGAGTGCTAAGGACGCGGCTGAATCAGTTGCATCGAGTGCGAAGAAAGCGGCTGAACCAGCAGTATCGAGTGCGAAGAAAGCGGCTGAACCAGCAGTATCGAGTGCGAAGAAAGCGGCTGAACCAGCAGTATCGAGTGCGAAGAAAGCGGCTGAACCAGTTGCAGCAAAAGCAGCAAGCAAGAACGGAACAAAGAACGGAACCAAGAACGGAACAAAGAACGGAACAAAAGATTCTCAATCTGCCGCCCAGCCAGAACCGGCTAAAGTTGAGCTAGTACAGACGGCAAATGGCGTTAAGGCTGAACCTGCTCAAAGCGAAAAAGCCAAAGCAGCAATTCAACAGCAGCCAGCTGAAACCACTTTTGCGCCAAAATATCTCGCCGTACCATCTAGTACTAATGGTCGTCGGCGTCCTGGTGCGAACATGAGTTCTTACTTAGACATGGCACGTCAAGTAAAAACCCCTGGGTAACTTTGGTAAATAGCAAATAATAACTGGCAATTGTCCAGCTATTATTTAATAATTTTCAAGAAATTGTCGAGATGGGAGGTTTCCTGTCTCGACAATTTATTTGATAAGTAAGCTTACAGCAATTTTCACGCTTTTAGGCTATGCCAAGAAACCTAACCCCCAACCCCTTCCCACCTCTCCCTAACCCTCTCGTTTTAGGAGAGGGAAGCGGAAAAACTTTTTTTGTTGGAAGGGGAGTAAGCCTCTCTCCACTGACGGCGGATGAAGATGTGTGCCGTACAAATTCCCTAACTGACATTCTTTACATCCAGCGATTCTAACTGTGCTGCCACAATAGATAAGGCAACAATCGGGGCTGTCACTGCTCGCAAGATGCGACGACCAAGGGAAACTGGTTGAAATCCAGCATTAATAGCGGACTCCACTTCTTTTTCCGTCCATCCTCCCTCTGGTCCAGTGGCAATCATAATTTCAGATGTGGTAGAAACTTGATTGATTGCTTCTCTTAAATGAGGATAACTGCCACGCGCCTCACAAATGTAACGCTGAGCAGTCGTTTCTGTGGCAAGACTAGTACTAAAAGAAACAGGTTCTAATATCGTAGGTACAAAGGCGCGTTCTGATTGCTCTGCAGCTTCTTGTGCAATACGCAGCCAGCGTTCGAGTTTTTGAGGGCTGGGATTGAGTAAAGTGCGATCGCTCACCACTGGAGCAATAACCGCGACTCCCAACTCAGTACAACACCGCACCACATCATCAAATCCATTGCCTTTCGGCAAAGCTACCATCAGCGTAATTGATACAGGTAATTCAGTTTCTACTGTCAGTGGTTCTAAAACCTGCGCTTTTTCTCCTTGTAACTGCACCAGCCACCATTTGCCTTTGCCATCCATTGCTATAAAGCGATCGCCCTCGCGCAAGCGCAAAACACGCCCCAGGTAATGTTGTTGTTGAGGCGTGAGCAAGATTTGTTCTTGTTGGAGTTGGGAGGGTGCGATCGCGATTCGTTGCAGTTGTGACATTGGATTAAGGATAATAAAGGCGCTTGCTTTTTTTCTGAGTGGAGTTTTAAGTCCTGTTGTAAAAACTAATGTAGTGGGAGACGATTGTTGTGTCACCTCACCCTGATATAAGTAAAGATTCAACTGTTGAATTACTTACTGCTCAAGGTTTAAAGATTGTTCCCCCAAATCTTATTGAAGAACATCCTCAAGCAAAATTACCCTTAGTTCGTTTAACAGGTTCTCCAGAACAGATAGGAGCAGAACACGGTACTAAGCTTAGCGATCGCATTGAAAAAGCTTTTGAACTTTACAGAACAAAACTTTTTCCCCAATGGACTGATGCTTCGCTCAAAGCGACTTCGTTAGCATTTTTTGAGCGGATTCAAGAATTTTCACAGCCGTATGCTATTGAACTCAAAGCGATTGCATCTCACGCAAGGCGAGAACTGTGGGAAGTCGTCATGCTCATGTCCCGAACGGAAATACTTCGATCTAGTACACCTAATGAATGTACCTCTGTTTACTTTAAAGAGAGCCGTATTCTAGGGCAAAATTGGGACTGGGTAGAAGAGTTTGAGAACTTAGCTGTCATCTTTGATGTTACACGACAGGATGGTTTCCGTTTCCTTGCTTTAGGAGAGCCAGGTTTTGTCAAAATCGGCTTAAACGCTGCGGGTGTTGGAGTTTGCCTCAACATTCTTAAATGTCAAGCTTCTACAGGAGGAATTCCTGTGCATATACTTCTGCGAAAGGTTTTAGACTCTACCTCACTCAATGAGGCATATCATGCCATTAGTGCTGCTGAACGGGCAACCATGAGTAACATTCTTATCGCTGATGATTCAGGTAAGTATTTTAATCTTGAACTTGCTGGAAATCAATTATTTGCTCTCAATTCAAATGAAGTGGAAGTGAATAATGTTGTGGTTCACACCAATGGATTTCTCACTTCAAAAGGGGAGAAGATTCATTTCCCTGAAGAAACTGAAAGTTCAGCGGCGCGAATTGTTCGAGCAAGGTTTCTTACGTCTACTCAGTGCGGACGACATGAAGCTGATATGTTAAAGATTCTTCTTGATCAGGAAGGAAATTTACCAATATGTCGCCAGTCAGAGAGAAATATTTTTGATGGTCTTACCTATGGAACTGTATCAACGGTTGTGATGAATTTGAGGGAAAGAAAACTGACTTTCTCACAAGGTAATCCTCGTAACGGGACGTTTTCTTGTGTCTCAATTTGTTAATGGGGTACAGATCTGATAGGGAGTAACCAACTGACAAGTTTGTCGATTCAAAAAGAAAGATGCAAACAGCTAAGAAGATCATCATTATCGGCGGCGGAATTGGCGGTGCTGCGACTGCACTTGCTCTGCATAGAGTTGGTTTTGAACCAGTTGTCTATGAGCGAACAAAGGAGTTACGGGAGGTAGGGGCTGGTATTGCACTTTGGGCAAATGCCACACACATCCTAAAAAATTTAGGCTTGTTGGAGGACGCGCTCCGTGTTGGCTATCTAACGACAAACTACCAATTCAATTCGCAAAGCGGCAAGGAGTTGGTCAATATACCTGTTGATACTTTTGAGTTGCCTGTTATTGGCATCCATAGGGCCGAATTACATCAGCTATTGTGGCGTAATGTACCCCATGAAAAATTTGTTTTAGGACAAACCTTCCTTGGATTTGAGCAGGAAGGAGAGAAGGTTTGTGCTCACTTCAGTTCTGGCTTAACAGTCGAAGGGGATGCTTTAATCGGGGCTGATGGTTTGCGATCGCCCGTACGAGCCGCCCTGCTGGGTGATCAACCACCCATCTATCGCAATTTTAAGACTTGGCGTGGTTTAACAGATTACGTTCCTAGAGGATATCGTCCCGGCTACATTCAGGAGTTCTTGGGGCGTGGCAAAGGCTTCGGTTTCATGATGCTGGGCAAAGGGCGGATGTATTGGTACGCAGCAGCAACTGCACGCCTAGCACAGCCGGATGCCCCAGTTGGTCGTAAAAAAGAGCTTGAAACCATGTTTCAAGATTGGTTTGCATCGATTCCTGAGTTAATTACAACGACAGATGAAGCCAATATTCTGATAACAGATTTGTATGATCGTGTCCCGACTCAACCTTGGAGCAAGCAGAACATTACGCTACTGGGTGATGCTGCACATCCAATGCTGCCAACTATGGGACAGGGAGCATGTACAGCATTAGAGGATGCTTTTGTCGTCGCTAAGTGTCTCAAAGAGCAAGCAAATCCGACAGCTGCTTTCCAACAGTATGAGTCAGAGCGGTTTCTTCGCATGAAGTTGATCGTTGAGCAATCCTTGCGCGCAGGGAAAATGGGTGAATTAGATAATCCTTTTGGTGTGGCATTACGAAACATATTTATGAAGCTGATGAGTTCAACTATCAGCAACAACTTCAAGTCGCTTCATGCTTACAGAGCTTAATCACAAAAGGTAAGGGCACAGCATACTTTACCCCTTACAATCTGGGCAAAATAATGATATTACAGGTTATCCTCAAAATTGATATTCAATCAGTAAACACGCTTGGTTAACAATGGTATCTACTGAGTTAGTTGAACAATTACGCAAACTCAATCGCGTAGATAAGCTCATGGTAATTCAACTTCTGGCTGCCGAACTGGCAAATGAAGAAACTAACTTGATAAAATCTGGTGCATCCTATCCAGTTTGGTCTCCTTACGATGCAGTGGAAGCTGCAAATATCATGTTAGAGGCGTTGAATGCTGAAGCTTCCTTAAATCATGAGTAATCCAGCAAGGTATTCTAAATAAATAAGTAAAATTACTTAATTGTGCTGCTTATAGTTAAAATTGGGAAACTAATAGCTTAAGCTTCATGACTGAAAGTATCTACATTGATACAAGTATTGCAGGTTATCTTACAGCTAGAACTAACAACAACTTGATTGTTATGGCAAATATGGAAATTACGCGGGAGTGGTGGGAAAACCGTCGCAGCAATTTCAATATTTATATATCCGAAGTTGTTTTAGATGAAGCAGCACAAGGTGATGCTGAAATAGCAGCTAAACGATTAGAGATTATTAGCAATTTTCCATTACTGGAATTGAACGATTCCGTAGAATATTTAGCATCACAATTTCTTAGCAAAAGTAACCTTCCAGCCAAAGCTGCAAACGATGCGCTTCACATTGCACTAGCTACGATTTACAGATTGGATTATTTGTTAACCTGGAATTGTAAGCACATTGCAAACGCACAAATACACAAAAAACTATCGCAAATTAGCGTTGAATCTGGATATACACTACCAACTATTTGCACACCTTACGAACTAATGGGAGATTAAATATGTGGAATGATGAAATTTTAGAGGAAATTCATAAATATAGAGAAGAATATGCTAAGTCTTTTAACTACGACTTACACGCAATTGTTGAAGATTTACGAAGAAAACAAGCGGCTAGAGTCAAACAAATCATTTCAAAACCTCTTAAGGAGTCTAAAAAACCATTGCAATCAACTTAACTACTTAAACAGTGCAACCCAGATATTCAAGAGCGAATGGTAGCTCACTTCACACAGTGCGATCCAGAATACGGTGCGCGAGTGCAAGAAGGGCTTAAGCAAAGCCAAGAAAATGTGCAGTGAATGCCCGGTGAACTTGACCAATCAATCGTCGTAGGTTGCGTTGAGTAACGCAATCCAACACCTACCTTGGTTTTGTTGGGTTGCGCCTCTGCTTAACGAACCTACAACTTGTGCAATATGTAGCCAGCGTTCGAGTTTTTGAGGACTGGGATTGAGTAAAGTGCGATCGCTCACCACTGGAGCAATAACCGCGACTCCCAACTCAGTACAACACCGTACTACATCATCAAATCCATTTCCTTTGGGTAAACCTACCATCAGCGTAATTGATACAGGTAATTCGGTTTCTACTGTCAGTGGTTCTAAAACCTGCGCTGTTTCTCCTTCTAGCTGCGCCAGCCACCATTTCCCCTTACCATCCATTGCTATGAAGCGATCGCCGTCACATAAACGCAAAACACGCCCCAGGTAATGTTGTTGTTGGGGTGTGAGCACAATTTGCTCTTGTTGTAATTGAGAGGGTGCGATCGCGATTCGTTGCAGTTGAGCCATTGCATTAGATAAGGAGATAATAAAGGCAATTTTCGTAAACGAACGTTTTCTTATGTCTTAATTTGGGAGCATCCCAATTCTGCCAAAACACCCTTGTTATTACGATGTAGTGGAAGCTGCCAATATCATGTTAGAGGCGTTGAATGCTGAAGCTTCCTTAAATCATGAGTCATCCAGCAAGGTATTCTTTCATTGCAACTGATACCAATTTGGGAGAAGCAAGCTTCAAACCATTTTTGCCACTGACGTTGAATTACAGAGAAAAATCACAGGAAGTTATTGGACTTTTGGATACGGGAGCGATGGTAAATGTTCTTCCCTATCAACTTGGAGTTGAATTAGGAGCAGTTTGGGAAGAGCAAACAACAATGCTTCAATTATCAGGAAACTTAGCACAGTTTGAAGCACGAGTGTTAATTTTATCTGCTACTGTTGGGCGTTGTTTGTAGGCTCAGATCTTGCACCACAATTTTCGTCAGCCAAGAAATAAGCAGTATTTACCCTTACCATCCATTGCAATGAAGCGATCGCCGCCACATCAACGTCATACACGCCCCAGGTAATGTTGTTGTTGCGGTGTCAGCGAGATTTGTTCTTGTTGGAACTGGGAGGAGGTTATTACGATTCGTTGCAGTTGTGACATAGATTTCTAGGGATATAATGGGCGATCGCTTTTCGAGTAGAACGCAGTGTAGACGCGTAAGCGCAAAGCGCACGCCAAGGGCGAACGCGAAGCGTGTCCCCTTGGGACTCAGCGGCTTCCCGTTCGCCGTTAGGCGTTCCGAAGGAAAGGGTAGCGAAGTCATCGCAACAACAAGATATTCTAAATAAATCAATAAATTTACTTAAAAATCTTGGTAGTTCGTAGATAATACATCTATCTGTCAGTGGATGCACGGTCATGCTCTGTTGCCTCAATCCAACTTGCCACAACCCGCCGAATCTTGATGGCACAATGTTTTGCTCTAACTGCGGTACAGGGCTAGTAGTGCTAAGAAACCGCTATCGCCCAATTAAATCATTAGGTGGTGGGGGATTTGGTAAAACTTATTTGGCAGAAGATATTGACAAACTCGATGAGCATTGTGTCATCAAGCAATTTGCACCGCAAGTCCAGGGAACTGCCACACTAAACAAAGCAACAGAACTATTTGAGCAAGAAGCAAAGCGACTGCAACAGTTAGGAAAACATCTCAAAATTCCCACACTGTTGGCATATTTTGAGCAAGATAATCGCCTGTATTTGGTGCAGGAGTTTATCGATGGGCAGGATTTATTAGCGGAATTACAACAGCAGGGAATTTTCAACGAGCAAAAAGTCAGAGAATTATTGCTTGATTTGTTAGATATTCTCAAAACAGTTCATCAGTACAAAGTCATTCACCGCGATATCAAGCCAGAAAATATTATTCGTCGCAGTGATGGGAAGTTGGTACTCATTGACTTTGGTGCATCCAAGCAACTGACAGCAACGGTGATGACGCAAGTAGGAACAACCATTGGTTCCTTTGGTTATGCGCCACTGGAACAGATGCAAGGAGGTGAAGCTTACCCAGCCAGTGATTTATATAGTATCGGTGCAACCTGCTTTCACCTGTTGAGTGGAATTCACCCTTGGGAACTTTGGAAACGACAAGGTTATGGTTGGGTTGCGAGTTGGAGAAACCATTTACAGCAACCAGTAAGTCAGAATTTGGGGCGTGTGCTAGATAAATTATTGCAAGAAGAATACCAGCAGCGTTATCAGTTGGCTGAGGAAGTTTTACAAGATTTAAATTCCCCGCTATCACCTTCAATACCTCCAACCCAGCCAGTAATTGCAACTCCAGTATCACCGCCACCGTCTACAGTAATTTCTCAGCCGCCAGCATCAACGCTAGTAGCACCAGCAAAGCTACTAGCAATACCACAAGGATTGCCACAAAAGCCATCCAGACAAAATATTAATTTGAGAAAAAGATTCCTGGTGGGTGCTGCTATTACCCTAGTTGCAACCCAGATCTATGGCTATGTTCGTTATGGCTTGTTTCCAACTAATCCGATATCTGTAATTGCTAGCAAAGATAGCGATGTTTTCTTAAAAAGAACCCTTACAGGACATTCCGACTGGATTTATTCCGTCGCCATCAGCCCAGATGGCAAAACCCTTGCCAGTGGTAGTTATGACAAAACCATCAAACTGTGGAATCTCGCAACCGCAGAGCAAATCCGTACCCTGACTGGGCATTCTGACAGGGTTGTTTCCGTCGCCATCAGCCCAGATGGCAAAACCCTTGCCAGTGGTAGTAGTGACAATACCATGAAACTGTGGAATCTGGCAACAGGAGAAGAAATTCGCACCCTCAGTGGGGTTTTTCGCGTCGCCATCAGCCCAGATGGCAAAACCCTTGCCAGTGGTAGTGGTGACAATACCATCAAACTGTGGAATCTGGCAACCGGAGAGCAAATTCGCACCCTCACTGGGCATTCCGACTCGATTTATTCCGTCGCCATTAGCCCAGATGGCAAAACCCTTGCCAGTGGTAGTCTTGACAAAACCATCAAATTGTGGGATCTGGCAACCGGGGAACAAATCCGCACCCTGACTGGGCATTCATACTTGGTTTATTCCGTCGCCATCAGCCCAGATGGCAAAACTCTTGCCAGTGGTAGTGGTGACAATACCATCAAACTGTGGAATCTGGCAACCGGAGAAAAAATCCGCACCCTGACTGGGCATTCTAGGTCGGTTAGTTCCCTCGCCTTTAGCCCAGATGGCAAAACCCTTGCTAGTGGTAATGATGACAAAACCATCAAACTGTGGAATCTGGCAACCGGAGAGCAAATTCGCACTCTCAGTGGACATTCTGAGCAGGTTAGTTCCGTCGCCATCAGCCCAGGTGGCAAAACCCTTGTCAGTGGTAGTGCTGACAACACCATTAAAATTTGGCGGCTAAAGTAGTGACTGCACTATTAGTCCTGATTATTCTTCTCTTGCTGGACTCTTTGGGCGATCGCTTCTTCAATTATCCGACTATTCTCTTCTATAGGTTTACCATCTTCAGTAAACATTGACGGATATATAATTGCTTCTGAGTCGGGGGTACGGCGACTAAACAAGATTTCCAATGCTTCTATATCTTCTCGATTAGCCAGCACATATGCCCTCAATTCTTTTGTGGACATTTGAGCAAAATTAGGTTTCATTTACAAATCTCCAAGTTCCATCACGAAATATAAGGATTTGCAGTTCATCACCTGCCAATATAAACACATTGCCAGTTGTGTCACTAAAACGGAATAGCTGAATTTCGCGGTAGAAATTAGACAAGTACTGGCAAATAATCACACACATAAGTGCTTGCCGCGTTGTAGGATATATATTGTTTTCCTCAATTGTGACACAAATAATATTAAGCCTTACAGGCTTCAAAAATCTCGGTTAGCCCAATAGCGACTTCCAATGGTAGTCTTGACAACACCATTAAAATTTGGCGGCTACGGTACTGATAAAATCGCTACAGCTAAAAACTACGCCAAAACCTGAGCGTGAAAACTGACAGCATCTTTTATCGTCTCTTTCAAGAATTTCCCAATATCTTCTTTGAACTGATTGGTAACTCTCCCGAAACAGCGAATCTCTACCAATTTTCTTCAGTTGAAGTCAAGCAAACAGCTTTCAGAATTGATGGTGTATTTCTTCCAATCCAAGATGAAGAAGTTCCGATTTATTTTGTCGAGGTTCAGTTTCAACCAGACACAGATATTTACTTACGTCTTGTGTCGGAAATTTCTTTATAGTTACGCCAAAACAAACGCAAAAATTCTTGGCGAGGAGTCGTGATTTATCCTAGCAGAGATATAGATAAAGGTGATAAACAAGATTTCTGTGAATTCTTCCATAGCCAGCGTATCAGTCTAATTTACTTAGATGAATTAGGTGAAGCTGCATCACTGCCGCTAGGCATTGCTACGATAAAATTAGTAATTGAAGAGGAAGATACAGCCATTAGCACCGCTAGGGAATTAATCAACCGTATCCAGCAATCAGTAAATTTGCAACTGCCACGAAAACAATTACTAGAATTAATAGAAACAATCTTAGTTTATAAATTTCCGCTCTGGAGTCGCAAGGAGATAGAAGCTATGTTTAGTCTCAGTGAATTGAAGCAAACGCGGGTTTATCAAGAAGCTAGAGAAGAAGGTGAACAAAAAGCAAAATTAGAAGCTGTACCTAAGCTTTTAGTATTGGGCTTAACTGTAGAACAAGTAGCACAGGCTTTAGATTTAGATGTTGCACAAGTCCAGCAAGCAGAACAGCAAACGCAATTAAATGATACGAATAAAACAAGCGGCTAGGGTCAAACAAATCATTTCAAAACCTCTTAAGGAGTCCAAAAACCCAATGCAATCAATTTAACTACTTAATCAAGATTATCTGGATCTATGCCGAGCGATCGCAATTTTTCCGCTAACCGTTGAATCTTCTCTTGCGGGGTAGGATAACGTTTTCCTGACTCATCATACCAATAAAGCCATTCTCTAGTTACACCAGAATAATTGCCGCGATGCTCCAGCAGGGAGCCGCCCAAAGGGCGATCGCATCCAATTCCTAAGCCAATTTCCGGTAGCCAAACTGGATTTCCTACTTGCAATTCATACTTGCCATTAACTAATTTATGCACTTCCAAACGCGGTTTGCGGCGACGACGAGAAGAATAAATTACGTAATAAAGTACACCTAAATCTGCATATTCATCTAATTTAGTCGTATATTCCTTACGATAAGTTTGAGATACCACCTCTAACACTAAAGTCGGTACAACTTTTTCTTCCCACAACACATAACTGGGACGCAATTCCTCGTCATAAAATCGTTCTACCCCTAAGCTCAAAAACCCATCTGGTACAATCGGCGCTTTATCGGGGTGATAATAAATACCCATATCTATGCCAAAAAACCAGTCCATGCGTTCTGCCCAAAGTATTAGCAGTATTGCCTTCAGCAAGCCTGGTATTAATTCTTGCAGTTCATTATCCACAGGCGTGTCGTCAGAGTCGGGTAGTTCTTCGGCTGAGGGCAAGTACCGTGGCAGGTCGTATTCTAACATGGCTAGTTTCCCTAACACTCACCAAAATTATAGCGATTAACTGTGATTATTCTGTTGCTGGACTTTCCAAGCGATAACCCACTAGTGCAGGCTGGCAAAAATGATAATATTAATCCACAGGAGGTAAAAATGGTAGATATTCAAAAGCATTATGTAATGGACGAAAATCAGCAACCTGTAGCCGTTCAAATTCCCATCGCTGATTTTGAAAAAATAGAAGAAATCTTAGAAAACTATGGTTTAGTACATTTAATGACAGAATCAGAGGATAACGAACGCCTTTCTAAAGAAGAAGCTTGGAAGTATTACCAGTCGCTGAAGGGCAAAAATGTGGCAGGTTGAATACACCAAAAGATTTCTCAAAGACTTGGCAGCTTTACCAGAAGATATGCAAGCTCGCATTGAGCCGATTGTATTTGAAGAAATACAGTCAGACAATCCTTTTGATTTAGGATATTTGGAAAAGATGAAGGGATATCCTGATAAATATAAAATTCGCGTTGGCGATTATAGAATTGGCATTACGGTAGATAAAGAGACTAGTACACTAATTTGTCAGCGTGTAGCTCATCGCAAAGAGATATATAGAATTTTCCCTTAATGAATGTCAACTGAATTTACTTTTGTTTAGACTAAAACATGAAAAACGACCCAGTGCTCGATTGACTTTTGCCAAGGTAAAGGTACTTTAAAGACGTTGCACTGCAACGTCTTAACAAATATCAATCTCCCAAATAAATACCTAAACCACGAGCAGTTTTCACTAAAGTATCCTCTGGATTGACAGCTCTATATTGAGCGATCGCCTCAGCAATGGGCACAGCAAAAACCTGGCGATTTTGCCACGTTACCATGTAATCATATTTACCTTCGTCAATGAGATTTACCGCTGCTACACCAAAGGCACCTGCCACGAGTCGATCGAGTGGTGAAGCGGTTCCACCCCGTTGGATGTGTCCTAAGACTGTGACTCGCGTTTCTGCACCAATGCGATCGCTAATTTGATCAGCTAAGTATTGACCAATACCACCGTATCGAGATTGACCCAAACGATTTGTCATTGTGAGAGTTTCACCATCTTGAGTACGAACTGCCTCGGAAACAATAATTAAACAATAGTTTTTGCCTTTGTCTTGGCGCTGTTTAATTTTGTAGCAAATGTGGTCAATCGTGTAGAGAATTTCTGGAATTAAAATGACATCTGCTCCCCCAGCAATTCCCGCAGCAATGGCAATGTGTCCTGCATCACGACCCATGACTTCTAAAATCATGACTCGACTGTGAGAAGCCGCAGTAAAATGTAACCTATCGAGTGCTTCTGTAGCAATATTAACTGCGGTATCAAAACCGATCGCATGTTCGGTAATCCCAATATCATTATCAATCGTTTTGGGAATACCCACTAAATTAATACCGCCTTGTTGTGCCAAGCGACGGAGAATAGCCAAGCTACCATCGCCACCAATCCCAATCAAAGCATCTAAACCTAGTTGATGGTAGCCTGCAATAATTTCTTCTGAGCGATCGCATACACTGGCATCAGGCATAGGAAAAGCAAAAGGATCGCCTTTGTTGGTGGTTCCTAACATTGTCCCACCTGAAGTTAACAGCGGGTCAACTTGGTCGATTTCCAGTTTTGTGAATTGGGGTGGACGCGCCATTAATCCCAGAGTTGCTTGACGAATTCCCAGCACTTCCCAACCTTTTCCACAAGCACAATGGACAACAGCTCTGATCACCGCATTCAAACCAGAGCAATCTCCTCCACTAGTAAGAATGCCAATACGCTTGCATTTTCCCATATGTTTTTAGGACTTACGCACTTTACAAATTCATTTTCTCTCCAATTGGTTTTGTTGTTTTTCGTTCTTCAGAACCCCGACTTCTTAAAGAAGTCGGGGTTCTTATTTTTTCAAAAATGCGCTACAGATTCTTCAAGTAATCCAAAAGTGCCTCGTTGACCAAATTGGTCATCGGTTTCTTTTGACTCAGAGAAATTTCCTTCAATTTGTTGTAAACCTCATCCTGAAGGGTGATGCGACGCCGCGTTTTGCTACTAGCAGTCGTCGTGTTAGCGATCGCCACTTCCTGACGATCACTCTCTTCTGTAATTGGTGCGGTGGTAGAATCTGCCATCGCCTCAATTAAACCATCGGCATCGTCTGTGATTTCTGGCGGTGCTACAGTTTGAGATTCGTACTTGGCAGCAAACTCGCGGATGGCATCAAAACCAAGGCGATCGCAAAAATCACCGAATTTTTCTTCAGGCTGGCGCTGCTGCTTAAAGTAGACAAAAATCGGCTCTAGCTGGGTTTCGATGTCATTATGGTGCAGCCGTTCCATGTAAGGTAACGCCAACCGGGTTTGATTCGGTGAACCTCCTAGCCAAAGTTGGTAAGATTCAGGTGCGCTACCTACAAAGCCGAGTTCTGCCATGTAAGGACGAGCGCAGCCGTTAGGGCAACCCGTCATTCTTACCACAAAATGCTCATTTTGTAAACCTACTTTATCCAACAACGCGTGAATCCGGTCTAAAATTCCCGGAATTGCCCGTTCTGATTCGGTAATTGCCAAACCGCAAGTTGGCATAGCTGGGCAAGCCATGGCATACCGTACAAGGGGGTCGATTTTCTCTGGTTCAAAAACGATGCCGCAACGATTGAGAATTTTTTCAATAGCTTGCTTGTTCTTTGGTTCTATGTCGTAGAAAATGACGTTGTGGTGGGGTGTTAGGCGGATGGGCAAGTTAAACTGCTCGACAATTTCCCGCAAAGCGGTTTTGAGTTGGAAGTTGCCTTCATCCTTTATTCGACCGTTGTCTACGGAAATACCCAAGAACAGCTTACCGTCGCCTTGTTCATTCCAGCCGAGGAAGTCATGATATTTGAACTCTGGTAATGGCTTAAATGGTGCAAGCGCTTTGCCAAAGTATTTCTCGACCATAGATTGGAACTTTTCAACGCCCCAATCGTGGATTAAGTATTTTAACCTAGCGTGACGGCGGTCAGTGCGATCGCCATAATCTCTTTGAGTCGCAACAATCGCCTTGACGAGATCGTAAACGTCATCCTTGTCTACATAGCAAATTGGATCTGCCAGCCTGGCGAAGGTTTCTTCTTTGTTGTGTGTGCGTCCTAAACCGCCACCAGCAAAGACATCAAATCCTTCCAACTCTCCTTTGTCATTAGTTATGACTACCAAAGTGAGGTCTTGGCTATACAAATCTATCGAGTTATCTCCTGGAACAGTCACGCAAACCTTGAACTTGCGCGGCATATAGTAAGTACCGTAGATCGGTTCTTCCTTGTCATGGAAGATTGTGCCAGTGCCATTTTTTTCTCGCGCCGCCTTCACCTCTGGGTTTTCTTCAGCGCTGATTGCTTTTTCACCATCAAGCCAAATTTCGTAATAAGCACCTGTTTGGGGTGTGAGCAACTGAGCAATATTATCAGCGTATTCCCAGGCAAACTGATATTCAGGCTTATTTTTAAACGGCGCTGGAGGTGCCATCACGTTGCGGTTCAGGTCGCCGCAAGCTCCCAGCGTCGAACCCATGCTATTAATGATGGCAGCCATTGATGCCTTAAGATTTTTCTTTAAAATCCCGTGCAACTGAAACCCTTGACGAGTCGTTGCTCGCAAGGTGTGGTTACCATATTCATCAGCCAGCTTATCTAAAGTCAGATACAGTTGCGGCGGAACTAACCCACCGGGATTTTTCGTCCGCAGCATGAACTGGTAATCTTTTTCCTGTCCCTTGACCCGATTGTCACGGTTATCTTGCTGGTAAGAACCATGAAACTTTAGTATTTGTATAGCATCTTCACTAAAGTGGGTCGTGTCCTGGAGTATTTCAG
The DNA here is from genome assembly GCF_002368435.1 of Kalymmatonema gypsitolerans NIES-4073. GTDB lineage: Bacteria > Cyanobacteriota > Cyanobacteriia > Cyanobacteriales > Nostocaceae > Kalymmatonema > Kalymmatonema gypsitolerans. The sequence continues at coordinate 883,054 of NZ_AP018268.1, forward strand.
TTGCCACAGGTTCACGCAAAGAATTGCTGTGTTCCTTGATTGCTTCTACTTTGGAAGGCTTACGGCTTGCGGTCAGGGGAGGGGCAGATTTAACCATTGGAGTGGTACAGAATTTTTTAAATAAATCATCTCAACGCGCCGAAGCGTAACTTAGAAGCACCCTTTCGGCTTATTTATTTCCGATAATCCGGTCGGAATTAAGAGGAATAATTTGATTTTAACATGGCAAAAAGCTGGGTTTTTCAGTGATGTAACACTTAGATAAACCCAGCAATACTACTTATACTATAGTTAGGAGTTATAACTTGCCATTTGACGCATTGAATAGGCAAATGGTTTGTCTATAATTCTTGACTTTACAGGAGTTAACCTCCTGTAAGCATTGGTTAAGCTGTATGTTCAACCTGACACTTGAACTACAGCTTTACTTAAAGCGATAGCCTAGACCACCATTGATGCTGAGGGCAGAAGCAGGGCTATTTTTGTAAGCATCAATTCCTACGGTAGCGTTGCTGTAGAGCATAAAGCTATTACCAAGTTCTGATTCTACGCCAGCAGTCAGCGCTAGTCCATCTTTGTTGCCCAACGGACTTGGTTTGCCCTTGTCCTCTACAAAAGAGTAACCAACACCTACGAAAGCATTGGTACCTTTTGCAATCCCTAGGTCTGCGGAAACTTGTGGGATAATAGCAGCTGTTTCATCGCCCCAAAGGACATGACCACGTGCAGACAAAGGTGTCTCTCCTAATTTCACGCGACCTGTGACATTTCCGCCAATTCCTGCAGCATCACTGTTTTGCCCACCATTGGTAACACCAGCAGAAACACCAACACCAACATAGTTAGCATCAGTACCCTTTTGTGTTGGTTGAGGCAAAGCAGAAGCTTGACCAGCCGAGAGAAAAATAGGAGCAACTACCACAGAGGACAATGCAGAAATTGTCACAAAGGATTTAAGCAACCGTTTCATAATCTTTACCAAATGTTGTAGGTATTGCTTTTAAATCCAAGGTCGAAAAACTAACCAAAATGTTCCATATAATTTGAAAAAATTTTTTCTTATCTGTTGCTATTGATGCTGAATACTTCAACGTATATTTTTCTAGTTATTTTGTTAGAAAGGTATTATAAATACATGACACACTGCGGCTGTCCGGTGTTTTTGTTTCAAAATAGACACTTTTTTGAGTGTCACATTAATCAATCATCCTTTATCAGTATTCAGTAGAGTTTTTGCAAAAAATACGTTTATACCAAGTTGCGTTCAAAGAGAGAATTTTCTGAATTAACCGCTCCAGAACGCTCCAGAACACAGAGAGGAAAAAGAGAAACTTATATCTTGCACCTATCGGCAGAAACCAGGAGTAAGCAAATAAAGGACGAAAACTGTAACATTAATGTGAAAAAAGAAATTACGTACCAAAGTGCAAAATAAGTCACTATTAAACAAGTGAAATAACGTAAGCGAGAGAGAGACGGTACTTCTGCTTGCAAATGCGATACGCTCTGCGTTAAGCCTCCGGCTTATCGCCAACTTGAAGGGTAGTTGGATTTGCGTTCCTGAGCCGAAACATGAGAAAAAAGGGCGTGAATAAGGATTTATGAAAAAGCAAGAAAAATGGAAACTATTCTTGCCCACGCCCAAAGGCTAGTCTACACCTTGCTGTCGTTGATGCCCTCTGTTTACCAGCAAGAAAACCTTGAAGCAATGTTAGGTTTGTTTTTACAAGCACAAGGATATCCTCTTGTCCAAGTTTATGAGTAAATACCATCCAGAGGGTTCAACGCAACCGTTTTTAAGACGCATTATTTCGGCTCAATGAGAATTGCAATTTTCAATATACAGATGAAATGTGTGAATCTGGTGAGTCTTTTGTAAATTTTTTCAAGCACAAACGTCATGAAGGGGGTAGAGTAAGTCTGAAAGTATTGCTGTATATACTTTTTAGCTATCGTTTCTCAATAAATTATCTAGACCTAGTTCGCTTTAGCTGTTCAAAGTTCCCATAGAATTAGCATTTTGAAGTAGGGGTTATTTGTTCCTACTTCTAAAACTAAGCTAGTTTCTCAATCTCACCTGTTTCCTCAATCAAAATCCCTTCAGTGACTAGTACATAAGTAAGTGCTTTCCGACCATCTTTAACCCGCACTTTAGAACCTGGGTTAGCCTTTAAAATTTCATGGATATCGAGTAATGAGGTTTCGAGAGGAACTACTTTGATTTGTGTAGCTTTAGGTAATCTCAGATCTTGCACCTCTAGGTATAACCCTGGGTTTAGTCAAAAGCAGCGCAATCAAGTTACATATCTTTTCTTGGCTTTTCTCGGTAAAATAAGGGCTTCCGGCTCCGTACTTAGTATTTAAATTACATCAAATTTTCTTGGTGCAAGATGTCAGGAAACTTACCTGTATGAATGCAACTTGGTGTTAGGTTATTTGGAAGAATAAATACAAAAAAATCAACACAGATTCATTATCTGTGTGAGTGAGGGAGTATGGGAAAATATTCTTCCCTCCCTCTTTCTCTCCGTCACTCCCTCTTTCTCTCCCTCCCTCCATCCCGATCATTCCTTCTCACAAAGAAGGAGAAATGATTAATCAATACGGTAAGTCTGACGAGCTATTTTCACTACAAACGGTTTCCCTAGGTTGATAATAACGGCAACCTTCGCATGGTCCGCTGGGATTGACAGCACAGCGCAAGTAGCCAGAACGGGCATTAAATTGGCAGCTGATGTCGCCAATCAGGTAGCCGACTCCTTCAAGATAATAGCGATCGCCCGGTTCGCTTATGGTGTTCTGCCGTATTCGCCGTGCAGGAGAACTCATAGCTGCTCGCCTAAACTGCGAACGTGTTCTAGCCTGGGTTTTACGCATCAACCACAGGGAGAATAGGGACGGTAAGAAACCAATGATAATAACCAAAAGTGTCTTCACTTCAACACCTTCTTTTGTTTGTGCGCTTATCGTCCCTGGGATTGCATCTTCGCATTTAAGGAGGGTGCAACCCGTGGGAAATTCCGCGTGAAAGAAAGCTAACACTAGAATAAGTGTCAACTGCCACTTTAATCAGCATAACCGTTGCAACCCAAACCGTGCGTTTTAGTTGAATGTTGCTACCTTAAGATTTGTTTATAAGTCGCTCTTTGAGCTAGTTCATTCCTCAAACATCTCCCCTGCGATCGACCTGCGGTCAACATAGAGTAAGAGATGCGGAGCGTTACTCACCGCCTTATATCCCCACCCTAAAAGAGGGATGGGGTCTTACGGCGTTTGAATAAAATAAAGCGATATGAAACTTGGCACACCTGACTATGGCAATCACTAAAGAGTTGATTTTGATTGGATTAGGTATGGCTGCTGTGGGATTACTCATTGCGGGAATTCTCTACCAAAGAGTGAGTGAAGGTATCGATAAACGCAAGTACCCTCCACCAGGTCACCTCGTTGATGTCGGCGGGTTCCGTCTGCACCTCGAGTGTATTGGTCAAGGGACACCGACTGTCGTAATGGATGCTGGTGCTGGTGCTCCGTCAATTTCGTGGGGGTTGGTGCCATCTGAAATTGCTAAATTTACTCGTGTCTGTATCTACGATAGAGCGGGTTTTGGTTGGAGCGAACCTAATCTCAAAAAGCCACGTACTAGCCAACAGAGTGTGGATGAGTTGCATCTTCTTCTAACTCAGGCTGGAATTAAGCCTCCTTACATCTTGGTTGGGCACTCTTTAGGTGGAGCTAATATGCGCTTATATGCCAGTCAGTATCCAAAAGATGTTGTTGGATTAGTGTTAGTTGATTCTACGCATGAGGATCAAATGACACCCCAAAGGTGGCAACAGAAAGAAAAGGAGTTGTGGCTCTATAAGGCTATGGGAATTGCTAACCGATTTGGTGTGTTGCGTTTAGTAGGCGAACTCAACTTACTGCCTTATCTTCAAGATATTAAGCAAGAGATCGAGAAATATCCACCCCAAGTGCAGGCTATGTTCGATACGTTCAAATCGTACTGTTATCGAAAGCATTACTGGGCAACTGTGTACAGTGAAATGGCTACTTTGAAACAGAGCTTTGAGCAGGTGCGAGCAGTTCAATCATTAAGCACTTTGCCTCTAATAGTGCTGACTCAAGGTGCTAAAGACCCAGATATGAGTGATGAGCGATGGCAGAGATGGCAAGAGCTTCAAGTGAATTTGACCAGTCTGTCATCAAATAGTTACCAAGTTATTGCAAAAAAGAGTGGGCATCTGATCCCGTTAGATCAACCTGAGTTGGTTGTTGATGCTGTTCATCAACTTGTTGAGAGATTTTGAAGTTGTGAAAGCATCCCGAATTCTATAAAATTCTTGTGTAATACAGCACATTGCAAGTCAATGAAGTACAACGCGCTTTGTTTAAAAGCCGAGACACTAAGCCCTTTTTACTTCTGACTTCTGAACGGCAGTTGCTTTATGCCGGGGAACCATGCACGCCAGTTCCTCAACGGGACGGACAGTTTCTCCCGGAGGGAAACCCTCCAAGAGAACTGTCCTCGGGAACCCCCGCACCGGACTGGCTCACCACCGCACTGCCTCCTCCTGACTCCTGTTCGCGTAGCGTGTCCGCAGGACATATTCTGCTGTAATTCATTCTCCAATAATCAAGCTTATCTATGAGGATTGATTTAGTGATAACATTCACCCCGTTTCCTCGCCAAGCAATTTCTGGATCTGTTGTAAAAACAGCGCACTCTAATTGCTCTAGCTTGATATTCCAATACTGACTAAATCTGCTTTTTAAAGTTATCACCTGCTCGAATACTTTATTTCTGTGCTTATTTCTTCTTTTTCTTTCTGTTGCCCCGGTCGCTTCTGTATCAATAAATTTAGTTTCAACTATAAAAATTTTCCCAAATGAAGTAAGATAAACAAAATCGCACTTTCCCAAATCTGTATAATCAGCAATTGGGGACTTTTCAAATAACAGTAATTCACAGCATGAAGGAAATATCTGTTTGATATTCAAAAATAAATAAGCTTGCAACAGGAGTTCCTTGTCATAAGGAAAAGCGATAACCCCTTCAAAAAACCTTTTGATGTTTTCCTGAGATTGGGGTTGAATTTTTTTGCAATATACAACAAAGTTATTAACATCATCTGCGGTCATGCAGTTTTTGCTCCTTCCCCTTTGTTGCCACACACACCTTCATGGCATAAAAAATATCATGTACACAAGGAAGATATCATCCGCATAAGTAACTAAAAAAACGATTCAACTATAAGTTACCTACGTTAATTTACTGATGACGCAAACGCAAAATAGTTATCTAAGCTATTTGCTGTTTTATATAAGCTACTCCCTTCCAGCTAGAAGAATACCGATTAAATGAACCACCTTCAAAGCAGCGTGTCCTCTGGGGATTTTTAAGAAAGAAATTATCCATCTTGTGGGGTGGGATTGGCGCCATTGGTGTCAACTGAAGCTAAAACCCTGTCTTTAATCTCGTTTGCAGGTTCCACCTGGAAATGCCCTTGAAGCGGCAGAGCCGCTCTTAATACCATTTCACGAAATGTTTGACACAAATAATTGGTCTCTAATTCTTTCTCCCAGCAAAGCTGCTGCCTATTTGTATCAACCTTAAAGTGAAACGGTATAAGCCAGCAGAGCAGCCCCCCAATATGCATTCCCAGCCTCAGGCTGGGAACGAGGCAATCTCTTAAAGCTTCTTCTATACTGCTTTTCACCTTAAGTTGACACGTATGGCTTCTAGCCCGCCCAGTTTATAGCACGGGCGCTTAGTGCGACTCCCACAAAAAAAGTTGGATATTTTTTAATTTGGAAGTCCCTAAGGGAGATCGCACGGTACAGCCATCAGGCGAAGGCAGAGGCATACCCAGGGGGGTTGCTCCCGCCCGTGCGGACTAGCGTGGGTTGGGGGGATCAAGTCTTATCCGAACCGTATTGCTTTGCGGCGTCCTGTTTCATCAAACATTAGTCAGCGATTGTACATGAGCAGAAAATCTGGCGTTTTGAAGAGCCTGAACAGTTGTTCTCGAATCCTGTACCCAAAATTGTCGTCCAAAACGGACAAGTTGACGAGAATTTCCGGCTTGTACAATTCCTATCACTGGCACTTTTGCTTTTTCTTTGTCTCCTGATTGTTCTTGCAAAATTGTTCTGAGGCGATGCTGTTCCTCAATAGTCGCTGCTTGTTGGGTGTTGAGTTCCACCATCACCAGATGTACTGTTTCCACTGGTTCTACATCTTCAACAATCAATTGAGTTTGGTCTTCGCGTCGGTCTATTTTGCCCCAAATAATTAACCTAGAATCAACCAGAAGCAGTGAATTAATTCGCTCATAAATTTTGGGAAATACCACCGCTTCTGATTGTGCAGTTAAATCTTCTATTTGCAAAATCGCCATTGGATCGCCTTTTTTGGTCATCACTTTTTTAACGCCATTGAGCATGACAACCGCACAAATGGTACTTTCTTCTTTCTGTTCGCCAAGTTGCGAAAGGTTAATCGGAGCAAGAACACGCGCTGATTGGCGAATAGCTTTCAGAGGATGATCTGATACATAAAATCCCAAAAGTTCTTTTTCTCTGCGCAACTTTTCCTGTGGAGGAAAATCAAGAACTGGTTGAGCTTTGGGAGCAGATTCAAAGCTATTTTGAACTTTATTTTTATTATGAGAAAATTCGCCACCGAACAAATCAAACAGATTTCCCTGTCCAGTCGCTCTATCTCTGGCACGCGATTGTGCCCAATCATACACTAAATTGAGATCTTGGATCAGTTGGTTGCGGTTGGAGTCGATTTTATCAAAGGCTCCACAGTAAATGAGTGATTCCAAAGTGCGACGGTTAACAGTACCCAAATCCACGCGATCGCAAAAATCACCCAAGGATTTAAACTCTCCTTTTTCTCTCACTTCCAAAATACACGCTATTGCGTTCTGTCCCACGTTACGAACAGCAGACAGCCCAAACAAAATTTTGCCATTTGATGGTGTAAAATCCACAAGAGAGCGATTGATATCTGGCGGTTCTATCTGAATATTCATACTCATACAGGTGGAAATATATTTCTGCACCTTGTCTGTGTCGTCGCTGTTAGCCGTCAACAGCGCCGCCATATATTCCAATGGATAGTTCGCTTTTAAATACGCAGTTTGATATGTTACATAACCATATGCCGTAGAATGGGATTTATTGAAACAATTGGAAGCTATTAAGCCATTTTTAGTAACAAAATTATGATCCCGTTCTACCCCAATATCATAGACATTTTCCGTACTTAATGATTTGCGTGTTATGATTTTAACCATATTATTCCTTTTCTAAAAGCTATAAAATTGTCAAGAACAAAAGCCTGCTGACTGGAAGAATAATTAAGCTGATGAGCGTACATATCTTAATTTAGTTCAAGCCGCCTTTAAGTTGAATATCTGCACGGCTGAACTAATTGGGCAGGAATCGTCAAAATGTACTAAAATCAAGGACTTGAGTCGTAAAGGGAGCAATCATGGCGTCCATCCGCGAGTTGCACACACAGCTAATCAAGAAAGAACGTTCTGCCGTTGAAATTACTCAAGAAGCAATAGAGCGCATTCAAGCAATAGAACCGAAATTGCACAGTTTTTTATGCGTTACTGCTGAACAGGCAGTAACGCAAGCGCGGAATGTAGATGCTAAAATCGCCGCCGGGGAAGAAATCGGTATTTTAGCAGGGATTCCCATTGGGATCAAAGATAATATGTGTACTAAGGGAATTCCCACCACCTGCGCCTCTCGAATTCTGGAAAATTTTGTACCGCCTTATGAATCAACTGTCACTCAAAAACTGGCAGATGCTGGTGCGGTAATGGTAGGGAAAACCAATTTGGATGAGTTTGCTATGGGGGGTTCTACAGAAAACTCTGCCTTCAAACTCACCGGCAATCCTTGGGATTTGTCAAGGGTTCCAGGAGGTTCTTCTGGCGGTTCAGCCGCAGCGGTAGCAGCAGGAGAATGTGTTGTCTCGCTAGGTTCCGATACTGGCGGTTCGATTAGACAACCAGCCTCTTTCTGCGGTGTTGTGGGGATGAAACCAACTTATGGACTGGTTTCTCGTTATGGTTTGGTGGCTTTTGCTTCATCTTTAGACCAAATTGGACCATTTGCACGCACAGTAGAAGATGCAGCGATATTATTGCAGGCGATCGCCGGTCATGATCCCAAAGATTCCACCAGCCTGAAAGTGGAAATTCCTGACTACACCGCCAACTTAAAACCAGATTTCCCCAAAGGAAAGCTAAAAATTGGTGTCATTAAAGAAACCTTTGGTGAAGGTTTGGATTCACAAGTCGAAGAAGCTGTTAAGAAGGCGATCGAACAATTAAAAGAATTGGGAGCGGAAATTCAAGAAATCTCTTGTCCTCGGTTCCGTTATGGCTTACCAAGCTATTACGTCATCGCCCCATCTGAAGCATCAGCAAACCTAGCTCGCTACGACGGCGTTAAGTATGGCTACCGCGCTCCTGACGCAGATAATTTGATATCAATGTATAGTCGCACCCGTGCTGCTGGTTTCGGTGCAGAAGTCAAACGCCGGATTATGATAGGAACTTACACCCTTTCGGCTGGTTATTACGATGCTTACTATCTGAAAGCGCAAAAAGTTCGCACCCTGATTAAACAAGACTTTGAAAAAGCGTTTGAAAAAGTTGATGTTTTAGTCAGTCCCACAGCTCCCACCACTGCATTTAAAGCAGGGGAAAAAACCGCTGATCCTTTGAGTATGTACTTAGTTGATTTGATGACTATTCCCGTAAATCTTGCTGGTTTACCGGGTTTAAGCGTGCCATGTGGTTTTGATAACAATGGGTTACCAATTGGTTTGCAGCTCATTAGCAATGTGTTGCGAGAAGACCAACTGTTTCAAGTCGCTTATGCTTATGAGCAATCAACGACTTGGCATCTACGCACGCCGCAACTATAGTTAAGAGTCATTTGTCTTAGTACTAATGTCTTATATCATGTCTATTGACTATTAACAGTTTCTGGTGTGTTATTTGTTTCTGGAGTTTCTGGAGTTTCTGGGGTTTCTGGAGTAAATGTAACTTGCTTCACACTCCCCATACTTCCCAATGGTGTTGGTTGCTTCTTATTAGTAGAAACCAATACCGCACCAGCATTTCCAGAACGGATAGTCAACTCTTTTTGTGCTGTCCAGGTTTTCTTATCTCCCTTGTTTAACTCCCCTTCAAATTCAGTTTTGCCATCCACTTTCACCCGCACCCATGATTTGTCTTGCAGCTCAAGAGTCACTTCAACAGGAGTCGTTTGTGCTGTAGGAGCTCCGGTTGGGCTTAGAGTGGTGGGTTCTGTAATAGCTGTCGCTTCTTTTGAGGGGGATGGAGTTGGAGTGATCGCACCTGCTGCAGCCGATTCCTTGGTTGTCGTTGAGGCGACAGGTGAACTAGCTTTTGGCTTGGAGGATGATGCTAATGATGAAGTCTTAGGTGCAAATTCTGTTTTTTGTTCAGAAGCAAGCGGTGAGGATTTCTTTTGACTAGAAGATTCAACTGAACGTTGTGGATTGAGAATATAAAACAGTCCAAAGGAGGCGACTGCTATTAACAGGGCGTAGGGAACAGCAAGAGGTATGTATAAACTTGGTTTTTTATCTAACTCCTGATTATCATGATTGGGTTCTTGAGGAGGAGAACAAATACTTGCAACAGTTTTTGCTAAAGCAGTACCATCTAGTCCCATAGCATCTCCATAGCGGCGGATGAACCCTTGGACATAAATAGGCTCTGGCAATACTTCAAATCGCCCTTCTTCTATAGCTTCTAAGAAAGCTAATCGAATACGTGTGTAAGCTGCTAGTTCTTCTAAACGTATCGATTTTTCTTCGCGTACTTCCCGTAGATGTGCAACGACTTCCTTGAGTTGCTCTTCTTGAGCCTCGTTTAACAGCTTCACCGTCTTCTCCTCTTTTGTTGCTAACGTTTTATCATTTCATCAAAAACTACTTAAAGTGATGTAGAAAATTTTACTTAGTGACTGATTTTATTTTAAATCATTTTTTGATAATTCATTGATTATTTTATCAAGATAAAGCTGCTTTGTTAGGCTAATAATATTGTATTTATCAATACTTACATGAGGACAAACAAACTGCAATATCCAGTGCAATTACTGTTCACATTATTCATTTGGTTAGGAGTCGTTGTAGCGATCGCCTATTTGGCTGTATGTATATTTCTTTTTCTCCAACAATCTCGGTTCATCTTTTTTCCCGCTAAGGTGATTGAAACGACACCAGAGTTTTTTAATTTAGCTTACGAAGATGTTTGGTTGCCTGTGAACGCTAAATCAGGCAAGGTGGCACGCATTCATGGTTGGTGGATACAAGCAAGCCAGCTCAATGCCAAAGTTTTACTGTACCTGCATGGCAATGCTATCAATATTGGTGCAAATGTCACCCAGGCACACAGGTTTCATCAACTAGGGTTTTCGGTGTTACTCGTTGATTATCGTGGCTATGGTCGCAGTGAGGGCGTCTTTCCTACTGAATCGCAGGTTTATCAAGATGCTGCGACAGCTTGGGATTATTTAGTTTACCAGCGACAAATTCCACCCAGCCAAATTTTGATTTACGGACATTCCCTAGGAGGCGCGGTAGCGATTGATTTGGCTGTCAACCATCCAAATGCTGCTGGATTAATTGTGGAAAGCTCTTTTACCTCAATCCAGAAAGTCGTCGCTTACAGGAACAATTTTTGGATGTTTCCAGTCGATTCAATCTTAACACAGCGTTTTGATTCGATTACAAAGGTGCCAAATTTAAAAATACCAGTTTTATTTATTCACGGTACTGCTGATGTCATAGTACCAGCTTTCATGAGCCAAGACTTGTATGCTGCTGCTCCTGAACCAAAAAAATTGCTTCTCGTTCCAGGTGCTGCACATAACAATGTAGCAGAAGTCGCTGCTTCTGTATATCTGGAAGCGGTGCGCTCTTTTGTCATCAGTACTGAGTCCTGATTTGTGAGTTCTGAGTCAAAATCACAGAGAATTCTTGGTGTGCCGTTCTACTCAGACTTATTGCTCGCTACTTAGAACCTACTTCCTTAGGTAGTAGCAGAACTTAAGAGTTAACAATTATAGTGAGTAAATCTTTTCATATATGAAGTAAGTTTTAATACGAATATTTTTAATAAGTATTCGTAAAAAAATTTGGCGTGACCTCTACAATCTTAAAGATGAGGTTAGTATGCTATGCCAAAACTGAGCCAGCAAAAAAAAATTATTTTTCTTGAATTCAGAAAAAATAACTACGTAACAATCCGGAAAAGCCAGCAAACAGTAGAAGAGATTACACAGGTATAACTTCTGCTTAATTGCCGCAAGAGGCTCCCTACAATGGCTACCACACCTGTATATTTGTTAAAAATTCTCGGAAATCCAACTATTGAAATTTCTCAAGATGAATTGCGGACGCTTTTAGGAGAAATAGAAGCTGAACTGCATCAGAGTAAAGCTTATCGCCGTGCTGTGGCGATGTTCCAAAACTTGCTTGGTTCTTCATCTGATCAAGCCAACGTTTTATTTAAATCAGTAGGTAGAGAAGCGATTGGTTTGGTATTTCGCCGATTTGTGCAACAGTATCAGAACAGCAATGAAAATCAGCAACACGAAGACAGCATAGATGAAACATCACCTACTGAACAAATAGCTTCCACTGATGATTTATCACGTGGTTTATCACAGTGCTTAACAAATGTTACTGTTAACCAAAAAACGACTATCGAGACTGATAAGAAACCCGATTTACCATCAGAATCTCAACTAGAAAGTAAGACAGCAAATAATTCCACAAAACCCAAAGAAGACCGTCCCAAAACGAAAAAATCGATTAAGTGGCTCACTCCTGGGAAAAAACGGAAACAAGCTGAACTAGCTAAACAAATGGCAGCCGAACAGCGCGTAGAAAATCTACGTCAAATCGGTGAACAACTACGGCAAACTCGTGAGTCTCAAGGTCTTTCTCTGGCGCAACTTCATGTTTACACTCACGTACCACTTCATCACATGGAGGCAGTGGAAAACGGTAATTGGGAATCATTGCCAGAAGATGTTTATGTTCGTGGCTTTATTCGTGTCATGGCTAATGCTCTTGGATTAAATGGCACAAATTTAGTTGCTTCTTTACCTGCGCCAGAACCAGTAAAAGCAATTATACCACCTACTGCCTATCAGCATAAAAGCCGTTTTGGATTTGGAATAGCGCTGCATCCGGTGCATTTGTACGTAGGCTATGCAGCCCTTGTCGCTGGTTCAGTAGGAGGGTTGTCAGTCATGGCATCCCAACAAGCAAATGCTGATAGACTGATCGATAAAGATGCAGCAACTCCACCTTCTTCATCATTCACTCATTCATCGCAGGATACAAAACCCATTTCTAAACCGGGACTCTCTAGTAGTGGTAATGTCACTGTTGGATCTGGTATTGCTACACCAGAATCTTTTTAAAAGCGATGAGTTATGAGTTATGAGCTTAAGAAGAACACAGAACACAGAACTCCCTTGTCAGAATACATCCCCATAAATAAATGCGCTCTTATTTGATAAGGACGCCCCGTATCCCTCACGGGACGCTTTGCGCTCAGTTTGCACTCATAGGAAAACCAACGCCAGTCACCGGGGCGCGGGTTTCCCGCCGTAAGTGCTGGCTCCTCTTTGCAACTTTTAATACCAATTCTCTGTAATACGAATTCTCCATAAAGATGCTCTTAAAAAATGAGGCGGAGCCTCCCTAACTCGTTCCCAGGCTGAGCCTGGGAACAAGAAATTGGATGCTCTGCATCCTTAAAATCCAGAGGTCTTCTAGACTGAGGGAAGATAAAGTGCAAGTTTACAAAGAATTGGTATGAGTACTTTCTTTGGTCAATTATGAATGATAAAACTTATCATTCATAATTTATAGTTCATAACTCTTAACTCCTTTCACGGCGATTGAGCAGATGGGTACTACCGTAAGCCTTGGGGACAGGGTGCACCCATAAAGCAGCGTCTGAGCAACACCAGAAGGCATCGCTCACAATAAAAAATATAAAGTAGACTATCAATATAGATTTGAGATTTGTTACATTATTAGACTCTTAATCCGGAAAGCTCAGAAGACTCGATGTATATTGATTACTATTAACAAAAGACAGTCATAAAAGACAGCAATAATACTATGGTTTGCTGCCTAAATCCCGAATGCTCTCATCCTCTCAATTCAAAAGGAACAAACTTTTGTGGAAATTGCGGGGCAGAGTTGATTTCGTTACTTAGGGGTCATTACCGCATTATCAAACCGTTGGGAGGTGGGGGATTTGCTCGCACTTATCTTGCAGAAGATGCAGATAAGCTTGAGGAAAAATGCGTGGTCAAGCAACTGGTACCACAAGGTCAAGGTAGCTGGTCACGCCAAAAGGCGACTGAGTTATTTCAGCAAGAGGCAAAACGTCTCCAACATTTAGGCGAACATCCCCAAATTCCTACCCTGTATGCCTATTTTAAGGAAGATAACTACCTGTATTTGGTGCAGCAATTTATTGAAGGGCAGAATCTGTTGCAGGAGTTAGGACAACACGGCGTGTTTGATGAAGCAAAAATTCGAGAGTTTTTGCAAGATTTGTTATTTGTGCTAGCAACGGTACATCAGCAGCAGGTCATTCACCGAGATATTAAGCCAGAAAATATCGTTCGCCGTGAAAGTGATGGTAAGTTAGTGCTTATTGATTTTGGGGTGTCAAAGCACAAGACGGGAACAGTACACGCGAAACCAGGAACGAACATTGGTTCATTTGGTTATGCGCCATTTGAACAAATGTATTCAGGCGAAGCTTATCCTGCTAGCGATTTGTATAGTTTGGGAGCAACAGCCTTTTATCTGTTGACTGGTATTTCGCCTTGGGAAATATGGATGAAACAGGGCTATAGTTGGACTACTACTTGGTGGCAATATTTAACACAACCAATCAGTCACGACTTAGAGCAGATTATTGATAAGTTGCTGCAAGAGAATTATAAACTGCGTTATCTCTCAGCAGAAGATGTCTTACAAGACTTGAATGTTGAGTTACCACCACTGCCTACTTTACAGTCTACGCCACTGTATACAGTCCTCTCGCCTGTTCAACCAGAAAAGCTAACGCTACAAATTCAACAGCAACCACCTGAGGGGGCGCAAAACTCCATAGAGAAATTATTGCCTTGGGCAGTTATGGCGGGATCAGGAAGTTCATTTTTGGCGATCGCCCTTCTGAGTTCTGTCGGAACTATTTGGATGAGTTCTGGTTTATGGTTGCTCATTTTAGTAGGGTTAATCTTTACCCAGCCTCGCTCAATTTTTGAAAAGACTTATTTGTTTCTCGTTGCCGGAATTACGACATTATTGATTGTATTTATCTACAATAATTTTTACATTGTTAATATTTTTCAAGCTGGGATCAATGGATTTCTGGTTTTAGTCTTACTAGTTATACTTGCTGGATTACTAACAGTGACTCTCTTCAATTTGTCCCAACTCTTGAACAGATTTATCTCTAAATATTTCTAATTTATGATAGATAAATTTTTTGGATTTGGGGTCATTTGATATGAAAAATAAAACAGAAAATATCCGCCTCCTTTTTTCTTTGGGGCTGTCAGGATTTCTGATAGCAGTTATTTTATGGTTATTAGGTACAGTCATTCGTCCCCAAACAGAGTATTCTGGGCAATTGAAACAACAGAGTGCTTCATTCGTTCCACCCTATACTAATTCACCTTTAAAAAATCGGATGAGTTTGGGTGAGAAAATTTTTGTGACAGAAGGAAGACCTCTTGAGAAAGAAGCTGGAAGGAGAGCATTTGAAGCGGGAGATTTTGTGACTGCTGTTACTAAATTCCAATCATCCTTGCAAGCTAAACGTAATGACCCGGAAACATTAATTTATTTGAACAACGCTAAAATTGGCAAGGCGAAATCTCTAAAAGTTGCTGTCATTGTGCCGATTGGTATTTCCTTAAATGAGGCGGAAGAGATATTACGCGGAGTGGCTCAAGCTCAAGATGAGGTAAATAGCAGTGGAGGAATTAATGGCTTACCGTTACAACTTCAGATTGTCAATATTGATAACTATGAGATACTTAAACAGATAAATACTGACTTGGTGAATGACTCTAGTATACTGGCAGTTGTCGGTTTTAGCCGTGACCCATCAATTTATAACAAACGTGGTTTGGTGATGGTTTCACTAGTCAATCCAAAAAAGCCATCTAACCCGACAAAATACGTCTTTTACGCTACTCCTAGTTCTGATGTTTTCAGTGATGCTATTGCTAGCTATATTGTTCAAAAAGCTCGCCTCACCAACATCGCTATTTGTAGTGATTCAACATTCACTGTCAATCAGGAAAAAATAAGTAAAGAAATTGTAGAACAATACACTGATTCCATTAGAAAATATGGAGGTAAAGTCACCAGTACAGTTTGCGATTTGGGTGCGCCAACGTTTCAACCCAGCAGTTTTCTCAGTCGAGCCATCAGCGATGGAGCAGAAGGTTTGCTACTCATCCCTAGACCAGATAAACTCAATTTAGCTATTGAAGTGGCGCGTGAAAATAAAGGCAGACTACCGCTTTTCGCTTTTCAAGCTATGTACACGGAAAGAACGTTAAAGTATGGGCAAGCCGATGTTAAAGGAATGATGCTGGCTGTATCTTGGCACCGTGATGCTGTTGGAAACAAATTGTTTGCCCCCAAAGCCATTCAACTTTGGGGTGCAGAGGTGAGTCCGCGAACTGCTACAGCTTATGATGCACTCCAAGCAATTATCGCTGGCTTGAAAGAAGGTAACACCCGTGAGAAGTTGCAAAAGGCACTGTCTAATCCCAATTTTTCGGCTTTAGGAGCAACGGGAACGATTCAGTTTTCACCAACAGGCGATCGCCTAAGGGAAAGCTTTGCCGATGGCGTCCCTAAGGCGGGAAAGGGCAATGGCGCTTTTCTCCCGCCCCTTCGGGGCGATCGCCAAGGTGGAGTTTTTCTAGTCAAAGTGGTACCTTGCGATTCAAGCCAGTCTTGCAATTCCACCACAGGATATCGTTTTCAACTGGTGCAGTAGCACTTGCAATAGTGGCAGAGTAGATTTAACCCAAATAAGCCACATCTTCCTCTACTGACGAGTTCAGCAGCGTCCACAACTGCAAATCAGTAAAATCTGGAATTGTCATAAATGCCCCAATTCCCTGGAGAACTTTCGGCTCTTGAGTGGTTGTAACGCCAATTGTACGTATACCAGCACCGACAGCAGAACGAATCCCAGAGGGAGAATCTTCTAGTGCTATTGCTTGTTCTGCTGTAATACCTAACCTACTTAGGGCGACTTGGTAGGGTGCAGGGTCTGGTTTACCTGCTATCTCATCTTCTGCTATGACAACTGTATCAAATGCTTCGTTTATTCCCAAGACTTCTAGCATGAATTGGACATTTAATTTCGGAGCGTTGGTGACTAAAGCACGTTTAAGTTGGTGCGTATCTGTCCATGCTAGGAGTTCGGAAAATCCATCAAGTGGTTTTAGAAGATTTTTGGCTTGTTTGCGGAAAAGCGCTTCTTTTTCGTCTGCAAACTTTGCGCCTTCTTCCGGTGATAATTGTGGCAGTAAGTCCTCTATGATTTGTGGATTCGTCCGCCCGCTAATTCGAGATTTGTAAAATGCTTCATCAATGTCCATGCCGTAGCCTAACAGCATTTCCCGCCAAGCTTGGTAGTGTATAGGGTCAGTGTTGGCGATCGTTCCATCTAGGTCAAACAGAATTGCAGCTAGCATGGTTTTTTAGGGTGTAAACTCTTGTAAAGTTTCATCACATAGTTTACATTGTTTTGTTGTCCTTCTGCATTCTTAAAAGTAGAAAATTATAAGTAACGGCAGACAGGTCATGCCCCGACTCGTTTCCTTTGATGTGAGAAAATTTTCTGTATATTCCAATGTCAACCGCCAAAAATTCTTTTCGCGTCGATGCTTTGCAGGTACAGGTTTATAATTCTGAAGTTGAACTGGCGCAGGATGTAGCGGGAATTGCACAAAAACATTTACAGCACACGCTTGGGCAAAAAGCTGCTGCGGCTTTATTGCTGGCGACAGGCAACTCCCAAATTCAATTTCTTGATGCTTTAATAGCATTGGGTGGTGTAGATTGGTCACGGATTACCTGTTTCCATCTTGATGAATATTTGGGCATTTCTGCTGATCATTCCGCAAGCTTCCGACGTTATTTGCGCGAACGTGTGGAAAAGCAGGTGAGTCCCAAGGAATTTCACTATATAGAAGGTGATACTATTGAACCTTTGGTAGAGTGCGATCGCTATACCAAACTCCTGCAAGCACAACCTATTGATTTGTGCTGTCTTGGTGTTGGTGAAAACGGACACTTGGCTTTTAATGAGCCTGCGGTAGCGGATGTTAACGATCCTTATACACTCAAATTGGTGAAGCTGGACACTACAAATCAGCAGCAACAAGTCAACACAGGGTATTTTCCCAATTTGGAAAGTGTGCCGCAATATGCTTTTACCCTCACCTTGCCAATGATTTGTTCGGCAAAAAAAATCATTTGTCTTGCACCAGCAAAACGCAAGGCGAAGATAGTAAAACAGATGTTGGAGGGCGACATTACCACAGATTGTCCCGCTTCTATTCTCCGCACGCAGCAGCAGGCGACGTTATTTTTGGATGTAGATTCTGCGGCTTTACTAAAGAGTTGACTTCTTGCAAAACTATAATTGCTATAAATACTGGCATCACTGCCAGCCACTTTCTCAGGTTTGTGTTTGCCATAGAACACGTACATCAATGGAACGCATACAGGCACGGCGGGCAGCTTCTAAACCCTCGTCGCTATCTTCGTAAACAATACAATCTTGGGGAGCAACACCTAATCTTTGAGATGCAAGCAGGAAAAGATCCGGTGATGGTTTCCCTTTTTCTACATCATCAATACTTACAACAATATTAAAGAAGTCAAGTAACTTAATGTTTTTGAGTGTTGCTTCAAGCACAACTCTTTCTCCACCTGAAGCAACTGCCATTGGAATTAAACCGTAGTGCTTACGAACAATTTCTGCAACAGCCTGAACTTCCTGAACCGTATTAATTAGTGATTGGTAGTGATGTTGTCTATGCGCAATTACTGTTTCAGAATTAAACTCATAGCCAAACACGTCTTTGAGGAGTTGAAGCATCTGTTGTGCGGACGTACCACAATATTTGTAATACCAATCCCTAGAAATATCGGCTCCAACTGCTTGTAACGATGCAGACCATGTTTGAAAGTGAACAGGCAGAGTATCTGCTAGAGTGCCGTCGCAATCGAAAATCAATGCGTTGTAAGGTGGAATTGGTTCAATTTTCGATAGAGCCATAATTCAACGCTTTAGATAGGGATATGAGAATTATTGGAACAGAAAAACGAGTTAAGCTTAAAAGTCTTATTGCTTTGCTAAGCTTGGTGGTGCTGTCATAAATTTATTAGTTGCTTTCTACCTAGATATTAAGCGATCGCTTATCCGCCGGAAGCAGGGAGTTTATCATCTTACCAAATCCTGATATTATGCTGAGAGCCTGCGGCTATTTCCTAATTAATATCCACTCAGCATTCCTCGCCGCTTTGCCTCGCGTTCAGCGAGATAAAAAAGCAGTAATCCTACAACAAAATAGACAACCCCATTCACGAATGCTATACCCAATTTCGTGAAGTTTAAACCTTCACCTCTTGCCATCAAATCACGTAATATTGCTGCACCAGAAGTCATGGGCAGTAATTGTGCCAAAATGTTTAGTGGTGGTGTCCAAGTTTCAGTGGGAGTGGCTAATAAAAATAAGAGCGCAAAGTTAAAAATTCCCAGCAATTGTTGGATACGCTTTAGTAATAAAGCTAAAGAACCCATTGTAAAAGCAATACCATATGCTCCCATTAATACCGTGACGAACGGAAAAAGTAATGTTGGGGGAAAGTTCAGACGGCTCCCAGTCAGCCCCATAATGATAAATAGAATGGTGAGCATAATAACCATCTGCAAGGTTAGGCTAGCCAAAGTCCGCATCAAGAAGACTTTGATGGCACCAAATCGAGAAAGGAAAAGTTGTTCTAAAGTGCCAGTCTGTGCCTCGTATTGCAAGGTACCCGCAATGTCCGTAATGATGAATAACACCAAAGTCCAAAGCACATAGCCGATAATGATTGAGTCAAGGCGATCGCCTAACTGTAAACTAGGACCAGCAAGGTAACGGGCGCTTAAAAAAAGTCCATAAAAAAAGATAGTGGTGATGACAATTAACCCAATCGCCTCCGCTGGATAACGACGAAATTGAAGCCAACTGCGACGTAATTCAGCTATAAATAATTCAAACATTGCTATTTATTAAAAACTTCATTGAAGCCCACTGATGTAAGTTTTGTTTGTATCTTCGCACATTTCTAGTTTGAGCGCGTTAATATCTTTTTACGGTCAGTTCCTTCTCTAACTATTTGCAAAAAGATTTCTGTCAGATCAGATTGTTCTTTTTCGACACAGTTCAAAGGAAAAGGTTTGACGATATTAAACACTTGATAAAGTAATTCTGATTGACTCACATAGATATTTTTTCCATCTTCAACATCAGCACCAATTTCTATTAATTCTGCAATTCTTACTTTATCTAGTGTTGCTTCCATTTCAATTTTGTAAGCTGTACCAGAAAACTGTCTGATCAGTTCTTTTGTTGGTGATTCTGCTAAAATTTCACCTTTTTGGATAATGGCTATTTTATCAGAAAGCTCTTCGGCGATCGCCAGTTGGTGAGTTGTCAACAAGATAGCACAACCAGAAGCAGCAATTTCCCGCACCAGCACTTTCACATCTTCAGTCGCCTCTACATCTAATCCTAAAGTCGGTTCATCTAATAATAAAAGCAAGGGTTGATGAACTAAAGCAACTGCTATTGCTAATTTCTGCTGCATCCCTCGCGAAAGTTGCTGTACTGGTGTACGACGTTTGTGGAGTAAACCAAATCTTTCTAAAAGTGCGATTCCTGATTTACGGGCTTCTCGCTGGGAAAGTCCTTTTAACACGCCGAAGTATTCTAAATTCTCTTCTGGTGTGAGTCGCCAGTAGACATTACGATTTCCTTCTAGCACTGCACCCATCTTTTGCAATGCTGCTGGGTTACGATGGGGATCATTTCCAGCAATTCTGATCCAACCTGCATCGGGCTGAATCAATCCTGCCATCATTTTAATACTCGTCGTCTTGCCTGCTCCATTAGGACCAAGAAACGCCAAAACCTCACCAGGGAGAATGGTTAAGGAAACGTTTTTGACTGCTTCCACAATTTGTTTGCTTTGGCGGTATGTTTTTTTGAGGCTGTAGGCTTCGAGTGCTTTCATGAGGAAAATACAGCATTGAGGTTACTGATAATAAAATTATATTCAGTATTTTTACTATTTTGCCAATAAATTTAATAGATTAAATGACTTGAAAATCTAACCCTAAAGCCTTAGTTCAGGTATTAACCGTACTTATTAATATGTATAATTTGTTATATATAAACAAAGCTACATACAAAAGAATTTGACATTTTTCACCAAAATTAATTCCTTCTTAGAGGATGTTTGGAAAGTTGCTAATAACAGCAAAATTTGAACCAGATCTCCCCAACCCCCCGATAAGTTGGGGGGCAAAAAGCCTTTCAAAGTCCCCCTTTTTAAGGGGGATTTAGGGGGATCTAAAATACTTCACGTAACAAATATGACGTCTCAAACATCCTCTCACACAGTGGGTGCATCCGCAGTCCAGAGTTTACCGTTTCTGAAAACGACTATGAGATAAAATGAGTACTTTTACACAATCTTCCATTAAAAGTAGCTTGGCAACAAAACGTAAAATCAGCAAATCTTAGAATAAGACAATTCATTTGCTGAAATTAACAATTGATGTTTGATAATATTAAATTTAACTTAGAATAATTACATTTTTTCTTGTTTATGCTAACATTACTATTCCTAGAAAGCTTACACAAGAGCTTTTCTAGCCATATTTGACTTTTTTTTTACATATTTAATAAACAAGAGACGCAGCCACAAAAGAGACAAAAATCATAAAAATGTAATTTTAATTAAAATTAGTCATTTGTCATTTTTTTATAACCTATTTATTTTTAGTATTATTACTTAAATAAACTTTAGCCTGTTGTTATATTTTTTATGAAAGAATGACACTACACAAAAATTCTGACTGCTTTTAAGCCAGTCACATTTATACAAACTATTAACCAGGGAACTGCACAATGAAGAAAATCACCAGACGTGAAGCGCTGAAGATTGCAGCGCTTGCGGGGGGTTCTGTTTTGCTTCCCGTAGCACTTCAATATCGTGGATATGCTCAGAGAACTGATGAGAGAGTCGAGCCGTTTACACTTGGGTTCCGTACACCACCAGTGTTGAGCCCTGTACGCAGTGATTCAACAACTGATTATTACCAGATCACGCTCCAGAGGGCTAATGTAGAGATATTACCAGGACGAACAACAGAGATTTGGGGCTATAACGGTATATTTCCTGGTCCGACAATCAAACAACGTCAAAATCGGCAATCGGTTGTGCGGTTTATCAATAATGTAGGTGTACCAACATCGGCTCACCTACATGGAATGGCATCGTTACCCCAGTACGATGGCTACGCTGAGGATTTGATTCCTCAGGGATACTACAAAGATTACACCTATCCCAACCCTACTGCTGCTACTTTGTGGTATCACGACCACACCCTCGGTCAGACTTCTGTAAATGTGTACAGGGGGCTGGCTGGGATGTATATTGTCCAAGATGACAATGAGCTTAATCTGCCACTGCCCAAGGATGATTATGATATCCCCCTAATTATCCAAGATAAGATATTCGCGTCTAATGGTTCACTCATTTTTGATGACCAAGCTCAGCACAGTCTGATGGGCGATGTGATAACAGTCAACGGTGTGCCTTGGCCTCGTATGGAGGTAGCTAACCGCAAGTACCGCTTCCGGGTGTTAAACACATCAGTTTCCCGCTCTTACAAACTCGCTCTGAGTACTGGCGATGACTTGATTGTGATTGGTACTGATGCTGGCTTGATGTCTGCACCAGTAAATACTAGAGATATGCGTATTGGGATGGCAGAGCGCTATGACTTGATTATCGATTTTTCTAGGTATTCTATAGGGACTCAGGTCGTCCTGCAAAATCTTGGACTTCCTAATAACGATAATACCGGCAACACAAATAAAATCATGCGCTTTGATGTGGTGCGTTCTGAGAGCGATAACAGCTCTATTCCCAGCACACTACGCAATATTCAATTCATCCCAGAATCCTCAGCTGTGCGAACCCGCGACTTCACCTTTGAGCAAGGTGGTAATCCGTTATGGGTGATCAATGGCAACGGATGGGACCGAAACGCAATTGATGCTAATCCACAACTGGAAGAAGTGGAGATTTGGAGGCTGCACAACAACTCAGGTTTGTGGTTTCATCCTGTTCACCTTCACCTTATCGATGCTCAAATCCTTGACCGGAATGGTCAGCCGCCTTTTGGCTATGAGCGTGGCTTGAAGGATGTCTTCTACGTTGGTGAAAACGAGACTGTACGGATCATTGGGAGGTTTAGACCTCAAATTGGCAAGTATATGTACCATTGCCACAACATGGTTCACGAAGACCACGACATGATGCGTCAGTTTGAAGTGGGACAAGGTGGGATAGATCCGATGTCGGCTCCGGCGCAGCCGCTTCCAGCACCAGCGCTTTAGAGAGATACCATTACTTATGCGTTGGCTTGTATGTGTGAGGAGCAATCGGACGGGCATCTTGCCCGTCCCACAAAAGGAAGTGGTCTAATCATTTGAAAAGCGCTATAAAAGAGAATCCAACAATCATTCGTCTACATCTTCATTCAAAATTGGCTCCAAATCTCGCGCTCGTAAGCCGTCGAAAAGAACCCGCACAAAGCGTACGTTCCACGAAAATGCCCCTTTCTTTCATAAATATTCTGGAATACATGATATTTCTATTGAAGAACTAGTATGTGCATCTAACTAGTCCTCTGACACAGCAACTATGAGGAGTTCGTAGCAATAACGAAGAGTGCTTTGGAAAGGGCTCAAGCCCTTACTACAAGCCTTGAAAGTTGGTGTGACAGACTACTAAGTATGGGAAAATTTTTCCATACCCCATAGCATGGTACAATCCCTTTGCTCAGTACTGCCTAAGTTTCGGCAACTACATAAGTCAATTATAAATTCACCTATAAAAAGAAGTAAAAGTTTAGCTTGGTTAAAATAAAAACGCGGTTTTTCCCAGGTGGTACAAAAAAAACTATGTCACATCTTATAGTTCGATGAATATTCAACAACCAAAGATTTTAATTGTTGATGACCATCGCTTACTGCTGAATGGAACAATTAGCTTGGTAAGCGAGCGCTATCCCGATGCACTTGTATTATCAGCCCAAACTGCACGGTCAGCCCTTGCTTCGGTTGCGGAGCATTCTCCTGACTTGGTAATTGCGGATTTATCCATACCACAAACAGCAGAAACAACAGCGCAAATAGAAAATGGATTGGGGTTGCTGTCACAATTAATGAAAAATTATCCCCATCTTAACCTGATGGTGCAAAGTAGTAACATCAAAGCCTTAATTCGCTTGATGCCAGAAATTGATGCCCATCAAGGAGGATTTACAATTGTAGATAAAAGTTTGAGTGTAGAAACCTTTTTAACCCGGATGGATTGGTCAATCCAGGGACTGACTCACACTAAAGATATTCAAGGGGATTTGGAAGTCAAACCAGAGTGGTTGGAGGTACTGCGACTTGCGTTTGAAGAAGGATTGCAAGATAAAGCGATCGCAAGCGCCATGTATAAGTCCGAACGCATGATTCGCCATTACTGGTCAAAAATTCAAGATGCATTAGAAATTTATCCAGAAGAAGGAAAAAATATTCGGGCATTGACCCAAATTCGTGCGCGCGAAAAAGGGTTAATTGACTGATTAAATAATTGATGGAGTTAAGGGTGTGTTGTCTATGATTTTAGATTCTCATAGTAGACTAAAGCGTCGATTCGTTCTGGGTATTTTGAGTTTGATGACTATCGGTGGAACTATTTCTACGATTATTCATCGACTTAACCAGCAACCAGAGCGAATTTACCTGATAGTACCTCCCCTGTTTGCAATTACATCCTTAATATTATTAATTCGTCTTTATACAAAACCGCAGACCTTACAACAAGTCATATATCTAGGTTTATTTGAGGCTGTAATTTTTGTAGTGTTTCCCTCTTGGTTCGTAACTATAAAAGCGTTTACCTCAAAAACTACCCTTGTGGCAAGTTTGCCCCCCAGTACCTCAGCATTATTCTTGTTGACAACGTGTATGATGATAACTCTGCGTCCCAAACAATTGCTGAGGGCAATTATACTCACCTGGATAGCGATCGCATCTCCCATTTTGACCTACTTAATCCTCAACCCGGTAGAATTACGCAGCCCACGAGGATTAGATTTACTCATTTCTCTGGGTCCAGTCATGGGAGTACAAAGTATCATAATTCTATTACATACTCGTCTCCAGTCGATAGTAGAACGTTTGTATGCCGAGCGCCTCCAATATTATGCTCAAATCATCGAACGGCAAAGTATTCGCCAAAAGGCGATGGAACAAGCCTTCAGCCAAATTCATAATGGTCCATTGCAAACGTTGGCACTCCTCCAGAGAGATGTGCAACAACAGCAGATAGCTTCTCCAGAACTTTTACAGCGCTTACATGATCTCAACACAGAGATTCGGGCAGTAGGACGCAGCCTAATACATGAAAATGATACTGATAACAAACCATTGGAGGTGCCAACAGTCCTAGAATTAGTAACCTCTGAAGACACGCTCCGCTTGGGGGAAGGAACCAGTATCGACCTCAATCTTCCCCTGCATAATTTATTACACGAGGTCTACTCCCTGACTCTCAAGCGTAATCTACCTTATTTTCAAACGATTAAAGTCAAAGTACGGAATTTTGCCCCCATTAATCAACCGGACATCACCCTGGAAATAAAACGCGATTTGTGTTTGTGGTTAGAGGAAGCCCTGTGTAATGTGGGTAAACATGCCCAAGGTGTAACTCGGATTATAGCAACAGGAGAACAACAACAGAACAAGTACATCCTTAAGGTACAGGATAATGGCTCTGGGTTAAAACCCGGACAGCAAGAGGGAACAAAGCACAGCTACTTATTAGCAAAAAGGTTGTCAGGGGAATTTCGTCGGGAGTCTTTACCCAAAGGAGGTGTATTGTGTGAACTTTCTTGGTTCGTGGGATGATTGCCGAAAAGTGTAATACCCAATGGTCAAAAATCACCATAAGCACTGTCTGCAACTATCAATGATTTCCCTTTCATATTCTCCGATACTGAAATCATCAAACACAAAAGACATCTCCGAAAAACAATGTAGAGACGCGCCATGGCGCGTCTCTACAAGGATTGTAGACAACGCAAAATTAATTTCTGGAGATGTCTAAACAAATGATTTTACAAGGAGATTGAATTATGAATATTAAAGTTCTCGCTTTAGCTGCTATTCTTAGTTTTTCCGCACCTGCAATTATAGATATTGCTTTAAATCCTCAAACTGCTGTAGCTATGCCTACAGATTTTGTTCGTCCGACAGGTGCTTTTACAGATAACAATCAAGAATGGGTTGTAAAGCTTAATTTAGACCAGTTTGGTATTTATACTTATGAAGGTCAAAATGTCAAAAAAGGAAGTGAGCTAACTTTAAAAAACCCAGAAATGTCTGGTAATAGTCAAAGTTACACTTATAGTTTCAAAAATGAAAATTACAAATATATTATTACTTATCAACCAGCAGACACAAAACATATTCGTCTGACAGTTGTTAATCCCCAGGGAAGTACAATCTTAAATCAACTGATGGCTAAGGTATGAACTGATAGAGATGTTTAGACTATTCCCTTGAGGGAAAACATCATATTTAAGTAGGTGCGGTCTCAATACGGTTCGGTTAACTATGTTCATGTTCAGGAAGATCCCCCTTGCCCCCTTACCAAGGGGGTTTAGTGCCCCCCTTGGTAAGGGGGGTTGGGGGGATCAAGCCTTATCCGAACCGTATTGGGTGCGGTCTATCTACATTGACTGCACCTGTTTCTGTTACCAGTATAGGAATAAGGGATAAGGGTTATGGATAGAGTATTGATGGTGCAAGGGCTAATTGTATTAGTGACAGTGGGAATAATCCTGTACATTCTATATCTCTGCTTACATTTGTGGCACCAAAAATATCTTTTATCACAACAACTTCAGCTTCAACAAGATTTAATGGAAAAGACATTTGCTTCAATTCACAATGGTCCAGTGCAAACGTTGGGCTTTCTTATTAGAGAAGTTGAAATTCATCAAGTAAATCAACAAGAATTACTAGAGTATTTACGTGGGATTTATCAAAATATTTTAGTGGATGTTGAAAACTTAAATCTTTCGGATTCCACAAAACACAGATAAATTAGTTGCTTCAAGCCCAACGGGAGAGCCTGTCCAACGCACTACCTCACTAATTGGCGCTCTGGACTATTATCTCAAACTTACTGACTATGAGGAAATGGGTATTCCTGAATATTGGGTTGCCGACGGGAGCAGCATTAGGAGCAACGAAGTTTATTGGTAATCTTAAACAACCTACTTTATCACTTTACCATTGAAATTGTAAAACGCATTTAGACCGCGTTGGAATGTAATTCCAAGGCTAATAGCCCAAGTACGTTAAAACACACTTATTATTTTCAGCCTATTTTAATAAACAGTAGCTCTTAGCATGGGACTGTAATGGACATGCGGGTGTGAATAACATTGCAGTTCAGGTGCCTATACAATAAATATCAAATATGAAATAACATCATACAACGGCACCTACATAATTAATATCTAGTTGACCGTACCAAGTTTTTTCGTATTAACTTCACCTCTCAATACATGGTCGGTTTTCATTAATTTAAAGGTGAGCTAAGCCGTATTTTCAAGCATTCCAACCTTTATTACTATAAGGACATAACGAAACGAGTTACAGAACTAATTAATCGATACCTACTTGAAGAGGAGCAATACAAAATGTTAGTACGTTACAACGCTTGGAATGAAATGAACGCAATTTCTCGCCAACTAGATTCATTGTTTCAAGAAATTCAGGCACCGACATTTAGAACTCCCGCTGCCGAACTACAGGAAACCGACGAAGCTGTACACCTTAAATTAGAACTTCCTGGTGTTGAAGCTAAAGATGTAGATATTGAAGTTACCGAAAACGCAGTCAAAGTACTAGCTGAGCGTAAGTCAGAAACTAAGACTGAAGAAAACGGCAGAACCAGAAGCGAATTTTATTACGGTAAGTTTCAACGTGTAATTCCCCTACGCGCACGTATCCAAAACACAGCTGTAACAGCAGAATACAAAGACGGTATCTTAAACTTGACACTACCCAAGAGCGAAGCTGAAAAGAACAAAGTAGTCAAAGTTAACCTTGGGGAAATCTCCGCATAATCAAAAATGGCAATTGGTTAAAAATGACATGATATGGTGCCCAGCCTCTACTTGAGAGGCTGGGTTTTTTATTTTACCAATGAGTGGTTGCGGCAGGAAAGCCTGTCCCATAACTCTCTTGTGTAATTTCCTCAAAGCCGCCGTCTTACGGTGGCACTACACCACTGCATCAATCCCCTCTACATAACGGCAAATTGAACTACAAGCCTTTTTCTTGATGGCGGTCAAAATATCGCGGTAGGGGGAGGGACGGGGAGCAATACTGCTCGATATGCCACGGGAAGCAGGAAAGCTCTTATGGAGAGGGAGAAAAAAATCGAACCCAAATGCAAAGACAGTGATCCCTGCCTTCTTATGCTTGCCTTAACGGAAAATTTCAAGATTCCGAACAGTATTGGGAGGGGGAGGGGGAGCGGTTTGGGAGAATTTGGAGCGCATTGCCGAAAAGTGTAATGGACTATGGACAAAAATCACAATTGTCTTTGTCCGCAATTATCAATGGTTTCCCTTAGATATTCGACCATACTGGAATCATCAAACACAAACAAAGAAGGAGAAAGTTATGCCAGTAGATAATCAAGACCGTACATTGAAACTTGGTGTTCAAGGAGATGATGTCAAGCATTTGCAAGAAGATCTGAATCTTCTAAAATATGGACCATTGACAGTTGATGGTAACTTTGGCACAAAAACAGAAGCTGCGGTCAAACGTTTTCAAAGCAAGAACAACTTAGTTGTAGATGGAATTGTTGGACCACAAACTTGGCAAGTTTTACATGAACAAGCAGCAAGGGCAAGAAGAGCCAGTTAGTTGAAGAAGCGCAAAAATAATAGCCTAAAAAGCTTATTCAATAGTCAGGTGGCTTATGCCACCCAGCGCTCCAAATCGTTGGTGCATTCCGGTCAGTAAATTAACAACAAACAAATAAGGAGAAAGTTATGCCAGTAGATAATCAAGAACGTACATTGAAACTTGGCGATCAAGGAGATGATGTCAAGCATTTGCAAGAAGATCTGAATCTTCTAAAATATGGACCATTGACAGTTGATGGTAACTTTGGCACAAAAACAGAAGCTGCGGTCAAACGTTTTCAAAGCAAGAACAACTTGGTTGTAGATGGAATTGTTGGACCACAAACTTGGCAAGTTTTACATGAACAAGCAGCAAGGGCAAGAAGAGCCAGTTAGTTGAAGAAGCGCAAAAATAACAGTCTAAAAAGCTTATTCAATAGTCAGGTGGCTTATGCCACCCAGCCCTCCAAATCGTTGGTGCATTCCGGTCAGTAAATTAACAACAAACAAATAAGGAGAAAGTTATGCCAGTAGATAATCAAGACCGTACATTGAAACTTGGCGATCAAGGAGATGATGTCAAGCATTTGCAAGAAGATCTGAATCTTCTAAAATATGGACCATTGACAGTTGATGGTGACTTTGGCACAAAAACAGAAGCTGCGGTCAAACGTTTTCAAAGCAAGAACAACTTAGTTGTAGATGGAATTGTTGGACCACAAACTTGGCAAATTTTACATGAACAAGCAGCAAGGGCAAGAAGAGCCAGTTAGTTGAAGAAGCGCAAAAATAACAGTCTAAAAAGCTTATTCAATAGTAAGGTGGCTTATGCCACCCAGCCCTCCAAATCGTTGGTGCATTCCGGTCAGTAAATTAACATTTATCGAGTTTTACACAGGACTCTTCGGATTTTTTATGTTTCGTAAAATTAAATCAAGATGATGAAAAGACGGACATTTCTATCAGCAACTGGTTTGACAGGAGCTGCACTACTTGGGTCTCAACTTCCGATTAAATCCAACAGTTGGGCAATTGCACAAACATCTGGATATAAAAAGCCCAATATCCTTGTGATTGTCGTAGACCAACTACGCACTCCACAATGGTTCCCAGCACAAGCTACTCTCGACAATTTTCTACCCGCGATCGCTAAATTGCGCTCATGTTCTGTCAGCTTCACACGGTACTATACAGCAGCAACAGCCTGCACCGCAGCTCGCGGCACATTGGTAACTGGTTTATACTCCCACCAAACGTTTGTGATGGATACACATTTGAACGATGGTGATAGCGGTAGGGGTAGTGTACTAATTAAAGCGCCAGCGCCAAGCCTTAACCCTGGCTTTCCTACCTGGGGAAAACTGTTGCGAACTCACTTTGGTTACAGTACATGGTGGTTCGGTAAATGGCATTTATCCACCACAGATTCCCTAGAACCCTACGGATTTAGTGGAGGAACTTATCCTTCCCCCAATGGTAATCCCGGCGAAGGTCTAGCAGTAGACCCTTACATTGTCAACGGCGGTACACCTCCTCAAGGGATTCAAGCCACCGAACAGTTCGCCGAGTGGCTCAATTCCAACCATGCGAAAAATACTCCTTGGTGTACAACCCTCAGCTTAATCAACCCCCATGACATTTCTTGGTATCCTCGTGGGACGGAGCAGATACCAGCAGAAAGTAACCCGCCAAGTGTCTTCAAAGATAAGATTCCCAACTTTGAGACCCCCTTTGAGTTAACGAAAAAGCCCCGGTTGCAAGAAGCATTTCGCCGAGCATCAAACATCGGGGCTGGCTTCGTACCACCACAATTCGGACAACCCTGGCTGAAACTGTTGGATTCTTACCTACTATTCCAACAATTTGTGGACACTCAAATTGGGAAAGCACTTAATATTTTAGAAAACTCACCCTATGCCCAAAATACC
Organism: Kalymmatonema gypsitolerans NIES-4073; assembly: GCF_002368435.1. Taxonomy (GTDB): domain Bacteria; phylum Cyanobacteriota; class Cyanobacteriia; order Cyanobacteriales; family Nostocaceae; genus Kalymmatonema; species Kalymmatonema gypsitolerans. The sequence continues at coordinate 913,397 of NZ_AP018268.1, forward strand.
ATCATCGTGTTTACCTCAGACCACGGCGAGTATGGCGGTTCTCACGGGTTGCGCGGTAAAAGTGGTGCTGTCTATGAAGAAGCAATTAACGTTCCTCTTTACATCAAAGACCCAACTAAACAGTGGGTCTCCACCCCAGGAACAGAACGGACACAACTGTGTTCTAGCGTAGATATTGTTCCCCTGTTGCTAACTATAGCTAGTGGAGATAATAGATGGCGCACCCAACCAGCATTCGAGCATTTAAATACACGCTTGGATATCGCCCAAATCCTGCGCCGACCAAATGCGTCAGGTCGCCCCTACGTTCTTCACACTACAGATGAACTGATTTTAGAATTGGTAGGCGACCTGCTAGTTTTAGGCGATACCCCAAATCATGTTATTGGATATCGCACAGACAAAGCGAAACTAGGAGCTTATAACTTCTGGCGTTCTGGCACCATAGATATTGAAACCAAAGGTATGGAAGCAGAACTTTACAACTACAGTACAGCTCGAGGACAGCAGGAATTAGATAACGTCAGCAACAGTCAACCCAAATTGTACAAACAACTTGCTAGCAATCTGTTTAATGACGCTATTCCCAATGAGTTGCGTAAACCTCTACCTACACCAGAACTGCAAGCCATACAACAGCAAGCATTAAAAGACTATTTGTCCTTCGCGGAGCAGACAACCAAAGTAAAAAGCAGGGTGGATAAAACAGATGAACATCTCCAGGCTTTAAGTGCTGCAATTGTTAATTTGTAGCTTCACGCCTCGAGAGCGGAAAATTTTGGGGGAGATCAAATAGATAGTGCGGTAGAATAACCGCTGCTTGACATACTCCCCGCCCTATTGCCCCAGACATAATTTTTCGTTTGATAACCATTACCCCAATCCCTATTGCCCCTAATCCCCACTCCCTCCGGTCGTGGGGGCCCCGAGTTCCCCAATTCCCAGTGCCGTTTACAGCAAATCTGCAATGGAAAATTGCCGCTGTCGCTCTAATTCCTGAAGCCGCTGTTTTTCAGCGTAGAAAAGGTCATAATAAGATTGCCATCTTTGCGGTTCAGCTTCTGGATCGGTTTGATCCAATAGTTCCCAGAAGTGACGACAACGCTTTTCCGTGATCACCCTTTCCATACAAGCAGTTGCTGCTTGGATTAATTTGTCATGATGTGAGATGATATCTTTCTGGGTTTTTTCATTTAGATGAAATAAATGAGTCACTGATTTCATCTCCTCAGGAAACTCTAAGCATCTATCTTGCACAGTTGATATCAAATCATCCTCCATTCCAGAGGAAATTTCTAAAATTTGTCGCCATAAAAATCTATGATGAGAAAGGCTAAATTGCAAATCTCGCTCTTCTAAAACATCAACTATAGCCTGACGATATTCTGGATAGTGCAAGTAAATCTGCAGTAATAAAGCCTCTGCCATTTTTAAAAGACTGCCTGCTTGAGATGCAACACTTTCCTGTGCTGCTACAGGTTGCTGCTTGATGACTGGTGTTGACTTACGGGGTGTGCTAGCAGGAGCAATTTGAGTGAGAAGATTTTCTACTCGTAAGGGTATAAGTCTGGTATCTCCTAAGCTGAGTATCTCGGCGCAGTAGGAGATATAATAGTTCCGTGTATCACTATTAGCAATATTTTTCAGTAACTTTACCATCTGCCCAGACACTTGCTGGAAGTCAGCCGGCTGTTTTAAGTCACGGTCTTTGATGATTTGCTGAATCTGCCAATCTAACCAAAGTGGAGCATTTGCTAATAATTCTCTATAATCTTCTGGATTGCGTCCTTGCAAGTATTCATCGGCATCTTTACCATCGGGTAAGTTGAGAATCTTGAGCTGGACTTCACCCTTGTATGCAAGTTCGGCAATTTCCCCAATTGCTCGTTCTGCGGCATTTGTCCCAGCTTTATCAGCATCAAAGTTGAGTACCAACTGTTTGGATTCGGTGTAGCGTAGTATTTGCCGAACTTGTTCTATGCTAAGAGCTGTACCAAGCGAGGCGACAACATTATTGATACCAGCTGCGTGGAGAGCGATCGCATCAAAATATCCTTCCACCACCACGGCTTGATCCATTTGGGAAATCCCTGCTTTTGCCTTATCGAGGGCAAATAAAGTTTTCCCCTTGAAAAAAACTTCTGTTTCGGGTGAATTCAAATATTTAGGTTGTTCATCGCCTAAACTTCTGCCACCAAAGGCAATGACACGCCCAAGAACATCGTGGATGGGAATGATCACGCGATCGCGGAACACATCATAATACCCGCCCCCTTCCTTGCGTGGTTTAATCAAACCCGCTTTCTCCACCAGTTGCACAGGGTAGCGTTTATCCTCAACCAAATAGCGGTAGAGTGTTTCCCAACCTGCGGGGGCATAACCTAAACCGAACTGCTGTATTGTGTCTTGGCGCAGTTTACGCACTTGTTCGAGATACTGCAATGCCTTCTCACCACTATACCTGAGAGCGTGTTGATAAAACTGTGCTGCCGCAGCGAGAACTTCATACAGTTGTTCGCGCAAAGACAACTGACGCTGCAACTCTTGCCTTTGTTCGGGTTCTAGGGTTCTGACTGACACTTGGTAACGCCGTGCTAAATCCAGCACCACTTCCGCAAAAGAGCGCTTCTCCAAGTCCATTAAGAACTTCATAGCATTGCCCCCAGCTTGACAGCCAAAGCAGTAGTACATTTGCTTAGTCTGGCTGACAGTGAAACTAGGACTTTTTTCTGAGTGGAAAGGACACAAACCCACAAAGTCTTTTCCGCGCTTGCGTAAAACAACGTGTTCCGAGATGACATCGACAATGTCAGCCCGTTGTTTAACTTCTTCAATTGTGTCTGGATGCAGGCGAGGGATGTACATATTGGTCATAAGTTGTAGAGACGCGCCATGGCGCGTCTGTACATGAGTGATTGGTCATTAAGTTTGAACAAAGGACAAAGGACAAATGAGAAAGGACAACTAATGAATATTATATTGTTGATGCCAAAGCACGAATGACGCTCCAGAATCGCTTAATCTAAACTGTATAAGAGGAAATACTGAAAATGGGACGTATTTTTATTTCAGCAGCTCACGGAGGCAAAGAAGCAGGACGAACTGATCCAGGCTCAATCGCTGGTGGGACAAACGAAGCGAAGGAAATGATTCTGCTGCGGGATTTGATAGTGACGGAACTTAGAGCTCGTAGTTTTGAAGTTTTGGCGGTTCCAGATGATTTGAGTGCTCAACAAACGATCGCTTGGATCAATTCTCGCGCTCGTCAAAAAGATGTTGCTCTAGAAATTCATGCTGATGCAGCCAGCAGTCCTTCTGTACGTGGGGCAAGCATTTTCTACATTGCCAGTAACGATGAGCGTAGAAGCAATGCTGAACTGCTGCTGGTGGCGTTGCTACGCCGTGTTCCTCAGTTACCAAACCGGGGAGTTAAACCAGATTCAGCATCGGGTTTGGGGCGCTTGGCGTTCTGTCGTCAGACAGCAATTGGTTCTTTGTTGATGCAAGTAGGCTTTCTCACCAGCCCAGACGATCGCGCTTTGCTGCAAACTCGCCGCCGTGACTTTGCATTGGGAATTGCTGATGGACTTGCATCTTGGAGTCGTACTGTTGATCCCGGTTCAGGAGGGGAAGCAGAACCAACATATCCGCCAATCAATATCAACATTAACGGGCAAAAGTACTCAGAGCAAGGGATACTGATTAATGGTAATGCTTATATCCCTATTGATTTGGTGGATCGTTTGCGGGTTGATTTGTCGAAAGCGCCGAATGTCCGCCGCGTGACTTATCGCCGAGTTGTTTACGTCAAAGCTATTGAACTGCAAGACTTTCATGTTTCTATCTCTTGGGATAGTGCAAGTCGCACTTTGAATTTACGCTCGATTCTGCAAATTCCCGCTGGTCAAATTGACAAGATTATGTCGAACGGTTATACATCAGAAGTACAGTTGCAGCTATTTTTGAGAAACAATAATGAAAGTGCGATCGTGCAGTTTCCTGACTTGCCGAAACTCTATCGCGAAGAAGCAACGATAGAGGGAGTCAACTATGACATTGCTTTTTGCCAAATGTGCTTAGAAACTGCATTTTTACGCTTTGGTGGCGATCTCAAACCAGAGCAAAATAACTTTGCAGGTTTGGGGACTATTGGTGGTGGTGCAGAGGTGGCGTCTTTTGAAAGTGCGAGAATTGGTGTTCGGGCGCAGATTCAACACTTGAAAGCTTACGCCAGTTTGGAACCATTGGTGCAGGAAGTCGTAGATCCAAGATTTCGCTTTGTGACGCGCGGTATTGCAACATCAATCAACCAGCTTTCAGGACGTTGGTCAGCAGATTTAGATTATGGTAACAAAATAATGGCAATGCTTAAAAGGCTCTATGAGTCGGCGGGACTTATATAGAAGGCAAAAGAAGGAGTCAGAACTCAGAATGTCTCTATAAATAAATTTAGCGGATTCAGCAAAGAATGAATTTTGTTTTCTCCACGGATATAGCAATTCTATTTGATTTGTGAAAATTGAATACACAGATCCCCGACTTCTCTAAGAAGTCGGGGATCTTGTTTTTCACAAATGATTTAGGACTGCTATAGCAAGAGGTTAAGTATTTACTTCTGGAAATAGCTGCATATCAACTTACCTGGATCATTGTCCTCAAATGGTACGACAGTTCCATCTTTTTCAACTTTAATTTGCTCAAGACAGTTATAGACTTCAATAGGTCTTTTGATTCCATCTACACTCACGGCAGCCCGATATTCCCAATAATTTTTGGCGCTGCGTTTGATACTGAGAATGCAAATTTTATGACCTTGATAATTCCGACATACAGATGCTTCAGCAGGTAAAGTTACTAAGGAGAAAAGTATCAATAGCAGTACTAAAATAATATATTTTGTCATACTTATATCAATAATAGTAGCGGAAAAAATGAATTAAAACATATTCAAAAATAGAATCTAAAATAAATAGCCTAGTAAATCAACTATGCCATCGTTCCAAGGTTTTGGAGACAGGCTCTTTACCATGAAGCAATCAGTTAAAGGTTGTTCAAAAATATCAACCGACTTGAGTTCATCAATCGCGAGCCATCGGCAAATATTTGTAACTATTTTATATCCATTTTTTAGATAAAGCTTATGGTCATTCGCAAAGAGAATTATGAATTCGATACCATTTTGTTGTCCCAAATTTTCTAGCATTCTTAGAAGATTTGTTGCAATATTATTGGAACGATAGCAATCTTCAACGCATAAGTCTATTACGCCAAATATTCGTACAATATCTCCACCAACATTAATAACCCGATCTTCTACACCCATTTGTGCAATCAACTTCTCTTCATCCCAAACAAGATAGCGAAATTTAGGAATTTGTTTAAAATATTCCCTTTGAGGAAAGTAATCTGGAAAGCAAGAGTTTAAAAGAACTCGAAGTGCTTTTCTTTTCTCGTTAGGAATCTCGAAGTCATTGACAACATTTACGCATAATCTTTCAAATTCTTTCATTTTTAAATATACCTTCAACTGGTCGCGCTTCGGAGTCCCCCACCATACGTACACGCGTTGGTGGGGGAGGAATGCCGCTCCTCTCCTTGGGTACTGGGGACTGGCTCAAGAGTGGAAATGCTCCCGACTTGAGGAGGGGCAATATTTCCCCGGACATAATTTTGAGGCTCCCTTACCATTACCCCAATCCCTAATCCCCAATCCCCAGTCCCCTTTACATATTTACTCCTACACTAGCAGTCAATTGGGGTCATACTGAGATATATGTAATATTCTGCCTTAACAATTGGACATTGCTTGCGGTTCTGTTCAACCGACAAACTACAAACTATTTCCTTTTAGGAATCACATATCTTATTCCACCTTTAGCACCAACACTATCATTTTTGTAACGAGGGATAATATGAATACTGGCATGCATCATATTTTGACCTGCATCTCGATTGATGTTCATCCCCACATTAAAACCATCGGGTTGAAATTCTTTACTAAGAATTTCTTGCACTCTGTTAACCATAAACCAACAAGCAGATTGTTCTTTAAACGGGAGTTCAAAATAATTACTAACGTGACGTTTTGGAATCACCAAAACATGAGCTTTACTTACGGGATAACCATCAAACATAGCATAAGCAGTTGCTGACTCGGTTAGGATAGTTAGGTTTTTATGAGGGTTGCAAAATATGCAATTATTAGATGTGTTTCTTTGTAAGTTATAATGTGTATACTCGTAAATTTCGCAATACTCATCTAAGTGAATTGATTTAAAAGGAAGTTTAACAATACACTGATATGTAGGTTTTTTGTGGATATAATGTTCTCGAAAACCTTCTCTTTTTATATCCCTTCTTACTGCATAATACGCTTTACCTCCCGGCTTCAATAGGTTCGAGACTCCCATGAGAACATTAGCTTGTTCTTCAAGAAATAAAACATTTAAAACATAAAAGCAAATTATTGTGTCAAATCTCTCATTAGGGTATTGCGGGAAATAATAAGGGTCATAACCTGTAATATCAAATCCTTTTTGTCGCAATAATTTAACATCATTGCCAAAGCCACAACCAAAGTCTAGAACTTTACCTTGAAGCATATTCTTATTTAGCAAAAACTGTGCAGGTACTGATAGGTAAATTCTTTCTATTGCCGTGAGGTGGGTAAATTGATTTTTTTGCTTTTTCATCTAAAACCTCGCGGTAGTATAGCGCTTCTCAGTGAAATCACATACACAATGGTATGTAGAGACTGTACTGTACGGTCTCTACTGTATTCCACGCAACACCAAACCCGCTATAATTCTGTCTCAGCTAAAGCCGCACGAAACTACGTCTCACCCGATAGGGGAGCGTGAGAGGAATGCGGGTCAAAGAGGGGGGTTCAATACCCCCCTCTTTGACAATCTCTTTTGTAGGGTTCGCAAAAATTCCCTGAACACATCGCTTTGCGTTCGAGCTGTTAACTCACAGTACTTTAGTAATGTTTCTTTTTCTTCTGGCGTAAGCCTAAACGTTACCGTCTCTGTCTGTTTCACAATTGTATTTACATTAGATATGCAGTACAATTGTCTCATGAAAATTGCTTACCAGTACAAACTTCTGCCAACTTCTGACCAGCGGTGTCGCATGAGCAAATGGCTCGATATGTTGCGACACCAATACAATTATTTGCTGGCAGATAGGTTTGATTGGTATGAAATGAATCGTTGCCCTATCAACGCTTGTCCGTTGGTGTGCAGCATTGCAGAACCTAGAGAGCAGCCTGAATACTATGGACAGAAACGCTCTTTAGTGTCTCTCAAGGCAGAGCGAGAGTGGTACAAAGATATTCACGCCGATGTCTTGCAAGACATGGTGAAACGGGTAGACCTGGCTTTTGCCCGATTCATCAAAGGTGATAGCAACGGCAAGCGTAGTGGCAAGCCAAGATTTAAAGGTAAAAACCGCTATCGCACTTTTGCGTATCAACGGGTAAAGCCTGACTGCATCCAGGGGAATCGAATTGAGCTTCCAAAGCTGGGCAAGATAAAGTTTGTTCAGCACCGTCCTATTCCTGACGGGTTTACCATCAAGCGAGCATTGGTCACTCTCAAGGCTGATGGCTGGTACATGACGCTGACCCTAGAAGATGCTTCGATTCCCGATAATCCAACCATTGACATTGAGCCAACCGAGGTTAATAGCATTGGCGTTGATGCAGGTCTGGAATATTTTGCGGCTTGCTCTGACGGAACAATGGTAGAACCCCCCAAGTTCTACCGACAAGGCGAAGAGAGGCTAGCCAAACTACAAGCCAAAAGGGAGTTAAGAAAGAAAGGTTCTACCGCACGACGCTTTCCTTGGGTCACGCATTGCTAAGTTGCATCAACAAATAGCGAGACAGCGTAAGCAATGGCACTTTGAATTAGCGGGTGATTTAGTAGACAAAGCCGAGGTTATTTTTGTAGAAGATCTCAAAGTTTCCAATATGGCAAAACGAAACAAACCCAAACAGAATGAAAAGGGAGAGTTTCTGTCTAACGGTCAAGCGGCTAAGTCCGGCTTGAACAAAAGTTTTGCTGATGCTGGGATAGCTGGGTTCCTTAACGAAATCTTGCCGTACAAAGCTGCAAAAGCTGGGCGGTTGGTCGTAAAAGTCAATCCGGCTGGAACATCCCAACCGCAGGTGCAATGTGCCTCAACAGAGTTCCCAAAGAATTGAGTGATAGATGGCATGAATGCTCTTGCGGTGCATCTATGCCTGGTGATTTGAATTCTGGAATTCTTATCAAAAAAGTGGGGCTGGGCGTTCGCCTCACTATAAAACGCGAATCAGGGACATCTCGGAGGAGAAGCCTACACTTACCCGATAGGGAAGTGTAGGAGTACGTCACGAATTGCAGCAATTTTGGATTCTGAACTATGCTGTCTTAAAAAACCTGATAATCTCGCGGACATGATCGAGAAATTGTCCGTCAGTAGAAAGTTGGGCGATCGCCCCTCTTGCTTCTCTTGCTAGACGTTCATGTTCCGTCTGATTTGTAGCGCGCTCTGCTTCCAGATTTGCAGAAATACGAGCTAATTCTTTGCGTGTTTCTTCTAAATAAGTTTGTTGGTTGGCTGCTAAGGAATAGGGCTGTTCTGGGTTCAGTTGTTCTTCTAAGCGCTGAACGGTTGCTTCTAAAGTGTCGAAACGGGAACGAAGTTCCACAACATCTTCACGCGGATACTTCCATTCTTGGCGAATCATAACCAACCGCGCATATAAGTACTCATACGCACTGATAGCTGGACGTAATCCAGTTAATAACAAAGCAGCACCAGAACTGACATAGCCAACTGCACTAATACCAGTAGCGGCGAGGGTATAAAGACCAATAGTTGAGAATAAGTGTAAGGCAAGAGCAACAAAGAGCGATCGCCTTGCCAAAACCTTAACATACTCCAGTTGTTTCTCATCGACTGGAATTCCTTTTTCAGTTGATTGCGCCCCTTCTGCTAAAACTTCTTTTGCCTGAAAATGCACATTCCACGGTACAGTCACAATCACCAACAACCACCAAAAACTTGCGCCCCCAATTATCCAGTCAAGGAAGTTGCCAGTAGGTATATGGAACCATTGCAGCACGCTAAAAGCCAGCAATACCAAAATCATAATTCCCAGACTGGAACCAATGAAGAAGTTAAAATACATCTTGCCTTGTCTCCGATGAAGATATCACTTCAATCTTGGCGAGGGGTTGGGACTTAGGCAAAAATCCTTGTGATGGTTTTTAGAGTTACACAGTGAACTACCTACACTCGTCCTGACGGAGTGAGTGTAGGCTTCTGGCACGCTCGTAACGTTTCCAGAACTTCCTTCTCCCAAGGGGAGACGCTGCGCGAACGAGGTACTATTAGTAGTAGAACCACCCACTACCGGATTCCCTTTACGGCGTTTTATCGTTGGGAACAGACCGCGACCTACGCGCTTTACGTTGATGGATGCGTTTACATCGCGGTCAACCCAAAGCGATTCCTTGGGGTCCCAATATTCTCGAATACCGCAGTCAGTAAAGACAAACTCGTCACGGTATGCAAGTAATTGAGATGTGTATGCAGGTTTTACTGCCATTGTCCACACCCGGTGCTTTTGCGGCTATGTATTCTAGGATTGTGAAAAACTGTCCAAACGCAGCATCAGCCCAAGATTTGTTTAACCCAGACTTGGCTGACTGACCATTCGGGAGATACTTGCCATCCTCATTCTGTTTGGCTTTGTTGCGTTTAGACAATGCCTTAAGGTTCAAGTCCTCGTGGATAAAAACTTTCTTGCCAGTTCGTACCAACGCATGAGCGGTCTTAAACGCATGGTCACGACGGGAACGAGCAATATGTTGATGCTCTCTTGCTTCCCTATGAGCTAGCTTGCGGCGTGAGCGACTACCTTTTTTCTTAGAAGCCTTGCAGTTTGACACAGACGCCAAACGTCTTTCAGACTTCCTGAAAGACTTCAGTGCAGGTAGCTTGGTGTTTTCTGAGGTTGCCAAGAGAATAGGCAATGGCAAATGATAAATTACAAATTATGAATTATGCAAGAGTCATACTCTACTCCAATTTCATAATTCATAATCGATAATTTATCGAATGAAATAACTGCGCCAAACTGATTTAGAATCCTTGCCACTAGCTTCAGGAACCAGTAACCGCCAAGTTTTACCTTCTCTTTGAAGTTGCAGGTAAACTTCAAAAGGTTTTTGAGGTTGTGTCAACCGTCGTTTTGGTAGTTTAAACGTGAGTTCGTAAGTTCCACGAACGCGGTATGTGGGTAAATTTTCAATTGTCAAAGGTTGTTCCTGAGAAATTGATAACCGATGGATTTCAAATCCTTGAAAATTCAAATCTAGCTGTTGGCTGAGTTGCTGTTGAGTTTTCTCTAATTCAAATGCGATCGCTTTTTCCACTAAGTGCCTAGTTGGTGCAAGAACACTCGTGGTACACGCAGTTAATAGCCCCAACAGAATTAAGCTGATAATTAGCCGCACCATCACTGTAACTCCTTGATACTCATATCTGCTATCCAAAGCGATTGTATAGGCTATAGCTGGTGCAATTATCGCGCCTATCTGTGGCAAAAATTAGTATCACATTGCGGCTAGTAAACTTTAAAACATTATGCAGTTAAGTGGCTTTGCAAGTTCCAGTTTAACCAAACTTTACACTCAAATGAATAAGTTAAGACTGCGGCTTCTACCAAGTACCGACAACTTGTCTGTACCTGCCATTCCGTAAATTTATTGAGTTAAATTAAGATTTTTTTGGGAAAAATTTCCGGAAAGTAGGTTTTTCTGCTGAATATACAGAAATAGTAAAGCACACTCCTCTTATAGCTTCTTTTGTATAAAGCGAGTATAAAGTTTGCTTAGATAAAAATAAATAGTTGGACATCTAGCCTTAGGTATACTTAAAATACTTCTAAGGTTAGTTGTAAAACAGGTAACAAGCAAGATGAAAACTATTGCAACTCAGGTGCGTAACAAAATATTAAAAAATCTTTATGAAGTTTCATTTATACGAGATCCTGCTGAGTTTGCTTATGAAGCAGCATTAGAAAAACATAAGAGTCATCTACCTGTTCTTTCGAGTACTGACTGGACTATAGTGGAGACTCTTGAAACTGAGGGAGTTGTTGTCACTTCATTAGAGGAACTTTCGATTCCTTCTACCCCACAATTACTGCAAGCCGCAAAAAATTTAATACCAAAAATTCCAAGAGCAATTTCTGGCGATGAAAATGAATTTGTTGTTCATGCAACTAATGAACAAATGATGGAGTACCCAGAGATTTTTCTTTGGGGATTAGAACAACGTTTACTCAATATTGCTGAGAATTATCTTGGTCTACCAGTCGCTTATCATGGCTCTTATTTTCGCAGAGATATTGCCAACCAAGTGGAGAAAAAATCAAGGTTGTGGCATATGGACTCGGAAGACCGAAAATTGTTCAAAGTCATTATTTATTTAAATGATATAAATGATGAGCGAGGTCCGTTTCAATATCTTCCAAAATATCTCACTGCAAAAGTAGCTGATTCTTTGAAATATAAATACGGCTATATCAGTGACAAAACTATGCAACAGGTGATATCCCAATCAAATTATAAATCCTGTACAGGACCATCTGGTACAGTAGTTATTGCAGGCACTGCTAGTGTCTTTCATCGGGGAAAAAAACCTGTAGATTCCGATAGATTTTCAGTATTTTTTGATTACACTTCCAGACAACCAAAATTCCCTTTTTATTGTAAATCTTCTCTACCTATGGAGGATTTGCATTTACTTTCCACAAAGTTCTCCGAAGAACAAAAGCAGTGTGTTTTTTGGCGATAATATAACAATTTTAGCAATAGTGACTTAGGGAAGAAACAGGAGTAGGAATCATAACTAGGAAAATAATCTTTCAAACCTCATTAAAATACGCTGGATAACACACGTTCCCATTAAGATTCATCAAAGCACTCGGTTTGAGTTCTAACACCATAAATGCCTCATCAGGAATTGGTAATGATGAGTGCAAGCCGAATTGACTCGCCTTTTGAAAACCAAAACGTCTGTAATAGCGCGGATCGCCAACAACGACAACAATAGAATGATTTAATTCACGACACCTTGATAAACCCACCTGCACCAGCTGAGTGCCAATACCTTGGCGCTGGTGGATTGGTGTCACAGCTAGCGGTGCTAATGCTAGTGCAGGAATTTTCTTTGGTGTTTCAATGACAATGCGGCTGAAAAGAATGTGTCCCAGCACATCCCCATTTTCTAGCGCTACAAGAGATAATTCAGGTATAAAATTTGGGGAGTTACGGATTTTATCTACAAGTTCGGCTTCTTGTATTTGACCAAAAGCATCCGTTACCACTTGGTGAATCTTCGCTGTTTGGTTATCAGTCTCTGGAGTAATATTTAGCATAGAAGTTTGAACGATTAGACTGGTTGCAATACTGAAACACTACTTGAGATAAAATAGCAATCTCATCAGAGCGATCGCAACTATAACAGAGAGCGATCGGTACGCCTAAGATTGCTGATTCAATGGACAACGGTTGACAATGAGTACAAATAGCCATCCTGTTTGTGCAGTAATTTGCAATATTTATGGTTGATTATTTGCAATTTTTTGGTTCCTGTGGAGATATCGAATTGCCCAGTTTTCCTAGTTGAGACTCTTCCTGTGTGAGTACCAGCATTTTTCCCTGACGGAACAACAGCTTTAACGATATCCCCAGTCCTAAACCCAAAGTGAAACTTGATATTAGTTTTATGGCTCTTAGGAAACCCAAACTTATTGGTTACACACATTTGGCGATTGCCATGTCCACAGGTTTTTATGATTAAAGGTTTCAATCCTTTAACTATTACTTTTTCTGGAGTTGATTGACCGATGCAAACGGCATCAAAGTAATGGGTTTTATCTAGCTCAAGCCTTGTTCTATTAAACTTCGTCAATCCCCCGCTACCTGTTTCTACTGGTAACCCTGTGCTTTTTAATGTTTCTAAAAGCTTGAATCTAGTTACATTAACAGCCGCAACGTCTGCCAAGGCTTTTTTTGCTTGCACTTCAATCTTTTTCAACCGTTCAGGATCTTTCTTGAGAAAGTCCTTGATATTCTTAGTCCCCTTTTTGATGTTACATTTCTCACAACTTAAGGTAAGATTGGAGATTCTATTTGACCAGAAAGAAAAGGGTACAAGCCCCTAAATTTGTTTATGGAAAAAGAAAAAATGTATTTCACCGAGTAGGCGCAAGAAATACGGCATCCTTGTTACAAGCCCCTAAATTTATTTATGGGGTTCTTACTTTTGACTTTTGAATGCGTGACTTTTGACTTCCCCGAAGGGGCTGACCCTCCTTTTGCTCGTGGGTGAATGTGTTCAATCTGTAACGGCAAGTCTTGTTTATCACAGTAGACACACTTACGGACAAACTTTTCTAGCAAATACTCTCTCGTTTCGTATCCGGCTAGAGTACCTTGTTGATACTCCTTACCACTGATTTCAGGGTTCTGCATTAATTGAGTGTCAAACAGAACTAGTTCTTGAGAGATAGCCGTAATTGGTGCAAGTTTCATCAGCCGCTTCACCCAAGTTTTGATGTTGTAAACACGGCTCATTAAACTTGGTGCTAGCCATCTATCAGAGCGCTTTCTATTATTAAAACGTGGTTGACGATAACGGGTTTTTCTTGCTCTTCGACCTCGACGTACTTGCCTACGAGAAGTTAAAGATTCTCGAATTGCAAAACCTCGGTGCTGTAGTTCCGCCGCGAATACAACAACGCCAGTGATATCATTAACCAGTGCCAACCCAGTGGCTTTGGAACCAGGGTCAATTTTAATTCTTAATGCCTTAACTGGGGAATCTGGTCTAGATTCCTTGAAAATGATTGTGAACGGAAAACGTTTAAAAACGGCTGCTTTTTTGTTCCTTAAAAGTTGTCTCGCTTGGGCTGGATGAATAGGATCTAGCGGTCGTTTATTGGTGTCGATGACAAATACTTTGCTCATAAGAGCCTCCTTTCGGGTGATGTTTTCCTCGATCAAGTTAAAAGGGCTTTTTAAGCTGGATGCACTGACTTCACCAAATACATCTGTTTAACACCCAACGATAGAGAGAAGTTGTCAGGAGGGTTTCCCTCCGTAACAAACTTCGGGAGCCGCAAGCTGGAAAGCACCCACGGGTATCATGACCGTTTTAACGTAGTCCTCAAAGGACTTGATCTGGCTATATCCCCAGGGTTTGTACTGGTTGTCCAGTTTTGTCCACTGTTTGGTGTATAGCTCTCAAACTAACTGTCTCAACTATTCAACCAGCGAAATCATAAATTTCAAACTTAAAGGTATCGACACGAGTCATACTGTTTAATCATAGTTGACGTGCTTCTGGCTACCGCAAGTAAAACAGCAATCCAACCCCAGCGATCGCAATCACTACACCAGCGATCGCCCTCAAACTGACTTTTTCACCTATCGTCAGAGAAATTGGTATAACAAATAACGGGCTAGTTTGCAACAAAGTTAAGGCAATTCCCGCAGCAGTTAATTTAATTGCTGTCTGTTGCAACCAAATTCCTAAATAAGTCCCACAAAAAGCAGCAAAGATAGCAGCTAGAACTACCCTTGGTGAATGTAATGTTTTTAACTTAAAGTCACCTTGTTGCCTGCGCAAGGGTAGCAATATCACGAGAATCAACACGGCTGCAATTAACCGCAACAAAGCTGCCCACAAGGGGCTAATACTGCTATTTGCTAATGCTGCACGAGCCAAAACAGTACCTATAGCATTGGTTACTACGTTTATCAGACCAAAGCCAAGTCCCCGCCATAACTGCATTCTAGAAGTATGAGTAGAAGTATCATTTGTATCGGGAGTGCGTTCTGTCACCACCCAGGCAACTCCCAAAATGGTGAGCAAAATGCCACACCAAGCATTAGCGTTTAATTGCTCTTGGAGAAAAATGAGCGCTAATATTGCCGTCATTGGTGGCGCAAGGGTTCCTATAAGTAAGGCACGACGTGCGCCTAAAAGATTTAAAGCTGCCAAGAAGGCTGTATCGCCTAAGCCAATGCCCACAACGCCGCTGACAAGCAGCAGACACAGGGGAAGTGGTGAAATGTTGGGAAAAAATTCACCCTTGATGAAGATGGTAAGCAAAAGGAAAGCGATCGCAACTATCCCTTTGATCAAGTTGAGTTGCAATGGCGGGATACGCTCCCCCAAGCGCCTATATATCACCGATGCCCCAGCCCACAAACAGGCAGCAGACAAAGCTGCTATTTCACCTTTAAAACTTGTCGCACCCAATTTGAAATAATTATTAAAAATAATATCCATCTCTTTTCTTATAAGGAAAATATTTAATAATTTAAGATAAATACCTCTATAAACTTTAGCACTCAATGCACTTTACTGCTAATTTTCGCGGAACAAACTTTAGCACTCAACGTACTTTACTGCTAACTCTTTTATGGAAGAAACCTTAGCACTCACGATACTAAAGCGCCAATATTTTTGAAGTTTAGTACCTATGGTATAGGCTGATGTCCAACTTTTTTCAGATGTTATTTAAGAGGATTTTAGGACATTAAAAAAATTAAAAGCTCTGGTTTGAAGAGAACTCATGTAAGAACTTGGAGGAGTAGAATGAAATACACTTTCGACATCGTAGGAGTATCTCCAGTTTTGCATTTTTTTAGTCACCAACAGCAGAATCTAGAAACACCGCAGCATCAAGGTGTAGAATTAGTAGCAACTCATAAGTGTACGCTTGATGCCCTGATCACATCTGTAGAACCATTGCCACAAAAGTGGGGCTGGGATATAGATGAAGTCGTAAGTACTGTCATTGAGTTTTGGATGAATAATTCAGAGAGTATTGGCTATTGGAAATCACGTTTAATAGATGCAGGGAGTGATAACTTACTGGTAGCAAGGGTTGCGGATATTAAGGCTCTAAGAGCAGAACTTGAAGTGTTACTGGGTAATAAGTGGTGAATTGCCTGCCTGTTGATTTGAGCTACATCACCAAAATCGTCTTGAATGCCAATTTTAGGGAATGAAACAGTCCTGCTTAACAGCAGGGGCGATGGGCGATTGCGCAGAGCGCAGGGCAACTTGGGCAATCGCCTTCCCAATTTGCCCTCACACCCCATCTTCCCGCTTACCCTCTTGTACACCCATGCCACCCAAATTAAGACCAATTCTCCATGAAGATGCACTTAATATTAAAAAATGAACCGCCAAGTACGCCAAGTACGCCAAGTACGCCAAGGAAGAGAGAGGTAATTATTTAGTGCAAGTTTACAGAGAATTGGTATAAGACTGCATGAAATCAGGCACACTTCCGATTGCAAATTACTTCGTATGCCTAATTCATGCATATACGTACCTAAGCGTTATATTATTTACTCGTATAAGTTTCTACGGCTTCTGTTGCAGTCAAAAATCCTGCTTAACTTCTCGAAGTCATACCCGTTTATTTACCTTTATTCAATAAGCGTGCTGTCTCCATGAGTTGCTCCCATAACTTCCGCCCCGTGGTCAATTACAATAATTATTAGTCTTTAAGAATTTGCAAAACAGGGAAAAAATGGCACAAATCTATGATTCAATAGCTGAACAGTTTAAAAAGTTCTACTCTTTGCCGTTTGCCCTGCATGTTGAGACGTATACACACTTAAATCTAATTGGAGATGTTACCGGAAAATCAATTCTTGATTTGGCTTGCGGAGAAGGAATTTACACAAGATTGCTCAAACAAAACGGCGCTGCACGTCTAGTGGGTGTGGATATTTCTTCAGAAATGATCAAACTAGCAAGACAGGAAGAAGAGAAAGAACCGCTCGAAATTGAGTATATTATCGCTGATGTCACGGAAATAGGTTTTATTGACAGCTTTGACCTTGTGGTTGCTTCCTTTCTTCTGAATTACGCCTCAACAAAGGATGAACTACTTAAAATGTGTCATACCATATCAGCTAACCTGAAACCAGGCGGTCAGTTCATCAGTCTCAACAATAATTTAGACTTACCCCCAGAGTTTTATCATAAAGGTGAAAAATATGGTCTTGCTAAGAGCTGTCCTGGGTCGCTTCAGGAAGGTACTCCCCTAACCTTAACATTGACAATTGCCGATGATGGTGAGAAAGTCAGCTTTGACAACTACTACCTGAGCAAAGCGACGTATGAATGGGCTTTGAGAAGCGTTGGTTTTAAGGATATCCGCTGGCACAATCCAATAGTCTCTCCCGAAGGCGTGCAGAAATTTAGCCAGGAGTTCTGGCAGGATGCCATAGACTATCCTTATATACTGGGCATTACCTGCCAAAAATAGCTGTTAACATACCCCAAACAAACACAGCAAATGTTTTGCTATTGTCAAGAGCGGTAAGAGTATTACTTTTTATTAAATCTGACCCAAAATTTAGACCAAGTCTATTCTAGAAACATACTGATAGTCAGGTTTTCAGTTGATAGCGACTCAATAGAATCTTAGGGAATAATCTATTTGATAGATGTGGTTAATCTTTGCAAAGGCGCACCATAAACTAACACAGAGTTAAATAGAATATAGCTGAGAGCCAAATAGAATATACCTGCAACTTTTATAGCAAAGCCTTTTAGAAGTTTTGGCTAAAAGCGGTTTTCGTGTTACACACTTCTTATGTGTTTTCACAAAAGCGACATGATTCTTTGAGGAGGTGTAGGAAGTATTTTTGCACCTTTTTAGGTAGAGAATCTGTCAGAGTTAATAGCACTCTACTTAAATTCCAATCACAAGACGTTTGTAAGGAGTTGAAATTGTAGAAGCTAACAGTGTCGATAGGTTAGGTCTGAATACTTTAGACCTAGCTCATATTATCATTGCTTTGCAGATTTTTATTCTCTTGACTCTCTTCAAATTCCAGTGAGTTGTTGGAGATAGATAATGTGAATAGAGTAGCAATCGCGGCTGGCGTATTAGGTCTCGTCAGTGGTGCCCTTGTGGCTTGCTCACCCATTTCCCAAAATAACAGAGCTGCCATACAAGGTAACCGGAGTAATCAAGATCCCAAACTGGGATCCGTCGCCGTGACCGTCGGTGACCTTGGTAACCCCTTCTTCGTCCTTATGGGTCGGGGAGCGGAGGCAGAAGCCAAGAAAATAGGCGGTAATGATGTCAAAGTTACCGTAGTTTCCAGTGGCTATGACCTGAACCAACAATTCAACCAGATGGAAAATTTCATTGCCGCAGGTACTGACGTGATCATCCTGAACGCGGGTGACAGTAAGGGAATTGCACCAGCAGTCGAGAAAGCAAAACTTGCAGGTAGTGTTGTCATTGCAGTAGATACGGGCGCTGAGGGAGGTGTAGATGCCACCATTACCTCAAATAATGTGCAAGCTGGACAAGTTGGTTGTCAGTACATCGTCGATCGCCTCAAGGGCAAAGGCAATATAGTTATTATCAACGGTCCTCCAGTTATCTCTGTCGTCGAGCGAGTCAACGGCTGTCAGCAGATATTTGCTAAATATCCTGGTATCAAAGTGCTTTCTAAAGACCAGAACGCGGAAGGAAGCCGGGATGGAGGACTCAGGGTAATGAGTGATTTGCTCGCAACCTTTCCCAAGATAGATGCGGTTTTTGCCATTAACGATCCAACTGGCGTCGGAGCAGAACTGGCGGCTAGGCAGGCAAAACGCAGCGAATTTTTCATAGTTGGGGTCGATGGTGCACCGGAAGCGAAGGATGCGATCGCAGACAAGGACAGCTTGTTTGTTGCCACTGCTGCTCAAGACCCGCTAGGAATGACTAAAAAGGCGGTTCAGGTTGGTAACGACATTCTTTATGGCAAGAAACCTGCGAATCCCAACATTCTGATTCCAGTCAAGCTGATCACGCGAGACAACGTCAGCGAGTATAAAGGCTGGCAGTGATATAACATCCAACATTGCAGGAATTGCTCATGACAACGGATATTGCACCCTCCCTTCCTAATGTACCGAGCACGATCCCAGTGCTGGAAATGCAAGGGATTACGAAACGATTTCATGGTGTACCCGCTCTCCAAAATGTCAATCTCACGATTTATCCAGGAGAGGTTCACGCCCTGATGGGCGAGAACGGGGCAGGCAAAAGCACATTGATGAAGATTCTTGCTGGGGCTTACATTGCCGATGAAGGCGAGATTCGCATCAATGGTAACCCTGTGAAAATTACCGATCCGGGCACGGCGCGACAAGCGGGTATTAATCTGATTTATCAAGAACTGAATGTCGCACCCAATTTAACCGTGACCGAAAATATTTTTATGGGTAGCGAGTTGCGGCGGGGTCAGTTTTTAGACCGCCAAGGTATGGAGCGTGAAACACAGCAAGTGCTCCAAAGCTTGGGAGCCAGTTTTGCATCAAATGATGTGGTTGGCACTCTCTCTATTGCCGAACAGCAACAAGTTGAAATTGCTCGGGCGCTGAAAGACAAAAGCCGCATCCTAGTGATGGATGAGCCAACGGCTGCACTGTCTGACCGGGAGACTGAGCGGCTATTTGAGGTGATTCGCAAACTGCGCTCTGACGGCATTGCCATCATCTACATCAGCCACCGTATGGAAGAAGTGTATGCCTTGGCTGACCGGATTAGCGTACTGCGCGATGGTCAATATATTGGCAGTCTGACGCGGGATGAAATTTCTCCCCAGCGATTGGTGCAGATGATGGTCGGTCGTCCCATGCAGGACTTTTACGAACATCAGCGGCAAACAAACTTTGGTCCAGTGGTGCTCGAAGTCAGAAATATCAGCGACGGACGCAAGGTTGAACCTGCCAGCTTCGAGGTGCATGCTGGAGAGATTCTCGGTTTAGCGGGGCTGGTTGGTGCAGGACGCACGGAGCTATCTCGACTGATTTTTGGTGCTGACCGCAAGGTTAGTGGTGAAGTCTTCCTGGATGGCAAAAAACTCAATATCAATACGCCCGGTGATGCCATTGCTGTCGGAATTGGCTATGTCCCGGAAGACCGCAAAGACCAGGGATTATTTCTGGAAATGAGTTCGCGTAAGAATATTGCCCTCAACAGGCTGAAGCAGGATGCAAAGGCTGGCGTCGTTAACTGGAGTTCAGTCAATCAGATTGCAACGGAAGCGGTGGAAAACTTCCATATCCGGCTTGCCAATTTGGAAATCAGAGCGGTGGATCTTTCCGGGGGCAATCAGCAGAAGCTCCTGCTGGCACGTTGGCTAGCGATTAAGCCGAAAGTCTTGATGCTGGATGAGCCAACACGCGGCGTAGATATTGGTGCCAAAAGCGAAATTTACCGCATTATGAGCGAGTTGGCAGCACAAGGTATTGCTATTTTGATGGTTTCCAGCGAACTCACGGAGATTGTCGGGATGAGCGATCGCGTCCTAGTGATGCGAGAAGGGCAGCTGGTAGGCGAACTTGACGGCAGCCCTGGCAAGGAAATTACCCAAGAAAAGATTATGCACTATGCCACTGGAGCAGCGGAGGTACTAGGATCATGAGTCAAACCTTAAGACCTGTCAAAAATAGACCTGGAGAGCATCCAAAGTCGGCTCAGCGTAAATCAGCCAGCAATTTGCTTCAGGTTCTAGGAATTCTGCCAATTCTGGTGCTTATCTGCATCCTGTTTTCGTTGCTTACCCCCAACTTCCCGACACCGGGTAACGTCGTCAATATATTGCGCCAGGCATCAATCAACATTGTGCTGGCAACCGGGATGACGTTTGTGATTCTCACCGGAGGCATTGACCTTTCGGTTGGGTCAATACTTGGTGTTTCTGCCGTCGTTGCAGTGCTGGTATCGCTGATTCCAGGTCTGGGTTGGGCGGCTGTGCTTGCCGGTTTGCTGACAGGATTGCTTCTGGGCTTACTCAATGGTGCTCTGATCAGCTTTTTGAATGTGCCGCCTTTTATTGTCACCCTAGGTTCACTTACGGCGTTGAGGGGTGCTGCCTTTTTGGTTGCCAATGGGACAACGGTCATTAACCGTAACCTGAATTTTGCTTGGATAGGTAACAGCTATTTGGGTCCTATTCCGTGGTTGGTAGTGATTGCCCTGCTGGCTGTTGCAGCGAGTTGGTTTGTCCTGCGGCAAACTGTTTTGGGGGTGCAAATTTACGCTGTAGGCGGCAACGACCGGGCAGCACGCTTAACTGGTATCAAAGTCAATCGTGTGTTGCTGTTTGTCTATGGCGTCAGCGGATTGCTGGCAGGTTTGGCAGGAATTATGAGCGCCAGCCGCCTTTATAGTGCGACTGGTATGTTAGGTCAGGGTTACGAGTTGGATGCGATCGCCGCTGTCATTCTAGGTGGAACCAGCTTCACCGGTGGTATTGGGACTATTGGGGGAACCCTTCTCGGTGCGTTGATCATTGCCGTTCTCAACAATGGTCTGACCCTGCTGAATATGTCTTATTTCTGGCAACTCGTCGTCAAGGGTCTGGTGATTATTGTGGCGGTGACAATCGACCGACTTCGCAGACGTTCTGGGCGATGAAGAATTGAAAATGCAAAATTAAAAATGGCATTGCTATAACGGTTTGCAACTTTTGTAACTGGAGTTTCTGATTTGTTTAACAGTTTCGCACCGAGAACTAGTCTAAACTCCAGTGTCTAGTTCTTTTTTTTACATAATATATTCAATGAATAATTGTACTTCTTCATGATAAAATAGCTAAACAAAAGAAATTCAAACTTTGTCGTACAAAAAGTAGATAAAAGTCTCTCCACTGATAAGTTTTAATAACTTTGATCCTAGTTTATTACAAAGTTCTATTGGTACTATTTAGGGCATAACAATATTTATTTTAAGGTTGGTAATACTTAGCTATTAGCGCCACAGATTATAACATTTTAGACATATAAAGTCAGACATCTACTAAAATACTGTTTAAATAGAGTGTATTTAGTTTTCAAATAGTATTTTCTACGAAATCAACATTTTTACACTTGTAGCTATGTATGAGATTGAATAAAAGAGTGCGATTATCGCACTAAACTACCCTCTTTTACAAGAGGGTAGAGACAGGATCTGAAAAGTCCCCCAATGGTAGTTGATCGGTGTGCATATACTAAGGCTTATTTTCCGCCTACAAGCCACTTGTGACTACTATCTGGGATAGTCTTACACAAAATTTATAGGACTTACGCACTGTACACAAACATTGGACCCGTGCATAACGTGCGCGCTCGTGAGGGAAGCATTGTCTGTATATGCGGCTCAAGAGCACTGCGGCTGCAAAATGTTTTAGCTATCTACAATCCACGTTTCATCTTACTTAAGTGCATAAGTTGATTTCACTTACACCTACTTAAGAATGCAGCTATGACGACTTATGTCTTCTAGGTTCAAAACCCCGACTTTGTTGAGGTGATTTATGTCTTATGCACTATGGCATAATATATATAATCAAAAATTTGTCAATCCGTAAGTTCTAATTTATTAATACTTTTTTATTTTTTATTATTCATTTTTTAAAAAACAATAGTGATGGGGTAGGTGAACTAATCTAGGGTGCTAATTTATGGAAATATGGGTAAACTTGGAGTTTGGTGACGGGGACTTTGAGCGCGGGTTTGGTAAAATTAATCTTAAGGTGACGGTAGCAAATGCACAGGAGAATATCACACAACTCGAAGTGAAATTACCTCCAAATACAGAAATTTCAGTTTCCTATCAACGTTGGAAAGAGCAATACTACTCGTTACTTAACCATTCCAGAGGCAGGTTTAAAAATAGCCAAGTCACTCATATATCCAAAACGGATTGTGATAATTCTGCTCAGGGTTTATGCCGTCACCTTCATCAGTGGCTTCACCCCATTCAGTCAAAATTAGAACAAGCACTGCCACAAGACTCTCAACCAGAAATTCGTCTATTTATCCACACTGAGAAAATTGCCTGCCTTGCGACCAAAGACATCTTACATCGACTACCTTGGCAGGAATGGGGTTTTTTCGCTCAAAAGTTTTTCTGTGAACCGGCTGTTTGTTTTCACTCTTCTGTCGCAAGTACTACGACATCGGAAGAATCATCGACTTCTGGTAAAATTAGAAGAGCTAGGATTATCAGTATTTTTGGAGACAGTACAAATATTGATACCAGTGCAGATAAAGAATTACTTGAAAAATTGAAGAAACGGTCGGCAGAACTCATCGTTCTTACAGAACCAAATCGTTCTGATTTTAATACGCTTTGGGAAGAAGCCTGCGATATCCTGTTTTTTGCCGGTCATAGTGAAACAAAAGGTGATGGTCAAACAGGCGTAATAAATATTAATCCCAATGATAGTTTAAGTTTGGCAGAAATCAAAAGAACACTGAGGGCAGCTATTAACAAAGGTTTAAAATTAGCAATCTTCAATTCCTGCGATGGTCTAGGTTTAGCAAGACAATTAGCAGATTTAAACTTACCTTATATTATTGTCTGGCGCGAAGAAGTACCAGATAAGTTAGCACAAAAGTTTCTCCAATATTTTTTAAGTTCTTTTTCACAAGGTGAATCTTTGTTTAATTCAGTTCGACAAGCAAGAGATAAGTTGAAAGAACTTGCAGACGACAAAGATATTGAAAAGCGGCTACCGGGGGTAAGCTGGTTGCCAATTATCTGTCAAAATACAACTGAGCTTTCACCGAGTTGGGAAGATTTGGGAGGACTTTCTGGTGAACTTCCTGATTGTCCCTATCAGGGTTTATCTGCGTTTCGCCAGGAAAATGCAGATTTCTTTTTTGGTAGGGAGAAGTTTATTGTTAAGTTAGTGGAAGCCGTCAACAGCAATCCGCTAGTTCCTGTGGTTGGTGCTTCTGGGAGTGGGAAGTCGTCTGTGGTGTTTGCAGGGTTGATTCCTCGTTTACAAGCTGCTGGCAATGTAGAGATAATCAGTTTTCGTCCGGGGAAGAATCCGTTTGATGCTTTGACTGTAGCGTTGAGCAAATATTATCAGTCTCTAGTACAAGGACAAACAAAAGCATCAGGAGAACGGAATAGCAGGCAGGCGGAACTAGAATTTGAGGCCAAAGAGCGACATGATGAGACAGTATTACGCCATTTTATTGAAAATATTGTTAATTCCTCAGGATATCGGCGTTTGGTGTTAGTGGCAGATCAGTTTGAAGAACTTTACACTCTTGCTGCCCAGGAAGAACGTCACAGTTTTTTAAAGTCACTGCTTTTGGCTGTAAGATATGCTCGGGCGTTTACGCTGGTGTTGACGCTGCGAGCGGATTTTTTGGGAATTGTACTTGATGATCAATCAATGGGAAAGGCTTTGCAACAATACCCCCCATTGTTACTGACTCCAATGGACTCTGAGGAATTGTGCGATGCGATTGAAAAACCAGCTTTAAAAATGAAGGTGGAACTGGAGTCCGGGTTAACAAGTAAACTCATTAATGATGTGGGCGATCGCCCTGGTCGTTTACCAATGCTGGAGTTTGCCTTAGCTCAACTGTGGTCGAAACAGAAAAATTGGTATTTGACTCATAAGGCTTATGAAGAAATTGGTGGTTTAGAAAAAGCTTTAGCAAAACACGCCGATGAAGCATTAAAAAACCTATCTAAGGAAGAGAAACAACAAGCAGAAAAGGTATTTATTCAGTTGGTGCGTCCAGGGGAAGGGACGGAAGACACTAGACGTGTGGCGACTCGCAACGAGGTGGAGAAGGAAAATTGGGGTTTAGTCAAACACTTGGCTGATGAGCGTTTAGTGGTGACTGGGTGGGATGAAACTGAGAAAATAGAAACAGTAGAAATTGTCCATGAAGCGTTGATTCGGCAATGGGGAACTCTGCGCAGCTGGGTGAACGCTAACCGACAGTTTCGCACTTGGCAAGAGCGCCTGCGAGGGGCATTGCAACAATGGGAGATTAGCGGTAATGATGAAGGTGCTTTGTTACGTGGTGCGCCTTTAGCCGAGGCTGAGGATTGGTTGCAGATGCGACGGTCGGATGTCGGTTCAGATGAGTTAGTTTTTATTCAGTTGAGTTTGGAACTGCGGGATAGAATACAGCGAGAAGAGAAAGAACGCACACAGCGAGAGTTAGAGCAGGCAATAAAAGCACAAAAAGCTGCTCAAGTGCGGAATAGAGTTGCACTCGTCTCTAGTATCGCGCTCTCTGGATTTGCTATCTTTGCCTTTCTTCAGTGGAGTGGCGCACAACAACAAAGTATAGTTGCCTTAAATCAAGCCTCTGAATCATCCTTACTTTCCAAGAAACAACTTGAGGCTTTGGTTGCTGCCGTGCAGGCAGGCAAACAAGTTAAAAATGCAATATTGGAACCAGATGCTACCCTAAAGCAAACTGTGACCGTAACGCTACAGCAGGCAGTTTACGGAGTTCAAGAGCGCAATCGCCTAATAGGGCATCAAAGTTATATTAATGTCGTCATTTTTAGCCCAGATGGCGAGATAATTGCCTCTGGTAGTACTGACGATACCATAAAACTCTGGAGTCGAGAAGGTAAGCTACTTAAAACCCTCAACACAAATCTCAGTGGTACTATTAGTATAAGTTTTAGCCCGGATAGTAAGCTCTTTGTTACTGGAAGTTTTGACAATGTTATCAGACTGTGGAGTCGCGATGGTCAGTTACTTAAAAATTTTCCTCAGAAGCACACTGGCGGTTTAAGTGCTATCAGGTTCAGTCCGGATGGTCAAACGATCGCTTCCGGGGGTCGCGACAAAACCGTCAAACTATGGAGTCGCGATGGTCAGCTAATAAAGACTCTTTCTGGACATAACAAATCTGTTATGGGTGTCAGTTTCAGTCCCAATGGTCAGATGATTGCTTCGATTGGTTCGGATGAAACTATCAAACTATGGAGTCGCGATGGTCAGCTGCTTCACACATTGTCCGGTTGTGAGCGTCAAGATAAATGTGACAATGGAAATCTTCATGATGATGTTGGGAGCGTTAGCTTTAGCCCAGATAATCAAACGATCGCCTCTGGTGGGTATGAAGGCTCGGTCAAGCTTTGGAGTAAAGAGGGTAAGCGACTGAAAACCTTTCCTGGATGTAACCAAAATGGGCATTGCAGTCGTATCAGTAGCGTCAGTTTTAGCCCAGATGGCAAAACTATTATTTCTGCTGGCGATGACCACACGATTAAAGTCTGGAATAAGGAAGGTCAGTTATCTAAAACCCTTTATGGACATCAAGGTTTTATCAGTAGCGCCAGTTTCAGTCCAGACAGTAAAACAATTGCTTCTGCAAGTTGGGACACAAGCATTAGACTCTGGAATGTCGATGGACAAAAACTTAAAGTCCTATCTGAACATAAAGCAGATGTCAACAATGTTAGTTTTAGTCCTGATGGCAAAATGTTAGCCTCCGGTAGTGATGACAAAACCATAAGACTTTGGAATCGCGAAGGTCGGTTACTTGAAACTCTCTCGGAACATAAAGCAGAGGTCAACAGCGTTAGTTTTAGTCCTGATGGCAAAATGTTAGCTTCCGGTAGTAATGACAAAACTATAAAACTTTGGCATCGCGAAGGTCAGCTATTTAAGCTATTCAAAACCCTGCACGGGCACAACGATAGCGTCAGAAGTGTCAGTTTCAGTCCTGATGGTAAGATACTTGCCTCTGGTAGTAGTGACAAAACCATAAAACTTTGGAATCAGGAAGGTCAACTACTTAAAACCCTGCACGGGCATGACAATGATATCAGAAGTGTCAGTTTCAGCCCTAATGGTGAGATACTTGCTTCTGCTAGTGGTGACAGAAGCATAAAACTTTGGAATCGGGAAGGTCAGCCATTTCAAAACCTCCATAAACATAAGAGTCATCTCAGAAGCGTTAGTTTCAACCCAGATGGCGAAATACTTGCCTCTGGTAGTGAAGATACCACTGTCAAACTTTGGAGTCGCGGGGGTCAGGAACTCAAAACCCTAACAGGGAACGGTATGTTTGTCAATACCGTTAGTTTCAGCCCAGACGGCAAAATACTCGCTTCTGGCAGTGATAGCGATACTGTTACACTCTGGAGTCGGGAAGGTCAGGAGCTCAAAACCCTAACCGGGCATCATGATGATGTTCAGAGTGTCAGTTTCAGTCCGGATGGCAAAATCATTGCTTCTGCTAGTCAAGACGACACTATAATTCTCTGGAATTTGGATCTAGATGATTTATTGGTGCGGGGTTGCGATCGGCTACGTGACTATCTGAAAAATAATCCTAATGTTAATGAGAGCGATCGCACTCTATGTAACGCTATCGGAATTCAAAAGTGAATCATCTACACTATACCCGAATGGCACACTTGTTTAGGTAGGAAGGGTGTTGATATTTGGGATGCACCCCTCATACTACTTTCTATGCGACAGTCGATAGAATCTACGGTTGTTAATTGGAGACAGCTTTTTGGAAAGGCTCTTGGAGGTCAGGGGGGAGTTCGTCAGCTGTCAGCACCCGTTCTGTGACAACGGTTGTAGTAGTTGCTGGATTTTCGGCAACTGTTGAGCCAATTTTCTCCTTAGCGTTCTTGACTTGTGCGATCGCATTTCTAATGTCAGGCTGCATCACCAAACGCTCATTGCCTTTTCTGGTAACTGCTTGGGAAGCGGCTAACTTCACTACATTCAAAATATCTCCCCCCGCCAACCCAAGGGACTCTTGCGCTAGCCATTCTGAGTTAATATCCTCAGCACACGGAACTTCTTCTGGTAGTAGATACTGCCATAGTTTTACCAAACAAGTTTCATCTGGGAGTTCAAATTCAATGTGAGCTAGAATGCGCCGCACAAAAGCTCCGTCGTAGTTGCTTGCAAGATTAGTAGCGAAAATGACAACGCCATCGAACTTATCCAACTCTAGCAGCATCACTGAGCGGCTCACATTAACTCCGTAGTCTGCACTTTGAGTGACATTTGTCAAGCGTTTTCCCAGAATAGAATCCGCCTCATCAAAGAACAGCACAGCATTGGTTTCGCTAGCCTTTCTAAAAGCAGCGGTGATATTCTTTGGTGTTTCGCCAACATATTTAGATTCAATCTCAGCATAGTTCACTTTGATGATTTTTTTGTCGAGGTAGTGTGCGATCGCTTCTGCACAAAACGTTTTTCCTGTTCCAGGGGGACCATACATATTAATTGCTACCCGGCGTCCTTGAGGGTCAATTTTTTTCAGATTCCATTCGTAATACAGCACGTCGTGATACAGAATGCGATTTAGTGCAGTCTCAATTCGCTCACGAACAATTGTTGGCACAATCAGGTTATCAATCTTGCGCTTCGGGGCTTCAGGAATGAACATTTCCAGTCGTTCCATCTCCGGCATTTCTGGCTTGGAACCATTGACAGTAGAATTATTCTCAGTTTTCTTATCTTTTGATATTGTTGATTCTGATTTTGCTGATTCTATCGTCCATCCTGTAGGCATATAGCACCTCATTGAATTTGATTAATGATAGATATTTTTTGGGCATAATTTCTACGTTGCAGTTCGTCGCAGAAATCTGCATATTCGATTTGATCAAGTTGATACTTTTCAGATAGTGGGTCGGTCTATCTCACATCTCAATAGGGAAAGACCGACTCCCAAATCACCAGGATCACTCATCTACTCATCGCTGATGGTGTCTGATAAGACGCTCATCAAGAAGCGAGAGTTTAGTTAATTGACCAAAGCCATTTCCTGTTTGCGAATCTCGGTAACATCTTGTGAAAAAGATGTCTGCTGTCGGCGCAGGAAAGCCTTGCGTACATCTTCAGGCAAATTATCGTAAGGAACTTCTGTTTCTGTGGTGATTTGTTTAACGACAGGCTTGTTGTTATAACCAGAGACATCTATCACCCAAGAAGTGACTTGTTGAACCCAGGTATTCGATGTCGTCTTGCGGTTCAGTTCTACAACCTGCTTCAGCAAGTACTGGCTCACCCTGTCCCAAGCTTCTTTAATAGCACGACGGAGAGGAGCCGCAACATTATCAACGCGAGAGAAAGCCTTACGTACATAAGGAGCAATAGTCGGAAGGTGGCGCTCAAACCAGGGAAATATGTTGCTTTCACCCCATTCGAGAATTTGGTGCCAGAAAACTACAGTAGCTGTAGCAGCTAGTGCCAGACCAATTGCACCTATGAGTAAACCTGTAATTGGGTCCATGAATTAAGCCTCCTGTTGATAGAGTTTGCAGGTAAGGGTATGTGCACCAGAGTGAAGACGTTTCTCGCGCACATCCGCAGGAAGATAATCCCAAGGCACTTCCTCTTCTACTTTGACCGCCGTCGGTTTGTCGTTCTTGAACCATAAGATTTCAATCAAGCGATTGTAAGAGCGAGTTGGTAGAGGCTCGTACAACACTTTAATAGTTAGGATTGCTTCTTTTGCAGATGTCGCTAACTGCTTAGTCTCATCATCAAGCACGCCGTCTAGCAGTAAGCGGGGGTCAGCTTCGTCGCAAAGAATGTGTGCGGCTCCCAAACAGACGGGAAGTGGTTTTTGAAAGTTCTTGCCGAGAAACTTAGCAATAACAAGATAGACCTTGCGTTTTTCTCGCAACTCGATGTCCGTTTCGCTGTCCGCAAACAGTTCGGGCAAACTTTCTGCCAACTGCTTGAATTTTTCGGGTGCTTGTGAAAATGTAGCCCGCATAAATTGCCAAGTCTGTTTTAATAGTCGGTTGTCGAGATGATTCTCTGTTTGATTTCTCATGTGTTTTTCCTCGCTATTTTGCTTGTTAGATAATCCAAAGGGGGCAAAATTTGATTTTCTTTTCTTGCCTTACGACCCAGTATTAAAGGGAAGCTCCAAACACCTGTATCCAGTCGTGTTTGTAGTTGGCCCAGCCTGTATCGTTTGCTAGATAGTAGTCACCAACGCTAATTGATTGATAATTTGAATTCAGAATGTTGGTGCGATGCCCTAAATCCTTTAGAAGGTAATCGCTTGTTTCTCCTGCTTCTACTTTTAAATAGATTTAACTCAGATCAACTTATACACTTGTGCGAGATAAATAGAAGTTTATTTATACCAATTCTGTATGAAGATCCATTTAATATTTAGTAAACGTTGGCGAAGCCTGCGCTACCCTTCGGGAACGCCAAGGGCGAATGCGCTTACCGCTGTCTTCGCAGCCATGCCCGCACAACTTTAGAACGCCAAGGAAGAAAGAGGAAATTATTATGTGCAAGTTTCCAGAGAATTTGGATTATATCTTGCCGCAAGCGATTACCTCACCACGCCAGTTTGCAAGGACAGAGAAAACCGTCGCACGCAATAGGCATCCCGTCACCCCTCACGGGGTTTTTAGTAGCAATCGCCTACCATCGCCATAATATTACGTCAGGCTGGTAATCTTTACATGCCTTTGTGCTTCACTAGAAACTAGTACAGCGTGGCGTAAATAAAGTTACCATCTGAAATAGGCGAAAAGCTTATGGTATAAGTCTATATATACAAGTGTCTTTTGACTTTTTACTTTTGCATTATTGTACTAGTCCAAACACCATAAAAAATTACAACAAAAATTTTTCAGTAATCACAGCACCCTGAAAGCCCACTTCAACCTGAAATTGCTTCCCTATAATTTCACTAAATTCTAACTGAATTACATTATCAGCTTTCCTCGTAATGACTTCCTGACTTTCTGACTCAGAAGTGTTGGGATTAAGAGTCACTTTCAGCTTCAAAGCAGGGGGTAGATACTCCTCATTGCCAGGTTCCTCATCGTAAGGAATAACCTGTACAAGCACATCGACTTCATTATCTTCCAACCGTTTTACATTGATAACTAAAGCTAATGCTTGACCATTTAGTAATAGTCCAAAATCTAATTTTTTTGCCCCGCAATGATAATTCAGTGACTTACTTCTTGCAGAACCCCAAGCATAGTTACTATCAAGCGTCTTCAGAATATCTTTGGTGGATTGCCAACCTTCTTCAAAAACTCCAAGCCACCAACTACTTACGTTTACTAACGCTTTATTAACGATGCTTGTAGTCTGGCTTAGACTTTGTATATCTGTATGATTAACCTCAGCTACTGATGGTAAAGGGATAGCAGTTGGGGATAAGAAACACGAGTATAACAATAAGTTATTTATCTCAGGATCAAACCAAGAAAGCGGTAGCTGATAATAACTATCAGATTTCGCTTCCAAATTAATTGATTGGCAATATTTCACGAGTTTATCGTAACGTAAAAAACCATGGATATTTAATTGTTCTTCCTCTTCTAACACCTCAAGTAATACATAAAAATGAGCAGTCTTTTCTGGTGAAATGATAACTTCTTTTGGTACAGCTACAAAATCATCAATTAGGTTATCAACACTAATTAAGCAAAGGTTAAATCCACCTAAACTTAGATTATAAACAACATCAATCACATGAGCGCTATCTGATTGAAATATCGAACAGTTATCTCGATTAATTTTGACATCTGGAATTCGTTCTCTCAACCATTCTTCAAAACCAAGTAGCGCTAATGCATTTAAATAAATTGTCCACTCGTGTGTTTCGCTTAAGTTTCGGTCGCTAATTTCTTTAGCCGACTCAAAATGTTCCGGTTCCAGCCAAATAACTTTTGGTGACAATTCTTGTTTCCAGTATCTTGAATAAACAGGGTTGTTAATCATATCTTAGCTCATGGTTCTATAGTTAGCTGCGAGAAAATAAGTATTTTCTGGGAAATCATTGACTCATGCTGCCTCTTTGATTGAATCATTAAGATAGCGGCGTATCATTTGAGCAAATAAGCTGTTTTTTTTCTGTTTTTTACCGCTTAGTATTTCTGCGTGTGCATCGTTAAATGTTTTATTCAAAGCATAATTTCTAATTTCATCAGCAACATTTTTTAGATAGTCTGGGCTAGTGCAAATTGTTTTTACTCGATATTTTGTAGGCGAATTTGAAATTTTATCAATAATTTTTTTTTCGGTTCTATACTGAACATTCTCCAGCAAATTTTCTAATTTAAATATGCGTCTGGCTTGACACCAAGGTATCCCCCACAATTTAGCAATCTCCCCTAAAGACTTATCCTCTTGGTAGTAAAGTAACAAACCTTCATGGAATTGCTGAGCAAAACTTTTGTAACCTTTACTTTTTCTTAAATATTCAATTTTTTGGCAAATAGCTTCTGATATCGCTTCATATAATACTTCTTCAAATAAGACATGACAATCCTCTTTTAATTGGTCTAATTCAATCTCCTCTAGTGCGGTGTCAGTATAATAATCTAATTCTAGATTGGGGACAGAATCATTAGTGGAGTTATCATACACTTCTATAGGTATTGTTTTGGGACTACCTGTTCTTCTAGAAAGCGTATCCTGACGTAAGATTTCTGCGATTCTTTTGAGATGAGAAATTAGTTTTCTCTGAGAATGAATGATATTTCGTTGCTGCAACAAATCGCTCATTTCCTGCAGTTGATTTCGCGTAGGTTCAGAACAACGTCCTTTTTCATGTGAGTTGCGTCTGTCTCGGCGATAGACTGCATGAAAGACCTCTACAATTTCTCGGTCTCCTTTTTCAAGATGCGGTTCCAAGGAACGGGGAATATGTTTACATAATAATGCCCAGTCACTAGGAGTCCCTACCCCTAACTCCCACAGAAATAACCTTAAATTTTGATTTTGTTGAGTTAGTCTCCAAGTCCAATTATCTAAACTTTCACTGGAACTTAAGGTTGGATTAAATTTCCGCAAAATTTCAACGCTAAAAAACTCTCCTCCTTTAGCTATTGGTCGAGTTGTGTCATCATGATTCAAGATAAGTTGAGTTTGCTCTTCACTATCCAACAGCACCTGTTCTCTACCATCGTCATTCAAAACGAATGGAAGCAAATCAATATAGCTGAAAGGCTTCTCAACATCGGGTCTACAGGTGTGAGGAATTTTTTTACAACTGAAGAGAATTATCTGAGATACATAGCATCTCAGACAAAGCCCAGCAAAAGCGCGATCGCGGATATCGTCAGCTGAACGAAAAAGTTTCCACACAACAGCTTGAACATATCTGTTTTCTTCTGACGATAGTGTAGGTTGACTGGCTAACTTGGGAAATTGTACCCTGAAGAACTTCTGTGCTAGGTGGATTGTCCTGAGTGTGTAGGCATCTTTTAGCTTACTGTCCACTCTAGGAGAATCAATTATGCACATTATCCAGTATCTTGAAGGTGCTACCATAGGTCTTGAAATTACCTCGCTTTTCATCAAACACGACATCAACAGCGAACCTATTTCACCAGAAACCATTTTTTATCAATGTTCTGGAGAGCTACATATATATATAGGTTTTGGTTTTATCAACTTATACAGATGCTGTTGGCGGTTGTCTTGGAAAAACGGTTGTGTTGCAAAAACTGGTAAGCTGTTCCACATTTAAATTGCATAATTAGGAAGGGCAAGATGCCCACCCCACAGGAGTTACAAAAAATTTTAATATGCAAACTAGATGTGGTTTAGCTTATTAATCTGGTAGAAGTAGCAAAAGTGCTAACTGCCTGAAGCCAAAGTCATCGGCTGTGTGGCAAAAAAAGATTTGAAAAATAAAATTAAAGTTGGCATTAATCGTATTTGTGAGCAAAGAAATTTTTATCAAAGTCTTGGTTAGCAAGACTTTCAGGACTTGTACGGCGGTTGGTGACACCGGGTGCTATTGGACGATATTGGGCACAACCCACACAAGTCAGGGTAAGCGCATCTTGTCAACAAGAACAGATCAGTGTCAATAAACTCCAAAATAATTGCATTAACGCTTGCTTATTAACGATTCTTGAGTTGATAGAAGATCCATCTAAAATTTCTCGCTTTGTCCAGTTAGGCGGTCTTGTCTGCTTCTTAGTTGGCAATATCTGAGATAATAGTATGGGTTCGAGGATGACCCACTCTTCGTCTGTTAGGCTGCTAGAATATGGATAGCTGCTGGATACGATTTTTGCGGTAACTTTAGTTCAACACAGTAAAAGATGTCAAATGGGTTCTATAACACCAAGTTGCAATCAAAAATAGTAGACTTCTCTCCCCCTGCTTGCCAAATACCATTTTTGAACGCAACTTGGTATTCTAAAACTTTGATGAAAAACTTATTTTTCAACCAAGTTTGCAATAGCTGTCGCCAAGAGAACTGGCTCGACTGGCTTGGGAACATGAAGCGTGAAACCACTCCCTAATGCTTGTTGTTGAGCAGTCTTTGCTGCATAAGCACTTAGGGCGATCGCTGGAATTTGTCCACCTTGTTCAGCTGGTAAAGACCTGATTTCACGAATCAGCGTATAGCCGTCCATTTCTGGCATTCCAATGTCACTCACCAGCAAATCTGGCTGTTCTTCAACCAGTGATGAAAGCGCTTCATGTCCTGAGGCGGCTGCACGTACAGAAGCCCCATAAGCTTCTAGTAGGAAAACCAAAAAATTACGGTTATCTGGTTCATCATCCACAACTAGCACCCGCACTCCACTGAGATCTGGGCTATTACCATCTTTTTGAGTCTCACCTTCAATTATCATCGAGGACTCAAGCATCAGAGGAAGCCTAACAGTAAAAGATGCTCCCTTTCCCTCACCAAAACTTTCTGCTCGCACAGTTCCGCCATGCAGTTCAACCAAGTGGTGGACAAGAGAAAGACCTAACCCCAGCCCGCCAAACTTTCTGGAGTAGCTACTATCTTGTTGACGAAAGTAATCAAATATGTAGGGTAGAAAATCTGGTTTAATGCCTTTGCCTGTATCAATAACTTGAATCTGAGCGTATGAGTCAACCCTTTCTAACCGAACTGTCACCTCTCCCTTAAAAGGTGTAAATTTAACAGCGTTAGAAAGTAAATTCCAGATGACTTGCTGCAATCGTTTGGGATCGCCGAAAACCACTCCCACATTACTATCAAATACAGTGGTTATCTTAATTGACTTAGCTTGAGCAGCAAGAGACACACTTTCCATAGCAGCAGCAATTGTGGTTTGCAAGTCAACAGCAATTGGATGGAGACTTAACTTACCGCGCAAAATCTTAGACACACTCAGCAAGTCATTAATAAGTTGTACCTGCAAGCAAGCGTTACGCTCAATAGTTTCCAGAGCTTGATTTGTCTTATTTGCATCAAGCTTGCCACTCCGTAAAAGTTTCACCCACCCCAAGATTGGATTCAGGGGTGTACGCAATTCATGAGAAAGGACGGCGAGAAACTCATCTTTGATCCGGTTGGCGACTTGAGCCTGTTCCAAAAGTTTGTTTCGCTCTTCTTCGACTCGCCTGCGTTCCGTGATATCTCTTAGGGAAACAAGATAAGCAGTTTCTCCTTGCCACTCAATTTCTACCACGCGCATTTGAGCAATTTTTTCCAAGCTACCGTTTGCTGCGGTGCTTTCTCTGTTGTATGGGTAAATATCAACCTCTGTGTTATCACTGCCAACAACAGGAAAGCCAAACAATTCACCCAACAGCTCTTCTTGCTTGCAACCAAATAGTTTCAGTGCTGCTGGGTTGATAAAACGTACAATACCCTGCCGATCCACCACCACAATGCCGTCAGCATTCTTAGTAATCAGCGTTTGCAACTGCACCCAAATCCTTTCCAGTGCGGCTTCGACTTCTTGGGAGCGATCTTCTTGTCTTCTGAGTTCTGCTGTTTGTGCTTGTAGCCGTTGTTCTAAATCTTTCTTATGCAATTGTGATTGTGTTTTCTGAGCAAGTACTTGTTTAATAACTTGGGGCAGCCGTGCGAGTTCATCTTTAGGTAAATAGTCCGCTGCTCCTGCCTTGATGCACTTGACAGCAACGGATGCCTTATCTGTGCCATTAACAATCACAAAAGGGACATTCAACCCTTGTGCTTGCATTGTGT
This sequence comes from Kalymmatonema gypsitolerans NIES-4073, assembly GCF_002368435.1. Lineage (GTDB taxonomy): Bacteria > Cyanobacteriota > Cyanobacteriia > Cyanobacteriales > Nostocaceae > Kalymmatonema > Kalymmatonema gypsitolerans. Next base: position 949,202 of record NZ_AP018268.1, read on the forward strand.
GCAATGCTTCTAAGGCATCAAAATCATTTAAGCTGTAGTCAGCAACGATCGCATCCCAACTAGAATTGAGATAAGTTAAGTAATCAGCTTGTGTTGCCACACACCGATAGTTCACTGCAAAATTAGCCCCATTCATCAAAGCCAGAATATGTTCTGTAGATTGGGGACAGGTAAATAAAAATAAAATGGTGCATTTATCAGCCACTTTTAGCTGGTCTTAATAGACGGGTGATTATTATGAACAAATCTTAATAGTTATTGTTTCGGCATCATATCACCCAAAGGCTTATGTTTCTCATTCTCCCTGTGGAAAGAGATTCGTCAGACGCTCCAATTCGCTTGGTTCTAAAGATACCGGATTACCCGCGAGAATACCAGTGATATTACGTAAGGGCGCACCAATGTGCATACCCTCATTGTCAATTGTAAACTCTCGCATTTGCTTATCATGCTGTGAACCCCGCATTTTAATAACCGTTATTCCTCGGCGAATTTCCCCATACACCTCAACATAGCGCAGTAATATAATGACATCAGTCGTTGTAGAGATATGAGCTTCTGAAGTGGAGGTGCCGGTGACAAGTGTCATCGGGATTGTGGAGGTATACAGTGCTGTAATTCTCCGCTGTCTAACCATTGAGTTAAGACCAACAAGAAATTGTCGAAACCCTTGAGTGCTAGAAGCCCACTCCAATGCCGATAGACTATCAATTGCTACCCGATTTGGTTGAAATTCCTCGATAATCTCTTGCATTCTGATCAGGTGGTACTCTAGCGGATTTGCCTCTGGGTAGCGACAGACAACTAGCAATTTCCCATCTCGTTCCATTTGCCGGAAGTCAACACTCCAATTCAGCGCATTTCTAAATATCAGTTCTCGGTTTTCCTCAAAAGCAAACAGTATGCAGCGTTCGTTATTATTGACTCCAGCTGCAATAAACTCGGTTGATAGCAAAGTTTTACCTGTACCTGTGGCTCCTGACACTAAGATGATGGAATTACCGAAGAAACCACCGCTACACATAGTATCAAGTTCCGCAATCCCAGAGGTGATGCGGGTATCAGAACTACCACCCTCTCCTGTCTCGGTTGTGGAGAGCGGAATAATCACAATCCCTTTGTCAGAAAGGATGGAAAAAGGAAATTCTCCCTGTTGATGAGAACTGCCTCTATACTTAAGAATTTCTATAGTCCGTCGGCGTTTCTCCTGAGCGATCGCATTCCGTAGGATGATGACATTGTCAGCAACAAACTCCTCAACACCATGAGTGCTAATGTCACCATATTCTTGAGAGCGCTCGGAAGTCACAACAACCGTACTTTCAATTTGTCCCAGTACCGAAGCAATCATGAATAGATCATTGCGCATGTGAGCCTTATCAGAGAAATAGGTAAAAATTGCACTCAGGCAATCCATAGAGACTCGCACTGCATTCACCTGATTAATGGCATACTTAATGCGAGCAACTAAAGAATTGAAGTCGTATTCTCCAGTAATTAAAGGTTTTTCGCCAGGTTGACCAGAGGCATCAACAAATACCCATTTGCCTTCTTCCTCCCATTGGGGGATATCCCACCCAAAACTCCGCATATTTTTCCGGATACGCTGGGGAGATTCTTCAAAGGTGACAAACACCCCATTCTCGCCCCGTTTAATTCCCTCAGCAAGATACTGAGATGCAAATACAGTCTTACCAGCGCCTGCGGTGCCAACGACCAATGTTACCCGACCTACAGGCAGTCCTCCTTCAGATAATATGTCAAAGCCAGGAATTCCTGTGACAATCTTCTCAACCAAACCTTGTTCTCTTTTTTGATTCATTTCTGAAAGTTGATTTGTCTATTAACAAATATCATACTAATGATTAGTTTCACTAATGTATGCCGATATATCTAAGGAATATTAAGCCCTAACAAAACTGTCTTTGTATCTGATAAATCACCGATAATTCGCACTTTTGGCAAGGGAAATTCCTTGATTAAAGTTGGAGTGACTAAAATTTTTTCAGCTTCAGCAATTTGTGGTTGCTCCAGCACGTCTATAATGACTATCTCATGTCTATTTCGCAGATGTAACTCACACAACTGAATCAAATTGGAGATGGCTCGCTGCGATCGGTCGGTGGCTCCTGTAACATATAGTTTGAGCAGATATTTATCACTCATTTGTCACTCGAGTCACAACTCGTTCATTTATGTATTCACTTTTGATGAAAGTCATTATAAATTTTAATAATGTTAATTTTTTTCACACTAACGAAGTATTTCTGAGTGCCGATAGTTAGGTAACCATGAGTTCATCAGCTATCAAGCAATTTTCTGCTAATATTATTTGAAAGCTGCCTAAGCACTCGTTTTGTGATTTCATTAGGCTTACCAAAAATTTGGGTCTAAAGCCCCGTCCTTCTAGGACGACTTTTAATATTTGTGCTATAATTACGTCAACGATTTCAACGTAACAATGCTGGTACTTGAGGCAAAACTGGAAGGAACAAACGAGCAGTATGGACGGCTAGACGAAGCTATTCGTACTGCTCGATTTGTTAGAAACAGTTGCGTCAGGTACTGGATGGATAATCGTGATATTGGGCGATATGAACTTTCGGCTTATTGTGCTGTCTTAGCCAAAGAGTTTGAGTGGGCAAACAAGCTTAATTCAATGGCAAGACAGGCTAGCGCGGAAAGAGCATGGTCTGCCATATCGCGTTTTTACGATAACTGCAAAAAGAAAGTTCCAGGCAAAAAAGGATATCCCAAGTTTAAGAAGGAACAAACCCACGGGAGCGTAGAATACAAGACTACCGGGTGGAAACTTTCTTCTGACCGACGATATATCACTTTTTCGGATGGTTTTGAAGCCGGAACTTTTAAGATGTGGGGGACTCGTGACCTCCACTTCTATCAGATTAAGCAATTTAAGCGTGTTCGGGTTGTGCGTCGTGCTGATGGGTACTATGCTCAATTCTGCATCGACCAAGAACGTTTAGAGAAGAGGGAACCGACATTAAAAACCATTGGAATTGATGTGGGATTGAAACACTTCTACACTGATTCTGACGGGCAAACGGTTCCAAATCCACGACACTTGCGTAAAAGCGAGAAGTCTTTAAGGCGACTACAACGTCGTCTTTCTAAGACTGAAAAGGGTTCTAAAAACAGAGCAAAGTTTAGAAATAGGCTAGCGCGTATTCACCTCAAGGTAAGTAGGCAACGTAAAGACTTTGCAGTAAAGACAGCAAGGTGCGTAGTCCAGTCTAACGACTTGGTGGCTTATGAGGACTTGAAAGTGCGTAATATGGTGAGGAATAGACACCTTGCCAAGTCAATATCAGATGCTGCATGGACTCAGTTTCGAGAATGGGTGGAGTACTTTGGAAAAGTGTTTGGAGTGGTCACAGTTGCAGTTCCACCTCACTACACTTCCCAAAACTGCTCAAATTGCGGGAAGGTTGTTAAGAAGACACTTTCACGCTCGACGCATACTTGTCCTCATTGCGGACATATTCAAGACCGAGATCACAATGCAGCACGAAACATATTAGAAAAGGCACTACGTACCGTGGGGCACACGGGAACTCGCGCCTCTTGTCGGGACCTCCCTCTGTCTTGGTGAAGCAATTCCTCAAGATAAGCCGACTCACAGAAAGAGGAAGCCCAAACAGTGATGTTTGGAATCGCCGCCCTAAAAGTGCGGCGAGGATGTCAAAAAGAGCTTTTGTATAGGTTCCACCCGCCATGAAACGCAAATGGAAGTCACTGCTGCTTGCCTTGACCTGGGTTTTCCTCTCAGTCGGAACATCTCTTCTGATTATTCTGACACAACCGATAATATCGCCAGCAAAAGAACCCGCAGCATCCACGAGTCAAAATGAACCAGTTATAGTACCCACCGAAGAGAAATCCCCTTCAGCAACACCCAACTCAGAAACCTCTAATACAAAGAAACCGACTGAATCAAAACAACCAACTTCTTCTGATCATAAAAAGCCGGAGTCAGCAGCGGAATCTCCACCGACTCCCGAAGAAATCGCCCGCCAGCAAAAACTGATAGAAGCGGACAAGCTTTACCAGGCGGGACAAATAGCTGCTGCGGAAAAACTTTATCGAGAGGTTAAAGAACCTTTTGCCAAAACATCTGATACACAAGAAATCAAAGAACCAATAGTTGAGCTGGCGCAACTATCCCCAAGTGGTCAAGTGTACTGGCGGGAAGCAGAAGCGGGAATTGCCAGTCAGATGCAAACTAGGACGAGAGTAGCGCTAGAACTTTTGGTTGAGAAGAATCCGGAATTTATCCCTGGTCATATCAAATATGCTGAAGTCCTCAAAGAATACGGTGAAGAGAAAAAAGCATTGCAGGTATTAGACAAGGCGGCGACGCTGTATCCTAATCAACCTGATTTAATTAAAACACGAGTTGCAGCACTCTCCAAAGCGAAAAAATGGATGGAAGCCTCGCTGGCGGCACGTCAATTTGCCCTTCTCAACCCAAACGATCCACAAGCACCTGAGTTTACAAAACTGGCAGAAGACAATCTCAAACGTTACAAATCGCATATCCGAGGAAAAATTAGAGGCAATGCGATCGCCAACATCATCACTGGTGTTTTAGGTTACGCCGTCACTGGTAGTCTTTTCGGTCCGTTTACTGCCCTTGACTCCACGATTCTGATGCTACGGGGAGAAGGATCTATAGGTGAGTCGGTGGCAAAGCAGGCGAAAAAGCAACTGAAATTAGTTAAGGATGAAACTGTTTTAGGATACGTCGATGAAATCGGACAGAAACTGGCGAAAGTGGCAGGACGTAATGAGTTTAAATACGAGTTTTTCGTCATCCCAGAGGCAGATCTCAACGCCTTTGCGCTACCAGGAGGCAAAATCTTTCTTAACGCAGGTGCCATTGCCAAAACCAATTCTGAGGCAGAATTAGCTGGATTAATTGGTCATGAATTATCCCACGTCGTCCTCTCCCACGGTTTTCAATTAGTCACTCAGGGAAACTTGATTGCTAACGTCACCCAGTATGTTCCTTATGGCGGTATTGTCGGTCAACTGTTTGCACTCAGTTACAGTCGTGACATGGAACGTCAGGCTGATACTTTGGGTACGCGCCTCATTACTGCAACCGGTTACGCTGCTGATGGCTTGCGTAACTTGATGGTAACATTGGAAAAAGAACAGAAAAGTGCTCCTCCGAGTTGGTTATCTTCTCACCCAGGCGGCAATGAACGAGTTCGCTCAGTAGAAGAGTTGATTTCACGCAATAAATACAACCGCTACGCCTACGAAGGAGTCGCGCGTCACACAGAAATTCAAGCAAAGGCGAAACAGATACTCAAAGAGGAAAAAGAAAGAAAAGATAAAAAGGGACGCCGTCGATGAATCAAAATCACAACATTATTCGTCACTAAAATTATCAACTCCCTACTCCAAATCCCGTTTTAGGATTGCTTATGCTATCTCAACCTCTGAAGTTTCTTTTTTTGAGCGGTCTTGGTTTATCCTTAGTTTTTGGTCAATCCCCTGCATTCGCTCAAGTGCGTGGATCTGGTGATGTTGTCGTACCAACATCACCAGCAGGTAATGGTTCAACATCAACCACAACAACAACCGGACCAGGTTCCTCCTCAACAACGACAACAAATACCTCATCACCTATTGATAGCGCTAATCGGTTTAGCTGTCAGTTTTACAACGGTCAGTATACCGTTATGTACCAGCCTGAAAGTCAACCCGGTCAATACTTTGCTTGGGCAACTCCTAGGACTTTAGGAGACGGCTGGAATGCACAAAAGCGTTGCGACGCAATTGCCCAGCGGTTAGAATCTTACCGCCCAGATGGTTTAGTGGAACTGAAGACAGCGGTAGAAAACAGAGAGAACATTCTGTGCGTAACCACCGAAGCGAATCCTTACTGTCGAATTGTGCTGACAGTCCCAACCAACCAAGACCCCTATGCTGTCCGCAATAGCGTTTTCCAAAACTTGGCATCTGCTGATAGTGGTCAGCAAACTTTTGGCGTTAACACTTACACCAATAATAATGACGAACTGTCCAACTTAGGTCGAACAATTTTCGGCGGTGGTAAAAAACCCTCTGCTTCTTCTAAAGACCCGATCAATCTCAAACCTTTCCTAGATCGTAGCGATCGCGGTACCGGAGGAAAACTCAGCAATGGTGTGTCGCTTGGTCGTCAGCAGTCTCAACCTCAAACTGGTTATCGTCTAGACCCCAAAAAATTCCGCCGCTAATTCATGGTTAAAAATTAGTTTCGCGCCAAGACGCTAAAATGCACAGTGCAACGACTTGTGTATCAAATGTGATGCCACAAGTTAACCATTGCTCGTTTTAGCGTAATTTTTTTATACATAATTTCCTAGTGCTTGAACGAGGAAATTAAATTTTCAAGATTTAGAAGAAAAAACTGAACATAGCAATTATTTTCTCGCCAAAAGAGTACCGATTTTAAAACCGCACCAGGCGCAGAGAACGCAGAGAAGATAGGTAATTTTAGAGCAAAAGGGAGTAGTAGCACATCTCTACTTAAAATAGGTAAGCGTTTGTCTTTACAAGAACTTAGCGGGAGCGTGAAAGCCCTGGAGGAACAGGCACGTAGTGCCGTCCAAGCGTGCTTCAGCCCAGGGATGAAACGCGACACGGCTGGTTATAAAGGTGCCTGTAACATATCCGCGACCTCAGGTAGAGTGTCGAGTAATTCTTCAACCACTTGGGTAATTGTTTTGTCTTTCTGAGCTGCATATAGACGTAGTTTATTCATACGTCGTTCGGTAATCCTAATATGTAATTCTTTTTTTGCCATGTTTGTGACACAATAGCGACACATTTATGTTAACATATAGCAAGGAGACAAAAAAATGTATGGATGTCAACAAAATCTAATTAATCCAAATAATGAGCTTAGAGCAGTACTTGAGTTTATCTGCTCAGAGTCTCACAAACTGACTAACGTAGGCATCTACTATGCCCGTCAGCTATATTTTAAGACTGGCAAATTAATCGGCAAGTATGACCTTGAGAAGGAATATAAAACCAATAAGCACTATCAAGTACTTCACTCGCAAGCAGCACAACAAATATTAAGGTCTGTTTCTGAGTCGTTTAAATCTTTCAAAGAGTTAGACAAAAAGTACGACAAGGGTGACTTGCATTTTAAGCCTAAGCTTCCTAAATATCGTAAAAGCAATGGTTATGCACTGGTAACTTATCCTAAGCAAGCTTTAAGCCTAGTTGGTGATAGCATCAAAATTCCTCTTGGGACAACAGTAAAACGTTGGTTTAAGCTTGATAGCTTTCTGCTGCCAATGCCATCCAACTTGAAGTTTGAAGATATTAAGGAATTGCGAATACTTCCACGTAATCAGTGTTTTTATGCTGAATTTGTCTATGAGAAAGAGTCAGCAACTAGATACTACCTCAACCCAAGCAATGCCTTAGCTATTGACCCTGGTATCAATAACTGGTTAAGCTGTGTTTCTAACGTCGGAAGCAGTTTCATTGTTGACGGACGCAAAGTTAAATCGCTTAACCAGTGGTACAACAAGCGTGTTAGCACTCTTAAAGAAGGTAAGCCGCAAGGGTACTGGGATGAACAGCTAGCCTACATCACAGAAAAGCGTAATAGGCAGATGCGGGACGCAGTTAATAAAGCCGCTAAGTTAGTTGTTAATCATTGCATCAAACACCATATTGGTATTGTGGTATTTGGATGGAACCAAGGACAAAAACAAGAAGCAACCTTGGGCAAGACGACTCAGTCCTTTGTTCAAATACCGACTGCTAAATTGAAAGAACGAGTTAAACAATTGTGCGAGTACTATGGTATCAACTTTGTTGAAACTGAAGAATCCTATACAAGCAAAACAAGTTTTCTAGACGGTGATTTTCTGCCTACGTTCGGTGCAAAACCTGAAGGGTGGAAAAGTAGCGGAAAGAGAATTAAGCGTGGGATGTATCACACGGGTACAGGGATTTTGATAAATGCAGATTTGAACGGAGCCGCAAATATAATGCGGAAAGTAGAGACACAGTTAGGGTTAAACCTAGCCAAGGTCTGTAGGCAAGTTTTGACCCTTGCTACCAGATTTCGCATCTGGGAAACCAAAACTAAAAAGCGGAACGGGACGGATGGGTGCCTCTCGTGCAGCAACAGTTTAGAATCCCTGTGGCTTTAGCTCAGGGAGAGGTCAATAAGAATTATTACTGTACTCTAGATCATCTAATGTCTTAACCTTTTGCTAGTTAATTCTTAATAGTACTGGGATAATTTAAGGGTACTGAATACAAATTAATACAAACAAAAATGGCAAGCATTTTAAAACCCATGCTTTTTTATACAAAAAATGCATGATACTGCCAGATGCACATTACCATTGCCCCGACTGTAAAGTTTGCCTTTGCAGTTGATGTTTATTGAATTGAAATAAAAATGCCATTTACACTTCAAGTACTCCATGCCTCAGACTTTGAAGGCGGCATCCCAGCCTTAGATGATGCCGTACGCTTTTCATCTGTTCTCAACCGCCTCAGAACTGACCCAGCACTGCCCAGCAATGTTCTTGCCAATACCTTAACCTTATCTTCTGGTGACAATTACATTCCCGGTGCCTTTCTGAATGCTTCCAGTGACCTTAGCCTCAATGGAGTAGGAGGTTTAGGGACAGCTACACCGTTAAATGTTGTCATTGGACGGGGTGATATTGGTATTCTCAATGCCTTTGGTATACAAGCTTCAGCCTTGGGAAACCACGAGTTTGACTTGGGTGTTAGGCAAGTCCGAGATATTATCCGCACTGGTGGTGGCAATCCAGGCACCAATTTTCCATACCTTAGCACAAACCTAAACTTCCAGCCAGAAATCGCTGCAGGTAACTTATCAAATAGTGACCTGGCTGGTAATCAAAATACTGCCGAGGCAAGCACAATTAAAGGCAAAATTGCCAAAAGTACGGTAATTACCTTGCCTGGTGCTGATGGCATTTTGGGGAATGGAGATGACGAGAGAATCGGTATTGTTGGAGCCACAACACCTACCCTACCCAGTATCTCATCTACTGGTAGCATTGTTGTTACTCCGTCTAATCCCACAGATTATACAGCACTTGCCGCAGAGATTCAATCCTCTGTGGATAACCTCAAAAACACGGGAATTAATAAAATAGTGCTGCTGGCGCATATGCAGCAGCTCAACATAGAACGAGATGAACTAGCACCGCGACTGCGTGATGTTGATATCCTGATTGCTGGTGGCTCGCATACATTATTGTCGGATGCTAACGACCCCCTGCGAGCAGGAGATACAAGTAAGGGACAATACCCAATTCTGAAGACTTCTGCCAGCGCTCAACCTATTTTAGTCGTCAACACTGATGCCAACTACAAATACGTGGGACGTTTGGTTGCTGAGTTCGACGACAATGGCGTACTTAATACTGGCATTCTTAATAGTAACATCAACGGAGCTTATGCCACAGATGAAGCAGGAGTTGACCGCCTTTACGGCAGCGATGTTAACCCTAGAACTGTTGCTAACCAAAACGTCGTAGCAATTACTGACGCCCTGCGAAACGTTATTGCTAGCAAAGATAACAATATATTTGGTAAAACTTCGGTATTCCTCAACGGCACTCGTAACGATGTCCGCACGCAAGAAACTAACTTTGGCAACCTGACAGCAGATGCTAACTTAGCACTAGGGCGCAGCATTGACTCTACCACTGTTGTTTCTATTAAAAATGGAGGTGGTATTCGAGATAACGTTGGTGTGGTTTCAGATAGTGCAGGGGGAGTGAGCGCTGAAGACTTCAGGAAACTGCCTCCGCAGCCTAACCCCATAGCGCCGAACAAACAGCCAGGGGATATTTCCCAACTCGACATTGAAAACTCCCTACGGTTTAACAACGGTTTAACGTTGGTAACGGTGACAGCAGCAGAACTGCGACAGATCATGGAACACGGGGTTGCTGGTACCGCCCCCGGAGCAACACCTGGTCAGTTTCCGCAAGTGGGGGGGATGACCTTCAGCTTTGACCCCAACCGTACAGCAATTAGATTCGATACCAATGGCAACGTTACAACACAAGGAGAGCGCATTCGTTCCCTTGCCCTTCGCGACCAAAATGACCGCATCATTGATGAGGTGATCCGCAACGGGCAAGTCGTCGGTGATCCCAACCGCCAAATCCGACTGGTGACGCTGAACTTTTTAGCAAGTGGTGGCGATAGCTATCCCTTTCCTCAGTTTGCCAAGAATCGCGTAGATTTAGTCCAAACAGGAGTCCGCACGGGAACTGCGACTTTTGCCGATAATGGTTCAGAGCAGGATGCACTGGCAGAGTATGTCGCAAGCAATTTCCGAAACACGCCTTACGGTATTAAAGATGTTGGCGTTAGCCAAGACGGACGGATTCAAAACTTGGCAGAACGCAGCGATACAGTATTTGCGGCTCCTGGTTTGACTAGACAGTCGAACAACATCTTCAACCTCATTAACTTTGTGAACTCTCAAAATGTAGAAGTGAGCCTCACTAGCAGAGATTCTAGAGCAGTCAATGAGATTGGTGTGTTTGTTGTTGATGATGACCAAGGTAAAGTTAACGGTATTGCTCCTAATCAAGCTGGTTATCTACAAGCAGCCCTCAGCAGATCAGAAGTTGTTTTCTCAGTGCTGCCAAACTCTCTAGGTTTTGGTAATCCCGATCGCCTGTTGAATTTTGGTGGTAACTTACGCCTAATGTTCTATTTAGTGCAAAACAGCACGACTGATACAGTACTGTCTGACTTAAGAGCTGGCAGAACGGTCAATAATGTCGTCTTAGCAACTTCTAATAAGCTGCAAGTTGCAGATAGCAGTGGTGGTTATACTCTTTCTTGGGAAGATGGCAATGATAACGACTTCAATGACGTTGTTCTGCGTGTGCAAACCTCAAATCGACCTTTACCCCAACGAGTGACTCAAGAACGAGTAGAGTTGTTGGATTTGCAGTTGTCTGGTAATGTTCAAGGTCAATTTACTGTCAACAGCAGCGCTACGTACAACAACTTTGTCGGCTTTTACAGAATTGCTGACATCGATGGTGGTATTGACACAGATGGTAATGGAACTGTCGATTTGCGTCCTGGTGATGCAAATTATGCCAGAGCAGCCATTGAGAAAAGTGTTTTCAACTTCGGTCGTAACGGCGGTTCTCCGGTCAATCTCGCTGGTGGAGCGTTATATGCACCTTTCATCATCGCTAATGGTACACCCACTGACTTCTTAGCTCAAAATTCTACCAATCAGGCAACTGGAGCTATTCAAGCTTACTTTGCTTACTTGGGGGCAAATCCAGACAGAGTAGATCATATTCGTTTGTTGGGAGATAACACCTTTGGGTTTGAAGACCTATTTGGTGGTGGAGATTTGGATTATAACGACATTGTCTTTCAGGTAAATTTTGCCTAATTTTCTTGAGACAGATGTGACCCGATTACATATTTGTTGCATAAGTAACACCTAATTTGGGAGAATATATGGCCGCTAACACAATCCGCTTTTCACAGTTCAATGCTTCTTTGAACCGCAGCGCCGAAGGTGAGTTAGTAACTGATTTGTCTACCCCTGACAACCCTCAAGCGAAAGCTGTTGCTGAAATCATCCAGCGTACGAATCCAGATGTGCTGCTGATTAACGAGTTTGACTACGTCGAGGCAGATCCTCTTGAACCAGTCCGATTATTACAGCAAAATTATCTCTCGGTCAGCCAAAACGGCGCAAACCCAGTTGACTACCCTTACGTCTACATAGCACCCTCAAACACTGGCATTCCTTCTGGATTTGACTTGAACAACGACGGTACAGTGGTCACAACTCCTGGTACACGGGGATATGGTGACGATGCCTTTGGCTTCGGTGAGTTTCCTGGTCAGTATGGGATGTTGCTGCTGTCGAAGTATCCCATCGACACGGCTAATGTGCGGACGTTCCAGAACTTCCTATGGAAGGACATACCGGGGTCACTGCTACCTACTGTTGCTCTTCCCGGTTCTGATACACCTTGGTATTCTGAGGAAGAACAAGCCGCGTTGCGTCTCTCTTCCAAGAGTCATTGGGACGTTCCCATTACAGTGAATGGCGAGACAATTCACGCTTTAGTCAGTCATCCTACGCCTCCCACGTTCGATGGTGCTGAAGATCGTAATGGCAAGCGCAACTACGACGAGATTCGTTTCTGGGCAGATTACATAACACCTGGCAAAGGTGATTATATCTACGACGATCAGGGTCAAGAAGGTGGTCTTACTGGTGGATCACGCTTTGTGATTATGGGCGACCAAAATGCAGACCCCTTTGATGGCGACAGCTACAACAACGCTATCCGACAACTGTTACAGAACCCTAACATCAATACGAATTTCATCCCCTCCAGTCCCGGCGGTTCCCAGCAAGCCGTGTTGCAGGGTGGGGCAAATCTGAATCATCGCGGAAACCCTGCTTTTGACACCGCAGACTTTGCGGATACGGTTCCTGGCAACTTGCGGACAGATTATGTGTTACCCTCTACTGACTTAAATATCACCAACTCAGCCGTATTCTGGCCCCTCAATACTGACCCTCTGTTCCCACTGGTAGGCACTTATAACCCGAATACACTTCCTACCGGTTTCCCCAGTTCCGACCATCGCTTAGTGTGGGCAGATTTGCAGGTACCGCCCACAGAAGCAGGCAGAACGATTCCTGATGTGGACTTTTCAGGTCAAACCATCTTTCCCACTGGTTATATCCCGAATGGTGCGGCTGGAACTGTGGATGGACAAGAAACTCCTCTTGGTGGACTGTCCGGTGTCACCTACGATGCAGCAAATAATCGCTTCTATACTATCTCTGATGACCGCTCCCAATTTGCTCCCGCCCGCTTCTACACATTTACCCTAGAAACTCCATCTTCTCAAGAAACTGGCTTGGGTGTCACCTTTACAGATGTTACCACCCTCAAAGATGAGAATGGCAACGAGTTTCCACTCAACAGTCTCGACCCTGAAGGCATTGCATTGAGCAACAATAACACAGTATTCATTTCTTCTGAGGGAGAGGTAAATATCAATGCGGGTCGAGTCACAAATCCTTTCATTAATCAATTCTCTTTAACCACAGGACAGCAAATCAGTTCCTTACCTGTACCAAACAAGTTCCTCCCAGTTGTGCAGGACACCAACGGGAATGGGGTTGTAGATACAGGCGATACTCAAGTGTCGGGTGTTCGCAATAACCTGGCATTTGAAAGCCTAACCATCTCGCCTAACCAAAAGACTTTATACACTGCAACCGAAAGCGCCCTGTTCCAAGATGGTCCAGTTGCCAGCCTCACTGATGGCAGCCGTTCTCGCATCCTACAATATAACTTGCTGAGCGGACAGCCAGAGAAGGAATATCTCTATAACACTGATGCGATCGCCCTTTGGGCGGCTCCCTCTGGGAGCATCGCCGCACCGCCAACTACAGGCTCGGGTGACAATGGTTTAGTGGATTTACTTGCACTTGATAACCGAGGTAGCTTACTCGCGTTGGAGCGCTCTTTCTCCGCAGGGGTTGGTAATACTATCAAAATTTACGAAGTCAGTTTGCAAGGAGCAACTGACATCAAGTACTACGATTCTCTCAATAATCTCAGTACTGAACAACTAGCAGATATCAAACCTGCTGAAAAGCGTTTGGTGTTGAATCTCAACTCGCTGAACCTACCTACAGGTACGGATAACATTGAGGGCATCACCTTTGGTCCTCAACTGTCTGATGGTAGTCAATCCATTGTTTTGGTGAGTGACAACAACTTCAGCCAGACTCAATTTACTCAAATTCTTGCTTTGGGTGCAGACTTAGTTCCCACCGCAGCGCCTACAGTCGAAACCCGTCCTAACCTGTTGAATGACCCAAATTTACCACGCGACCAACGCGCCGATGCGGATGACCCCGCTATCTACGTAAATTCCTCTAATCCAGAACAAAGCCTGGTACTCACAGCAGTGAAAAATGCAGGCTTACGGGTCTATGACCTGTCTGGTAATCTGTTGCAGGAGGTCAATCCAGGTGGTATCCGTTACAACAATATCGACCTGCAATATAACTTTAACTTAGGCGGTGATTCTGTTGATATTGCCGTAGCCACAGACCGCAACAACGATAAGCTAGCTATCTTCAAAATCAATTCCCATCCCAGCGCGTCCGGTGAATATCTAGAAAACATCACTGATAGCAGTATCGGTACTTTGTTTCAAGCATCGCCCTTTGAGCCTCCCTACTCGCCATCATCGCGGAGTGCTTATGGCGTAAGCTTGTACCACAGTCCTGTGACAGATGATTACTACGTCTTTGCCAATCGCCGAGAAACTGGAGATGTCGCCCAGTACAAATTGATTGACACAGGTAATGGTAAGATTGGGGCTGAAAAAGTACGTAATTTCACTGTACCTACAACGGCTGGACGCGATGCTCAGCTAGAAGGCATGGCGGCAGACCAAGAACTCGGTTTCCTCTACATTGGGCAGGAAGATGTAGGAATTTGGAAGTATCAAGCAGAACCAAACGGTGGCACGACTGGTACACTGATTGACAAAGTGAAAGACTTGGGCGGTAGCTATGTGGAAGACGATGTAGAAGGGCTTTCCATCTACTACGGCAAAGATGGCACTGGCTACCTGCTAGCCTCTAGCCAAGGTGACAGCACCTTTGCAGTTTACAGTCGCGAGGGTAACAATGACTTTGTGGGGCGCTTTGCTGTTGGTAACAATGGAGCAATTGACAGCGTTCAAGAGTCAGATGGTGCAGATGTTATCAACGTACCACTGGGTTCCAACTTTCCGTATGGTGTGTTCGTCACTCAGGATGGCAGAAATCTCCCCGCCAACATTGTTGATGGTGAAAACGTCAACACCAACTTTAAGCTTGTGCCTTGGGAAAACATCGCCTACGCCTTCCCCAATCCGTTGACAATTGACACCACCAGCTACAATCCCCGCACTCCCAATACCAACCTCCTGCTGAACGGAAGTACTAGCAGCACTTCCATTCAACCCTCCTCTGTTCTTGAGGGAGGTATTAACTTGACTGGCAACGTGGCTTTTGAATACTCCATCATTGGAGTTTAACCAGATCTAGCTTACGCTTTGCAACGCACTGCCTGAGCTTGCAATACAGTTAGAACCCCACCCCGGCTTTGGCTTGCGCCAAAACCGCCCCTCCCCGCAAGCGGGGAGGGGATTAATATCAAGCCTGGTACGTAGCGGGCGCTCGTTAAGCATTGAAGAAAAATCTTAAGTATTGTAGGGTGGGCAGTACTTACCGTATTTTGCCCACTACATCCAGGTTTTGCGTTCGCACTGCCCTCCGCAAGCGTGTCGTTCAAAAATCTGCAGAGGAGTCCTATATATAGCGGTGGGTTGAGTGCAATACATCAAGAAATAAGAACCACAGATGGACACAGATGGACACAGATAAATAATTAGGCGTTGCTGAATTGAAGTATGAATCCGGATGTAGAGACGTGCCATGGCACGTCTCTACAAGGATTTTGGTATTATGGAAAATCATTTTCACGCCCTGGAATCAGCAACGCCAATAATTACTTCATCTAAACGAGAATCGCTATACTTTCAAGAAACACAGGGAACAGGCAACAGGCAAGAAGGGGGGATGGTGTTTCTTTCATATATTGCTAGCGGTTTCTTGCGCTAGTGAGAGGCTCAGATCTTGCACCCAACAAGAGCCTCTGGCTCTAATATCTCGTTACCAGGTTGAAAGAGGTAACGAGGGTTTGCAGGCTTCGCCAACTCACTGTTGCAACTCTTGCAAGATCTCAGTATACATACCAAGCCTGCCTCCGCAGGCTTTATTTGTCTGCTCGTATCTGCACTAGAGTGAAGCCGTCCCTCGCCATCTCCTAATTTTTTATTGAGATAATCTTTCATTAATTTCATTTTTAGTGTAAGCTATTTCTCAAGCTTGTTGAATATCTTTATCAAATAATGTTCATAGGTGTGCAATGGCAACAACCTCTACAAGTCTGTTATTAGTGAATCAAGACCCTGCCAACTCGTCTTAGTGTGTTGGTAATAGAACGCTCTTCAGATTATTAGGGAAATTACTGTGCATTCAGATTGCTCATGCTGGCCTAACGGGCTATAACCATGAGTAAATTTGATGTGATTCTGTAATATCATGTTCGCTGACTTGCCCATAGTAAAACTTGTTTGTAGTAAGGACTTCAGTCCTTGCTTGCGAGGGAAAGAGGACGCGCATTCCTCACTACGAACTTCCTGCCGGTTATATAACCGGACATGATATGACCTGTTTAATGAGATTTTTGTATTTTTAGGCAAAATAACGCTATTCTTGATTGCTATAAAAATGCAATTTTTCTCAAAAAGTAAAGAACAGAAGTCATTGCAGGTTGCTTTCATCAGGAAAGAAGCCCTCCAGTCAGCGACTAGAGGCTCATAGACGCTTACCCAGGGTTCATTTTGTTGTGATCTGAAACTGGAGGAATGGCTTTATGTAAGGTTACTACTTTGCTGATTTTAAGGTAAGCCAAAAGCAGTTTCTGTCAAAAATTGGTCGATTTTTTGGATCTACAACAGGTAAAAGTGAGTCTATCCCCGAGATGATTCAGAAAGAATTCGATGGTGAAAATGTCGTGACATTACATAACATTTTAGAGGCAGAAGATAGTGAATTTAAAAACTATCAATATCTCATCATTGGCAGCCCTACCTGGAATGTTGGGGGCGGGACTACGGCTGGTTTTTGCTCTACAGACGGCTATGACTTCAATGAATCAAAAGCATTGAAGAACGGTAAATTTGTCGGCTTGGCTCTTGATGAAGATAAGCAATCTGATTTGACGCAAGAGCGTGTCAAAACCTGGGTAGTTCAGGTGAAAAAAAGATTTTTTTTTGTAGCTTTGAACTCTTGCAACAATTAGGAATTAGTAGTAAAAAAAAGCTAATTGCTAATTGCTGAATTGATAATTGATT
Organism: Kalymmatonema gypsitolerans NIES-4073; assembly: GCF_002368435.1. GTDB lineage: Bacteria > Cyanobacteriota > Cyanobacteriia > Cyanobacteriales > Nostocaceae > Kalymmatonema > Kalymmatonema gypsitolerans. The sequence goes on from NZ_AP018268.1 coordinate 966,227, forward strand.
CGCAGGTAAATTAAATGTCGAAATTGCCAGATGTTATTTGGTTGAATACAAGTCCTAGTTTACAATGCTTTGCTCAGCCGTTGATGTATCAGCTGTCACACAAAATGACTGTTGCATTATGGGAATATCACCAAACCCAGGATGAGGCTAGTTCACTAGATGATGCAGTGGAACTGCTGCAAGATTATCTGAAATCCTGCGAGCAACCTGTACATCTTGTTGGTCACAGCACAGGAGGATTGTTAGGGCTACTCTACACTCGTAAGTATCCAGAAAAAGTCAAGTCTTTAACTCTGTTAGCTGTGGGTGTTGATGCCGGTGTTGACTGGCAAGCACACTATTACGTCCATCGCCCATTCTTAAGTCGGCAAAAGACTCTGAATAGTTTTGTCTATAACCTTTTTGGCTATCAGAAGGAACATACTATCAAGCGTTTGATGAGAATTTTGGAGGAAGACTTAAATTGTTCGCTTTCACCTCACTCGCTTTTTCAACGGCTGAGTATCCCTCCAGAAGCAGTTCCAGTACCCTTCATGGTTTGTGGAAGCATGAACGACATCATTGTCGATACCGATGCTTTACACGGATGGCAACCATACTTAAAAGAAGGCGATCGCCTATGCGAATGCCCCCAAGGACGACATTTTTTTCATTTCTTTCAACCCCAGCTTGTGGCAGAACAGATTCTCAACTTTTGGCAATCTCTACACCCATTAGATTCTGTAGACGTTTTACCTAAATCTGTTGATACCCTTAAACTAAATGAATCTCTCTATCAATAAATTTTCTGTGATCACAAAACCTTAGCCTAGCCTACACCTTGCTCAACTCGGGAGCATGGTAGCCCCGAAGTGAATCTATCAAGAAATTAGATGAATTCGACGTTACGGTTATTTATATCGGGGTGGAAATGCGACACGGCAGATTTATCTGCCGTGATATTGAATCTTCCGGAACCAGTATTGGTTGACGTGAATTCAATCATTGATGTAAGCAACCCGGTTATTCAGCATGGGCTTGAATCTCCAGTTAAGTATGTTCGCTTGTTGTGGCGTCTTTTGAACGGTAAACGTCGTTGGTACTGCCAACTAGTTAATGAAGGATTGCCTTATCAAAAGCCTCACCAATTTGTGTCTGATGGTTTGATTGGCTTAGACCTTAACATCAGTAACATTGCTTTTGTTGGTGATAATCATGCTGACCTGTTGCCTTTCGCGCTCAATGTCCCCACTTTTCAAAAAGAAATAGCGACGCTGCACGCGAAAGATGCAGCGCTCTCAACGTGCCAGCAATCCAGGCAATTTTGAACCAAACTTCAAGGCAAAGAAGGGACGGAAGACCATTGTCAAAAAGGGCAAGGTCAAGAAGAATACCCGTCAGTGGAACAAGTCTAAGAGTTACCACAAAACTACTGCAAAGAAACGCGAATTAGAGCGCAAAAAGACTGCATATGCTAAAACCCAAAATCGCCGTGTTGTTAACGAGATTCTGAGACATGGTAAGCATATAAAAACCGAGAACGTATCGGTGAAGGGATGGCAGAAGATATATGGAAAAGCCATCTCTGCCAAGTCCCCAGGTTATGTACAATCTGAACTGAGACTCAAGGCTGAGAGAGCCGGAGGTTCGTTCACAAAGTTCTCTACTCCAAAGACTGCGTTATCTCAAACTCATTTGGACGGGACGCGCATCAAAAAATCCTTGTCACAACGAGTTCACCGCGATGTAACGGGTATTCCAGAGCATCACAGGGACTTATTTAGCGCGTTTTTGAGTAGGTCAGTCAATCAGGACAAGTTGATATTGCAAGATGCTCAAGCCGAGTATCTAGGGTTGGAACCAATCCTGTTGGAGGCGTATCAACGGCATTTAACTCGCAAACGAATAGGCAAGTCCGAAAGTAGGCAGTCTGATTCTCCCGACTAGCGAGTCTCCAACGAGCTACTAATCTCTAGCCAGATAGCTGAATCGGGCGAAAAGCTAGTTGAGGATGTGGCGTGAATCCGCGCTCTCAAGAGAGCGCGGAGGGTTCAATTTTCACTTGCCTGTAAGCTACCTCTACACGAACCCCCGTAATCGAATTACGGGGGTTTTATTAGCTTAGGAAAGCGTTTTACGAAAAATAAATCCAAAAGAATAAAAAAAATGCAAATTTAACAAAAAAATAATCATTTATATAATCTTTACCTATTGATTACATAGTCTCAAAGCTTTTGCACTCTTTTCTCTGAGACAATTTATAACACTGGCAATCAAAAGTTGCCCCACCACCAGAAAACAGTCTCTCCAGTTTTGCAACAGGGCAATCTCAGGCTAAGTGTAAAGTTTTGTTGGTACTCCTATCCCAAGTACAGGCGCATAAATTTACCTTAAACAGAGGAATTTGAAGAATTGACAAAGAAAAGGGAGTCGTGATGCAGATCTGACAAATTCAACACTTTGGAATTGCAACTCTTCTAAATTGAAAAGTTAGAAGTTAACATTTTTATGGTATCTTAACTGCTTACTTTACTTTAATATATCTACAGGGAGCCGCCGTTTGAGCGTATACGAAAAGCTAATCTTCTACTAAGTACGCTAAATATTTGCAGGAAACCGCAGTTCTGGTGGAACCACCTAGAAATTTTACCTTTATTCCTGACTCTGAACTCTTGACTATATTTGATATGACCTATATTAAGAGCTCTTCTTTCCAAGAATTTATCGCCACCTTAGAGGGTTTTGACCAATTACCAACTGAGGTCATCGCCTCTTTATCACAACAACTCCAACCTTTGCGCTACCGGATAGGTCAGAAGATTATCGGCAAAGAAAAAACCCCTGAACGAGTCACAATTATTTATGAAGGGAAAGCCCGCCTATTAGCATACGATCCGCGTACGCAAATGCCAAATACTTTGAGCTTGCTAGAAAAAGGCGCAATTCTTGGCGAAATTAGTTTGTTACGGGAAGTTAACTGCGAGACAACAATTGCTTCGAGTGAAGTGATATGTTTAACATTAAGTGCAGCGGAGTACTTACGCTTACTGACGATGTACCCAGCTTTCGCGAGGGAACGTAAAAACCGCTGTCATTTGGTAGAAGTGTTTGATGTCCTCAGTGTCCAAAAGGAAGTGCAAGCTTTAGGCGGTACCAACCTTAAAGAACTCACTCAACACGCTTGTGCTGGGGCAAAAGTAGATTACCTCTCACCAGGAAAAACTCCTTATAACCAACAAGATAGCGATTGCATTTGGTTTGTCAGTGGCGGCGGAACGGTAAAAGGCTTCTCTATTGGTTCTCGGCTGGAATTGAGTGATTTGCATAACACAGTTGAGGTACAAGGAAACACTCCGGCGCGGTTAATTGGTTTGCGTGCGTCGGATTTGTTAGTGCTTGATACTATGCAGCGACAACAGCATCAAGTAAACACTACTGATTCCGAGACAGACGATATAGAGATTCCATACGCACCGGAGGAAGCAATAGCACCACCACAGCCCTCGACGGTGGAAGGGAAACAAAAGACCACAAAATACCCATTTTTTGGGGGGAAGGGACAACTCAATTCGGCGATCGCCTGTTTCCAAATGTTATCGAAACATTTGGAAATGCCGTTTCGACGCGAAGTCATTCGCCGCATTTTCAACGACCAGATGAACCGTCAGGGTGTGATATCTTTTCAGCTGTGTGCTTACCTAGCAGAGTTAATTGGGTTAAGGGCGCAGTTGGTAGATGTACCGTCATCCTCTGTAACACGTATACCGACACCAGCGCTGGTTCGTTATGGTGATAGCTATGCTGTTCTGTATGAAACAAGTGAGCGCAGTGTTGTTTTAGGTGTCCCATCTAAGGGAATTCTACGCTTCAAACCCGCTGATTTCATCGCCCAGTTGGAAGTTGAGGAAAGCAATGATCTCCCCCAGATGAGGGTATTGCTCCTTTCCTCCACGCCAGCAACACCCCGCCAACGCTTCGGTGTACAGTGGTTTGTGCCTTATTTGTCGCGTCATCGCCGAGTCCTTATAGAAGTCTTTGTTGCTTCCTTCTTCGTGCAGTTGGCAGCGCTGGCAAACCCGCTGGTTATTCAGATGATTATTGATAAAGTCATCGCTCAAAACAGTATCAGTACCCTGCACGTTTTGGGTGTTTTGCTATTAGTAGTAGGTCTGTTTGAAGCCGTGCTTAGCACTTTGCGGACTTACTTATTTGTAGACACCACGAACCGCATCGATATGGGTTTGGGGTCGGAAATTATCGACCATATGCTGCGTCTACCGTTGCGCTATTTTGAACGCCGACCGGTAGGGGAACTTTCTACTCGCATCAACGAATTAGAGAATATTCGCCAGTTTCTCACCGGGACTGCTTTAACAGTAGGATTAGATGCGCTTTTCTCGGTGGTTTATATCATCGTGATGCTAATTTATAGCTGGCAGTTAACCTTGGTTGGTTTGGGAACAATTCCAATATTTATTGCCATTACTTTGATTGCCTCTCCTACGGTGAGCAGACAACTACGAAGCAAAGCTGAACGCAACGCCGACACTCAATCTTATTTGGTTGAGGTGATGTCAGGAATTCAAACAGTGAAAGCGCAAAATATCGAGTTGCGAGCGCGTTTTTCCTGGCAAGAGCGTTATGCTCGTTATGTAGGCGCTGGCTTTAAAACTGTAGTTACCTCCACCCTCGCCAATTCTACAAGTAGCTTTCTCAACAAACTTAGCAGTTTGCTTGTTTTGTGGGTAGGAGCATATTTGGTGCTGGAAGGAGACTTGACTCTAGGGGAATTAATTGCTTTTAGGATTATTTCAGGGTATGTTACCAGCCCTATATTGCGATTAGCTCAACTGTGGCAAAACTTCCAAGAAACTGCTTTATCTTTAGAGCGTTTAAGCGATATTGTCGATACACCTCAGGAAGCCGAGAAAGACCGTGGCAATATTACCTTACCTCCTGTTGTAGGAGCAGTGAAATATGACAATATTTCCTTCAGGTTTGCAAGCAGTGGTCCATTGCAACTTTGCAATGTCAATCTCGAGATTCCTGCAGGCAATTTTGTAGGAATAGTCGGACAAAGTGGTTCGGGTAAAAGCACAATGATGAAATTGCTGCTGAGACTTTACGAACCAGAAGCTGGCAGAATTTTCATTGATGGTTACGACGTTTCCAAGGTAGAACTTTATTCTTTGCGGCGACAGGTTGGTGTCGTTCCTCAAGAGACGCTGTTGTTTGATGGAACGATTCAGGAAAATATTGCTCTGACGAATCCCGAAGCATCAACCGAGGAAATTATTGAAGCCGCAAAAGTTGCAGCAGCGCATGAATTCATAATGAACTTGCCCAACGGTTATAATACGCGAGTCGGCGAAAGGGGTGCTGGACTTTCTGGTGGACAAAGACAAAGAATAGCGATCGCTCGTTCTGTCTTACAAAGACCACAATTATTAGTTTTAGACGAAGCAACAAGCGCTTTGGATTACCCTACAGAGCGACAAGTTTGTCTAAATTTAGCAGATGAATTCAAGGGTAGCACAGTATTCTTTATTACTCACCGTCTCAACACCATCAAAAATGCAGACATTATTGTTGTGATGGATGGTGGTAAGGTTATCGAACAAGGAAACCATGATGATTTGATGGCTTTGAGAGGTCATTATTTCTACCTCTACAATCAACAAGAAGTCAAGCAGTAAAAAAATTATGAATTATGAAAGTGGAAAACACACTAAATTTATAATTCATAATTCATTAATTTATAATTCCTCATTTTCATCCTCTCTATCTTAATCTCCAGGTAAATATCATGACTCAACTTAATGAAAATCACCTCAACGGTAAGAACCGTAATGGAACCTCTCAAAATAGAAAGCCTTCGGATTCAAGAGTGCTTACTGCTGACTCCAAGCCTCGTAGAGCATCTGAAACAGATTTCAAGCGGTACAACTTTGAGCCATTAGAGCAATCCGTTGTACTACGCCAATCTCCATTTTGGTCACGCACTATTATGGTGACATTGATGGTGTTAGCTTGTTTTGGGATTGGTTGGGCATACTTTGCAAAAATTGAGCAAGTCGTTCCTGCATCACAGGGTCAATTGAAGCCGGAAGGAACAGTGAAAGACATTCAAGCTCCGGTTAATGGAGTGGTGAAAGGAGTTTATGTTAAAGATGGGCAAAAAGTCAATCCGGGAGATTTACTAGTCGTTTTTGATTCCGTCACAACTAATGGTGAATTAAATTCTCTCAAAAAAGTTCGTGCTTCATTAATGCAAGAAAACCAGCTTTACCGCCGTTTAATGGAGATTGGTTCTGGAGTAGCGGCTGAAGTAGAATTTATGCGAGGTAACTTGCCCAGAGAAGCGGCTTTTCTGCTGAAAAATCGAGCCGCATTAGTTTCAGAAAATGAATTATTGCGTAAAGAATTTAAAAACACTGGTGCTGTCGCAGGCTTGGATAGTGACGAACAAGAACGTCTAGAAACAGCTAAAAGGGAATTAGATACTCGCTCTGCTGCAGCGCGTTTAAAAGTCGAACAGAGCAAGCAGAAACTGGCTCAAAACCAAGTTCAACTCGATGATGCTAAAGGAACTTTAGCGATTGAGCAGCAAATTTTAAGTAAAATGAAACTCTTAGCAGAAGAAGGGGCGATCGCTCAGCTTCAGTTCCTCCAGCAACAAAAACAAGTGCAGAATATCAAAGCACAAGTAGCACAATTTGTTGAGGAACAACAACGTCTCAAGTATGAAATTGAACAGGGACAACAAGAGACGAAAAATACGGTAGCTGTTTCTAGCAAAAATGTGCAGGAAAAGATAGCCAATAACAAACAGCGTATAGCCGAAATCGACAGCCAATTCTCTAGAATTGTCCTTGAGAATGAAAAGCAATTGGCTGACGTGACCAGCAAAATCTTACAAGCGCAAACAAACATTAAATATCAAGAACTTCGCGCTCCTGTATCTGGGGTTGTTTTTGATTTGCAAGCTAAAAATCCTGGTTTTGTGGCACAAAACAGCCAAAAACTTCTCACCATCGTACCAAACGATAGCTTTATTGCCGAAGCTTTCATCACGAACAAGGATATTGGTTTCGTCAAGGAAGGAATGAAAGTTGATGTTAGAGTTGATTCATTCTCTTACAGCGAGTTTGGTGATATTAAGGGAGAAGTCATTTCGGTTGGTTCAGATGCATTACCACCCGACCAAACACACCAATATTATCGTTTCCCCGTAAAAATCCGTTTAGCACAACAATCTCTCAATGCTCATGGTAGACAATTGTCCTTGCAATCGGGTATGTCTATTACCGCCAATATCAAAGTGCGCGAAGAACGAACCGTCTTGAGTTTATTTACTGAGTTGTTTACCAAGCAAGTTGAAAGTCTTAAAGAGGTGCGTTAAGCAATTTCAAATGACTTGTAGTAGGGTGCGTTAACGCAGTATAATGCACCATTTTTATGGAATTTACCAATTCTCATGACAATGTGAATAATAAGCTTTTTATCAAAGTCAATTTGATGAAAAAATGAAACCACAGATTAACAAGAGATGCACACAGAGAAACCATCTGTGTTAATCTGTGTCCATCTGTGGTTCTAAATCTAATTTATAAAATCCAAAATGTTTAAACCCCAACGCATTGAACCTGGTCCCGGACAAGAATCTGTGTGGGACTATCCCCGTCCGCCTCGCCTTGAAGATACCGACAAACATATCCAAATCATCTTTAATGGTGTCACTATTGCAGATACTCACAGTGCCAAGCGGGTTTTAGAAACCAGCCACCCACCTAATTACTACATCCCGCCTGAGGATATCAAAATAGAATATTTCTTGCTCACACCGCAATCTAGCTTTTGTGAGTGGAAGGGAGGTGCTAATTACTACACAATCCGGGTTGGTGACAAAGAAGTTCAGAATGCTGCATGGTTTTATCCTGAACCCACACCAGCGTTTGCATCAATTAAAGACTATGTCGCTTTTTACGCTCACGTCATGGATGCTTGCTACGTCAACGGAGAAAAGGTGCAGCCGCAACCAGGAAATTTCTACGGTGGTTGGATAACCAGCGATGTCGTTGGACCTTTCAAAGGTATTCCCGGTTCTTGGGGATGGTGAGCAAAGAATTACTCTTTTCCCGCCCAAAGATTACCATTTATGCAGCAGGGGAGCAGGCTGACGCCGTGAGCGTCAGCGGACTTCGGCGTGAGGCAACGACTGTGAGCTCAGCCGAACCGCGCTCAGTCGAACGCTCGAGTGAGCCTCGCCGAACTCCTTCGCCGAACTCCTTCGCCGAACTCCGAAGACTCACATCTTGCACCTAACCGTATAAGCCCGTACAAACCAAAAATATGTGCGATAAAGCTACATTATTTTTCTTGGCTTTTCTCGCTATATAAAGGACTTTTGGTTTCATACTGAGTGACGAAGTACCATCAATTTTTCTTGGTGCAAGATGTGAGAAGAGGGAGCAGAAAGGAAATATCGAGGGGCAAGTCAAATTTATTGCCCAAATTTTTGGAGTAGCTGTATAAAACTTAACGCACAACCAGATTTTGATGCCCTCAACAAGTTTTTGCAACACAACCTTTATTTGCTTGAAAATTTGTTATCTCTAGAAGAATGGCATTTCTGTGGAGTAAACCCTGATGATTGCACAAGGGCAGTACACCGGTGAGTTTAACAAACTGCTTCAGACCTTTGATGCTTGGATAAACTTCAGTAAGGCGAGCTTTGACTATCTGTTAGTGCTGCTTGATATCTGGGTGAGGGCATTTGAGGAACTGATGCGGGAGTTGGTTTCTTCCCAAAACAAGGGTGAAACGGTTGAGAACTTACGGCAGTTTCTGCAAGTTTGGAGTAGTATATTTGACCAAGTATTCGCACAGCGGTTCCAATCAGAGGATGCCCTTGAGACCCAGGGAAAATTCATGAATGCAGCCATAACCTGGCGGCTACACCAGCAAGAACTGATGGAAGTATTTCTCAAGATGAATGACTTGCCGACTCGCAGCGAATTAGACGAGGTTTACCGCAGCCTCTACGAGTTGCGAAAGGAAGTGAAAAACCTTAAAAAAACCTTGGGAGAATGCCTAAACAACGAGGTAGTGTAAGCAGGCGATGCAGGAATTTACTAAGCTATTCCAAAAACTGGTTAAGGGCATTGATATCTCAAGCCGCCTGCGGGAAGAGGACATTCAGATTGGGGTGACACCCACCGAGGAGGTCTACCGGGAGGATAAAGTGGTGCTCTACCGTTTCACGCCTCCTGACCAGACGCGAAACACGTCTGGTCACATCCCCATCCTCATCGTTTACGCCTTAGTCAACCGTCCCTACATGGTCGATTTACAGGAGGGGCGATCGCTCGTTGCCAATTTGCTCAAACTGGGTTTGGATATCTACCTGATTGACTGGGGCTATCCCACCCGAGGCGATCGCTGGCTCACTCTTGATGACTATATCAATGGTTATATCAATAATTGTGTGGATGTGGTATGCAAGTGCCACAACTTGGAGCAAATCAACTTGTTAGGAATTTGTCAGGGGGGAACCTTTAGCCTTTGCTACAGTTCCCTTTACCCAAATAAGGTGAAAAACCTAATTACTATGGTCACTCCGGTTGATTTCCACATCAATCAGGGACTCTTCAATGTTTGGGGTAGATCCACTCTGGGGTCAGAGGCTATGGACGTTGATCTCATGGTAGATACTTTGGGCAATATCCCCGGCGACTTCCTAAACTTCACCTTCATAATGCTCAAGCCCTTTCAGTTAGGAATCAAGAAGTATATTGACCTTCTAGAGATAGTTGACAATGAAGAGAAACTTGTCAACTTTCTGCGGATGGAAAAATGGATTTTCGACAGTCCCGATCAAGCTGGGGAGACATTCCGACAGTTCATCAAGGACTTCTACAAGGAAAACAAACTCATCAAAGGTGAAATCGAGATTGGAGGGAAGCGAGTAGATTTGGGGAATATCCGCATCCCGGTTTTAAACATTTACGCCGAGCAGGATCATCTGGTTCCCCCTGCATCTTCCTTGGCTCTTGAGAAGTACATCGGAAGCCAGGACTACACAGTTTGCTCTTTTCCTGTCGGACATGTTGGGATATACGTGAGCAGTAAGGTTCAGCAGAACCTTCCCCCAACCATTACTGATTGGCTAAAAAGGTTATAATGCTTATTTTGAGAGTTATATGATAACTCTTTTATCCACTTTGAGCATTATTTGAGCATTAAGCATGACCTACGCTAAAACACCATCTGACAAGAGTTCTAAAGGTTCCATCGGTATCCAAGCCGAACAAGGCAGACTCAAGGCTAACTTTCCTAGACAGTACTTTGGAGGCAAACAGGTACGTAAAGGACTAAGCCTACCAGACACACCAGACGGACACGTTAAAGCTAACCTGGTAGTCCGACACCTACAACTAGAGTTAGAGCAAGGTAAGCTTAACGACGGTCACGGGAACTTCAATGAAGTCAGGTTTCAAGAGATTCTACATGAACATGGCATTAAAGCTAACTTACGTATAGTTAAAGGTGGTATAGCTACAGCGTCAGACCAACTACCACCTAAGCCTGAGTTAAGTATTCTAGAAGTGTGGGATATATATTGTGAGTATAAAAAAAATAAAGTTCAAGAAACAACATATCAATTACGGTTTCGCAAAGATTTTTTGAACCCAATTAAAAAAGCAATGAAAGCTGTAGGGGAAGATGCTTTAAAAATTCAGAATTGGTTACTAGAAAATTATGCATCAGAAATAACCAAAAGAATATTGTCACATTTATCTAATGCATATCAATTATGTATTAAACAAAATTTAATTCACTATAATTCTTTTGATGGTTTAGCAGATGAAATAAATATTAAATCTAAGAAAAAAGATTTTCATAATAAAGAAATTGACAATGATATTTTAGACAAAAGTAGGGCTTTTACTTGGTATGAAGCGGAAAACATTATGAATTATGTAAAAAACACTCCGAGAATTAATCATTGGTATTCTGTTTTAAAATTTAAATTTTTAACAGGATGCAGAACTAGTGAAGTTGGTGGATTGTGGTGGTGTGATATTAAATGGAATGAACAATGCTTAATTATTCGTAGAGCTTACAATTCAAGAATAAAAAGATTTAAACCAACAAAAAATGAAACCGAACGTATATTTCCTATGCCTAAAAATGCTGAGTTATGGAATTTACTTAAATCAATACCTGAGGGTAAGCCTAATGAGGTAGTTTTTACAACGAAAACAGGTAATCCTGTTAATATAGAAACATTATTTTTAGTATGGATTGGTAATGAAAAAAAACAAATAAAGGGAATAATTCCAACACTAATAGAACAAGGTAAAATATCTAAATATCTACCTCCATATAATACACGGCACACATTCATTAATCATCAAATTAATGATATAGGTATACCGCCTCATGTAGTTAATGCCTGGTGTGAACATTCTGAGGAAGTAAGTAAAACACACTACCGTCAGCTAGATTTAAAAATAGTACCTAGTTACGGTATAGAAGAAAAAAAAGAAATAACTAATCAACCAAGTGAAATAGAGTCACTCAAGCAATTACTCAAACAACAATCAGAGTTAGTTAAACAACAGTCAGAACAAATCAAATCATTGCAAGAACTGATAGCTAACTTACAATCACAACTAAATCAACAAAAATAGAATAAAGTTGATATTGATATAAGCCTCTTTACCTAAATGGAGACTTGATTTTATGTTTTCTTCTCAAGCTAAACCTCAAGCTAAACCTCAAGCTAAACGCATCCTGGTTGTGGATGATACACAAGATAATTTGTCTCTACTAGAGGCAATTTTGATGGAAGAAGGGTATGAGGTTGATGTTGCCAATAATGGCAAATTAGCGTTAGCCAAGATAGAAGCATCGCCACCCGATCTCGTGTTGCTCGATGCCATGATGCCAGGAATGAGTGGCTATGAAGTCACTCGGCGTATTCGGGAAAATAAAAAACTCCCTTTTATTCCTATTCTTCTGATCACGGCTTATGCAGAGGCTGATATTCCCCAAGGATTAGAGTTAGGAGCTAATGACTTCATCCGTAAGCCGATTGATTTTGATGAATTAATGGCAAGAATTAAAGCATTTTTGCGATTGAAAGAGACCATGAATTCTCCTTCATAATTCTTCAGGTACTTGAATGTGACGCGGGTGTTTTGACTTGTAGGGGCAAGATGACAGTGAAGGTGGAGCCAACTCCAAACAGCGATACCAGCTCTATTTTGCCTTGCATGAGTTTTACTAGCTGCGAGACAATTGCCAGCCCTAAGCCAGTACTATCGGGTACGGGAGTGCCGCTATTGTCAGCTCGAAAGAAGGGGTCAAAGACACGCAATTGGTCTTCTGGTGTAATCCCGACTCCTGTGTCACTGACTGCAATAGACCACTGATTATCGGATAGTATCTGGCACGTTAATTTGACGCTACCTGACTCTGTGTAGCGAATCGCATTGCTCACAAGGTTAGTGACAATTTGCTGCAATCGCAAAGGGTCTGTGAGCACTTTTTCGGGGGCACGTTCGCAATCAACCACCATTTGTAGCTCTTTCACAGCAGCCAAAGGGTGCAACATTTGAAACACATCGTCGATTAGCGATCGCACATCTATTGGCTCTGGGTTCAGTTTCATCTTCCCTGCCTCATACCGAGAGATTTCCAATGTATCGTTGATCAGGCGGAGTAACTGTCTGCCATTGCGTACCACTCGCTCAATGTGTTCCAAATGGGGAACCGTACCCTGAACTTCAGGGTTTTTGCGTGAGGAGCGCAAAATCAGCTCCGAGTAGCCAATAATCGAATTCAGAGGGTTTTTCAGTTCGTGGGCAAGTTGAGAGACATTCTCCTGATTCGCTTTTAGCAAGCGAGTCAGTTCCTGATTGGTTAGCTCAGCCTGACTTTGTAGCTGCTGTATTTCCCGCAATCGCTCGTCCACATAGCTTTTGAAGCACTGGGTAATGGCTTCGTCAATCGTCGCGTCAATCACACTATAAGCTCGCATGACTTCCCGAACCGTACCCTCTAGTAAATCTGCCTCTAAAGTAGAAAAGATCATCTGGCGCAGTAGACGATACTCCCGCGCAATTTCTATTGGAGTGAAACCTTGTGCAGCCCTCAATACGCCATGTTCCAAACTGTTTTGCACTATCGACTGAATATCGCTGTCCTGGGATTGGGAAAGCACGGTTGCCATCGCCATGAGAACATCGGGAAGATGATCCCGTATAGCTGAGCCTGGTAAATCATTGGCACTCGAAATCTGCCTATCAAAGCGAACTGCTTCAACCCAGTTTTTTGTGATTGTGTCTATTTTATCAACAAGCAATTGACTAAAATTCATTGTGGCTCAGCGCGGGGAGGAGTAGATTGCAAAACCCTCTTTGCATCATTCTAATGGAGCAATGGTGCAGTTTACGCTCGCTAGTTGTCTGTTAATAATCTCTACTTGGGTTTTCTGTCAGTTTTGGAATTAGGACAAAATTGCCCAAAATCCAGCAGGGATTTCTTAGCTTTTGTATTCATGCATACAAGAGTGCTTAACATTATGCCCCTTCTCTAGATAGACGATTAGACAAAGTAGCAGGGTTAAATTTTAGTCAATGGCTTTGTTAGCGAAGTAGAACTCTTAATGAAAAGAAAGAATAGAAAAAGTTTCCCCTAAAATAACCGTTTCACACGAAAAACACTCCCCCCCCCCAATAATTTATTGGGGGCTTTATTAATACTGAGAGTATGTTTGTCAGAGAAACTATTTCATAATTCCTTGACAAACACACTCTAAAAAAACAGAAACCACTCCACTATATATGATGTGAACCGAATGCCAGTCTAGTGCTCACTCAGCTTTTTTATTCATACTTTCCGTAACATATTAAAATAACCCTCCCAAAATTGCTTCTGGGTTTCGATTGACATACGAGCTAACAGAGCCTGCAATTCTAGAGAACTTGTCACCAGGCTTTCCTGGAATTTCAGGGTATTCTCGAAATTGTTACGGAAGTTTGGTGTGGTGAAGCTCTCCATATTCGGCATCATAGATGTCCAGCTATTGAAAAGCCCTCTTTGCATTTCGCTTAACTGTCTTAAGTACTGCTCAAAATTATTGAACAAATCCATTGTTGTTGCTCCTTTTACTTTTTTATAGAATACTGAGTGTCTTGTTTTGGACTTTTTTAAATAATAATTCCTAACTAGCTTTTATGGTTGATATATAAAGAAATATTTTTTATAATTCATGGGAGATATCATTTTTAAAAAAAGCGTTGAACCTATGAAGATTAAGCATTAAATGTGCAAAAAATAGCTATGTTAGGCAAAGACTAATGAACCTCAAATCCACCTTTCATAAACTAATGGAATTTGCTTCCATAAGCATTCCGCTTGAAGTTGGTAGCGCTTAAGGACGTGAAATTGTAAAAATGGTAACCAGTATGGAAGAAGCTTATATTGTCTCAGCAGTACGCACGCCACTCGGTCGGTTTGGAGGTGTGCTTGCGGGTTTTTCTCCGGTGGATTTAGGTGCGATCGCCATGCGGGCTGCGTTGGAACGGGCAGGAATATCCGGGGAAGCATTAGACCTTTACATCTTTGGCAATGTCCTGAGAGCCGGTCACGGACAGTCATTGCCCCGTCAAGCGGCTTTCAAAGCTGGAATTCCAGAAACGGTGAACGGGTATGCAGTGGACATGGTGTGTTCCTCGGGAATGATGAGCGTGATGAACGCCGCCACTGCTATCCGCGCTGGTGAAGCCGACATCGTACTTGCTGGCGGAATGGAATCTATGTCTCAAACCGGATTTTTCCTATCACACCGAGCCAGATGGGGGTACAAATTCCTGCTAGGTTCCCCAGAGCAACTCACAGATATTTTACTTTACGACGGTCTTACCGATCCCACGACCGCTGAAGCGATGGGAGAGCAAGCTGAACGGCTGGCAGCAGCTTACCAGGTAACGCGGGCTGACTTGGATCAAGTCGCTCTCTATTCACAGCAGCGGGCAACACTCGCCACGGAACAAGGCTACTTTCAGAAGGAGATTGTACCGATTGAGGTTAAAGGGAAGAAAGGTTTGGAATTGGTGGAAAAAGATGAAGGAATCCGCCCCGAAACCACTTTGGAAAGCCTGACCCGACTCAAGCCTGCTTTCACAGAGGATGGGGTGTTCACTGCGGGCAACAGCAGTCAGATTTCGGACGGAGCAGCAGCTCTTGTCTTGGCAAGCAAAAGTGCAGTAGAACGCTACAAACTGGTACCTCTAGCACGGGTGATTGGCGGATCGTGGGTCGGTGGGGAAGCTTGGCGCTTCCCTGAAGTTCCCATACTCGCAGTGAATAAGCTTTTAGACAAGCTGAAGATGAGAATCTACGATTTTGACTTGTTCGAGAACAACGAAGCTTTTGCTTTGAGTAATGTGCTGTTCAATCGAGTGCTGGGCGTTCCCTACGAGAAACTAAATATCTTTGGGGGGGCGATCGCACTAGGGCATCCCATCGGGGCTTCGGGAGCGCGAATCATCGTCACACTGCTCAACGCTTTGCAGCACAGGAATGGGCAGTTAGGGCTGGCAGCGGTTTGTCATGGCACTGGTGGCGGTACGGCGTTTGCACTGGAGCGACTGTAAAAGGGATTGGGGATTGGGGATTGGGGATTGGGGATTGGGGATTGGGGATTGGGGATTGGGGATTAGGAAGAGTATTAGCCAGTTCTCAGTCTTGAGAGAGAAAGCGGGCGATTGCGTAAGTCCTATTCGTAAAAGCTGTGGGATTCTTAATTCAGTCATCCGACTCAGCTTTTTGTGGGCTAAACCGAAACATCTAACCCAGGTTAGGTGGACTCAAACTGGATCACCTGCAAAATCAAGGTATTCAAGGTTTTTGTCGCTTGAATACATAACCCATTTCTATCACTCAGGTAATTGTGTTCGATCAGGTTCTCAAAGCCAGACGTGAGTAACGTTTGGGAAACTCGTGTTGAGCTACATTACCTCTGCGGTGAAAGGGGATTAATCAGATTATTTTCAGAGAGGAGAACTAAACGTGGTTACAACGCTAGAGGATACGAAGCGGCTTGCTATTGGCGAAAGATTGGCAGACCTGAAAGCCTTTCAAAATTTAATTATCTCGAACGACCAAAAACTCATAGATGCCTGCCCTTATGAAGATGTTCGAGAGCGTCTCCAAAATATGCTTGAGGATGACCGGAAGAACATAGGCATCATAGACACTGTCATCGTTCAATACGGCATTCAAGCTGAACCTAGCGCTGCAACCAAGATCTTTATTCCGCAGTTTGAGCAGATGATGTCAGGCAATGAGTTTACGTTTTATCAGAAACTCATGCATCATGAACTTATGAAGCATGGTCAAGCTATGAGTGGAGTCATGATCCACAAAGCTGCTCAGAAAGTAGGGGCAGACATTGAAGTGGCAATTGCGCCTTTAAATACGGTCAACTTTGAGGGTCGCGCTCACCAAGAACAGCTCAAGGGGATGCTCGAACAGGTCGGTGTCCGCGAAATGACGGGTCTTGATGCCGATCAGGGAATCTGGGGACGGGTGCAAGATGCGATCGCTGCATTATCCGGTATAGCTGGCAGTGTGATTACCCAAAACACTGACAAGCAAGATATGAACATCCAGACCCTCATCCGCCTAGATCACGAAAAGGTGAATACAATTTTCACCGAAATCGGAGCTACTAAAGATCCTCAAAAGCTTCAAGAGTATTTCGGGCAGCTCTACAAAGATTTATTAGCACACGCTCAAGCTGAAGAAGAAGTTGTCTATCCGAAAGTTCGCTCGTTCTACGGCAATGACAACACTCAAGAACTGTACGATGAGCAGGCTCAAATGAAGCAGATGTTAGATGAAATTAAGTCTATTAATCCCGCTTCAGCCGACGAGTTCAGATCAAAAATTAAACACCTGATGGATGTGCTTGGCGACCACATTCGCCAAGAAGAATTTACGATGTTCCCGGCGATCGACAAAAATTGCAGCAACGAGCAGAAAGAGCAAATGGCGACTGAATTCAAAGCTGCCAAGAGCAAAATTCAGCAAGAAATGACAGCTTCTTTGCAATAACAGTTAGCATTTTGCTGTACTTGAGCAGGTTTTATAACGCTTCTCACTTGAATGAACTACAAATTTATCTGTGTCCACCCCCCTCATTCCCCCCTACAAGAGCGGAGCCACAAAGAGTGCGGTGAGACAGAGAAAGCAGGCGGGTTTCCCAACCTAGGGGACTGCGTATCTCTTTCAGAGACGCTGAGTCCCAAAGGGACACGCTTTGCGTTGGCACAGCCTGTCCGCAGGACTTACGCGAACGCCCTTGGCGTGCCGTAGGCATAGGGGGGTTCCCCCCGCCCTTGAGAAGTGGCGTGGGAAGACAGAGGAAAAACTTTTATTTATTGTCCATCTGTGGTTCATTATTTCTTTGTGTACCTTACCCAATTGCAAACCGCTATATATAACAGTGGAAGTGATTCATGGTCTCTTTGGGACTGGAAGATAAAGTCATTTTGGTAACTGGCGGTAATAGAGGGATAGGAGCGGCAATAGTCAGTCTCCTAGAGGAGTTGGGAACCAAGGTTGCTTACACATACCGCAGCGATAGCAATGGTCAGAATAAAGCTTTGGCAATTCAAGCCGATGTGACCAACTCCGCAGCAATGGAAAAAGCCGCAGAACAGGTTGAACAGAAACTAGGACCAATTTACGGGATTGTGGCTAACGCTGGAATTACCCGAGATAACTTTTTTCCCAAACTTAAGACAGATGACTGGGATGCGGTAATAGATACAAATTTGAAGGGAGTATACAACACGCTGATGCCCGTTATCCCCAAGATGTACGAGCGTCGGGAAGGTTCGGTTGTGTGTATCACCTCAATCTCGGGTGAGCGGGGAAACATCGGTCAAACCAACTACGCGGCATCCAAAGCTGCTGTGATTGGTTTAACAAAGTCCCTAGCTTTAGAGGCGGCTCGCTACGGTGTGCGAGCTAACGCTGTGGCACCGGGATTTATTGAGACTGATATGGTCAAGTCGGTTCCAGACAAAGTCAAAGAGCGTATTCTGTCTGAAATTCCTTTCCGTCGCTTCGGCAAGCCTGAGGAAGTTGCCTGGGCAGTGGCCTTCCTGCTGTCGCCCATAGCCAGCAGCTACGTCACTGGTGAAGTTCTTCGAGTCAATGGTGCCCATCACACTTGAGGGATTTGTAACGGCAATGGCTGATGCTTTAAACATGATGGAGCAAAGTGTGAAAACAGCGGTTGAAGAGCGGCGAATAAATGTAAACGGTTTAACCACTCGCTACTTTACGGCGGGTGACTATGACCCACCGTTGGTATTGCTACATGGAGATGCTGACAGCGCTCTTGATTGGTCTTGGGTGATTCCCACGCTGGCTAATCGTCATCGAGTCTACGCATTGGACTTTCCAGGTTTCGGCGATGCTGCTAAACCCAACCGCGAATACTCGGTGGAATTTCTAAAGCAGTTCGTGGGTGATTTTCTCGACGCTCTAGGAATTGAGCGGGCGATACTGGTCGGCAACTCGCTAGGTGGTCTGGTTGCCCTGCGCTTTGCACTGTCACATTCAGAAAAAGTTGCCGCCTTGGTGCTGGTAGACAGTTCGGGGTTGGGTCAGGTGGTCAACCCTATCCTGTCCCTTTTGACCGTGCCGTTGTATGGAGACGCTGCAATTACCATGTGCAAAGTGCCTCCTAGCAACAAGCTGCGAGCTTGGGCACGGGCATCGCTGTTTTTTGCTCATCCCTCACTCGTTCCCGAAGAGTGGATAGCAGAGCAGGAGCGTATGTCGCTTCTTCCCAACTTTCTTGAAGCCACCCTGTCCTCGCTGCGTGACCAGCTCAATGTGTTTGGACAGCGCCAGGTGTTGCTTGACTCTTTAGGGCAGTTGCAGATGCCAACTCTTGTTGTCTGGGGTACTGAAGACTTGATTTTCCCAAAAGAACAAGCTCAAGATGCGGTTAGCCGCCTACAGAAAGGACAACTCGCCTTGATACCGGACTGCGGTCACATACCTCATATTGAGCGTCCCGAACAGTTTACCGAGGCGTTGAGCCAGTTTTTGGCGGGCGTTGATTTTTAGTAAGAACTTTAAGGAGCAGTAGCATCAATGCAGCTAAAGCCAATAAATCAGCAGGTTGTTTCAGTCGTAGGAGCTTCGAGTGGCATCGGGCGTGAGACAGCGCTCCAGTTTGCACGGCGTGGGGCAAAGGTGGTTGTCTCTAGTCGCAGTGAGCCGAAGTTAAATTCCTTGGTGGACGAGATTCGAGCGTTTGGTGGTGAAGCAACTGCGATCGTCGCCGATGTAGAGGTATTTGATCAGGTCAAGGCGATCGCTGACCGTACCGTCGAAGTGTACGGGCGACTCGATACGTGGGTGCATTGCCCGGCGATCGCCGTCTTTGCCACGTTCGACAACACCACACCAGAAGAGTTTCAGCGCGTCGTTAATATTAACTTGATGGGGCAGGTACACGGTGCCATGGCGGCGCTACCCCATCTCAAGCGTGAGGGGCGAGGGGCGCTGATCCACATATCTTCAATCGAGGGCAGACGAAGTCTCCCATACCAAAGTGCTTACTCCGCAGCAAAGCACGGCATAGAAGGCTTTGTGGAAGCCCTGCGTGTCGAGTTGCAACATGAAAAAATACCCATCAGCGTGACGAGTGTGAAGCCAGCGGTCGTCAACACACCCTTTTGGAACAATGCTCGCACCAAGTTAGGCGTGAAGCCGGCAGGGATACCGCCCTACTATGACCCTAAGCTAGTGGCTGATGCGATCGTCTACGTTGCTGAACATCCAACTCGTGACTTCTTTGTTGGGGATGCGGCTAGGGCGCTAGATGCACTGCAGCGGCTCTCACCCGAACTGGTGGATTCCTTGTTGCTACTGATCGGCTTCCGGCTCCAGCGCACCACTGAGCCAAAGTCTGAAGATGAACGCAACAATTTTTACGAGCCAGTCCCAACTGATACTAGAGTTGAGGGAGACTTTAGCCACATGGTGATACCAAGCATTTCCGACTGGCTGGATAAGAATCCGCAGTTCAAGTGGGGTGCAGTTGCTGGTACGGCAGCATTAGCTTTGCTGGCGGTACAAGCATTGAACAACGGGAGGGAAATTTAGCTTGAACCAAAAGAAGCCCCACACCATACACGTGCGTGTTGGTGCTGGGATGAATTTTGGGGTAATCAGGGCGCGTCCCCCGACAATTGTTGACCATCGGTTAACGCGTTCGGGGGGACAGCGCCCTGATTACCTATCTCCGGGATTTTTAACGAGTCAATGAGGTCTTCAATAACGTGAGTCATGGTTGTATCCTTCATCGTTGCATATAAACGAAGTTTATCCATCCTACGTTTACTCATCCGGATTCTTAAATAATCATCTT
Source organism: Kalymmatonema gypsitolerans NIES-4073 (assembly GCF_002368435.1). Taxonomy (GTDB): domain Bacteria; phylum Cyanobacteriota; class Cyanobacteriia; order Cyanobacteriales; family Nostocaceae; genus Kalymmatonema; species Kalymmatonema gypsitolerans. Next base: position 986,676 of record NZ_AP018268.1, read on the forward strand.
TCATAAAATCTCCTCAATATATCCTCACAATGCTAGCATAGATGTATAAAGGAGGTGATGAGAAGTGTTGAAAGCAATCAAGGTCAGACTATACCCAACAGCCCAACAAGAAATAGCCCTAGCCAAGTCGTTTGGCTGTGCAAGATGGTATTGGAACTATGCCTTAAATGCTTGCATTCAGCACTACGAACAAACTGGAAAGTCTCTGAAGTTAGGTGTCTACAAAGCTTATTTACCTCAATTAAAAGTAGAGAATCTTTGGTTGAAAGAGGATTGTTATTCTGCTGTTTTACAATGCGTAGCAATTAATCTCAACAAGGCTTATACTAACTTTTTTGAGGGTCGTTCTAAGTTTCCAAGGTTCAAATCAAAACATCATAAGCAATCGATTCAATACCCCCAAAACGTTAAGGTTGTAGGTGATTGTCTGGATATTCCTAAAATTGGTGTAGTCAAAGCAGTCTTTCATAGATCAATTGAAGGGAAAATCAAAACGGTTACTATCAGTAAGACTCCCACTGACAAGTATTTTGCTTCTATTGTGTGCCAGACAGAAGGGAGTGACAATCAAGCAAGTGGTGATAAAACGCTAGGTATTGATTTGGGATTAAAGGACTTCGCTATTGTTCATGATGGCGAACAAGTTACCAAGCATTCCAACCCAAAACACCTTAAACGTCATCAGAAGAATCTAGCGCGTAAACAGAAAAAGTTTGCCCGTAAAGTCAAAGGAAGTAATTCTAGGCAGAAATATAAAAAACTAGTAGCCAAGGTTCACGAACGCGTATCAAATTCCCGCCAAGATTTTTTGCACAAACTAAGCAGAAAATTGGTAGACGAAAGTCAAGTCATTGTTGTGGAGAATCTTCACGTCAAGGGAATGGTACGCAACCGGAAGCTAGCGAAATCTATATGCGATGTTGGTTGGGGAATGTTTGTCAACTTCCTAGACTACAAGTTGAAAGCCAAGGATGGACAACTTCTAGAGATTGGAAGGTTTTTCCCCAGTTCCAAAACGTGTTCATGCTGTGGTCATATCGTTGATAAGTTAACGCTTGATGTACGTGGATGGGATTGTCCATCGTGTCGTACTCATCATGACCGTGATGGTAACGCAGCATTGAACATCAGGAATGAAGGCATCCGGATATTATCCGATGGCGGAGGGAACCCCGTCACTGCTGATGGAGGCTGTGTAAGACCACCTACCCGCACACGGGCAAGGGGCAACGGTCAAAGAAGTCAGAAGCCCACACCGTACCCGTAAGGGTCGGTGTTGGGTAGTTCACCGAACCTTAAAAAGAACCAAAATTCCTCCAATGAATCAGCAATTGCCCCAGTTCATCAACCATGTTGTTGCTCGTTTGCAATCAATAGAGGGAATTGCAGCTATTACACTGGGTGGTTCACGGGCACGGGGCAACCATACTAAAAAGTCAGATGTGGATCTGGGGATCTATTACAAGCCAGAGAATCCACCCGATCTAATTGCTCTAAATCACATAGCCTCTGAACTTGACGACAACCATCGCGTAAACCTCATCACTGCAATTGGTGAATGGGGAAAATGGATTAATGGTGGTGGTTGGCTACAGATCCAAGGTGTACCTGTAGATTTTCTCTATCGTGATTTGGCACAGGTTAATCGTGTCATTGATGATTGCCTAGCTGGGCAAATCACCATTGAATACCAACCAGGACATCCTCACGGCTTTGTGTCCTCTATTTATATGGGTGAAGTTGCTATTTGTCAGCCACTTTACGATCCTCATAACATTTTAGAAGCTTTAAAGGCAAAAACAAAACCTTATCCTGTTGAGCTTAAACAAGCAACTATTGATACCTTTGCCTGGGAAATTAGTTTTTCAGTGTTAATTGCACAAAAGGCAATTGCACGCGGTGATGTTGCTTATGCAGCAGGTTGCTGTTTCCGCAGCGTGGCGTGCATCAATCAAGTGTTATTTGCACTAAATGAAGATTACTTGTTGAATGAAAAGGGTGCGGTGGCAGTTGCCAACACGTTTGCTATCTGTCCACAGGATTATCAACTAAGGGTTGAGTCAGTGTTTGCTCTGTTAACTGCTGATGCAAAATCAATAACGGAGGCGATCGCAATCCTTGAAGCAATTGAGCATGATTTGAGTCAGTGGTATGGAAATCGCCGATTAGTTGTGTGATATCTAAAGTTCATTAACGCAGGAGTATTTGAGCGGATTTGCTACACTGTATCTTTGACTAATCTGCAAGCCTGTTTCTTTAGGACAAGAATGACAGGAGCTCTTGCAAGAAGCGATCGCGCCCTCGCTCAGGACGGTCAAGAAACAAGTAATGTGTGCCGTCTTTTATCGTTACTGTTTTGAGCTTTGAGGCTTTCACTAACTCGGCTTGTAGCGCCTTAAGGTCTGTAGGTCTTGACCAGAAATCTCGCCCACCTCGAATGACGAGTGTAGGCACAGTAATATCGGCGGCTGACCAATACTTTTGACCACGCGCCAGGTTGTAACTTTCCAATCGATATGCGCCAGGAATCCGCAAACTGGGAGGCTGACGAGAGTTGCTTGTTGGGTCAGTTGCTAGTGCGGCTTGCTGATAAGCTTGCGCCACTGCTGGATCACGCCATTGATTCTTATCTGCCACAGGAATTGTTTTATTCCATTGAGCTACCAGTCCAGAAGCCGTGGTCAGTCGATACGCTCCTGCACTTTTGTCAAACTCTCCTGGTCGAGCTGGGTTCTCGAAGCTCTTGCCGAGTTCCCACGGTGCTTTCACCCCGTAAAGACTGTTAAGCATTACCAACTGACTCACTTTATCATTGTTGCGGCTGGTGTACATGCCCGCCCAGTGTCCTCCTGTTGCCCAACCAACAAGCGCCACCTTACGTCCTGATTCACGTTGCCGAATCCAGTTTACTACTGCGCTAATATCTCGTACTGCTTCAAAAGAGGTGACGGCTGGCGGATTTTGCTGAGGTGGTTGATTCAATGCTGCGGGACGGGTGGATTGCTCCCATCCCCGCACATTCATGAGATAGACAGGATGTCCAGCTTCTGCTATGTCTGCTGCAACTGAATATCCAGGGACATCAATATCGAATGATGTTACACTCCCTGGTCCGCCGCCGTGAATAAGTAAAACCGGTACGCGAGCATTATTTGAAGGATTATTCAATTGCACCTTGCGGACAAAAATTTGAATACCGGGATCACTATTGACAAAATTATCTTCCCGGGTAATTTGAGGGTTAAGAGATGATGCTTGGCTTGTGATTTGAATTGGTTTGGTGACGTTTTGTGCTTGTATTGGACTACACGAGACAGTCAGTGTAGTTGACAGGAGTGCAACCGTTAAACCTTTCAAGCCATGTATTCTTAAATGCTGTCTTATCATTGCTTCCCTCCTTTGCTGCAATCAAGGCTTTAAGAATTGCAAGTAGTGAAAATCACAACTGCAACTGCTCTCTCCATGTAGAAATTGCTGCGAGCGCGAAGCGGGCGCTCTGCGCCAATGCCCAAAGGGCACGCACTCGCGTTCGCCTCCTTGGGGCGGCTCCAGAGGAGCATCGCCTACGGCGGACGCTGTGCGCGATCGCTAAACGTGCAGCGCCTTACTTACCAGAGTAAAAATCCTGATTAAATATGTCCAATATAATTTTTGTTTTAAACTAATATCTAAAAAGTATTAGACTAGATGGAACTTCGACATCTGCGTTATTTTGTGACTGTGGCGGAGGAATTGCACTTTGGTCGAGCAGCTCAACGATTACAGATTGCTCAACCGCCACTAAGTCAGCAAATTCGCCAACTGGAGGAAGAGTTGGGTGTTCAACTTTTTCACCGCACTAAGCGCAATGTTCAATTAACCGAAGCAGGACAGCTATTCCTAGAGGAAGCCTGCCAGATTCTCACACGAGCTGAGCAAGCAATCCAAATCGTCCAACGAGCTGATCGAGGTGAAACTGGTAGTTTGACGTTGGGCTTTGTAGGGTCTGCAACTTACAGCATTCTTCCAGGGGTTTTGAAAGTTTTTCGCAGGCGGTTTCCAGAGGTTCTTCTAAGCTTGCATGAGATGACGACAACTCAACAGGTTCAAGCGCTGCATCAAGACCGAATTCATCTGGGTTTTGTCCGTCCCCCCATACATGAGCAGGAACTGATGATTGAGTCGATTTTAAAAGAGTCATTTGTAGCGGTGCTACCAGAGGTTCATCCCTTGGCAAATGAAACGCAAATCTCGCTGCTTACGCTAGCCAATGATCCCTTCATTTTGTTCCCACGTCATTTAGGTTCAGGTTTTTATGATCAAATTGTGAATATGTGTCAACAAGTAGGTTTCCAACCTCAAGTCGCACAGGAAGCAATTCAAATGCAAACAATTATCAGCTTGGTTGCAGCAGAGTTGGGAGTTGCTCTAGTCCCTGCATCTGTGCAAAATCTTCAACGAGTCGGGGTTGTCTACAAAGCTTTGGTAGAATCAACTTCACAGGTAGAATTGGCAATGGTTTGGCGATCGGATAAGATATCGTCTGTTTTACAAAAGTTTTTAGAAGTGACTAGACAAGTAGCTAGCTCTGGGGTTTGAGTAAACTACTCATTTGTGAGTTGTGAAACTAGAAAGCAAAACAGTCACAGCCCATTCCTCCCCAAAAGCTAGACAAGGAGCCAACGGTGTTTAGAGTGGATGATCCAGTTCGACACGTTGCCTTATGGATGTGACTACAAGCTAGAGTGCAGATGTGCAAGGCTTTAGAAGCAGCAGGAGTGGGAGCAGGAGCCGAGTAGTAGCCGCTATAACGAGCGATAGGCGACCATTCTGGAAGAACGGGTAATGTAGGAGGAGCGAGAGCGCTAAATTCCTTAGCAGCATACACCACTTTACCGGCTACCATCGTCAATACAGATTCCAGACTCTTAATCCGTTCTTCGGGTATCGAGAAATAATCGTCGCTAAGCACGGCTAAATCTGCCAATTGTCCAGAGGCGATCGCTCCCTTTTTACCATCTTCTGAGGAAAACCAACTGCTGCCAACAGTGTAGAGCCGCAGTGCTTCCATTCGCTCCATCCGGTTGCCCTTTGGGTAGAGCAATTTACCACCAACAGTTTTCCCGGTGACTAACCAGTAAAGACCAACGAAAGGATTGTAACTTGCGACTCGCGTCGCATCTGTTCCCGCACCAACAGGGACTTCCATTTCCAACATCCGCGCAATCGGCGGAGTGCGTTCTGCTGCCTTGGTTCCGTAGCGATCAACGAAGTATTCTCCTTGGTATGCCATGCGGTGCTGAATGGCAATCCCACCCCCTAACGCTTTCACTCGCTCAATGTTGCGATCGCTAATTGTCTCAGCATGGTCAAACATCCAGTGCAGCCCATCAAACGGCACTTCCTTGTTGACCTTCTCAAACACTTGTAAAAATCGTGAAATTGACTCATTGTATGTGGCGTGGAGGCGGAAGGGCCAGCGGTTTTCAGCTAATAACTTGACGACTTTGTATAATTCATCCTCCAATGATTGTGCTAAGTCAGGTCGGGGTTCGAGGAAGTCTTCAAAATCAGCCGCAGAGAAGACGAGCATTTCACCTGCCCCATTCATCCGGTAAAAGTCGTCGCCTTGACCTGGACGCACCATTCGCGCCCAACCTTGAAAATCTTCTAACTCCTGCTTAGGGCGTTGCGTAAATAAGTTGTAGGCAATACGAACAGTTAACTCTCCACGTTTGTGCAGCTCGTTAATAACTTGATAGTCGTCTGGGTAATTCTGATAACCTCCACCCGCATCTATCACACTGGTAATACCCAACCGATTCAATTCTCGCATGAAGTGGCGGGTGGAATTGAGCTGATACTCGTATGGCAGCTGCGGTCCTTTCGCCAATGTGGAGTAAAGAATCATGGCGTTCGGTCTAGCAATCAACAGCCCGGTAGGATTGCCATTGCGATCGCGCTGGATCTCGCCACCAAGCGGGTTAGGTGTATTTTTGGTGTACCCCACTGCCCGTAGTGCTGCACGATTGAGAAAGGCGCGATCGTACAAGTGCAGGATAAACACTGGAGTATCAGGAGCGACTTGGTTAATTTCATCCAGCGTCGGCATCCGCCGTTCGGCAAACTGAAATTCGTTCCAGCCGCCGACAACACGTACCCATTGTCCTGGTGGCGTGCGTCTAGCTTGTTCTCGCAGCATTCGCAATCCATCAGCAAGAGAAGGCACGCCATCCCAACGCAATTCCAGATTATAGTTGAGTCCACCGCGAATCAAATGGGTATGAGAGTCATTGAGTCCAGGAATGACAGTCCGTTTTTTCAGGTCAATGACTTGGGTATTCTTACCTTTTGTCGCCATCACCTCTGCTTGCGTTCCTACAACCAAAAACCGACCATCCTTAATTGCAACTGCATTAGCAAAGGAGCGACGACGATCTTGAGTGGCGATTCGACCATTAAAGAGAATAACGTCCGCATCAGCGGTAGTAGCAGCCGTCCGGTTGACTCCTAAAAGGTAAGAAGAAGCTCCAGCTGCAGTTACAAGTTGCAGAAACCGCCTGCGGCTTGCTTGAGAAAAATCGCTCATGATTGCATAACCAATATCAAACTGTCTTTAAGGCGTTGGATACAGCCACTTGTAGAACAATCGCGTGAGTTGAGGCATCAAGACGTAAGTGAGTATCCATACAACCGCCCCAATCGTAATCAGCTGGGCTAGCATATCTGGCAGAAGCGCAAGCAGAGGACGAAGAACACGAGCCACAACTGATAGTGTTACAAATACTGCTAACCATGTGAGAATTGCCATCTTGTAACGTTTTGGAGGAGCCTTTTGAGAGCGTCTCGGCACTACAAACCAGGTTTCTAAACCGGTAAGAATTTGTACATCTTCCGGTGCTTGGATCAGAGGTTTGACTCGTTCAATCCACTCCCGACGTACCTCTGAATCTAACCAAGCCTGTAAATGCTGGTGATGGTCGAAGTGAAGGATAATGATGTACTCCGAATGGATGCCCTTCTGGGGTCGCAAAACATTAACCCCTAAGTGCCCTTCAAAGGTTTTGGCAACTGGAATAATTCCTCGCATCCATTCTTCATACCCTTCCTCACGACCTGGTTTGACTAAATGGGTAATGACAGCTGTAACGTGATATTCAGTATTAATTTCAGAGATGTTCATGGAAGCTGACTTGAAAAAGCACGCGAGCAGGGGAAAGCGAAAACATCTAAGCCTGAGGACACGAATGTTGACGTACTCACCGGGCTAAAGCCACGGTGATTCTCAAATGATGTTACGAGGCAGTCTTAAGACGTGCCTCTCCACCATTCTTCCTGCTTTTTCGACTCTTAACTAGACTGTCGCCAGCCCCCGTCAGACCGTCTCCACAGGCATTTTCTAACACGCTGCGTCCCAGCGCATTGATACCTCTGTTTCGTATCACTTGTGCTGCAGCTACATCTCTATGAGTTGTATAGCCGCACGCAGGACAAGAATGTATCCTGTCCTTTAATTCTTTCTTCCCAGTGTGAGTATCGCATTGTGGACACACCTGCGATGTGTAATCCTTGCTCACCTTTTCAAAATATACACCACGCTTCCAACAGACCCATTTAAGGATTTCAACGAATTGCCCAAATCCAGCATCAAGAGTGTGTTTGCAGAACATTCCCTTAGCCCACACGCGGAAATCAATATCCTCAACAAACATCATTCCAGCGTCTATCACAAGCTTGTGAGCTAGCTTAAAATGCCAGTCCTTGCGGGTATCCGAAATACGTTGATGGAGTCGGGCAATTTTGCGATTTAGTTTGTGACGGTTATTCGACCCTTTTTGCTTTTTCTTAAGCCTGCGTTGCAGTAATTTCAACTTGCGATGCAGTGTGCTCAAAAAACGTGGACGTTCAACCAGTTCGCCATCAGAAGTCGCAGCAAATTTATCTAAGCCTAGGTCAATTCCTCTAGGATGACCACTGGCAACAGTATCAGGAACATTAACATTACACTCTAAGGTCAGCATCAAGAAATATCCCGAAGCTTTACGAACTACCCGAACTTGCTTCACCTTGAAACCATCGGGGATTTCGCGAGACTTGACATACTCCATCCATCCCAACTGTGGCAGCTTGATTTGATTGCCTTTGAATAGTTGACCTTTCCCCAATTGTGGATACACGAATGACCGCATCCGGTATTTGTTCTTGAATCGGGGAAAACCCATTTTCTTTCTACTCATATCCACAAAAGCGGTTTCCAGTTTTCTCAGGACTTGTTGCAGTACTTGAGAGTGAACGGTTGTAAGTTCCGGGAATTCCGCTGTCTTCGCGAGTCAAAGCGTTGGCTTGCTCGTAGTAATTAGGGTAGGGGGCGTTTGCAGGTGTAATGTATTCAGAAACGATGGAACAAGCGTTGATAGGACACGAACGAGAATTAAGCCAATCCTTGCGTTCAAGTAGCGCAAAGTTCCAGACTTTTCGACACACCGTCAAAGTGTGTTCAATTTGCTGGATTTGCTCCGAAGTAGGCATTGCTTTGTACTCGTAAGTTAAACTCAACATTGTTTCATCACCTCCTCTTACATAATAATACACTAGTTTGTAAGACTATTCCGGGATATGTGATACGGCGCTTGATAAATCCTGCCTTAAAGTGGCTTTCATCCCTCCTCTGAAGAGAGAGAGGGTTTTCAGCCTACATCCTTATAAGCAACAGATGTTACACACCACCGTATTTTCATTCGTATCACTTTTTGGCGATCGCAAGGTAGCTGGTAATCAAGTTTCTGTAAGCAGGAATATGATTGGAGAGAAGATTGCCCAATCCTTCAATGTCATTACGCCAGTCACGATGAAGCTCACAAGCTACACTAAACCAGTTCATCATTTGAGCTCCGGCATTCGACATACGCGACCAAGCAGCGTAGCGAACTGCCTCGTTGAAAGTACCAGAAGCATCAGTGACTACGAACACCTCATAACCTGCCTCTAAAGCTGAGAGTGCAACAAAGGCAACACAAACATCGGTGACTACCCCTGCAATAATCAGTTGTTTACGACCCGTATTCTCAACCGCTTTGACAAAATCTTCATTATCCCAGGCGTTGATTTGTCCAGGGCGGGGAATATACGGAGTATCTGGAAACATTTCCTTTAACTCTGGTACGAGAGGTCCATTGGGACCGTTCTCAAAGCTGGTTGTTAAAATAGTCGGAAGATTGAAGAACTTCGCGATATTGGCAAGTGCAAGAATGTTGTTCTTAAACTCACCAGGTGGATAATCCTGCACTAGGGAAATGAGTCCTGATTGATGATCTATGAGAAGCATCGCTGCATCATCTTTGGACAGCCGACGATACTGATAAGGAGCGTTCATGGTTACCTTCCCTGGTTACTAGAGTTAAAACAACGACAGTGTGGGAAAAATATCGCGCTCATGTGCAAGCTTGCTACTGAAGCGTTCAGCGAGGAAAGGCTACGAGGTGCAATCGGATGTTTCAACAATGTCATACATTGCCTGTTAATCTTCCTAATCTAGGATATACACCGAATGGTACGTTAAGTATATGATTTAAATCATGTTGTCGGTGTGCGGAGTATAATCTGTCCTCTAGCGCGAGTAATAATACCTTCCCTTTCCATCTGGGCTAACGTTCGATATAGTACCTCTGGGCTAAGTCCAAGTTCACTGGCAACATTCTTAAGCGGTCGGTCAAAGGTTAAAGTTGTTGCACTCGGTTGAGCTAAAGTAAGTAAGTATTGCAGTACGCGCTCGCGGGCGGAACGAATGCTTCGCAACTCTATGAGGCTTTTTAGCCACTGGTTTTTGCGCTCAAATCGTTCCATAAAGCTGATGGCAACATCTGCTCGCTCTTGCAGGACGCTAAGTAAGACCTGTTTGGGATAAGCGATCGCACGCGATGGAACTTCTGCTATGGCGTTACAATTGTAGCTATCTGAAAACAGTGCCGACTCAGAAAAGCTCTCACCAGCGCGTACTACCTGAAAAATTACCAGTTGTCCTTCACTCGTATAACGCACGAGCCTAATTCTGCCGGCTGCAACAGCGAAAATAGCCTGTGCTGGCTCTCTTTCGTGAAATAGCACCTGTCCGGCTACTAGGTTTTGGAACGTTGCTGCACTTCGTAAAGCAGCAGGCAGAGTATCTAGGTTCGAGAGATCCATACACTTGACGCTATGCTGCCATGTCAAACAGCAACACTTCGGCATCACTACTAGCGCCGCGCAAAGTCATGTTTTCTTCTTGAGAAATCGCAGCTCCATCACCAGCTGTGAGAGATTGATGATTCAATTCCACTGCTCCACGTACGACTTGCAGCCAGGCAACACGTCCGTTTGCTAAAGGGTGGCTCACTTCTTCCCCATCCTTTAACAAAGTGGCATACAAATCGACATCCTGATGAATTGTAATTGAACCTCCGCGACCATCACGAGATCCTACTAGTCGTAGTGTTCCGCTTTTTTCTTCCTGAGTAAACGTTTTCTGCTCGTAACTGGGTTCGATGCCCTTTTTGTCTGGTAAAATCCAGATTTGCAAGAAATGGACGGGATCAGTATCCGAGTGATTGTACTCGCTATGCATAATGCCTGTACCCGCAGACATCCGCTGCACGTCTCCTGGTCGAATCACAGATCCCGTACCAATGCTGTCTTTGTGTTCTAACGCACCTTCTAGGACGTAGGAAATGATTTCCATATCCCTGTGACCATGAGTAGCAAAGCCTTTTGCGGGATTCACCTTATCTTCATTTATGACACGTAGGTTGGCAAAGCCCATATAGTTGGGGTCGTAGTAGTTGCCAAATGAGAAGGTGTGACGACTATCGAGCCAACCAAAGTTAGCAGCACCACGTTCTTGAGCAGGTCGCACGATCATCATATTTAATATCTCCTAATTCACTAGAGCAAGTCTTTTGCAGGAACACTATTATTATGAATTGAATCTAAATAAAAGACAATATGCTAGTTTTTCAACACATTGTCTCTATTTTTTCTACAATAACTGAGTTATGGATAAGTTTGATAGTATTCGTGCCTTCACTCAAGTAGTCACCTCTAGTGGATTTGCTGCGGCGGCAAGAAAAATGGGGCTTTCGCGATCGGCAGTTAATAAGCTCGTTATTGGCTTAGAAAATGAACTAGGCGTTCAACTGCTGCATCGCAGCACTCGGCGGGTGAGTGCGACAGCAACTGGGTTAGCATTTTACGATCGCTGTGTGGAAATTTTGGCAAGTCTCGAAGCAGCAGAGCGAGCGGTCATGCAAATGCATGAGGAACCGCAGGGTAAACTGCGAGTCAATGCACCGATGTCTTTTGGTACAATGCACTTAGCTCCAGCCTTAGCCGATTTCCTGGTGCAATATCCTACTCTTGAGGTACAACTGACACTCAACGATCGCTTCATTGACCCGATTGAGGAAGGCTTCGATCTGACTGTGCGGATTTCCAAACTGCAAGAAAGTGCCAGTTTAATCACTCATCAGTTAGTTCCTGCTCAACGAGTTTTGTGTGCAGCTCCTACCTATCTCAAAACTCATGGCATCCCCACCCATCCCAACGAACTACGTCATCATTCTTGCCTGCATTACGGTCAACTAGCAGCACAGGATCGGTGGACGTTAATTGGACCTGATGGAGAACACGCGATCGCTGTACGTGGCGTGTTGTGTTCTAACAATGGTGAAGTACTCAAAGATGCAGCAATTCGGGGGTTAGGAATTACATTACTTCCTACGTTTATTGTTGGCAAAGAACTCCAACAAGGCAAGCTGCAAACTGTCTTGTCGGACTATCATCCACCCGAAATCTTTATTTACGCGATCTACCCCGTAAACCGCCATCTTTCAATCAAGATCCAACTATTAGTTGACTTCCTGAAAGAACGTTTTAGTCAACCAGAGCGATTTTTTTCGTAGTAGTAGGAACACCGCTCCTTGCTCGGATTGATCCTCGCGCTCGCGCGGCTAAGCGCACGCTGCTTTGTGCCTTCACCCGGTGGGAGCTTACGCGCTTGGCGGAGCCTGCGCTTTGCGCCTAGAGCTCAGTTTCCCATTTTATCTAAAAGTGGGGGTTTGGGGGAGCAATAATACCCCCACCATAATCTTTGAAAAGGTGGGGCGGGGGTCTAACACGTAAAAAAATTGCCAGCCTTTGTTTGGCTGATCTGTCGGCGTAGTCGGTTACTCGTAGTAATAAGGCTGGCAATTTTTTCGGGGACAATGCGTGGGATACATGGACTCCCCCAAGTTAACTTATGGGATTCAATATCCCATAAGTTAACATTTAACACTTGCCCAGTGTTTAGTAAACGTTGTACAATACTGCAATGCTGACACTAAACTACCGTTACCAACTCTACCCAAATACCGCTCAAGAGCAAACGCTTATTGAGTGGATGGAAATCTGCCGTGGTGCATATAACCATGCACTAGCACAGATAAAAGATTGGTGCAATAGTCGTAAGTGTCTAATTGACAGATGCTCTCTGGAAAAAGAGTACATTCTTCCTGCTGACTTGAAGTTTCCTGGTGAAGTTTACCAACTTAACAACTTGCCAAAAGCCAAGAAAGAATTTCCTAAACTCCAGGAGGTTCCTTCTCAAGTCCTTCAACAAGCTATTAAGCAGCTTCATCATGGATGGGAATATTTTCAGTCCAGAGGGTTTGGCTTTCCCCGATTCAAGAAATATGGGCAGTTCAAATCATTGCTGTTTCCTCAATTCAAGGAAAACCCGGTAACGAATTTGCACATCAAGTTGCCCAAAATTGGAGCCATTTCCGTTAACTTGCATAGACCTATCCCCAGTGGGTTTGTGGTCAAGCAAGTGCGAATTTTGAGGAAAGCCGACCGATGGTATGCTTCTGTCAATATTCAATGTGATGTCAGCATTCCCGACCCAGTTCCGAATGGTCATCCTATTGGGGTTGACACTGGGTTAGAGAAGTTTTTGGCAACCAGTGACGGTCTTCGAGTATTACCGCCTAAGTTTTTTAAAAAGCTGCAAAGCGAGTTGAAATTACTGCAACGCAGGCTCTCTAGAAAACAAAAACGGTCTAAGAATTACGAGAAACAACGTCTAAAAGTTGCGCGGCTTCACCACAAAATCGACAACACCAGAAAAGATTTTCATTTCAAGCAAGCCCATGCTCTTTGTGATACTGCTGATATGGTTTTTATGGAAGACTTGGATTATCGTATCAGTGCCAAGGGCATGCTTGGAAAACATATGCTTGATGCTGGGTTCGGTCAGTTTAGAACTATCGTCAAGTATGTGTGCTGGAATAGAGGAAAATTTTTCGGTGAAGTTGATGCAAGAGGGACTTCTCAAGAGTGCCCAGAATGCGGTGGTGAAGTAAAAAAAGACTTGAGCGTTAGAGTTCATCATTGTCCTCACTGTAACTATGTGACAGATAGGGACGTAGCCGCGGGTCAGAATATTAGAAATCGAGGGATTGTCCTCATTAGTACCACAGGGCTTGTGGGAAAGGAAACTGCCTGTGCAGACGGTCTACCGGGGGTTGAGGTAACGAAATCTAGGCAAGTGTCGAAATCCCGCAAGGGAAGAACCAGGAAATCCTTGAAGTGATTCGGGGAAGCCCCCACTATAATCTTTGATTTAGTGGGGGAGGATGTCACATTGAGTTGAGTTAGTCATCTTGTCACATATTTGTTTCTACTAGCCTCACTATAAGCAAACACAGAAGTGGCTATCTTGTATATTTTTGAGATTATTCTTAGTAAATTCTTGCTATTGAGAGCGCATGGCTTTTGGAGTGATACCAACCAAACGCTTGAATTGTTTGGTAAAATGGCTTTGGTCTGCGAAGCCGCACGCAATGGCAATTTCAACAATACTTAACTCCTTATTTTTCAATAAGAGCTTTGCTCGTTCTATGCGCTGTTGGGTCAAGTATTTATGGGGAGCCATACCAATTGATTGTTTAAATAAATGACAAAAATAATACTGACTTACTCCCACAACTTCAGCAATGTCTGCTAACTTGATATTTTGCTCCAGATGTGCATTGATGTAGTCAATTGCTACTTTTAACCTGTCCTTACCAAGACCATCTGCATACTCTCTAATGACAGGTTTGCGGTTAGCGTATGCTTGAAGCAGACGAACTGCCAGCATTGTAGCGGCTCCTTCACCAAAAAGCCTACCTGTGTTGCATCCCGCTTCAATTTCTGCTTTGAGTGCTTTTGCTATATGCTGGATGATGGGGTCAATAATGGAAAATTGTGGGATAAATTCGATAACATTTCCCTTCACTGATTCATAAGCTACTTTCTCGACAAACTTCGGACAAAGGGTAACTATCAAGAACTCTCCTTCTCTGTCCCAGCTTAAGCTCTGGTTAACATGAGCAGGAGTCAGCTGAATGACACCATTGTCTACTAGCTGACTGCTGAATTTGCCATCCATCCGCGCTTCAAATTGGAATTGATTGTGGGCGATCGCCAAGACATGATGAGTCAAACTGTGTTCAGCAATGGAATGAGCAGGATGACGATAGTGAATTATGCTGACGTTTTCCCATCCTGCTTGTTGACTTGACAAGATAGGAGCTTGAGGCAAAATTTGCAGAGATTCTTCCTGTTTGGTCAAATTAACGAGAAGCGTTTTGCTATCAGTCATGCTAGAGCTCAGTTTCCCATTTATTTCGCTTTCCTAATTTTGCCAGCACCTCTTAAGGTTCAGTCTATCTGCTACTTGGCTTAACATGATAAACATGATATTTGACAGCTTGCAGGAGACGAGTTTGTACTTTTTCTCCTGTGTTGACATTCAAAACCGATGAATTGGCAGGAAGTTTGAAGTCAAAATTCTGGAAAGCCCAGAGAACTTGCTCACTGTCTGCACGATACACAACACCTTTCTCATCAGGTAGAATTTCGCGGTTAATCATCAAATCGTTGACCTGATTGAAGACCTTTAGCTGTGAGATGTGCCAATCAGTGGGTCGGTCGAAATCACCACGATTATTGAAAGTGAAGCTCAGTTGGTTGCGCTGGACGTCCCAGTAAATGTCCCACATTGTCCGGTAAGCCAATCCACGGAAGAAGATGTCGTTAGGATTGCTACCTGCTTTTTGTAAAGCTTGTGTATTAAAAATAGTGATGCATTCCGCCCACAATGGCAAACTACCAATCCGGGTTTCAACGCTAGGACCACTGCGGTGAATGCCAAACACACCGGTGTCTTCACCACAGTAGCGATAGCCTATCTTCTGCATTTCTGTCACGAGTTCTAAATGTGCCCTATATTGCGAGAGAATGGCAGATAGTGGTTCTTTGGCAGGGCGGTAATAGCCGAAGGCTTGCTTGGCTTTCGCCTTCCTAAACTCAGCATCAGCTAGTTGAATAAAGTGGAATTTATCACTGGAAAGATTTGACGAGCTATCGAAGAAGATACCTTCAAGACCGATGGCATCATGTGCGTGTTTCCACTGCTGGAGCCAGTACTTTCGTATGTCCGGGTCCCGCAGGTTCAGCACGGCAAATACCGGGGTGTAGTGGTCAGCTTCAATTGCGTTGGAGGGGTTGCGGACAAACGGATCGCGTGAACGTTCTATCACTTCCATGATTGACCCTTCCTTGGGCAGGTACTTAAGGCGATCAGATGTGCCGTTGCGTTCCCATTGTTTCAAACCAAAAGTTGATAGGGCTGTGTTACCCCACATATAGACTTTGGCTCCATTCGCTTTGGCTGTTTTACAGAAAGTACGTAGGTTGTCCTCGCCCACCGAATCTGCAATTTTGTAGTCAATGGTACAAGCCATATTGGCGACTCCAAAGGTGTTCATATTGTTCTGGAAATGGTTTGACACTTCCACCGTTTTGATGCCAGCAGCAAGGAGTTTTGGCAAACCAATCTCGGTGTAGCGTTTTAAATCAGCATTGACCCATTCCTCAATT
Source organism: Kalymmatonema gypsitolerans NIES-4073 (assembly GCF_002368435.1). Taxonomy (GTDB): domain Bacteria; phylum Cyanobacteriota; class Cyanobacteriia; order Cyanobacteriales; family Nostocaceae; genus Kalymmatonema; species Kalymmatonema gypsitolerans. The sequence continues at coordinate 1,002,591 of NZ_AP018268.1, forward strand.
TGTCCGTAAGTGGTCACCCGCTCGCGGCGCATACCTAGTTCATTATGCAGAGTTTCGTGTACCAGTTCGCGCACCGCCTCATAGGCATTAGCTCGTCCAACCCAGTCCAACTCACCTGGTGCCCACAGTACCTCCATAGGAGAGGTGACTAATTCGTTACCCAAATCGTTACAATGTTGATGCAAGTGTACGAACTCATCAACACCACGCGGTTTCTCAAACAGCGAGAGGATGTGACTGACCTTTGTCGCCCAAGTGACTAATGTACCCGCATTTGTTGCAGTGAATGTAAAGCCTTGTAGTGCAGTTTGTAGTGGCAGAAATTGAAAGACGCTAGGGTTCGTTGCAGAAGCTAGATACCCTTCACTTGAGTAAGGTTGCTCGACAGTATCAATGCGTGCAATCGATGGCACAAAAGAGTTACGCAACCAAAACTCACTACCCACAGCCTTGCCACCTGGTTCCCAAGTGCTACGGTCAAGAATCTTGTAAATTGGAAAGCTTTGACTTTTATAGTGGTATTGATAGCTAAAGCCAACATATTTGCGATCGCCAAGGTTGCGTGTCACTGGACGGATTTCTAGCCGCAAGGTAGTATCACTGGCTGGTTGAGGTTCAGCAGTCCAATCAACCGTGTTGTAACGATTGCGAACACTATGAACCATCCAATCCATAAGACCACCTTCGCGATAGTCCATCGAGAATTCAAGTATCGCTGATTGATTTGTGATTTGCTGTTGCGTGATAGTGTAATTGCAAAAAGTGACTGCATTAGGATTACGAATTTCTACAAACATTGGTCTTCTTGCACTACGCAACGGAAAATTACCAGCTGCAATCCGACCAAAGCCCAGAAATTCGTTGTCTCGTGTCACCAGTTCTAAAGAGATACCATTGGCAAACTTGATTACCTTAGTATCAGATTGGCTAGGTATATTCTGTTGCGATACGCCTAAAGGCGTCTGCGCTCCGCGCAATCGCTTTGGTACCGCTGCTGTAGGTAACAACTTATGGCAAATTCCCACTGCACCGCCAAAAGCTGCTGACAGCGTCCCAATTACGAACCCACGACGGTTAGTGTTTAAGTATCGATATATCCACTTAGATGAATGACGTGTCATGAGTTCCAACAATCTTTTGGCTTTAAGTTTGCATAGGCGATTATACCGACATAAACTGCCACAAATCCTGTATAAATAACCAAAAAATTAATATATTATTACTTTGCTCGCGATTTGAGCCAATTTTCCTGCTACAAATTAAAGTCTGTAGGTTGGGTTGACGTCAGGAAAAGCAAAATGTATACATGATGTTGGCTGTCGCACGGTTCCACCAAAACTACAAATTTTGTGTTTCCTGTGCGACTTGCCTAACTTGTTCGACTTCCAAATCCAACGCAGTAGCGATTTGTTCCACATTCAACCCCAACGCCAACAGCTTATCCATCATTCCCTAAAGCATACTCTGGCGCGATACCATGCAGCGCTGCGTGGATGAACCAAGATATCGAAGTAGTCCTTAAGAAACTAGTAGTCTGCCAAGGGAAATTTGCTGGGTCATACAGTCGGGTATAAACGCTCCATCTTTCTCCGTGCATCTGTAGTTTGAAAACGCCAATGGACACTTGTACGTTGAAGATTGCGTTGTTTCTCCCAAGTAGCAATTTCAGAGGATAATGTTTGTATATCCGGGATTCGTCGCTCTAAACATTGGCGAGATAAAACAGATAACTCAATCTCTACTTGATTCAACCAACTTGCATGTTTAGGAGTGTAGTGGAACTCTAATCTTTGTACAATTCGACGTGCCTCTTGAGGTTCAAAAACTTCATACAAGGCTGCTGGAGTATGAATATTAAGGTTATCAACTACTAAACGAATAACATCAGCATCGCGGTGATAAATATCTACTAAATCTTTCATTTGTTTTGCAAAATCGTGTTTTGTACGCCGTTGAGTTACTTCAATATGTCTCCACCCTACTAAAGGTTGAAAATAAGCAAATAAATTTACTGTTCCATTGCGTTTATATTCAAAGTCATAGCGTTCTGGTTGCTCTGGTTCAGGTGGCAATGGTTGTCTGACTTCTTCCACCAGTTGATATGAGCATTCATCAAAACAGACTACTGGACGTTTGGGATCATATGGTTCATTGTATAAATCCAATAAATCTTCCATCCGTAAAACGTACTCGGCGTTTACTTCGGGAATGCACCACTGTTCTTTCAGCCACGGCTTAATGTCGTTTTTTTTAGGGTCTGACGAACAGTTTCATCTGAAATCGAATCAACGATACCAACTTCTATTAAGTGGTCTGCCAAAAGTTGCATTGTCCATCTTACCCGTCCAGACGGTGCGTCAGAACAAGCTGTAGCTATCAAAAACGCTTCTGATTTTCCTTCAAGTTTACGAATCTTCGGTGGATGAGGTTCATCAATGAGTGCAAAATCTAACCCACCGAAGACAAATTTCTCTCGTGTCCGTTCCACTGTCGTAACATGGACTCGAACAATGGCAGCGATCGCTTGATCTGTTTCTCCCTCAGAAGCCATCAGAAGAATGTTTGCGCGGGTGATGGTTCTTGCCTTGTGCTTACCTTTTTTAATTAATGCTTGCAGCTGAGAAACTTCGTCCTCACTCAAATCCACAATGTACTTCTTTGCCATGCTATTTCCTGATTTTTAAGTAGCTTATCAGTAAGATGTGCTACCCTGCAAAGTTCCCTTGGCAGACTACTAGTGGTATACCACACATGTTTTGACGGGTTTTGTGTTCGCGTTTTTCTGTAGAGACGTAGCATGCTACGTCTCTACATACCCATCAAAGTTGCTGTGGCGAACCACTAGCTTGAGTAGGGTAGAGTCGATGGGGACTATGATGTCCCGCACCTCTCTGTTAGAACCGTACGTATAACTTTAGCTACATACGGCTCCCGATGTTCTTAGCTTTTGCTTTTGCTCATGTGAATGTAATTGTGGCAGCTTTCATGAACTACTAGAAGATTTTTCGCCTTCCAGTTTTGGTGGTTTCCATCAACATGATGCAGATGTACCTTTTCCTCACTAAGCGTTTTTAAGCCACAGTATCCGCACGTATGGTTTTGCCGTTTTAAGGCAACAAAGGTTTCACCGTTGTAGAGTTTGCTGTTGCGCTCGCTCTCTTTTGGTTAGGTCACCGTCATAAGGGGATTTTGCTCCCTTAACAACAATGTGTTTGTTCTCGGAGTAAGGAACCTTGGGGAACGCTTTCTCTATCAGTTTTCTGGCAGATTCGCGGTCAAGTTTTGTTTTTTTGTTGAACTTCTTAAACGCTCTGTTGTTGATATGCCACAGTGAGAACCGTGACCCATCCATCTTGCTTTCTTCGGTGGTAGTTCCTCCAACCTCTAACTACGGGGGCTATTTTCTTAGCTTTTTCCGTAGCACCATAATTCGAGTTGTTGACGATGGATTTTATTTTCTGACGGAATGCTTTGAAATTGTCCACGCTCAGGGACGCATCTGAACTTTCCGTTGCTCTGCACTTTGAGGTGCCAGCCGAGGAAATCAAAGCCATCTGTCGTGGCGGTCAGCTTGGTCTTCTTTTCACTAACCTTCATCCCCCTTTTGGCGAGGAACTGGCTGATTTTATCAAGTATCTTTTCTGCGTTATCTTTGGGCTTGAGTATAATAACCATATCATCCGCATACCGGACGGATTGGTGTATGTCCTCTATCCCGTTGAGCGCGATATTTGCTAATAGAGGACTTACCACTCCCCCTTGGGGGGTTCCTTGTTCAGGGAATTCTGGGTTGATTCCTGCCTTTAAGCATCGGAAGATTCCTCGTCTTATGCTTAATGGGGCAATGAGTCTATCCATTATTGCAGAGTGGTTTATCCTGTCGAAGCACTTTTCAATATCGAGTTCGATGACTCGCTTTTCCTTTCCGTTTTTCCCTGAGTTGAGGTTATCAAAGAGGAACTTTTGCGCGTCATGCGCTGAGCGCCCCGTTCTAAACCCGTAGCTCCTGGCATGGAAAGTCGCTTCGTGCGCTGGTTCTAAAGCGTATTTTGCGAGGCATTGCCACGCTCTGTCGCTTATAGTGGGGACTTTTAGAATCCTAGTTTTCCCGTCCTTTTTGGGGATTGGAATTTCGCGTAACCCTTGGTGATGCCAGTTGTTACCGTGGCGCTTGAGTTTATCACTCAGTTCAAACCTTTCGGAGAAAGTGAGTTTGGCTTTGCCATCGATACAAGAGTGTCTTTTTCCCAGCGTTTAGCTGGCATACTTGACGGATAGCCAGCAATCTCGCGCTCGGTGGATTTCAGAATCAGCAATTGAGCGGGACTTTGCTTTCCGGTAGTCTCCAACAAGAACCGCTTTGTACACGCGCTTTTGTAGGCGCAATAGATTACGGCGGAATTGCTTCCACGGTAATTTCATCCAAGATTCACGCTTTTTTGCTACTGTGTCCAACCATGCTCTAACTCCGGTTTGTGTATTCTGAACACCTCAGACCAATTACGGTCTGTCCTACCCGAACTGAGGGGATTCCGCTTCTCGTCTAGCCTACAAGGGATTCGACCTGTCCGTTGACCCTCAATTCGTTTTTATTCGTTCCCTCGGTTAGATTGATTGTTCCGGTAGGTGTAGCCACTTCAACCACTGGATTCCCTAGACTCTTGCCGCTATCTTCGGCATAATGCGGCGGGAATTAACTAAGCGTGAAGTCGGGGTTTTGTGTTGTGCCCCGCTCAAACTTGGGTTGCTTTTTCAGGCTCTGTTTCACCGTGGGAACTCCCCCTTAGCGCCAGTGTCGTTCCACAACGAACGTCTGGTTGCGCCCAGTTAAGAGCTTCGCTCCCCAGAAACCGAGTCTAGTCGGCGTGGGCAGATAGGGAGTCATGCCTAAGTCTGGCAGACGGGGCTTTCACCCGTATCCATCCAAGAGTTCAACCTTTGCCATTGTTGGGTCGGGTAGGTGAGTTTATTTGCGGGCTGGTTACCGGGATTCACTCACAACGAATCGCACACCAAAAAGTTTTGCGACAAATACTTACACTTTCATTGTCACTGCCAGTCGGGTGGTAGCTTTCCTATGTATAGCAACGAGTATACAGAAAATGAGTAATGCGATCGCCCCATCGCCCTTCGCCCCATCGCCCCATCGCCCTTCGCCCAACCACCAATCACCACGTCCGTCGCCACCTTGCAAGTATTAAGCTGTTTGCTAGTCGTGCGTTTGCTCCCGGAGCATAGCTTCCACAACAAAAATGCATAAACCAGGTTGACCGATCCCTAAGTAAATAAATATCTTGTTCATAGTAGCGATTCCCCATAATCCGATATGGTTGTGGGGAATTTTTTTTATGGGATTTTCTTTTTCATGCGATCGCTTATCAACCAATGCGGTTCAGATAAGACCAAAACTTTTATCAGGAACACAATGTAAAGACGCGCTGTTTGAAGCGTCTCTACACACATGATTTTTTACACATCAACCTTAACTGAACCGTATTGGCTTATCAACTTCACTCGGCTTTCACGCGGAATCGATTACGAAACCGTATCGATATTGAAACCGACCAATTTGCACTTGCGCTCAGTTATCTGCAATCGATAAAAAACGGCGCTGGGTAGGGTTTTTTGTGGATTTGGGAACTATAGAGGAGTAGAGTAGGAGTGACCCTGTGCCAAAATCGAAACTAGAAAATTTGATGAATGCCCGGCGCGGACTTGATGTAGGACCCTCGACGTTTGTGGGTGGAGCGGCTGAGTCTGAGCCTGTCCAAGAAGCGCCGCAAGAGCAAAGGTGTCACAGTGTCCGCATTGCAAAAACCAATACTGTCGCTGCTGCTGTTGTCGCCACTGAGCCAAAAGTGGAAATTGACTGGAATGCGATCGCTGCCGGATTGGGTGAGAAAGTGCAAAATACGAACCTCTGCAGTTTCTGGTGGGTTGCCAATTAATTCAAAAAAGATGCTGGGTAATTCTTGAAACAGGCGATAGAAGATACTGTCGGTTTTCACTCTGGATAAATTAAGGCTAGGGAAGAAAAATTTTCATATTTTGTCATGAAATTTTCTCACGGGTGTCTATCTCTTGACTCAAGAAGAACGGAAAAGTACACGACCTGAAAGAACCTCATCGTTAATTTTGGCGTAAACCCGCAGACACGCAGACACTTCCCCGCGCACGCCACCGATATCTATTTGCAAATCGTCCTTTGACCAATTAAAAACATCCGCATAGGTTCCCCATAAGGGGCGAATTTGCACATGGTAACCAGCATCACGCGTCTTCTCAACAACTTGGTCAAGGGTACGCCGCGCTTCTTGTTGCAGTTTACCCCACCAAGAGTAACGGTCAGCACATGGTAAGTATACTAAAGAGTGAATTGCTTCATCTAAGTCAAGTCTGGCACGTAAAGCAACAACTGGATCAGTATTGTCAGCAGTTGTTTGCACCCGGCGAAAACGGTCTATTAATGCTGTGACATATTTCGACTTTTCTCGTTCATCGTTCAAAGACCTGACACCAAATCTATCTACACTTTTAAGAGCATGGTGCAAAGATGAATCGAGTTCAATAAACTTAAGACAAGTAGAAACAACCCCAGCCAACAAATCAATTTCCTCGTTGTGTGTTTCCATCGTTAATCGCGGATCGAAATCAACTTGATTTGACAAACACAACCCAGTCGCTTTTATCTTTCCTGTCAACCCAGGGTAAATACATTCGTTGCGGGTAAAGGGTAGTGACAAGTACAGCTTATCAACTGTCGCACCTATTTTACTTGCTTGTGTCAAGATATGCTCTTGCCAAGCATGAGCAACTTTTTCAGGAACACGTAGCAGCAAACGTTGCATCTCGTTCCACAAATCAGCATCATTGGTGCTAACAAATTGGTAATCACCGATATAGTTCGATAATTCCCGGTCAGATAGCAAAGCCTCACCAATTTGTTTGAGTTTGAGTTCACCTTTTAGTTCACTGGTGACTGGTTCTAACACATCTTCCCAAGAGGAACTATCCTCGGTGGACAAGACTGTCTCGCCGCTTAAAGACTCGTGTTGAGATGCTTCTAAAAGAATATCCAATTCCCTCAGCAATTCTTGACAAGCCGTGCTTCCTGGATCTGTGGTTGCTATTTTTAAAGCTTCCTGTAATTGAGTCCGCAGTCCGTGCAAGCCTAACCGCAGTACCCAAGCTAAATTTGAGTTGTCAATTTTCAATAACTTGCTGAGGTGCTGCATATTTCCTCCGTTTTAAGTTTTAAATTAAGTTTTGAGTGGACTGCTGGCAAAAGTCCGGACTTTATGATTTGGAACCACAGATAAACACAGATGAACACCGATTATTTATCTGTGTTTATCTGTGTAGCCTACGGCACGGCTTACGCCTACATCTGTGGTTTAATTTCAAACAAATCTACTTATGCAAGAGACTCCATGAGCAAAAGCTCACAAGGAAGGATAAAACTAGACTTTCTAGGTAGATCTAGTTTTAAGTTTTAAGTGAATAACTCCTAACTCTCGTTAATGTTCTCCAGAAAACGGGTCACGTTCTGCCTTAACATCGTTAGGCTGAGGTTGGAGAGTGTCGCGAAAAACGCATCCTCCTTGCTTGAGACATTCTGCATTTGTTGATGTCCAATAAGGTACCTCAAATGCATGTACTCTCAGCATACCTTTCTTGTTAAGAGAGACATAGTATCGGCAAGGATACTCACTTTTGACTTCTGGTTGAGGCAATTCACCAATGAGTTCCCACTTATTAGATTTTGGGTTGTGAAATTGGAAGTAGAATGTATGTTTGCCACTGGTAGGAAACGGCGGTAATTCAGCAATTAAACCCATGATTTGTGGTTGTATAGCCCCATCGTCATAACGAAAAACTCTCACATCGTTACTGTAGTCTTTGTCGGCATTAAATACGACAGTATGAGCATCTGTTTTTAGAGCATTTGCAGATTCAGCAACATTAACAGCAATATCGCAAACCACGTGACTATCATCAGCAATAACTTCTGATGTACCTATCGCTTTTGCTGCATCAACACAGGGAATATTCACAGGAATTAAATAGTGAGGATTTCCTCGGCAAAGTAGCAAATCGATATCAAGCTTTTGATTAATTTCAAACTGGACTTTGATATAATTTTTAAAATCCTCCTCACTCATTTCCAGTTTCTTTCTCAATGCATCACCGTTATAACTTCCCCAAAGCTGAGGTTTGATATTCTCAAAATCCTGACGAATGATGTTATTCGTCAATTGCATACCCTGCCAACTACTGCGAAATTTCGCCATTGCATCGTCAGCTTTAAGTTGATAAAGTTCTTGACCAGCCTGAAAAATTGGGTCTAAATTTCCTCCAATGACTTCCCTTTTAAAGGAGCATGGCAGAAAATAAAACAGATTTTTGACATCAATATAGAGTTGATTTGCTCCTCTACGCAGCAATTCTTTGGACTCTTTTGGCGCAAAACCCAGTTGTCTTAGTTTCTCTGCAAAGCAGGCTCCAGCAGAAGTTGCAAGCTTTGTATATTCGGGTTCAAAGGTAACTCGGTCTTCATTCCAAATAAAATAATCAGACTTGCTAAATACCCGATAAAGTTCGCGCTCAACTAATTCCAGATTGCAGGTTTTTCCAGATAGAATCAACCAATCGACTTGCTCTTTCTGACTTTGGGAATTGAAGGCTTTATTTGCTAAAGCATTCTCTATCAATCCTTGGGCAATTCCAACTGCTTCTCGAATCACAGGAGATACTGCTTTTTCAAATTGCTGTACTGTGAGGGTTACACTCAGGTTATCAACAACTTCGCTTGATAATTGAATATCGTTTTGTTGCAACAGTTCCGATATTTTTTGCCCATCAACGACGAAGATTGGTTCTGGTGCATCTTGTTGGCGCTTTTGACCGAGTGTAATTTTTGCATTTTCCGCTTGTTCCCAAAGAGTGTAGAAAGTTTGTGCGCGAGACAACGAATTTTTCCAGCGTGTGGGTAGGACTTTCTCGGCTGCATTTAAAGCATCTTTGTAAGCATCGCCTTCTCGAATTTCTTTGTCTACACAAGCCAGCAGACTTCCAGGTAGAAATTTGCCGTTATCCAGGAAGCGATCGCTCAACTCTTCTGGCTGCACTTTCAACACATCTTTTGGCAATTGTTCTTCAGTTACGGCTGTGAGTAAACAATCTGCGATCGCCGCCTTCAACAACAAAAACAGCCGCAGGGTAATTAACTCCCCTCCCAACTGCAAATGACCGGAAGAACCCAATAATTTAGGAGTCAATTTATAATAACGTCCGCCGTCGCCTCGGTCTTCCCCAGCTTCAAACGGGTTAATTTCTTCCAGTGCAAGACGAATCAGCGCTAAATCAGTCGTTCCGCCACCAATATCCAAAACGAGGACATTTTGCCACCATTTGTCTCCATCGTAACGGCAGCGGGTCTTGAACGACTCAATCCCCACATTCAAATCACCGCCAAATTCTCGCCACAAAAAGAAGACGGCTACCGATATCGCTTCGTCATAAGCCATCTGCACATCTTCGATATCCAGTTGTTTCACCAGCTTTTCAATCTCGCGGCGCACAAATGGTGAGGCGATCGTTGGGTAAGTCACCACCGCGCGGTAGAATTTACCTTCAGAACACTTCCCTGGATAGCGTTGGCGGTAATTCTCGGTTAACTCAATCAGTTCAGCATAAGCCGATTGAAGCAGCTTATTAACCTCAATTGTATCTTCTTGACCATCGAGCGTAATTTTAAAAGAACGTTCTTGACCAAAATACCGCTTAGGTGAGTGGAGAAACCTCCCTTCTATTTCCTCCCCATTCCCAATCGTGTCTAGTCTGTGCTGTCTTGCTTGTTCACCCAAGACGACTTTCACTTTTGTTGGATCATCTTTTGGCAAAGAAGGTTCCAAATTGACGACTTCTAACTCACTAGGAATTTCATTAAGACGACGGTCTTTGTCCAATTCTACTGATATCAAACTTTGCCACTCTAAAGGTGGTACACGGAAAACTTCGTGATATATCTGATTCAACCGTTTGCTAGCGGCGCGACGAAACCAATCGAGGCGTTTGCTCAAACAAATTTCTATCTGTCGGATAGCTTCCAACAAATCAGCACTGTCAACGCCTCGAAACAGCTGTTCCCCCAAATTGTGACGAACAGACTCGGGAATGGAAACAAAATCTTTGCTCAGTTCAGTTAAAAACTTTTGCCACTCCTGATCCCAAGCATTACGGCTGATCCCCGGTACATCATCCACGGGACGTTGATTTAACCACGCCGCCATACGTTCGCGTAATCGCACTTCCTGTTCGCTGGGCAAGCTATCTGGAGTTACGATGACTTTGGGATCGTAGAGTGTCACTGTCGAATTAGACGTGCCAAAATCAATGGCAAACCAGCCTGGATAACTAATTTCTGGCTTCTTACTTTCTTGAACTGGTTCGGGTTTGTAAAAAGGTCCTGGTAGTGGCAATGGTAGCGTATCTCTCACTGACATTTGTATTACGGTATCTTCAACGCCTGCATAAGTCCATATATTGCACTCAGACGTAGAGTTTTTGCTCATAGACAAATTTGGGTTACCCGTTTCATCCGAGTCAAAATACTCTACAGTCACTAGCAAAGTGCAGTTCACACCTGCTGGTAATGGCTCATCCCACGTACAGTCAATTTGCTTTAATCGCTGTGGTGTAGAAAGCTTGAGTAGTTTATTACTAAAGCTAACGCTTCTGTATACAGATTGTATTTTTGCTGCCATGTCTTCTGGCGTTCCGCTCACAGAAATATCAATTTTGGAGATATGAGGGAAGTTAAAACTATCAGTAGGTTTAATTTCAATAATCGGCAAGAGTAATGTGTCATTACTTTTTATACGCAGTTGATAGCGATTTAAAAGCTCAATTTTAACAGCCATTTCATCTATTCCGTAAAAGGGACTAGGGATTGGGGATTAGGGATTGGGGTAGTGTTTATGTGTCAAACTTCGATTACTCTTATTAGCACGATAATTGGGAACTCCAGAACGCCATTCCACTCCCGCACCGACAATCAAGTCGGTATAGGTTGGGAATGTCTTGTTTGTTCCCCGCCAGAGCAATCCCGGCACCAAGCCAAGGGCTATGGTGCGGGGCTTACGGCAAAGAAGCTAACTAATATAACTCTTGCAAAAGTATGTATTTATAAGTTATATCAAGTCCGGTTAAATCCAAAAGCAATTGACCAAAACTAGGGGTGTAGGGGGAAACGAAAAAATGTGCTTTTGTACACCCTGCCGTCCATAGTATTTTGATTCATCCATCCTCCTTTGCCTTCTTGGCTTTGGAGGTTTTTGGTTTTTCTGGAAATTCGCCGCGTTCTTTACTCTCCTTGATACCAATTTCAATTAAAAAAGCTGCGAGGTTAGCTGTTGGTCTACCTTGTTCATCTGCCAACACCTCTAAATCTTCAAATACTGAGTCTGGAAGAGTTACAGTAAATCGTTTGCTCACGTCGTCATCCTTATCATCGCTTTCGCATACTATAGTACGCCTTAAGATTCCCTTAGATATCAAGATCATCTTTTAAGATACTTTTAATATTGCAATTAGATGCTAAATGAGTTATGATAGAAATATTGCTGCACATACAGCAAAAAGCGATCGCTTCCAGGGCCAATTGGACAGGCGATCGCTTTATAACCCCCATATCGAATGGAGATAAATAGATCATGCCACAAGTACAAGCGATCGCACATGACGAGCAAGTAATTACTCAATTGGACTTGGAACAATACGTGCAATGCCAAGCAAGCGCGGTGGCACAATTTGATGGTGCAAATTATTCTTTACAATCCATAACTCAAGGCTTTTTGTCCAGTGCTGACAACGCAAATACACCTGTTCTCAATCAAACTTACTCTCAAGCATCTCCAGAAAGAGAAGCTATCAAACATACACTCATTGGTTCTCCCAAAGCCGTAAACAGCACAATTCGCCTTCTGCACCAACTCAAATACGCCTCTATCAGTGATTGGAGTCCCCTCGTACCAACTGGTAGGACAGGTGAAGTTATGAGCATTTTGATACGCTCGATTTTAGTGCAATAGCCCTTAACAGTTATCAGTGAACAGTGAACAGTACCAGCCGCAGTGACCAAAAAACTGATAACTGGTACTGCGGGTACTTGATAACTGATAACTGATAACTGATAACTGATAACTGAGTCGGTGCCTTGTTCCCAGTCAGAGACTGGGAATACCATGATAGAGGCTCTGCCTCGTTTACTTGCTCAAGAGCCGCTGGAACCACATTTCCAGGTTCCATCTGGAAACGAGATTGTAGAAGGGTTTTGGCTTAAATTGACACCAATGGCTGTCCTGCCCACCCTCATTGGATAATTTAAACACCATTTAAGTAATCATGTAAAATTTCAATCAACCTAAAAATCCGGAAAATCATAGGGAAGGTTCGTATTTTACTTTACTACTAATACTAAACTTATGAGCTAGTCTTATGACAGAACCTCTAACGGCAGCAGTGATTGTTTCCTTATTTTTCTCTGAAGCAATCAAAGAAGGTGGAAAAGCTTTAACTAAGGGCGTTACCGATACATTTGCTCAATTAGTAAATACCATTCGTGAAAAGTTTAGAGCAGAGGGAATGGAAGGGTTGCTGAAACGAGCAGAAAATGACCCCACACAAAAGAACAAAGAAAAGCTACAAGATGAACTGCAAACTCAGATGGATGCAGATGAAACATTTACGAATAAACTCAAGGAACTAGTCCAACAGCTACAAGCACAAGATGAAAGTATACGTCAAGTCGTTTTGAGTGAGATTGAATTAACTGGTGACTTGAAAGCAAAAGATATCAGCCAGAAAGCGAAACGGGCTGGTTCAGTTGAACAGGAAATGGTTAAAGGTGTGAAAGCTATAAACATTGATTTAGGCAATTTAAACCAAGAAGCTTAAAGAGCGTGAACAGTACCAGCCGCAGTGAACAGTCCTGAAGGTGTATGTTGAGGGATTTAAACCCGCGACTAACGTTTATACCTACGGCACGTCTGACGACGAACGGTGCTCTTGGTGTAGTGTTTTCCCCAACAATGAAACTGATAACTAATAACTGTTCTGACTTTTCACGCCATGTGAAAAAATCCACGAAAAACCTAACCCCCTAGCCCCCTTCCCTACTAGGGAAGGGGGAAAATCAAAGCCTCTCTCCTACAAAGAGAGAGGAATGGAAGCGAGGTTCTCCACATCCGGTGAAAAGTAAGGATAACTGATATCTGATAACTGATAACTAATAACTAATAACTGATAACTGATAACTGATAACTGTTAAAATCATGACTAGCAAGCCAGAACCAAATATTCGGCAGCAAGCTGAAAACTCAACGCTTTCTGGTGGAATGCAAGCGATTCAAGGTGACAACAATATTCAACTTCAAGGAAATAGTAAATTAGCTGTACAAAAAATCTTTGAGAATGTTCAGGCTGAGGGGAATATAACAGTAGGAGACATTACTCAGATTTACCAAACTGTAAACAATTTGAGTAAGATTCCTAAACCAACAGGTTTTCCCCAAAACATTCCTAACAGTAGCACAGATAAGTTTGTCGGTCGAGTCCAGGAATTAGAACGCCTCCATGAACAGTTACAACGCAATAATGAAGTCGTCATTACTGCTGTTGAAGGTATGGGAGGAGTTGGTAAAACAGAATTAGCAATCCAGTACTCACTGCTATACTTACAGTTGCACACTTACTCTGGCGGAATCTGCTGGCTACGCGCAAGAGAAGAAGATATTGGTTTGCAGATCATAGAATTTGCTCGAACAGATTTGGGCTTGCAGCCGCCAGAAGATTTGGACTTACCAGAACGAGTACGCTGGTGTTGGCAGCATTGGCAGCATCCGGGAAACACGCTTGTGGTTGTGGATGATGTGAAAAATTACAGTCACATCAAACCTTATCTACCACCACAACCATCCCAGTTTAAAGTACTCATGACAACACGACTCAAGTTAGATGATCGTGGTTCTCTGTTTTTGGAAGTTTTGCAGGAGGATGATGCACTCTTATTATTGTCTCAACTGGTTGGAGAAGAAAAGGTCACTCAAGAATCAATAAAAGCAAAAGAACTCGTTCAGCGTTTAGGCTACTTACCTCTGGCGTTGCAATTAGTCGGGCGGTATGTGAAAAAGCGTAAAATATCTTTGGCAGAAATACTGCGACGCTTGGAGGAAAAAGGGCTAGGGCATCCTTCTTTAATAGTGAATCAAAATGATCCCACTTGGACTCTAGATATCAAACGTGGAGTAGCGGCTGCTTTTGAATTGAGTTGGTCCGAATTAAGTGAGTCTGCCCAAGAGTTAGGTTGTTTACTAAGTTTATTTGCTAATGCTCCTATTCCTTGGTTACTGGTGGAAGATGCTGCTGTTGAGCAAGATGCAGAAGAACTGGAAGATGCAAGAGTAGAATTAGAAAACTTGCACCTGTTACAGGGCGAAGATACTTATCAGTTACATCAGTTGATTCGAGAGTTTCTGAGAAACAAGCAAAAGAACTTAGCTTCAGGCGACTCGCAGAAGTCTAGTTTTTGCCAAGCAATGGTAGAAGTGGCAAAAGAAATTCCTGATACACCTAATCAGAACCAAATCACTGCCTTAACACCTGCTATCCCACATTTAGCAGAGGTGGCACAAAATCTGACTGATGCAGTCAGTGATGAAAATTTACCTTCGATTTTTACTGGTTTGGGTTGGTTTTATCAAGGACAGGGTTTGTATGCGCTGGCTCAACCGTGGTTCGAGCAATGTGTATCAGTAGTACAATCCCGTTTGGGAGATGAGCATCCCCATGTCGCCTCCAGTTACAACAACTTGGCAGAACTCTACCGTTTCCAAGGACGGTACACCCAAGCAGAACCACTTTTCATCAAAGCTTTGGAACTAAGGCAACGCCTGCTGGGGGAGGAGCACCCGGATGTTGCCACCAGTTACAACAACTTGGCAGAACTCTACGATTCCCAAGGACGGTACACCCAAGCAGAACCACTTTTCATCAAAGCTTTGGAACTAAGACAACGCCTGCTGGGAGAAGAGCACCCCGATGTCGCCCAAAGTTACAACAACTTGCCTGGACTCTACGATTCCCAAGGACGGTACACTGATGCTGAACCACTCTACATCAAAGCTTTGGAACTAAGGCAACGCCTACTGGGAGAAGAGCACCCGGATGTCGCCCAAAGTTACAACAACTTGGCTGGACTCTACGAATCCCAAGGACGGTACCCCGAAGCAGAACCACTCTACATCAAAGCTTTGGAACTAAGGCAACGCCTGCTGGGAGAAGAGCACCCGGATGTCGCCTTAAGTTTCAACAACCTGGCTTATCTCTACCGTTCCCAAGGACGGTACCCCGAAGCAGAACCACTCTACATCAAAGCTTTGGAACTAAGGCAACGCCTGCTGGGAGAAGAGCACCCAGATGTCGCCCAAAGTTACAACAACCTGGCTGGACTCTACTCTTCCCAAAAACGGTACACTGAAGCGGAACCTCTGTACAAAAAAGCTTTGGAACTAAGGCAACGCCTGCTGGGTAAGGAGCATCCGGATGTCGCCGCCAGTTACAACAACTTGGCTTTACTCTACTCTATCCAAGGACGGTACACTGAAGCGGAACCTCTGTACAAAAAAGCTTTGAAACTTTTTCAACGCCTGCTGGGAGATGAACATCCATATGTCGCCTTAAGTTTCAACAACTTGGCTGACCTCTACCGTTCCCAAGGACGGTACACTGAAGCAGAACCACTCTACATCAAAGCTTTGGAACTAAGGCAACGCCTGCTGGGAGAGGAGCATCCGGATGTCGCCTTAAGTTTCAACAACTTGGCAAAACTCTACTCTTCCCAAGGACGATACACTGAAGCTGAACCACTCTACATCAAAGCATTGGAACTATACCAACGCCTGCTCTTAGAAGAGCATCCCAATGTCGCCCAAAGTTACAACAACTTGGCATTACTCTACAAATCCCAAGAACGGTACACCGAAGCAGAACCACTCTACATCAAAGCTTTGGAACTAAGCCAACGTCTGCTGGGAGAAGAGCATCCTGATGTCGCCACCAGTTACAACAACTTGGCTGAACTCTACTCTTCCCAAGGACGCTACACCGAAGCAGAACCACTCTACATCAAAGCATTGCAACTAAGGCAATGCCTCCTAGGAGAGGAGCACCCGTATGTCGCCACCAGTTACAACAACTTGGCTGTACTCTACTCTGACCAAAGACGGTACACCGAAGCAGAACCACTCTACATCAAAGCATTGGAACTAAGGCAACGCCTGCTGGGAGAGGAGCATCCCTCTGTCGCCACCAGTTACAACAACTTGGCTGGGCTCTACCGTTCCCAAAGGCGGTACACTGATGCAGAACCACTTTTAATCAAAGCATTGAAACTAAGGCAACGCCTGCTGGGAGATCAGCATCCTGATGTCGCCGCCAGTTACAGCAACTTGGCTGCACTCTACTATTCCCAACGACGGTACACTGAAGCAGAAACACTTTTAATCAAAGCATTGGAAATTGCTTCACTCAGCTTAGGGGAGAATCATCCCAACACAATCACTTTCCGTGAAAATTTAAAATCCTTGCGTAAGCATCGCCAGTCTTAGTACATGATTGCATAAGTTCATAGCGAAAACTTAAACGAAAACCTGCGTCACGAATGCGTTTAAAAACATTATGAATTCATGAAATGCTGTACTAAGACAGTTACCAGTTACCAGTTACCAGTTATCAGTTACCAGTTACCAGTTACCAGTTACCAGTTACCAGTTACCAGTTTTTTGGTCACTGTTCACTGTTTACTGTTTACTGTTTTAAGAGCATGTCCGTTGAATCTTGGCTCCACAGCAGCCGCATGAAACGCAATACGGTTCAGTTAAGGTTGATGTGTAAAAAATCACGTGTGTAGAGACGCGCCATGGCGCGTCTCTACATTGTGTTACTGATAAGGGTTCTGGTCTTATCACCAAGCGTATTGGCATGAAACGCATAATCGCGTTTTCCCACAGCGGTGCTAGTATCAATTAGCTTTACATACTGGCGATCGCTTCCGGAGAAACTTCTTGTCAATACCAGCGATTGCCTCTGGCACTGCGCTTTGCGCAATCGCATCTTAACCTTCCTTTTTCTCCTCATTCATTTTTTGTCTATCTTGTCAAGAATTAACTCCTATATCTAGTACTACGCCCCAAGTGAGCGGCATTTCTGTTTGTAGGCAGATATGTCTTTTTTGAAGTCAAGCCAAGGTTTGTGGACAGTAGCCTAAGGGCGATCGCCTTCAGAGCTGATTTATAAAGTAAATCTAAAGAAGTCTGAAAAGATGCGATCGCGAAGACAGAGGAAAAACTTTTATTTATTGTCCATCTGTGGTTCCATTTTCATAAAATTGACTTTTGCACTCTTATACCAAGTTGCAGTCATAGAGATAAGTTGTCATGCTGAGCGTAACGCTAGTGAAGCGTTCGCGCAGCGTGTCCCTTTGGGACTCAGCATCTCGCGAGATTCTTCCCTATGCCTGCGGCACGCTACGCGAACGGTCAGAATGACATGTTTGAACGCAACTTGGTATTATTTAATGATTAATCTCCTCTGGATAAGAAATCGTGGGAATTTGGGAAAGAGTCTCCAACCAAGGTGGAATAGGAGCAGACGTTCGTTCTTGTGCAGAAGCTATATATCTCAGTAAAGGTTCATGCTTTGACTTTAAAAGTTCTTGCAAATTATCTACAATCTCTTTCAAAGCTCTAGAAAACGAAGTTTTTACCAGTTTGGTTAACTGACTCACATACTGTACAAGGTGCAACCCTGCGCTTGCAGTTATTTCGTCTCGCAGCCGTAAAACGGCGACTTGGTGATTGAAAGGTCTTGGGGGAACAGAAAACTGTTTATCAGGACTCCAATCAAAAATTTGACCGTTTTGGTGCTTGTCGTCCTTGCGTGCTAGGGGAAATAAAGTGTCAGCATTGATAGGAGTCGCACTATTAGCAAGTCCACTGTGCTGAATAATTAGGTTTTGCCATTTATTCGTGGGGTCAATAGCACGCAGCAGGTTTCTAAAAAAGCGGACTTGACTTTTCCCAAACTTTTGCTCAATTTGCTTTTCTTTTTCCGCTAGCAAAATTGTACTTAGTTTTTCGCGTTCTAGTTGTACATCAGCAGATAATTTACCAAACAAATCGGTGACTGCTTCTGTCGTTTGCTCATGGGCGAACGCTTGCATTTCTTGAAGAGTGTTGACAAATGCCGTATAAAAGTCATCACTTTTTGTAGGTATCGAATCGTCAACTTCATCTTCTTCAAAAAAGCTTTCACTTTTTGTCAGGGAGATTGTGCCATTTTTGGTTCTGTCAAAAAGTAAACTCCACTCGCTCCAATCAAAGAAGATTTTATTAGTTAACTCATCTTTAACAATATCGCTCACCGCTACACTGTTGCGGTTCTTCAAAATGGGCTGTTTTTCTAAATCTTCTTGGAATCGTCTGTAAGTCGTGACTAAATTTTCAATTGCTTCTCGCAGGGTGAGAAAAGCAGGGTTTTCCACAACTGGTATGTAAGTCGGGATTTCCTCTAAAATATTTTTTAGGTTATTCTGCTCTTTACGCAGAGCCTCAGCAGCCCTTTGAGTGTCTTCTACAAGTTGCTTCATACCATGAAGAGCAACATGCTCTTTCAATAATGAGCGTAACCTGTTAATACCACCATCTTCAGCATAGTCACTGAGTTGTTTGTGCAAGGTAGTAGAAGGAGGTAACATTTCACTCAATTGTTGCCATTTTCCCCGCAGTTCAGACTCCTCTGGTTTGTTGGGTTTGTCCAAATCAGGTAAGAATTCTGTTGAGCAAACTTGCACTAGAGAAGAAAGTTCTGCTAATTTAGTCAACCCATAAAGTTGCGACAGCAGAACGATATTCTTTTTTTCCGTGGTCAAATTGTTAGCACTGGCGATGATTAGTTTGAGAATGCTCAGGCGATCAAGAACAGCTTCTTCTGAAAGTAGAATCTCATATAAAAGGTCATCAATGGCGCGTTCGTCGCTACTTGAGAGGGGAATTTGATTGAAGCGCCCCACACCCACAATAATCCGGTCTCTAAGATCTTGTCCCTTATCGCGTTCCAGCAGAGAGCGGATTTTTGCCGCAGTTGCGCCGCCAGGGTATCGCCCGTTAAGCAGCAACAGGATAGTTTGGACATCTCGCAGTTCTCGCAAAGATAAAAAAGCATCCCTCACACCAGAATCAGCAGCTCCCAATCCCGGAAAATCTAGGAGAATAAACTCATTTGTTCCTTGTAAAGAAGACAAATCCCAGATTTCTTTTGAAATCTCAACTGTGACATCTATGCGGCGAATCAGCGAGAAGCTATTTTGCAAGTCCTGAACTGAGGGTTGTGCTAAATTTTCCCAGCGTTTAGGAGGCGACGGTAAACGGTCAAAGCTAAGCTCTAAGATATTCATGGGCGGCTCTGCAAGCCTCAACCCCTTGTGAGCAGTCGTATTGTCAATCTCGTAACTTTTACCGCAGATACCTTCTGCGTAAACGCTGTAGGTACGGACGAAAACAACCAGTTCCCTCAGTAGCGATCGCAGTTCTAAGCTTTGGGGCTTCCATGCTTCCTCGCACCATCTTAAGATACCGTTAATGTCAACTTCTCTTTTGGGGTGTAAACTTTTGAGAGCTGCAAGCTGCGCTGAAGAAAGTTCTGCCATTTTTGCTCGTTGTTCGGCTTCCTCCAGCATGAAGCGCAAGCACTCTTTCACCCCTTCACTAGAAAGATATTCAACTTTAAACTTACCAAGCTTCGTTGTCTGAAAGTCTGCTTGTTGAACGAGATGGATCGCAGTAACGTTACCTGTGGTAGGGGTTTCACTGACTGGTAAAGCATCGGCGTAGCCAATCAAACTCCCTAAAAGTAAAGTTTTTCCACTACTGAACTCCCCCATGATGCCGATTTTGACTGGCGAGGATGCAAGTTGCACCGTTCTTTCGGCAGACTGCTGTAGGCGCTGGATACTTTCATAAAGGCTACTCGGAACCCAGCTGTCTTTGGGAGGTGGGTTCTGCGAAACCAACTCAAGGCTTTGGATGACAGATTCCCCGTACTCTTTGTAGCGGCGCAATTTTTCTACTGCCATGTCATTTTTCATACAATTTCCTGATTCAGAACCAAAATGATTGTTTCGTACTTCGGTCACCTGAAACTCTAGCTGAATGTCCGTAAATAATAAATCTACAGCACCAACCACAGCCGTATCTTGTTTTTTTACTATCAAAGATTAAAGTTTAGCAATTTCAGCAATTTGTTCGTTCCTAAATGGCAGTACCTAGAGGTAATTATAAAAGTTAATCTTAAATCCGTAGGGAGCGTTAACGAAGTATAACGCATTATCTGGAAGTGGTACGCTGCGGATACTTTGTTAAGATGAATTACCATTACGAATAAGGCTATGAGCCGAAATCGAAACCATGAGAGCGTTTGACAAAAGCATTTTTTATACTTTTTTTAGAAAAAACAATAATCAACTCCTGACAAACTCCTATCATGTTGCACTAGTTTCTGTATTGGTAATTCCCCAAAGAATATGTATTATTAATAACATAATTTAACTTCAGATTTTTGCTTTTTATCAGATATTGAATACAACTACCAGATAGTATAACCACTTATGTTTTATTCGCCAATTGCTCTGTTAAAAAATTACCTAAAAAATTTGTAAGTAGGTTTGTAGAATGATGAACCATCGTAGGATGGGAAGCGCGATGACACGGAGTGTCCGCCATAGGCGATCGCGTAACCCATGCTACTTACGAAATTGATGCGTTAGGGCTGCGCCTAACACATCCTACGTTTAATTATGTCCGCTTACTTATCTAATTCATGATTGAGAAAAAAGGTTTCTAGCCTTTGAAAGCGTCACTCGAAAGAAGTACCAACAAATTCCCCCAAAGACAGACAGCAACAGCCGATTCAGTAAATACTATGAAGGCAAGAGCAGAGTTATTAAGGAATGTAAACAATGAAATCTGGTACCAACGACGCTACTCAATTACCTCCTGTTGCCAAAGCATACAACGGCGCTGATCGCAATGCCTGGATTATTGGTTGGAATCCCCAACAGGAACTGTGGAATGGACGCTTAGCTATGATTGGCTTTGTGGCTTACCTATTTTGGGATTTGGCTGGCTATAGCGTGGTGCGTGATGTACTCCACTTCATTCGCTAAGCCTTTGCTCACGATTTTATAACTTACGTGAATAAGGAAAAAATAGGGCTTTGTAGAGGGTGTAGGGGCGCAATTCCTTGCGCCCTTGCGAGTATAGGGCAAAACCCCAAATTCCTCACATAAAGATAGAGTAGAAAAATAAAAAAGAATGACTTAGAATATTATGATTTGAATGCAGATAAATTGTCGAATAAAGGCGAAATAGGACATCTATCTAAGCATTTAAACTAGTCAATATTTGAGTCGTATAAAAGCTATATCCCTTTGCAAGGAATCAAAGTTTTCGATGTTAGCCGTGGAGGTGGAGCGTGAAAACCCATTGGCTCAGATTCCCGACTTCGCCAAAGTTGTCGGGAATCTTGTTGTTCACCTTCAAAGTAGCGTGCCCGTAGGGCTTATGATTTAGGATTTCTATATGTGTTTTGATGTTTTAGAGTACATTGCAGAAGCGAACCTTGCTTTTGTAACAACAATTTTGTTTCTGAAAGTTTTTCTGTAAAAGATTTGCAAAAATTTAATTTTTCTGTTAAAAAAGTTAACATCGGATATTATTTTGCCGATGATGCTAATCAATCTTGAGGCAGAGAAAGGAACCTTCCTTGAGAATCTGCAAATTGTTCGGGGTCCGTATCTACAAGTAGGCACTGAGTCTAGCATAATTATCCGCTGGGCTACTGATGCTCCTATTCATGGCAAAGTGTGGTATGGCACAAATCCAGACAAACTTGATTTAACGCAAGAAGAAACAACGATTACCTGTGACCACACTGTCAAACTTACTGGACTCATGCCAGACACAAAGTATTATTACGCAATTGGTACAACAACAGGTGTACAAGTCGGGGGGACAGAAGATTACTTTTTTGTCACTGCACCATCACAAGACCTAGCACCTGAACAAGTTCGACCCCTACGTATCTTAGTTTTAGGAGATGCAGGACGTGGAAATGATATTGCAGCAAGCGTGCGCGATGGCTACCTAAAATTTACACAGACTCGCCATACTGACCTTTGGCTGATGCTAGGCGACAATGCCTATGATACTGGCACTTATGAAGAGTATCAGCGGGGAATATTTGAGATGTATCCCCAATTCCTGCGTAGTAGTGTTCTCTGGACTGCGATCGGCAATCATGACGGTGGAAGTGCTGATTCTGTGTTGCAGACAGGACCATACTATGAGCTTTTCACAATGCCGAGTCGTGGGGAAGCAGGAGGTGTACCGTCTGGAACCGCCGCATATTACTCGTTTGATTACGGCAATATCCATTTTATTTGTTTAGATTCGTATGGTAGCGATCGCGCACGTCCACCCCAAGCAGGCGATGGCGCAGAGCGCCCGCTTCGCGATGGCGCAGAGCGCCCGCTTCGCGATGGCGCAGAGCGCCCGCTTCGCGATGGCGCAGGCGCCCGCTTCGCGATGGCGCAGAGCGCCCGCTTCGCGATGGCGCAGAGCGCCCGCTTCGCGATGGCGCAGAGCGCCCGCTTCGCGATGGCGCAGAGCGCCCGCTTCGCGATGGCGCAGAGCGCCCGCTTCGCGATGGCGCAGAGCGCCCGCTTCGCGATGGCGCAGAGCGCCCGCTTCGCGATGGCGCAGAGCGCCCGCTTCGCGATCGCCCTTCGGACAATTCCCTAGAAGAATATCGCATTCCCGAAGGTGCAATGTTGACTTGGTTAGCACGCGATGTTGCAGCAACCGACAAGGATTGGAAGATTGCGTTTTGGCATCACCCACCTTACACAAAGGGATCACATGACTCAGATACTGAAATTGAGTTGATTGAAATCAGAGAGCATGCGCTTCCCATTTTAGAAGCAGCGGGTGTAGACCTTGTGTTGGGTGGTCACAGTCACTCCTATGAGCGCTCTTACCTCATTGATGGGCATTATGGCACTTCCGATACCTTTACCCAAGAGATGAAAAAGGATGGCGGAAGTGGGCGAGAAGACGAATCAACACCTTACCAAAAACCTCTTGCGGCTTCGCAGGCGGGGACAGTGTATATCGTTGCAGGCACATCTGCTTTAGCCGACCAGGTATCTCCGCATCCAGCAATGTATACGTCACTCAGTATTCCTGGGTCACTTGTGTTGGATGTATACGACAAGAGGCTTGATGTCAAATTTATTGATGATCAAGGGGAAGTTCAGGATTATTTCACCATGAAGAAAACCATAGCTTAGTACGGCATTTCATTAATTCGTAATGTTTTTAAACGCAGAGGACCGCTAAGTAAGCGCAAAGGGACGCAGAGTTTTCGTTTAAGTTCTCGCTATGAACTTATGCAATCATGTACTTAGCGACATACGGTTCTCATTTGGATCACAATTAACCAGCGGATCTATTGCCATTCCCTGTCCTCAAGTTCCTTCGTTGGCAACAATAAGGTGGCTTCAATTTCCTGCCTAATTGCAGCCGTCACCTCACAATTGCTATTGAGGCAATCGAGCAGTAGCTGATTGGCATCGTAGTAGCGTTGCAGCACTTGCTGTTGCTCAGCGCTAAACTGCCATTGGTGGTTAATATTTCGATAATTAATGATCGTCGTCTTTAACTGTTCAACCCAGGCTGAATAGTGTGCAACCCACCAGATCTGAAATTTTTCTTGGTTTTGATTTGGATTCGGCAATTGCTCCCTAAGTTGTTGCAGGGATTTATAAAGTCCAGCATCCAGAACAATGCCCAGAATGTTACTGAGCGCATCTCCACAGGCATGAGCGTGGGCAAAGTCGTGACTTTGGTTGATCGCACACTCCAATAGCAAATTATCCAACGTTGCATCCAGAAACATTCCCTGGTCGAGGGTGCTGGCTAGAGTAAAGTGAGAAGCCATGTGAGGAGTCCGGGCAAGGGCAACGTAAAATGCTCGCACCGTCGCTACCTTTGGTTGCGATGGCGTATCCTTAGATTTTTGGCTTGCCCACGTCAAAAACTCTTGTAGATAAGGGTCTTGGGCAACCAGTGCATCAATGTGTTGCTTCATCAACTGCACCAGCCCGTCTGCACTCCGCAGCATAGCAGCCGTCAACAAAAAGATTTCGCGCCAGTGAGGGTCACTAATGTGATTGATCAGTCCTGCCAGAGCTTGCTCCAATGCTTGTAGGTTATGGCTGGCAACGATTTTTCTTGCCGTCAAGTATTCTTGAAACGCCAGATAGGAGAAGGAGAAAACTCCCCGCGCCCGTTCTGTCAGTAGCCCATGTTGTGCCTCGATCGCCTTCAGCGCCGCTTCGCTTTCTAGTTGCAGTTCCTCTGGCTCCATTGGAGCATCGGTGAGATTGCGAATATACTCAGCAATGTATTGCTCGATGACGCGTTGCTCAAAAAAGTACTGACCCTGCTCAAATGTGGCCGCTGCAATCTGACTCAATAACCTGAGCTTTTGTGGCAATAAAAACCCTCGGTAAACGTCATCGCGTTCAATGCCTCTGGCTTCATCCCATTTACCCAACAGAAGATCTAGCCCTTGCTTATAAAATTCAGTCCGCTTCGTTGGAAATTTTTCCTGACCATGAAACACCCAGCAGGCAAGATGCAGAAACAGGGGTGTGACGACGAGTTGGCGAAATTGCCAGTTTTCAGGTAAATCCAGCTTCTCAATAAACTGAACGGACTGCGCCACCCCAACCTGAGTGTTCGTCTTAGTAAACGCCACAAACCATTTTTGAGCGAAGGCTCGGATTTGTTGTTGGGTAAACGGGGCAATCTCAACATCGGTAAAGCCTCGCAGCCTCAGCTTTTGAGCCGCTGTTCGGCAGGTCGCTACAAACCGATTTTTGTGATACTTGTCCGAAAACGAGCGAATTTCTTTTAAGACAGCATTGCTCTGTTGGTTAAGAACTTCATCCATCCCATCAAGCAACAGCAACACTCTGCCTGCACCAAGCAAGGTTTCAATCACTGACTCTTGTGAAATTCCAGATGTGACAAAACAGGAGCGGATGTAGTTTAATAAGCTGAACTCGTTTGTTCCTCTAGACTCTTCAGCAAAATTCTTCAGTGTGATAAAGATAGGAACTTGGTTCGCCGCAAATGCGCCTCGCTGACATTGAATGGCGAGATGTTGCAAAAAGGTGGTTTTACCGACTCCTGGTTTGCCCAGCACCCTGAGCTTCGGGTACGTTTCGACTGCCCGCATCCCCGGTATTTGTTTCTGGTCAACCTCACCTAAGCCAAAGCGGTCAAATTCTTCTGGAGCAAGGTTTTGCAGGTCAGAGATTTCTAACCACTGAAGGCTTTTGATTTCCTCCAAAATATTCACATCAATATATATGTCATCAATGCTAACGGGACGGCTGATATCCAATAGCTGCAAGATGCCGCACTGGTCTTCAATTTTGTCGCTAAGTTGCGCTCGCACCTGTTGCACCAAGGCATCAATATCCACTACAGGAATCTGGGTCAATTCTCCGGGTTCAGCGAACTCTGCTGGGGGATTGGCAGCAATCTCCCGCCAATTCAGTTCCAACACAGAACAAACTTCCAGAAAAATATGACGCTCAACCGGACGTCCACTAAAAAACCGCCAAATCGGTTGGCGAGTCTTTAAGTTGACTTCAAGAGCCAGATTTTCCTGAGTCCACCCTTTGCGCGCAAACGCTCTTTTCGCCTGTTGAATCCCAGTGAGTGATGCCTGGAGCGATCGCTTGACCATGGGATAGAAACCTTAATCCTAAAATTAAAAACCTAAACTTTTGTTAATATCTTAGATATTATACTTTTTTCTATGGTAATAATTTTATGCTCTATTGAAATCATACAAAAGTCAGAGATATACTCTAATTTCATCAAAATGAAACTAACTCAAACGTTCTTCACACTGAATCTTCTAGGTGAAGTTGTGGAATTCATCCCAGAAAGACCTAGAAATGTTGAGTTTTGCGCTTCTACGTATGAGTTAACAACTCTGAATGATCAGTGGTACTGAGATTTTATTGATTTTTTAAAGTTTTGTAACAATTTCAAACTTTAGAAACTCATCTTATACATCTCAAACCTTTGCCAAAACCAAATCTCAAGCACCCATCTGCCATGCTGTAGAAGTACAGATTAAGAACTTCTCCATGAACACCGACATCTTGGCGGCGCTAGTTCCCGAAGGTTTTTTCTAATAATTTTTGGTATTTCCAAACCTGACTCAACGGCTCACATATGTTATCAAGACAAGAACATAAAATAGATATTTTAGGTAATATTCCCTTTATATCCGTTCATATCGGTTGCCTGTTTATTTTTTGGGTGGGCTTTAGTTGGGCTGCTCTGATTACGTGCTTTATACTCTGGTTCGTGCGGATGTTTGGAGTGACAGCAGGATACCACCGTTATTTTTCACATCGTGCTTATAAAACAACGCGTTGGTTTCAGTTTATTCTTGCTGTTCTAGGCAATTCCTCAGCTCAGTTAGGTCCATTATGGTGGGCAGCGCATCATCGTCATCACCACCGCAATACAGATACGGAACAAGATATTCATTCGCCCGTTGTTCATGGTTTCTGGTGGTCGCATATTGGCTGGGTGATGTGTCCTGAATATTCCAAAACGAATGAACAGAACGTTCGAGATTTTGCACAATATCCGGAGTTGCAGTACTTAAACCGTTTTCATATGATTGCTCCTACCGTGCTAGGAATCACTTTGATAGCAATCGGAATATTGTTTCAGCTGTATACCCCTCAGCTACAAACGACTGGTTTACAGATGTTTGTGTGGGGATTTTGTTTAAGTACTTTACTGCTTTATCACACGACTTTTACAATTAATTCTCTCGCCCATATCTTTGGTTCTCGTCGTTTTGATACAACAGATACTAGTCGCAATAATTGGTTTTTAGCTCTCATTACTCTAGGCGAAGGTTGGCATAATAATCATCATTACTATCCTGCTTCAGAACGGCAAGGTTTTTACTGGTGGGAAATAGATATTACCCATTACATTCTTAAGCTACTTTCATGGCTAGGAATCGTTTGGGATTTAAGAACTCCTCCCAGAAAAATCTATGAGAAGTCTCATTGTCTATCTACAAAGTGCTCTTAAGAGCGGAGCAAGCCCAACCTGCAGTTGCCCCAGTTACCTTAAAGGTAAACATGGGGCGCTAAATCCACAGCATGACTATATCCAAGGAGTCTTGATGAAGCCGTTAATTACTGTTGAGCGCCTGTGTCTTGCAAGTCACATTTTGTCGCTGGTGTTTGGATTGGCAGGATTGCTGCTTGTATTGCCCAATCCTGCCTTTATTGCGACTTTACCGTCCTTTGGTCAAACACTTTTTAGCTGGAGCATGATCGGAGGTGGTGCTGTCTACATTGTTTTGGGAACAGCTACCGTTGCGATTTATGCTTACCGAATGCTGGGTTGGCAAAACTGGCTGGGGTTTATGCTACCTGCCGTGGTTTTGTCACTGTGCAGTGAACTCCTAGGAACCAGCACAGGCATTCCGTTTGGTCATTATCAGTATTTGAGCGGTTTAGGGTACAAAATTGCGGGATTGGTGCCATTCACCATTCCGTTGTCCTGGTTTTATATGGGAATGTCTAGCTATCTGCTGGCGCGAGTTGCGCTGGAGGCGAAGGGGGTCAATGGTTGGATCAAGCAGTTGGGGGCGATCGCTCTGGGTGCCCTCCTCCTCACTGCCTGGGACTTTGTGTTAGATCCCGCCATGAGCCAGACCCCGTACCCTTTCTGGGAATTTCAAGATCTGGGGCAGTTCTTTGGCATGCCCTACCGCAACCTGAGCGGCTGGTTAGGAACTGGGGCACTTTTCATGTCTGTGGCAGCGCTTTTCTGGCGTACCCCATCAACGCAACTGATCCGTACTCAACTGCGGGTTCCGCTGTTCATCTACCTGGTTAACTTTGCCTTCGGAGCCATCATCACGATGAGTCAACTCGGCAGCCGATTCTGGATTCCTACAGCAATCAGTGTGCTGCTGGGTGTGGTTCCCGCTGTTGTCCTGTGGTGGGCTGCCAACCCAACTGCGGTAGTCCCCCCATCTTCCACCTCACCCACCGTTGCTGCCGTATCAAAGGTTTGAGCTTCTTTGTTAGTTGACTAAGATTGATCGGACTTCAGGTTGCGATTGCCCAAGGGGCAGTGGCGGAGTCAATCGCCCTTTGGGCGGGTCCTGCGGACCATCGCCTACGGCGGGCACTTCGTGCCATCGACCATTACCGTGGTACACCAGCGCTGCCATTCCGTGTTCTGAAGCACGCAACTCCTTGTCAGAGATTTCTGGCTCCTTGGCGTAGACTGAACTCAGCAAGATATTCAGAACACCGCTTTCTGTTGCCTGACGGATGGCGCGGTGCGTAATCAGTTCACCCACATTGAGAATCACCTTGTCCTCTGGATCAAGGATGACACGGGTGACTGGACGACCCAATGCTTGTTCAATTCGTTGCTTTTTGCTTGCCTGCGCCCTGCGTCCTTGTAGCTCTTGTGCCTTCTCTTGCAGGGTTTGCCAGAAGGTCTTGAGGTTCTCTTGGGCGATCCTTGCGCGATGTTCTGGAGGAGCTGCCCCTTTGAGGCGATCGCGCAGTTGAACTTTGGTTTCTAACCATGTGTCACTTGCGGTAGAACGGACTGCGGTTGCCAGATTCAGACCTACAGCGTTCAGCAACTCTGCCTCTTTACCATAAGTCCCGGCACGTTCAAGGACGGGTTCGGTCACAATCTGACCAGAAGCCGCAATAATTGAACCATCGTTAGCACGCACTGTTTGTAGAATCCGCCGACCTCTTGCCTGCTCGATAACTGTATGTGCCGCTAGCTCATCAACCGAGCGACGTAGGTGAGTGGCGCTACTGTGAATTCGAGCACTAGTAGATTCCCTCGCTGCTTGAAAATTACGACTAATGTTTGCAGTCAGGCTGCCACCTGTTGCGCGATAGAGTTCATCGAGGATGCCCATATGCTCAGCAGCTTCCGCATCGTCTAGCGTCACTTCTTGTCCCTGGAGTAGCAGTACGCTACTGTCAGGAGTCAGCACATCCCGCTCGACGCGCTTGCCAATTACATATACCTTTTGTTCTGTAGGGTCAACCAGATTGTTCGTCAGCGAAGCAGCTGCATCTCGATTAAGGTGTTGCAACTTGCTACTGGTGGCATCGGTTGCGGCTTGCAGTTGCTCACCTGCGTTCTGGCTTGCTTGCTGTAGCCTGCGGTTCACGTTCTCTACCGAGCTTTGCAGTTGCTCATTAGCGGTTTGAGCGGTTGCTTGCAGTCTGCGGTTGGCAGTCTCCGCTGAGTCTTGCAGTCTATCTCCAGCTGCTTGGACGGCTCCCCGGATACCACCGACCTGTTCTTGCATCATCTGAGCAGTTTCTGGAGGTACAAAGGCGACATCGCCACCTATTTTCAGCGTTTCGGGAGCGGGAACGAAAGATCGCCCCGAGTAAGCATCGGCAAACACACCTCCGGAGACTTCGTATCCTTCTACAAGTCCGCTATGCTCGTCGAAAAACAAATCGACCAGTCCACCGAGGTCGATTCCCGTAGTGGTCAGAATTCTTGTTCCCATCAACACATTGTTGTGGTGCAGAATTTCTTTGATCACCGGGATATGATCTGCCCCAACAACAGATTCCTTCGAGTGAACCACGATCGCATCTAACCCAATAGCTTGTACCTCTTGTAGGGGAATCACTTTTGCGTCCCGAAACAGTCCCTTTTCTTCAACCAAAAAACCCAAAAGTTGATTGCGTTTTTGATCAAAAATCAAATCTCGAATTCGCTCAATTTTCTTACCAGTGTCATAGGTGACTACCGCTTTCCCTATAACATCACTACCTTTACGCATTTTATTGATTCCTCGCAATTCTTATTGATTGATTTGTTCAGTGCTCTGTTCGTTGGTTGGCTGACCTTGAAGCTGAAAGTAGCGTCCCTCTCGACCGAAACCAGGAACGATGTCAATTGCACCAAGGTATTCAAGGAGTACCCCAACAATGGCGGCAATGATGATTAAACTGGTGATGTTTGCTCCAGTATTAGAACGCTGTCCTACGAGCCTAGGCATTTCTTTTCTCTCTTAATTTCTTGTTATTTTTTCTCACCAAACTTACTTGATAAACCAGGTAAGGTTAGCTAAGTCAATCATGGTATCTGCAGGTCTCTCTGCATATGCCATCGGTCATTTTATTTTTATAAGGTAAATACTTTCAGAAAATCATGTTTCTAAAACTAGTTTAATTATCTCTAAAAACACCGCATTTTGTATCTATCTTTGTATCTATTTGTGAGAATAAATATTGTTACATTTTAGTAAGAAAATCATAATGACTCTCTCAAGCTGAATTTTGAAAGCTCAATTTTGGGCGATCGACCTCTATATTATTATGAGAATTGGATTTTTTTAGTACAAATTATAGATTTGATACGCTATTCAAACACTTCTTGTGCTTCAAAATCAGTCAGAGGGATAGCAACTATAAGTGGTTGCTGCCCTATGAATATCTGGATATATTTCCGAAGCGAGCTTTCTGTTCAATTTCTTTAGCAAAAGTGATAGCATTGAAAAGGCATTACAGGTCTTGTAGCCACTTTAGTTATCACCATATTGGAGAGCAATAATGTCGAAAGAACAAAAGGGCAATAAAGAAGCCAAAAAACCAAAAAAAGACCCCCAGAAAAAAAAGGAGAAAAAAGACCCAAATAGACATGACGGTTAGTGAGCCGAGGGTTTGTCAAATAGTTTGTCTCAGTATGATAATAAAATTCGTTGCTAGATAAGCAAAACCCGCCTGCGCGGGTTTGAAATGCTGGATTTTTCTTTCACTCCGCATAAAAAGGACTATCCTGCAGGAAGCAGCCCTTCAAGCGTCTATGTTTTTATCAAAATTTTGGGTATAAAACCCCGTCCTAAAGGAGCGGCTTTATGCAAAATATGGTAGCATAAATATGGAGTTGGTTGGGTCGAACCGATGATAGTGTACGAGTTTAAATGCAAAGGAAAAGATAAGCAGTATAGAGCGATAGACGATGCTATTCGTACGAGTCAATTCATTCAGAACAAATGTTTACGTTACTGGATGGACAACAAAGATAAGAAAGTTGACAAATATGCGTTGAATAAGCATTGTGCAGTTCTGGCGGCTGAGTTTCCCTTCGCGGATGAACTCAATTCAATGGCTAGGCAATCGGCTGCGGAGCGTGCTTGGAGTGCGATAGCTGGATTCTACGATAACTGCAAAAAGAAGGTTAAAGGCAAGAAAGGATTTCCGAACTTTAAAAAATATTCCCGTTCTGTTGAATATAAGACAAGCGGCTGGAAACTTTCGCCAAACCGTAAAGCGATAACTTTCTCAGACAAAAAAGGAATAGGAACTCTGAAATTAAAGGGAACCTACGATCTCAATTGCTACGACATCAAGCAGATTAAGCGAGTTCGGTTGGTACGTCGTGCCGACGGTTACTACGCTCAATTTGCAGTTGATGTTGATGTTCGCATTGAATCTCAGCCAACAGGTCAAGTCGTAGGGATTGATTTAGGGCTAAAGTATTTCATTGCTGATAATAAAGGCAATGTTGAAGAGTCACCCCAGTTTTACCGCAAGGCTGAAAAGCAGCTTATACGCGCTAACCGCAAAAAGTCCAAGAAGTACGACCCTAAAAAGAAAAAAGCGAAACAACCCCAATCAACCAACTACCACAAAGCACGAGGAAGGTATGCCCGGAAGCATTTAAGAGTAAGTAGGCAGCGAAAAGAGTATTGCATTCGATTGGCATACTCCGCCATCCAATCTAACGACTTGGTCGCCTATGAAGACTTGAATGTCAAAGGGCTGGTAAGAAACCGACATCTGGCTAAATCAATATCTGATGCTGGCTGGTCAACTTTCCGGTCATGGTTAGAGTATCTTGGTCACAAATATGGGAAGGTAACGGTTGCCGTCCCTCCCCATAATACAAGCCAGAATTGTTCTAACTGTGGCGAGAAGGTGAAGAAATCTCTATCCACTAGGACTCATGTCTGTCCGCATTGTGGTTTTGTGGAAGATAGAGACGTGAACGCAGCCATCAACATCCTGCAACGGGGACTCAGTACCGTGGGGCACACGGGAACTTACGCTTGGGGAGATTTACCCTCCTGGGCAGTTGGCGCAAGTCTGCTGTCTAGTGGTGAGTCGTTGAGCCAAGAATCTCCGACCCTTTAGGGCGGAGAGTGTCAATCTGCAATAACTGGATGGACAAGATGCCCATTCCACAAAGGGTTTATTAAATTTCAATATGCAACTTAAAGGACGATTAGCTTATGCAAATGCTGTGAAATGTCTGCGTAGGAGAATCGCCCCTAAATTGGCGAACAGACAGATGCTTCCCATCCCCAACAAAATGTACGTGGGAGCCATGACCACTCCAATCATGAACCAAGTAAATACGTGCAGTATCATCACTAGCGCAAAAATACTGGCAATTCCAGCTGTTTGCCAGACCTGAACAGCTGGACAGCGCAATAATGTAAAAGCCATTGTCAGCGAGGTAGTAACCAGGTTGGCTGGAATTAAAAAGGCACAAATGCCAATGCAGTAAGTGCGTGAGAATTCAGCCAAGATGTTGAAGTCGAACATTAGTTCTCCTCGATTAAGTTGCCAAATCTTATACGGCTCTTTGCCCTATATCTTAAACATTAATGGAACTTTGAAGGATTCGTAACCCCCAATAGGCTCAAACTTAGATATTAGGGATTATGTCTTATCGGGACAAAAAACAATGCGATTCGCTAGAATCTAAGCTGAATATAAGCTTCAGAAAATTATCATACAAGCAAGACGGCCACCTGGCTTTTTGTTCTGAATATCTATTGAAATATTTCATATCATGGGAAAAATAACGATTTATTATTGTTAATTTTAGTGATAAAGCAATCCTAAATGAGTTGTGAAAAATCAAAGTTATCAATACGTAAATCTGTAGTGCGGGCATCTTGACCGCCTACAGTAGCAAGCAAAATGTTTGTACTACTTTATAATTTTCACGAATGATTTAGGACTGCCATAACACCAGAAGTACTCCATAAAGCATAATTTTGGGTGATACGCGAACAAATTATTATGTCTTTCTCAATAAAATCAGGGGCTTTTAAAGAGAACAGAGGACTTGCTTTGAAACAGAAATTATATTTCTCTCTTTCAGCATAGCTGCCATCTGACCTCTCTCTTTCTTAGGTAATGATATGAACTTTTTTCTCACAATTCATACAATTTATACGCTATTCAAACGGTTGCTGAAACATGATTTCTAACATCAGGATGTCATGCTAACTCTTGTGAACAAATTCCACACTCACTAGGTGCTATACATGGCTGATATTGTTGATACTGCTGTTAATGCTGGTTCTTTTAGCACCCTGGTTGCTGCGGTCAAGGCTGCTGGTCTAGTAGATACTCTTAAAGGCGCTGGTCCATTCACCGTCTTTGCGCCTACTGATGAGGCGTTTGCTAAGCTTCCAGCAGGCACAGTAGACGCATTGCTTAAGGACATTCCAAAGCTCAAGAAAATCCTGACCTATCATGTTGTTTCCGGCAAGGTGCTGGCGGCTGATGTCGTTAAGCTCAAATCAGCTAAAACAGTTGAAGGAACGGAAGTGAAAATTAACTCTTCCAAAGGCGTTAAAATCAATGATTCTACCGTTACAACGCCGGATGTTGCTGCTGATAATGGTGTGATCCACATCATTGATACAGTATTGATTCCTGCGTAAGCAAATGCTTAGATAGCTAATACTATTCCTGGGGCAGTGACTATAGGTAGTTGCTGCCCCACGATTGTCTGGATGTATTTTAGTCAACACCTTTAGACAGGGGCATCATTTTTCATGAAAGCTTTATTAACGAGTCCAATGCAATTGACAACCGAGCTAATCACTGCTTGCAGCCAACGTGGTCTATCTCTAATACTCAGTCAATCCATGATTAGTAGGCATACTTGCCCTCACTGTTCAGACGTTTTACTTCGTCACGTGCGTTTGGGGAAACTTTACTGGCGTTGTAGTAGCTGCCATCAGGAAATGCCAGTTTAAAAAACCAGACCGGAAAAAAGGAATTCAGATTTGACACTTTTGTTACTTTTTATATTGTAGTTAAACAAATAACCCCAGAAATGAAACAGCACCCACTCATGCTGTAGGAAAATCAATAAGACATCAGTCACCCTACACGCGGTTAACTCCTCTTTAGGGTTACCAGATTTTTTAGCACTGTTGCACGTGAAATCACGATTGGGGCTGCGATGTATCCAAATAATAGATTTCCTACTAATCTTCAATCCCTCCAAGGGCTGCGAGTACTCGTTGTAGACGATAATGTCGATTTCTGCGATTTGATCATCATGCTGCTGCAACCCTATGGTGTAGAGGTGCAAACGGCATCTTTAGCCCAGCAAGCTTTGAAAATATTTGTGCAATGGCAACCTGATGTCCTGGTGAGTGACATTGCCTTGCCAAACGAGGATGGCTATGCCCTGATTCAACAAGTCAGAACCAAAGCGGGAGAGCGAGGGGAAGTGGTGCTAGCCATTGCTGTAACAGGCTATGCCAATGAAAAGATGCTTCAACGTGCTCTGTGTGCCGGGTTTGACCTGTGGTTCACCAAACCCCTGAATTTTGATGAGTTCCTTGCTGTGCTTGCCTGTTTAGTGGTTTGCCAAGAGTCCTCATACGTCATCGCTCAACGCATTTTGGGTAATGTCCCTAGACATAGTGATCTAAGTCTCGAAAACCAGTTATATCTAACATTGCCAAATTAGCATCACCATTTTTGAAACACTACTAACAAATCAATGTCCTAAACGTTCTGGAGATTTTGAAAAATGTCATTTACTATCGAGTCTGCACGCTCCATTTTTCCTGACACTCAAGTTGCTGATGCGGTTCCAGCGACCGTTGAATCATTCAATCAACTCAGTGCTGAGGATCAGTTGGCTTTACTTTGGTTTGCCTATACCGAGATGGGAGTTACAATCACTCCCGCTGCTATGCAGGTAGTCAACATGGTCTTTGCAGAAAAAACCCTGACTCAAATCAAGCAGATGCCTGATTTGGAGCAAACGCAAGTTATGTGCGATCTCGTTAACCATACTGACACGGACATCTGCCGTACCTATTCGTCTTTCGGCACGAATGTCAAGTTGGGCTTCTGGTATCAGTTAAGCGAGTGGATGAAAGAGGGAATCGTTGCTCCGATTCCAGAAGGCTATAAACTGTCTGCAAACGCATCAAGTGTGCTTCAAGCTATCCGTCAACTTGAAGGGGGTCAGCAACTCGCCGTATTACAGGATATTGTGATCAACATGGGGTATGCCCCAACTGTTGGCACTCAAAAAGTCAAAGAACTTGTGGTTCCACCTAAAGATCTCGCACCCCGAACTAAGGTCAGCATTGAGGGCATCGACAACTTTACTGTCCTAAGCTACATGGAGAATATGAATGCCTTTGACTTTGAAGCAGCTGTGGCTTTATTTGCTGAAGACGGTGCCCTGCAACCCCCTTTCCAAGAACCAATTGTGGGTCATGAATCCATCGTTAGGTATATGCGTGAAGAATGCTACGGGCTCAAGCTGATACCTGAGCGGGGGGTATCTGAGCCTGCGGAAGGAGGGTTTACCCAGATTAAAGTGACGGGTAAAGTGCAAACTCCCTGGTTTAGTGACAGTGTCGGCATAAACCTAGCATGGCGGTTCTTGCTCGATTCTCAAGGCAAGATTTTCTTTGTGGGAATTGACTTGCTGGCGTCTCCCCAGGAACTGCTGAACTTGGGCTTGGTACGCTAGAAGAGCTTCCTGAAGTTGACCAAGAAGACGCAAAGACGCGGAGAGAGGGAGACTTCATGAGCGCGACATCTCTCAAGATCACATCTGTTGGTTACAAGCCCCCGGATTTATCCGTGGAGAAAAAAGAAATTCTTGCTTGCTTGAATCCCCCCGAAGTTTCCTCAACGGGGGGAACCCCCGCACGGAACTTCTCTCCGGATTTATCCGTGGGGTTTCCCCGCGTCTCCGTGTCCCTTTGTCTCCGTGTCCTCTTCAATCACAAATCTCAAACATTGCTAGCGCGATCGCTCTAGTACACTTCGTCAGAGGGCAGATGGTAGAAGGTAAGAATTCTTGTACACTAAGCTTTTTGTCTATTTTGTAGACGCGTACCGGTGAGACGCTGCGCGAATGACGGCTTTCCCGACAGAGGTGAGTGCGTAAGCGCTCTTCGTGCCGCAGGCATACAAAGCAGCGTGTCCGTAAGGACTCAGGAGATACCCGTAAGCGCAAAGCGCAGGCACTTTCGGCGCTTTGCGCTTACCGGGTGAAGGCACGCGCAGCGTCTCCGACAGGAGAAGTTATGGTCTTTTATGGTAGCTTTATTTCCGCCCTCGACGTACTAGTCAATTTGTAATGTTAGAGCAAGAGATTGTGAGTTATAATAAACACATAAACAGCGAGAACGCTACACGTTGCGAGGCAACCAATATGGATGCCAATGAAGTTTTAAGGCGATATGCAGCCGGCGAAAGAAATTTTAGACAGGCAGACTGGAGAGGGATAAGCCTAGCTAAAGCAAATTTGAGTGGGGTAGATTTGAGTGGGGCGCACTTGAACAACGCAGACTTGAGCAACTCAGATTTAAGCAGTGCTAATTTAAACTGGGCTGGACTCAAAGGAGCCAATTTCAGCGGCGCTAATTTGAAGGGGGCAAAAATGCCTAATGGGAGAATGCACAATGATCGCTTAGAGTCTGCCAATTATTTCTTTAGCTAACACCTAACAAGAAATCTGCCGTTGGTGAGAGCGGTGCTGTTGAATCAACAGCACCGCGCTAACAAGAGTTAGGAGAATTTATAGAAAGCGGTTTAGTGATTGAATAATTCGCTCTTGCTGAACAACTACGCCATCGAATCCAAAAAGTACGTGATGGATGAGCTTCGGTTTAGCTTTAATCAGTATCCAGACAAACGAGCAACAGACGTTTCGCTCCTAGCTCAGGCTCACGCCTGACCAGGCGTGATTGGTCTGTTGACTGGCTTGTAGGAAATTGAACTTCACCATATACCCTAAACAGTTTGATCACATTAAAGTAACCTCGATTGGAAAATCATTATGTCAAAAGAGAAAAAAGGCAACAGAGAAGCCAAAAAATCCAAAAAGCAATCTGATGCTACTAAAAAGCAAAAGAAAGACCCCAACAGACATGATGGACTTGTAACACGTATAGTAAAGAGTTCAAATGAGCAATGAAACACTTAACCATAAAACATAGCTAGTAGTCTGCCAAGGGAACTTTGCAGGGTAGCACATCTTACTGATAAGCTACTTAAAAATCAGGAAATAGCATGGCAAAGAAGTACATTGTGGATTTGAGTGAGGACGAAGTTTCTCAGCTGCAAGCATTAATTAAAAAAGGTAAGCACAAGGCAAGAACCATCACCCGCGCAAACATTCTTCTGATGGCTTCTGAGGGAGAAACAGATCAAGCGATCGCTGCCATTGTTCGAGTCCATGTTACGACAGTGGAACGGACACGAGAGAAATTTGTCATCGGTGGGTTAGATTTTGCACTCATTGATGAACCTCATCCACCGAAGATTCGTAAACTTGAAGGAAAATCAGAAGCGTTTTTGATAGCTACAGCTTGTTCTGACGCACCGTCTGGACGGGTAAGATGGACAATGCAACTTTTGGCAGACCACTTAATAGAAGTTGGTATCGTTGATTCGATTTCAGATGAAACTGTTCGTCAGACCCTAAAAAAAACGACATTAAGCCGTGGCTGAAAGAACAGTGGTGCATTCCCGAAGTAAACGCCGAGTACGTTTTACGGATGGAAGATTTATTGGATTTATACAATGAACCATATGATCCCAAACGTCCAGTAGTCTGTTTTGATGAATGCTCATATCAACTGGTGGAAGAAGTCAGACAACCATTGCCACCTGAACCAGAGCAACCAGAACGCTATGACTTTGAATATAAACGCAATGGAACAGTAAATTTATTTGCTTATTTTCAACCTTTAGTAGGGTGGAGACATATTGAAGTAACTCAACGGCGTACAAAACACGATTTTGCAAAACAAATGAAAGATTTAGTAGATATTTATCACCGCGATGCTGATGTTATTCGTTTAGTAGTTGATAACCTTAATATTCATACTCCAGCAGCCTTGTATGAAGTTTTTGAACCTCAAGAGGCACGTCGAATTGTACAAAGATTAGAGTTCCACTACACTCCTAAACATGCAAGTTGGTTGAATCAAGTAGAGATTGAGTTATCTGTTTTATCTCGCCAATGTTTAGAGCGACGAATCCCGGATATACAAACATTATCCTCTGAAATTGCTACTTGGGAGAAACAACGCAATCTTCAACGTACAAGTGTCCATTGGCGTTTTCAAACTACAGATGCACGGAGAAAGATGGAGCGTTTATACCCGACTGTATGACCCAGCAAATTTCCCTTGGCAGACTACTAGTACTCATGGACGGAAATAAAGCCACCATCTAAAATCAGCTAAAAGCTTATGGTATAAGTCTTTTTACTTTTAGCTTTTTACTTCCAAGGTAGCGGTACTAGTAGTTCACCAACCAAAAATTGATGCGTGGAGCCTGGGTAAAGGGTAAGAAGGGTAAGGCATAAAATACCTTTCCCCTTTACCCCTTACCTTTTACCGCGGCAAGTTCACCAGAAGGACTACTAGTGCAACATCGAACTGACAGTTTTCACCCTAATTGAGTTAGAGGAGGCAGCTATGGATCAGGCTATCGAACTAACTTTAGAGCAAGAATTTAGCATCCGTTGCTTTACCGATCAAGTGCAGCAAATGTCCCGCGAGCAAGCTCAAGAATTCTTGATCTTGCAGTATAAGCACATAATGATTCGGGAAACGATGTATCAAGAGATGCTGAAACACGAGTGGAAATTAGATGAAGATTTCACCTCTGTGTAAAACCACCCAAGCAATGTACGCTGCTGTGGAAACGGATCATCAGCAAGCTTTGGATACGCTCAAGCTCAACCGAGACTTACTGGAGGCGATTGCGCTCCGCGCACTGCGCCGAATCGCAATCGCTACTCAACTCTTAAAAACAAAAGTGATTGAGGGTGAGAAATTGCATAGCTTGCTCTGGCAGGTTCAAGCGGTAAATAATTTAACCGTTTCAGATAGACCTAATTTAATTTCAGGAGTTCGTCAATGAGTATTATCACGAAGATGATTGTGAATGCAGATGCCGAGGTTCGCTATCTCAGCCCTGGAGAACTGGAGCAGATCAAGATCTTTATTAGGAGCAGTGAGCACCGTCTACGCCTTGTGCAAGCTTTAACTCTCTCGCGCGATCGCATTATTAAAGAAGCTGGAAACCAACTATTCCAAAGGCGTCCAAGCCTTGTTTCTCCAGGTGGCAATGCCTACGGCAAAGAGATGACTGCCACCTGCCTGCGGGATATGGATTACTACCTGCGCTTGATCACTTACAGTGTTGCGGCTGGAGATGCTACACCAATCCAAGAGATCGGGGTCGTTGGTGTTGGCCAAATGTACAGATCCCTCGGCACTCCAATTGAGGCCGTTGCCGAAAGTGTCCGTGCTATGAAGAACATCACGACCTCGATGTTGTCTGGAGAAGATGCAAGCGTTGTTGGCACTTACTTCGACTACCTAATTAGTGCTCTCGAGTAGATCGAGTGGGTGGTGGCAGGTATCGAAAAGAAAAGCCGTGTCCTCCCCCCAAAGTTAATAGAGCTAAAACTAAGTACACCATTTCATAAATCCGTGTAGATTCAACGACAAGTTAGCGTCACTGTCTCTAGTGGAATATGAGTCGGACATTAATACAAAGTAGTTGACATCCTCACCGCCCTATAAGGGACGGTGATTCCTAAGACTCACAACTTAGGTTTCTGTTTCTTTCCCTTACGGGTATTTCGCAACTGCCCTTTGGACTTATGCCCCTTGACTGTCTTACGTTCGCTCCACAGACTGTCACGGTGTGTCCCACCGCCAAAATATTTTGTGCGGGTCTTAAACCCAAATTTGTGATAAAAAAATGCAAGCTTTATTAAAGGAATCGAGCCAATTACTGACTCATACTATAACTGATAACAACCAAGGAAATACAACTACATATACCTGGCTACCTATGTGGAGTCAGCATCGTTGCCCTTGCTGCTCATACGGTTTACTCCGTCATATGAGTGTAGGTGGTATTTACTGGCGTTGTAGCCATTGTTATCAAGAAATGCCAGTTTGGGACTTGGGACATATCTAAGTGCAGAACTAGCTACGCTACTTTTGTCCCTCGTTGTAGCCCATCCGTGACAGGTTAAGGAAATTGCAAATTTGTCGTCAATATGGTGCACATCACTCCAGCGTCAGGCGATTGCCAAGGGCACGCAAGAGAGCGCAATCGCAAGAAGGCGGGCGCAGAGCGCCATCGCACTCAAGGTTAAACAAAGTGGTATCCTCAAGAATGATTCTTGGCGATGTCAGAAAATAGCAGTTTAAAAAACCAGACCGGAAAAAAGGAATTCAGATTTGACACTTTTGTTACTTTTTATATTGTAGTTAAACAAATAACCCCAGAAATGAAACAGCACCCACTCATGCTGTAGGAAAATCAATAAAACATCAGTCACCCTACACCCGGTTAACTCCTCTCTAGGGTTACTAGATTTTTTAGCACTGTTGCAAGTGAAATCACGATTGGGGCTGCGATGTATCCTGGCGATCGATTTGCTGGCATCTCCCCAGGAACTGCTGAACTTGGGCTTTGTTCGGTAGAAGACTATAAAAAAAGGATCTGAGCCTATGCTTCCCACACTTGAGCCTCAAGACTTTGATTTGACAATTGAACAAGAGTTTAAGCTGGTACTTTATAGCCAGCAAGTCAAGGAAATTCCCCCAGAAAAGTTACAGGCAAACCTGTTAGAAATCGTCCGTCAATTGATGATTACAAAGAATATACTCGAAGCGTTGGTAAGAAAGGGGGGTGAATGAGCAATTCTGCCTTTACTGCAACCTTACCGCCCATGAGTCAAACACTTTTGCTAAATAAAACATCTCACATTATGAACATTGGTGATAGTCATGCCGATTAAAGAACAACGTACTCCCCCTCGTTCGCGCTTGATCGGTAACATTTTTCTGGCGTTGGCAGCTTTGTTCCTGATTGCAAATTTTATATTGCCTTTTGTCTTAGGTCCCCAGATTCCCGGTGTCCCCTATAGCTTGTTCATCCATCAGGTACAGTCAGGAGAAGTCGAGCGGGTGCAAGTCGGTCAAAACGAGATTCGGTTCCAATTGAAAACTGAAAATGACCAGGCTGGACCTGTGTTCTCTACGACACCCATCTTTGATTTGGAATTGCCCAAGTTGTTAGAACAGAAGGGTGTTGAGTTTGCCGCTGCCCCTCCGCCGAAGAATGGCTGGTTTACTAGTCTTCTAGGCTGGGTGATTCCACCCCTGATCTTTGTAGCAATCTGGCAATTTTTTGTTAGTCGAGGTGGTGGCGGACCCCAAGGTGTTCTCTCGATTGGTAAGAGCAAAGCCAAAGTTTATGTGGAGGGGGAATCTGCCAGAACGACCTTTGCCGATGTGGCTGGGGTAGAGGAAGCCAAGACTGAGTTGGTTGAGATTGTGGATTTCCTCAAGACTCCAGACCGCTATACCCAGATTGGGGCACGGATTCCCAAGGGGGTGCTGCTGGTGGGTCCGCCGGGGACTGGTAAAACGCTTCTGGCTAAAGCGGTGGCAGGGGAAGCAGGCGTGCCGTTCTTCAGTATCTCTGGCTCTGAGTTTGTGGAACTCTTTGTCGGGGTTGGTTCCTCCCGGGTGCGTGATCTGTTTGAGCAGGCGAAGAAGCAAGCTCCCTGCATCGTGTTTATTGATGAACTGGATGCGATCGGCAAATCTCGCAGCAGTGGCGGGTTCTACGGCGGCAATGATGAGCGGGAACAAACCCTCAACCAGTTGCTAACAGAAATGGATGGGTTTGCAGCTGGAGATGCCACCGTGATCGTGCTGGCAGCAACCAACCGCCCTGAAGTCTTGGACCCTGCCCTCTTACGTCCTGGTCGATTTGACCGTCAAGTTTTGGTTGATCGTCCTGATCTGTCAGATCGTGAGGCAATTCTCAAAATCCATGCTCAGAAGGTGAAGCTGGGTGAGGATGTGAATCTCAAGGCGATCGCCACTCGCACCCCCGGTTTTGCCGGAGCAGACCTGGCAAACCTGGTGAATGAAGCGGCTCTATTAGCAGCCCGTAATCAACGCTCCTACGTCGCTCAGGAAGACTTTGCCGAGGCGATCGAGCGAGTGGTAGCAGGTCTGGAAAAGAAAAGCCGTGTTCTCAACGACAAGGAAAAGAAAATTGTGGCTTACCACGAAGTCGGTCATGCTCTGGTCGGTTCCTTGACTTCGGGAAATGGTCGAGTCGAGAAAATCTCCATCGTACCCCGTGGTATGGCAGCGCTGGGTTACACGCTGCAACTGCCAACGGAAGATCGGTTCCTCATGGACGAAGCGGAACTCCGGGGGCAGATTGCCACTCTGCTCGGCGGACGCTCAGCAGAAGAGATTGTGTTTGGCAGCATCACTACGGGTGCAGCTAATGATTTGCAGCGGGCGACCGATCTGGCAGAGCGGATGGTGACGACCTATGGAATGAGCAAAATCTTAGGTCCCTTGGCATACCAGCAGGGACAGCAACCCATGTTCCTGGGTGATGGTGCGCCTAATCCCCGTCGGATGCTCAGTGAAGAAACAGCACAGGCGATTGATCGCGAGGTGAAGGAAATTGTGGAAACGGCTCATCAGCAAGCT
Organism: Kalymmatonema gypsitolerans NIES-4073; assembly: GCF_002368435.1. GTDB lineage: Bacteria > Cyanobacteriota > Cyanobacteriia > Cyanobacteriales > Nostocaceae > Kalymmatonema > Kalymmatonema gypsitolerans. The sequence goes on from NZ_AP018268.1 coordinate 1,045,671, forward strand.
TTGGATACGCTCAAGCTTAACCGAGACTTACTCGAGGCGATCGCCACTCAACTCTTAGAGACAGAAGTGATCGAGGGTGAGAAACTGCACAGTCTGCTGAGCCAGGTTCAAACTGCGACCCAGTGATTAGATTTTCGCAGACGTCGATTTTTGTTTTGCTTAGAAGATGTCTGAAAAGTCGCGCTGACCTTGTGTAGCTTGCTTCGCACCTTATGTGAAGCAACTCTCTACCAAAAACGACAGTCAAATAGTCATTTTTATTTATCAAAAAACTAGCTATTTGGCAACAATATTGTTATAGTTATTTACATGACAAGTAACTTAAACTTCAAATCTCCCGAGCTATTTGGTTCTGTTGTTTTCAGACCTGACTTTAATAGCTTTAAGACTATCAATGCGTCCCAAGCTTGGTCTTTGTTCCTTACAGGTGGTCGAGAAGACAAGGAACTAGGTTCTAGCCCTCAAATAGGTCTTTTCTTTACCAGTATCTTGTTAGCGGTTGCTACGTCAGGATTTAGTGGAACGTTGATTCTCCAGACTTTCTTCCCTGGTTGAGTGCCTGAGAGGTAATTAATACCATGTTTTCTCCCGAACCCCTAACTTGGTGGTTCGGGTTTTTGCTATTGTTCATGATGGCGAACAAGTTACAAAACATTCAAATCCAAAATATTTAAAGTGCCACGAGAAAAATCTAGCACGAAAGCAGAAGAAGTTTGATCGGAAAGTAAAAGGAAGTAATTCAAGAAACAAGTACAAAAAACTAGTAGCCAAGGTTCACGAGCGAGTATCGAATTCCCGCCAAGACTTCTTGCATAAATTAAGCAGAAAATTGGTTAACGAAAGCCAAGTTATCGTTGTAGAAAATCTCAACGTCAAGGGAATGGTACTCAACCGCAAGCTATCACGCGTCAATATCCGATGTGGGTTGGGGAATGTTCGTCAATTTCCTTGATTACAAGTTAAAAGCCAAGGATGGTCAACTTATAGAAATAGGAAGGTTTTTCCCTAGCTCCAAAACCTGTTCATGCTGCGGTCACGTTCTTGATGAGCTAACGCTCAATACCCGTGAATGGGATTGCCCCAAGTGTAAGACTCACCATGATCGTGATGGTAATGCAGCACTGAACATCAGAAAAGAAGGTATTCGGATATTATCTATGGACTTGGGAACCCCGTTCTTGCTGATGGAGGCTGTGTAAGAGCACCTACCCGTAAGGGCAAGGGGCAACGGTCGATGAAGTCAGAAGCCCACACCGACAGACGTTAGGGTCGGTGCTGGGTAGTTCACTGGAAGATCCTTGCACTACATTTTATGAGCATAGTTAGCTAATATCGTTGTTTTTCGCATTTTTTGAGTAAAAAGCTGAGATATTAGGAAAATAAGTCTTTTGTAAATAAGTGTTAAATATATTGCTCTAAATTGCTTCATTTCTTGCACTCATAGGGTAAAGTAAATCAACTCATCTTTTTATTTCACCAACATTTAATATTCCGTTTACAATTATTTAAAATATAATGGTTTTTTTTACGTAATATTACTGATATAACCTTCTATTACGCTTGTCTACTATAAGTAAAATAGCCGGAGTATTGCTGTTTAACGGTAAAAACCGAAGGCTAGAAGTTGGGAACAACTGGGTGCAGCTTACCTGTTGGGTAACTTTTTATTAAAGGATATTACGTAATGCAGCCAGGATTTCCAAGCTTTGCGAATATTGCCGAAAGGTTAGCAGTGTTAAGCCAGCAACGAGCAACTGGAGAGCTGATTTTGTCGTCGGGTGATAACCAGTGGCATCTATATTTATTCTTGGGACGTTTGCTATATGCTACGGGAGGAGTTCACCGCGTTCGGCGTTGGCACAGAGCAGTGACGCAAGATTGCCCTAGCGTGAAATTTGATGCTCCTCATAGGCAAGAGGATGAACTATGGGAATATCGCCTGCTTCAGGAGGGTATGAATCAAAATCAGTTGACCTTAACGCAGGCAAAAAGCATTATTAGCAAAATCGTTCATGAGGTTTTATTTACCCTAGTAGGTCATTCAAAGTTAAGAAGCCTTTGGTTGCCTAAAAAAGTACATCCAATTGCCTTAATAGAGGTAAAGCAATCGTTACAAGCAGCCGTTGATCTGTGCAAGCAATGGCAAAATATCGGTTTAGGAACGCTTTGCCCTGACATGGCACCGATTTTTAAGTTGCCCATGAATGAGCAAAATTTAACGACTTCTAAAACTTTCTTCAGCCTCAGCCAACTCGTCAATGGTGAAAACACCATTTGGGATATTGCCTTACAGATGAGACAAAATTTGACAACCGTGGCAAGTGTCATACAGAATCTGGCTGACCAAGGTATTCTAGAACTCTTAACCATCCCAGACTTACCGACTCCAGTTGCAGTAGCGGTATCCTCGCCCTCATCCGCAAAACAAACCCCAGCTAATGGTGCTATAGATAGCAGAATACTGGCTCCGTCAGGTCAACGCTTGTCAAAGGCTTTAATAGAAACTCATCCCCAGCTGAGTCCACAGTTGACAAGATCCACTAAGGTTGAGGAATACGATTTCGTTCATCCGGTTCAAGCCACTCACTCTCAGTCAACCTTTAACTCTCCACCCGTAAACTTGGTTCAACCTGAAGAAACTGGTTCCTTGATAGCCCACATTGATGACAGCCATAGCGATACCCTGAAGATGGGTAACATTCTTGCTCAAGCGGGTTATCGCTTTGTTAATGTTCAAGACCCAGTCACAGCACTGCCGATATTGCTAGAGTACAAACCAAGCCTCATCTTTTTAGACTTGGTTATGCCGATCGCCAACGGATATGAAATTTGTACTCAAATTCGCCGCGTCTCGGCTTTCAAGAACACGCCTGTGATTATTCTTACGGGCAATGACGGTATAGTAGATAGGGTGCGTGCAAAAATGGTTGGCTCTTCTGGGTTTTTAGCAAAGCCCATTACCGCACAGAAGGTACTCAAAATCCTACAAAAGCATCTACCAACTCCCAAGCCTGTCCAATTGGAAACTCTACAAACAGTTCAAGCTTAGTTTGTAAATGTTCTGATTGACATCCTTTGAGAGTTAACAAGCAGTCATGCATTATTCACTGAAAAAACAAATCTAAGACAAGCAAAACAAAGAATAGCATTCTTATTAACTAAGTCTCTTCTTTAATTGCTAATAGCTAGTATCATGAAAAATTAGCTAAAATCATTTTCCTTTATTTAATGAAAGTTCACGGATTTTCATTAATCTTGTAGAAGATTACTAAAAAATGAATAGTGTTGTATTACGGAAATATTTTTTATGACTACAGTCCTTTTAGTTGAAGATAGCTTAACAGAAATGCAAGTGTTAACGCTTTACCTCAAACAAGCAGGGATAACAGTGCTCACCGCTAAAAGCGTTGAGGAGGCACAGTTAAAACTCCAATTGCAGACACCAGATTTGGTGATGCTCGATGTCATTTTGCCAGGGCAAAGTGGGTTTGAATTGTGCCGTGAACTCAAGACTAATGCCAATACCAAGGGTATTCCAGTGGTAATATGTTCAACCAAAGGAACCGAAGCTGATAAACTCTGGGGTACGATGTTGGGAGCTGATGCTTATATACCTAAGCCAGTAAACCAGCAACACCTAGTTCAAACAATCCAGCAATTGACTTCAGGTTTCCAGCAGTGGAGTGGGCGCATAATTTAGTGTTTCGTAATTCTTTATCTTGTTAATCACATAGAAATTATTAATTAGGAATTATCGCTCTTGAATTTATGCAGACATTTGAATCTGTACTAGCAGTGGCTAGTCTTGACGCATTAGGACTAGACCCACTCCCCCCAGAAACCAACCTTTCTAAATTGCTTCGCTTTCCCCTTGGACTTCAAGAGACTGCGCTATTACCTCTAGAGCAAATTGCAGAAATTATCCAGGTCAATTTAGCAGAAATTCTACCTGTTCCTGAAATGCCGAGTTGCGTTTTGGGAATTTGCAATTGGCGCACAGAAATGCTGTGGCTTTTAGACTTAAACCATCTTGTTGGTTATCCTCCATTGACTGCTGCGGGAACCCCTGTAGCGATCGTCGTTACAGTCAACGAATATGCTGTAGGTCTAGTAGTTAAGCAAGTTGATGACATTGAGTTACACGACTTGCAACAACTGCAGCGATCGGCACCGGGCTTATTTCCTCCCAAACTCCTACCTTTTGTTCTAGGCGCTTTGCCGAATGGCAGTACTATTTTGGATGTCACAGGTATTACTCAGTATCACTTATGGCAGATACACCAAACAGGAGTTTCTTGAAGTCTTATATCTTTTAAAAAGATTTTAAGAAGATTTTAAGAAGATTTTAAGAAGAACTCAGCTTGGGCAGAACGCAGAACACACGAGTTGGGTTCCCAGGGATGAAATTTGGGGAATTTAAGCTGCATAAAGAATTTTTCATGCCCCCGATATGGGCTTGCAAACTTACTGAGAAGCAAAACTTCACCCAAATACTCAAATACGAAATTGTTTATTCTGCCTCCTGAGTTCTAAGTACTTTTCCGGTTATTTCAATAACCGCAGAAACCAAGTTGATCAACATAAGGATATAAACCCCAAGGATTTAGGTATGGTCTTACAGGATTTTGAGCAAAGCGAGCAAACATTCAATTCCCCATCGCAGAATGGCAATGGCAAAATAGTTGGGTTAAATCCACACCAAGCCTTGGAATTAGTGAGTGCCATCAAAGCAGACCTTGAACAGGTGGGACCGATCAAACCAGAAGCTCACCAGAAAGTTCTCCATTTGGAAAAGTGGGTTCAAGAATTACAAACACAGTTTAAGGCGAATCTGGCTGTCGCTTGCGAACAAAACTTCAAGCACGAGCGGCAAAAGTTATTCACCATCGTCAGTCGGATGCGCCAAGCAGCAAATATTGACGCTGTGTTGAGAAGCACAGTAACTGAGGTTCGTAAGGTTTTACAAGTGGATCGGGCGCTGATCTTCCGTTTCCAATCAGAAAACCAGGGCACGGTGCTGGCAGAGTCGATGGTAGCTGGTTATACTCCGAGTTTGGGGGAGTCCTTGAGTGCGATCGCCCTTTGGGCGGCTCCCTCTGGGAGCATCGCCCTTTGGGCTGATTCCTCTGTTAGCATCGCCAATGGCTATGAAAATCAACTAAACTACCAGCAACAGCAAGTATTAGCCTTAGATGATATCCACGAAACAGCTCTGAGTCCCTACCAACTGCAACTGCTCACACAGTTTCAGGTCAAAGCTAGCTTGAGTCTGCCAATTCTGATAGAGAGGACGGACACTTCTCTCAACCGAGGTTCGCACTCCTGTGTGTCCTCGCAAGTGTGGGGCTTGCTCGTGGTTCATCAATGCTCTGGTTCCCGCCAATGGCAAGAAGCTGAAATTAGCCTGCTTTCCCAGATTGTCACCGAACTCACTGTACTCTTACAGCCAGCAGAATTTCGCGCCCAACAGCAAAAACAGGCGCTGACCGAAAAAGTCATAGCCAAAGCGATAGAGAAAATTCGCCAGTCCTTGAACCTGGAGACAATCTTCAAGACAACGGCTAAAGAAGTCCGACAACTCCTCAACGCTGACCGGGTAGGGGTGTTTCGCTTTGATCCAGAATCCGGCTTTGATGATGGCGAATTTGTATCTGAAGATGTGACCTCAGGCTATAGTTCAGCGCTGGCTGCAAAAGTTCACGACCACTGCTTTGGCGAACAATATGCCGCGCACTACGCCAAAGGACAAATTCAGGCGGTTGCTGATATCTACAATGCAAACTTGAGCGATTGCCATATCGAGGTTCTGTCGCAGTTTCAAGTCCGGGCAAACTTGATTGTGCCGCTTCTTAAAGGAAGTGAACTGTGGGGATTGTTATGCATTCATCAATGCAGTAGCTCACGTCAATGGCAGCAGGATGAAATTGACTTTGCCAAGCAAATTGCAGCGCAGTTTAGCGTGGCGCTACAGCAAGCGGAGTACCTAGAGCAGCTACGGGAGCAATCCTTTGAGATCAGCAAAGTTGCAGAACGGGAGCGAGCGTTGGCGATGGTCTTCGACAAAATTCGGGCTTCCTTAGACATCAACACTATTTTCAAGACGACAATTCATGAAGTCCGAAATCTGTTAAAAGCAGAACGTGTGGTTATCTACCGCTTCGAGCCAGACTGGAGTGGGGAATTTGTTGCCGAATCAGTATCCAGTGGATGGACATCTTTGATGCGGGAGCAATTAGACAATCCGCTCCTGCAAGACAATGTCAGCGAGTGCAGTGTGAAAATTCTGGGTGGGACAAAAACTAGTGTTGCAGATACCTATTTGCAACAAACACAAGGAGGACAGTTTTCCACTGAAGCAAAGGTTAGGGTTGTCAGCGATATTTACCAAGCAGGGTTTTCGCCTTGTTACATTAACATTTTGGAGCGGTATCAAGCTAGAGCCTATGTCATTGCTCCGATTATTAAAGGAGAAAAGCTTTGGGGTCTGTTAGCAGCATATCAAAACTCCAGCCCGCGTCACTGGGAAGAGGGTGAAATCAGGGTTCTGACTCAAATTAGCAATCAACTGGGGATAGCCATACAACAAGCCGAGTACCTGAAACAATTACAGGAGCAATCCATTCAGGTAGCTAAAGCTGCAGACCGAGAACGAGCAGCAGCCAAAGTTATCAACAAGATTCGCCAGACTTCAGACATTGACACCATTTTCAAGACAACGACCCAAGAAGTCAGGAAACTTCTGGACGTAGAGCGAGTAACGATTTATAAATTTCGTCCGGATTATTTCGGCGACTTTATCGTAGAGTCGGAGTTTGGGGGATTGCCTAAATTAGTCGGCAGTGGTTGGGAAGACCCCTATTTGAACGAACACCAGGGCGGCAGATTCCGCAACAATGAACTTTATGTCGTGCATGATATCTACAACGCTAATCTGACTGATTGTCATGTAGAAGCCTTAGAGGAGTTTGGAGTCAAATCCTGCGTAGTGGTTTCTATATTCCAAGGGCAGAAGCTGTGGGGTTTGTTGTCGGCGTTTCAACACAGCGGACCACGGCACTGGGAAGACGGTGAAGTCAAGGTATTAGCTCAAATTGGCTCTCAACTAGGAGTCGCTTTGCAGCAGGCGGAGTATATTGAGGAACTCCGTGTGCAGTCACAACGATTAGCCAAGTCCGTCGAACAGGGAACAATTTATAGCAAATTGGTGTATAGAGTCGGGTTAGCTCTGATTCAGGAAAATTTTTCACTTGATAATGTGCTAAAAATGGCTGTAACGGAATTACGCAGACAGTTGAAAACTGACCGGGTAGGTATCTACCGCTTTGATCCTGACTGGAGTGGTGAATTTTTGGTCGAGGATTTTGGTAGCGATTGGGTCAAAGTTGCAGGAACTGAGCTAGGTCGAGCCGAAGATACCTATCTTCAGGAAACCAGGGGCGGTCGGTATCGCCGCAAAGAAACTCTCAGCGTAGACGATCTCCGAGCTTCTGGGCACCAGGAATGCCACATCGAAATGCTAGAACAATGGGGAACGAAGGCTTACATGATTGCGCCTATCTTTAAGGGCGAGCAACTTTGGGGTCTATTAGGAGCTTATCAAAATGATGCACCGCGTCACTGGGAGCAGATAGATGTCAACTTACTAGCTCAGGTAGGCGTGCAAATTGGTCTTGCTTTACAACAAGCAGAATACTTGGAGAAACTGAAAACTCAGGCACAGCAATTGACAGAAGCAAGCGCCAGGGAAAGAGCAGCAAAAGAGCAACTTCAACAAGAGGTTATGCAGTTGCTGTCGGCGGTGCAACCGGCACTGCAAGGTAACCTGACAGTCCGAGCTCCCGTGACAGAAGGAGAAGTTGGCACGATCGCCGACGCCTACAATATCACCCTGCAAAGTTTGCGAAAAATCGTCATGCAGGTGCAGACAGCTTCAAGGAAACTCGCCCAAACCTCTCAAGCAAGCGAATCTTCTGTCGTTGGTTTATCCACCCAAGCACAGCAGCAGTTTCAGTCGCTAACTCATGCTTTGGAGCAAATCCAAACGATGGTCAATTCCACGAAAGCCGTAACAACAAACGCTCAACAGGTGGAACTGGCAGTTCAACAGGCAAATCAAACCATCCAGCAAGGAGATGCGGCGATGAACCGCACTGTGGACGGCATTCTTGACATTCGAGAGACAGTGGCGGAAACCAGTAAGCGCCTCAAGCGCTTCTCGGAATCTTCTCAAAAGGTTTCCAAGGTCGTGAATTTGATTAGCAACTTTACGACTCAGACTCAACTGCTGGCGCTGAACGCAGCGATTGAAGCGACCAGAGCCGGACAGTACGGACGCGGTTTTGCCGTTGTCGCTGATGAAGTGCGTTCTTTAGCGCGTCAGTCTGCTGAAGCCGCTACTGAGATAGAACTGCTGGTTCAGGAAATCCAAAAGGGCACAGCAGAGGTTTCCGTAGCAATGGAAAATGCCATTCAGCAAGTTGCAACAGGAACAACACAGGCACACGAAGCTCGTCACAATCTGAACGACATCGTTGCAGCCACAACCCAAATTAGCCAACTCGTGGTGGGTATTACCCAAGCAACACAGGTACAGAGTCAGCAGATTGAATCAGTAACACAAACCATGACAGAGGTCGCAGCTATTGCTAACCAGACCAAAGAGGGTTCAATTGAAATTTCCACATCCTTTGAGGAACTTTTAACAATGGCTCAAAATCTCCAGGCTAGTGCTGACCAGTTCAAGGTCGATTGATTAATAGTCATTAGTCATTTGTCTTTTGTCTAAGTGCTAAGGGATTTCCAAGTAAAAAAAATTCTAATTTGTAGTGACGTAGGAAATAATGGTGGGTTACCTCAGATCTTGCACCCAACAAGAGCCAGAGGCTCTAATATCTCGTTACCAGGTTGAACCTGGTAACGAGGGTTTGGAGCCTCTGACGACTCACTGTTGCAACTCTTGCAAAATCTCAGTTACGGCGCACTTTAGTGATCATGTAAAACCTCAACTGTCGTGCGTCTAACCCACCCTACATAATAGATAATTTATTTTTTGGTACTCCCTAATAACTCATGACTAATGACTAATGACTAATGACAAATATGTACAGACGCTTTCATGAGAGCGCGTCTCTACAATGACTAATAACTAATAACTAATAACTAATAACTAATAACTAATAGCTAATAACTAATAACTTATGACTAACGACCCAACCATTTACGAGCAAAGCTACCGCTACTTTCTCCAAGAAGCGCCGGAACTGCTGCAAGTTATAGAACAAGAACTGTTTAGCCTTCGAGAAAACTTCAGTATCAACAAAGTTTATACGTTGATGCGTGCGACTCACACGCTTAAAGGAGCAGCAGCCAGCATCGGTTTGGAAACGATTAATACCGTGGCTCACACGTTGGAAGATATTTTTAGAGCTATCTGCAAACCCGACTTGTCGATTGACCAAGAAATTGAAGCTCTACTCTTCAAGGCTTATGAGTGTTTATGCTTACCCTTAATGACTGAACTGACAGGAGGTTTGGTCAATGATACTGAGGTTCTCAACCAAAGTGCTGCTATTTTTGCCGAACTGCAAGAGAAGTTAGGAGACTGTTTTAGTCACGAAGATCACATTCCAAGTTCCGAAGAATTGGGCTTTGACTTGACGCAGTCTATCTTTGAAGTCGGAGTCACCCAAGGATTAGACCAGCTCGCTACTGCTATAGCCACTGGTGATCCCGAACAGATTGCCACTACGCTTAGGACTAAGGCAGAGGTTTTCCTTGGTTTAGCTGAATCTTTGAATTTACCAGGGTTCAAAGCTATAGCTCAGGCGGTACTTGCTGGCTTGGACAACTATCCTGAGCAAGCCTTAGTTATTGCCCGCGTTGCTCTGGCAAACTTTGAAGAAGCACGAACAGCCGTGCTAAATGGCGACAGAAGTCAAGGGGGTCAACCATCCTTAGCATTACAACAACTGGGGGGGCTACTCCACAATTCACCCCAAGATTCCCAAGATGCACCCATTCATGCTCAAAAGTCGGTCACTCAAACTACACTTGACACTGAATTACATAGTGAGGAATCAGCCCCGAATGATCAAATGACCAATGAACCAGATCTGCCCTCATCTCCCCATCTTTTCATCCCCGCACCTGCTCCGCCTGCCATCTCCTCCTCAACTCGTACCGTACGGGTTAATGTTGAGCATTTAGAACAACTGAATTACTTGATCGGAGAATTGCTAACAAACCAAAATCGCCAATTTCTCCAGAACGAACAACTGTCGGCTAGCGTTCGAGTACTCCTCACAAAACTGATTCAGCATCAGCAGTTGCTTAATCAGTTACAGGATTTGTCTGATTGCGCGGATCGCAGTGCCGTAAGTTCTGCGGACGTACCCTCTCGGCGCGTAGCGTCTTTATCAGGAGAAGGTAATGGCGCAGAGCGAGCGCGAAGCGATGGGCAAAGCCCCGCCTTTCCTGCGGAACGCGAAGCGTACCTTCACCCGGTGGGAGCTTACGCTAAGGCGCAGCCTGTCGGCAGGACTTACGGCGATCGCCACTTCAGCGTCCCAGAACAACAGTGGTTGATTCGCAATTGGCAGGATAATGGACGTTTCGATTCTCTAGAACTAACGACTAGTTACAGCAAGTACGATAACCTCGTTCAGTCGCTTCTAGAAGACGCCGTGCAATTAGGAGAAGCTACCGACGCCATTGAAATGTTTGCTCGGCAATCTCAGGAGACTTTGGAAAAACAACGTCGGTTGTTGACAAATACCCGTGATTCTCTGATGGAAGCCCGGATGTTGCCCTTGGGAGATCTGTTTGAACGCTTTCCCCGTATCTTACGCCAGCTAGAAGTAATACACAAAAAGCAGGTAACTCTTAATTTCCGTGGAAGTGACGCCTTAGTTGACAAAGCAGTGGTTGAAAAATTGTATGATCCCCTGCTGCATCTGCTTCGCAATGCTTTTGACCACGGAATTGAATTGCCCACAAGCCGACAAAAACGGGGCAAGCCAGAGAAAGGTGAGATTGAAATTTGTGCTTACCATCAGGGCAGGTACTTGGTGATTGAAGTTCGCGATGATGGTCATGGATTAGATTTTGAAAAGATTCGTGCCAAGGCGGTAGAATCTCAACTTATCTCGTCAGAACAAGCTCGCAGTCTCAATGAAGCCCAGCTAACGCAGTTGATTTTTGAACCTGGCTTTTCTACAGCTTCTAGTGTTAATGACCTCTCCGGGCGAGGAATTGGTCTTGATGTGGTTCGCACTCATTTGCAAGCAATCCGAGGTTCAGTTGCGGTTTATTCTCAACCGAATCAGGGCACAATGTTCAGACTGCAAATTCCCTTGGGTTTAACGATCGCCAACTTACTGCTGTGTGAAGCAGGCAACCAAACCTACGCCTTGTTTGTCAATTCTATCGAGGAAATTCTTATTCCTACAGCACAGCAGATTCGCTCCTGGGAAGGAGGCAAAGTCCTCCAGTGGGGTAAGGGCGCTGCTATGAAACTTATTCCCATCTACCAACTTACGAAAGCCCTAAATTATTCCTCATCCGTCACTCAACCCTCACTGTTTAAGACTAAGCATTCCCGTTCTAAAGAACAGGGGATGCCCGTTATTCTGATTCGTTGTCAAGATAAACTTTTCGGTCTAGAAGTAGATCAGCTCATTGGTGACCAAGAATTGGTTATCCGTCCCTTAGGGGCTATGATTGCACCACCTCGCTACATCTACGGCAGCTGTATTCTTGCTGATGGTCGCCTGACATTGGTACTTGATGGATCAACATTGATGGAATCTTTGTCTGAACAGCAAACCGATCATCGTACCAATAGCAATTTAGCTAGTTCAACACCCGTCATGCTCACTTACTCGATAGAGCAGCCGCGATTATTATCCTCAGCTCGTGCTGCGTTACCAGAATCACCAAATTCAGACTATGAGGAAAGACCAAAGATAACTATTCTCTTAGTGGATGATTCAATTACAGTACGCCAAACTCTGGCTTTAACCTTACAGAAGGCTGGCTACCAGGTTCTTCAAGCAAAAGATGGTTACGAAGCGATTGAACAACTTCGATACCATACAAACATCCAGTTGGTATTTTGCGATATCGAGATGCCACGTATGAATGGGTTTGAGTTTCTGAAAAATCGTCAGCGAGACCGTGCTTTGGCTGATATTCCTGTAGTAATGGTGACTTCGCGAAGTAGTGAGAAGCACCGCCTGCTTGCTTCCCAGTTGGGCGCAAACGCTTATATTACCAAACCTTATTTGGAGCATATGCTGTTGGAGACACTGGCAGATATCTTGGAAAAAAATACTGAAGTTGTTGCTAGGAGAGAGTAATGGACGACGAGTCACAGATAGGCAAGTTTATTGTTTTTAAGATTGCAGATTATCTCCTAGCGCTCCCAATTAGCGATGTGCTGAAGGTGGTGAATTTTTCACCTGCAAACAGTAAAAAGCTAACAACAATGGGGCTAGTTCAGATAGGCAAGTACATGATTAAGGTTTTGGACTTGCATGAACAGTTAGGCTCAGATGGTTTACATCACTCGGTGGATAACCCATCTTTTATGGTGGTTACACACGATTCCCAAGGGGAACTCTATGCAATTTCGGTAGATGAACCGCCCGATATCGTGGAATTACCACTCTTAACTATTCGTTCACTACCAAAATCTAGCAGTCATAGCAAACCTATGATTCAGATGGTCAGCCATGTCGCTGTCCTACCCCACAAAGAGGATATAAAAACAATATTTTTGCTCGATTTAAAGTGTATTGCAAAGCCTGTTTAACTAATACTCACGTACTAAAAAAAAGAAAAATCCCCACAATTTTGGTAGGGATATAAAGGTAGACATTGGTGTCAACTTAAGCTAAAATACTTCTAAAATCTCGTTTCCAGGTTCCACCTGGAAAGGCAATTGAAGCGGCTCTGCCGCTTTTAAGGGAGGCAGAGCCTCCTAAGGCTGCATTCCCAGCCTGAGACTGGGAACGAGGCAAATGACTCAAAATTCCTTTTGTACGCACACGGAACCTCACCCTGCCCTGTCGGGCATCCCTCTCCTTAATAAGGAGAGGGAAAGATTTTAGCGCAGCTCAAAGCGAGGGTGAGGTTTTGAGTGAGATGTGTGTACACCGTGGCTACAACAGGGGGGAAGACAGAGGAAAAACTTTTATTTATTGTCCATCTGTGGTTTCATTATCATCCAATTGGCTTTTGCAACAAATCTACTGCCTATTAGCTAACGCCTCCCAAGTTTGATTAGCCACGACTCCTGGAGGGTCATTTACAAAATCACGGGAGTTTTGGAAGTCTTTGACAGCATTTTCTGTGTTCGTACCAAAAATGCCGTCAACTGCAACTGAGTAGCCATGAAAATTGTCTAAAAGCAGTTGCAAAATCTTGACAGCCTCACCCTGATTGCCTTTACTCAACCTAGGAATATTCACAGAACCTACAGCTTGTCCTGACATAAGTTTTAACTCCTCTGAAAGAAAAAGGTTATCGCGTCAAAATCTCCATTCTAGTTTTAATAGGTGTTCGCAAAATTTAGTTATGCAGTGTAATTAAAATTTAGATAATGACCGCATCACTCTACAACCTTACTGCAAAACCCCCTTGACAATTTTTAGTTATTATTTATACCTTTCATGGCATGGGCGTAAGAAAGGGCTGTCTTTCTGGTAATCTTGAATGTGTATGAGGGCGATCGCCCCCTTGGGGCGGGCGCAGAGCGCCATCGTCTGCTAACATCAACCTACAAATTGGCTACATTTGGACATAAGTGTAAAGGAGAACAAAAAAGCGCCAAACTACAGTATCTGAAAGAAGATGGCATCCTTTATATAAATATGTCTATAAAGTAATTTCAATCATTAAGATTTGTTAGTTTAGAAGCAAAAACAGATTAGTAAGCTGGTAGTAAAATACTGGCATATATGTCAAGGACTGATCAGGCAATTGCATTTATTTTGTAGGTTCTGTAAACCAAGCTTGGCATAAAATTCCTTTGTGAAGGGTAATTTTCGTTTCTGTCAGCGCGGCGCTTCTGTCCTTGTGTAAAAAAACACAAAAGTGTTGCATGACAGAACAGTTGCTTTTAATTACAGCGCTTTTCAAGTAAATAAACCACGGGGTAGGGGCTGTTCTGTGCCGTGCCTCTACGAAAATCTGTGCTTCAATTAACTGAAAATAGCTGTACTCCAGTTTCCCAATGCAGTTTGTGCTGTGAAAGCTAGACATTTAACGGCTAACTACTTGATTTCTACCGAGCGTTTGTTTGAGCCAAGCTGTTGCCTTAAGAGCTGCTTCCTCCACAACCTCTGGTTGGTCGTAAAACGCAATGTGATTTTCTGTAGTCATCCAGTGTAGATTTTTCTGAATCTACTATGCAGCGACGTTCAGCAAAGGTATCAATGGCAGTTGGAGTACGGTCTTCGAGAATGGTAGTAATGAAATCCGGGGTTAGGGCAATGGCTGCTACTGTCAGTTCATCTTGCCAGAAGGGAGCGTTAGTTTCACCATCAGACTGAAGGCAAAATCCACCATGTGGCAAAATGGCTTCATGGGTTCGTCCCCCAATACGCCAGCCAAAACGCACAGCCCCACCTAAATTTATAATCAGTCGATGCCCTTCAATATAGTGTTCTGGAAGTTCCATCGGCTGGAGTCGCTGTACTTCTAGGGTTAAGTTCTGACGCCATCCTGCTTGAGAACTAGAGAGAACAACCGAAGTATCTGGGGCAGATGGAAAACGCTGTCCTGTCTGCGGATTAATTAAATTGATACTGCTGTGTAACGTCACGGCAAAGTCCTCAATCTGTTGAAGGAACTATCCGAGCTTACACTACTTATACGTTGAAAGCTTTCAAGAATGTTGCCATTGCCAATATCGATAAAGTTAACCTAGAGTTTGGTATAAAAATTGGTGGTGAAGCTGGTATCCCTTACATCACTAAAGGTACTGCTGAAAGCAACCTCAAAATTACAGTAGAATGTTCGTTTCCTAACAAAACTGAAAAAGTTAATCAGTAAAATTATTCAGTTGCGATGCGGTAGGGATGCGAGTTTAGGCATTAGAGCTTCATCCTTCTACCGCAAAACATAATATTTCTGTCGCTTAGCACTAGTGATTTGTCGCATTAATTCTGGTGGGTTGTAGAGACGTTGCATCCGAGCGTTCGTACAGGGTTTTGATAATACACAAACCAATCAAAACTAATGCGATACACCACTAGTGGTTCATGTCATTAATAGTGAGGGTTTGTAGAGACGTTGCATGCAACGTCTCTACGGAATTTCTGCAATTTAACAACGTGTCAAAACTAATGACACAGACCACTAATGCTTGCAGGAACCTGATTCATGCTTGTGTTCATGTTTGTGTCCATGCTTGTGGGAACAGCTTTGCAAATCCTGACTCATGAGATTTTCGCTGATTTCCTTCAGCGACTCGTCCACAGGCTGTAAACCAATCCACGCATCAATCAATTGCACATCGAAACCCACCTCGCGGCGATCGCCCACTTCAATCAAAGGACGGCGAATTAATAGCGGATCTCGAAGCATCTGCAACAGGGCGGTGTCAGCATCTATTTGTTCAGGAACTATCTCACCGGATTGTACCCGTCGGGCGGTGCGATTAAACCATTCGACGACAGGGCGATCGCCAAAAAATGAGCGCAAACGTTCAATAGTCCAAGGTTCAGTAAGCAAATTGTAAGCTACCACCTCATGACCTGCGGCTGTTAGCAGAGTTTTTTGCTTAGTACCACCTTTACAGCCAGGTTTTTCATAGAAAATTACTCTTGCCATTGAAGTTTCTCCTAATTAATGAGTTGTAGAGACGCGGCATGACGCGTCTGTACATTTCTTAGTTGTAGAGACGCGCCATGGCGCGTCTGTACATTTATTAAGAAATACCGCTAACTACTAACTACTACCCACTACCCATTTCCTCTAGTTAAAAATTCCTAGCCAAATGGGTAATGGTGTCAAACTCAAAACGCTCTTGCATACGAGTTTCACCATAAATATTAAAAGTCACAGTTGGTTGATCACCGACTGCTTCCACGCTATGAATTGCATTCGGAGCCAAGCTAATAACATCCCCTGGAAATAAGGTTAACTCTCCCGTCCGTTCAATTTTGTCCTTAAATTCTGAATTGGGTGTACGCTGCCAAAATGTATTTTTCTCCTCTCCTTTTAACACGGCGATAACACCCCAAGTTCCGTGGTTGTGAATTGTCGATGGAGTTCCAGGTGCAAATGTTACAGTTTGCACGGTAAATGGAAAACCTAACTCATCATAAAGGAGAACAACTGAAATTCCTGTTTTAGAACAAGGCTCTAAATACCGACTTTGTACCCAGTAAGAGTTAATAATCAATCGCCTGACTAGCATCCGAATTTCTGGAAGATGGCTGCTTTCATCTTCAGCATCCTTAAGAACATCTTCCACTTCAGTCAGAAATCGATAGAAGCGATAATTATCTCTTAGTAAATCCCATGCTCTCACAGATTTACAAACTTGATACTGTCCGTCTTCAGTAACAAGCCAATCCCTTCCTTTCATAAGCTTTCAACCATAAAATCAATGATAAATTGAATCGAGAATTCATTCTTCTTCACTTGGTCGTGTTAGAATGTCATATAAAAATCCTGCCCCGAACTGATTTTTATCATCAATTTCTTTCACTTGAGCACTGATTTTTTTAGCTTTGTCTATTTCTCCCAGCTTTGCCAATACCAATCCAGAAGCTGCATAAGCATTTAGATAAAGTCTGATTTTTGGCTCGTCTTTGCGACTCATCAATATTGGTTTAAGTTGCTCCCAATTATCTGGAAGTTGCTCGGATATTTTAATTCTATCTATAACTTTAACTGCTGTTTGCAAAGCCATTAAATAATTATTTTTATAGAAAAAATATCTATAAGCTGCTACCAAAACGTCTGTCGAATCTTCAGTTTTGGCTAAAGCTTGGTTAATATACTTTTCTGATTCTGAAGTATTGTCCCAATTTGCTGCCGCCAACATCAACAACTGTTTGATATCGTCTGGAACTTGAAACCATGAAAATCTTTCTGCATCAACTTGCATAGAAATCTCCTTGAGGGAATGGGTATTGGGGACTAGGGACTGGGGACTGGGGACTGGGGACTGGGGACTGGGGACAATACTCGCACCTTACCCTAATCCCTAATCCCTAATCCCCAATCCCTAATCCCTAATTGCCAATCCCTAATCGCTAATTCCCAATGTCAAAACTTAGTGAGAATGTACAGCAGGGTGAAGAGAACAATCCAGATGATGTCTACGAAGTGCCAGTAGATTTCTGCCATTTCAATGCCAGTGTGTTTGGTGGCAGAATAATGACCAGGACGACGGGAACGCCATAACACACCCAAAATCAACAACAGCCCCACAAAAACGTGCAAACCGTGGAACCCTGTCATTAAGTAAAAGCAGTTAGCAAATACGTTGGTAGTTAGACCGTATCCCAAAGTTACGTACTCAATCACCTGACCAAGCAAGAATATTGCGCCCATGATTGCAGTGATTTTGTACCACTTGCGCATTCCTTGGACATCATTCTTTTTAATTGCTGTATCGCCGAAGTGAATAACGAAACTACTGGAAACCAGAATGATGGTGTTGATTGTAGGCAACAATAACTCTACTTCGGTTCCTTCTGGAGGCCAAGCTTCAGCACCGCTTCGGAAGAACAAGTAAGTGGCAAAAAATCCGCCGAACATTAGAGATTCGGAAATGAGGAACACTAACAGCCCCAAGACTCGCAAATCTGGATGATGTTCTTCGTGATGAACTGGACTCGTTGTTGTCGCTATAGCCATATTGTTTATGCTTTTGATTGTTTTGTGGGACGGGCGTCTCGCCCGTCTTAATCAAGGGCGGGCAATCCTCTGCCCACCCCACAAGAACCACCTCACAAGAACGGGAACTATGGGCATTTACTTCCCTGGCTAAGCACCTACCTCAGTTGCAGCAGATGGGGCTATTTCAGGACTATGAGCATTCAAGCCGTAGTCGTAGGGACCGTGAGTGACAACGGGCAATTCTTCCCAGTTTTCAACCAGAGGTGGCGAGCTGGTTGTCCATTCTAAGGTCAAAGCATTCCAAGGATTATCACCCGCCTTACGTCCAGCAACCCAATTCCAAAGGATGTTGATGGTGAAGGGAATCACGGACGCACCCAAAATAAACGCACCAATGGTACAAATCTCATTCAGGGTGACAAATTGCGGGTCATACATTGCAACTCGTCGGGGCATTCCTTGCAAACCCAACTCGTGCATGGGTAGGAAGGTTAGATTTGTACCGATGAAGGTGAGGATAAAATGAACGCGACCCCAGGTTTCATTCAGCATCCGCCCCGTCATTTTGGGGAACCAGTGATAAATTCCGGCGTAGATGCCAAAGACGGAACCGCCAAACAAGACGTAGTGGAAATGTCCCACCACATAGTAAGTGTCGTGGACGTGAACATCAAAGGGGGCTGTTCCCATTGTCACACCACTCAAGCCACCCATGACAAACATCGACAACAAGCCAATGGCGAAGAGCATGGCAGATGTGAAGCGAATTTTACCGCCCCAAAGGGTAGCAACCCAGCCGAAAATCTTCACGCCAGTGGGAACGGCAACAATCAGGGTGGAGATAGTGAAGAACATCCGCATCCAACCGGGTGTACCGCTGGTAAACATATGATGTACCCAGACGAACAAACCGACGACGCAGATTGCCAAACTAGAATAGGCGATCGCCTTATATCCAAAGATTGGCTTACGGGCGTGAACCGGAATGACTTCGGACATGATGCCGAAGATAGGCAGAATCATCAGATAAACTGCCGGATGGGAATAGAACCAGAACAAATGTTGGTAGATAACAACGTTACCGCCTGCATCTGGTTTAAAGAACGAGGTGCCAAAGTTGAGGTCAAACAACAGCAACACTAACCCCGCCGCTAACACGGGTGTGGAGAGTAGTGCAAGCACGGAGGTTGCTAAAATTGCCCAACAGAACAAGGGCAATTGGTCCCATTTCATGCTGGGAACTTTCATCTTCCAGATGGTGACCACAAAGTTCACCGAACCCAAAATCGAGGAAGTTCCCACGAGGACAATGGCAAGTATCCACAGCGTTTGCGCGGTGTTAGCCGTCACCAAACTTAACGGTGGGTAAGCCGTCCAACCAGATTGCGAACCACCGAAGAAGAAGCTAGCCCCTAGCAGCAAACCTGCGGGTGGATTTAACCAAAAGGCGATCGCATTCAATTTTGGAAAAGCCATATCTCTAGCGCCAATCATCAATGGCACTAGATAGTTACCAAATCCGCCAATTGCACTGGGTACGATCCACAGGAAAATCATGATCGTCCCGTGATTCGTCATGAAAGCGTTGTAGAGGTTTGGATCGAGCAGATCTGATTCTGGTGTCGCCAGTTCAGCACGTATGGCAACAGCCATGAGTCCGCCGATCAGATAAAATACAAACGCTGTCACCAGGTATTGGATGCCAATAACCTTGTGGTCAACATTAAACGTGAAGTAGTCGTACCATTTCCACGCCTGATGATGTTGTGCATGAGCAACCACCTGACTACCAGATTGATTGTCTTCGGGTGGAGTGTTTCGTGGAAGTTCTACTTGGGTCATATTTTTGTCCTATGTCCTATGTCGTTTGTCGTTTGTCGTGTATTTTTACCCATGACTAGTGACTGACGACTAATGACTCGATTGCAGAATGAATCCCCATCTCTTGGGCGTAGGGAGCAAGAAACTCTGATGTGGATAAGTCTGCTGGATTCAGTGCAACAGCTTGTTTCAAATCTTGCTTTTGGGCAACCCGGTTTTCAGAGAGCCAGCTTTCAAACTCTTCGGGCGTGTGGACAATGACTTGTGACCTCATTGAGCCGTGGTAGCCGCCACAAAGTTCAGCACAAACTACGGGATATGTGCCTGGTTTAGTAGCGACAAATCGTAGTTGGGTAGGTATTCCAGGAATGGCATCTTGCTTCAGCCGGAATTGCGGCACCCAGAACGAGTGGATTACATCCGTTGCAGAAAGGTTGAGTTGCACGTCAGCACCGACAGGAACGTGTAATTCTCCAGCATTGACTCCACTATCGGGGTAGTCGAACAGCCAAGCAAACTGCATTCCTGTGACGTTGACAACCAAGTCAGCTTTTTTGCCTTCCTCTTGAGGAGTCGCGCCAATGCCGATTTTCGGGGCTGCTGCTGGTGCTGCTGTTTGCAATTCATGCGGTGAAGCATCACTCAGGGTAGCAGCAATGGCACTTCCTGGAATTTGGGCAACATGAGCTGGAGAATGAGGCATATGAGGATGACTCCCCGGCTCAAACCCTCCCATTCGGTTAAAAACATCAACACTGTAGATTCCCAAGCAGAGGACGATAATCGATGGGATAGCCGTCCAAAAAACTTCTAAGGGAAAGTTACCTTCAACATGCACGCCATCCGTGTCATCCCCACGACGGCGGCGGTACTTAACCAAAAAAATCACAATGGTTCCTTCTACCACCAAAAACAGAGCTGTGGCAATGGAGACCATAATGTTAAAAAATCCGTCTACCAAAGGCGCTTGTTGCGATGCTTGCACCGGTAATAGACCGTGATTTTGTCCAACCCAAATGCTGACAATTGTAACTAATATCCCAGCCACTAGAGTCCATAGTGAAACAGGAATTTGTTGCATAAATACCTGCTTTGTGAAACGTCGTTAAAGGTATATTTTTCTGAGTTTTACCCCAGTACACCACATCCTGTACTCTTGATATATGCTCTAAGCGAGGAAAGAGAATAGTTGTGTCTCTTGCTTACATGGCTAATTGCTAGTAGCATCGTTGGTCATGTATCTATTGTCATCTTTTTTTAATTTTAATGACTAGTGATTAATGACTCATGACGCAATTAGCTATTGTTTTAACCAAATTCATTTTCTATGTTTATTCTAGAAAATTGGGGGAATTTTAAAATGTTTTAATTCTTCGCTCCCCCAAAAAAATGAAAACTATCTCTCCACTCCTAGTACAGGAGCTTTGCACTTCAAGATAAACTAGTTGCAGAGGCGGCTGTCTGTTATAGCAAGTGATTAGGCTATCTCGGCAGCAATTTTTAATTTGTTAATAGCTGACAATTTGAGATTTACGGATTCGTTTACTATGAACTTTTTGCTCTTAGTTCTTGTAACTTTAAATATTCCCCTCTAGTACCTTCCTCTCTGGTGACCTTACTACTCAAGAGAGAAACTGCCATTTGGATGTACACCATTTTACACTTTCGTCAAACAGCGCCTTCTTTAACCGACCTCTGAACAACCCAAAAACTTTAGTTATCTAATGCAGAGTGGCTATAGCAATTTTTGGAACAAATCCTAGCGCATGCCTCACAACCCACGCAATTTTCTTTGTTGGCGATTGTCATCACTTTCTTTTCAATTTCATCATCGTCTTCATCCTCGACAAATTCTCCTTCTTCGTTCATTGCTTTTAATACCAGCACATTATGCCCACAGATTTTAAAACATCTGCCGCAACCGATACATTTGTCCTGGTCAATTTCCTCAACGAATTTAGGTGTCCAAGTTTTGCCACCAAATGTTAATCCTGTTAGCGTTGCCATAATTTACCTTCTGCTTTGCTGACACATCTGTTTGACTTTTAAGCTCATACTAACATAACCTAATTTTCCTATTTTTGATCTTTTAAGATGTTTCTTCATTCAATTAAAGTTTGATGACTTATCAAATAAGACTAAGCTCATGGTTAACGTTAAACCTTTAAATGCAACTTTTTCTTAGTAATTTTTTCAAAAATAATGGGAAAGTGCCTTCCTCAAAGGATCTGCCAATTATCTATAAACAATAGATAGACATCATTTTTAATCATTTTTTTTCTGGTTTTCTTCAAGAAAATGGAGTTGATTCAAAAAAATGTCAAATTCATAACCAAATTAATAAAAAAGCAAATATTATTCAGATGAGTATGGTTTATTGGAAGCACTAATAAGAGGATTGATTGTTCATCAATAACACTTGAATAAATATCTAAACAACAATAAAAAATGTTATGAAGTTACCTATTAAATAGGCTTCAAAAAATATGTTTAGCTCATTGCTAACAAACTGAAATAGAAATTTATGAAATGTTAGAAAGTAAGAAATATTAAAAATTAGGCTCGGCTTACAAGCCTTAAATAGCTTCCAATTGGATGCGCGGTCCGAATAAGGATGTGGTTAAGTAGTACGGTCAAGGTTTATTATTACCGTCCAAACAATGTGGTAGTGAGTAGTGAATCAAGAGGACACATCCAGGGGAGACTTGAGCCAGACATCTCAACGATTAAAGTAGGAAAAAGCCTTATGCCTTATACAATTCCTAATAACAGTTGCGTTGGATGTGACAACTGCCGTCCCCAATGTCCTACTGGTGCCATCAAATTAGAGAACAACGAATACTGGATCGACCCTAGTCTTTGTAACAACTGCGAAGGTTATTATCCCGAACCCCAATGTGCAGTCGTTTGTCCGATTGATTCCCCTATACCCATGCAGGCGAAAAGGGGGAGATGTAAAGTTGATTCCAGAGATGCGACCAGCCCAGATTTATTTGCTAACGGTAAGAGCAACCCATTTGCTTCGGCGATCGTTATCTGGGAAGCTTGCAATGTGTTGGCACAGCGAACCTCCCTACCTTGGGAAATTGATGAATACGGCAAGGTGCGTTATGGCCGACAAGTCAACCAAGGGCGAGGGGCGATCGCCTTTCACATCAGCAAACTCAGCAATGGAAGCGAACTTGCAACTTCCTTAGAAGTCATTGAGACGCTTGATATCAGAGCGGCTTGTATGCAATTGATTTTCGCAGCTCATGCAACAGCTTTAGATCAGCCTTGGGTGCAAGAGTTTACCATTGACGATCGCCAAATTGAGAAATATTTGGGGCTGGAGAAACGCAAAGACCTCAGCAAACCCGCGAAGTTAGCTTTAATGAAGAACTTGGTGCAGCAAACTTGCTCGCTGATAACCTCTATTGATTGGCCCCAACAAGGTCGAGTCAAAGGATTTTCAGTGGAAGGATGTCGCTTGTGGCACTTGGTAGAAGTTCAGCATCACTTTCAAGAAGATGACCAAGGGTGCAAATATCTGGTTGGGCTCACTTTTAAAGTCAAAGCAGGTCTATGGGCGCAGTACTTCTTAAACAAACAAGGATGCAAGGAACGAAATACATTTTATCAATATGGCAGTCTGCCTAAAACCCTGTTAACAACCGTCATGAGTATTTGGCAGCAACACGAAGGAGCAGCGCGACTGATGCTATGGTTGCTGTTTAAAACTAAAATGGGCAAAGAACAGCGTATTACAGTTCCCACCTTGCTGCGTGTTGCTTACGGTGAAGAGAAAGTTTCTCTTGCTTGCAGACAACGGGAGGAACGCAAGCGACTGCTACGAACGTTTGAAAACGATTTGGAAGTTCTGAATCATTATGGTATGAAACCAAGTTTCGACCCAGTGACGTACCCGTCAGAAATTCAACCGTTGTGGGCGAAATTGGTGGATATTCCCGAAGATCCAGACGATGCCTTAGAATTTTGGATTAAGGACGCTAGCGGAGACAGACGCCTGACAGATAAAAGTCCCCGTGGCAAGTGGAATATGCTGATGAATGCCCGGATTTTATCGTTTACGCTACCGCCAGAATGGCAGCAACAAACCACTGAATCTGAAAAAAAGCGACGAACGACAAAAAACAGAACAAAATCAAAAATCACAACAGGATATCTGCTAGGCGAACAGATTTTGCAGGCAAGAAAAAACCTTAATCTTTCGCAAAGAGAATTAGCGAAACTGACAGGGAAAAGTCAAAGTTGGATTCGAGATTTGGAAAATGGTCGCCTCAAAGCCAAGTTAGAAGACCAAGTGGTGTTACGGAAAGTGCTGGGTATAGCTTAATTCGGCTTGATTCGCCAGCGTGTTTTTGTCGGTTTTGGATTATAGCGCTTCTCACTTCGTTGCAATACAGTCGGAATCCCACTCGGGCTTTGGCTTATGCCAAAACCGCCCTAAGAAAGCTTGCTTGCACCGGAGGGGGTTAGGGAGCCAGCGCCGTGCGGGGGTTCCCCCCGTTGAGGCGACTGGCGTGGTGGGGTCAAAGCGTGTTGCATCCAAACGAGAACCGCTATAGTGATTAGCCCAAAAATCCCCTGCGTTCTTCTACGCATGGGGAGTGTCAATTTAAAATTTTTTAGAAACACGTAACAGGGCTGATGTAGATAATAGGGATAAGCCTTGTTGCGTGGTAGTTTATGATGCTGGACTTGCAGAAGTTTTACCAAGCTTGCAACCCAAGTAAGACCTTGGTGGTGAGCAATCCCCTCGATAGACAATATTATATTGATTTCGCCTCGGTGCGGGGTGGCAGGATAATTGAAGAATTAAAGGAAAATATTACATTTTTTTCTCCGGATGAGCCGACCTGTGAACTATTTACAGGACATATCGGCTGCGGTAAGTCTACAGAACTGTTACGGCTGAAAGCAGAATTAGAGGAAAAAGACTTTCATGTCGTTTATTTTGAGTCCAGCCAAGACTTGGAATTGGGTGATGTGGATATTTCTGATATTATGCTGGCGATCGCCCGCCGAGTCGGTGAAAGTCTTGAGAGCCAGGAAAAACTGCAACTCAACGAACCTAAAGGTTTGAAAAGTTTACTGCAGGGTATCGCCAAACTATTCCAGGTAGAATTGGAAGTATCTGCAGAAGCATCACTGGGTATTGCCAAGATTACAGCCAAGGCAAAAGACAGCCCAGAACTCCGCAATAAGTTAAGAGAATATCTCGGACCCCGAACTAAAGGGATTTTAGATTCAATTAACGAAGAGCTGTTGCAACCTGCTGTTGAGAAATTGAAGCAACGGGGCAAAAAAGGACTGGTGGTCATTGTCGATAATCTTGACCGTGTGGAGAATTCTCAGAAACCCTGGGGAAGACCGCAACCAGAATATCTCTTTGTAGACCGGGGTGAACAGTTACGCCAACTCAAGTGCCATGTCGTTTACACGATGCCTTTATCGCTAAGGTTCTCAAATGACATAGAAAGATTAACTCAACGATTTATGGTCAACCCCAAGGTACTGCCGATGGTACCTGTGTTGCAACGAAATGGTACTGTCTTTGAGGAGGGGATATATCTACTCAAACAGATGGTGCTAGCAAGAGCTTTCCCACGTATACCAGAAGAGTACCGTTTCGATTTCATTAAAGATGTTTTTGACAGCCCAGAAACTTTAGAGCGATTGTGTTGTGTCAGTGGCGGTCACGTCCGCGAGTTACTGATGTTACTTTATGATTGGATTAAAAAAGAACGTCGGCTTCCCCTGTCAAAGAACATCTTGGATATTGTGGTTAAAGCACGTAGCAATCAGATGAAGTTGGCAATTACAGACAATGAGTGGGAATTGCTGCGACAGGTGGAAAAAAATAAGCAGGTGCGGGGAGATGAAGACTATCGCAGTTTAGTTCACAGTCGGTTTGTGTATGAATATTGCGATCGCGACGGTTCTTGGTTTGATATAAACCCGATTTTGGCAGAAGCAGCATCCAACCGCTAGGTGATGGGATTAGGGGACAAGGGGGCGACTCATGACTAATATTATGAATCAGCAGGGGCAAATCGAAGATATTCCAGCTTTCAACGAAAATTCTCTACAGGAGTTAAATTGGGCTATTGAAAGTTCTGGGGGAGAATTTTCGCTGATTTTGGCACACTGTAATTCTGCCAGTTTGCGACAGCGCTTGACGCAAAAATTGCAAGCATCCTGTCGTGTGGAAATCCGCGAGATAATTCTCGATCAGCCTGTTACAACCCTCTACACAACGATTCAAGCAGAACTGGGTAACGAGCATCCCGAAGCGTTAATTGTTTCTGGCTTAGAGTCGGTGAAAGCGATTGATTCTATGCTGACAGGTGCAAACCAAGTCAGGGAAGAGTTTCGCAAAAATTTCCCCTTCCCCGTGGTGTTATGGGTAACAGATGAGGTGCTGCAAAAGCTAATTCGCCTAGCGCCCGATCTCCAAAGTTGGACAACAGCAGTTGAATTTGCCATCCCTACTGAAGATTTAATTCAATGTATACAGCAAACAGCTGATGAAGTTTTTGCCAAAGTTTTAGAAGTGGGTGCGGGGAGATTTCTCGATAACACCGCTCTTAATCTGGGGATTGGTTCGCCAAGGCGCACGGAGTTGGAGTTAGCGCGAGTGGAACTGCAAAATCGCGGTGTAACGTTACATCCAGAAATTGAATCGAGTTTAGAGTTTGTCTTAGGTAGAGATGCTCGTGGTTCAATGGAGCAGTCCCGGCAACATTACGAGCGTAGTTTAGCAATTTTGGAGAAAGCAGCGCAGGAGGACAAGCAGACAGCGGAAGGAACATCTCCCCATCTCCCCATTGCCCCCCAAGCCCACTCCGTGGGGACCTCTAGCCCCCCATCTCCCCACTCCCCTCTTCCAACATTGCTTGAACGCCGCGCTTGTCTCCTCTACTGCATGGGTTTATGGTGGCGTACTTACGCTGTGTTGCATCATACGGAAAGCGATCGCGCTCGTGCTACGGCTAAAGATTATTTTCAGGAATGTATAACCGTATTTGACCAAGCTAACCGTGAGGATTTGGTAGCTAATTTTATCAATGGGTTGGGAGCAGTACTGCAACGGATGCACTGCTGGGATGAGTTAGAAGCCGTTGCTCGTAGAGCAATATCTCTGCATCAAACTTATCCGCATCCATTTAGATTAGCAAGAGCTTATGGCTTTTTGGCTGAGGTAGCACTTGCTAAATCGGCTTGGAAAGAAGCTCAAGAATCAGCACAGCAAGCCTTGGCGATTTTGGATAATGCAGCATCCACCGCAGAAAATTCTGTCTCATGTGAGACAATTGCCGATTTAGAATGGGAGCAATCATCTCACCGAGGCTGGTATTTATTTGCTTTGGCAAGGGCGCAAATTGCACTTGGCGAGAAAACAGAAGCCATAGCTACCTTAGAAACTGCTAAGGTACAAACTAAGGCACAGTATGAGCCAGAGCTTTACATTCACATTTTGAGCGAGTTACGCGACTGTTACTTTAAAGAAGCTGAATATCTCAAAGCATTCAATATTAAATTAGAACTGCGATCCAACGAGCAAACGTATGGTATCCGTGCTTTTACTGGTGCAGGACGATTGCAGCCAAAGCAACAGGTGACAAACCCCGCTTTAGCACTGGTAGAACAGCAAGAGACAGTCGCTCAAGAAATTGCTGCGACAGGAAGAGAGCAAGATATCAAGCGCCTGGTTGAGCGCGTAGCCCGTCCTGATCACAAACTGACGATTATTTATGGACAGTCGGGTGTGGGCAAAAGTTCGATTTTGCAAGCTGGCTTGATACCAGTATTAAAACATAAAGCGATCGGCACGCGTGATGTTGTCCCAGTTTTGCAGCAAGTTTATCCTGATTGGATTCGGGAACTGGGCGATCGTTTAGCTGAGGCGCTTCCAGAAAGGCGAACCTCTCCCCCAACCCCTCCCCTTGTAGGGGAGGGGAGACAAACTCCCCCCTTCCCTGCTAGGGAAGGGGGGCTAGGGGGGTTAGGTCTAAGTGATACCAAAAGTTTTACATCTAACCTCCTCCCCATCAACGGGGAGGGAGCAGGGGATGGGGTCAGCGCTATCCTCAACCAATTGGAAACAAATGCTGACAACGAACTCCTGACAGTTTTAATCTTCGACCAATTTGAAGAGTTTTTCTTTGTTTACAAAGACCCAAAACAAAGGCTCACTTTTTATAACTTTTTGCGGGAATGCTTGGATGTTCCCCATGTAAGAGTCATCCTGTCCTTACGGGAAGATTACTTATATTATCTATTGGAATGTAACGACCGCCTTACCAATTTGGAAGTCATTAACAATAATATCCTTGATAAAGATATTCTTTATTACTTGGGTAATTTTTCACGAGAAGACACCAAAGCATTAATTGAAAGCTTTACTCACACAACCAAATTATTATTAGAGCCAGAACTCATTGACTTATTGGTAGAAGATTTAGCAGGTGATTTTGGCGAAATCCGCCCAATTGAGTTGCAAGTTGTGGGGACGCAACTGCAAACAGAGAAAATTCTAACCCTGGCACAATATCAAAAACACGGTCCAAAAGAAGAACTTGTAGGAAAATTTTTAGAAGAAGTTGTTAAAGATTGCGGCATAGAAAACGAGCAAATCGCCAAATTAGTGTTGTACTTGCTGACAGATGAAAACAACACTCGCCCTCTAAAAACTCGTGCTGATTTGGAATTGGAATTAGAGGTAAAATCTGAAACTCTCGATTTAGTTTTATTAATTCTAGTGAAATCGGGGTTAGTGTTTAAAGTGCCAGCAGTTCCTGCTGACCGCTATCAGTTGGTACATGATTATTTAGTTCCGTTTGTTCGTCAGCAACAATCAGAGCGATTGATTGCAGAATTAGAGAAGGAGAGAGAGCAACGCAAGCTGACTGAAGCGAAGCTGAATGAAGTGCTGAAACAAAAACTGAAAACTGCACGTCGTTCAGCAATTACTCTAGCATCACTATTAGTTCTAATATGTGGAGTAGCTACCCTAGCAACTACAGTTGGAATAAATACATACCTCACATCTCTAACTTTAGACTCAGAAAAGAAGAGTGAACTTGATCGGGTGGTATCTGCTCTCAAAGTAGCGAAGCAATTTAAACAATTATCAATCGCAGCAATACCTGAGACTCGACTTAGGGTTTTGAGAGAGCTGAATCAAGCAGTCTACGGAGTAACAGAACGCAATCGTCTGGAAGGACATACAGAGAGCGTAACGAGCGTCAGTTTTAGCCGTGACGGTAAACTGCTAGCTTCGGGTAGTGAAGATAAAACTGTGAAACTTTGGGATCTTGACAGTAGAAAAGATGTAAAAACTTTTTCAAAACATACAGGTAGCGTCACAAACGTTAGTTTTAGTCCTGATGGTAAGATAATCGCTTCAGCTAGTAAGGATAAAACTGTAAAACTTTGGAGTCTTAACGGAACTCTCCTCAAAAACTTAAAGCATGACGATGGTGTTATCAGTGTCATTTTTAGCCCTGATGGCAAGATGATTGCTACAGCTTGTGAAGATAAAACTGTAAAACTTTGGAGTATTGACGGAACTCTCCTCAAAAACTTAAAGCATGATGATAGTGTTATCACTATAAGTTTCGCTCCTAACAGCAAGATGCTAGCTACGGCTAGTAATGATGACACTATAAAAATTTGGAATATTGATGGAATAAAAATTCAAACAATCAATAACTATGGTGCAATTGACATTAAATTCAGTTCGGAGGGACATATTATTGCGACTAATAAAGATCACAAAGTCAAATATTACGATAGAGATGGTAACTTACTCAAAACAAGTCTGTTTTCCCGTTCACCTTCTCTCTCTAATTTGATTAGCTCAACTTTTCATTCTGATGGTAATCTGCTAGCAGTTGTTGAACCATCTAGCAACAGAGATAATCGCATTCTTATCTTAAATACTAAACAACTCTATTTCAACAGAGAATTTCCTGGACATAGCGACAAAATCAATTATCTGAGTTTTAGTCCTAATGGCAAGTTATTAGCCTCAGCAAGCAAGGACAAAACAGTGAAATTGTGGAATATTGACAGCAAGCTTTCTAACTTGACTGAGTATGGTATAAGTGAGGTGCGTTTTAATCCTGATGGCAAAACTGTGATGACGGCTAGTAATGATAACAAAGTGCAATTCTGGAAGCGTGATGCCACTTTTCCCAAAAATTTTCAGAAATATGGTTCACAACCAAGTTTCAGTCCTGATGGAAAAACTATTTTTACCACCAGTGCTGACAAGATTGTCAAACGCCTGTTGACTCTTGATGGTAGAGAAATCCAACTTTTTAATGAGCATGGCGATAGTGTCAGTGAGATCAGTTTCAGTCCTGACAGTAAAATCATAGCTGCTCCTAATGGAGATAGTACAATCAGTCTTTGGCGGAGTGATGGTAATCTCATCAAAACTTTAAAAGGACATACTGACAAAGTTACAGATATCACTTTTAGCCCGGATAGCAAGATTATTGCCTCGATTGGCAATGACAATGTAGTTAAACTCTGGAAGAATAACGGCACTCTCATTAAAACCTTAGGTCATACTGGGCACATCAAGGGTGTAATGTTTAGTTCGGATAGTAAGATTCTTGCTTCTATTGATAATAGCAATGTAGCAAAAATTTGGAGAAACAATGGCACTTTTCTCAAAACTTTAGAAGAGCCGATTGAGGGAGTAGAGAACATTACTTTCAGTCCTGATAGCAAGATGATTATTACCTCTAGTGGTGATAACGAAGAAGTGAATCTCTTGAACAGTGATGGCACTAAAATTACAACCTTGAAAGGGCAGATAGTAAAACTTTGGCGAAGTGATGGCACTTTAGTTAAAACCCTAAATGGACATCTTGATGGGGTCAAGAATATGACATTCAGCCCTGATGGTAAGATTATTGCCTCTACTGGTGATGACAACATCGTAAAACTTTGGCACAGTAATGGCACTTTAATCAAAACTTTACAAAGACATACTGATAGTGTTACCAGTGTTATTTTCAGTCCCAATGGCAGAATCATTGCTTCTCTTAGTAGCAATGCTAATAACGCTTTTTTTAGTAGCAATGCTGAAAACAGCATGATAAACCTTTGGCGGAGTAACGACGGCACCTTAATTAAATCTATTGATAACTATGGTATTAATAGTATTAAATTTAGCTCGGATAGTACTATTATTGCTTCAATCAATAAAGATAAAACTATTAAACTTTTGAGTAGTAATGGCACCTTGCGTACCGTACTGAAAGAGCACAATGATAAAATTACAAATCTAAGTTTTAGCAAGGACAGCAAATTAATTGCCTCTATCAGTCAAGACAATACAATGAGATTATGGAACCTAGACCGCAAGCAAAAATCAATTCGTAGAGGATATAGTAGTGAAAAAAAATGCTATTTTATTCCTGAATATTGTCAGGTTAATTTGAGTAGCGACGGTAAAATAATCACTGCTGTTACTACCTCTGTTCGTTCTGAGGATAATAAGTCTATCTATACACTACAAATGTGGACTATAGACGACAAAAAACCCCAAACTCTCAAGGAGCTAAGCGACGTACACTTTAGCAAAGATGGCAAACTTATCGCTTCTGTCAGCGAAGATATTAAGTCTAACTACACAGTTAAGTTCTGGAACGGAGAAGGGAAGCAAGTAAAGTCTTTCTCAGCTTTAAAAGCCAGTAGCTTCAGCTTCAGTCCTGATGGCAGAACAGTTGCTGTGACTACTAATAAAAATTATTCTGTGCAACTTTGGAGTACGGATGAGATGCTAACAACAATTAATGGACATAGTGACCAGATAAACAGCGCCAGTCTCAGCCCTGATGGTAAGACTATTGCCTCTAGTAGTTCTGACAATACTATTAAGCTTTGGACTAGGGAAGGTGTTCTCCTAAGAACCTTAAAGGGTCATACTGATAAGGTCAACAGCGTAATTTTTAGCCCTGATGGTAAGACTATTGCTTCTGCTAGTGATGACACAACTGTTAAGCTGTGGAATCTTGAGGGCAAGGAAATAAAAACCCTTAAAGGACACAAAGATAAAGTTAAACGTGTGATTTTCAGCCCTAATGGGAAAATCATTGCTTCTGCTAGTGATGACAAGACTATTAACCTCTGGAAAAGTAGTGCAGATAGTCCGTTTCAAACCCTAGAGGGAGTTAGTAATCAAAAAATCAGTTTCAGTTCGGATAGCAATATACTGACTGTATCTAGTGCTGAGTACGGAAATGTTAAACTCTATTTTCTCAATAGTATTTGGTTCAAAGATACTGAATTTTCTGATAGTCAGTATCATGATGTTGGTTTCAGCCCTGACGGCAAGGCGATCGCTCTAGCAAGCGATAATGGAGTATCAGTTTTGAGTTGGGATTTAGATGATTTACTGGTACGCGGTTGCAATTGGGCGCGTGATTATCTCAAGAATAATCCCAAGGCAAAGGGCGATCGCACTCTTTGCGACGATATCAAGTAAACTACCTTGAGCATACTTACAAACAAAAAACAGCGATCGCACTCTTTGCGACGACATCAAGTAAGCTAGCCTTGAGCATACTTACAAATAAAAAAGAGCGATCGCCCAAAGGGCACTGCGCGCAATCGCACTCTTTGCGACGACATCAAGTAAACTACCTTGAGCATACTTACAAACAAAAAACAGCGATCATCTCCCTCGCGCTCAATTATTGAGGTAAGTTGATGTATTTGTTTTATCTTCTACCTTATATTTGAAAAGAAAAGGGAATTGCAAATTATGGATACAAATTTAATTGTTAAGGTGACACCGGAAGGTCAGATTGAACTACCATCGGAAATTCAAGCACAGCTTCGTCCTGGTGATGAATACGTAGTTTCTGTGGCAGAAGGCTCAATTGTGTTGAAAAAAATCCAGAAGTCGTTAGAGTTGGATGAATGGTTTCAGCGAATTGAGGAATTAGGTCCCGACCCCAATCAACCTACTCTTCAGGAGATTAGTGAGATGGTAAAAGAAGTGCGGAAAGAACGACGGTCTAAGGAATGAGGGTTGTACTGGATACCAATGTTTGGATTTCAGGTTGGTTGTGGGGAGGTGTTCCAGGACAGCTGATAATTATGGCTAAGAATCAGCAAATCACCATCTTTGTTTCCGAAGGTCTGTTAAGCGAACTAGAAACTACATTAGGACGTGTCAAACTTCAGTCTAAAATACGGTCTTTGGGTGCAACTGTACAGATTTTGCTTGCTAAGACAAGTGAATTAGTGAAGTTGTGTCAAGAAACTTCTGTAGATGTACCTCAATTGCGCTCTGCAGGATGATGCAATAATTCTAGCTACAGCTTTAGCAGCCAATGGTGAAGTTATTATCACTGGCGATCAAGATTTATTGACGCTGAATGAATTTGAAGGAATCCTGATTATCACACCTACAGATTTTCTCAATCGTTATTTTCCAACTCGATAATCAGCGTCAAGAAAACTCATACAGCAAACAAATTTACCGATAACTATACTCAACCGCCCTTTGTCCTACAACCTCAGGCGCACGAACTCTCAAACTCATCTGTTCGCAACGCACAGTTAACAAAGGTTGACCTAAACCGATCCCAGAAAAAGGACTTTCGGTGGGAACTTCTAACTTGGAACCAATAAACCCTAAACGCGATTCTAATTCAGCAGAGAAGTTCAGCAAATTTGCATCCTTTGCACTGAAACTAGATCCACCTAACCACTGTTGCCATGCGAAGGTTTGCTGGTTATAGTTCAGACTACACAATGTCCGGTTTCCTTGGCGAACAGTGACACGTTCTCCTCTTTCCCAAGTAAATTCAGCTAATTCCTTCGGTAGTCCCCAAACCTCTCGACCACCAGCTACCGAATCAGGATTATCTACATAAATATGAGAAACCCATCCACCGATTTTTCCTTGATAACCCACCGCAGCAGGAATAACAATCAATTCGCTGTACTCCAGCACCGAGCCATGCCCGTAATACGATAAATATACACCACCAACAGTTTTACCAGGAAAGACAGAAATAATTTCTAATTCCGAGGGAATCAGGTGACGCACTCGGTCAATATTTATCACATGTCCAGTTACGATCGCGTAGCCTTGAAGTGTCCAGGGAGCTTGTGGGTATGGCATTTTTCGCAAGTTTTGAATGAATAACTTAGTGTTGCTGAATCAAATTACGATTCATGTTGACATTACAAGCCCAATATAGAAAAGAGTTAGGACTAACTCACCCTACTTGAGGTACAAATAAAGCCCCCACACCCTTATATCCAATTGCCTGTTTTTGTCATTCTCACCTGCGGCAAGAATCTGACTTAAGACTTAGCTACATTAGGTTTTACTCAATATGAAACAATACTATCTATCCCAACTTGGTATCTCAGATCTTGCACCTAACAAGAGCCAGAGGCTCTAATATCTCGTTACCAGGTTGAACCTGGTAACGAGGGTTTGGAGGCTTCGCCTCCTCACTGTTGCAACTCTTGCAAGCTCTCAGGTATTACACCCTATCTTTGCAAAAAAAATTCCCACCCAAGAATCATTCTGGATGGGGGATTTGGATTGTAAGGTGGGCATCGCCCACCGAACCAATAACTACTTAGATTCAGTGAAATCAGCGTCAATCACATCATCAGCACCGCCAGTGGAGGAGGAAGAAGCGCCACCAGAGGTGTCAGGACCACCACCAGGAGCAGAACCATCGCCACCACCTGCTTGTTGATAGATATTGCTACCAACAGCAAAGAGCGCTTGTTGCAATTCTGGTGTGAGCTTTTTGATCTGCTCGTCGTCTTCCTTGGAAACGGCTTCCCGCAGGTCTTTCACCAAACCTTCTACCTTGGTCTTATCAGCTGCGGGGACTTTGTCGCCCAATTCTTGCAGCTGCTTCTCAGCTTGGTATGTCAAGGAGTCAGCTTGGTTCTTGCGGTCAATTTTCTCCCGACGTTCTCTGTCAGCTGAGGCGTTTTTCTCAGCTTCGTTCACCATCCGCTCGACTTCAGTCTTATCGAGGGTAGAAGCACCAGTAATACTGATAGACTGCTCCTTACCAGTACCTTTGTCCTTAGCGGTAACGTTGAGAATACCGTTAGCGTCAATATCGAAAATCACTTCGATTTGAGGGACACCGCGTGGTGCTGGGGGAATACCATCGAGACGGAAGGTACCCAAGCTCTTGTTGTCGTTAGACATCTCGCGTTCGCCTTGGAGGACGTGAATTTCCACGTTGGTTTGACCATCCACAGCGGTGGAGAAGACTTCTGACTTCTTGGTAGGAATTGTGGTGTTGCGAGGAATAATCTTGGTCATGACGCCACCCAAGGTTTCCACACCCAAGGACAGCGGTGTTACGTCTAACAGCAAGATACCAGTAACATCACCACCAAGCACACCAGCTTGAATCGCTGCACCAACTGCTACAACTTCATCGGGGTTGACGCTTTGGTTGGGGTCTTTACCCAACACCTGCTTCACGATTTGTTGTACTGCGGGAATGCGGGTAGAACCACCAACTAATACAACTTCATCAATATCGTTCTTGCTTAATTTAGCATCGCGCAGCGCGTTCTCAACGGGAACTCGGCAACGGTCAATTAAGTCAGAGCAAAGTTCTTCAAACTTGGCGCGAGTCAGCGTTGTATCCAGGTGCTTGGGACCATCCTGGGTAGCGGTAATAAATGGCAGGTTGATTTCCGCTTGGGTGACGCTGGAAAGTTCAATTTTCGCTTTTTCTGCGGCTTCAGTCAAACGCTGTAAGGCTTGTTTGTCTTTGCGCAGGTCGATCCCTTCGTCTTTTCTGAACTGTTCAGCTAAGAAATCAACGATCTTCTTGTCGAAGTCGTCACCACCAAGGTGAGTATCACCAGAGGTTGCTAACACTTCAAACACACCGTCGCCAACTTCCAGGATGGATACGTCGAAGGTACCACCACCAAGGTCAAACACGAGGATGGTTTCGTTGCTCTTCTTATCAAAGCCGTATGCCAGAGAAGCAGCGGTAGGCTCGTTGATAATCCGTAGAACTTCAATACCGGCAATCTTACCAGCGTCTTTGGTTGCTTGCCGTTGAGAGTCGTTGAAGTATGCAGGAACGGTGATCACGGCTTGAGTTACGGTTTCACCGATGTACTTGCTTGCATCTTCTACCAGCTTGCGCAGAACCTGTGCGGAAATTTCTTCGGGAGCAAAAGGTTTGCCGACTTGCGGACAATCAACTTTAACGTTACCGTTGCTGTCACGTAGTACTTTGTAAGAAACTTCAGTAGCTTCGTGGGTAATTTCGTCGAACTTGCGTCCAATGAAACGTTTTACAGAATAAAAAGTGTTTTCGGGGTTCATCACCGCCTGGCGTTTGGCGATTTGACCAACCAAGCGATCGCCATTTTTTGCGAAGGCGACTACTGAAGGCGTTGTCCGAAAACCTTCCGCGTTAGCTATAACTGTGGGTTTACCACCTTCCATAACTGCCACGCAGGAGTTTGTCGTACCTAAGTCAATTCCAACTACTTTTGCCATTGTAGGTGCTGGCTCCGTATAACTACAAATGAATGAATGAGAGTATAAAGGGCGAAATTATTGAACTAACTGGATTTAGAAAGCAGCCAGTTCAGCATGAATACCTTTGGTTTTACTTACTGCTGATATATATACTGAGCCTGTGTAGCCAGTCCATGAAGGGTGGTTTTCCGAACCTTGGTTAGGGCGGTTATGCTGCAAAATTTTTTTTGTTTGTTCTTCTTGTTTCTTCATGGACTGAATTGCTTTCACTTTCTTTGTCTAATGTATGAGAATTAATACTAGGAGCAATTCGGGTGAACCGTATCAACAATGTGGTGTTTGCCGTCTTTAGCGAGTGGGGAATGGGGATTAAGGACTGGCGATTGGGAAAAGAATTAGGCTAAAAAATGTTATTGTGACTACATCTTTCCCTATCTCGAATTCCTAATCCCCAATCCCCAATCCCTAATCCCCTACAATAGAAAAGCTTATGTGCCTCGACATGATATATGCTTACGCTGTCTCCTGATCTAAAAGCTAGACTTTCGACTCCTCTAAAAATTGGTTCTTTTGAGGTGAAAAGTCGGGTTCTCCAGTCGCCTTTGTCTGGGGTGACGGATATGGTATTTCGTCGGCTGGTGCGTCGTTATGCACCTGAGTCGATGATGTACACGGAGATGGTGAATGCAACCGGGTTGCACTATGTGAAGCAGTTGCCCAAAATCATGGAGGTAGACCGTAACGAGCGACCAATTAGTATTCAGTTGTTTGACTGTCGCCCAGATTTTCTGGCAGAAGCAGCGGTAAAGGCGGTTGAAGAAGGCGCTGATACCGTTGATATTAATATGGGCTGTCCGGTAAATAAAATCACCAAGAATGGTGGTGGTTCTTCGCTATTGCGTCAGCCGGAAGTCGCTGAGGCAATAGTTAGGGAAGTGGTAAAAGCCGTAGATGTTCCTGTAACCGTTAAAACCCGTATCGGTTGGAACGACAAGGAAATTACCATTCTCGACTTTGCCAAGCGAATGCAGGATGCGGGGGCGCAAATGATTACCGTGCATGGACGTACTCGCGCCCAAGGGTACAATGGCAATGCTCGCTGGGAATGGATCGCCCGTGTTAAGGAAATTCTTGATATTCCAGTGATTGGTAATGGAGATATTTTCTCGGTTGAGGCGGCGGTAAAGTGTTTGGAACAAACTGGTGCGGATGGGATCATGTGTTCCCGTGGGACTTTGGGTTATCCGTTTTTGGTGGGAGAAGTTGATTACTTCTTGAAAACAGGAGAACAGTTACCGCCACCAACTCCAATTCAGCTTTTGGAATGTGCGAAGGAACATTTACAAGCTTTGTACGAATACAAGGGTGATAGAGGTGTGCGTCAAGCACGCAAGCATATGACTTGGTATGCGAAAGGTTTCGCTGGTGCTGCTGATTTACGTGGAAAGTTGAGCGTGATTGAAACAGTGCAGCAAGGTATAGATTTGATTGATAAGGCGATCGCACAGTTGGCGAATGGGTATGAGGTGATCGAAGAAAATCAGTTGGCGATCGCGCAGTAAGTGATGGGATTGGGTGCGTGAAGTGAAGCTATCCCGAAGGGATAAAACATGGCTAGAAATCATTGTTAAGTTTGTAATGTCTTGCTGGCAATCGTAAGTTGAGATATTCTCATTGAACTGACACGCAGCAGTAGCTAGTAAATTTGCCTTCACGTATGTCGTCCATAGAACAAATCGAAAAGAGAATAAAAGAGGTCGAGTGTTTTGTTGTCCCCTCAAGTAGCCGATATGGGCGTTTACTCAATTGGCAGAATCCACCTGACCGGTTTTGGCATTACGGGATTGGTTTGTCAGATACACACATTTTTGATACAGGTCGTGGGTTATGTCCATTCGAGAGAAAAGAGGCAAAATTTGTTGTTGGAATTGACTGCATTGCTTTTGAACCTGAGCAAACAATTGAGCGGCTCAAACACGCTCTTTATGTTTTTGCTGATTGGGAATACACTGTTCCTGGTTGGAATTGTGAACACTTTGGTCGGTTAATTGCAACGGATAGACCGAGATGTTATCAGAGTAGACCTATATGGTGCCTGTGCAATCTGACCACAAAAGGTGACCACAAAACTGCACATCAAGTCTTTCGGGATTACCTGAAGAAGGTTGATCCTAGTCTCAATCGGTAGGTATTGAAGACTACGCGCCACCATACACTGCCTGAGATAATGTGGAAAAATAAGCCGACGTGTGTTTGTTTACGCAGTTGAACGCAGTATTAGGCTGTGAGATATCCTCCCAAAGCGAGTTGGTTGAGCAGTTAGGCGGCAATTGGTGCTAGCTTTAAAAACAGAATGTCGCATAAAAGCAGCACACTATGTCGTCCCCAGCAATCACTACAGTAGTAAAGATGATGGAGTCTTTACCTGTTGATGTACAGGATCAAGTTGCAGAGCACCTTCGAGAGTACATCAATGAGTTACAAGATGAAATTCAATGGAGCAGATCCTTCCAGAGAACGCAGCAAAAACTTGTAGCTGCTGCACAACGCGCCAAACAAGAAATTGCTGAGGGGAAAGCGACTACACTGGACTACGATCAGTTATGAAGTCCGCCGTGCTTCCCTCATTTTGGGTTGAATATCGGCGTTTAAGTGATGATGTCAGACAAAGTGCCAGGAAAGCTTATCGATTATGGGCACAGAATCCATTTCATCCGTCTTTGCATTTCAAGTGTATCAATAGCCAGGAAGATATTTGGTCTGTGAGAGTAACGCGGGGTTATCGAGCACTTGGAGTACTAGAAGGTGATACAGTCACATGGTTGTGGATCGGTAGCCACGACGATTATGAGCGCTTCTTCTCGTAAGTTGGCAGTAGCCCAACACTTCACTGCATCGGAACGCCTGGTGAAGGTGTCGGCTGTGTCCTTTGAGGTTGTCCACCGTCCGGTGAGAGCCACCGTTATGCCGCAAGGCGAGCAGTGGGGGCAATTATTTGAGAAGGTAGTGTGTAGAGCGATCGCACGGAGTGCCCATCTTCGGTGATCGCACAGTAAATGATGGGATGGGATTGGGTGCGTGAAGCGAAGCTATCCTTCGCGTAAGCGGAGTGAGCGCTTTGCGCTCAGCGTTTTCGGAAGGACTAGGGAATTGGATTATATGGAATGTTATTCACAATTTTCCTGGATATCATCAAGGGATATGCGGAAATTCAGTGAGGCGGTGCATTGATGTTATCTGTTGGTGTTACATCATCTATAAAATTGTCAGTGGAGCGATCATTGCTAGGTTGTCAAAATTCTCTTTGAATATGATGCGAGAGTTTCTAGAAGCATACAGTCAAGCCATCAATCTGGATGAGAAACAATATGATCGCTACTTCCCACCAAGCGTTAAACGCTCGGACTTTCTTCTTTTTAACAAACAAGCTGTTTGTGAGTTCAAGGAATTTCAGAGTATAGAAATCAAAAGCAGAGTAGAGAAAATATCACGTAAAGGCAATATTTCAGAAAAAGATTTGAAAGATGATTTATATAAAAGAATTGAAAGATGCTTGAGTGATGCGAATAAACAAATAAAAGACACTAAGAATACGCTCAAATGTTCGGACGCTTTTGGAGTGGTGATTTTAGAAAATTTGATGCCAAATGACTTATCTGTTTTGTCACTCATTGATGCAGCCGATAGAAAAATGCTCAGAGGTTTAGACAACGTAGCTTGCGTCTTATGTTTGGACTTTGTTAATACATTTTCAAACTCGGAAGGTCAGCCAATTAGGTATGCACAAACTGTTTCACGAGACACTGAAAAAGCAAAAATGCTCTATAAGTTGTTGAATCAGCTAATGACAGACTTTTGTAATCAATTGGGTATTCCGCTCCTTAAAGAATTTGAAATTGAGAGAGGTGAGCAAGTTTGGTTAACTGATGAGAATGGCAAGTACAAAACCTACAAAGCCAAGTTGGATTTTAAATTACCCGTGTCAGAAGTCAAACTTAACTGGAGGCCAAGATTAGCTCAATTTATAGATAAATGGTGGTGGGTCATTCCTCTACCAGCTATTCTTTACGACTGGTTTATACGTTGATCTATGGTGCCGTGGCAATGATTAAGAGTATCTGAAGGTATAATTTATGATGATATGGGGGTGGCAGGTGCCTATGCCTTCCCGCAATCTTGGTTACACGGGTTCTTCTAGAAGTACTCAAGGGTTGCTCAACAGTGCAGGAATGGACCTTGTTCTTCGTGAACATTAAGGAGGCTCTTATGATTGCACCTGTTGTCTATACGACAGTCGGTTCATGCGGAGTAGCGTTGCTGCGGAGGTCTGGTGACTACCCAAGTGTGCTGGGAGCGCCGTGAGGTCTGAAGGAGGTTCCTTGCCAGGAGCGACGCTTGGGGGTTCGATTCCCCCACCCCGCACTTCTTGTGCTAACAATTCGGCTTGAGCAGACAGACGAAAGTGGGTAGTGCAGTTGCACAGGTTGCTTGCCGCCGCTGAACCGAGCCGTTAAGCTGCTTTATCCCTGGGTGGAAACACTACTTTGAAGGTATTGGTGAG
This sequence comes from Kalymmatonema gypsitolerans NIES-4073, assembly GCF_002368435.1. Taxonomy (GTDB): domain Bacteria; phylum Cyanobacteriota; class Cyanobacteriia; order Cyanobacteriales; family Nostocaceae; genus Kalymmatonema; species Kalymmatonema gypsitolerans. Next base: position 1,086,434 of record NZ_AP018268.1, read on the forward strand.
GTTGCGCGGAGCGCACTGCCCAAAGGGCGATCGCACTCCACTCTACTATGGTGAGGTAAAAATCGATGCAAACAACCAATACCACGTCATCCCCCGCACCCGACCGACTCAAGAGTGATTGGGAGTTTAGTGAAGTTTGGATTGACCCATCGCTATCTCCCCCTTATGTGTTGCTGTTGTTGGCTGATCGTCAGGGTTACTGCTCTATCTACGATCCGGCTCAAGGTTATAAGTCTGTGTTTTCTGGTTCAACTTACAAAGAAGCAGAACTTTGGTTGCTGGAAGATGAGTATGAGCCAGTAGAGGGTAGATTGTCAGCCTCAGAGTTTACTTGAAGCAGCCTGAACAGAAGGCGATTGTTCAACTCGATTGGCGTTGGCGCGGCATAATAAATCGTTGCAGCGGTTTTCATCGCTGATCAATGTTTGACCCTGACAACGTTAAGTGTCTTTAAGCTACTATCCGCACAACCGCTGATAAATCCACCCATCAACTGAATCTGTTGCAAGTATTCTAAAGCAGCCTGGGTAATGATTTCACCGGGCATCAATACAGGAATTCCCGGAGGATAAGGACAAAGGATTTCGGCACAAATGCGTTCCGTAGTTTCTTCGATGGGTAATGTTTCTGTTGCAGCGAAAAAAGCTTCACGAGGAGAAATAGGCACGCAATTTGCCATCTTAAAAAAATCATCCCATACAAGCGGCGTTTTGAAAACCCCGCTTCCAAACCCCCTCCTCGCTTGCGGGGAGGGGGCAGGGGGTGGGGTCATCTTAGCAAGGATAGTAAAAGCTTGCACCAGCTGCTCAATATCCTCCTGAGTATTGCCCAGACTAATGATAAAGGTGAGATGTTGTAGCGAAGCGAATTCCGCTGTTACACCTAGCTGTTGGTCGAGAATTTCTTCGGCGGCAAAGCCAGTTAAACCTAAGCCAGAAACGGTGACGGTTAATCGTGTTCTGTCTAAAGCCACAAAACCTCGGAACCCCACCCCTAGCCCCTCCCCGCTTGCGGGGAGGGGAGCAGGTGCTGACAAAACAAATAATCCGGGGATTTGACTGATCCGGGTTCTTGCTTCATCCGCTAGTTGCAATGTGCGGGACATCAACTCTTTACCGTGCAGTGCCATCTGTTGACGTGCTGCATCTAGGGAAGCAAGCAGTAAATAACTGGGACTGGTAGATTGTACGAGTTGCAACGCTTTACTGATGCGTTCGCGTAGCGTGGGCTTTGCCCAATCGCCTTTGGTGGGGCGTAGCCCATCGCCTAGCGTGTGCCTTGCCCAATCGTCATCTATCCTGTCACCTTGAATGTGGAGCATTGACGCTTGAGTTAACGCTCCCAGTGTTTTATGAATGGATTGTACTGATAAATCAGCACCAGCGGCTAAAGCTGGGGTGGGTAGTTGGGGATGAAAGGCGAAGTGTGCGCCGTGTGCTTCGTCTACAAGTAAGGGGATATTGTATTGATGGGCAACAGAGGCGATCGCCCTCACATCTCCACAAACACCGTAATATGTGGGGTAAACCATAAACACTGCTTTTGCGTCGGGATGCTGTTCCAATGCAACTTGTACGGCGCTAGGCGTGATGCTGTGGGCAATATCTAAAACTGGGTCATATTCTGGATTCACAAAAATTGGCATAGCGCCAGAGAGAATTAAGCCTGCGATGGCTGAGGAATGGACATTGCGAGGCAAAATAATTTTATCTCCACTGCCACAGGTAGCGAGAATTGCCGCTTCAATTCCGCACGTGGAACCATTGACAAGGAACCAAGTTTGTGAAGCGCCAAATGCTTCCGCAGCCAATTGTTGCGCTTCTTGGATAACGCCACCAGGTGCAAAGAGGTTGTCTAATTCTGCTAATTCTGGTAAATCGGCGCGGAATGTAGCTTTGCCAAAAAAATCAGCCAAGGATTGAGAAATTCCTTGTCCCCGCTTGTGTCCTGGGGTGTAAAAAGGAGCATGAGGACGTTCTGCACAAGCTTTTAAGGTATCTAATAAGGGTGTTTGGTTTTGATTGAGCATTTTGGTGGAATGAACCGCATAAGGCAACAGAGAACGCAGATGATTCAGTGTAAATCTCCATCAGAGATTGCAACGAAAGACATAAATAGAATAGCTATATGGGGAGATGTCGGCAGCATCAGTTGTCATCTAGCTTGGAAAAGTCGCATGATTTAAGTAGACTTACCATGATTTATCCCTCTCCTGGTCCTTTACCTGAGCCACAGATTCCAAATCCTGATCCATCACCGACACCAGGCATTCCCCAACCTATACCAGGACCAGTACCGGAACCCATACCTAGTCCCGCGCCTGAACCAGTTCCAGCACCAGTACCGGAACCTGTACCGAGTCCCATTCCTCAGACGGTTCCAGGACCAATTCCTCAAACAGTTCCGGGACCTGTTTGAAACTCTTTGCAGGTAGTCTTAAGATAACGTTTGGTACAAACTCCAAAATTTCAAATTTAAAATGCTACGAGCCGGAATTGTCGGACTCCCTAACGTTGGAAAATCTACTTTGTTTAATGCCTTGGTTGCTAACGCCAAGGCAGAAGCAGCCAATTTTCCTTTTTGCACGATTGAACCGAATGTCGGCGTTGTCTCTGTGCCGGATGAGCGGTTAAATGTTTTAGCGAAGATTTCCTCCGCGAAACAAATTGTTCCGGCGCGTGTTGAGTTTGTAGATATTGCCGGTTTGGTTAAGGGCGCTAGTAAGGGTGAGGGACTGGGTAACCAATTTCTGTCCCACATCCGGGAAGTTGATGCAATTGTACATGTGGTGCGTTGTTTTGAGAATGACGACATTATCCACGTTGCCGGTTCAGTTGATCCAGCGCGAGATATTGAAATCATCAATTTAGAGCTTGGTTTAGCTGATTTGGCACAAATTGAACGGCGGATAGAACGCACCCGTAAACAAGCCCGTACGAGCAAGGAAGGACAGATTGAATTAGCATTGCTGGAAAAATTAGCTGCTGTATTAAATGAAGGTAAATCAGTGCGGCAAGTTAGTTTGACCGAAGAAGAAGCCGAGATTATTAAACCACTGGAACTGCTCACTGTTAAGCCGATTATCTATGGTGCTAATGTGTCAGAAGATGACTTGGCAACAGGTAATGAATACGTAGAAAAAGTGCGGCAAATTGCAGCCGCTGAAAATGCACAAGTTGTGATAGTTTCTGCACAAGTGGAATCAGAATTAATTGAACTGCCAGAAGAAGAAAGGGGTGAATTCTTAGCATCTTTAGGTGTAGAAGAAGGCGGTTTAAAATCATTAATTCGCGCTACTTATACTCTGTTAGGTTTGCGTACTTATTTCACCAGTGGAGAAAAGGAAACCCGCGCTTGGACTATTCACGCTGGGATGTCAGCACCGCAAGCAGCAGGGGTGATTCACAGTGATTTTGAACGCGGATTTATTCGTGCTGAAACGGTTGCTTATAATGATTTAGTCACGTCTGGTTCGATGAATGCTGCCAAGGAAAAAGGGTTAGTTCGCAGTGAAGGAAAAGAATACGTCGTGCAAGAAGGCGATGTGATGTTGTTCCGGTTTAATGTGTGATCTAGTCAAAATTTTCATCAGAAACCTGGTTTTTCAAAGAACCGGGTTTCTTAGTATGTGGTAAACAAATGCAAATTGACGTGAAACGCTTGTAGTAAGCGCTTTAGCGCTAAAGCGCTTACTACACTACACTAAATGCGATCGCCCTACATAGCACTGCGCTACGCGCAATCATTAACAAGAGCAGATGAGCTAAAAAGTATATCAGTTCACATCTTGCACCTGAAAAGTTGAATGTTATTTCAGCACTAAGTATTAAGCGCAAAGTGGTTTCTTTTCAATAAAAAGCTTATAATAACAAGTGATTTTTCTGTCATCACTTTTTAAATCATCGTGGTTTCTACGGATAGGCGCAAGATGTTAATCAAGCAATGGCAAAACGGCACAACTGTAAATAACATACAGCACCTTCCAAGTAAATGAAGTACAACGCTGTTGTCTAAAAGCAAGAAAAGAAGCAAATTTTACTTCTGAGTTCTGAATTCTGCTGTAATTGCACTGCAAACCTAAATGGTTCTCTAAACTAAGCAGTGATTTTTTGGAGGTGCACTACTTTGATGCGATGGTCAATTGAACGTAGAATTACCACTACTTTTACTATTCTCCTACTCGTTTTAGGCTGCATAGGTGCGCTGGGTTACTGGAATACAACCCAGTTGATTAGCACCGCTGGTTGGGTTGAGCATACTCATGAAGTTCTCAAAGAGTTAGAAGGATTGCTGGCTCACCTATTAGGTGCGGAATCTGGGCAACGAGGTTACATCATTACAGGTAACTACCAATACTTGGATTCTTACTACCTTAGTACGCATACGATCAACGATAAAGTGAATACTATCCGCAAGTTGACCAGCGACAACTCTCAGCAACAGCAACGCATTCAAGCTTTAAAGCCAATACTAGAAAAGCGATTGATGTTATTGCGAGAAACCCTTACTATTCGACAGCAAAAAGGATTTCAAGCAGCCCAGCAATTCATTGAGCAAGATGTTGGTCGAAACTTGACTAACGACATCCAACGAATTGTCAACGCCATGATTTCGGAGGAGAATCACTTACTCAACATCCGCTCTAAGGAGGCAAACCTAACTGCTCGTAGCACCATACTTGTTGTCGGAACTGCCGGAATCTTAGCGTTAGGGCTGATTCCGCTGGCAGGTACTGCCATTAATCGTGATATTATACGGCGACGGCGGGTTGAAGCTGACCTTCACAAGAGTGAACAAAAGCTCAAACAATGGGTGGGCGAACTGGAGCAACGCAGCAGTGAAATTTCTCTTTTGGGTGAACTCAGTGATGTGCTGCAAGCCTGCTTCACTCTTGACGAAGCATACACAGTCTTGTCAGAACTGCTTCAACCCCTATTTCCTGATACCGCCGGTGGTGTATTTCTGACAAGTGAATCAAAAACATTAGTGGAAGCCGTAGCAACGTGGGGAGACGAGCGCGCCTGCGCAAGTTTATTTACACCAACTGAGTGCTGGGGACTCAGACGTGGACGACCCTACTTTTTGAGCGATACTCAAAGTCGCTTACGCTGTCACCATGTTCACCCACACTTTGGAGCGCAAACTTTTTGCGTTCCGATGATGGCGCAAGGGGAAGCCTTAGGAGTCCTGCACCTGGTTGCTTCCGAGACTGGACAACTGACTCAAGCCAAACAACTTCTAGCCACGACCGTTGCAGAACACATTGCTCTTGCGCTGGCAAACCTGAAACTGCGAGAAACCCTGAAAAACCAAAGCATCCGTGACCCTCTGACTGGTTTGTTTAATCGACGCTATATGGAGGAGTCGTTAGAACGAGAAATCCGTCGAGCAGAGCGTAAGGAGCAACCGCTTGGTGTGATTATGTTAGACGTAGACCACTTTAAGCGATTCAACGATATCCATGGACACGAAGCTGGAGATATTGTGTTGCGAGAGTTGGGAGAATTCCTCAAGAGTATGATTCGCGGATCCGACATTGCTTGTCGCTATGGCGGTGAGGAATTCATAGTACTTCTTCCAGAGGCTCCATTAAAAATAACTGAACTAAGAGCCGACCAAATGCGATCTGGAACCAAACATCTAAATCTACAATATCGCCGCGAATCACTTGGCGCTATCAGCCTTTCATTAGGAGTTGCCAGCTACCCCCAACATGGCAATACTGCTGAAACTGTGATCCGAGCAGCAGATGCAGCACTTTACCAAGCTAAAACTCAAGGACGCGATCGCGTTGTGATTGCTGAGTAACTGAGATCTTGCAAGAGTTGCAACACTCAGGAGGCGAAGCCTCCAAACCCTCGTTACCAGGTTCAACCTGGTAACGAGATATTAGAGCCTCTGGCTCTTGTTGAGAATGGTAAGTAAGCGAGAAAGCAGGCGAAGCCTGCAAACCCTCGTTAGCAGGTTCAACCTGGTAACAAGATATTAGAGCCTCTGGCTCTTATTGAGAATGGTGAGTAAGCGAGAAAGCAGGCGAGTTTCCCAACAAGCGGGGACTGGCAAACCCGAAGCGTGCAAGATCTGAGGTAAGCAGTTGGAAAGGTGTACTTCAATACTCTTCTAATCTTGGCGAAGGTATTGTTAATAGATTTTCATAACTAACTCCATAAATACCCAAGACGGACGATATTTTTCAGGAATTTCACTTTCAGGATACGGCGCAATATCTTGAAATCCAAGGCTACGATAAAGCGCCTGTGCTTCTTTTGCAAAAGGGGCGGTATCCAAGCGGATTTTTGAATAGCCTATCTGCTTAGCTTCATGGATAATAGCTTGTAATAAAGACCGACCTATTCCTTTCCTACGAAACTCTGGTCTAACATACATCCTTTTAATCTCGCCTACATCCTCACCAATTTTTCGCAAGCAAGCACAACCTGCTATCTTGGTTTCATATTCTCCTAGCAGCAGTCTTCCTTGTGGCAGCGCAAATTGTTGGAGTTTCGCCATATCTTCCTCTAAAAATGCATTCACATCAAAACTGATGTCAAATTCACGGCTAAACATCAAGTTAGCCGAGTTCAAATATTCCCAAAATAATTCACGAATATGCCTTTTATGTTCGTTTGTCTTGACTTGTATAATCTTAAGCAAATTTAATTTCTCCGCTAAGTCTTCAAAATTAAAAATTAGACTGATTGTCAAAGTTTATCTTTAGTATTTAAACCACAGATGGACACAGATGACTTCTCTGTGTCTATTTGTGTTTATCTGTGGTTTCATTTTCACATTACTCCCTTCCCGCCAGAAGAATACCTATTTTTTAACCGCAGAGGCGCAGAGGACACAGAGAGAAGAGTAAATCACTATAGGTAATCTTAGACTGGGAAAGGAGTAATTGACTTTTGTAAAAATTTTATTCAATATATTCCAATACGCTTCAAATAAGATCCCCGCCTAAGGGCGATCCCCTTAAAAAGAGGGTAAAGAAGGAAAATAGCCCCCCTTTTTAAGGGGGGTTGGGGGGATCTTCGCGCGATAAACACGCTAACCGAACCGTATTGCAATATTCATTATCAAATAACAAACAAGAAATAACCAATAACAAAATAGTATGGTGAAAATTCCAGTCATTGATTTTTCTCTCTTCACCAGCGGCAATGCAACAGCTAGGCAAACCATAATTCAGCAAATTTATCAAGCTTGTCATGAAATTGGATTTATCTACTTAAAAAATACAAGTATCTCTAATGACTTGATTAGGCAAGTGCTAAAACAAAGCAAAGACTTTTTTGATTTACCTTTAGCGGTGAAGCAGCAGCTAGCTTGGAGTCATGAATTTAGCAATCAAGGTTATGTTGGTATAGAGAGAGAACGTCTTAACCCTAACAACCCAGGAGACTTGAAAGAAGCGTTTAATATTAGTACAAAGCCAACAGATATAGATGTAACAGATAAATTATCCGCTAAATCCGCTGCCTTAGCTTCTCCTGCAAAAAACCCTGACATTCTCACCTTCTATGAAGCTTGCACACAACTTGCTAACAACGTGCTGCAAGCGTTTGCTTTAGCTTTAGAATTACCAGCAGATTTTTTTGCTACAAACCATAACCAGCAAAATCATACCTTGCGACTGCTGCATTATCCACCTTTGTCACAGCCACCTAAACTAAAACAGGTTCGCGCTGGTGAACATTCCGACTATGGCAGCATCACCTTGCTGTTTCAAAATGAAGTTGGGGGATTGGAAGTACGAACAGCCTCAGGTGAGTGGATTGCAGCTTCACCAATTCCTGATACTGTCATAGTCAACACTGGCGATTTAATGGAACGCTGGACAAACCATGTGTTTTGCTCAACAAAGCATCGGGTGATGATTCCTAATGATGATACGGTAAAGCAGTCTAGATATTCTGTAGCATTTTTCTGTCATCCTAATGATGATACAGAAATTGTTTGTCTGGAAAGCTGTCAAAGAGATAAATCACCCATTTATCCGCCTATTCTTGCAGGAGAGTATCTTTTGAGCCGTTTGCAGGCGACATATACTAGAACTTAGGAGTCAGGAGTCAGGAGTCAGAATTAAAAAGCAGCCTGAAAATTACGGAATTGTGGTCATTGCTTTTGTATATTTTATTAATTACTTAACAAGTCAGTTAAGTGAGCAAGGTAGAGCATCAAGTCAATCATACATAAGAGAATCTTATGAAGCAATATCTGGGATTTGCCAAGCGGTTTTCACTCCTGTTTACTCCATTGGTAGCGACTTCTGTACTCTTCAGCTTACCCAGCCAGGCTGCAACTTTTGCTTTTTCTGACGGAGATTTAAGTTTTACAAATTTTAGTGGAGTTCTTTTCACAGAATTTAATAGTGACAATAATGCTGAAACTGAAGGTATTACCTTGGGGAAGGATGATTTTGTAGAGTTAGAAAATAATCCAGTAGTAGATACAACAAATTTTCCGCAAGAAGTATTTACTGATGTTGTAAGCTCAGTAAGTGGTGAGGGAAGAAATTACACAGGATTGGTAAAAAGTGATTCAGAAATTATTGGGAATTTTGATATAGGTGCTGGTCAAACTTTTGCTTTCAACTTCTCCTCTTTTCTAAACCTAGGAACAGAAATAAATGCACCTCCAGCAGAAAATGCCCAAGCTAATGGAGACATTGCTTTCTCTCTCTTCGATACTTCAGATATACCTGAACAAGCTCTTCCAGGCTTTATTGCTAATTTGTTAGATAACCCAAGCAGTATTAACAGAAACCCTTTTTCCTTCTTTTCTATTGTTGGGAATGTCAGCACTGTTGGTGATGATTTTATTCTCAGCCAAAATAGCCAAGATATTAACTTAAGCAATAATTTTAAGGATGTTATTTCTGGAGGGAATCAAGAATTTGCTAACGCTTCTTTTGCGGGTTCTTTCCAACGCTATTTTGGTAATCCAGCCAATGTCACTTTAATCGCAACACGGAGAAGTCAAGCGAGAGTAACAGCACCTGAACCTTCAACGAGTTTAGCTTTACTGTTATTTTTGGCATTACTGGCTATAGCCAACAAAGGTAGATTGAGAGAAAATATTTTAGGGCGCTCTTACGAAGTCAAGGTCATCAAGTTAACTGTTGAGGATTGAGTCAAAGGGGATGTACTCAGAACTCAATTTGCTCTATTTTGGCTAAAAACGCACTCACCTCAAGATCCTAAGCAAGGAGGGCTAGGAAAAATTCCATGTAAATAGGGCAAAATCATCCTGAGAATTCCGAAAATTAAATAGTGCAGTGTGTAGATTTTGATTATGCCCAACGACTCAGTCAAATTAGCTAGACTGAGCTTGAGACAATTTCTATAATTTGTGTCAAGCTCAATCAGAAACTTACAAAGAGGTTTTTTATAATGCCAACTCCAAGCATAGCTACTTCTGCGCCCTCAGCGTCAGTCGGTCAGTCTGTTACTTTTGCCCTGTCTTATGGAGATTTATTCTTAACAAACTTTAGTCAAAAGTTTTCCTCTGTTGATAGTGACAATCAGGCGAATACCTCAGCTTCTGCGGACGGTACTACGGCGACTGTTCACAATGATGCAGTCGTAGAAACCGGCGAGACAGAAGCATTGACTTTTGCTACGAGTTCAGCTTATGGGGAAAATAAAAATTATTTTGGATTTGCAGAAACTCATGCAATTATTGTTGGTAATTTTGTTGTAGCTCCTGGTAACAATTTGTCTTTCAATTTCACGTCTGCTCTAGACTTAGAAACATCGATATATGGTCCACAACGGATAGAGAGTGTTAGTGCAGTTAGAGATATTTCGTTTGCTTTATACGACACATCTGATGTACCTGAAAGAAAGCTCAAAGACTTTCTTACCAATTTATTATCTGAGCCGAACAGCATAAAAAAAAGCCGTTTAGTATTCTTTTCTGTTTCCGGCAAATTAAACAGTTCTGGAAAAGATAATTTTTTGAAAAGTCAGAAAAGCGACAATGTGACGTTCAGCACTGAATTCAAAGATTCTAATTTTGAAGGAAATCAAAAATTTGCTAGCACTTTTATTCGTGGTTCTGCGAAATACTCTTTTAATAATCAAGCAAATGTTACTTTAATCGCGTTGAGAACGGGTGAAGCGAGAGTAGCAGCACCAGAATCATCACGTAGCTTAACTTTACTATCAACGCCTGGCTCACAAGTCGTGCCTATCGAAGGTAGACGTCCAGGTGCTCCATCAAATCGCTATTCAAATAGAAAGGTCATCACGTATACTGTTGGAAAATAGTTGCAGTAGCATGACAATCTTAAAATCAAATTGGTTGGGGTAGCACCAAAGAGGGAAAATATTTTTTGAGCCTCTAAGTAAAGATGAATTAAAGATATTCAATGAAAACCTACGACTGGATTGTTGTTGGTGCTGGGATTACGGGTGCTGCACTCGCCTACGAACTGGCGAAAGGTGGCTGTAAAGTGCTTTTGTTAGAGCAAAATGCAACGCCAGATAACGCGACTCGTTATAGTTATGGTGGTTTAGCTTTTTGGTCTGGTACCACTCCACTCACTCGCCAATTATGCGACGAAGGACGCGCACGTCACCGCATTTTGTCCCAAGAGTTGGACGCTGATACTGAGTTGAGGGAGTTAGACTTATTGTTGACGATTTCCGCCGATGCTGATCCAGAAGCTGTAGCGGCGTCCTATACTCGTTTCGCGATTCCTCCCAAATTACTCAGTGTTAAAGAAGCCTGTGAATTAGAACCACTGTTAAACCAGGAGGATCTCGCAGGTGCTTTAACTGTCAAACATGGTCATATCCACCCCGAAAAAACCACCCAAGCTTATATTGATGCGTTTGTGCGTGCTGGCGGTGAAATGGAGATTACCCAAGTTTTACAAATACTACAAAATCAAGTTAAGACAACAAACGAGATATACTATACTGCGAACACTGTAGTCTGTGCTGGTGGACTCAGCCGCGAGCTCCTGAAATCATCTGGCATTTCTACCAAGCTGTATTTCACCCACGCAGAAATGATTGAAACTCCACCTGTGGATGTGCAGATGCGTACCCTAGTTATGCCAGCGAATCTCAAACGGTTCCAATTAGAAGCAGATTCCACTAAAAATGATCAATTGTGGGAACAACCAGGTCTTGAACTAGTACCACCTATTGTAGATGCAGGCGCAGTTCAATTCCGAGATGGTAGCTTTCGCTTTGGTCAAGTGAGCCGCGCCAAGAGCGATCCTCATGCCAATGTAAACTTAGAGCAAAGTGAAGCGGCGTTACGAGCAAGCATCAGAAAAATTTTGCCTAAATTAGGCAACTTACCAGGAACTTGGCACCATTGTTTGGTGTCATTTAGTAGTGATGCACTCCCCTTGATTGGTCTTATCCCAGAACGCGAAGGCGTTTATGTTTTTTCTGGTTTCAGTAATCCCCTTGTGATTGTGCCACCCTTAGCACAGCGTTTTGCTGATTGGGTCTCTGGAATGGAAGACGAAATTATTACCAAATTATCTCCTGTTCGCTTTGAAAATTTCTCAGAGCGTTTATAATAAAAACTAATACCTGAAGCTACCTGCTACAGGTACGGGGCAAAACAGGGGTTGCTTTCTTTAGCACTCAAGACTTTGAAGATAGAATCTGTTGGTATCGTTTGCAGGAACAATTTCCTGTTCCTCTACTACTGCTTTAACCGCGTCGGATTCAGCAAGAGCTTCCACACCAGCAGCAGAGATTTCAACAGGAATTGAGCCTAGTGCATCAGGACTATCGGCTAACTGTTTGCCTCCGAAGTCCTGTATGATTTTGTGTATGTAGCCTAGAGCTTGCTTAGCTGAGTTGCGTATCCCTTCCATCGCGGCTTTGCGTTCAATACGCGACTGGCGCGACATCGGCTTGTCAAGATTCTCTAGCTTCAAAAACACGATGATGCAAACCTTCTGTTGAGGCGCTAAATTATTCAGCCGACACGCAAACTCAGAACTGATCTTGTTTTTGCTAAGTGTTTTGTTATGGTACATGATGCAATCCCCTGGTTGCCCTCAACTACTAAGAGCACTTAACGCTTCCAGGGGTTGGAGTAAACCCCAACCCCATCGATTGTCCGGGCGGCGACCATTTCCCGCTGGATGTTTTGCCGTTTCCTTCAATACATTAATGATATCTGTTACAGCTGCTGTTGGCTTAGCTGCCATTAATAAAGCTGCAACACCTGCAACATGGGGAGTTGCCATAGAAGTGCCATCCATATAGTTGTATTCGTAGGTTCCGTGAGCTGTTTTCGTCGGCGGTATACAGGAATAAACCTGAGCACCCGGGGCAACAACATCTGGCTTTGTTACCACACCATTTGGCTCGTCTCCAGGAAACACGAGGCTAGCCCCGCTACTGAAGAATGCGACATCAACCTTGTTGTCTGGCAGTTTTTCTATTGCACCCACACTGAAGGCATTATGAGCATTACCAGGTGAGCTCGTATTACCGTGGTTTTCATTGCCGATCGCTACTACAGGTAAAATACCATACTGCTTCACCAGTATGTCAAGTACTTCAGCAAACAATGGTTCGTAATAACTTAAACCGAGGGACATATTGATAATATCTGCCCCTCTTTCGATCGCCCAAGAAATACCTTCCAACAAGGTTCGTAAAGTCGTATCTCCGATCAGCACGCCAGCAACGAGCAAATTAGTTTGCGGTGCAACGCCAATAGAGAGACCTTTTGGAGTCTTACCTCCAGCAATTGTCCCACAAACATGAGTACCGTGCTGTCCGCAGTCAAAAGCTGGAGTGGCATCAATCCGCCTACCAAGGGGATCAATGACCACAAACTCTTGGACTCGTTTGTCGAGTGCTGGATGGGCAGCATACACGCCTGTATCTAGCACCGCCACATTGATGTTCTCACCCGTGGTTGTCTCCCATAATTTAGGAATCTCAAGCTGTTTCAAACCCCAGGTAACTTTGTCTTTGTTTTCCTCGGCAAATAGCTCACTATAGTCAATTTTTCGAGGTTGGATCAGATGAATTTTTTGATTAGGCAAAATAGCAACGATATTCGGTTGTTCCACCAAGGCTTCTAAAGTCTTGGGAGTCACTTCAACCGTCGCCATTGGTAATGCGCCAAAACCGATGGTAGAAACCGCTAAAGGTTCATCATGATACCCAAGGTCGTGACTAGCTTCGTGATAATCCTCAAAAATTTCTGCAGCTACTTTGATCGCCGCCTGCTGTTGAACCTGAAACATCCTCCTTTGTAGTTCGCGCAGACGACCTCGTGGCGGCAAACCTTCAAAGGGCGGTGCTTTGTAGATCACAATTGCATCCCGTTTGTCATCCTGCCCCATCTCGGCAAGAAACGGCTCGAAAGCTGGCGATATCTTGTTGTCTGGATTCATTGCGATCTACCTCTATCTCAATTTAGTTTCGTCGGGTGGGTTTTTGACTATGGTGCCATTGCGGAATTTTTACTCTACCTATGTATTTATTTTTTCAGGCAAATCTTCCCGGCTCAGGTATCCTGGCAGGGGAAGATGCCCAAGCTGTTTGCTGGTTGAGCAATTCCGGTGCCAATAAGTCACTATAGAACTGGACGAAATTCTCGCCCATCTGTCTCCTACCTGCTTTTAAAAATAGCAAAATTTTAAATCGTGTGAAGTTTTAATAATTTTTAACTTTTGCCATTAAAAATGTGTTAATCTTCGTGCTTATGATTTTTTCATCAGCCAAAGAAAAGATGAGTGTACAAATATACTTTACCTTACTTAAGTAAAGGAGTACTAAAGACGTTATAAACTTTCAAAGTGATTAAGTATTATCTAAGTTTACCCCCAACTCCGCATACTGCTTAAACGATACTTCCACATCAATTTTTTCTGAAGCTAAAATCGCTGCTGCTTCTTGTAAAAGTTGATTCTGTTCTTTTTGAATTTCCTCCAGCCGAGTAGAAATTCCTACCAATCTTTGCTGCTTATCCTTGTGAATTTGTGGAGAGGCTACAGGCAGTAAAGTTGGGATATGATCACTTGTTTTCGTATCATTCAGTTGTTTAACAGCCAAGTTACTCACTTTGGTAAATAATAAAAAGCTAATCTTCACAAAAGCTTGAAGTAATTTGAAAGGAACTTGCAAAAGTGACAAACTAGCTGACTCAATTATACGACCAATTGCCTTGATCAGACTCCAAGCGATCGCAAGAGCGAAAAGCAGAATCACTAAACTGATGATTGGATGGTTAACCGCCCAACCAAAAATTTGAACCAACCGCATAACTGTAGGGTGTTGCTCAAACCAATCAACCACCGAAGAAGAAATAGCTGTTTGAACAGCCGCCGATGTTGTACTCTTTACTTGCTGGGCAGATTCCAATGTTTCTTGTAAAGAAGCTTTAGCTTGCCCAAAGTTTGTCGTCACCGTATCAACAGCTTGACTGGTGGCTTGAGTTGCTGTTTGCTTCCAAGACTCCCCAATGTGCTGCGCTGATTGAGTTAAAGAGTTAACGCTGTGGTTAACCAAATCTTTCGTTTGCTGAAAATGTTGAAAAACTTTTTCAGATAGATTTATATTTTTATCTAAATAAGAAATTTCGGCTGGAGATACCATAAAGTATTTCACCACGGATAGTGAAAAGCGAGATGATTAAGTTCAATGTAAGCAAAAATTTTTAAAGTTGATTGTAAATTTTCGGCAATAAACGTTCTATCCCTAGAAGGAAGTGCATAAACAATAACTATATTTGCACTGATAAAGTTGTTGTTACAGACTGACTTGTTAAATTACTATGTACTTTAAACACCTGGTACAGTCTATCTTCAAACAGACTGAATAACCTGTTTGACTCGCAAATTATACAGGTCATCCTTTAGTAAGCAACTATGATCATCCCTAAGTTAGAAGCTCGAGGATATTACTTACTGTTACAAATAAAACAAGGTTCAGTTAAAATAGTAAAAGCCTGTAAATTTACTAGTATACCCAACTGAAGGCTTTTTTCGAGGGTGCATCTACTTTTTTTACCTCAAAATAAAAGAAATCTAAAACCCTAGTTTGTCGCTAACGTCATATGCTTAAATACAACAATCACAACTGCTAATCAGCAATTTCAACGTCAAATACACCAATTTTAAGCATATTCTGGCACTTGTTGCAAACTTGCGAGCTTTTACTTTCGTTTATAAATCAAAAGTGTGTTTCATCTGACATAATACCGACGATTACTTTATCTTGTCAAGATTTCACAACTTCAAGATTTTTTCTTAGAAACATCAAATCTCAAAAAGCCGTCTTAAATTCCAACGGTTAACGCCGTAACGCTATTGAGTCATCTACCATCACAAGCCTCATGAATATCAAGATTCGTTTGCTGAGCGCATTCACTCTCTCCGTGTCTGCGTTTGCTGCCATCCCTAATCAAGAGAATCGTCAAAGTATTTATCAAAGTATCCAAAGATATCTGGAATCCTTCATTTCGCCAGTGAAGCAAAAGAAGGTAGCAATATTACGTAGAGCGAATGTCTTAGATCAAGCAAATAGTGCAGTCGTTTTATACCAGCCTGTTAGATTGAATTTCTTCGAGAGAGTCTTTCAAAACTCAATTCTAAACTCGAAAAAGTATTTTCACTTTTATTTTTAATTTTCAAGTAATTTCTTTCCAACTGCCTACACCCTTGTTTCTTGGAGGTTCACCTTGTTTAAATCCCGTATCACAAAAACCCTAATTGCCTTCTCATCCTATGCAGCGGCAATTCTGACTGCACCTCAGCAGGCTTTTGCTCAGCTCAGTATTGGGCGCTATGGTGTCCAACCAGGACTGGAGTCAAACTATCTCCAGTATCAGATGTCAGGACGTTCTTTGAGTCAAATGCGAGTCATTCCTGGATGTGGTGTGGGAGGTGGTGCTGGCTGTAACAAGACTGCAACAGTACTTCAGCAATTAGTCGAATCCAACGGCGGACCTAGCTACCAAGAGTTACTGATACGAGCGGCTGGTGGGCAACAAAACTACCAAAATTTCGCTTCTTTCTACGGTAACAATCCCAATCTTTCTCAGGTACCGTACGCCTCCTTCTGGCAAAACGACAATCCTTATATGGTAGATGGATATCGGTATCTTCTGGGGCAAACAGTGAGTCGGACGCCTCAACCAGGTTTAGGACAGGTTACCAAAAACTTTTACTGGGCTCCAGAGGGATCTGGCAACTCACTTGATCCCCGTAGTGGCTTGTTGAACTTGAAATACTCTTATGGACGTTTGCTGTTGGAAGAAACCGCAAAAATCCCTAACCTCAAGCAGCAGATTCAGTCTCAGGATTTGCCAGCAGACGTCAAGCAGTTTTATGCAAGTAACGCCTCTGAAGGGTTGCGTGCGTTGAATAGTGGCAATGAGAGTCAACTTGAAGGGAAGCTCCTCGAAGTACTCTCCAAGCCATTCTCCCCAGATGGAGCGGAGTACAACCGTCCAAATGCTGGTATTCCTCGGGAGTTTGACGACATCATTGGGCAAGGTCTTCCAGGAGATGTTTTTGTAGGGGCAGTTCCAGTATTGCCCGAGGGAGAAGTGCTTAGCCAGGAGATTGTTCCTGGTCCTGTAGGTGAGGTCGTGGCACAAGGCGGAGGTGGTGGCTTCCCATTCTGGATCCTCGGCGGTATTCCTTTACTTGCTCTACCTTTTCTTTTTGGGGGTGGAGGTGGAGATGATTCCCCAGATAGGGTAGCTGTAGCACCGCCACCGACCGTAGGCGAGCAGCCACCTGCAGCAGGCGAGACTCCTCCTGGTGGCGGTGTGACTCCTCCTGGTGGCGGTGTGACTCCTCCCGGTGGCGGTGTGACTCCTCCCGGTGGCGGTGTGACTCCTCCCGGTGGTGGTGTGACTCCTCCCGGTGGCGGTGTGACTCCTCCCGGTGGCGGTGTGACTCCTCCTGGTGGTGGTGTGACTCCTCCCGGTGGCGGTGTGACTCCTCCTGGTGGTGGTGTGACTCCTCCTGGTGGCGGTGTGACTCCTCCTGGTGGCGGTGTGACTCCTCCTGGTGGCGGTGTAACTCCTCCTGGTGGTGGTGTGCAGCCGATACCCGAGCCATCGACGTTAACGCCTCTTTTGTTGTTGGCAATGCTCATGCCTGTACTTGGCTACAAAAAGTGGCGCACGCAGACAAAAGGTTAAATGAGCGAGTTGCTGGAGTGCGCTAAGCTAGTGTATTTTTAACTTCCATGTGGACGGGCGGGCAGGATGCCCACCCCACAAGACATGTGAGATTTATTAATTAAAATAAATCCAAATCCGTTACTGCACCAAGACTGCTAGAAGATACCAACTTGGTATATTTTGCCAGCACACCCGTAGTGTAACGGGGTGGACGTGGCTGCCAATTGGCACGACGACTCGCTAACTCTTCATCAGATATATGTAAATGCAGTGAACGAGCATGGGCATCAATGGTGATCGTATCGCCTTCTTCGACTAGGGCGATCGCACCTCCAACTGCTGCTTCTGGCGCAACGTGACCCACTACCATGCCGTAAGTACCACCTGAAAAGCGCCCATCGGTAATGAGTCCCACAGAATCACCCAAACCCGCACCAATAATTGCGGAGGTGGGAGCTAGCATTTCCCGCATACCAGGACCACCTTTTGGTCCTTCGTAGCGGATGACGATCACATCCCCTGGGTAAATTTTCTTTGCCAGAATCGCATCTAAGCAGGCTTCCTCAGATTCAAAAACCCGTGCTGGTCCAGTAATTTTGGGCGTTTTTACCCCGGTAATTTTAGCGACAGCCCCCTCAATCGCTAAGTTACCTCTAAGGATGGCTAAGTGTCCTTGTTGATACAACGGATTATTCCAAGGACGAATGACATCTTGATTTGCTGATGGTTCTTCTGGGACATCAGCTAACACTTCGGCTACTGTTTGCCCGGTGATGGTTAGGCAGTCCTCGTGTAATAAATTATGTACCAGTAGCATTTTCATGACTTGAGGAATGCCGCCAGCTTTGTGTAAGTCTGTGGCTACATACCGACCGCTGGGTTTTAAATCGCACAAAACGGGAACGCGGGCGCGGATGGTTTCAAAGTCGTTCAGGATAAGTTCTATACCAGCGGTGTGGGCGATCGCCAGTAGATGCAGCACTGCATTTGTCGAACCACCCACCGCCATGATCACAGAAATAGCATTTTCTAGAGATTTACGAGTTATAATCTGGCTGGGCAAGATTTGCTTACGAATGGCTTCCACCAAGAACAAGGCAGATTTTTCAGTACTTTCCGCTTTTTCTTCATCTTCTGCTGCCATTGTCGAGGAATAAGGTAAACTCATTCCCATTGCTTCAATTGCACTAGACATCGTGTTTGCTGTGTACATCCCACCGCAGGAACCAGCGCCTGGACAAGCATGACGCTCGACTTCTAGTAGTTCATTTTCGTCAATTTTCCCAGCACTATATTGACCGACAGCTTCAAAAGAACTGACAACAGTTAAGTCGCGTCCGTTGTAGTTTCCGGGTTTAATTGTACCGCCGTAAACAAAGATGGCGGGGATGTTCATCCGAGCAATGGCAATCAACGCCCCTGGCATATTTTTATCACAACCGCCAATAGCAAGAACACCGTCCATACTTTGCCCAGTGCAGGCGGTTTCTATTGAGTCAGCAATGACTTCGCGTGATACTAAGGAATATTTCATCCCTTCGGTTCCCATGGAAATACCGTCGCTGATGGTAATTGTGCCGAACATTTGCGGCATTCCCCCAGCATTTCTGATGCCAATTTCTGCTCTTTGCGCCAGTTTATCGATCCCCATATTGCAGGGGGTAATAGTACTGTAGCCATTGGCAATACCAACAATTGCCTTGGTGAAATCCTCATCTCTAAAACCAACAGCACGCAGCATTGCCCGGTTAGGCGATCGCTGCACTCCTTGTGTTACAACTTGACTTCTTAAATTCTCTGACATTTTGATAATTTCCTTGTGCCGTCATCTTTCTCTTGGCACATTTGCTCTCGTGATTATCTAAAAATACCAGATACTATACAGCTCATTTTCATGTATTGGCACAAAGAGCGCAGCTACGGTAGCTAACCGTTGATTGTACCATCTGGCATAATTGCACCCTGCAACACAGTACCCATCATGTATGCCCCATACAGATTAGCTCCCTGTAGATTTGCAGCGGTAAAATCTGCGTCTATCAAATCTGCCATTTTCAGTTCTGCCCCATCAAGTATGGCTCCTGTGAGCTTTGCTTCAAAAAGATTTGCCCCACTGAGATTGGCTCCTGTCAGGTTCGCTCCCGTCAGGTTCGCTCTCACTAAAGATGCTTCTGTCAAGTCCACCCCAACCAAATTTGCTTTACTCAAATCAACTTCACTTAGGGAAGCTCCTTTTAAAGTTGCTCCACTAAGATTAACTCCATTTAGGTAACTACCTATAAGGTTTACGCCCTTGAAATTTCTTTGTCCTGCCTGATAGCGTTTCAAAAAATCATCCACGTTCATTGCACTAGTTAACAACACCTGTTGGTTCATTGCCCTATTTAATAACTCCTCTTGTAATGTCTCTCAGAGAACAGACTTTAATAAGTTGATAGTGTTACCATGCCACCTTATGACAAATTATGTCATTATCTTTAAACAAATTATCATTATGGCAATCCAAACTCAGTCATTAATGAACAAGTCATCAATGATAGTTTGTTAAGGCGTAAGCACTACCACAAACTTGAGTTGTATGTAGTGCTGAGTGTTACAACACTCAGCGCTCATTGTTCAAAACTGTTTTGGTGATAACAAAACTCATTTTCTTAACCCGTCATTGGCTTACCTTACTTTTCACAGTATCTGGAAAACCTCGCTTCTATTTCTCTCTCCTTATAGGAGAGAGACGCAGGAATTTTGGGGAAAGAAAGTTAGATTTTTTGTGGACTTTTCCACATGACGTGAAAAGTCAGATTGGCTTACGGGCAAGTAGAAAGATTTATAGCAATACGGGCGCACATTTGTGTGAAAGTGCCTGTGCTAAGCGCATATTTTTTTTTCAGATCCCCGACTTTTTCAGATCCCCGACTTCTTAAAGAAGTCGGGGATCTTGTTTTTTGACAAATCATTTATGACTGCTATATTTTATATCAAATCCGGATGATTGCACATGGTATAATGCTGTGTTGAGATTTAGTTACGGAGTATATGCCAAGACGGATTTCTCTAGAGCCTCACCTAAGTATTGACGAACTAGAAAATCGCTATCGTCAATCAAAAAATGCGATCGCACGCACTCATTACCAAACTATTTGGTTATTGGCATTAGGAAAAACCACAGCAGAGGTTGCTTCAGTAACAGGATATGGAATCTCATGGATTTATGAGTTAGTCCGCAGTTATAACCGTTATGGACCAGAGATGCTCGGAGACCGCAGACAGAGTAATCCCGGAGCGGAACCATTACTAAATGATGTCCAGCAAGCACAGTTGTGGCAGGCTTTACAATCAAAACCTGGAGATGGAGGTTTGTGGAATGGTCCCAAGGTGGCAGCGTGGATAAGTGATTTATTGGGTCGAAAAGTGTCACCTCAACGTGGATGGGAATATTTGAGAGGTCTGAAAATGCGCCCTTTGGTGCCTCGCCCACATCATGAGGAAACTTCTTGGGAGGAACAAGAATCTTGGAAAAAAAAGTTGGCACTGGAGACACAAACAATACAAACAGAAAATCCAGATGCCGACGTCGAAGTTTGGACAATGGATGAACATCGCTTGGGGCTAAAGCCTGTATTGCGAACTGTATGGGCACCATCAGGAGAACAGCCAATTGCTACAGTTAATTGGCGATATAAGTGGCTATGGTTGTATGGTTTTGTACATCCCCAGTCGGGTGAAACTTATTGGTGGATTTTACCTTACGTGCGGACTGACATATTTAATCTTGTTTTAGCGGACTTTGCTAAACATTTTCAGGTTGGCAAGCACAAACAAATACTTTTGACGATGGATCAAGCTGGATGGCACACTAGTAAAGACTTAGAAGTCCCTGAAGGCATTCATATTCTTTTAATGCCTTCGCACTCCCCTGAACTGCAACCAGCTGAACGACTATGGCCGCTTACAAATGAAGCAATCGCAAACGAGTCTTTTAAGTCCTTAGATGAGCTAGAAGAAGCTTTATTTCAACGTTGCAAAGTGCTATCTAATCACCACGCTCTAATTCATGGTCTAACTTGCTACCATTGGTGGCCGCAAACAAATAGTTGTTTTAGTATGTGCATTTAACCGGATTTGATATTACTCATAGGTCAATGAATTAGTCACAATCTTTAATCGTAATAACCTGTAAAAAAGCTTGATATTTTCCCCAATTTTAGAGACAACTTTTTCCAAAATACAACGTTTGGGATATGCAATTATTGCGTGTTCTTCAAAATATATCGACATTTCATCCATGCTTGACTGACCCTTTTGAATTTTAAATCTCTCGATTTTTTCATTGAAAAATGAAAGACCTGGCATTTCCCCCCATCTAACAGGAAAACCAGCTTTATACGCAGCTAAACCTATTGCGTTTCCTTCTGCGTCGTAAAGTCCATTTCGTTCAAAATAGTTGGCAAGCATCTCCCATAGGCGCAAAAATTGGATTTCTTTGCCAGAGTCTTTAGTGATAGCAAATAAATACTCTTGTACAAATTTAATATTTTCCCATTCTGCATCCAGATTTAATTTTTGTATGGCTGATTTAACTATTTTAAATTCTCTACAATATTTTGCTTCAGCAGTCCCTGCAATAACTTTGGCAAACTTTATGGGCAGATTGAAACAAGCTCTTGCTGTTATTCCTGGTTCGTTAAGCCATTGCATATCTTCTGGGACTGGTGCTAATATTCGCATATCAGCATCAAGAAAGATACATGAATCAAACAACGATAGAGCTTGAGCGATGACAAATCTTTTATCGTGGTAACACTTCACTCCATGCTGTTGATGCTTAAATGCTAAAACTTGAGAGAAGTTACTAAATTCGTTAGGATTATCAGTTAAAATCACAAAAGACGTGTGAGGTGCATATTTATCTATATCTTTTGCTAAGAGTGAAGCAAGAGCGCGATATTTGTTACCTAACGCTAGAGTACAAAAACAGACTTTCTTTTCTTGGTTACTCATAGTTGTTTCTTCATTTACATTACAATCATTAATCTGTTTTGAAAAAAACCTCATAAGGTAAGAAAAATCGCCAAAGGAAATTCGCTGGAAGCACTGTGTCAGTGGATTCAGCATCTATAGGTAAATATTGGGAACGATAAGTTTTAATTGCTTGCTCCTTCTTGGATTGCACCTTGTGTATGGCTAATTGATATGCTCCTGTCAATTCCTCCAGCTTGAGATCGCGAAACACTAAAGATTCCCAAAGCAACCAGATAGCATACTGCCACAAATCTACCTTGACTCCAGCGAGGGCGATCGCCTCTGTCACAAGTTGATAAGTCGTCTCATGATCTGGACTGCGATCGTTGCTATGAGTGACGTAGACTTCTTGCGGCTGGAAGTCACCCAGGAATTGTGCCATTTCCTCAATAGTTTGCTGTTGTTCAGCTTCCGTCATTTTATGCAGTGCGCCATCGCATTTATTGAGAAAGTGAACATCTTTTGAAGGGACGCCTAAAATGTTCAAAGCTGTCAGTGCTTCTTGTTTGCGAATTTGAACAATTTCCTCACGGGTTATCTTGCTATTACCTTTATGAGAACCCCCTCCATCCGTGACAAAAACAACCTTAACAGGTACAGCTTGTTCTCGCTTAAGGGCAATGATTCCACCACAGCCCAACGTTTCATCATCTTGATGAGGAGCAAATACAAGTGCCGATTTCTGGCTCAAATCTAACCTTTTACTACCTGCATACAAAAGCCAATAAAACTGTAGTTTAATCCCAAGCGATCGCAATTTGTAATTAAGCAACCACCATTTGTTGTGTAGACCGGTCTTTAAGCGACCAATAAGATAACTCGCGTTCATAATGCAATAATATCGTTGAAAAGTTTTTATGTATGAGCTACTGAAGAAAACACACACAGGTTGTGCTTAAAGTGCTTATAAATATTCCCATGCTGCCTGAAAAAAGTCTCGCTCACAGAGCATGGCATAGCGATAGGTTGAGTGTACCAACGCCGTACTACTAGTGTAACCGTCAACCAAATCTTCTAATTGTTGCGTTAGTGGTTGAAAATCTGCGCCACTGTAAGTCCGAATCCAATCCGCATACTGATGGTTGGGAATGCCATCACGAGCCAACTGTTCTCCCAAAAATGCATACAGACGCATACAAGGGGACATAGCCGCAGCAGTTAAACCCACATCTCCACTCCAAGCAGTTGCCAACAAAAAGTCGGTATAACGACGGGTTGTGACTCCAGGTTCTACAGAATGCAAACTGACTCCCCACTTTGCAGCATAACCTTCATGGAGCTTCAGTTCTTGTAAAACTCCATCAGCCAACGAGTGAAAGGTTGTAAATACAGAGAAATCTGGTGCTTTTGCTGCAGCTATGCTGTAAGCACGGGCAAAGGCTTCCAAGAAAAAAGCATCTTGCCCAACATAATAGGCAAATTTTTGCTTTTCAAGACTACCGTCACCTATACCTTGGACAAAAGGATGCTCAAGACAAGCCTGCGCTATATCTTGATTTGCTTCCCATAATTTCTTCGAGATAGCCATGAGTTGTGAGTTGTGAATTGTCAATAAAATACCACTATTTACTCACAGCTTTAGGCGGACGGCATTAACTCAGATGTGTAGCGCTGGTATTCCGTTGCGACATATTAGACTTCTTGCATTCATTCAAAAAATCGTGAATGTCATTAGTCGCGAAACGCAGTGTAGCGAGGAATCTCCACTCCTATGTTCTCACTCGGTAAACATGACAATTCAAGCATTTTTGCAAGAGGTCTATTCAAGAAATCAGCGGTCACAATGACTTGGGAACATTGCAGCGGTATTTGGAAGTGACACCAGAGCAAAGGAAGAAAGCTGTTTCAGTGATTGGGTTTTAGCCCTTCCCAATTCGCGTGGTATCTGCTAAAGCAAGCAATTTACCTGCCAGTACTGATGTCATCGCAAAGGTGACGGTCATCATTACTTAGGTTAACACTAGGGTTATTTAGATAGTCATGCAACCAAGTGCAACCTTGTACCAGTAAATTATCTAAATTCAAATCCCACAAGCGTATTGTGTTATCACCTCTACCAGAAGCAATAATGGTCTTGCCATCCGGGCTGAATGCTACACCACTGACATACATGATATGACTATTGATGGTTTGCAGTGGTTGCCCGTCGAGATTCCACAAGCGTACTGTGTCATCATCAGCACTAGTAGAGGCAATGGTCTTGCCATCTGGGCTGAATGCTACGCTACTGACTGGTGGGGTATGACCTTTAAGGGTTTGCAGTGGTTGCCCGTTGACATTCCACAACCGTACCGTCTTGTCACCACTAGCAGAGGCAATGGTCTTGCCATCCGGGCTGAATGCTACGCTACTGACATACATGATATGACCTTTAAGGGTTTGCAGTAGTTGCCCGTTGACATTCCACAACCGTACCGTCTTGTCAGAACTACCAGAGGCAATGGTCTTGCCATCTGAACTGAATGCTACGCTACTGACTGCATTGGTATGACCTTTAAGGGTTTGCAGTAGTTGCCCGTTGACATTCCACAACCGTACCGTCTTGTCATTACTACCAGAGGCAATGGTCTTGCCATCTGAACTGAATGCTACGCTCCTAACTGGTAATGTATGACCTTTAAGGGTTTGCAGTGGTTGCCCGTTGACATTCCACAACCGTACCGTCTTGTCATTACTACTAGAGACAATGGTCTTGCCATCTGGGCTGAATGCTACGCTACTAACAGGTTCGGTATGACCTTTAAGGGTTTGCAGTGGTTGCCCGTTGGCATTCCACAACTGTACTGTGTTGTCATAACTACCAGAGGCAATAGTCTTGCCATCCGGGCTAAATACTACGCTATCGCCGAGTGACGCATACCTTGTAGAGCTATGCAGTTCTTGCCCGTTGAGATTCCACAACCGTATTGTGTTGTCATCACTACTAGAGACAATGGTCTTGCCATCCGGGCTGAATGCTACGCTCCTAACTGGTAATGTATCACCTTTGAGGGTTCGTAGTACTTGCCCATTGAGATTCCACAAGCGTACCGTGTTGTCATCACTACTAGAGGCAATGGTCTTGCCATCCCGGTTGAATGCTACGCTAGTGACCGCATCGGTATGACCATTGAGGGTTTGCAGTAGTTGCCCCTTGACATTCCACAACCGTACTGTGTTGTCATCACTACCAGAGACAATGGTCTTACCATCCGGGCTGAAGGCTACGCTAGTAACTACTTTGGTATGACCTTTGTTCGCTTCGCGTTCCGAAGCAAGGGTTTGCAGTAGTTGTCCGTTGAGATTCCATAAGCGTACTGTGTTGTCATTACTACCAGAGGCAATGGTCTTGCCATCCGGGCTGAAGGCTACGCTAGTAACTACTTTGGTATGACCTTTATTGGCTTCGCGTTCCGAAGCAAGGGTTTGCAGTAGTTGCCCGTTGAGATTCCACAACCGTACTGTGTTCTCATTACTACCAGAGGCAATGGTCTTGCCATCCGGGCTGAATGCTATGCTAGTGACTGTATTAGTATGACCTTTAAGGGTTCGCAGTGGTTGCCCGTTGACATTCCACAACCGTACCGTCTTGTCGTAACTACCAGTGGCAATACTCTTGCCATCCGGGCTAAAAGCTACGCTAGTAACTGCATCGGTATGACCTTTGAGAGTTTTTTCCTGTGATTTGCTGTTGAAATACCGCAATTATACTGAGTTATTATTAATACTAAAAGCAATGGTCTTGCCATCCGGGCTGAATGCTACACTATAGACTGCATTGGTATGACGTTTGAGGGTTCGCTGTGGTTGCCCGTTGACATTCCACAAATGTACTGTGTAGTCCCAGATACCACTAGAGGCAATGGTCTTACCGTCTGGGCTGAAAGCTAGGGTAGAAATTTTATTATTGGTATTATTGAAGGTTTGCAGTGATTGCCCGTTGAGATTCCACAACCGTATCGTCTCGTCATAACTAGCAGAGGCAATGGTCTTGCCATCCGGGCTGAATGCTACGCTAGTGACTATTTCGGTATGACCTTTGAGGGTTTGCAGTAGTCGCCCGTTGAGATTCCACAACCGTACTGTCTTGTCAGAACTACCAGAGGCAATGGTCTTGCCATCCGGGCTGAAAGCTACACTATAGACTCCTTCGGTACCACCTTTGAGGGTTTGCAGTAGTTGCCCGTTGAGATTCCACAACCGTACTGTCTTGTCAGAACTACCAGAGGCAATGGTCTTGCCATCCGGGCTGAATGCTACGCTATTGACTCCTTGGGTATGACCTTTGAGGGTTTGCAGTAGTTGCCCGTTGAGATTCCACAACCGTACTGTGCCATCACCATTACTAGTAGTCTGCCAAGGGAAATTTGCTGGGTCATACAGTCGGGTATAAACGCTCCATCTTTCTCCGTGCATCTGTAGTTTGAAAACGCCAATGGACACTTGTACGTTGAAGATTGCGTTGTTTCTCCCAAGTAGCAATTTCAGAGGATAATGTTTGTATATCCGGGATTCGTCGCTCTAAACATTGGCGAGATAAAACAGATAACTCAATCTCTACTTGATTCAACCAACTTGCATGTTTAGGAGTGTAGTGGAACTCTAATCTTTGTACAATTCGACGTGCCTCTTGAGGTTCAAAAACTTCATACAAGGCTGCTGGAGTATGAATATTAAGGTTATCAACTACTAAACGAATAACATCAGCATCGCGGTGATAAATATCTACTAAATCTTTCATTTGTTTTGCAAAATCGTGTTTTGTACGCCGTTGAGTTACTTCAATATGTCTCCACCCTACTAAAGGTTGAAAATAAGCAAATAAATTTACTGTTCCATTGCGTTTATATTCAAAGTCATAGCGTTCTGGTTGCTCTGGTTCAGGTGGCAATGGTTGTCTGACTTCTTCCACCAGTTGATATGAGCATTCATCAAAACAGACTACTGGACGTTTGGGATCATATGGTTCATTGTATAAATCCAATAAATCTTCCATCCGTAAAACGTACTCGGCGTTTACTTCGGGAATGCACCACTGTTCTTTCAGCCACGGCTTAATGTCGTTTTTTTTAGGGTCTGACGAACAGTTTCATCTGAAATCGAATCAACGATACCAACTTCTATTAAGTGGTCTGCCAAAAGTTGCATTGTCCATCTTACCCGTCCAGACGGTGCGTCAGAACAAGCTGTAGCTATCAAAAACGCTTCTGATTTTCCTTCAAGTTTACGAATCTTCGGTGGATGAGGTTCATCAATGAGTGCAAAATCTAACCCACCGATGACAAATTTCTCTCGTGTCCGTTCCACTGTCGTAACATGGACTCGAACAATGGCAGCGATCGCTTGATCTGTTTCTCCCTCAGAAGCCATCAGAAGAATGTTTGCGCGGGTGATGGTTCTTGCCTTGTGCTTACCTTTTTTAATTAATGCTTGCAGCTGAGAAACTTCGTCCTCACTCAAATCCACAATGTACTTCTTTGCCATGCTATTTCCTGATTTTTAAGTAGCTTATCAGTAAGATGTGCTACCCTGCAAAGTTCCCTTGGCAGACTACTAGTAGTCTGCCAAGGGAAATTTGCTGGGTCATACAGTCGGGTATAAACGCTCCATCTTTCTCCGTGCATCTGTAGTTTGAAAACGCCAATGGACACTTGTACGTTGAAGATTGCGTTGTTTCTCCCAAGTAGCAATTTCAGAGGATAATGTTTGTATATCCGGGATTCGTCGCTCTAAACATTGGCGAGATAAAACAGATAACTCAATCTCTACTTGATTCAACCAACTTGCATGTTTAGGAGTGTAGTGGAACTCTAATCTTTGTACAATTCGACGTGCCTCTTGAGGTTCAAAAACTTCATACAAGGCTGCTGGAGTATGAATATTAAGGTTATCAACTACTAAACGAATAACATCAGCATCGCGGTGATAAATATCTACTAAATCTTTCATTTGTTTTGCAAAATCGTGTTTTGTACGCCGTTGAGTTACTTCAATATGTCTCCACCCTACTAAAGGTTGAAAATAAGCAAATAAATTTACTGTTCCATTGCGTTTATATTCAAAGTCATAGCGTTCTGGTTGCTCTGGTTCAGGTGGCAATGGTTGTCTGACTTCTTCCACCAGTTGATATGAGCATTCATCAAAACAGACTACTGGACGTTTGGGATCATATGGTTCATTGTATAAATCCAATAAATCTTCCATCCGTAAAACGTACTCGGCGTTTACTTCGGGAATGCACCACTGTTCTTTCAGCCACGGCTTAATGTCGTTTTTTTTAGGGTCTGACGAACAGTTTCATCTGAAATCGAATCAACGATACCAACTTCTATTAAGTGGTCTGCCAAAAGTTGCATTGTCCATCTTACCCGTCCAGACGGTGCGTCAGAACAAGCTGTAGCTATCAAAAACGCTTCTGATTTTCCTTCAAGTTTACGAATCTTCGGTGGATGAGGTTCATCAATGAGTGCAAAATCTAACCCACCGATGACAAATTTCTCTCGTGTCCGTTCCACTGTCGTAACATGGACTCGAACAATGGCAGCGATCGCTTGATCTGTTTCTCCCTCAGAAGCCATCAGAAGAATGTTTGCGCGGGTGATGGTTCTTGCCTTGTGCTTACCTTTTTTAATTAATGCTTGCAGCTGAGAAACTTCGTCCTCACTCAAATCCACAATGTACTTCTTTGCCATGCTATTTCCTGATTTTTAAGTAGCTTATCAGTAAGATGTGCTACCCTGCAAAGTTCCCTTGGCAGACTACTAGCAGTGGCAATGGTCTTGCCATCTGGGCTGAATGCTATGCTAGTGGCTCCTTTGGTTTTGAGGGTTTGCAGTAGTTGCCCGTTGAGATTCCACAACCGTACCGTATCCTCATAACTACCAGAGGCAATGGTCTTGCCATCCGGGCTGAATGCTACGCTTGTGACTCCATCAGTATGACCTTTGAGGGTTTGCAGTGGTTGCCCGTTGAGATTCCACAACCGTACCGTATCCTCATAACTACCAGAAGCAATGGTCTTGCCATCCGGGCTGAATGCTACGCTCCAGACTCCATCAGTATGACCTTCTAAGCGATTGTGCTCTCTTACCCTATAAACTGCTTGTCGTAATGCAGCTTGAACTATGGGTATATTAGCTTTTCGCTTGTGTAGTGCAACTCCTATTCGTAAACTTTCTATTAGGGCATCAAAATCTCGATTTTGATTAAAGAGTGCATCTGAATACCGACCGATAGCTTCACTCTGCGCTAGCTGAGTTTTTTCTGCCTGCTGCCATTGCCAAAAAGCAAATCCTGATAGACTCAAAGCACCAACTAAACCAGCAATCAGCGCATTTCTGCTACGTCGCTGCTTGCGCGTTTCCTGCAATGCGTAAGTGAGGAATTAGCCCCGCATACACTACAGAAGATTTTCCACTGCCACTAGGACCAATCACTGCGACTAAGGGCTGTTTGTTCACCGCTTCAACTAAACCATTAACAAACGTTTCTCGTCCAAAAAAGAATGCTGCATCAACTTCCGCAAATGC
The DNA here is from genome assembly GCF_002368435.1 of Kalymmatonema gypsitolerans NIES-4073. Classification (GTDB taxonomy): domain Bacteria; phylum Cyanobacteriota; class Cyanobacteriia; order Cyanobacteriales; family Nostocaceae; genus Kalymmatonema; species Kalymmatonema gypsitolerans. The sequence continues at coordinate 1,116,091 of NZ_AP018268.1, forward strand.
AGCTAATCCTTGATAGGGATTGGGAGGAAGAATGTCTACGGATGGCTGGATGGGAATTATACTAAGAAGGTCTTTTTTCAAAAGAACCGGAGTTTGCTGCTCTAAAAAACTCATCATTTGCGAGCAACCTAACTCATAAGCAAACTCCATCTGCTCTCCCGCTGCTAGAGCATCATAAAATGCCACTGAAAATGCTACAGCTGCTTTATCACCTACCGTCCGATTCATGCCAATCACGTAGCTAACGTGTTGGCTAATCGCTTTTGCTTGCACCTCACTGTAGCAAGCATTCAGAAGTACGCACTCAACTCCCTTTGTGGCAAATAACTTAAACATACTTGCCAATGCATCTGCTTTGACAAGGACTAGCTGCTCGGTTTCATCTTCCAAGACTATGCCATCTTCTCCCGCACCATGTCCGCTGAAGTGAACAATCTGCGGCTGATAATCTAAAATAGCTCGGTAGAAATCACGCTTACGTACTGCCCACTTCTGCTCTAGCTTGAACTGCTCACGCTTATTGGCTCGTCGCAATCCTTCATCAATTTCCCGCACTTCTTCATCCAATCGCAGCCTTGAAGTGCTTGTAGGATTGGCTGCCAGAATCAAAATTAGACATCTCCGAAAAATGCTAAAACCTCTGTATGACTGGCTTTTAACAGGCGATCGCTAACTTCAAACATCAGCCATTCTCCACGCAAAAACCAGCTTTTGAGATAGTTCTTGTTGAAAATAAAGTAAAAAAAACAAGTTGGCAGTAAATTTTAGCTACGTTGTCTCTCACTATTTCATAGTGGTAAAACTAAAGCTCTAATTCGGAATCTTACAAGTCCACAAATTGTCTGAATCACCTGCTCATATTTATGTGGATTTAGCCTAAATCGTTCGGATGCAGATCTAAAGATTTTAACTAACCGAATCAAATGTTCAACAAATATCCGGTTTGAAGCCATTTCTTTGTTTTTCTCTTTTTGTAACTGGCTTAATTCTCCTTTTTTCGGCTTTTTCGTGGGAGTCTTAATTGATATTTCTCCTTGATAACCTTTATCTCCTTTAAACCTTTGATTAGAGTCAAAGGTTTTTTGACTTTCACGGAACAAACTTATGTCACTTTTTGGTCCAGGTTGACCCGCGATTACATCAACAATATCTTGACCGTCTGGTAAAACAATAATTTGATTTTTAAAAGTATGCTTTTTCTTCTTACCAGAGTAATATTTTTTCTGCTCTTTATACTCTCTAGGTCTTTCTCTAGGCTGCTCACAGCTATCTACTATTAGTTCGTACTCGGTTAAAATTTCTTGAACTATCTCGTAATCACTTGCATTTTTTTTTACCTGTTCAAGTAAACTTGATGGCAAGAGTTCTTGTAGGAGTGGAAACCAGTAGTTGAATGTATCATTTGCCGTTGATTCACTCACTCCAAACTGGATACCTAGTAATTGAAATGTTGTTAAATGTCTCAAGTATATTAATGTTAAGAGAATCTGCTCTTCTGTAGATAGTTTTACCTTCCGACCACCCCCTTTATTTATGATTCTAACTTTCTTTGCTTCTATGTCTTGTTGCTTTTGCATATGTAAAGCGATCGCCTGATTTATTAGTTGTTCTAGTTGCTCATACTTTAGACCAATCAAGCGCTGCGTTTCCTGGGAGTTGTTTTTAATGTAACCTAATACGTTACTCATATTCTTATGGTAAAAAAGTTAATTTTATACTCTTTTACCACAGAACGCTTCTATTTTGGAGATATCTATTGTTTTGACACGTAAGCTGTTATTCATAAGAAACCACTGTGTGGTGATGCAGGCTTACACTTTGGCTCGCGTTAATAAAATATAATCACAGAAAAATTTAAGCCAAGTACACCTTTTACTTCTTTATATAGATGAAGTCAAAATTGACTTATGCACTTAAACAAACGCAATAAAGCGTAACAGGATTGCGCCCCACTGGCTGACCATATCCTCATTTTGTCACCACACCTCCACAACCCTTCCCACTGCGTTAGATTTTGTCACCTTTTCTCTACTGATTTGAATTTCTTATCAATGAAAAACCCTGGTTTCTATGCTGAAATCAGGGTTTGACGGTTACCTCTAAAGTTTTGGTTATAGTTTGTGTCTTCTAGTTCAATTGCGTACCTTGACTAAATTGCCTGCTTATGATGTGGATTGCAAGTATCTTGGAATGCTTTTAGTTTAAGCGTGTTCTTTTATTTGTCAACTGATACATTCTTGGTATGAAGCGATGACTTTTATATCAGCTGTTTCATTGTGTCTTGACGCTTCGGAAGAGCGCTTTCTCATGTAGCTTCCGATTTCAGAACAATGTCTAAAAGCTAGATTTTCTAAGAGTATTCAGACCAAATTGCATGATTTTACTTTATTTTAGACTTATGCTTAATTACGTCCAACTTGGGCAATTGATTTTTCTTCATATCCAGCCGCGTAGTCAATTACGCACATCGTTTTGTATTGGGCATGAGTTCCAGAAGCAACTCCAGCCACTTGAAATGCAGGGTTAAAGATGTTTTTTCTATGACCGCGATTTGGTACTCCATCATCCACAATTAACTGGATAACGATATCAGTTGCTGTACTCTGACCATAGCTGACATTTTCCCCAGCAGTAGTTTGCCAATTTCCGTAGCGGTCCATACGAGTCGCTGGGTCACTCCCATCGCTTCCAGTGTGACCTGTTGTACCTTTTGGACCATTATCGTTGACAAGGTCAACAGCCGCCAAAGACATTCCCTGAGATATCGTTAAAGCACCAACCGGGCTGGCGGACTGGAGAAATGCAATTGCTTCATCAACGGCTTTCTCCCCTTCTATTGTTTGCATGAAGACTTGATTGGCGACTTCGACTCGGTTACCTTGAAAGCGCTGTTTATAGTTTTCTAAGATAGAGATGTATGCTTTGGGATTTGTCCTAACCTTGTTCATCTCGCTAATGACTTGTTGTTCCAATGACCGATTTGAACTTACCTGTGTCTCTAAAGTAGGATTAGCTGCTTGGACTTCGGTGTTAACAACATTCGGTACAGATAAAGCGTCAGCTTTTGATGGGCTAGAGACAAACAGTTGAGAACTGCAAGCTGCTATTAGGGCGATAGGGAAAAACACACCAAATTTACTGTGACGCATACATGACCTCACGGTTGTTACAAGGAATTATTTGTCTCTAAATGCACCGAGTCCTGCTTGGGGAACGGCAGTAGAGTTCAATCGAAAAGAGCACTTAAACTGAACTCTTAACTCTGCATCTAAAGTAACCTGGTGGAACCTAGCCAGCAAACAGTGCGCCTACCGAAGAAGAACTTGTGAAGAAGTACTTGCGATTCTCCAGCTACGTACGTGGAGATTATAAGTATATAAATTTACTTTAATCCCGACTGGGCTTGATAAGGGGAGACCGTAAAAATAAAATACCAGCCGTCAAACCTAAATCCTTCTCCCAAGGGGAGACGCACTCGCGAACGTCACCAACCCGTCAACCTGAAATACAGCTGGTATTTATTTCAAGGCAAGTGCCTAAGTGGAATGTATTTTCTTTCGGTCCTAAATAAAGAGTTAGGACAAATTTTAGAACCTGGAGCAGAGGTTTCTAAAATGGCAAAAACTGAAGCAACAAAGAGCCAACACTACCGACAAAATCAATCAAATCGGGTTTGGCAGGTTTTACCGTAGTTTCGTAGGGTGTTTGCAGTTCTTTGATAAAAGCCTGTGCTGTTTGCATTCCGGTGCTATTGCTTTGGGATGTAAACAGTTTTTCAGCAACTTGGGCGTCTTGGAATGCACCTTGTCGGTCAAATATTTGGTAACGAGCGACACCACGAGCTAAGTAAGCACCTGCATAATCAGGTTTGATGACGATCGCTTGATTGAAATAATCAATTGCTTGCTGTTGGTTGCCTTTTTGTGCTTCAGCAACACCCCAAGCATAAAATTCCTCATGTGTAGCAATTTGCGATGGTATGCCTATTGCTCCTTGCAAGTTAACACCATTGAGACTCGCACCATTCAATTGAGCGTTCACTAAATAGGTATTTCTCAAATCAGCACCCACCAGATTTGCCTGATTGAGATTAGCACCGCTCAGGTTAGCACCAAATAAACCAGTACCGCTCAAGTTTGCACCCCTCAAATCTGCGCCGCTTAAGTTGGCGCGGCTGAGGTTAGCACCTGCAAGATTGGCTCCGCTTAAATCGGCTCCTGATAAATCAGCCATCACCAAACCAGCCCCACTTAGATCACAATTTTGACATTGTTTGCTTGCCAGTAACTGTCTGATGTGTTGAGGATTTGCTGCTTGTGCAGTCTGGCTCAGGCTGATCAGAGTTAAAAATGCGGCTGTGGCGAGAATTTGGCTTTTCATAATTGGTGTCGCAATATCTTACCCTGAAAACTCAAGCTTTGAGTACACAGGAATATGAGTTTACATTTTTTTTATTATTTAGCCGTATGCGTACCGTTATGCGCTATGATTCAGTTATGCTGTTGAGTCAATGTGAAAGTAGGCAAGTTTTGCCTGATATTTTCTCTAGATGTTCGAGATGAGGAAAACCAGTTGAGTTCTGCAAATAAGCTCAAGGTAAATGTTAGAGTAGCAGCTAATAATAGTTTTTCCAGCATAGGTCATTCCCCCACAACCGCCTAGTCATTAATCAGTATTTATAATCTGGGTATAAATATGATTTATCTTTACTCCCAAGCTAAGAGATAAACGAATTTGGGGAAAGTGACTTTCATCTAGCTTTTTGGTGACGCTCATCACACATACAGCTTGCGTGCGCTTTAGCTACCTAAAATCAACTCCTTTGGACATAATTGCGCCATTAAGGTTTGCACCTTCTAGAACAGTACTTTTCAAAATCGCTCCCTCAAGATTAGCATCATCAAGATTGGCACCCCTGAAGTCGGCACTAGTTAGATTAGCATTGCTGATATTAGCATTTTTCAGATTTGCACCACCCAAATTAGCATTGCTCAAATTAACACGACTCAAATTAGCATTTTTCAGATTTGCACCACTGAGAATAGCACCGCTCAAATTAACACCACTCAAGTCAGTATTGGCAAGATTCGCACCGCCTAAATTGGCGTTACGCAGCTTCATTCCCCGTAAGTCCTTTCCTTTCCAATTAACGCCACCGAGGTTTTTTCCAGGTTCTTGCTGTTCTTGAATTGGTACGACTGGTGTGTCTTCTGGTGACGCAACTAATGTATCTACAGGGACTTCTGTTATGTCTGGCGCGGTTACTGTTTGATTTGGTGCTGCAACTGGTGTTTGTACATTTGTCAGTGCTATGTATATGCCAACTCCAGCCAAAAGCGTTGCTCCAGTGAGTACAGCAGAGAGGGTAAAAAGCAACTCTTGGCGCTTGGACTGATACATATACAATGCCTCAAGGGTTTAATTTTAACTTGTGCCTACAGATAAAATTTTGGCGCAATTGGTTTATTGGTATCAAATTAACACATACATTCTTGGCTTGACTACCATAAAGCTTATCAATCTCAACAAAAACCCGGTCACGCTTCTTCGCCTAAGAGTGTAGCAGGATATAGTACTTATACATAATTAAGACACTCTTAATCTAGATTTTCTACAATCATAAACTTCAAAAGCCATAAGAATGATAATTTATACATGACTTTCTTTTGTCCGTCTTTTCTTCTCTATCCTATTTACATCTAGCTCAAAACAATCATTAAGGGGCAAAGTATAAAACAAGTGTTACCCAAAAACCTCAAGCAGTCTGCCAAAAGAATACTTAAATTTCCGCTGATGCTCAAAAGTAGAACTGAGTTATTGATCAGCGGGATGGAACCCTTATTCAATAGCTGGGGCAGGCGTGGGGAAACTGTTCATCGCACTTATCTAGAGCAGTTTTTACAGCAATATTCTCCAGATATCAAAGGACATTGTTTAGAATTTCAAGAAGATTCTTACACCTCATATTTTGGCGGTTCCCAGGTAACTAAGTTAGACATCCTCAATAAGGAAACAGATAATCCTAACGCGACTATCATTGCTGATTTAACTCAGCCTAATGATATTCCTAGTAACACTTTTGATTGTATTATTTGTACCTACACGCTGCACATCATTGCAGACTTAGACTACATGATTCGGGAATTGCATCGCATTTTAAAACCAGGTGGTGTGTTGCTAGTTTCAGTACCAGATATCACAGTAAATTATTATCAAGATTATGAACTTTGGCGTTTCACTGCAAAAGGCTTGCACTTGTTGTTGGCGAAGTCTTTTGGAGATGAAAATGTCACTGTGAAAACTTACGGAAATTCTCTGACAGCAGCGGGTGAATTGCGTGGATTATCCACTCCTGATTTTACCAAAGCACAGTTAAACTATCATGACCCGCGTTATGCACTTGTTGTTTGTGCAAGAAGTATTAAAAAGCCTGAAAACCTCAGTTAAATCTGTTAGGACAATAAAAATAAACCACAGATGGACAGGGAGCATCCCAATTTTTGAAAAACACCTTGTCATTCTGTTCGCGTAGCGTGCCGTTCGCCGTAAGGCGTGGCGTCAGCCATAGGCATACGAAACGAAGTGGAGCGTATCTCCTGCGGAGACACTCTTGCAACGCCTTGGCGTGGCGTTCGCGTAGCGTGTCCGTTCGCGTAGCGTTCCGCAGGAAAGGACTCAGCCTCAGAATCTCAAGTCGTGAACAGGGCTTGAGATGCTTCATTTCGCTATCGCTCCATTCAGCATGACAATAAATTTAAACATTTGGGATGCTCCCGATGGACACAGATAAACACAGATGATTTATCTGTGTCCATCTGTGTTTATCTATGGTTCTAAATACTAAATCTGGATTTTTGCCAGATTCCTAGAAATTGCGGCAGAGGTTGGTGTCCACTTTTGAAAAAACCGGGTTTCTTATCACCCCAGGAAGTTGATTCCCGCGACAGCGATCGCTCCACCAATAGCACTTGCTGCAAGCGAAGTCAACGCAGTCCCAAATAGCCACCAAGCAGCACCTGCAACGGCTTTTTTGGCTTCAATACCTTGCTTTTTAGCTTGTTCCTGGACAGCAGAGAGGCGTTTTTGAACTTCTTGCTGGATGCGTTCAGCACGGTGCAGTACGCTATCCCGCGCGGCTTCGATTTGGTTGACGATGCGGTTAGCATCTTCCTCGGAAATATCCTCACGCGAACTCAAGAGAGCAACTAGAGTTCCACGATCAAATTGACTGAGGCGATCGCGCAACGCATCAAATCCTGCTTGGGGATCGTCAAACACTTTAGCAAAGTCTTGCTGAATGGCTTCATAGTTGAGTTCTGGACGATTCAGGGAGTTGAGATAGTTGCGAATTCTGGCAAAAACCCCATCGATGACTGATGTCACTCTTTGCTGAATCTGCTGGAATTGTTCAACTATCGAGTGGCGAGCAGATTCAATTTGGTCTACAATCCGATTTGCCTCTTCTTCTGAGATATCCTCACGTTGGGATAGCAAAGCGACAAGCGTAGAACGGTCGAATTTCGAGATGCGATCGCCTAAACTTCCAATTCCGGCGCGTGGATCTTGAAGCAACAATTGCAAATCGCGCTTGATACTTTCTGGATTGAGTTCTTCTTTATTTGTGTTGCGCAGGTAATCTTCCAGATTTGCTTCAAAGTCCAGAACTTGTTTTGTAGCGCGGTTTGCCAAGCGTCGTGGCGCTCCTATTATACGACTAATCGCTTCTTGTACCTGATCAATGGTTTTGTTAACTTGCTCTTCGCTCAAATCTCCTCGTTGACTCAACAGTTTAACCAAAGTTTCGCGATCCACACCTGAGAGGCGATCGCGTAGTGCTAAAGCACCCTCTTTGGGATTATCGAGTAATTTTGCCAAATCTTGCTGGATACCTTCTGGGTTGAGTTCTTCCAGGTTGGTATTACGCAGATATTCAGCGATCGCACTGATAGTTTGCTCGTATTGCTCTTTTGCTGTATCCGCTACTTTTCGCGGTGCTTGCAAGACGTTATCGCGTACCGATTCCAACTGGTCGATAATTTGGTTGACTTGCTCCTCGCTCAAATCTTGACGCCCAGAGAGTAATTTGACTAACGTATCGCGGTCAAATTGCGATAGGCGAGTACCCAACAGGCGAATTCCTACTTCTGGATCTTCCAGCAGAATTCTAAATTCGCGTTTGATACCTTCAGGATTGAGTTCTTCTTTATTGGTATTGCGCAGATATTCTTCTACTCTTTGGCGCAGTTCATCAGCTTTTGCTGTTGCTTGTTCTTGCAGTTCTCTGGCTCGATTTAAAACATTGTCGCGAGCGTGTTCGACTTGACTAACAATATTATTAGCTTCCTCTTCGCTAATATCTTCACGCTGCTGTAGCAACTGTACAAAGGTATCGCGGTCAAATACCTTAAAGCGCTGGGTTAAATCTTCAAAACCAGCCTCTGGATCATCCACCAGCTCCGCAAACTCTTGCTCAATAGCTTCAGGGTTGAGTTCTTCTTTCCCTGTTGAACGCAGATAATTTTCCATGCGACTGCGCAGATCTTCTGCTTTTTCTCGTGCTTGCGCTTGCTGCACAGTTTCTAAAACTTCCGTGCGCACACTCTCAAGTTGAGAAGCAATTTCCTTGACCCTCGCTTCACTAATGTCACCCCGTTGCGTTAGCAATTGAGCAAAATACTCTTGGTTGAGTTCTTCCAATTCCCGTCTAACGGTAGCGGGGTTTGCATTTGGATCGTAGATGACGTCTTTGAATTCATCTTTGAGCGTGATCCGGTTCAAATGCCAAGGGAAAGAATTCTGGATGTAATCTTCTACATCTGCCTTGATAGTATTATCATCGCCTTGCGCCGGAATTGTTTGGGCTACTGTCTCAACGGTTTGCTCTCTAAGCTTTTGCAGCTGTTCTGTAATTTTCTCGATGTCTACTTGCTGAACTTTACCTTGTAGCTTTTGCAGTTGACCTGTCAGTTTTTCAAAATCGATATCCGACAAATGTACCCTGTTTAGTACTGCTGGAGCAACAGCACTCAAGCCATATCTAACTGCTTGGTTGATCACGCCATTGCTTTCCTTACCATTTCCTCCTCCGACTGTCACCAATTCTTGCAGTCGTTCACCTAACTTATCTGAATTTAGTTCTTCTGGAGTTGCAGACTTGAGCAAATTAATGACTTGTTCCGTGGGATTTTGGCGGCTCAACGATTGTTGCCAAGCGCCTTGAAGTTCGTCAGCAATGCGATTGACATCTTCTTTGGAAAAGTCTGTGCGACTGCTGATGACATCAACAAACGTCTGGCGATTAATATTTTTCAGCAAGTCACTATCGGCAATAGATCCCAAATCTGCATCTTTGAGAAGGTTATCAAATTGACCACGGATTTCTTTTAAATCCAGTTTTGGTAATGGTAGAGAAGCCAAAGAACTTTGTAGCGTATTTCTGAGACTATCAGCATCCAAACCTGAAGTCAGTTCGCGACGGACTGCTGCTGTAATGTCCTCAGCGGTAGAAACCACCTGTTTTCTTGTAGCATTAGCACCAATAGCAGCAGTTGCTGTACCCATCAGTCCTTGAAAGCCAGAAGTTGCAGTGCTGACGACAGTACCAATTAAGGAACCTACCGCAGATGAACCCACCCACACTAGCAGCGAGAAGTAGGTAGACCAAATGACGACACCAATAATCGCCCCTAGAAATGCACTCTCAATCAAGCTCAGTTTCACCGCTAGAAAACAAGCGATAAATAATGCAATACTAGCTGTGACTAGCGCCCACAAACCAACTGTGCCTTCAACTTTACGAATCGTACCACCCAAGGTTTCTGATTCATTATCAGGAAATGAGTCAGTTCCCAAAGATGAAATTCCTACGGCAACTGAGAAATTTGTAAATAGTAATTGGAAGGCAAATGCCATTAGGACACCTGCTACCAAGGCAACAAAAATTTTTGGACCAGAAAAGAGAACGGATGCTTCTTCTGGAGTGACAATTGCCTGAGCCAATGTCAATGGTGCTAATTCAATTTGTGACCAACACTGATTTAAAATATTGGGAATCATCAGCTTTTCCTCGCTCTAGCTTTAGTCAATAGACTGGCACAAATAACGTTAACTAGTGGGGGTATAAAAATGTAGATGAACCTTTGAATTAATTTTTCTTACACCTGTACAAGCGCAATGCATAACACTCCTACACCCTTGAACCTAGTCAAAACAGTTATGTCTATTTGCACCTAGTTACATATCACCTTAGCTAGCAGCGGCTTTGGCTTCCACTTTCTTAAGTGATATACTCTTTTACCAAAAGTATGAAATTAACATATTAAATTTTCTATATTTTTATGAAATTTCTCCGAAATACATTTTATTCTCTTCCTGATCAAATATTGAAATATAGTTAACACTTCAGGTTAGCAAGGTTTAATAACGACAACAATTCCTTCTCGTGAAATATAGAAGTATTTGTTAATAGGTATTATTTCTTCTTGGAAATTTATAATTAAAATCTATAGCAATCGTCCGCACATTTGTATTCAGATCCCCGACTTCTTAAAGAAGTCGGGGATCTGAGGGGAGCTTGTTTTTTCACAAATCATTTAGAACTGCTATATATTGCCTCAATAAATTTTTGATAATTCAATTCAAAAGAGAGCATAAAAATCAGAAATAATCAAGCAATAACATGACAGTTTTATTTTTGAAAATTCAACCCACTAAAATTAACATTGAACTTTTCTAATCCTAACGGTAGATCCCAAAGTTACCCCAGTAGATTGATGTCAAGTCTCATCAAAATTTGTATAAATAAGATTATTGGCTTCGTTAAAAATTACTGAATAACTAATTTTACTATTGAGGTAACAAGGCATGGTTATAGGTGTACATAATAAGCGTGCTGTAGGTGTATTTTCTCATCGTCGAGATGCAGAAAACGCGCTGTATGAGTTGAGAAATTCCGGCTTTCCGGTAGATAGAGTATCTGTTATTAAGCGGGATGCAGACCGCAATGATGAAATTGCAGGTGCTGAGGTACGGGAAAATGTTGGTAATAAAGCTGATGAGGGTGCTACAGTCGGGGCAGTTTCCGGCGGTGTTTTGGGCGGATTGACAGGGTTGTTGGTCGGTCTTGGCACTTTAGCGATTCCAGGAATTGGTCCAATTATGCTAGCTGGAGCAACTGCAACTGCTTTGGCTACAACTCTTGCTGGAGCAGGTATTGGTGCGGCGGCTGGGAGTTTACTTGGTGGATTGATTGGTCTGGGAATTCCTGAAGAAAGAGCCAGAGTTTACAACGAACGAGTAGAGCGCGGAGACTATTTAGTCATCATAGATGGTACAGACGCGGAAATTGCCAGAGCAGAAGAGATTTTAAGACGGCAAGGAATTGAAGAGTTTGAAGTTTTTAACCGACCTGGTGTTACAAGTGGAACAGCGGATTACCTCCCCGCAACTGCTTTAGCTACTGGCGTTCCTAACACAGGTTTTGGAGCAAGCAAACACGCTGTTGGTTACTTTTCCCATCTGAATGATGCTGAAGCCGCAGTTAACAATTTGCGTTCTGCGGGCTTTCCTTTGAGCCAAATTTCCTTATTTCACAGAGACTTGTCTCGACGCGAACCGTTTGCAGGAGTAAATATAAGGGATCGCTTTGACCCCATCAGATTGGGACTCCCAGATGCTCGTGCTCGCTTCTACAATGACCGACTCAATCATGGGGACTATGTAGTTGTCGTCAACGGTACAGACGATGATATCCACCGTGCTGCGGCAATTTTAAGTAGACATGGAATTCAAGATTGGGAGATTTATGACCCAACTGTAGTAAGTTCTACCCAAGCGGGAGTTGGTACAGCACCTCTGCAAATGAAACGAGCGATCGGTGTGTTTCCTCACCGCCGAGATGCAGAAGCAGCACTGACTGATCTGCGAAATGCAGGTTTCCCATTAAGCCAAGTATCCTTGATAGCCAAAGACGCAGGCGGTACTCACAACATCGCTGGTACTGGAGTGAATATCAATCCGGATGCAGCTAAGGGCAATAAAGCCGATGATGGTGCAAAAGCAGGCGCTGCGACAGGTGGTGCATTAGGCGGTTTAGGAGGCTTGTTAGTTGGGCTTGGTGCTTTAGCTATTCCTGGAGTTGGTCCTGTGATTGCGGGTGGCGCAGTCGCAACTGCTTTGGCTACAACGCTTGCTGGTGGTGCGATTGGTGCAGCGGCTGGTGGTTTGGCTGGGGGACTTGTTGGCTTGGGAATTCCAGAAAACCGGGCAAAAGTTTATAGTGATCGCATCAACAGAGGCGACTACTTGGTGATCGTCGATGGTACCGAAGATGAAGTTCGCCGTGCGGAAGCGATTCTCAAACGTCACGGAATTCAAGAGTTTGACATCTTTGACGCCGCCGATACACATGGTGTTCATCACTCAGGTGTTCATTCTGGAGTTGGTACAGCACCTCTGCAAAGAAACAGACGAGCGATCGGTGTGTTTCCTCACCGCCGAGATGCAGAAGCAGCATTGACTGATTTGCGAAATGCAGGTTTCCCATTAAGCCAAGTATCCTTGATAGCCAAAGACGCAGGCGGTACTCACAACATCGCTGGTACTGGAGTGAATATCAATCCGGATGCAGCTAAGGGCAATAAAGCCGATGATGGTGCAAAAGCAGGCGCTGCGACAGGTGGTGCATTAGGCGGTTTAGGAGGCTTGTTAGTTGGGCTTGGTGCTTTAGCTATTCCTGGAGTTGGTCCTGTGATTGCGGGTGGTGCAGTCGCAACCGCTTTGGCTACAACGCTTGCTGGTGGTGCGATTGGTGCAGCGGCTGGTGGTTTGGCTGGGGGACTTGTTGGCTTGGGAATTCCAGAAAACCGGGCAAAAGTTTATAGCGATCGCATCAACAGAGGCGACTACTTGGTGATCGTTGATGGTACCGAAGATGAAGTTCGCCGTGCGGAAGCGATTCTCAAACGTCACGGAATTCAAGAGTTTGACATCTTTGACGCCGCCGATACACATGGTGTTCATCACTCAGATCATGACCGAGCTGTTCGTCATCAAACAGCAGTTGTAAATACGACTCCCAACGAAATACCAGTTGTGAATACCACTTCCAACGAAATACCAGTTGTGAATACCACTTCCACGAATTACTCGTCAGGGTATGACGAAAACGATCCAGCGGTGATCATTGTTGACCGTCGCGACGAAACTATTTAGTAGTTAGTAGTGAGTCGCTGATGGTGAATACATTAACGGCTCACTACTAAAAAAAACTAACAATGAATTCATGACTAATAACTATTGACAAAGGACTGATAAAAATGAAAAAGCTAACTCCCTTCTTAATGACTTGCGTTTTACTTTTTGGTGCTACTGCTTGTCAAAATCCTGCCAAAACTAGTGCAGATGCACCCGAAACGGCGACAACACCAGTGGCACAAGCGCCATCTCCACAAGCTACAGAAGCTGCTCTGAAAGATGCTCAGGGTGAGACCCGTAGGAATCAACTCAATGCTGATATTCGCGCTCGCGAACAGCGGAATAATGCATTTAATGATGGTAAGGCTACTAACAGAAACCAAGACAACTTAGCAAGTGAAGTTCGCTCGAAGTTAGAGGCTAACATCCCCAACGGTCATTTAGCAGTTGAGGCTTCAGAGAATGGCGCAGTAACCGTATCGGGAACTGTGACTAACAAGGATCAGCTAGCTAAGATTGAACCTTTAGCTAAGCAAATCAAAGGCGTTACAACTGTAGTTAATAAAGCAACAGTTGCCCAGTCAAAAACTGAAGGAACTGGCAATCAAGCCCAGTAGTCAAACTGTTGTTATTATAGAAAAAACCGGAAAACTATGGAAGCCAACGTACAGCAATCGGAAGTTGTCGATACCACCTCTAACAATGCTATAGCAGCGCTAGAAGGTTCAGCACTTGGAACTCAGCCACTCCTACCGCCTGCGAAACCTACAAAATGGCAGCAAATTGCTACACAAACCTCTGATTTTTTAGCCAAATTACCTGATAACACCGGTAAATTTTTCAATCAATATAATCAGCCGATTATCACTGTTGCTTTGATTGTTACAGCAATTATTGCAGTTAAGGTACTTGTGGCAGTCTTGGATGCAATCAATGATATTCCGCTGGTATATCCAACATTTAAGTTGATTGGACTTGGTTACACAAGCTGGTTTGTTTTTCGTTATCTCATCAAATCTTCAACTCGGCAAGAATTAGCTGCACAAATTCAGTCTATTAGAAACGACATTGCTGGTCGTTAAAATTTGCCCCAAGTTGATAACTACTCAAAGTGAAATAGTGAATCAAAAAGCTTGTTGTTTTGCCATGAATGCTTAGTTGGGTATTTGCGGTCAAGTAGAAGTTAATTTTTCTATTTGACCGTTTTAATAATTCTGTAAATACCCTTAAGAATTAGGAAGATATAAAATTTTCTTATAAATATATCTCAAGATAGAGAAAATAGTTTGTGTATTAAGTTAAATCACTTCTTAAGGTAGTTTATTCTTGATTCTTAAAAGCATAATCTGAATCTTGAAGAAGTTTGAGAGATTTTTTAAAAGGACATAAATTATGACAAATGCAAATGAACAATTTAAGAAAAACCCAGCAGTAGATTCATCTGATCGTGTTGCAGATGATAATTACGATAGAGGAATTGTACCAGCCGAAACTGCTGCTCGTCGAGAAAGAGAAGGAGACCTGTATAAAACACTGCCTACAGAAGAGAGAGAGGCAGGCGCAGTTACTGATGACCAGACTCATCTAGGTGACAGTATCCGTACTACAGACGGCTACACAGTTGACAAAGAAGGTTTGTTAAATAACTACGCCGTTGAACCGGAAATGTACTACGAAACACCGGGTGATGCGCGACAAGAAGCAGCAGAAGACGTCGCACAGCGTACTGAAGAACTCAGAGAAGTGAATGAGGATCAACAAGGTCAACTGACAATGGAAGATGACAAGCGGGGTAGAGGACCAGGAATTGTCTAATTTTGCTGCTTCAATGTTTCTCTGATGTTCATAAAGGCACTATAGCGATGATTAAGGTTTTGTCCTAGTTATCGCTTTCTCTTTGCTAGAGGAGAATGGTCGTATTGCGCCAAAAGGTCAGCTGGATCGTTGTAGATGGCGATCGCTTCACTGAGTTGAGTATCGTCAAAGCCGCCGCAACGAAACGCAATCACCTCCACACCAGCCGCGTTTGCAGACTGGATGTCGTACGGCGTATCACCTATCATCACAACAGAGTCAGGTGGCATATTCAGCTTGCTGAGTGCAGCTTCCACAATATCTGGGGCTGGTTTGGAGGCTTCGGCATCATTAGATGTTGTTGCCTCATCGAGCAGATCATCCACCATAGCAGATTTCAGCAACACTGAAAGTTCTTCACTTTTTGCTGAAGTGGCGATCATCAGCCGCAACCCGTCATCCCGCATTCTCTCCACCAGTTGACGTGTACCATTAGCGGGAGTTACGTTCGGTGCATATTTGTTGACGATAAGTTTTTTGCGGTGATCGGAAATTTCCTTTCCCTTGCCTTCCTCTGCAGAAAGTTCTGCCACCAGCTTAGGGACAACTTGATCGCCTCCCATGCCAATCAGCGGTCGCACTTGTTCAAATTTTATCTCATATCCAAAGTCCTTAAACGCCTCAACCCAAGCTTCGGCATGAGCATCATTGCTGAGAACCAGTGTCCCATCTACATCTAAAATTACGCCTTGCAATGCCATTGTGATATTTCCTATTCTTCGCGTACAAAGGGTGTCGGACTTACGTACAAACCCGGTTTCTTTGATGCTTGTGCATAAGTCCTAGGCTTTGGTCAAACATACCTGCATAACTCATACACTACTTAGAAGTTGATGGGATAACCTCTTCCTGAGTAGTTACCTGTAGTAGTAGAAAAAGCATGAATGCGGTTATGTATTCATCGCTACGAGGAATTGAAATAGCTTGTAGATAGATGACTTACCGAAAAGCTGGGTTTAAAGCCCCGTCCTTCGTTTGACGGCTTTGCATTGACAAACAAGAAAGTTTTGCGCGATAGTTAAAAAGCCGGGGTGAAACTCCTCTAACATCGTGAAACTGTTCAGACACACTTTTAGTTAGGAATTTTAGGGGCGACGAGCAGCGAAAACTCGATAAACAGCTAAGACATTCAAACGATTGTCGAAAATTAAAAAGTTTTGGAGTAATCCGCGTACCGTGGGGCACACGGAAACGTACCCGGAAATGGGTAAACGCTTGGGGAGTTATCCGTAAGTGGAGCAAGGTGTAAAAAACCGTGTTTCGGATAAGCATGAACCGTAAGACCTTGTAGAAGGGAAACCAGAAGAAGGCAAGTTCAGCCCAAGAATCCTCGTACCGCGATAGTCGAGGAGATGTCAATCTTCCTAATCTATTGATTTAGCTGTGCTACCAGCAGCGCCAGGAAAGCGTTAAGCTTATAGGACTTACCCAAATAAGTATTGGATACCCCGCCAGAAAGCCCTCCGGGCTTTCTGGCGGGGTATCTCCTCTGTTCGCCCACGCTTGCTTTCAACCTCCGCAGTTGTGAGGCGGCTTGTTAAATATTTTTTTAAATACGAGTAAATTAAAGAAAACTCCTAATGCCCGTATCTACAGACTCCGTGCCAATCCAAAATCGGCTACTCGCCGCACTCCCTGCTAATGAATACCAACGCCTAGTTCCCCACTTGGAACTTGTCAAACTCTCACTGCATCAAGTTCTTTATGAGCCAAATGAACCCATCACACACGTCTATTTTCCGCATCAGGCAGTGGCTTCTTTAGTCACCAGTATGGAAGACGGCTCGACGATTGAAGTCGGTTTGGTAGGTTCTGAAGGGATGGTGGGTATCCCTGTGATTTTGGGCGGCAACATGACGAACAATCGAGCGTATGTGCAGGTTCCAGGCGGTGCTATGCGGATGAATGCAAATATACTTAAAACCGAGTTCAATCGGGCTGGAGAACTGCAAACACTGCTGCTGCGCTACTGTCAAGCGCTACTCACCCAAGTCTCACAATCGGCAGCCTGCAACCGCTTTCATACCATAGAAAAGCGGCTCGCCCGCTGGATGCTTTTAGTTCAGGACAGCGTAGGCTCAGACGAGTTTGCGCTCACTCAGGAATTTATCGCCCAGATGTTGGGTACGCGACGCTCCGGCGTCACGGAGGCTGCTGGTACTCTTCAACAAGCGGGAATGCTCCGCTACACCCGTGGTAAAATTACCATCGTGAATCGCGAGGCTTTGGAAGCAACAGCCTGCGAGTGCTATCGGGTGATTTCTGATGAGTTCGCCCGTTTGCTGACTAATCAGCCTGAATCTGATTCTAAGTCAACAACCCACCACTGACCCCTGTTAGGGGTACAGTGGGGGCTTGTCCAAGCCCTAGTTGACCCGACGCCCTCTTAGGGGAGCCGTTACTGGCAAGGTTAAAGAACCTACCGTAGGATACGCAGCCAGTCTTACGCTCTAGAACGAAACGGTTAAACAGCTATTTGGGAGGCAGTGCCGTAATAGAAAGTACCGACCAGTAACACCGTCCAGGCTAACATCACCCGAAAGGAGGCTCCTTGTGAGCAAAGTATTAGTAATTGACACTTCATTAAGACCACTTGACCCGATTCATCCCGCACAAGCAAGACAACTTCTTAGAAATGGTAAAGCTGCAATCTTTCGTCGATTTCCCTTTACCTTGATATTGAAACAAGCGCGTCCCGAAACATCAGTACAACCGTTAAGAATCAAGATTGACCCTGGCGCAAAAAAAACAGGAATAGCAATAGTTAACGATATCACGGGCATTGTTGTATTTGCAGCCGAACTACAACATAGAGGTTTTGCAATTAGGGAATCTCTCACCTCTCGTAGACAACTACGTAGAAGTAGAAGGAATCGCAAAACTCGTTATCGCCAACCACGTTTTGATAACAGAAAACGTTCAAATGGTTGGCTAGCTCCATCCTTAATGAGCCGTATTCACAACATTGAAACGTGGGTAAAAAAGCTAATTCAACTAGTACCAATTACTGCGATGTCTCAAGAGTTGGTTAGGTTTGACACCCAATTAATGCAGAACCCCGACATTCAAGGTAAAGAATATCAGCAGGGTACGCTTGCCGGATACGAGACACGCGAATACCTGTTAGAAAAGTTTGGTAGAAAGTGCGCGTACTGCGACAAACAAGACTTGCCTTTACAGATTGAACATATCGCTCCACGGGCAAAAGGAGGCTCTAATAGAATCTCAAACCTTGCATTAAGCTGTGAGAAATGTAACCTCAAAAAAGGGACTAAAGATATCAAAGAGTTTCTCAAAAAAGACCCCGTTCGGTTGAAAAAGATTGAAGCGCAAGCTAAAAAGCCCCTAGCTGATACTGCGGCAGTTAATGCAGCTAGATTCAAATTACTTGAAGTCTTGAAAAGCACAGGACTACCAGTAGAAACTGGCTCAGGCGGCTTAACAAAGTTCAATAGAACTCGACAGAACTTAGAAAAAACACATTGGATAGATGCCGCAGTAGTAGGTAAATCAACTCCAGAAAAACTAATAATCTCATGTGTTAAACCATTGTCAATCCAAGCTGTTGGGCATGGCTCTAGACAGTCATGCCGAACCAATAAATATGGGTTTCCGAGCCGTCACGTACCCAGAGAAAAAATACATTTTGGTTTTCAAACAGGTGACATCGTTAAAGCGGTTGTCAAGACTGGTAAAAAGGTGGGTACGTATGTTGGCAAAGTAGCAGTTCGTTCATCAGGTAGTTTCAATATCTCAACCAAAAACGGATTAGTACAAGGAATTTCCCACAAGTTTTGTAAACGAATTCATGCAAAGCATGGTTACTCATATGCAGTCTAAGAGATTAAAAATTGTTCGACTATCCCCTTGATTGTTTGTGCCTACTCCCGGAAGCATTCAGGGGATGTCTCACAATTTTTCCCCATTCCTCTCAACACTGATTCGGGGTACCGAATACAGTGTGAGTCTCCTGGGGGTGTGAGATGAGTTTATTATGAATTGTATCCTGTGTCTGCAACCGTACAGATTCCAATATTAAACTTGTTTATACTACATCATTGGGCAAAAAAACTACACTGAGTCCAATTAATGTGTCATATGCAAAACCTTGATGGTCTGCGGTTGCTTGTTGTCGATGACGATCCTGATGCGCGAGAGCTACTCACAATCCTATTTTCAGGGGACGGAGCAGAGATTATAGCAGCTGCTTCGGCTCTTGAGGCTTTAGAAGCACTGTCTTGTTTTCAACCGGACATGTTGATCAGTGACATCAGTTTGCCAGATGAAGACGGCTATTCACTGCTCCAGAAAGTGAGAAATTTGGATGCATCGCAAGGAGGACAAATTCCTGCCATTGCTCTGACGGCACATGCAATGGAGGAGGATCGCACACGTGCATTGTCAGCAGGTTTTGACAGACACCTCTCCAAGCCCTTTGACTTAGACGAGTTAACCTCCGTGGTGAAGAGCCTTGCTTGCCAAACAGAAGTGAGTCTAACAGGTGATTAAGCCAAACTCAAATTGTAAACGGCTCAATTTCATAATTATGCCACTGCCGTTGATACCATTCGGCAATCAAGGGGCGGACTATGAACTTGGGGTGGCGATTGGCTTTAACGTCAATACGCAGACACGAGTAAGGTCTCCGCTTTTGAGAACCCTGACCGTTGCGACCGATAAAAAGGTGCGATCGCGCTACTAACTTCTGATTTTCCATCAAATCTGCTCCCTCAATCCGCTGTCGTCGCAGACTATAGCCACTCCCGCCGCAGACAATCGAGTGAATGTGAGAATCAGCACCTCCGGTGTCCATTGTCTCAACATGTTCCAAGCAATGAGCATGACCGTTTAAGATCAAATCAACCAAGGGACGACCACCAGTCTTAGAACCTACTACCTTAGCGACTGCATTCAGCACTTCCCGCAAACGGTTACGAACTGCTAGAGTTTGCGCTTGTTGCCATTTCGTCGCCTCAGTCACGTAGGGAGGATGGTGGAAATAAATCACTCTTCCCCGAACATCTGCGGTATGCCAAGATTCAATAAGTCTTTGTTTGAGCCATTCCAACTGGTCGATATCAGTCACTGTTTTGTCAGTGGCTAATTGCTTATCTATATCAACAATGATTTCCTCAATTTGTGATACCCGTTGATGCATATCATCGAGTTGCTCAGCTTCATGGGGGTTATCTGGATTGAGGTTTGCTGATTGCTCCATATATTGCATTTTCTGCTGTTCGAGTTCATCGCGGCGCACCTCCAATTGCTTGCGTTCAGCATCTCCTTCCTTTGTTGCAGGTAGCGGAGGCGGATCGTTAAATGTATTGGAATCGAGTGCAAAGAAGTCAATTCCGCCGTAGCGGAAGGTATAGTAGCGATTGGGAAGCCGGGTAAAACGCCCCGGTTCGTAGCGCAAACAGCGACCAGTATCTGTTTTTGCCGTGTAATGTTCGTCTAGGTGACGAGCCAAATCCCCTGGAAGCATAAACGCCTTCAGATAATCCAGGAACGCCTTTGCATAAGCGTCACCTTGCCATGAACCATGAGCGCCAACATCTAAGTCTAGCTTCGACCCGAGTAGGCGACGCAGCGGAATTGTTGCAAACGATACCAAACCAAAAACAAGCGGTAGGTCGTAGTAATCGTGATTTCCTGGTACAGGTAGGATTGGTTGTTTGAAAACCATCCGGTCATAGGCAATGCGCTTGGGATGCTCTCCTCCTACAAGAAACTCTCGGTAAGGTTTGATAAAGTTTTCTTGATAGTACTCCTTTGACCCCACCAGATAGATCACATCGCCTGTATGCAACATGAAACGGCATTCTTGCTGATGGGGTTGCATCAGTTCGGCAACTTGTCGCTGAGGATTGTGTCCCCGGTGCCCTCCTGAACCACTGTCACCCACAACCAAAAACGAGAACTCAGGCTCGTCAGACCTTCCATCATCTAGCACCAACTGAGTTTGGTCAATCCCCCGTTCGACAATTACGGGGTCTTGCCAGCGCACCCGCTGGTTCATCTTGCGAATTTTGTCGGCGATCGCCGGATCGGATACGAGTTTCAACGCAACTTTCTCCTAAATACACATTTGACATTAATCAGGAGAGTTTTCTGGGCTTTGTTTCTCCTCAATCGTCAAATTTGGCAGTCCCTCCAGTTTTTCTACGGCTTCCTCTTCTTCTCTAGAAGGGACAAAGATTTTCAAACCCGCCGGAATGCAGCGAATCTCTACAGGAGTTGTCCCTAAAATTTCTCCATCAACAACAATTTTTTGCGGAGGTTCAGTTGTGATTTTGAATTGTTTTGCTCGCAAATAACCAATGTCATTTCGCTCTGCGCCATTGCCAGCAGAAGCAGTTTGAAACAGATGAAACGCTGCGGCGATCGCTCCTGCCCTGGTAAGTGAAGCCACTATTGTTAAATCTAGTAACCCATCATCGACAATGATTCCCCCTGGTCCCTGAGCCAATATTGAAGACGGAGGGGCTGCATTTGCTACTGTGACTGCGACTGCGGAAGTTTTAATGATTTTGTCTTCTGTTTCAATTTCAACATCAAAGCTGTGTAGATTCCGCAGTTCTTGCAGCCCTGCAAGAATATATGCCAGAACACCAAACCGATTTTTTGCTTCCCGGTCTGCTCTTTCTACGGCTTCAGCTTCAAAGCCAATTCCTACCAGCAGTACCATTCGATGACCGTTACAATCGGCTGCATCCACAGTCCGAGTCACTCCCTGCAAAATGACTTGACAAGCTGCATCGATTGTGTCTGGAATTCCTAAAGCTGTGGCAAAAGCGTTTGCCGTTCCCCGTGAAATAATCCCTAAGGAAATATCGCTACCCACCACAGCAGCCGCAACAGCAGAGAGAGTACCATCTCCCCCTGAAGCAATAATGGTATCTACACCCCGCCTAACCGCTTCATGCGCTAGTTCTTCAGCGCTGATTTCTTCAGTTGTCAGTTGAATATCCAGGTCGATTTCCGGCTCTAGGATTGCCCGAATCATTGCCAAGTCTTGCTCTGAGTCACCCTGACCCGCGACTGGATTAAAGATAAGGCAGGCGGAACGATTCATAGGGTGCTATAAGTCTACGAACAAATTACGAATGTCTATTATAGTAATTTGCAAAAGACATTCGCAGCTTCTGTCTTGTGACAGGTTTAAGTCGGTCGTGAAGGGGAAAGGGGACTGGGGATTAGCCCTTCGACTTGCGAGAGGGCTAACACCGAGCGAAGTCGAGGTGTTAGGGATTAGGGATTGGGTTTCACCAAAATCCTTGCGCCGGGGAAGCCCCTGGCTTTAGACATGGGGGTAAGGCGCAGGCGATTTTAATCGCCGTCTTAATATTCATACGAATAGCCATCTTTTTTGTGAATTGCTGAACAATATTTGTAGCTAATGCCTGATACTCTTCCTGACTTAGTAGCAATATCAAAATTACCTGTTGCACGACAGAAAACGCGCCCAACATACTCCCCAATTTTTTTCCCACTGGTGACAACTGCTTTAACTATGTCACCAGTTTGAAAACCGTAATGAATTTGTTTATTAGTGCGGTGACGTTTTGGAAATCCAAACTTATCAGTTCCACATATCTGACGTGTACCATGACCATTAGCAGTAATTAACAATGGTTTAATACCTTTAATATTTAGAGTTGGCGTTGACTTCCCAACACAAGCAGCATCTAACCAATGTAGCTTCGGTAGATTTTGTTGACTGCGATTGAACTTTGTTAATCCACCGGAGCCTGTTTCTACTGATAATTCAGTTTCTTTTAAAACTTCAAGTAATGCAAATCTAGTTGTGTTGACGGCTGCTGCATCAGCTAATGGTCTTTTAGCTTGTTTCAAAATATTCTCTAATCTAGACGGCTCTTTTTTGAGAAAATCTTTAATATCTTTAGTCCCTTTCTTGATATTGCATTTAGAGCAACTTAGCGTCAGGTTAGTAATTGAGTTAGAACCTCCTTTGGCTCTGGCTTGAATATGTTCTATCTGGAATGGAACGTCTTTTACACCGCAGTAAGCGCATTGTCTCTCCCATTTTTCTAGTAGATATTCTCGCGTTTCGTAACCACAAAGCGTACCTTGTTGGTATTCCTCCCCCTGAATGTCAGGATTTCGCATTAATTGCATATTAAAGCGCACCAATTCTTGACTAATAGCTTTAATGGGTGCTGTCTTTACGAACTTCTCAACCCAAGTTTTAATATTATCAACACGACTTTGTAAACTTGGTGCTAACCAGCCTTGTGGACGAGTTCTGTTTAAAAAACGGGGTTGACGATATCTAGTTTTGCGATTCCTTCTACTGCGTCTTAACTGTCTTCTAGAGGTTAAAGCATCTCTAATTGCAAAACCTCTGTGCTTTAATTCGGCTGCAAAAACTACTTCGCCAGTAGCATCATTAACCAATGCAATTCCGGTTATTTTTGCACCGGGGTCTAACTTTAATCTCAACGGTAATACAGGAGACTCAGGACGTGATTCTTTAAGAATCAAAGTGAAAGGAAAACGTCTAAGTACGGATGCTTTTTTGTTTCTTAATAATTGTCTCGCCTGTGCTGGATGAATTGGGTCTAACGGTCGTTTGTCTGTATCAATTACAAAAACTTTGGACATAAGTCCCTCCTTTCGGGTGATGTTAGCTGAGTCCCAAGGGGACACGCTGCGCGAACGCTAATGTTAGAGGTCGGTAACTATCCAAACGACACTGGTTTAACCCTTTAAGCCTGTTTAATCGTTTGGTTCTAGAGCAAGGAACTAGCGGGAGCATTCCTTGGTAGGTCTTAAACTCTTGTCTCTAACGTAGTACTCAAAGTACTTAAGCTGGTCAGATTAAGGCTTTTTTCAAGCCCCCGCCTTTAGGCGTGGGGTTTCTGACATAAGTGCGAATTCAACGTAGGTGGGCACTGATTGCTGCCCACCTTCCTTGGTTATTGGTGAAGAGCAGTGCCCACCCTACAATTTAATGTACTTAGTTGAGTGAAATACATTAAGAAATAAGAACCACAGATGGACACAGATGGACACAGATAAATTTGTATTTTATTCAAACGAGAAGCGGTATATACGCAGTTGTGTTCAAAGATATTAATTCAGGACTTACGCAAAAATAAATCGCCAAAAAGCTTAATTTATCGAACCGCCAAGACGAGCCAGCGCTGCAGGAGGGTTTCCCTCCGCAGGCGACTGGCGTCGCCAAGAACGCCAAGAATTCGTAGAGTGTGCGTAAGTCCTATAATTGTTAAACGGACAAGGTAGATTTGGGGAACAGGATTAAGATGTATGAACGCAACGCGCGTATTAGAATATTGAAGTGGATGGAATAAAAGCAGGATAAATGACTCAAGCCTTAACCAAACAAGTAACCTTCGATGAATTTATTGCCTGGTATCCAGAAAATCCGCAACGACGCTATGAACTGCATGATGGAGTCATTGTTGAAATGCCACCACCTACAGGCGACCATGAAGAGGTTGTGGGGTTTTTGGTTGAAGAAATAGTCGCAGAATACCGACGCTTAAAACTGCCTTACTTCATTCCCAAAACCGCATTCGTTAAACCGCTTGAGGGCAAATCAGCTTATTCAGCAGATGTGCTGTTATTAAATCGCCCCAATCTCATAAATGAACCTCTGTGGAAAAAAGAGTCAACTGTATCCAGTTCCGCATCAATTCCCTTGGTGGTTGAAGTTGTCAGCACGAATTGGCGTGACGATTATCACAAAAAGCTTGCTGACTATGAGGAAATGGGTATTGCTGAATATTGGATTGTAGACTATGCAGCATTAGGCGGACGGGCGTTTATTGGCAACCCCAAGCAGCCGACTATCTCTGTCTACCAGTTGATTGAAGGTGAGTATCAAGTTAGCCAGTTTAAAGGAAGCGATGGGCGAAGCCCCGCCTTCGGCGATCGCATAACTTCACCAATATTTCCAGAGCTTACCTTAACTGCCGAACAAGTCTTTCAGGTTGGCGCGGCGTAAATTAAGTCCTTACATTTTGCTAAAAATTCAGCAAGTCTAAAATGACTGCAACTAATGCGGCTGGCTCTACGGGCTTGGAAATGTGCCTCTCAAACCCGGAGGCGATCGCCTGTTGCTGATTCATCTCCCCTGCATAGGCAGTCAGGGCTATTGCCGGAATTCGCCCGCCTTGTTCTGGTGGTAAACTTCTCACTTGCCGCATCAGCATATAGCCATCCATCTCTGCCATGCCAATATCACTGATCAACACCGCTGGCTGAAACTGAGCTAA
Source organism: Kalymmatonema gypsitolerans NIES-4073 (assembly GCF_002368435.1). Classification (GTDB taxonomy): domain Bacteria; phylum Cyanobacteriota; class Cyanobacteriia; order Cyanobacteriales; family Nostocaceae; genus Kalymmatonema; species Kalymmatonema gypsitolerans. The sequence goes on from NZ_AP018268.1 coordinate 1,141,401, forward strand.
AACTGCTAAGGCTTCTGCGGCTGAAGCTACGGCAATCACCTTTGCTCCTGATTGCTCCAAAACAAACGTGACATACTCCCGCATATCAGCAGTATCATCCACCACTAACACTTTAATGCCCTGCAACCCTAAAGATGGTTCAGACGGTTTCATCTGTTGAGGCATCTCCGTTTGATGCTGCATCAGGGGTAGTCTTACGGTAAAGGTTGCTCCCTGATCAACACCTTTGCTCTCTGCAAAGACAGTACCGCCGTGCAGTTCAACAATTTGCCGGACGATTGCTAAACCCAATCCCAATCCGCCAAATTGTCTAGTCGTGGCGTTATCAGCTTGACGGAAGTACTCGAACACATGAGGGAGGAAATCGGGATCAATGCCTTTGCCTGTGTCGCTGACTGTGATTTGAGCTTCAGCCTCAAGGCGCTGCAAGCAGATATCCACCCGTCCACCTTGGGGAGTAAACTTAACGGCATTAGAAACCAGGTTCCAGATGACTTGCTGTAAGCGACCTGAATCGCCTAACACTTGGCGGATATTTGGCTCCAGCGCCGTTTGAATTTGAATCGACTTTGCTTGAGCTGCCAGTCGCATGGTTTCCAGCGCCGCTGTAATGGTCGTGGTAAGATTAACAGGAGTGACATTCAAGCTGAGCTTCCCTTGAAGGATTCGGGAGACATCGAGTAGGTCATCAATCAGTTGCACCTGAAGTTTAGCATTACGCTCAATCGTCTCCAACGCATAACTTGTTCGCTTTTCATCCAGCTTGCGGTTTTGCAGCAGTTGCGACCAACCCAAAATCGGGTTGAGGGGGGTGCGCAATTCATGGGACAGCACTGCCAAAAACTCATCTTTAACTCGATTCGCTGCCTCGGCTGTCTCTCGTGCTGCTTGTTCCCGTGCCAAAAGCCTTTCCATCTCTGCCTCAGCAGATTTGCGTTCGGTAATATCACGCGCTACACAATAAAGGAGCTTTTGCTCGACAAAGGGGGCAACACTCCACAAAATCCAACGGTAGGAGCCATTTCGGCATCGGTAACGGTTTTCAAACGCAACGCTTGGTATGCCTTGGGCAAGCTTTTGCGCTTCAAAGCGCGTCTTTGCTTGATCATCTGGATGAACAAATTCGAGATAAGGCTGTGTCGTTAGCTCTTCTAAGGTGTATCCCAGCGTTTCTGTCCAAGCCGGGCTTGCCTGTAGGAAGTACCCATCCGTATTGATGATTGCCAGCATATCGCGGGAAAGTTGAAAGAAGCGATCGCAATCTTGCTGTGCCCGTTTGCGCTCAGTGATGTCTGCAAGTGCACCAGGGAAAGCGATCGCTCTACCAGCAGCATCATACTCAACACGACCGCGTGCGACAACCCAGCGCTCATCGCCTGCGGCAGTATGAACACGGTACTCAGCGATATACTCCTCCCCCGTCTCAATCGCCCGGTTAATCGCTGCTACAATGCGTGGGCGGTCTTCTTCGTGCATGGCACGCAAAAACATCTCAAGCGGCAACCCTTCTGTTGCCGCGTCCACTGGATCGACTGCGAACAAGTCAGCAAAGGCTGCATTGACGATGACGCGATCGCCAGGAATTTGCCACCTCCACGTGTAAACGGCTCCCGCCACCAAAGCTGATTCTAACTGCACGTGTGCATCCCGCAAGGCTTGTTCAGCTTGTTTGCGCTCGGTGATGTTAATCGCAACGCCCAAAATTTGGCGGGGTATGCCATTTGCCGTTCGATTAAATACAAGACTTTGAATATATAGCCAACGCCACTCACCATTGGCATGACGATTGCGATACTCAATTGCGCGAACTACCCCCTCTGGCGCTGACTGAAATTCCTCTAAGTAAGCGGATAAATCTGCTAAATCGTCTGGGTAAGTCAGCCTCGGAACAAGATCTGAACCCATTGCTTGAATTTGCTCTGGCGTATAGCCCAACAAGTCCGTAATTTGACAATTGATGTAAATATTTCGCTGTTCAATCAAATCATACACAAATAAAACTCCGGGCATGGTTTCAGCGATTTGCTCAACAAAGCGCTGACTCTGTTGTAACTGTGCTTCGGTCTGTTTTCGCGCTGTGATATTCTCAAACGCCAATCCCAAACAATGATTTGGTAATGGAAACGCTTTCAAGCTATAAATGCCTGCGGTAATGCCGTCATCACTGTACGGAACTTCTCCTAAATCGAGGGCAAGTCCTGTACGAATCACCTCCGCATACTGCTGCACAAGTGGCGTTTGTAGCAGCATGGGAAAACTTTCAGCCATTGTTGTTCCAATTAATTGTTCAAAATTGATACCAGTGGCTTCTAATGCGGCGGGATTGGCAACCAACAGGCGGAACGAGCCAGGATCGTTGAGATTTTCCAGTTGCCAAACGACAATTCCAACCTGAGTATTGCGGACAACATCAACATAGAGTTGCAGACGTTGCTCTGCTTGTTTGCGCTCGATCAATTGTGCTGCTTGCCGCGCGTATAAGTCGAGCAGGCGCAGCTCGCGTTCCGACGGACGATGCGGATGTCGAAAATGGGTGGACAGTACTCCCAAAATCTCACCGCTATGACTAAATAGCGGTGTTGATTGCACAGCGCGGTATCCGGCTTCCTCAGCGATAATACGTAGATGCTCCCAACGTGGGTCCGTCTGTATATCCTCCACGATCACCCGGCGACGTTCTCCTATTGATGTGCCACACACTGCCTCTTCTGCGGTAACGGTGCGGAAAAAGTCGAGAAATTCCTGTTTGAAGCCGAACTGAGCGACAATCTTCAAACTTTGTTCCTGCGGATCGTAAATTTGTAGATTGCCCATATCCGCGTGCAACAGGGTGTTCGCGCCTTGCGCGGCTCCCTGCTGGAGCATCGCCGCTTCCAGAATTTCTTGCAAAAGTGGCTCTAATTCCCGGTCTTGAAGCAACTGCGTACTTACCTCATGCAACCGCGTCATGTCAGCGAGTTCGGCAGTCAATTGCTCCTGAAGTTTTGCCAATTGCGCCTCATTCCGTTTTTGCTCGGTGATGTCCCGTGAAACAGAAAGCAGACGCACGACCTTGCCCTGCACGTCTAAAATTGGCGTGACCATCACATCCCACCACTTCAATGTTCCCTTTGCAGTGGAGCAATGCCCCTGAAAACGTCCTGTGCCTCCTGCTAAGGCAGTTGCCACGGCAGCCTGGGCAGCCTCACTGTACTCGCCTTCCCACCACTCGAGCCACTGGCAGCCGATGAAGGGAGTGAGATCGTCAATTTCCACCAGGCATAGTCCTGGGGTGTTCATCATCAGCAATCGCCCGTCCGTATCGAGAACTTTCACGCAGTCCGCAATACTTTCAAAAATTTGCCGATTGAACTCCTCGCTTGAACGCAAAGCAATTTCAGCAAGCTGGCGCTCGGTAATATCCGTAACTAAAATAGATACACCATTTTCGCTAGGGTAAATGTGGTTTTCAAACCAGCGCTGTAAAGGGGCATAGTAGTACTGGAACTGAACTGCGGTTTGCTCGGCTACTGCCCGATGCGCTTGGGTGTAAAACTGGCTGCCGATTGTGTTTGGAAACACTTCCCAGATGCTTTTGCCCAACAGTTCTTCTCTGGACAGACCAACAATTTCTACCACGCGATCGTTGACATAGGTGTAGCGCCACTCCCGGTCTAGAAACAAAAACTGGTCTTTAATGCAAGATAGGATACTGCTTAGGTTTGCTTCTGCCGCTTCTGCCTGAATGTGCAACTCCTGCTCACAATGCGCCGCTGTACGACGCAACCGAGTTATCCTCAGCTTTGTTTTAATACGCGCCAACAATTCACGCTCAGAGAAAGGTTTGATGATATAATCATCTGCTCCTGCTTCCAGCCCTTCAATGCACGCCTCTTCGTTACCAGGAGTAGACAGCAATATGACTGGCACTTCTTGAGTTTGAGGATTAGCCCGAAGTACTTGCAATAATGCCAACACGTCCAATGGCATCAGGACATCCGCCAAAATCAGGTCGGGAACCTGCTGTTGAATTGCACTTAGGGCAGCCGCTCCATCCACTACCATCACCTGATAATGCTGACCTAGCAGGAGTTTCAGCGAGTCCTGCATCAGGGCGTCATCATCCACAAGCAAAATTCGAGGGGGTATTGAATTGTCATTACCCATAACTTATTCAAACTCCCAACTTTGCAGCGAACTTTTCTTGGGATAGCTCAAGTCGGTGCTGCACAAACTAAAGAAGCTATCTTGAGTTGCCCTGTTGCAACTATTATTTTGTCTTATTTTCATTAAGACAGACAATAGGACATCTCGCACCCCTTGTATCTCTGTCGAAAGGATGACTGTAACGCATTCCCCACGGAAAGACGCGCCGGGGGCTTTTAGCAGCCCTGTACGGTAGCGGCTTGGTTCCTGTTCTGGTTCCGAAACACTACTTTCCGTTCGCGAAGCGTGCGCGACAGCGCATACCTCCAGGCGTGGTTACGGTTAACAGAGCGGAAACTACGCCCCACGCCCCTGAAACACATTGGATTGCCGTCAGGGGCAAGCAATATGCTTCTACCCCTAGCCGAGACAACTCGCCGTCTCTTGCCTACTAGAGAGCCGTTCCTGTCGGGTCAACAGTGCGTTTCCTATTTCGGCATATATATATTGTCGCAGATTTTCGGTGTTGTTCGGTGAATATTGGACGGGGATTAAAATCTCCTATGGGCTTCCTCCCCATGAATAGAATTCAGGGGCTTCCGCCCTTTAATTCTGGTGACATTCTCCCCACCGAACCCTTGCGGTTGAGGGTGGGACTGGCTTGTTTATTCGACATCTACTTCTTAAATATTAAGCGTTTATTAAATTTTTTCTTAACTGTCTTAACTGTCTTAACTGTCTTAACTGTCCTTGCAAAGTTAATTATGGTCGTATTACTATACAAACGACCGCATAAAACAGGATTATTTGCTATCAAAAAGAGTCTTATGGGGAAATTAGCGTTTAAGAGGATGTTTTAAAAAAGTCTTTTGCTCTCGTGGGAAACACAGCGAAGTATCTGGTGTACATGGCTGTAACCTTGATTGATTCGTTGCAGTTGACCCAAGTCAGAGCGGCAAAATTATACCTTACGGGACTTTTAAAACAACCTGTTAGAGCAATTCTAGATAAAGCTTGCATAGCACTGATTAACCCATAGAAGATAAACACATATGGACAGCTGATGGTGAATCAGTTGACAGATTTTCATATGGTTTTGAACAAAGACTTACGGATGGTGTGTCTACACCATTTAGTTTTGTAGCGTCATTCCTGGCAGACGTAAGTTGAAATATGAATGTAGAAATTTCTTTTAAAGAATCAAGTTGTTTCTAGCATTTTTTGTACACCATTACGTTCTGTAGGCAAGTCAAAAAGTCAGTTTCGTTACTCAAAACTTGAACAATAAAAGGAAAAACAAATGAGCAAGTTCACAAAACATCATCCTGTAATTCTATTTCCAGGCATAGCAGGTTCGCGACTGAAAACAAGGAAAGAGGGTAAGCAAGATGCTCACCCACTTTGGTTTAACAGTATCGTACTGGCGGGAATGTCTGAATCGTCTTCAAATGATGCCAGCGCTCAAGAAGTTGATGATTTTACTTTTCCTGCATCATCAATAGTTGAATCTGACAAAACTGAAGCTGATTTACAAGGAATTGGCGTGACGCCTTCAAAAACCTGGCAAGAACATATGAAATTGCAAGCTGATGGCATAACCCCAAAGAAAGAAGCAAATGGTGGCGAGAAATTTAATAGAGAAGTAGAAGGATTAGAAGGAATTAAAAATGTAAGTTATCCTCTCTTGGGTTTGAAACCAGATGAAAAATCTGACTATTATCAAGCATTAGTGGATAAATTAAAAGCAAATGGTTACCAGGAAAATGTTGATTTAATAGGCCATCCCTATGATTGGCGAGTAGCTCCAGGAGGTTTGGAACGGCGATATCAAACTTTTACAAACCTCAAAACCAAAATAGAAGAATTATACACTAACTCTCAATTACCTATAGTGCTAATAGCACACAGTATGGGGAATAGAGTAGTACAATATTTCCTGAAGTGGATTGAGACCAATGCATCAGAAGGTTGGGTAGATAAATATATAGAACGATATATAGCAATTAGCCCACCGTGGATAGGTGCGCCACAGGCAATTTATAGGCTGTCCGATAGTCCAATAGTTTTACCTACCGGAAAATCGCAAGTAGCTTTAAAAGGCATGAAAGACGTACTCCAATCCTTTTCAAGCATTCCTTGGCTATTGCCATTACAAGACCAATATTTTAATACAGAATCTTTTGGGTATTATAAGGACGGCGAATTCTACGAACAAGATTTAAGTAGATATCGCGCCATCACAATGCAAGAAACTTTGGTAAAAGTAGATGCTCAAAATACGACACTAAAATACCAAACTGATTTTTATCAGAATGATCCTCTTATAACTGATCAAACTGCTAAAAAAATCGGGAGTGAATTAATAAAATGCCCGGCTGTTAATAAACTAGATGTCATCTATTCAACTGGTTTTGAAACACCTGTAGGAGCATATTATGAATATAAAGGATTGGAGGAGAATAAAGTATTGACAATAGCGACTAATTTGGGCGGAAAAAATGCAGTACCATATCCACATAGAGATGATTTAACGATCAAAAAGGGAATAATACTAGAAACACCCGCTACAAAGCAACAGATAGAGGTAGAGGTCGCAGATAGAGCTAAACTACAAAACTCAGGGGATTCAGTAGTTCCATATGGGAGCTTAACTTACTTTAAGAAATGGCAGAAAGAAGAGCCAAATAGACACATAGTAGGACATGAATTTTCAGCTCAACCTACATCAGATGGAGTGCAATACCCAAGCGTAAACCATAATGCAATCGTGGCTCACCCAGATGTGATCACAAAAATCATTAAGTTGCTATCTGAATCAAACGCATAAGTTTGATGTAGCTAAGGGAGTTCCATTCTCAAAAATATCCTAACTTTTCTTGTGGGATGGGTGTTCGCACCCGTCCTTTGTATTGCAGGGCGGGCAGGATGCTATACGTGTCAACTTAAGCTAAAACCCTTTTAAAATCTCGTGCGCGGTGGTTCCACCTGGAAATGCCCTTAAAGCGGCTAGTAACGCTCTTAAGGCAGGCAGAGCCTCTCAGTAGGCATTCCCAGCCTGAGGCTGGGAACGAGGCAATATCCCTTTTCATGCCTCGATTCAACGCAGACTTAGTAGGAGAGATGCGATTTGCCCGTTCTGGTCCCAGCACAGAATCGGGGTGATAATCTCCCCAATAATAGGTGTGAGCCGGAAACATCGATGGGAAAATGCTTAGTTCTTGCATTGCATCTAGCTGATCTTCCCGCAAAATTTGACAATGGATCATCACATAATGGATAATTTATTTTTTGGTACTGCCTTAACCTTTTGGAGTTTTTTTCACCAAACTTGCAATCATAGTTGCCAATTTATCTGGCTCCACAGGTTTAGACAAGTGCATTTGAAAGCCTTGGGAGAGCGATCGCATCCGGTCTTCTTCCCTAGCATAAGCTGTTAATGCCACTGCTGGAATATCTCCTCCTTGCTCTTTGGGCAGCTTCCGTACTTTGCGAATTAAGCTGTAGCCGTCTTCTTCTGGCATACCAACATCGCTGACAAGGACATCGAATCTGTGTTGCGAGATGACTTCAATTGCCTCGATTGCCGATGAAACTGCAATCACTTCCGCCCCACACATCTCTACTGCGGCGACGAGAAATTCTCGTGTATCCGCTTCATCGTCAACCACCAGTATTTGCAAGCCATCCAGTATGGGCAGAGGTGTAGAGGTACACAAAAGCACAGGAGCCATATTTTCTTTCTTGGCTTGCTGTTCCCTGGTTCTGCTTTCTTTCACAAGTGGCAACCTAACTTTAAAAGTTGCTCCTTTGCCCTCACCTTGACTTTCTGCATGAACTGTGCCACCATGCAACTCTACCAGGTGACGGACGATCGCCAGCCCTAGTCCTAATCCACTGTACGTGCGAGTCGTGGAACTATCAGCCTGCCGAAATCGCTCGAACACATAAGGGACAAACTCACGGCTGATCCCTTTGCCTGTATCTGTAACCGTAATTTCAACATAAGAGTTAACACACTCCAGCAGGATCTGCACCAGTCCTCCTTTAGGAGTGAACTTAATTGCATTAGATAATAAATTCCAGACAACTTGTTGTAAACGGTCGGAGTCACCCGCAACTGGACCTGCTGTTCGGTCAAGCGCTGATTGGAGTTGAATTTCCTTGGCATCAGCCGCCGGACGCACTGTTTCCAGCGCTGCTTCAATCACCGACACCAATCCTATGGGACGAACATTCAACCGGAGCTTACCCTGAATAATACGCGAGACATCGAGCAAATCTTCAACCAGTTGCGCTTGTGACTTGGCGCTGCGCTCAATCGTTTCCATTGCGCGTGCGGTTGTGGCTTCGTCAAACTTGCGAGTATTGAGTAAGCGCGTCCACCCCAGCATAGCATTCAGGGGAGAGCGTAATTCGTGGGAAAGAGTCGCCAAGAATTCATCCTTCATGCGATTGGCTGCTTCTGCTGCACTTCGTGCCTCTTGCTCACGCTCAAGGAGCTGGGCGCGTTCATCTTCGGCTCGCTTTCGCTCAGTGAGATCACGCATAATTTTGCAGAAGCCTCGTAGCTGTCCAGCTTCATCTATTAAGCGTGTGGCGATGCCACTTGCCCAGAAACGGCTGCCGTCTTTCCGCACATGCCAGCGTTCATTCTCAGCCCGCCCTTCTGCGACTGCCTTTTCCAATTCTTTCTTGTCTTCCCCCTGCTGCAAGTCTTCTGGTATAAAAATCATGCCGCTAGGCTGTCCGAGAATCTCTGCCTCCTGATAGCCCAAAATATACTCGGCTCCCAAACTCCAACCGTTAATCCGCCCTTGTGAGTCTAAGAAGAAAATTGCGTAGTCCTTGACGTTCTCCAGCAGTAAGCGGAACCGTTCTTCGCTTGAACGCAATGCTATTTCTGCCTGCCTTTGAACTGTGATATCAGCCAGGTTGTAAACAGCAGCAGTAAACTCTCCAAACTCATCCAGCGCAGGATCGACTGTGACAGAAAACCACCGTCCAAGAGTGTGAATGACCAAGCTTTGACGCTGCCGAGTTTCCTGAACACGAAGGAAGGGAGTGACATCGCAGCCGAGTGCCATTTGCATCAGCTCCTGATGCCGCCTGCCGATGATTTCGCTAGACGGTTTGTTCAAAAGCTTTGTCATGGCTTTGTTACAACGCAGGAATTTACCTTCCTTGTCTAGTAAGCCAACGCCATCACTAATCGAGTCGAAAGTTGTTTGCCACTCCCGCGCCATAGCTGAAGCTAACTCCTCAGCCCGCCGCATCCTCAGTAACGCTTTCACCGTCGCAATTAATTCAATCGGCTCGACTGGTTGCGCCAGGTAAGCATCTGCACCGCTGTCTAATCCTTGAGCTTTGTCCCGACTTTCAGTAAAATGGGCAGACAGATGAAGCACGGGAAGATTGGCAGTCGCTGGGTTGGATTTAATCTGACGACAAACTTCAAAGCCGTTAGTATCAGGAAGCTGGACATCCAGAATCACCAATCCCAGTTCAGCTTGAGCGATCGCCTGCAACCCCGCCTCGCCTGTAGTCGCCTCCATCACCGCAAAGCCAGCACTTCGCAATACGCGAGCGACAACATAACGGTTGGTTTCGTTGTCGTCAACATGCAAGATTGTGACTAACGGTTCTGACATAGTTTTTCTCTCAGGTATCTAAAAATAGCCCAGCTTTTCTCAGGGCTTCCCGTAATTGAGCAAGAGCGACTTCTTGAGAAAGACTTTCTTTAGAAAGAATTGCCACAGTGTGTTGCGCTAGAAACTTTTGCTCTTCGGGTTCTAGCTGTTTTGATGTGTTGACAATTACGGGAATCGTGCTAGTTGCGCTGTTGCTTTTCAGCTGGTTCAAAACTTCAATGCCACTCAATTCTGGCATATTAAAATCCAACACAATACAGTCAGGATTTTCGACTTGAGCTAAACGAATCCCCTCACGTCCATCTGCTGCTTCTAGAATATCTAGGGGAATATGGACTAGAAGTTGCTTTAACACGTACCGCCATGTCTTATCGTCATCAATCAGCAAAAGCTTTTGTTGCCTACCCTGCTTGACAAGCGTACTGAGTTTGTTCAACAGTGAAAATCTATCTACAGGCTTAATCAGGAACCCCTCGGCTCCTCTAGCCATCACTTGCTTCTCGTTATCTACGACGGAAATCACAAGAATCGGAATATTTCGGGTTGCTTCATTGCTCTTGGTTTCCAAGAGAAACGCCCAAGTGTTTTCCTTTTCAAGTAAAATATCTAACATAATGGCGATTGGCTGAAACGCGACAAGCGCCTGCTTTGCCGCGTTGAGCGTTCGTGCCGAAATCATCTGATAATTCGATTCTTGAAAATACTTCTCGTAAGCAAAAATAGTTTCAGGATTGTCTTCCACAACCAATATAGGAAGGCGATTGGGGTCAATTTGCCAAGTAACTTGTCCCATTGAGGAGACTTCGGCAGAACCAGGAAAGACCGATGGGATACAAGCAAAAAATGTTGATCCCTTGTCTAATTCACTATGAACCCAGACTCTTCCTCCCAACAATTCTGTCAACTTGCGCGAGAGTGGCAGTCCCAAACCTGTTCCTTTGACTTTTTTTTGGAGTTTAGATTCTATTTGAATAAAATCCTCAAAAATCCGCTCTTGATCCTGCGGTGCAATTCCAATACCTGTATCGGCGACGGAGAAAGTGACGGTGTGACCTGCCATGACTGCTGCCACTCGCACCTCACCACGCTCGGTATACTTTAGTGCATTAGAGATAAAATTTCTCAGAATTTGGGCGACCTTACCTTCATCTGTATACAAAGGCGGAATGCCAACAGGTTCCTCAAAGACAAGAGCAACCGAAGAGTTATGAGCAAGCAGGGGACGCAACATTCCTCTCAAAGTCCCAAATAGGTCGCTGACTTCAAACTGGCTGGGATGGACGACAATTTTTCCAGCTTCTACCTTTGCTAAGTCTAAGAGGTCGTTGACCAACTCCGACAGACCTTCCGCAGCTTTTTGAATGAAATTGACTTGCTTTTCCTGCTCTGTTGTTAAGGGACCATCCATTCGGTCTATCAAAATCCGAGACAGAGACATAATCGAGTTCAGCGGTGTGCGAAACTCATGGCTCATATTCGAGAGGAACCGAGTTTTCAGTTCATTTGCCTTTTGTAGAGAATCCGCTTTTTCGTCTAATTCGGCATACAAAGCCACGACACCGCGATTGGTATCTTCTAGTTCGCGGTTGAGCTGAGTTAACTGCTCCTCGCGCTGGCGTAACTCCTGCATTGCACGTAGCAGTTCTTGGTTCTGCCGTTGAATTTCCTCAAACGGATTTTGCGGTTCTCGATTATCCAACTGATCTCTAAGAAGGTGCAAGCGCTCTGTTGTCAGTTGAGGTGAGCGTTTTGGCAGGGTTTTCCCCATCAATACTGTAGTTCCCTGGTTTGCAACCGACTCAATTTGAAACTGATCCATCAGCCGACGAGTGCCGATAATCCCCAACCCCATCCCGGTTGTGGAAGTGTATCGCCCATCTAAAATCGCCTGCAAGTTAGGAATCCCCAAACCTTGATCGCGAATGCTAATCCAAAGGTTCTGCGGGGATTCGTCATCTACCGAAAATTCAACGATTCCGCCCCTAGCATAGATAAAAGCATTCCGAGCGATTTCTGAGACAGCTGTGGCAAGGCGTGCTTGGTCTTGGGTCTCAAATCTCAAAGCTTGGGCAATCTGACGTGCCATTTGACGAGTCAGCACCACATCTTGCTCATAGCGAATTTCTAAGGTGAGGATAGTTGTACTCATGGCTATACATTCTCACGGGCAACCAGCACAGTAACATCATCGCGGACTCGTTTAAAATCTCGATATAAAACGCCAGCAATCAAGCTGGGATGTTTATAGATTAGACCAGGATAGCGCTCTAATCGCCATTGAGTTCCCAAGCCATCGGAATGTAAGAGCAAGATTGCTTCTGGATGCCATTGGTAAGTAAACTCTTGAATTTTGCGGACTTCATGCCCGACTGTACCGTTGTAGGAAACCATGTTGTAGCTTCCGTCAGACCAGATGACACTGCCAGCAATATTGCCCACCCCAGCAAAGCGAACAGATTGGTGTTCAAAGTTGACTTCTGCGATCGCCAGCGCCGCTCCCCGTGTACTCCGTAACGCTTGATGAATTGCTGCCACTATTTCTTGAGGACTACGGTTGACATTTTCCTGAAAAACTCTCACAGCTTCTGTTGATGCTTGAGCAGCTTGTGGTCCGTGACCTAATCCATCGGCAACTAGCAGCAAACTGCGCTCTTGATTGATAATACTTGCCCAAGCATCGCCGCAAACCTCCTCTCCCGGTTTTGGCAGACACACCACTCCGATCTCAAGATTCTCTAGGGGTTTACTTGTGGGTAAGGGGCTAGCCCAAAGCTGACTCAGGATAGCTGTCCCTGCATTCGGGATGGAATAAATATCCACAAAACCAGAAAGACGGCTGATCGCGCCTAACCCATTTCCGGAACTTCCGGCTGTCGAAAACCCGTCTTCCATACACTCGCCTATGTTGTCCATCCCAGGTCCAGTGTCCAACGCCAGGACTTCCAAACCCATGATGTTGTACTTTTCAATTGCTTGTACCAGCAGTACCCCATCCCTAGCGTGTCGCACCAGGTTATTTGCAACTTCGGTCACCACAATACCGACCTTTCCCCGTTCGGTTTCGTTGAAACCGAGATGACTCGCTAGGGCTAGAGCGCTGCGTCGTGCTTCACCTGCCTGACTTTGCTCTTCAATTGGTAGGGCGAGGGATTCTCTCATAACATAGTTACTTCCACTTTGTAATTGTGACGCAGGTGCCCTCACCTACATGAGAAACGATATTGAATTCATTCATCAGTCGCTTTGCACCGCTTAGCCCCATGCCCAACCCACCACCTGTGGTGTAACCATCTTTGAGTGCCAAGTCAATATCTGGAATTCCTGGTCCGGAGTCTTCAAAAACGAGCCGCAGACCTCGACGCATTCCATTCTGCAGTGCTTCTAGTTTAACAGTGCCACCGCCTCCGTAGTCCAAAGTATTACGGGCTAGTTCGCTGGCTGCCGTGACAATTTTCGTCTGATCTACCAGGCTAAACCCCAGTTTCACAGCTAACTGACGCACCGCCTGTCGCACTAAAACCACGTCTTGTGAGGACTGGATACTCATGGTTTCATACCCGGGTGTATCCATCTGCGTTTCCTCCAGCAGTCGCCTTCAGCGATGCCCGCAGAAGTGCCATGCCCTTCTCAACGTTTAACGCCGTGCGAATACCTGTTAAAGAAAGTCCTAGCTCTACTAAGGTGATGGCAACTGCTGGTTGCATTCCGACCACAACCGTTTGAGCATCAAGAATCTGTGACATCTTAGCAATGTTCCCCAGAATTCTGCCAATAAAGGAATCCACAATTTCTAAACACGAAATATCAATCAGTACCCCATGAGCTTGTGTCTCGCTGATGCGATTTGTCAAGTCATCTTGTAAAGTCATCGCCAGGCGATCGTGCATATCAACTTGAATCGATACTATAAGGAATTCGCCCATTTGGAGTATGGGAATGCGTTCCATAAAAAGACCTGTTAACTCCTTAGCGGGCTTGGGGACGGTTGATTGTCATCCCAAGGCGTTTTAGAGCCAGCAGAAAAGCATCGGCTAAAGATGCCTTTGTGATTATGTCTGCCAGATCCACGCCTAGGTAAACAATTGTTTGAGCAATTTGGGGGCGAATTCCACTGATAATGCAATCTGCACCCATTAACCGAGCTGCGGTGACTGTCTTCAGTAAGTGCTGAGCTGTGAGTGTATCTACTGTTGGCACTCCGGTGATGTCGATGATGGCGACTTCTGAACCCGTCTCCACAATCTTCTGCAACAAAGACTCCATCATCACTTGGGTACGGCTGCTGTCTAATGTGCCAATAATTGGCAGAGCTAAGATACCATCCCACAGCTTAACAACGGGTGTTGAAAGTTCCATCAACTCTTCTTGCTGCCGAATGATGACTTCTTCACGCGACTTTTGATAAGCTTCAATTGTTAACAGTCCCAGCTGGTCTATGACAGTGGTCGCTAACCAGGTATCGTCCAGTAAGGCGTTTGCATCACCAGCGAGTTCCTCGCGCAAGCGAGCAAATAGCGGTTGCTTAAACGATAAGATAAATGTGGCAGTTTCCGACGGTGTAAAGCCTTTTTGCGAACGAGTACGAGAAACACTGGTGAGCATTTCTCGCACAGAACGCCACTCGGAGGATTGCACGTTAGTTAAGTTGCCGTTATGGACAGATGTCCTCAGCAAACTTAGGAATTCCTGACACTCCTCCCGCAACTGTGTTTCTTTGATCAAACCTTTGCTGGCATTGTTAGCCATTAGCGCTTGAATCCAGTCTGTTAACAGTTGTGCTTCATATTTTTCAAGAACCTCTGGAATTTTACTTCCATTGCTTAAGCCCATAGAATCATTCCTTCTACCTGATTGGCATTTAGCCAGTGATTGATATGTATTATGTATATGTATTATGTGTCAATCGTTTAGGCTTCCAGGTACACTAGCTCGCTGAAATTATGTGTGAAAAGAGGTAGTTCCTAAAGGCTGATTTCTTCATCATTATTATAAAGTTTGGCGGGAGATGCAAAACCGCTGAGTGTATGGTAGTTTTTCTTCATCAAGCATAAGGCAGGAGTTTTCAACTGTTCTAGCACTTCCCCAACTTTTGTCATAAGTACATTTGCTCATATTATCAACAAAAGTCAGAGGGAATTTATCTATTCCGCCATATTGCCGAGATGGGATTCAAGACGTTTTTCAGATGTTTATCCCTTGTGAAATTCCTACTATGAATACAGTTCCAAACGGAACGAAGCAGAGGTTGCCCCTTATAATCTCGCTTTTCCTCACTTTGGTGAAAGAAAAATATGGCACTTACCCTGAAACTCAGACATAATCATGAATTACGCGATTGGGCACATCGACAGTGCTGAAGGCGATTGCCCAAGGGGCAGTGGCAAAGCCAATCGCGCAGAGCGATCGCTTCTTTGCAACGCAATTTAATATTTCTCATTTAAATACTATTGTTGCGAAACTACGTCAAAACAAGGATTAGAAATTCTTCTTGTACCAAATTCATCAAACAGCGCAACTACCTTAAGAAGTATTTTTATGCAGTGGCTAATGCTTTTACTGTTGCCAATGCCAACAAAGTTGATGCTACGGCTTACCAGCACTGGTTTTCTTAATGCCGTACAGAGATGAATTTTGAATTGCTTAATACTGAGATCAAGCCTCGAGTTGCAACGCCTGAGGAGGCTCAGCCTCCAAACCCTCGTTACCAGGTTCAACCTGGTAACGAGATATTAGAGCCTCTGGCTCTTGTTGGGTGCAAGATCTGAGTTAATACCAACTTGTGGACAATCAAGTTTTCCACATTAATAGTACATATGCATTACTTACGTGCAAATCCCTCTCTCGTTCGCCGAGCAAAAGGAAGTTAAAAATTATGACAGAAGTTTTACTAAAAGAACTTAGTAATAGTGATATTGACTGGATGCTTGCGGCGGGTAGTAGGGAAGAAATTACTCCTGGCACAGTTCTCATCCGTCAAGGTCAACCTGTCAATGCACTGTATATTTTGTTGGACGGAGCGTTGAGCGTTTCCATCTCTCAGGCTGAAAACAATCCATTGGGTCGCGCTTTTGCTGCCCTAGAAGGTGGCGAAATGTCAGAGCGAGAAATCACGAGATTATCAAGTGGTGAAATGGTAGGAGAAATTCCCTTTTTAGACTCCTACCTGCCCTCTATGAGTGTTAAAGCCCTGAAAAAGTCGCTTATATTGTCGATTCCGCAACAGTTATTGGCGGCAAAACTGCAAGAAGATGTAAGTTTTGCTGCTCATCTTTATCGGGCGAGCGCGATTCTGCTTGCAGACAGACTGGAGAGGATAGTGAGTCAGCTTGGTCATAGCACACTCGTCTTTGCCCAACCTCAGTTAAGAGAAATTTTATTTATCTTTGCAGAATTGCGTGATAGTGACATCGATTGGTTGATTACGGCAGGTAATGCGAGCAGAATTACTGCTGGCACTATCCTCATCCATGCAGGAAGACCTGTGGAAGCGCTGCATATCCTACTGGATGGGAAAATCACGCTTTCTGCCCTTGAGGATGAGCGCAATCCCTTAGCCCGTGCTTTTTCGAGCTTGGAAGGTAGCGAAACTCCAGAACGTGAGTTCGCGAGATTATCTCGAGGCGACATGGTAGGAGAAACGCCTTTTGTAGAAGCTCCCCCACCCTCTGTCAGTGTAAAGGCGCTGGAAGACTCGCTGGTGTTGTCAATTCCCCGGTGGCGACTTACGGCAAAACTGCTGCACGATGTGGGTTTTGCTGCCCGTTTTTATAGAGTGCTTGCGGTTTTGTTGGCAGACAAACAACAGGCAATAGTCACTCGCCTTGGTTACGGCAGGCTCATCTATAGCACTGGTCAGCCCTTGGATAAAAGGTTCAAATATGAAAATGAACTTAGTTCAGATTTTTTGGCTCAAGTGGCGTTGGCTGGAGCCAGATTTGATTGGATGTTGAAAAGAATTCGTGGCAGTTGATCAAGGGTTAATGGTTACTAGCCAACAACTAATAAATGTACAGATAAATGTACAGACGCGCCATGGCGCGTCTCTAACAAGCAATTAACAATTTGGAAAATATTCAGATGGTTAATCAACAAAACAACCTGTTTCGCAAAAAAGCTTTAGAGCATTCATCTTCCCCCGAACGACTCGATCAGCTCATGCAAGTCGTTAGCCCTATGAAGTGGCTACCTTTAGCTGCTCTAGGCTCATTGGTTGCATTTGGGCTAGCATGGAGTGTTGTGGGTCGTATCCCGATTACGGTTACGGGTCAGGGGGTGCTTGTTTATCCCAGCAAGGTTGTACCATTTCAGTCAGCAACCTCAGGTCAGTTGCAAACAATAAATGTACGTGTCGGGGATTTCGTCAAGAAGGGACAGCTGCTGGGAACGATTGGTCAAGCGGAACTGCAAAAGCAACTTTTGCAGCAGCACGCCAAGCTCGTGGAACTGGAGACACAGAATCAGAATGCTGGTGTACTTCAGAGTCAACGCAGTGAAGTGGAAATTAGGGCGATCGCACAACAGCGTCTGAGCCTACAGCAACGCCTTTCGCAAGCTCAATCTTTGACTCCGATTATTAGGGAAAAAGATATAGGCGCTATTAAGCAGCAGCGACAAAACTTACAACAACGCATACAAGAAACTAAAGCTCTGACTCCTACTCTTAAGGACAGACTCGAGAGGCGCAAAAAGCTAAAGATTGAAGGGGCGATTTCAGAAGATACATTGCTTGAGGCACAACAGACTTACTTGGATGGCATTAAAAAAATCGCTGATTTTGAAGACCAGTTGAAGCAACTAGACATCAATCAGGTTCAGGCAGAAAAGTCCTACCGCGAAAATCTCAGTCAAGTCGCCGAGATTAAAACCCAGTTGCGGGAACTCGACAGCAAGGAAAAAACTTTGGCTGAGCAAAATTTCCAATCTTCAATTACCCGAAAAAATGAGATTCAGGAAGTGAAGCGGAATATCGCCCAGCTACAACTGCAATTACAAAATAACAGCCAGATAAAAAGCGAACACACCGGACGCATTTTGGAAATGACTGCAACTCCCGGACAAATTCTCAGTCAGGGAACTCGCATTGGGACTATAGAAGTGCAAGAGAAATCCGCCAAACTGGTTAGTGTCGCATATTTACCAGTCAGCGAAGGCAAGAAGGTTCAAAAAGGTATGAAGCTGCAAATTACACCTTCCACAGTCAAGCGCGAACGCTTTGGCGGCATAATGGGCACTGTCAGCAGAGTCTCAGCCTTTCCTATCACTAAAGAAGGTGCGTCTAATCTGGTGGGCAATCCTGAAATCATAGAAGGGCTTATATCCCAAGGTCCTCATCTGCAAGTTATTGCCGAACTTCAGCCGGATACCTCCACCTTCAGCGGCTATCAATGGTCTTCTTCCAAGGGTCCACAGATGAAAATGTCTCCTGGAACCACGACTTCTGTGCGAGTCACCGTTGAGGAACAAGCCCCAATCGCGTTTGTCTTTCCGATCCTGAAATCTTGGAGTGGCATTTATTAAACAATTCAAAATTCAAAATTCAAAAAAGCAATTTTTTATTTTGAATTTTTCAAGTAAGCAAAATAACTTATGCTAAAAAATCTACAAAAATTGCTTACCGGTAAGGGGAGACGACGCCGTACCCCCACTCTTCTACAAATGGAGGCGGTAGAATGTGGCGCTGCTGCCTTGGGTATCATTTTGGGTTATTACGGTCGAATTGTGACACTGGCAAAACTCCGACAAGACTGCGGGATATCGCGGGACGGGAGTAAAGCTTCTAATATCCTGAATGCTGCTAGGAGTTACGGGCTAAAGGCAAAAGGCTTTAAGTTAGACTTAGATAGCGTGCAGCAACTGCAATGCCCCTACATAGTATTTTGGAACTTCAACCATTTCCTAGTCGTAGAAGGATTCGGCAAAGAGCGTGTCTATCTCAATGACCCCGCCACCGGACCACGTATTGTCTCTCTACAGGAATTTGATGAGGCATACACAGGTGTCGTGCTGGTTCTCGAACCTGGTCCAGAGTTCAAAAAAGGGGGACGCAAACCCAGCACACTCCTAGCTTTATGCGAACGGTTGCAGAGGTCTGGTGGGGCACTCGTCTACTCTGTAGTCGCAGGATTGTTGCTCGTGATTCCCGGACTGGCGATGCCAGCGTTTTCTCAGATATTTGTAGACAATATTTTGATTCAAGGCAGAGATGAGTGGCTGCGCCCGTTGATTTTGGGGATGCTCCTCACAGCAGGGCTGATGGGATTTTTGACACTACTACAGTTGCAGTCCCTGCGCCGCATGAAAATTAAGTTGTCTGTGGGGATGTCGAGTCAGTTCCTGTGGCACATTCTGCGCCTACCCGTCAGTTTTTACGACCAACGGTTTGCTGGGGAAATTAGCAACCGTGTCCACCTCAACGACTCGTTAGCCGACCTTCTTTCAGGTAAGTTAGCGACTACTGTTATTGCATCTGTAACTGTGATTTTTTATGCAGCTGTCATGCTGCAATATGACACGGTACTGACCTCGATTGGAGTCGCCTTTGTCGTTGTGAATTTCCTTGCCTTGCAATGGGTAAGAAGGCGGCGCGTGGATGCCAATATGAGATTACAACAGGATGAAGGAAAAGTTTCCGGAGTATCAATTTCTGCTCTGCAAAGCATGGAAACACTGAAGGCATCCGGTTTGGAGTCCGATTTTTTCTCCCGCTGGGCGGGCTACTATGCCAAGGCGATTAACGCTAAGCAGGAAATGGATGTGACGAACCAAACTTTGGGAGTGTTGCCGTCCTTCCTCTCCACGATGTCGTCGATGCTTCTTTTGGTCGTGGGTGGTCTGCGGGTGATAGATGGATATCTTAGTATTGGAATGCTCGTAGCATTTCAGAGCTTAATGCAGGAGTTTCTAGCGCCTGTCAACAATTTAGTCACTCTTGGGAGTGACCTCCAAGAAGTGGAGGGCAATCTGAATCGCCTAGATGATGTCCTACGCAACCCAATAGATCTGCAATTAGAGAAGGAAAGCAAGGGAGATGCGGAGAAGTTCTCTATCTACCACCCCACCACCCAAGCACCCCATCTTTCGGTACGCTTGCAGGGATATGTCGAGTTAAGGAATGTTACATTTGGCTACAACCGAGTTGCTGCTCCCTTGATTTCAAACTTAAATCTCTCGCTCAAACCAGGGCAGCGAATCGCTTTGGTGGGCGGAAGCGGTTCTGGTAAGTCTACCATTGCCAAACTGGTGTGTGGGCTGTACGAAGCTTGGCAGGGAGATATCTGCTTCGACGGAAAACCAAGAGAGCAAATTCCACGCCAAGTACTCGCCAATTCTATCGCCTTAGTCGAGCAGGATATCTTTCTATTTGCTGGCAGCGTCAGGGACAATTTGACGCTATGGGATACCACGGTGCCCGAGAGTCACTTGGTGCGGGCTTGTCAAGATGCAGCAATTCACGATGTTATCCTCTCAATGCCAGGGGGCTATAATGCCGACCTCTCAGAAGGCGCTACCAATCTGAGCGGCGGTCAGCGTCAGCGCTTGGAAATTGCCCGAGCTTTGGTCAATAACCCCGCTATCCTAGTGATGGATGAAGCCACCAGCGCTCTTGATACCGAAACGGAAAAATTCATTGACCGTAGACTCCGCCAACGAGGATGTACTTGCATTATCGTGGCGCATCGCCTAAGTACCATCCGGGATTGTGATGAAATTATTGTCCTCGAACACGGTAAGGTGGTTCAACGAGGAAGCCATGAAGAATTAAAGCAGGTCGAGGGGACATACTTGCAATTGATCCGCAGCGAGGGCGAAGCGCTTTAACAGTTACCAGTTATCAGTTATCAGTTATCAGTTTCATCCTTTGCATGTTTAAGTCCCCCACCCCCGAGCACCGTTCGTCAAGAGACGTGCCGTAGGCATAAGCGTTGGTGGCTCTTTTAAATCCCCCACCAGCCCGCAGGCGTCACTGCGTAGGTAGCTGTTCACTGTTTTAAGAAAGTCAAAATTTAAAATAACGAAAATGTTACAGCAAACTATAACCGTAATTCAACAGGGACAACAGTATATTTTTCAAGGCAATGAACCGATAATTCTAGATGATCCGCAGACGGTTTGGGTGGTGAAATCTGGTTCATTGGCACTATTTGCTATCAAGGTCAAACATGGTATCCCAGAGGGTTCACGCCGTTATCTATTTAGCATAGGCTCTGGGGAAGCAATGTTCTCAACAGCACTCAGTTCGCAGGATGAGGTGCGTCAGATTCTGGCGGTGTCGATGGAGGAGACAGAACTCATTAGGGTGTCAATAGAAGACTTTAGCAAGTCGATTGCTAACGACGATTGGGCGCAACCCAGCGCTTTAAAAGGCGATGGTCATCGCAACGCAACGGTTCTGTTAGAGAACTGGATTCATCAACTAGGCTCGGTACTCTCCGACTTTACCCCTCCCACGCTTCCAGCGCAACTTGAGGGTATCAACTACTTCTCCTTAGGCACTGGTGATATCTTCCAGCCTCAGCAAGGCACCGTATCCTGGGTGCAAATCCAGCAAGGGTATGCCAGATGGATGGGGTTTGAAGAACTGCCGCTCTGCCTTGGAGATGGAATCTTGCCCTTGGATAGTTGTATGTGGTTGCAAGCTGGGGAAACAGTTGAGCTATCAAGTGTGAATACGTCTGCAATTCGAGATGTGGATACCTTAATAGACAGTTTGACTTTGCTTGCAACTTATTTTCTCGGCTGCATTGAGATGTTGGAACAGCGGGAGGTGTTTGCAGAATTACGTAGGTTTGAGGAAAGGGAACGTCTCAATTATCAGGTGATGGAGGAGACATTAGGAGAACTGTCATCCGTACTGCAACCACGGAAAACAGTCTTTTCCCCAGTGGTGACACCGACTACCAGTGACCCAGACCAAGCCGTACTGATCGCTGCTGGTGCAGTGGGGCGAGCGTTGGGGATTACGATTCGTCCCCCAGCTAAATCGGAAGACCTCAAACGCGTTCAAGATCCCCTAGAGGCGATCGCCCGCGCTTCTCAAATACGGATGCGTCGGATTGCATTGACTGATCAGTGGTGGAAAAAGGATTCCGGTCCAATGCTTGCCTACACTGTGGAAGACAACCGTCCAGTCGCCCTATTGCCAGTATCTAACAGCACCTATCAGATTTTCGACCCACAGTCGCGGACTCGCATCCCTGTGAATGCTCGCAAAGCACCAAAGCTGGACCCGACTGCGTATATATTTTATCGCCCTTTGCCTGATAAAAAACTCAAAACCTTAGATTTGCTTAAGTTCGCGCTACGGGGTCACTTCAAGGAGCTCATTGTCATCTTATTGACTGGAATTGTTACCACCCTGCTGGGGATGCTCACCCCAACTGCCACCGCCATTCTCATGGACAACGCCATCCCGGATGCTAAGCGGGAATTGCTGCTGCAAATCGCTTTAGGTTTGTTAGCTGCTGCCTTGGGGGGAGCTATCTTTCAACTCACCCAAGCGTTTGCCATCATCAGGTTGGAAACCTTTGCAGACTCCTCCACTCAAGCGGCGGTGTGGGATCGGCTGTTGAACCTCAAGGCGTCGTTTTTTCGCTCCTACTCAACTGGTGACCTGAATTCTCGGGTGAATGCTATCACTCAGATCCGAGAGAAACTGAGTAGTACTGTTTTAAAAACCATCTTCTCAAGCCTTTTTTCGTTACTCAACCTGGGATTGCTATTTTACTATAATGTTTCACTCGCTCTGATAGCCTGTGTTGTAGCTATTGTGAATATTGCCGTCACCATCGTCTCTGGCATCCTGACTCTGCGTCAGGTTCGTCCTATGCTGGAGATAGAAGGAGAGATTTTTGGAGTGATGGTGCAGCTGATTAATGGAGTTGCTAAACTGCGAGTCGCCGTAGCTGAGGCACGGGCATTTGCCTATTGGGGCAAACACTATAGTCAGCAGCTAAAATTGATGCTCAGTACCCAAGGGATTGAAGACATCCTCACCGTTATCAACAAGGTGCTGCCACCTTTAACGAATGCCGCCCTCTTCTGGTTTGCTACGAGTTTGCTGCAAAAATCCCAGGTTCCAGGAGGAGGCTTGTCTATTGGCACCTTCTTAGCGTTTAACGTCGCTTATGGCACCTTTATTAGTGGAGCAACCAGCTTGAGTAGCACGATTGTGGACGTTTTGCAAGTCTTGCCTTTGTGGAATCGGGCTGAACCAATTCTTTTAGCCGCACCAGAATTAAATTCCAGTAAGACTGATCCTGGTAGATTATCGGGCAGGCTGGTTGTAGACCATGTGGTTTTCCGCTATCGAGATGATGGACCCCTGACGCTTGATGATGTGACTATCCGGGCTGAGCCGGGAGAGTTTATTGCCATTGTCGGACCTTCTGGAAGCGGCAAATCTACTCTTTTGCGTTTACTACTGGGATTTGACTTCCCTGAATCTGGCACTATTTACTACGATGGGCAAGACTTGGCTGGGCTGGACGTCCACGCTGTGCGCCGACAATTAGGTGTTGTGATGCAAAATAGCCGAATGATGTCAGGTTCCATCTTCGAGAACATTGCCAGCGGTGCCCTGATTACTATGGATGAAGCTTGGGAAGCTGCGCGAGCCTCAGGCTTGGCGGATGATATCGATGCTATGCCGATGGGTATGCACACTGTAGTCAGTGAAGGGGGTAGCAATCTCTCTGGGGGGCAACGGCAACGGCTGTTGATTGCTCGCGCACTGGTGTTGAAACCCCGGATTTTGCTGTTTGACGAAGCCACGAGTGCCCTAGATAACAGAACACAGGCTATTGTCAGTCAAAGCTTAGAGCGGCTACAGGTGACCCGAATCGCGATCGCTCACCGACTCAGCACAATCCGTAATGCTAACCGTATTTATGTGCTCCAAGGCGGTAGGGTTGTGCAGCAGGGCAGTTTTGAGCAACTCGCAAATCAACAGGGGCTGTTTGCTCAGCTTATAGCTCGGCAAATGCTTTGACGTGACACTCCTACACTGACATAAATGTACAGTGTAGGCTTCTGCCGGAAATTATCCTTGCAGAAATTCGTTCGTGGTACTCCATCTGTTTCCCACTACCGCAGTTTATAGTCAGGCACGTGTCCCTCCCGACTTGAATGATTGAAAAAACCATTCACCTACGTTCCTTGAAGATTTTACATACCGGAGGCAGTAGTCGGCTATTAATAGCACAATTGAGCCGCACTTCCCGGTAAAACCCCCTATCTTCAGTTGTCTAGGTACAGATGTGTGGACAGCATTTTAGGCTTGGCCATCACTTCTTTATGTTAGCATAAGTGTAATAACATTGGGTAGTTATTAATGAAGATAACTAGATTAAATGTGCGGATGTCAGAACGAAGATTAAACAAATTGAGACTATATGCAGCAAGTAAGGATAAAACGGTTACTCAAATTGTCGAAGACGCTTGTTGACAGGTTGCCCAACACGGAGATTGGTACTCAAGGCACTGTCCCCATTCCCTCTTCTAACGACGTAGAAAATAGGTCGCTTTACGTACCTTGAGTACCCGGTCATTCATCCCACGCTCCCCTCTGGGTGAGACGTGGGATGAATGACCGAATCAGCTAAGTCAGTGAAAGCGATCGCATCTATTAACAGAGTATGCTTGTTACTGTTGGATTTTTAATTGAGAACCTAAAAATAATGGTAAAGCTCACCGTTTATGGAACCCCTGCCAGTACTTATGTCCGTACCGTCCGGTTGCTGCTAGAGGAAGCAGGTGTAGACTATACCCTCAAAGGAGTTGATATCTTCAATGGGGAAAACCAGTCGGCAGAGTACCTCGCCAAGAATCCTTTTGGCAAAGTGCCGACACTCGAAGTGGATGGGCAACTGCTTTACGAAACCGGTGCAATTACCGAGTACCTCGACACCGTTTTAGCCGAGCACAAATTCAGCCCATCTGATCCAATGCTCCAGGCTCGGATGCGCCAGATTATGGCGATTATTGATAGCTATCTCTATGCCCCTGCGATTGGCACAATTGTGGTTCAGCGTCTGATTGTACCAACTCAGGGTGGCAAAGCAGATGAGGAAAAAGTGAAAAATGCTGTCGCGCCTGCACAAACGGCGCTAAAGGCAATCGAGTCACTAGCTGTTGCTAGCCCGTATCTGCTCGGCAGCGAATTGAGCATTGCCGATTTCTACCTGATTCCCATCTTCATCTACCTTTCCCAGACTCCAGAGTTTGAGGCAACTACTGCTCAAACTCCGAAATTGCGGACTTGGTGGGATAAAGTCAACCAGCTTGAGAACGTGAAAAAAGTATCTGCTTGACATCCTCCCACCGCTAACTCGGAGTACCGAGTATAGCGGGGGATTCCAAAGATTGCTCTTTGGGCTTCCTCTTTCTGTGAGTCGGCTTACTTGGAGGAGTTCCCTCACCCAAGCAGAGGTCGTTCTCTCCAGAGGCGTTAGTTCCGATGTGACCCACCGTACTTAATGCTTTTTCTAGTATATTTCGTGCAGCGTTAGCGTCCCTATCTTGGGTATGTCCGCAATGGTGACAAGTATGTGTTCTAGTGCTAAGAGTTTTCTTGACAACTTTCCCACAATTGGAACAATTCTGGGATGTGTAGTGGGGTGGAACAGCGACTGTAACCACACCAAATACTTTACCAAAGTACTCAACCCATGTACGGAACTGAGTCCACGCTGCATCAGAAATCGATTTGGCGAGGTGTCTATTCCTCACCATATTCCGCACCTTCAAGTCCTCATACGCCACGAGGTCGTTAGACATCACTACGCACCTTGCCGTTTTTACAGCAAAGTCTTTACGCTGGCGAGTCACCTTAAGGTGTTTACGAGCAAGCTTGTTTCTAAACTTAGCTCTATTTTTGGAACCAAATTGAGTCTTAGACAAACGACGTTGCAACCGTTTCAACGACTTCTCACTTTTACGGAGATGACGCGGATTGGCAACTGTTTCCCCGTTAGAGTCGGTGTAGAAATGGTTCAGCCCAACATCTACGCCAACAGTCTTAAAGGTAGGCTCCCGTTTTTCTCTGCGGTCATAGTCAATGCAGAATTGAGCATAATATCCATCTGCACGACGCACAACTCTGACTCGCTTGATCTGCGAAATTTGATAAAAGTGCAGGTCACGAGTTCCCCACAACTTAAACTGATCAGCTTCAAAGCCATCAGTGAAAGTGATAAAGCGCCTATCTTCAGAGAGTTTCCATCCCGTCGTTTTATATTCCACAGACACGTTGGTTTGAAGGCGCTTAAATCTTGGGTATCCCTTTTTACCTGGTTTTTTCGCTTTGCAGTTATCAAAAAAGCGAGATATCGCAGCCCAAGTTCTTTCAGACATAGCCTGACGAGCCATCGAGTTTAGCTTCCTGACCCAAGGGAAATCGGGATTGTCAGAAAGAACTTTGCAATAAGCCGAGAGGTCATTCCTGGTTTTGGCGTGACCGTCCATCCAGTAGCGAAGACAAGCGTTACGAACAAACAAACCAGTCCGCAAAGCTTCATCGAGCTTGCGATACTGGCTATCTGTTCCTTCCAACTTGGCTTCGTATACTATCATGAGGCAATCTTACCACGACTTATGTATGGTAAGACAGCGATAATAACTCGCTTGTTCCCACGAAGACAGAGATTGTCAAAACCTCGACTGCACCCCGCCCTGTTTCTGTTACACAGAAAATTGGTTAAGGTGCGTCTCGGCTTTGACCGTCAATTCATCTCGCCGCTTTCCTGTGTACAGTATGGCGGGAGCCTTCTCTCCGAACTAGGTAACAGTATTCGGTTACAACACCCCGCAGCATCCCACCAGCCAGTGCATGACTTTGGGCAGTTCCTCTGCCTGCTTGGGTGATTTAACAGTTACCAGTTATCAGTTATCAGTTATCAGTTTCATCCGCAGGGTTTAAGTCCCCCACCAAGAGCACCGTTCGTCAAGAGACGTGCCGTAGGCATAAGCGTTGGTGGCGCGTTTAAATTCCCCAGCATAGCAGGCGTTACTGCGGCTGGTACTGTTCACTGTTTTAAGGGGGCTTGGCAAGCAACAAAAACACACAGATGCTATATCCGGTTCACTCCTAATGGCAGTCAAGGGTTTGTATGGTGATAACTGTTGGGAGTCACATTTCTTCAGTTAGGAAATATACGTTCCAAGAAAGCTTTTATTTCAGCCCAAGCAGAGGTCGTAGCAGCAGAATCGTAGCGATAACCATCGTCACGCATAAAAGTATGCTCTGCTTCATAAAAGAGAACTTTGTGAGGTACATTAGCATTCGAGAGAGCTGTAATTATGGTTTGCCGATCCGAGTCTGGGATGTGAGGGTCGAGTGTACCGAACACTATTAGCATCTCGCCTTTGATTTCACTCACCCGATGGATTGTATCAGCTACCCCCTGCCCCAACTTGCCACTGGGAATGCCAGTCGGGTAGCAGCACACGGAAGCCTTAATTTCGCTCATGAATGCTGCACGGAAAGCTAAGTGCCCACCAATACAAAAGCCTAGAGTGCCTATTTGACCTGGAGAAACAGAACTTTCTGCTTTAAGAAATTCAATCACAGCACGGCAATCGGCATCATAATCAGCGATCGCAGTTCGACGAGCATCGTCATTGCCCCGCATCCGACCTAGATCGTCTGGTTCAATAACTAAACCAATTGGCTCAATGCGATGAAAAATTTCTGGGGCTGCCACTACGTAGCCATATCCTGCTAAGTAGTTAGCCAGACGAATCATGGGACCACCTAACTGATAAATATCACTATAGAACACAATACCTGGGTAAAGTCCTGCTGTTTTGGGAGCCGCTACATAGACACGCATCAAACTGTCATCTACTCTCAACTCGACATTGCGCTTAATGATTTGCACTTTTTTATCTCCGTGTCATGCCTGCTTTCATGAGGACGCATCTTTTCATTATTTCCCCGTCCCCCAGAAGTGAGGAGTTATTTTAGAACAATTTAATGAATGGCTGGCAGCAACAACCGAGTTAGCCTGTGAGTGCACTGGCTATCAGAGCAACAATGACGCTACATTTCAAAAAACCGCTCCCCTCAAGATGTATCCAAAGATAAACCCAAAAATATGCCTCTTGAGCAATGCCCTATAAGCCTCACACAAAAGCTTTTAGCTACAATGAAAAGACGCGAATCAGGGTGGCAAGAATGAGGGTAGCAGCAGTATTATTCGCAATGTCTTTGGCTCTTACACCTGCCACTGTGTTGGCACAACCAAAAACAACTGGATCAGACCAAGAGAAAATACTACGAACACGTATTAACCAGCAAATTCAAAGTTTTAATGTCAACCTTAAGGACGAGCTGAAGGAAACACAGGATCTTAAGCGATTCAGCAGGCCGTATACGCTCGAATTTCAGAGGAGAAATGAGCAGATGCAGCACCGCCGAGACATTTTTAATTTGGGGATACAAAAAGGTCAAAATTTTAGATAACCATTCTGCCCGAATAAACTTGTTATTTTGTTCTGAACGATGTGCTTTGCGATCGCACTCACGCCCTGCGTCCAAGGATGATTCGGGTAGCACAGAGAGAAAACATCGCTGCTACCCAGTTGAAACATCTCTTCACACACAGGTAGAATGCTAGCCACAGTTGTGTTGTAAGTTCTTTGCACCTGTTGCTCTAAAACCCCAAAGTTGATAGTTGGCAGTACTTTGTTAACCACCAACAGCATTTTAGGCACCTCTAATTTGCGAGCAACATCTATAGTGACAGCTGTACCCTGGTAGTCCTGGTGGTCTGGACGCAAGATAATGACTAGGACATTGGAAAGAATGATAGAGAGCAGCGTTTCTTCGTTAATACCAGGGTGAGTATCAATCAACAAGTAATCCAGTTTCAAACGGCGGCTGAGATTGCCCAAACCCTCGTTAAGCAGGCGTGCGTCGTATCCCTCACGCAGTATCCGGGATATCTCGCCAGTCTTGATACTGGAGGGAATCAGATAAATACTACCCCTGATCGCAGCGCCTTTGTGGCTCGTCTTGAGAAGTGGGGTGACATCGTAGGCTGCATCTTCAATGGCACAGCGTCCCCACAGATAATCATTCAGAGTGTAGCGTATCTTTTCCTCATTGAGACCAAAAAGAACGTGGATTCCAGGCGATTGGATATCGGTATCGACAATGCCAACCCGTTGTCCAGAGCGAGCGATTATAGTTGCTAGATTAGCAGTTACGTTTGATTTACCAGTTCCACCACGGAATGAATGAACGGATACAATTTTAGACATAATGTATTCCCAAAGATAAGAGTCAAGTGAAATCAAAGCATTTCGTATCTCAGTAGTTTGATTGGACTGGTTAAACCAGTCCAACTTAGCATTTAGGATACAGGGCTACTCAAAGTCCCTGGCTTCTAGCTATGGGGCTGCTGAGGAATCGGACTCTGCCCATTTTTTTCTAATTTCTTTTGCCTGTACACTTAAATTTTGAAAGTATTCCGCATCAATGATTTCAGCCACTTGACGAGTTCTCTTGGTTTCGTCAATCTGGATGCTGAGTTCTTGCATCTGTTTTTTCAAGCGTTGCTCACGAGTGTAGACTTCATGAACCATTCTCAGGAAAACTTGTCCCAACTGTCCTAACTCGTCGGTGCGCTTAGCGATCGCCACCAAGCTTCTGAGTTCAAACATCTCAGTCTGGTTATAAACAAATGTATCTGTACTAATTTTTTGAGCCAGTTGCGCCATTGGTTTGAGGGGTTGGATAACGTTTCGCTTTAGCAGATAATTAAATGTAAGAATGACCAGGGTAAAAATACCGATGAAAATTGCGATAAATAAGAAAAAAGCTTGAGAAACTCTATCAAAAACTTCACTTACAGGAAAATAAACAATTTGAGTCGCAATAATTTCATTCAGCTTCCACCCCATACCGTTTTCTGTTCCATAGGTTTCTAAATGATTCTTAGGGGCTGTTTCTGGAGTGCCATGGCAGCGAAGACAACTTGAATCTTTAACAGCAAAAGGACGGGCGCTATAAAACAATTCGTTTCCATACAAATTCCGAAAACCTGATAAAATTTTCAAGTCTGATTTGTTACGAAATTGCTCTATAAGTTGGGTCTCAAATTCGTCAGCTTTATCCCTTGTATTTGTGGGGTTGAGTGTAGCGTCTTTGTAAAAGTAATCTGTATATTCTTTATTTTTGCGTAGATTCTCAAACACCTCTCTAGCGGCAAAACTTGGTATGCTTTCGGGAATAAAATTTTCTTGTTTTTCTAAGTTAGGTGCTAATAGAGTAGTTATGTGGGTAGCACTATACTCTCTTACTGAATTTATCATTTGTATGAGAATCTGCCCCCGATAATTTATTTCATCTTCAGCTCTTTGCTCAAGTGCCTTTGATAAAGCAAAACCACTCATTAAGATAGCGCCTATAAAAACTAGCGAAAGGAGCAAGGTGAATTTTGTAGCAAGCTTAGAATGACCTCTCATTGCTTTTTTTATTTTTATCTATAGGAAAATGTCCTACCGATGTTAAGGTAAGCGATCGCTCCTTTTAGATAAAAGTTGATCCTTATTTTTTCTTCAGTTGTATTACCAGTAGGGTATAGGTTTAACAGTTACCAGTTATCAGTTATCAGTTACCAGTTATCAGTTTTATCGCTGGGGGAAACACCACACTCCTGTGCACCGTTCGTCAAGAGACGTGCCGTAGGCATAAGCGTTGGTGGCGGGTTTAAATCCCCCACCAGCCCGAGAAAGCGTCACTGCGGCTGGTACTGTTCACTGATTTAATACAACTTTTTCATCTTTTTAGGAACTGTATTCATCGTAGAGATTCAACCAGTCACAAACATCTGAAAAACGTCTTGAATCCTACAACCAAATAGACACATTCCCTTCGACTAAAGTTAAGTCAATAGGTAAAAATAGCTACGACTAAGGTCAAAACAGGTCGCAGCTATTGTTATCAACGTATCAAAAAACCTACTACCTGATATCTTGCACGTATCCGTATAAACCACGATTAAGCACAAAACATCGAAATAAAGTTACATTTTATTATGGGCTTTTTATCAAAAATAAAGCACTTTGCGGCTCATACTTAGTGCTTAAATAACATTAAATTTTTCGTCTAGCCCAAAGCGTGTCAACTTAAGGCGAAAACTAGTGCTGGAGAGCTTTTTCCTTGTTACCATGCTCTGCATGGTAATATCAGGTTCGGTTGATTACTTATCATTGCTGAAGAACCCCACCCCCGTAAAGCTACGCTTCACGTCCCCTCCCCGCTTGCGGTGAGTAAGCGCGCTGCAGGCGGGTTTCCCGCCGTAGGCGACTGGCGTTCGCGTAGCGTCTCCGTTCGGCCTCAAGCCGTGCCCGAAGGGCTCAGGAGATACCCGAAGGGGGAGGGGATAAAGGGGAGCCAGCGCTATGCAGGAGGGTTTCCCGACAGCAGGCGACTGGCGTGTGGGGTGCAGTCAACGTGGGCATCATAACTAATTAGCCGAACATGATATAATGCATTATTGGAGGCTGTGCCTCTAGCAGCTGTGTGATCGTGAGACAGAGTCTCACTTAAGGCATTCCAAGTCAGAGACTTGGAACGAGTTCTAACAAGTTTTAACAAGCCCTCACCCCTTCAACATAAGTGCCTTCTGCCTTATTTTCAGAGGTGTCTTGATCTTTCGTTTCACAGGACAGTTCTGCTCGTGGTGGTACACTATGGATGCGTAGTACACGAACAGAATTGCGAATCTCTTGCATGGTCGTGACTCCTAAGCGTTGGGCTTGTGCCAAAAACTTTTGCGCTTGACTAGGGTCGATAGACCAGAGTTTTAGCGCGGTTTGTAACTGAATATTGATGGCAATCAACGCGTGTCCCAACGCGTCATAGCTTTCATAAGCGACGCGGTGGTGTGCTTGGAGTGCGGTGAGTTCCTCGTGTTGTTTGTTATACTTTCGCCATTGTTGTTGCTCACGCGCTAGTTGCTGTTGCATCTGTTGCACCACCAGCACGTACTGCATCAACTGCATCAGTAGCAACAGCACAATGCCAAACCAGAAAATATCACTCCACTGGCTCAACCAATGTTGTGGGGACTGATTGAACAACGCAGATCTGTGACTACTGTCAAGCTGTTGCACTCTTGCGAGTAACATAATTGCCAAAACAAACCCTGCCATTGCCCAACGCCCAAGCAATGGTAACAAAAAGCAACTGCGAATCATGACGATTACCAACAGAACTGGCAACAGCCACAACTGTCCACTTAAAGCCAGCCATGCCAAAACTAAACTGAACTGTATGCCAATGTACAGCATTTTGGCAGCAAATCTACCACTCGGTAATATGCCACCGATCAATGCAAACACAGCCAGGATGAGCAGTTCGAGTGCTTTGGGAAGCCATAGTTGGGGCACTAACAGAGGCTCTAGGGAGATAGCCGCGATTGGCTTTGCCACTGCCCCTTGGGCAATCGCCCCTTGGGGAGTGCCGTTTGCGGTAGCGTCTGCCAAGGAGAAGGCGATACTCGCAGAGGGAGCCGCCCAAAGAGTGATTGCGATCAAGAGCAACCCCCATTCCAAGTAAAGCAAAAAGCGGATAGGATGGGATTGAGTTTTTAGCCAGTGATTCATAGCAACAGCATAAGGAAAGTAAGCAGCGACAACAATGCACAATGTTTCGGTCAGACTCGCAATTCTTTGGGTTGGACTTTGTACATAAAAGCCAATTCGGTTGCTAATAAGATGATCTGTAAGCAAGATCACCTGTGTAGAGACGTAGCATGCTACGTCTCTACATATAAGGCGCGAAACGATCGCTGTTTACTCCCACAACAATACTGAAGGAAGCGATTCCGGATATGCTAACCGTAGTAGTTCATAACCGATCCCAGAGGTGCCTTGAAACAAACCAGGGTTGTAAATATCTCCGGAAAGTTCGGAAAACAGATAAAAACTACCAACTTGTTTTGCCCTTGCGACAACCTGTGCTGCCTGTTTTTGGACAGTATTCAACAGATCCGGACGCGATAGCTTGCTGGCTCCTACTAATAGCACCTCCATTCTGCCAAAGTTACCGCAACACAGATGGTCGATGTTGTGTAAACCAAATTGCTGAGTCGTGTTGATGGCGACTGCAATTTCTTGGCGAATTTCTGCTGTATCAAGTATGGGCAGACTTCCCAAACGGGCTAAACCAATGCCAGGAGCACCATGACACCAACTCGTCATAAACGATAGTTTACTCTTATTGAGAGAAAAATTTCGCACATCTGGCCAGTTGCCGTCAGTCGGTGAGAAGACGCTGCGTTCATAGGCGATCGCTTCTTCTGCTGCTTCTAGAAAAACGGGGTCTTGCGTAGTTTTGTACAATCGCAGTAAGGCGTAGGCAATGCCCGCTGCACCATGAGAAATTCCCGTTGCTAACTTGTCTTCCAAAGTTGCCCAAGCTCGCAATCCAGTCTCGCTCTTGGTGCGGTTATTTAGCAGGTGATAACCTAAGGCTTGGGCTTGATCGAGAATGGCTGGATTTGGCTTTGCTTGGTATAAAGTTAGTAAACCTAGTATTGCCCCTGCTGCGCCTGCTATCGTGTCAAATTGGCGATCGCTCGTAATACTTTCTTGGCTGATCAGCGAGGCTGCAAGGCTTGCAGTATCAAGAAGTTCTGGTTCATCCAAAAACTGACTGACTTGTACCAAGGTATAAATAATAGAACCTAATCCAATACCTCCACCGATACCGATTTGCTTGCTCATTTTACGTTGAAAGTTCGGGTCTGTCTGCTGCAAGGTTTTTCTTAGGTCTTGCAAGGCGCTCAGCGCTAAATCTCGAAATCCTGCATCACCAGTAATCTTTGCTAACGCCGCTAAAAATAACGAGACTCCACAAACACCGTCGTACAAACCATCGCTTAATGGCTGAAGTTGCATCCGTTCTGCCTTGGGGAGGTATCCCATACCAATCCAAGTCACGCTACCGTTAGCGGCATAAATGGCTCGTTGTTGTAATTCTTTAGCAATCTCTACTGCCTCCTGCACCAGTTGTGCTGGTGTCAAGGGACCCGTTGCATCGAGATTTAGACTAGCACTAGTAAGCTCAGTGGGTAGGGTACTAGTCATTCCTTGAGCAACCCGCGAGTAAAAAGAACCTCGAATAATTGCAATCTGTTGAGCCAAATCTGTATCATTAAGTTGCCTTAGACGAGAAATCATTCGATCATAACTAGGTTCTTTAAAATACCCCTCAACAATCAAGTTAGAATTGATTGTCAGTGCATCACTGCTTGAGTCAGCAAAGAAATAAGGAATATCCATTTGTTCCATTGCTTGTACTTCTACTGCGAGCAGTGACCAGATAGAGGGTTTTTCTTGTGCAGCCAAAAACGCCCGACTCAGCATATCAAGTTCAATACTGCGGTCTACACCATGTTGTAGAACTTTTGGGTGGAGGGCTTTATCCAGAACATGACCGTAAACTTGGGTATTACGGAATAAAAATCGTACTCTTTGATGAGCTAGGGCAGCTAAAGGACTATCAGGTGCCAGAAGGGCTTCTCGCCGTTCCAACAGGAACTGATACATTTGCCGAAAACCATCTACGATTTCATTAACGTAATCGTTAGGTAATAGGGCAATGCCATTGACAACAGGTATATTGGCTGTAGGTGGTATCGTATCAGACTCATACTCCAGTGCCATGTTGTCGGTGTTGATGTTCTGCCACTTTAGTATGCTAAGAGGCGATTCCTGCTCGCCAAATCCCCCCAAACCACTAATGTCGTGAGCCTTGCCTCCATCTGCGCCAAATTCCCATCTTGGCAATAGTCCAGTCCGCAGCACTGAATCTTCAAAAAATTGCTCACCCGCCAGAGATTGCGCCCCCACTTGCTCTGTAGGATTAACATCGCGAGCGCGGGGATGCAAAAGGGTTTCTAAATCTATCAGCACGGGATGTTCTTCACTGGCGATAAGATTTTCTTTATGGCAATCATTACCTTGCAGCAAGTAGAGTAGACACAAAAGCATCCCGACACGCTGATAATATCGTTGTCCAGCTGCTTGATCTTCACAGGGCAAATGCTCTACATACTCCATCCACCCATAGGTTGTCCGATCAACAACTTTGAGTATTTTGAACGGTAGTGGAGCTTTGTGTTGATTACACCAGGCAAGTAACTGAGAATATGCTGCTTCCAAGGCTAAACCCCTAGGTTTATATATCAGCTTTAACCCAGAAGCAAAGGTCATAGCTACTACGGAACGCCCTCTATTATGAGGATCTGAGAGATTCAACTGGATTGCAACAACCTGATCTGTATTTTGTTGGTAAATTTGCTGAATCGTTGGTAAGTCTGATGCTAATCGTTGAAGAAATTCCCTTTTGCCCTCTACCCAGAAATCAACTGCCGTAGCTACGAGCCGTGCTAAGACGGTATACTTCTGAAAAAAGGATAACAGACCTCCAGTTTTTAAGTCTTTGATAAAGTTTTGGTATTGCTGACTAGGATGATTCTGTTGTTCTACCAAAGAAGAGGGAATGGATTGCTTTAGCGCTTTAAATTGCGAAAACTCGAACTGTAGCGATTGAGCGCAAAGAGATGCTAACTGCAATAACAATTGACGTTCCAGACTAATGTGGGCTGCTTCGGACAGCAGTTGCTCACTAGCATCGAGCTGTGCAAAGAGTTTCTGCCGCGCTACGTGAATAAAAGGCAGATACACTTCTTCAAAAGGAATTGGTTTTTCAGTTTCTAGAGAACGATTGCTACTTGCATACGCTGTGTCCGAATCAATTTGCAAAGCGTCCCTCAAAGTTTCTGCCCAAACAGGGAGTTGTAGCGTATCCGCAAGGCGGACTGAACCAAGAACCCTAACGAGAGCACCAGAATCTAAATCATCCCAAACCAAGCGTTTCGCTAACTTGTCTGGGTTTCCTTGTGCGACAACCTGACACCAGGTTTTCAATCGGGACATAATTAACTTATCGTTGTCTTGAGCTTCATTGGGGACGAAGCGTAGACGCGGAGCAGCTTGCGGTAAGGCATCGCCCAATCTTTCAGAGAGTGTACTAGCTTGCTCAACAATTTTAAGTAAATCTTGTTGTGAGACTTCCATCTATTTATATCCTATATGATTTAAATTCAAAAATTTCCCGTACTGATAATTAGAGTAAAAAATCCAATATGGTAAGTACAATTCAATTTCTTTAGGTTAGACAACAAATTTTTTAGATGTTGTGACTTTTTTTATAGCTCCTATTTTTAAAGGTTTATTACTAAAAAATTAAAATTGACGCTTGATTTTTTTTCGCTATTCTGGTAGGTGCCAATCTTAGATTGACGCCAACGAATTATTAAATACGATAATGAACACCAATTTAGGCTTAAAAGGTTATTCTTTTAAGCTTTTTTTTTACTGTAGTAATTTTTTTTGTTCATTCTATGACTCATATTTTTTTTGAAAGTCTTCTAAAGAAATCAAATTGACGCTTTAGTTTTTAGAGCTTTAAATTAGTACTATAAATCAAAAAATGATAGAAACACATAAGTACATAGGAGACAGAAAAATGCAAGATGAACTGAAAAATGTCATCTCTGAAGCAATAAACAATAGCACGGAGTTTGAGCAAGAACAAATCACACCGATTGCTGAAGAATTATCTGATGAAGCTTTAGAAGCAGTTGCAGGTGGTGTTTGTATAACCTTATCTTTCTTTACTAAACCTTGCCTTGGTTGGAGTTTTCTTCGCAACGCTAACAATAAAGTCTAAGTCGAA